>NZ_FNKE01000001.1:1309199-1534094 GCF_900101445.1 Streptococcus equinus | reverse complement strand
GTTTTTTGACAGGTTACTTCCGTAACCCGCACGTTTGGTTCGTATTGTTCAGTTTTCAAAGGTCTTTGTCTCACTCGAGACAACTTCTATATTCTATCAAATTTGAATCCCTTTGTCAACATCTTTTTTCAAGAAATTTTCAAGTTCTTTTCAAATTTGTTACCGCTGCCCTCTCGAACAACAGCTATATTAGTTTATCATTTCTTCAACGTTTTGTCAAGAAGTTTTTTAACTTTTTTTCAAAGCCTTTTGAAATGTTTGCTGCTTCAAACAACAGCTTATTTAGTATACTAAACTTCATTTCCTCTGTCAACAGGTTTTTTAGCTTTTTTTGATTTATTCTAGCTACCTCCATATTAGCAGCTAATAAGCCCGTTTTTAAGCGTATTATTTGAACACTACTTTTCTATTGGGAGATAAAAAAGAAGGCTCTACGAGCCTTCTTTTGTCTTTTCTGACTGTTTTCTACCTATTATGTAGATTATTCTTCAGAATCATCCATTTTTTCTTTGACTTCATCATATGAAAGAGCGTGTGCTTCTTCTGAATCGTTTTCTAATTCTTCAGGAACCTTACCTGTTTCATAGATAGATTTAATTTGTGCAGCATCAAGTGTTTCATATTTAAGAAGTGCTTCAGCAATAAGTTTATGAGTTTCACGATTGTTATTGATAATATCAGCCGCTTTATTGCGTGCTTCGTTTAGAAGCGCACGAACTTCATCATCAATCATTTGTGCTGTTTGAGATGAATATGATTTTTCTGGAGAAACTTGACCTGCCATGATAGCGTGGTTACCTTCATATTGAACAGGGCCTAATTTTTCACTCATACCATATTCAGTTACCATTGCACGAGCTAATTGAGTTGCTTGTTCGAAGTCATTTGATGCACCAGTTGTTTGAGCATTAAAAATGATTTCTTCTGCAACACGTCCACCCATCAAACCAGCTAACTGTTCTTTAAGATCAGACTTAGAGTGTAACATTTGATCTTCTTTTGGAAGAGCAATCATGTAGCCACCAGCACGTCCACGAGGGACAATTGTAACTTTATGGACAACGCGAGCACTTGAGAGCACTAATCCAACGATTGTGTGTCCAGCTTCATGGTAAGCAACCATTTCGCGTTCACGTTGTGAAATGGTACGGTCTTTCTTAGAAGGACCTGCAATAACTCTATCTTCAGCTTCATCAATATCTGAAGCATCAATTTTAGTTTTATTACGACGTGCAGCAACCAAGGCAGCTTCATTCAAGACATTTTCAAGATCAGCACCGACAAATCCAGGGGTTTGTTGTGCAACAACTTTTAAGTTAACATCTTCTGCCAATGGTTTATTTTTAGCATGTACTCGAAGAATAGCTTCACGTCCTTTAACGTCTGGACTTCCTACAAGAATCTTACGGTCAAAACGTCCTGGACGCAAAAGAGCAGGGTCTAAGACATCACTACGGTTAGTTGCAGCAATAACGATGATGTTTTCGTTTCCTTCAAAACCATCCATTTCGATAAGGAGTTGGTTAAGAGTCTGTTCACGTTCATCATTTCCGCCACCCATACCAGCACCACGTCTGCGACCAACAGCATCGATTTCATCGATAAAGATAATCGCACGTTCAGCTTTCTTAGCATCTTCAAAGAGTGATCGAACACGACTCGCACCGACACCCACAAACATTTCAACAAAATCAGAACCTGAAATTGAGAAGAATGGGACGCCAGCTTCACCAGCGACAGCTTTCGCAAGTAATGTTTTACCTGTTCCTGGAGGGCCTTCAAGAAGGACCCCAGCTGGAATACGAGCACCAAGAGCTTTATATTTCTTAGGATTTTTCAAGAAATCAACAACTTCAACAAGTTCTTGTTTTTCTTCCTCTGCTCCAGCAACATCAGAGAATCTTACTTTAACATCACCTTTATTTTGTGACTTAGCTCGATTCTTACCAAAACTCATCGCACCACGAGCACCATTACCGCCTTGATTCATCATCATGAAGAAGAAGGCAATCACTAAGATAAGTGGAAGATAAGTTAGCGCCAAAGATAGCCAAGCTCCGCTTGAACTTTCTTGTTTGATGTTCACATCAACATCTGCTTTTTCAGCTGCTTTAGTAAGTGTATCAATAGAAGAATCACTTGGTAAAATAATTGATGTAAACTCAGTGACTGATGTCGAGTTATTTCCTTCTAAGAATGGAAGAGAGGCACTTGATTTAGTTTTTTTAGGTTTCGAATACTTACCACTTACTTCAATAATGCTACCGTTTGGCTGGTAAGTAATCGATTTAATATCACCCGCTTTAATTTGTTTAACCAAAGTCGAGTAATTAATTTGTTGGCTTTGTGTACTTGTTCCTCTCAAATAGTATTGAAATGCGGTAATAGCCGCAATAATAACAAGAATATAAATAAAGGAATTTTTTACAAAGCCATTATTTTTGTTATTTTTCATATATAACTAACGACTTTCTACTAATTTGAATAGATTTCTTCTTTCAAAACGCCAACATATGGTAAATTACGGTAACGTTCAGCATAGTCAAGACCAAACCCTACAATAAATTCGTTTGGAACATCATAGCAGACATAGTCAGCTTCGATGTCAACAACACGACCTTCTGGTTTATCAAAAAGGGTTGCGATTTTTACTGAATTTGCTTTACGGTATTTGAACATATCACGAAGGTATTTTAAAGTACGACCTGTATCGATAATATCTTCGATAAAGACAACATCACGACCTTCAATGTTCGTATCAACGTCTTTAAGGATTTTTACTTCACCACTGCTTTTTACTCCGCCGTGGTAGCTAGAGACAACCATAAAATCAATTTCGACATGTGTGTCGATATGTTTAATCAATTCTGCCATAAAAGGTACAGAACCTTTCAAAACACCAATTAATAGAGGATTTTTACCTTCATAGTCTTTTGTAAGTTGTGCGCCTAATTCTTTGGTTTTGGCAATAATCTCCTCTTCAGAATACAACACTTTTTCAATATCTTGTTCAAGCATGACATCACCTATTTCTAATTTTTTCAATATACAATTTGCCCTCCATTATATCATGTTTAGAGGGTTTTCTCAAATAAGTTTTATCAGCAACCTGGACAAAAATAATTTTTCCATCCTGCTCGCCGATAATGGCATTGGCACGTTCTTGACTTGGAATTTTCTCATCGATAAAAAGCCTACGCAATTTTTTCGAAAAATCTCCAAAATCAATGCGGTCACCTTCCTGTCTTTTTCTCAAAAGAATAGGATTTAAACTGTAAACAGCTATGCCTTCCTTATCTTTGCTAACAAATTGAAATTGAAACTGACCATAATTGACTATACTGTTATATTCTAGCATCTTTTGAGCTAGTTCCCCATCGGTCTTAGGGCTGATTTTTTTCACTTGAAATGTTTCATAATCTTTAACTAGCCAGTAATCTGATTTCACATGATAGTTAGCATTAGATTTATTTCTTAAAAGATGCAACATTTCCTCAAATTGTCCATGAGACACTTGCAATTCAGGAAAGTTTTCAAGGTAATTTTGAAAAAGAATAGCTTGAACTGCAGGAGTCTGAGCTAAAAATTGAGAGCAATTTGTTAGATCAATATCCTTTGTTAAATCCTGAAAAGCTTGGAAAAGTTGCTGACTTTCATTTCCAAGATAACGAAGGGCTTGTTTAAATTTAGGATTTTCTTCCTCTAAAATTGGAAAATAGCGATTCCTAATACGATTTCTCAAAAAGTCTAAAGAGCGGTTGGTATCATCTTCAAAGTGGAAGATATCAGGTAACTCTTTTTTAGAATACGCCAAAAATGGTCGAATCAATTCACCATCACCAAATGCATTCACGGTTTGCATTCCTGATAAATGGCGTAAACGACTGCCACGTAACAGTCGCATAAAAATCGTCTCAGCTTGGTCATCGGCATGATGTGCTGTTACAAGTGCTGTATAAGAATGCTCAGCCATCAACTCTTTAAAAAACTTGTAACGAAAATCACGCGCAGCTGTTTCCGAAAAAGCCCCAGAAAAGTAGGCTACATAAATCGGAATTTGGTGCTCTTTTGCCCATTCTCGCAAATAAACTTCTTCAGTGTCTGACTCAAGACGTTGTTTATGATTCACGTGAGCAATAGCAATCTCTACTCCGAGTTTTTTTCGGTATATATACAAAAAGTGTAGCAGATTCATAGAATCTACTCCACCTGATACAGCTATTAAAACTTTTTTATGTTTGGCAAAATAAGCCTTTTTTTGAATTTCTTTTACTAATTTATCATACATAAGACATCACTTATTTTAAAATATTGTAAACGTCATTAGCGATATTTGAAATATCGTCGTAAGAAGCATTATTGGTAAAAATTGATAAGATGAACGGTTGATCAGCATAAACAATAGCAACGTCATGTCTGTAGTCGTAAGCATCACCGATTTTGTGAGCTACCTGAACATTAATATCTTTAGAGATACGTGCATTATCAAATGCTGTTGATGATAGATATGAGATAATATCTCCATTTTGCTGATAGATAGCTTCCATTAAATCAGCGGCAGTTTTAGATGACATTTCACGTGACTTCATATCGAAATTTGTATTAGTTATAGCACTAATATCTGAAGTGAAATGTTCACCGTATTGTTTAGCAATATAGTAACCTAAAATATTGGTTGCAACGTTATCAGAATTCTGACAAACAGCTTTTAATAAATCTTCAACACTGTAATCTTTGTCATCAGCAGTTTTGCTAATTTTTCCGCTACCGCTTGGATTGTAAGCTTTAGCAAAGGTATTCACATCAGCAGTGTATTTTAGTTTATCATCCATCTTAACACTGCCATCCTGAATTTTTTCTTCAACGTAATACAGTGTCGCTAATTTGGCAACACTAGCTGCATACATTGTTGTATCAGGATTAATACCTGCTGTTTCTTGGGTTGACAGTTGTTTAACGTAGATGGAATAGTTACCTTTATTATACTTCTGATTGAGAACTTGCTGAACTTTTTCCATACGGTTATCAGTATCAGACAAAGCTTCTTCGCTAATCCAACCTTTACCATCAACTTTGTAATAAGTTCCATGATGAGTTGTCGCTTTTTGTGAAACAGTTACTGCTTGATAAGCAGTTAAATCTGTTTTTGCTTCTTGTGTTCCAACAACATATGGTGATTGATAAACTTGAAAATCATCCTTTAGCCAGTAGTTTTCTGACAGTGACTCTTGGCTAAGAATAACATCATCGTAAATCAACTGGCGGCTAGCTTCAATATAGTTACCATCTGATAACTCAAAAACAGGTTGCGAATTATCGTTAATCAGAATGCTAACAATATCCAATTGACTATTAGCAGCAATTGTTCTAGAAGCAACTGTTAGATTACTATCTTTATAAATCTCGCTAGTTTTAGCAAGGACTGGATTTGATGGCACAGCATCAAAGTAAGTTGTCGATGCTGCCACACCTGCTGTCAATTGATATTTTGCTGCATTACTTAAATCAACATTTTTTTCGGTACTAACAACAGAAAGAGAAGTCAAGAAAAATGGTATTAGCATCACTGCGAATAGTTTTTTCATTGGCTCCTCCTTTCATTCTTTTTTAGTTGATTGGTGATTTTCTTCTCGTAGTTTTTGATTTTCTTCAGCCAATTCTTCTAACTTTTCATCAGAATAAGCTAGAAATTTTTCAATAGTTTCGATTAATTTTTCCATATTATTTTGGTAATAGATTTGGCAATGGGTAAACTGTTTCGCCTGAACGTGATAAATAATATTTTGCACGAGCATACTTTTCAACGTAGTTCTCGTCTTTTAAGCGATTTGCCAAAACTTTTTCAGCGTCTGTTTCTACAACAAGATTGTCGTAAGTTTTCTGAAGTGACACGACTTTATCTTTACGCTCTTGTAAGGTTTGGTAACTTTTAACTAGGTTGTAAGTTGGCAAAATAAACAACAACATAACAACAATCAAAATCCATCCCATAAAACGATTACGTTTACGATTTTCTTCTTCCATGTAACGTTTTTTGGTATTTTCATCATTGATATATTGATTGTTCAATTGAACAATATTAGGCTTCTCCATCCGCTTCTATCCTTGTTTCATTAATAATTTCATACATCTTAGTGGCGTCTTCTTTTTTGGTACTATCTTTCATTTCCAAAACACGCACTGTCAGTAATTTATTTCCAAAACGAATTTCAACTTCGTCGTTAATTTTTAAATCAGTTGATGATTTAGCTAAGATACCATTTACTTTAATACGCCCTTTATCAGCTACTTCTTTAGCAACTGGACGGCGTTTTATAATACGGGATACTTTTAAATATTTATCTAATCTCATAATATTCTACCTCGCAATCTTTTCTATTTTATCACTTTTTTTCAGAAAATAGATGTTTTCAATCTGTTTGTTAAGATAATGTAATAAAAAGAGAGCTTGCGCTCTCTTAGTTCTACTAAAGTTAGATAGACGGTGTTTATAATATTTTGCAAGAAATTGTTTGACGTGAAACATATAGTTTTTTCATCAATTTAGTTAATCTGCCGTTTGAACTCTTTTAAAACTACCCTTCTTTAGCTTTTCTGGCTTTAATCTCAGCTAGCATGCTACCAAATTTTTGGAGTTCTTCTAAAATTTCATAGTCCTTTTTACCTCTAACATTAAATGTAATTTCAATTCTACCTTGGTTCTCACCGATTCTAGCTTTCAAATCTGTCTTAGAAAGAGCCTCAAAATAATCTTGAGTCAAATAATGTTGTAGCGAAGCTTTTTCAAAACGCACCAAAAGATTATTATCTTTACGTTCAACAAGTTCTGTAAAAGCATTGTCCATGTATGATTTCACCAAACCAATTTCAAGAAGATAAGCAACTTGATCTGGGTATTCTCCAAAACGGTCAATCAATTCATCTTGTAAACTTTGGTAATCTTTAAGACTCTCAATTTCACGGATACGTTTATAAATTTCAATTTTTTGACGCTCGTCATCAATGTACTCACTTGGTAGATAAGCATCAATTTGTAGATTAATCTCAGCATTACTCTTACGACGTGCCTGAGATTTACCTTGTTTCTTAGCAATCGCTTCTTCTAATAATTGAGAATACATCTCAAAACCGACAGAATCAATAAAACCGCTCTGTGAAGCACCTAAGATATTTCCTGCACCACGAATAGATAAGTCACGCATAGCAATTTTGAATCCAGAACCAAGCTCTGTAAATCCTTTGATGGCATCTAAGCGTTTTTCAGAGACTTCGGTCAAAATCTTATCTGGACGATACATGAGATAAGCATAAGCAATACGATTTGAACGACCAACACGACCACGAAGTTGATACAAGGTTGACAAGCCCATGTGGTCAGCATTTTCAATGAACAAGGTATTGACGTTAGAAATATCAACACCTGTCTCAATAATCGTTGTGGCAACGAGAACATCGTAAACACCTTCAATAAAGTCCATCAAGGTGTTTTCAAGCTGAATTTCACTCATTTGACCATGAACGAATCCAATACTTGCTTCAGGCACCAATTCTTGTAACTCAGAAACTTTTTGATCAATCGTATCAACACGATTGTAAACGTAGAAAACTTGACCACCACGATCAATTTCACGAATAATGGCTTCGCGAATCAACCCAGGATTAGTTTCCAAAACATAAGTCTGAACAGGGTAACGATTTGTCGGTGGTGTTTCAATCACAGATAAATCACGGATACCAAGCATAGACATGTGAAGTGTACGAGGAATTGGAGTTGCTGTTAAGGTTAAGACATCAACTTTAGTCTTAAGCTCTTTTAGTTTTTCCTTGTGTTTGAC
Source organism: Streptococcus equinus (assembly GCF_900101445.1). GTDB lineage: Bacteria > Bacillota > Bacilli > Lactobacillales > Streptococcaceae > Streptococcus > Streptococcus equinus_B. The sequence continues at coordinate 1,526,259 of NZ_FNKE01000001.1, read as the reverse complement.
ACCAAAACGTTGCTCTTCATCGATAATAATCAAGCCCAAATCTGCAAACTCTACATCTTTAGATAACAATCGGTGAGTTCCGATAATAATATCAACTTGACCTTTTTTCAATTTTTCCAAAGTGGCTGTCTGCTCTTTTTTACTTTGGAAACGACTAAGCACATCAACAGCTACAGGATAATTCTCAAAACGCTCTGAGAAATTTGTAAAGTGTTGCTGAGCAAGCACGGTAGTCGGCACCAAAACGGCTACTTGTTTGTGGTCTTTAACAGCCTTAAAGGCGGCACGCATAGCAACCTCTGTTTTACCAAAACCAACATCACCAACCAAAAGTCGGTCCATCGGTTTTTCTTCTTCCATATCGTGTTTGATTTCTTTTATAGAACGAAGTTGGTCTTCTGTCTCTACATAAGCAAAGTCGTCATCAAACTCTTTTTGCAAGTCATCGTCCGGTGAGAAGGCAAAACCTTTCAGTTGACTACGTTCTGCGTATAGTTTCAACAAATCATCAGCAATATCTTCAACTTGTTTAGAAACCTTTTGTTTCGTTTTTTGGAAACGTCCATCGTTTAATTTATTGATTTTTGGCTCTTTACCATCAGCAGAAACATATTTTGATAGACTTTCAATTTGTTCCACAGGAAGAGAAATCGTTGAAGATCCTTGGTATTGAATCGTTAAATAGTCACGGTGTACCCCATGAATTTCAATAGTTTCAATTCCTAAAAATTGACCGATTCCATGAACATGGTGAACCACATAATCACCCTTAGAAAGTTCATTGTAATCTTTCAAACGTTCTGCATTGCTGATATTTGAACGACGGATGCGACGTTTGACTTTTTTATGATAAATTTCGTGCTCAGTGATTAAAACAATTTTATCGTCAGCAAAGTAAAAACCATTTGATAAATTGCCGACTACTAATTGCGCTTGATGTTCTTGTAAATCATTTGCATCAACTATCGGCAAATCCAAACCATATTCTTGCAGGTTCTCTTGCAGACGTTCTAAACCGTGTGGGGTATCTGATTGAACTAAAATAGTAGCTTTTGATTTTTGATAACGATTAATCTCATCAATCAAAAGCGGAAATTGATTAAAGAATTCTTGCATCGGGTATTGGGTGAAATTGTGTAATTTATCAAATTTCAGATTTCCCAATCCTTTATGGAAGTTTGAAAAGAAGGTTGCTGGTTGGTATTGACGTAATTCCTTATAAATATCAGCAAAGTAAACCAAACTTGACACAGCTTTACCACGTTGTAAATCTTCTGTCAATAGATTAGCAACCTCTAAATCAAACTTGGCATTGCGGTCAACCAACTTTTGAAAATCATCAAAGAAGACTGGTGTCCCTTTTGGAATATAATCGAGAAGTGTCCACTCTTTAGCATAAAAGAGAGACAAAAAACGTCTAATGTCTTGATGTCTATACTGCTCTTGTGTGGCTGCATAAAGTTCACTCAAATAAGCTTGTTGGTCATCCTTTGCAGTTTCAAGATACCTCTCAAAAGCTTGACTAGCTCTAGCAAAGTCCTCTTCTGACAAAATCAACTCATCCGCTGGATAAATCGTTACTTGTTCAACATTGCTAAGAGATTTTTGAGTCTGTGCATCAAATTGACGAATACCATCAACTTCATCACCAAAGAATTCCAAGCGGTACGGATAATCTGCCGTAATCTCATAGATGTCGACAATATCACCACGTCGGCTAAACTCGCCAGGATTCAAAACCTGAGAAACTTTTTGGTAACCAACGTTTGACAAGACCTTTACAACCTTGTCAAGGTTGTAATCCTCTCCGACAAGAAAATTCAATTGACTTTCTGAGTAAGTTTTAGGATTTGGCAACAAAACACGAGCACCAACTAGACTCGTAATCAAGATACCTGATTGTTTTTTATCTTGTAAAAAATTCAAAGCTTCTAAGCGAGAATGAGCTTTATCCATCGAAGCAAAAATGAATTCTGCAGCAGCAACATCATCCGCAAAAAACGTATAAACCTTATTCTCACCAATCAAACTAGATAAATCACTAGCCAATTTTTCAACTTCATTTTGAGTTGAGGTGATAATCACTATTTTTTCTTCATTAGCTTGATAAGCTGAAGCTATAGCAAGAGCTCTACTTGCTCCTGACAAACCCATAATAAGCTGTCTACCAAGATTAGACACGCCTGCATGCCAACTTTGGATTAGCTTATTTTGGCTAAATAAATCGATAATATTCATAGATTTACCCATTAAATTTTTGCATTGTTTTTACAAAATCAGCTTCCTGTAAATAAAATTGAACAGCATCATTAACTTTTTCTAGTGTGTTAGTGACTGTAATATAGTCATCCTTGTCAAATTTTCCAAGCACATGGTCAACAACTGAGCGACCTTGTTTAGGACGTCCAATCCCAACTTTAATACGGTCAAACGCTTGTGTCCCTGTGTGTGCAATAATTGACTTGATACCATTATGACCACCAGCTGAGCCTTTTTGACGAAGACGAATACGCCCGACTTCCATATCTAGGTCATCATAAATCACCATAAAATCTTCAATGGCAATATTATAATAAGTCAGCAAAGCATGTACCGCAATTCCTGAATTATTCATAAATGTAGTTGGTTTGACCAAGTACACTTTTTCACCATTGATAAAGGCAGAACCAACTTCTGCTTTGAAGTTTTTGTCTTCTGAAAAAGTCACATTCAAATCTTTAGCTAGACGATCAATTGCCATAAATCCGATATTGTGGCGTGTTTCGTGATATTTACTGCCTGGATTTCCCAGACCAACAATCATTTTTACCATTATTTTTTCCTTTCAAATGTCAAAAGGGCTGGAAAAAATTTTTTCCAACCTCATTTGATTTTCAATTATTAGTTAGCTTAGACGTTAAAGCGGAATTCCATGATGTCACCATCCTGAACCACATATTCTTTCCCTTCTTCACGAAGACGACCTGCTTCTTTAACAGCTTTTTCTGAACCGTATTTGATTAAATCATCATAAGACATTGTAATCGCACGGATAAATCCACGTTCAAAGTCAGAGTGAATGATACCAGCTGCTTGGGGAGCTTTAATACCACGTTTGAATGTCCAAGCGCGAACTTCTTTTTCACCTGCAGTGAAGTAAGTTCCAAGACCTAGCAAGTGGTAAGCTGCACGAGTCAATTTGTCGACACCAGATTCAGTCAAACCAAGGTCTTCAAGGAAGAATGCTTTGTCTTCATCATCAAGTTCAGAGATTTCTTCCTCTGCACGTGCTGAGATAACAACAACTTCAGCATTTTCAGTTGCTGCGAATTCACGAATTTGTTTTACGTATTCGATATCGTCTGGGTTAGCAACTTTATCTTCGTCAACATTTGCCACGTAAAGAACTGGTTTTGTTGTCAAAAGGAACAATTGTTTAACAATTTTTTGTTCATCTTCTGTAAATTCAATTGTACGAGCTGATTTACCATCTTCAAGTACTGGTTTGATTTTTTGAAGAACGTTAAATTCTGCAACAGAATCTTTGTCTTTTTGTGTACGTGCTACTTTTTCGACACGCGCATAACGTTTGTTAACAGATTCCAAGTCAGCAAGAATCAATTCCAAGTTAATAGTATCGATGTCAGCAAGTGGGTCAACAAAGGCATCTTCACGTCCTTGTTCACGCATAACGTTCTCGTCATCAAAAGCACGAACAACGTGAACAATCGCATCAACTTCACGAATGTTAGCAAGGAATTTGTTACCAAGACCTTCACCACGAGAAGCCCCTTTTACGATACCTGCAATATCAGTAAATTCAAATGTTGTTGGGACTGTTTTTTTAGGGGTGATAAGCTCAGTCAATTTTTGTAGGCGTTCATCAGGAACTTCTACCATACCAACGTTAGGATCGATTGTCGCGAAAGGATAGTTAGCAGCTTCCGCACCTGCTTTAGTAATCGCATTAAAAAGAGTTGATTTTCCGACGTTTGGTAAACCAACAATACCTGCTGTTAAAGCCATATTTTATTAGTCTCCGTTAAATTTATTCAATCACAACTATTATAGCATAAAATCACTTAAAAAAGCCCGCTATATGCGCAGACTTAATGATTTTAAATATTATAATACTTTCTTCAACTTGCGTTCAAAATCATGACGGCTCATCATGACAATATGGTCACAGTTTGTACAACGAATTTTAATATCTGCTCCAATGCGAATCACTTCCCATTCGTTGGCTTTTTTGCCAGTTGCTTTAATGGTACACGCATGAGGTTTCTTCATCTCAACAAGACTTCCGATTTCGTACATGATTTCTCCTTTACAAATAAATATAACGTTTTTGCGGCGTTAATGTGACTTCATCAAGCGACACAATTTCACCATCAATCTCAATTAAACTTTTTTCAGGATTTTTTATAGTCACACTTTTGTAGGGATGATGCTGCAGATAAGGAGAATGCTCATGCACTTTAAGAACTAAACTTAATAAAACAAGCACACGTTCCCACAAGGTTTCACCTTTGGCATACACGCAATCCAACTGTTCCAAATAAGCTGTGGCATGTGGCCAAATCATAACACCACCACCAAAGTAAGTATTGTTAGCCAGCGAAAAGAAAAACTGATTTCTAAGTTCAAGGACTTCTCCTGCTTCTGTCTCTAGACAAAGTGAAGCAAAAGCTGGTTTCTTAATCAAACATTGAATCGCTGTTAGGATGTAAGTCAATTTTCCTAAATGATATTTGTTCAGTTTAGCTTTTAGCTGAGACTGTTCAACATGATTAATAACCCAAGAAGCAAAACCTAAATCTAAACTGTTTAAAACCAAGCCATTTTGGTAAGTATAAACCGTAATTTCTTTTGGAGCTTGCTTAGTCGATTCAATAAGATGTGTTAAATCTTTTTTTAATCCAAGAGCACGCGCAAAATCATTTCCTGATCCCATTGGATAATACGCAAAGGGAATATCAGCTGGCAGGTAATATAAAACTTTGGATAAGGTACCATCACCACCAAGAACCAATAATCTATCCTTCTCAGGTTGAAAGGTCTCTAAAACATCATTGACTTGATTTTCTTCGTCATCTGGATATCGCGTCAGAAAAACAGCCAGCTCTTGATTCAATTCATTTTTCAACCTTGCAATAACTTCTTTGGCACTACGATTTCCTGAATGAGGATTAGCAATAATATAAAGTGTCATATCAAGAAATATTATAACATAAAAAGCAAGAGCACTGTATAGACAGTGCCCTTGCTGGAGATTATGAAAAAGAAAAGTTTTAGGATGATTATAGTATACGAATTCATCCTTAAAGTTTCCTTAAAGAATTTTAGTTTGTACGAACCGGTGTGATTAATTGGATAAAGTTTTCAGCATCATCACCTGGCATCAACGTAAATGGACGAACTGGTGAGATAAAGCGAATCACAACTGTTTCACTTTTCAATGCTTTAAGAGCTTCAATCAAGTAAGTTGGGTTAAAGCTGATTGTCAAATCACTACCTGATTGGTCAATGATATCCAATTCTTCGTTAACTTTACCAACTTCAGGAGAGTTAACGTGAGCCGAAACGCTGTTATTTGTAATTTCAAGTTTAACAGTACCATTTTGTGTGGCATTTGAAATCAAATGAGCACGTTCCATTGCAGAACGAAGAGCACCTGTATTAAAGGTAACTTCTGTTTCGAATGAATTTGTCAACAAACGATCTGTATCAGGGTAATTTCCTTCTAAAAGACGTGTATAGAAGCTAATGTAGTCACTTCTGAAAAGCATTTGGCTGTCTGAGAAGAAAACTTCTACTGTTTCGATATCGTCTGTAAAAACTGCTGCAAATTCACGAAGAGATTTACTTGGGATAACAACGTTGAAGTCGTTTGAAGTATTGTCCAAAGTTAATTTGCGTTGGCTCATGCGGTGAGAGTCAGTAGCAACCGCTTTGAAATCTTTGTGGTCGCTAAGCACCATGTGAACACCAGTTAAAATTGGACGACTTTCTTGAAGGCTAGCTGCAAAAGCTGTTTCTGTAATGATTGACTTCAATAATTTTGTTTCAATAACAAGAGGATTTTCAGTAGCCATTTCTTGAAGACGTGGGTAAAGGTCAACATCTTTTCCTTTAAGAGTGATTTCTGATTTACCACTTGTCAAAACGATTTGGTGATGTTCAATTTCTTCAAAATCTAAAGTAACATCTGGAAGACTTGAAACAATGTTGATAAAGAAGTTTGCTTCTAATAGAACTGCACCTGGTGATGTAATCAAAAGACCTGCATTTTCATTAGAAGTTGGAATAGTATTTTCAATTGAAATTTGTCCATTTGAACCTGTTAAGGTAATGTTACTATTTTGAACTTCAATTTTGATAGTAGATAACACAGGAATTGCATTCTTCGAAGAGATTGCCCTCTTAGTAGCATTCAATGCTTGAAGAAAGAAGGATTTATTAATTGAGAATTTTATCATGAAGATAACTCCTTTAATTTATAAGTATTAAGTTAGTAGTAGTAGTAGGTCTTGTTTATACTGTTGATAACTCTAAAAACGCCTGAAAAATCGCGGGAAAAGAGTTGTTAACAACCTGTGGATAAATCGCAGATTTTTTTGCTACTTATCCACAATGCTTATTTGATCTTGTTTTTGATGGTTTCAATTTCAATTCGCAAACTATCGTCTTGAGCCAGCATATTTTTGATTTTATTATAGGCATGAAGAACGGTAGAGTGGTCACGACCACCAAATTCTTTCCCGATTTTTGGAAGAGAGTTATCAGTCATCTCACGCGCCAAATACATGGCTACCTGACGTGCCAAAACAATATCTTGCGTACGTTTAGTAGCTTTGATTTCTTTGACAGTGACTCCGTAGAATTTCCCAACCTGACTTTGAATTTCTTCTATTGGGATAACCGTCATTTTCGGACCATCTTGCTTACGAGCTCGAATGGCTTCAGCAGCAATATCGACGGTGATGGTTTGGACTTTTTTAATACTTGCCACAAGGCTAATATCTTTTAAAGCCCCTTCGAGGTCACGGACATTAGAATCAAATTGTCCAGCAAGATATTCAATGGTATCTTGAGGGAAAATATAATCGTACTCTTGTGTTTTATTGGTCAAGATTGCCACACGTGTTTCAAAATCAGGCGGCGTGATATTGATTGTCAAGCCCCACTTGAAGCGCGTGACCAAACGTTGTTCCAGATTATCGAGGTGATCTGGCGTGCGGTCACTGGTTAGTACGATTTGCTTGTTATTATCGTAAAGAGCGTTGAAAGTATTGAAAAACTCTTCTTGCGTACCTGATAATGTCTTTTTAGCGAGCGATTGAATATCATCAATCAGCAAAACATCAAGGTTACGGAATTTTTCTTTCAATTCCTCCATAGTATCTAAACGAATATGGATAACAAATTCATTGATAAAGTTTTCGGCAGTGATGTACTTCACGCGCGCTTTAGGGTTATTTTGCAATACTGCATTACCAATGGCATTAAGTAAGTGAGTTTTTCCGAGTCCAGGTCCACCCCAGATAAATAAAGGGTTATACGTAGTCCCCGGAGCGTCCGCAACGGCGTAAGACGCAGAAAAGGCCCAACGGTTTTCATCACCTTGGACAAAGTTGTCAAAAGTATACTTTGTATTTAAGTCTGAATCAACCTGGGGCAGGTGGCTTTTTTGTGGTGCTTGGAGAACTTGGGAAGTCGGTTCTTCTACTGCTTGTTTGGCTAAATCTTCTTCAAAGACATAGTTCACAACAATCTCAGCATTATAAACCTCAAAACCAGCCGTTAAAATGATTGGTTTTAAATTTTTATCCCAAAAGAGTTCTTTCATAGGATCCAGGTAAATCGTCGCCGTATTCTGCTCAATTTGAATTAATCGAGCGTCTAAAACAAAAAATTCATAAGTTGCTTGTTTTAGTTGACTTTTTGCCAGTTCAAGGACCCTATTCCAAAAAATTTGTTCATTTTCAGTCATAGTAGTTTCCTTTTTGTGGATAATTCATAAATTATTTTAACATAAAATATCAAAGTTTTCCACAACTGTGAAAATAAAAAATCCACACTGTTTACAGAAGTTTTCCACAGGGTGTGGACAACATAGAAAAAGGCCTAAAATCAGTGATTTTGGCCGCTTTTTCTTGTGGAAAACTATGAAATTGAAAATGAGAAATTCACAAGCTATTTTAGCCTGTTGATAATTCTGTTTAAGTCTTCTTCTGATTGAAAGTGTAATTGTAAGTCTCCTTTAAAGCCACTTTTAGAAAGTGATAAGGTGACAGGAAGACCTAATAATTTTGATAATTCTTCTTCTTGATGTCGGATAAAAATATCTTTTTTACTTGCTTTAGAAGATGTTTTTTTCTTTTTGACGGATTTTACAGATTGTTCGAGTTTGCGAACGCTCATATCCTCGCTCAGAATTTTTTGGTACCACTTCTCCTGCTCTTTTTCGTCCTTAAGCGTCAGCAGCACGCGCGCGTGTCCTTGAGACAACTCACCCTTCTCGACAGCGTGAGAAATATTGGCAGGTAAATTTAATAAGCGCAAGCAATTAGTGATATATGGTCGTGATTTTCCCATAAATTGTGCCAACTCTTCGTGAGTCATTTGGTTTTTATCGAGTAATTGCTGATAAGCCTTGGCTTCTTCAATAGGATTGAGGTCAGAGCGCTGCAAATTTTCGACAATGGCAAGCTGCATGCTTTCTTGATTAGTAATGTCCTTTATAATTGCAGGAATTTCGCTCAAACCAGCCATTTTTGAAGCCTTGAGGCGTCTTTCGCCTGCAATGAGTTCATAACCAAAAATATCTGATTTACGGACGATTATCGGCTGTATGAGGCCGTTTGCTTTTATTGAGCGAGAAAGCTCCTCTAATTCTTCTTGCTTAAATTTCAAGCGAGGTTGGTAAGGATTTGGAGCAATATCGTCAATAGGTATGAGATTAAGTGTTTCAATCATAGTTTTTTCCTTTAAAAAATGAAGCTGAGAAGCTCAGCCTCATTAGTTTTTAGTTTTAAGTTAAATTATTGATTTGATGAAGAAGAGAGGTCTTGTGTTGTTTTTGTTAGTTTAATAGTTTCTGTTTTCTTTTCAGTACCACGATAGAAGGTTACCTTGATAGAATCTCCAGTTGAATGACCGTAGAGGACACTTTGAAGATCTGTGATAGAAGAAACATCTTTATCATCGATAGCTGTAATCACATCGTATTTTTTAAGTGTTCCTTCAGCAGGCATACCTGATTGAACTGAAGCAACGACGATACCAGCTGTGACGCTAGTTGGAATATTTAGGCGACTGATTGTTGTTGTTGACAAATCACTTAGGTTAGCCATTGTGATACCAAGTGCTGGACGGATAACTTTTCCGTTTGCTTCTAATTGATTAATAATTTTAACCACATCATTAGCTGGAATAGCAAATCCCATACCTTCTACAGAATTACCTGATCCAGAATCTGAGGTAGAAGAAATTTTACTTGAATTAATACCAATCACTTGTCCTTCAATGTTAATCAAAGCACCACCAGAGTTACCTGGGTTAATAGCGGCATCAGTTTGGATAGCATTAGTTGAAATTGTTTCGCCATCATCGTTAGTCATTGTGACTGTACGGCTTAGACTTGAGATAATCCCTTGGGTTACTGAGTTAGCGTAATCAGTACCTAGAGGGCTACCAATAGCAATGGCTGTTTCACCAACAGTAATTTTATCTGAATCAGCAAATTCAGCTACTGTTGTGACTTTATCAGAAGAAATTTTGACAACGGCGATATCTGAGTAAGTATCGGCACCGACTAATTCACCAACTACTTTTGTACCGTCAGAAAGCATGATTTCGATTTGACTAGCGCCATCGACAACGTGGTTATTAGTAACGACGTAAGCAGAATTGCCATCTTTTTTGTAAATAACCCCAGAACCTTCACTAGCGATGCTTAAATCACTATCTGAGCCATTATTATTAGTGTTATTATCTAAATTGCCACCAAACATTTGCATATACAAATCATTTGAAGAGCTATTTGATTGATAATTGATGACTGATACGACTGCTTCTCCCACTTTTTCGACAGCTTTTGTCGTATCATTAGTATTTGAGTAACTTACTTTACTTGTTGTGGTTTTTGTACTTGAACCACTAACATTATTAATAGAGATGCCAGCCATATTCAAAATGAGTAAGGTTCCAGCAACTCCTCCGATGAAACCAACTAAAATAACGGATAGTGGTTTAAGGATTTTTTTGTAATTGACTTTTCGAAATTTTATTTTTTTCACGTCTCTTCCTCCCTTTTTTTATTCACAGATAGCATATAAAAAACGACTTAATTATACCTTAAAAGGGAAAAAAAATAAAGTAATCCACAGGCTGTGGAAAACTTTTGAAACTTGTTCAAAAATCCCCAAATTATAGCGATATTAAGCCTCATTCTAGATTGTTAACATGTGGATAATGTGTGAAAAGCTTGTGAATATGTGGTAAAATAGAAAGCATGAAAGTAAAAATTATTGCTGTTGGAAAATTAAAAGAAAAATACCTAAAAGATGGTATTGCAGAGTATGGCAAACGCATGAGTCGCTTTGCCAAATTTGAAATTGTTGAGTTGCCCGATGAAAAAACACCAGATAATGCTAGTGAGGCGCAAAATCACCAAATCATGGAAAAAGAGGGTGACCGTATTTTAGCTAAAATCTCTGAGCGCGATTACGTTATTGTTTTAGCTATTGAAGGTAAACAATTCCCATCAGAAGAATTTAGTAAGATTATCGCCGATGCAACTTTGAGAGGTTATTCAGACATTGTATTTGTCATTGGAGGTAGCCTAGGTTTAGCTGACAAGGTAAAAAAACGTGCTAATCTCAAAATGAGCTTTGGTTTACTAACTTTACCCCATCAGTTAATGCGCCTAGTTTTAGCTGAGCAAATTTATCGAGCTTTCATGATACAACAAGGAAGTCCTTATCATAAGTAAAAAGCAGTTCAATTTGAACTGCTTTTTCTAGTTTCATGTGAAACACTACTAGTGGAGAAAATAAAAAAGCCGGCTAAAGCCGGCTTAAGATTTGATCCCAGCAGGATTCGAACCTGCGACCGTTCGCTTAGAAGGCGAATGCTCTATCCAGCTGAGCTATGAGACCATATCAACTTAATCATTCTATCAAAATAACAGCTTTTCTGTCAACTAAAAATCGTACTTTACGCTGGCCGGGGTGGTTTTTAAAAAGTAAAGAATAGGTAAAAGAAAAAATTACTTTTTTACTAGTAAACACTTTTTCTTCTTTACCGAAAGTTCACCTGTAAATGCTTGATATTAAAGGCTTTTTAGCACGTTAAAATTGTTTGAATTTTTTGGCGATAATTTAGTGCAAAAAAACTTCAAAAAAAGTAAAAAAAATTGAAAAAAACTATAGACAAAGAAAAAATATCTGGTATAATAATAAGAGTGTTGAGGGGAAATCCTAAAACTTCTGGTCCGTTGGTCAAGGGGTTAAGACACCGCCTTTTCACGGCGGTAACACGGGTTCGAATCCCGTACGGACTATAAAACTACTGCTTAGCAGTTTTTTTGTTTATCCGGCATAGCTCAGTTGGTAGTAGCGCATGACTGTTAATCATGATGTCGTAGGTTCGAGTCCTACTGCCGGAGTGATAAGACACCTTCCTAAGTTTTACTTAGGATTTTTTATTGCTTAAAAAGAGCTAGAACAATTGTTCTAGCTCTTTTGGTGTTTATTTAACACTTTCTAGATAATCAAGTAAACAAAAAAGTATCCAAGGGATACTTTTTATTTTTTTCGTTTTCTGGCGATATTGTAACAGATAAATAGGAGGAGTCCAACTGATGATAACATTGCTCCTTCTTTAAAGCCTGTAGGTAGATAAGTCAGAATGACTTTGCCTTTTCCAGGCTTGACGTCAACTTTCATAAAGCCGTCTTGAGCTTTTGATAAAGTGATTTTTTGGCCGTTTTGAGTGGCTGTCCAACCTTTATCGTATGGAATAGTAAATAAGAGTGATGAAGCCTTATTGGCTTTGTAGGTAGCTGTTACAGTGTTTTTATTGGTAGTAACTTTAACCTTTTGATGATTAATGATTTCCATAGCCTTTTGATAGCTTGTCGTATCTAAGGCATAAAAGTTTGGTTGGTTAAAGGATACTTGGTTATTTTCAGGGAATGAAAGGGTAACATGTAAGGTTTGACTATCTTCAAAATATCCAAGATCGAAGAAGGTGTAGGCATTATCAGTTGTATATTCTGCTGTTTTACCATTGACAGTAATTTGGACCTTCTGGCTATTTTCATTAGAGAAGGTGATGTTTGGAACGCTGATATAAAGTTGTGTATTAGGAGCGACAGTAAGGTTATAATCAGCATGCGAATTTAATTGTCCGTTATTACTAGTGGTTACACGACCATTTAGAAGATTAGCTCCTCCTGATAATTGGGAAGCCACACGCGTGAAGTATTTTTCAGATAAGCCAGTTAGATTGTTTATCCAGTTGGTTTGGTTGTCAAGTGTGTTGACACTGAAGTCAACATCCTTGTAAAGGCCATTGGTTAGAATTGCTAATTGGCTAGCGTATTGATTTTCATATAGGGATGTGTTACCAGAGTTATCAAGGTAACGGAATCCGAATTTATTGACATCAGTTTCTGAAAGATTGTATTTGACAGCAAATAAACTATCCATTAGCAAGGTATTATTTTGATAACGAAGGTTTAGATTTGTTCCAGTTGACTTAAAGCCAAGTCGATCAAGCGTGCTGCTAGATGTCGTATTTCGAATAGATGAGAACTGAGAAATACCATGATAATTGTATTTCATACTGTCATTACCTGTTTGAGGAAGAAGCTCCTCGGTACGATAAAATGTCGTATTCAGATTTTGACTTTTTTGGATGAGTTTTTCAGTATCTGTCAAATTAAGCTCATAACTTTGACGAGAAGGAAAAACCCATTCGCTATTTAGAGCTGTAATTTGATAATAAGTGTTAAGTGAAATTTCAAATACTGTAAAGAGAAGTGTAAAGCTAATGAATAAATTAAAAGTTAAGTACTGCTTAGCGTAGCTAATTAATATAATGGCGTAAGCAGCTAAGAAAGAAAAGGTAATAATGATTTGTGGGGCTTCTAAAAATTGATAGTGATTTTTGAGTAGCACCGTAGCTAAAAAGCCAAGCCCTAGTGGAACAATACCAACAAGGTAATGTTTTATAGTTAATTCTTTGAGATGTGCTAACGTTTCTGCCGCCAGAAGAATCACCATTAGTGAAAATGCCCAAGAATAACGGTGCAGAAACATATTTGGTGAATGCATTCCTTGCCATATTAAATCTAAGGGTTCAAGGTAAAAGCTAGCAATAATGAGTAGTAAAACAATGCCAGAAGCTAGGCGTGTTTGCCATTTGATTGACTTGATGGTAAAGAAGGTAATAGCTAAGATGAGAGGGAAAATCCCTACATAAATCATAGGAATTGAGCCAAATTTTGTTGTGTCATAAGCACCAACAAAGTTTTTGGCAAACAAGTCTAGCTTCCACGAATTTTCTGTAAACCATTCTGTAAAGGTAGAGAATTTTTCGCCGTGTGTTGACAGGTCCAGGTAAGTAGGTAAGAGCATCACGCAACTAGATAATCCAGCTAAGATTGACACTACTGTAAAGTCTACAAATTGACGTCCAATTACTTTCAAGCGGCTTTCCTTGCTGATTTGAACAAGAAAATAAAGCACAAGGAAAATAGCAACCATATAACCAAAGTAGTAATTTTGAATAAAGAGAATGGTTAACGTCAGGTAATATAAGATGAATTTTTTCTGATTTAGTAATCGATTAAGTCCTAGAATAATGAGCGGCAAAAGGATGAAGACATCCAGCCACATATTAATCTCAATCTGGCTAATAGCAAAGCTCATCAGCGCATATGAGCTTGATAGGATAACGGTAAATGGTTTTAATACCTTTGGATACAGTTGGCGTAGGGTATAAAAGCTAGTTAATCCCATGCAAGCAACTTTTAACAACGTAAAGAGATAAATAGCATCGGGCATGCTTTTTAAGCTAAAGAAGTAGACAAAAGGTGAGAAGAAACTTCCAAGATAATAGCTGATTAAAGCATAAAAATTTAGGCCAAGTCCACTAGTAAAGGTATAAAATAGACTGTCTGAACCGTGTAGAATATTTCGTAAATTTTCAGCGAAAATAACGTATTGGTGAAAGCCATCACTAGCTAAAATAGTTGTCTCACCGTTAAAGGAAATATTTTCAGCCAAAAGGGCTAGAAATAAAATTACAAAAGGCAAGAAGAAAGCTGTTAGGTAGTAAATGGTGTTATTTGTTAGTTTAAAAGATTTTAGTTTCATAATGTTAGTAAGACAGGTTGAGATAATAATCCCAACCTGTTTCTTTTCTATAATGTAAAATATGGTAATGTCGTTTTAGATTACGACAAGATGATTAGTCTTTCCAAAGTTCTTTAACTTTTGCTTGAACTTCTTCATTTTCAAGGAATTCATCATAAGTTTCATCGATACGGTCAATCACACCATTTTTAGAAATGACAACGATGTGGTTGGCAAGTGTTTGGATGAACTCGTGGTCGTGACTCGCAAAGATGATAGATTCTTTGAAGTCTTTCAAGCCATCATTCAAGCTTGAGATTGATTCCAAGTCTAAGTGGTTAGTTGGGTCATCAAGGACAAGAACGTTTGATTTGAGAAGCATCAATTTAGAAAGCATCACGCGCACTTTTTCTCCCCCTGAAAGAACGCTAACTGATTTGTTAACTTCATCTCCAGAGAAGAGCATGCGACCTAGGAATCCACGAAGGAATGTGTTATCGTCTTCTTCTTTAGAAGCAAATTGACGAAGCCATTCAAGGATTGATTCACCTGAAGCAAAATCACGTGAGTTATCTTTTGGAAGGTAAGAGCGACTTGTTGTAACACCCCATTTGATTGTTCCTTCGTATTCGATATCATCCATCAATGCACGGATAAGAGCTGTTGTTTGAATATCGTTTTGTCCGATGAAGGCTGTTTTATCACCTGGACGTAAGATAAAGCTGATGTTATCAAGAACTGTTTCACCATCGATTTTAACAGACAAGTTTTCGACTGTTAGAAGGTCTTTACCAAGTTCACGCTCAGCTTTGAAGTTGATGAATGGGTATTTACGACTTGATGGAACAATTTCTTCAAGTTCGATTTTATCAAGCATTTTCTTACGAGAAGTGGCTTGTTTTGATTTAGAAGCGTTGGCAGAGAAGCGAGCAACGAATTCTTGCAATTCTTTGATTTTTTCTTCTGCTTTAGCGTTTCGGTCAGCTTGCAGGCGAGCAGCAAGTTCAGATGATTGTTTCCAGAAGTCATAGTTACCGACGTAAAGTTTGATTTTACCAAAATCAAGGTCAGCCATGTGTGTACATACTTTGTTCAAGAAGTGACGGTCATGGGATACGACGATGACTGTATTTTCAAAGTCAATCAAGAAGTCTTCTAGCCAAGTGATTGATTGGATATCAAGACCATTGGTTGGTTCGTCAAGAAGAAGAACATCTGGTTTACCAAAAAGAGCTTTAGCAAGAAGAACTTTCACCTTGTCACCATTAGCAAGTTCGCTCATGTTTTGGTAGTGAAGGTCTTCTGGAATATTAAGATTTTGGAGCAATTGTGAAGCTTCACTCTCAGCTTCCCAACCGCCAAGCTCAGCGAATTCACTTTCTAATTCTGCTGCGCGGACACCATCTTCATCTGAAAAGTCAGGTTTCATGTAGATAGCGTCTTTTTCTTTCATGATATTGTAAAGGCGTTCATTCCCCATGATAACGACATCAATCGCACGTTCTTCTTCGTAGTCAAAGTGATTTTGACGAAGAACAGATAGACGTTCGTCTGGACCAAGGGAAACATGACCTGTTGTTGGTTCAATATCTCCAGCCAAGATTTTTAGGAATGTAGATTTTCCTGCACCGTTGGCACCGATTAAACCATAGGTATTTCCAGCTGTAAAGTTGATGTTAACCTCATCAAACAGTTTTCTATCGCTGAAACGTAGTGATACATCAGAAACTGTAAGCAATTTTTCACCTCATATTATTTATCTATAAGCTCATTGTACATGAAAAAGCACCAATTTTCAATTAGAGAAGTGGGGCTTTGAGTTACGTTTGGGTTACATTGGTAAAATGGCGTCTTTTTCGTTGAGTTTGTAGTATTTTTTAAGGCTGAAACCACGTCCCATAACTTGTGTTGCGGGCATAACAACGATAAAGGCTGCTTCGTCGATTTTTTGAATATTTTTTTCTAAACGAGGGACTTCTTGGCGAGAAACGGTCGTCATTAACATGGTTTGACGGTCGCCTGAAAAACCACCAGTAACAGGGATTTCAGTGACACCACGGTCAGCTTCTGTTGAGATATAGTTTTTGATTAAGTCATTTTTAGGTGAAATAATCATCAAATTACGAGATGAGGTAACACCGATTTGCATGCTATTTACCACGTATCCAATAACGAGTAAAGCAATAATCGAATACATTACTGTGTCAGTATCAAAAGCGATAAATCCCATAGCTACACTACAACCATCGACAATCGTCATGGCTACTGCTAAAGGAAGCGGTGTGTATTTATGGAGAATTTGGGTGATGATACCAGTACCACCAGTTGAAGAATTCCCCCAGAAAACAACTCCTAAACCAAAACCACAGATAATAGCTCCAAACAGGGCAGCTAGTAGTGGATTATGAGTCAGATTTGGTAGATTTTCTGTCAATTTGACAAAAATAGAATAAATCCATGACCCATAAATGGTTTTAAAGAAAGTTTCTTTTCCAAGGAAAAGCCAACAAGCTAACAATAAAGGAATGTTGGTAATCATAACAAAGTTACCAGGATTCCAGCCAAATAGAGCTTTCAAACTAACCGCTAAGCCGACCACACCACCAGATGCAATATGATTTTCAAGGAAAAAGCAATTGAAGCCAACAGCGGCAATAAAAGCTCCTGCAGTTACGAGTGCAAAATCAATCAGTCTTTTTTTCATAGTTAATCCTCTTTTTTATAACAAAACAAACGATTATATTATGGCAAAGAAGCAGCTTAACGTCAAGATTTTTGGGCAAAAGGAGTGTTTGGAAATCGCCTGTTTTAATCTTTCTAATTTAATTAAAACACAAAATGTATAATTATTCTTCAAGTGTAAAAGAGCTCAAAATGCTGTACAAACTTGACAAAGAACCTAGAATTTCATAAAATGAAGAAGATTCAGAAGAGTAATGTAAACGCGTACTTTTAGAGAGCTGATGGTGCTGTGAATCAGTAGTAAGCTTACATGAATGGGCTGATGGTAAAAAAGAATAATCTTTACATGACTCATGTAAATTTTTATATAGTGGTAAGAGATGATAGAAGATTTCTATCAATTGAGGTGGTACCGCGTATTGACAACGCCCTCACGTAGTTTAACTGCGTGGGGGCTATTTTAGTTTTGAAATCAATTTTGAGGTGATAATATGACAAAACCAATTATTTTAACAGGAGACCGTCCAACAGGTAAATTGCACCTAGGACACTATGTTGGAAGTCTAAAAAATCGTGTTCTTCTACAAAATGAAGATAAGTATGATATGTTTGTTTTCTTGGCAGACCAACAAGCTTTGACAGACCATGCTAAAGAGTCTGAAATTATCAGAGAATCAGTTGGAAATGTTGCATTGGACTACTTGTCAGTAGGACTTGATCCAGCTAAATCAACGATTTTCATTCAAAGTCAAATTCCTGAATTGGCTGAATTGACAATGTACTACATGAACCTTGTTTCATTGTCACGTCTAGAGCGTAATCCTACTGTTAAAACAGAAATTGCTCAAAAAGGATTTGGTAGCTCAATTCCAACAGGATTTTTGGTTTACCCAATTTCACAAGCTGCAGACATTACTGCATTTAAAGCTAATTATGTGCCAGTAGGAAATGACCAAAAACCAATGATTGAACAAACACGTGAAATTGTACGTAGTTTCAATCACACTTATAAAACAGATGTTTTGGTTGAGCCAGAAGGTATCTTCCCTAAAAATGAAGCAGCTGGACGCTTGCCAGGTCTAGATGGTAATGCTAAAATGTCTAAATCTCTTGGAAATGGTATCTATTTGTCTGATGATGCTGATACTGTTCGTAAAAAAGTAATGAGCATGTATACAGATCCTAATCACATCCGTGTTGAAGATCCAGGACAAATCGAAGGAAATATGGTCTTCCATTACCTTGATATCTTTGGACGTGAAGAAGATCAAGCTGATATTGCTGCTATGAAAGAGCACTACCAACGTGGTGGTCTTGGTGATGTGAAAACAAAACGTTACCTTCTTGAAATTCTTGAACGTGAATTGGCACCAATTCGTGAACGTCGCTTGGAATACGCTAAGGATATGGGTGAAGTCTTCCGTATGCTTGAAAAAGGTAGCCAAGCTGCGCGTGAAGTTGCCGGTCAAACTCTTGCTGAAGTTAAAGCAGCTATGGGAATCAACTACTTCTAAAATAAACAGAACTCTGGGGCAAAGCCTCAGAGTTTTTTTGGTAAATAATAACATTTGTTTTAAATGAGAATTGCAAAAATAATCAGTCTAATATAGGAAAGAATTTTTGGAAAAAAATTGAATTTAATTTGTTGACAAATGAATTTAGCGTGTTATTATAGTAACAATAAAAAATTAGCTAGGGTTAAAAATCCCCTACAAATATATAGAAAAGAGGGTTATTTAATGTCAAATTGGGACACTAAATTTTTGAAAAAAGGTTACACTTTTGATGACGTACTACTCATTCCTGCTGAAAGTCATGTTCTTCCAAATGAAGTTAACATGCAAACAAAACTTGCAAAAAATTTGACATTGAACATTCCTATCGTGACAGCTGCTATGGATACTGTTACTGACAGTAAAATGGCAATTGCTATTGCACGTGCGGGTGGTCTTGGTGTTGTTCACAAAAATATGTCAATTCAAGAACAAGCAGAAGAAATCCGTAAAGTAAAACGTTCAGAAAATGGTGTTATTATTGATCCTTTCTTCTTAACACCTAAACATTCTGTCTCTGAAGCAGAAGAGTTGATGCAACGTTACCGCATTAGTGGTGTTCCGATTGTTGAAACCCTTGAAAATCGTAAATTAGTAGGGATTATCACAAACCGTGATATGCGTTTCATCTCAGATTACCATGCTCCAATTTCTGCACACATGACAAGTGAAAAATTGGTAACAGCTCCTGTTGGAACTGATTTGGAAACTGCAGAACGTATTCTTCACGAACACCGTATTGAAAAATTGCCTTTGGTTGATGAAGCTGGACGTTTGTCAGGTCTTATCACTATCAAAGATATCGAAAAAGTTATTGAATTCCCTAATGCCGCTAAAGATGAATTTGGTCGTCTTTTGGTTGCAGGTGCTGTCGGTGTTACTTCAGATACATTCGAACGTGCTGAAGCCCTCTTTGAAGCAGGTGCAGATGCTATTGTTATTGATACTGCTCACGGTCACTCAGCTGGTGTTCTTCGTAAAATCGCTGAAATCCGTCAACACTTCCCAGAACGTACATTGATTGCTGGTAACGTAGCAACTGCAGAAGGTGCACGTGCCCTTTACGAAGCTGGTGTTGACGTTGTTAAAGTCGGAATCGGTCCTGGTTCAATCTGTACAACTCGTGTTGTTGCAGGTGTTGGTGTTCCTCAAATTACTGCTATTTATGACGCAGCAGCTATTGCGCGTGAATATGGTAAAACAATCATCGCCGATGGTGGTATCAAATACTCAGGTGATATCGTTAAAGCCTTGGCAGCAGGTGGTAATGCTGTAATGCTTGGTTCTATGTTCGCTGGTACAGATGAAGCACCAGGTGAAACTGAAATCTACCAAGGTCGTAAATTTAAAACTTACCGTGGTATGGGATCAATTGCAGCTATGAAGAAAGGTTCAAGCGACCGTTACTTCCAAGGATCTGTTAACGAAGCTAACAAACTTGTACCAGAAGGAATTGAAGGTCGTGTAGCTTACAAAGGTGCTGTAGCTGATATCGTCTTCCAAATCCTTGGAGGTATTCGCGCTGGTATGGGTTATGTTGGAGCTGAAGATATCTCAGCCCTTCACGAAAAAGCTCAATTTGTTGAAATGTCAGGAGCTGGTTTGATTGAAAGTCACCCACACGACGTTCAAATTACAAATGAAGCACCAAACTACTCAGTACACTAAGATAAACTGAGTTCAATCGTTAAATCTCTGATGAGTTTTCAAACTCATCAGAGATTTTTTTGTGTAGGCCTTTACAAAATGCTATGTTGTATGGTAGAATATGTAACTATGTTCGCAAAAAACATGAAATTTTCTTTTACTTTTCTGAAAAAGCGTTTTCATAAAAAGCGAATGGTTAATTATATATTTACAACAGTGTAAACAAGGTTTACTAATCTGTAAAACATATCGTAAAGGAGAAAAAATGCAGGGTATTTTATTTGCATTAATTCCCATGGTAGCATGGGGAAGTATCGGGTTTGTCAGCAACAAAATTGGAGGTAAACCAGATCAACAAACATTAGGAATGACTTTAGGGGCACTTTTATTTGCCTTTGTTGTATGGTTGTTTGTTCAACCAGAAATGTCAGTATCACTTTGGGTTGTCGGAATTATTGGTGGTATGCTTTGGTCTATGGGTCAAAATGGTCAATTCCGCGCAATGCAATACATGGGTGTTTCAGTAGGTAACCCATTATCAAGTGGAGCACAACTTGTATTTGGTAGTTTGATTGGTGCCATTGTCTTTGGCGAATGGAGCAAACCAGTTCAATATACACTTGGTATTATTGCTTTGCTTCTTTTGGTTATTGGTTTCTACTTCACAAGTAAACGTGATGCTGAAAAAGTTGAAGCAAGTGTACTTACTGACTTCGGTAAAGGTTTCCGTGCTTTGACTTACTCAACTATTGGTTACCTTTCATACACTATCCTATTTAACAACATCATGAAATTCGATGCTTTAGCTGTTATCTTCCCAATGGCTGTAGGTATGGTTCTAGGTGCTGTAATGTTTATGAAATTTAACGTTAAATTTGAAACAGTTGTTATCAAAAATGCTATCGTTGGTTTGATGTGGGGTGTTGGTAACATCTTCATGCTTCTTGCTGCTGCTAAAGCAGGTCTTGCTATTGCCTTTAGTTTCTCACAACTTGGTGTTATCATTTCTATTATGGGTGGTATCCTCTTCTTGGGTGAAACTAAAACACGTAAAGAAATGCGTTGGTTGGTAATTGGTATTGCATGCTTTGTTCTTGGAGCTGTATTACTAGGAATTGTTAAATCTTACTAATTATCATTGACAACATTGTCAATTCAGTTGTAAACACAAAAAAAAGCTGGCTTAGGCCAGCTTTTTTAGTTTTCCTCAATAGTTCCTTGATTAACAGTGAAAATTTTCAACTCCTCTGGAAGTTTTGAAAGGTGTTCAAGACTTGTCGTTGTGATAAAGGTTTGAACATTTTCAGCAATAATCATTTTTAATAATTCTGTTTGTCGGTAGTTATCTAATTCACTCATGACATCATCAAGAAGTAGGATTGGATAATCACCAGTGACATTCTTAATGAGTTCAATTTCAGCCATTTTAAGAGATAAAATCAAACTTCGGTGTTGTCCTTGGCTACCAAAATTGGCAGGCATATCGTTGATGAAAAATTCCAAATCATCACGATGAGGTCCAGCACCAGTATTTTTTTTGAAGATGTCACGTTTGCGATTCTTTTCCAATGTTTTTAAGAAATGTTCTTTGATTTCACTTTTTTCTTGGAATGGCACAGATGATAGATAGCGAATTTTCAAGTGTTCTAGGCCGTTAGAGATGGCATAGTGATAGCGATCGGCTTCTTTTTCGAGATTAGAGACGAAATCTAAGCGATGTTCCATGACGCGGCTACCAAAATCAGCTAATTGCTCATCAAGGACTGCTAAAAAGTCGACGTCAACTTTTTCAGCGGTTTTCAGGTAAGTATTACGTTGTTTAAGGACATGATTGTAATTAGACAAATCAGAGAGGTAGACCGGTTTGATTTGCCCTAAATCAATGTCAATAAACTTGCGACGGAGACTAGGTGCTCCTTTGATAAGTTGTAAATCCTCAGGTGCAAATAAGACGACTGTCATCACTCCGATATAGTCAGATAATTTCGCTTGTCTGAGGTGATTAACTTTAGTGACTCGTCCTTTACTTGATAGATTGATTTCTAAAGGAACTGTTCCACTTGAGCGTTGTAAGGTACCTGAGACTCGAAGTTCTTTTTCTTGAAAGTGAATCAACTCTTTGTCTGTACGTGTACGGTGGCTGCGTGTTAAAGATAAGAAATAAATAGCTTCTAAGAAATTTGTTTTTCCTTGAGCGTTTTTTCCGATAAAGACATTTAGTCCAGGAGAAAATTCAAGCTCATTGGTTAAATAATTGCGATAATTTTTTAAGGCTATTTTTTGAATCCACATGCTTAAGTTCCTGGGAAGCGAACGGGTTTGCGTTCTTTAGTTGGCTTCGCTTGTTTTTTCGCTTGATTTTGTTTCTTATCTTTTTTATTTTTAGCGTTTAATTCTTTAACGATAGCAGCAACACGAGCTTTTTCAGCTAAGGCTCCAAGATGTTCTTTCTTTTCTTCGTCTGTTGGTGCGATAATATCGATAGTGATACCGTCTTCTGGAATGCTTACAACATCACCGAGACGAATTTTTTTACCGCGACGTTTTTCATCTTCGCCGTTGAAGAGAACGGTTGTTTCTGCTAAATATGCTTTAATAGCACCACCGCTTTGGATAATACCTAGTTCTTTTAGTAAAGCTTGTAAGGTAATATAGTCATCAAATAATTTGTATTCCATCATTTTCTCCATTTTATAATTCAAGTAATTATAACATAAACGTGGTATAATTTTAGCTAATAAAGTGTTTTAGTAAGGAATTTGTAATGAAAATAGTTGATGGTGTTGAGTTACATCTAATCAAAAATGAAAAATTCAAAATGAACCACATTACCTTTCGGTTTTCAGGAGAGTTCAGCAAAAAAACGGTAGCCAGGCGTGTTTTGGTGGCTCAGATTTTAGCAACGGCTAATGAGAAATATCCGACGGCACAGCGTTTTAGAGAGCGTTTGGCAAGTCTTTATGGAGCGACTTTGTCAACTAAGGTATCAACTAAGGGATTGGTTCATATTGTTGATATTGAACTAGCTTTCATGAAGAATCAGTATGTGATGACTAAGGAAAATCTCTTGGAAGAAGTGATTGAATTTTTATATCAAGTTCTTTTCTCACCACTTGTAACAGTTGAGCAGTATCAGTCTAAATTATTTGAGCTTGAGCAAGCAAACTTGATTAATTATTTAAAAGCTGACAAGGATGACAGTTTTTATAGTAGTGAGCTAGGTCTTAAAAAACTCTTCTTTACGAACCCAGCTTTTCAAACATCAAAATATGGGACAGCCGAATTAGCAGCTGCAGAAAATTCTTACACAGCTTTTCAAGAGTTTCAGAAAATGCTTCGTGAAGATCGTTTGGATATCTTTTTGTTGGGAGAGTTTGATGACTATCGCATGTTACAATTGTTCAATCGATTTCCTTTTGAAGACCGTCAAAAAGATTTAGTATTTGACTACCAACAAGAATTTAGCAACATTGTTCAAGAGAAATTAGAAGTCAGAGAAGTCAATCAGTCTGTTTTGCAGTTAGGCTATTCTTTCCCAACTAGATATGGTGACAAGGATTACTTTACACTTCTTGTCTTTAATGGTTTGTTTGGAGGTTTTGCCCATTCTCGTTTATTTACGGAGGTTCGTGAGAAGGAAGGACTTGCCTATACTATTGGAAGCCATTTTGATATCTTTACAGGTTTACTGAATGTTTACGCTGGTATTGACAAGAAGAATCGCAATCGAGCAATGCAATTAATCAACAAACAATTTTCAACGCTTAAGACAGGTCGCTTTTCAGAAGCCCTTCTTAAGCAAACGAAGAAAATGCTACAAGTCAATTTAAGATTGGCAGGAGACTCTCCAAAAGTATTAATCGAGCGTAGTTACAACGGACAATATCTACAAAATCATTATAGTGTTGACGATATGATTGACAACATTGACAAGGTTAGTAAAGCTGATGTTTTGCAATTGACAAGAAAAATTAAATTACAGGCATTGTATTTTTTGGAGGGCAAGTAAGTGATAAAATTAGTTGAAAAAGTTTTCCCTGAAATTGGTGAGACTTTGTATACTGCTGTACTGGAAAATGGACTGAAAGTTTTTTTGATTCCTAAGACTGATTTTCAAGAGTCTTGTGGCATGTTGGTTGTTAATTTTGGTTCCCTTGACAATAAGTTTACACTGGATAAAAAAGATAAACATTACATGGAAGGAATTGCTCATTTTCTAGAACATAAGTTGTTTGAATTAGAAGATGGTCAAGATGTTTCTGAGCTATTTACAAACGCTGGTGCAAATAGCAATGCCTTTACAACCTTTGACAAAACATGCTTCTATTTTTCAACAGTAGATCATTTAAATGAGAATTTAGACTTGTTGCAGCATTTTGTGGCAGATACTGCCTTTACAGATGAGTCAATTGAGCGAGAAAAATCGATTATCGGACAAGAGATTGACATGTATCAAGATGATGCGGATTATCGACTCTATCAAGGAATTCTTGAGAATTTATATCCTAAAACAGCTCTTGCTCAAGATATTGCTGGAACTCAGGAAAGTATTGCTAACATTTCAGTAGCGGATTTGAAAGAAAACCATGATGTCTTTTATTCTCCGCAGGAGATGACACTCTTAGTCGTTGGTAATTTTGATAAGGATGACATCTTTAAGCAAATTCAGGAAAATCAAAAAGGAAAAAATAAGACAGCTCATCATCTTGAGCGTCAAGAATTGGCATACGAACCTGTTGTGCCAAAGGCATCGGTTCAAATGGAAGTGACACAACCTAAACTAGCTATCGGCTTAAGAGGTCCTGCTTTACCAGAAGGGGAATCTACCTTGCGTCAAGAATTAGCCTTGAGATTATTTTTTGCAATGATTTTGGGTTGGACTTCAAGACGTTATCAAGAACTTTATGAGAGTGGTCAGATTGATGACTCATTTGATTTTGAGATTGAAGTTTATCAAAATTTCCAATTCTTGATTATTTCTCTAGATACTTCAGTTCCGATTGCTATGGCAACGAATCTGCGACAATATTTAAGTAAAGTAGCAATGTCTAGTGATTTGGAAGATTTATCAGAAGAACATTTTGAAATTGTTAAAAAAGAATTGTATGGAGACTTTTTCAAGAGTCTAGATTCAATTGATAACCTTTCAGCGCAATTTATCAATCATCTTGCTGATGAGGAAACTTATTTATCGGTTCCTAAACTACTAAAGACTTTAAGTTTTGAAGAAGTTCTTAAAAGAGGAAATGATTTCTTAAGTCAATCAGACGCGACAGAATTCACAATCCTTCCAAAATAAAATCGAAATACTTGTTAAAATTTGCTATAATAAATCTGATTATATTTTATTAAAGGAAACCTTGTATGAGAGAAGAAACGATTGGTGAAATCTTAAGAAAAGGTCGAGTTGCCAAAAACTTGACACTAGAAGATGTTGAAGAAAAAACAGCAATTCCTTCACCACATCTTTTAGCATTAGAGTTAGAAAAATTTAAATTAATTCCTAAAGATGAAGTTGAAGCTTACCTTCAACAATATGCGGAATTGGTAGATGTAGATGCAGCAGAACTATTAAAGCGCTATCGAGCACAAGTATTTGCATCAAGTATTGAAACAGCACCAGTAGTTGCTGAGGATGAGAAAATTACAATCGTACCAAGTCATAAAAAAGTAGCTAAAACAGCTCCAGTTTCAGTTTCTAAACCTAAACCTGAGCCTAAACCTGAACAGACAGATGATTTTGGTGTTGGTTCACGTTCAAGTCGTTATAAAAGTTCAGAAAAAACAGCAACTTATCTTCCGATTATTCTGCTTTGCTTAGTTGCTTTAGGAATTTTAGCTTTTGTTTCATTTGTCACTTGGACACAGCTTCAAAGTGATAGCAATCAAGCAAAACCAAGCTACTCTGTTGTTCATAGTTCATCATCAAGTAGCTCATCAACTCCAGAAAGTTCATCAACCAGTGAGTCTTCTTCATCTGAAGAAAAATCATTGAAGATGGAAACTGAAGGAGGCGGAAGCAATTTAACGGTTAATCTATCAAATGTTACAGATAGTTTGACAGTTGACATTAGCTTAGCTGGTGCTGATAGCAGTTGGGTTTCTGTAAGTAATTCAGAAGCTGGTGACGCAGGAACACTTCTTTCTTCAACAGGAGTTTCAAGTTATTCAGCAACCCTTCCTGCAGGTACAAAAACATCTGTGATTACACTAGGAGTCACTGCAGGTGTTAACGTTTCAATCAATGGTCAAGCGGTAGATACATCAGCTTTGACAAGTACAACATTAAGTTACATTACAATTAATATTCAATAATAAGGTAGGAAAATGAAAATCGATTTTACAAAAAAAGAAAACATCCCTAATTTGTTAACATTAGGTCGCATTGTTTTGATTCCAGTATTTATCTTGATTCTTTGTATCTGGAATAGCGTAGCTGGACATGCTGTTGCAGCAGTTGTTTTTGCGCTAGCAAGTATTACAGATTATTTAGATGGTTACCTTGCAAGAAAATGGCAAGTTGTTACAAACTTTGGTAAATTTGCCGATCCATTGGCTGATAAAATGTTGGTGATGACAGCATTTATTATGCTAGTTGAATTGGGAATGGTTCCTGCGTGGATTGCTGCGATTATTATTTGTCGTGAGTTGGCAGTAACTGGTCTTCGTTTGCTACTTGTTGAAAATGGTGGAACAGTTTTAGCAGCTGCTATGCCTGGTAAAATCAAAACATTTACTCAAATGTTTTCAATTATTTTCTTACTTTTGCATTTTTCAATGATTGGAACACTTTTGCTTTATGTCGCTTTGATTTTCACAATTTACTCAGGATATGATTATTTCAAAGGGGCAGGATTCCTCTTTAAGGACACATTTAAATGACAAATAGTATTGACGTCAAACATTTAAAATTCAAATATACTGATCATCAAGAACATTACACATTAGATGATTTATCGTTTCACGTGAAACAGGGAGAATGGTTATCCATTATTGGCCATAATGGTTCAGGAAAATCAACCACAGTACGCTTAATTGATGGGCTTTTAGCTGCTGAATCAGGTCAAATCTTTGTTGAAGGGGAACTGTTAACTGAAGAAAACGTGTGGAACATTCGTCACAAAATTGGAATGGTTTTCCAAAATCCAGATAACCAATTTGTTGGTGCGACAGTTGAAGACGATGTCGCGTTTGGGTTAGAAAACAAGGGAATTCCATTAGAAGAGATGCAATCACGTGTCAAAGAAGCCCTTGAATTAGTTGGTATGTCAGCTTTTGCAGACCGTGAGCCAGCTCGTTTGTCAGGGGGACAAAAACAACGCGTGGCTATTGCAGGTGCCATTGCCATGCGTCCTAATATTATTATTTTGGATGAAGCGACTAGTATGCTTGATCCAGAAGGACGCTTAGAATTAATTCAAACAATCAAAGAGATTCGTGACCAATATAATATGACCGTTGTGTCTATCACTCATGATTTGGATGAGGTTGCACTTAGTGACCGTGTCTTAGTCATGAAAAAAGGAAAAGTTGAGTCAAGCTCAACTCCACGCGAACTTTTTGCTAGAGGAGAAGAATTATTGACTTTGGGATTGGATATTCCTTTTTCAGCCAATCTTATCTCTACTTTAAAAGACAAAGGGTTTGAATTTACAGAGAATTATCTTACGGAAAAGGAATTAGAAGATCAGTTATGGGAATTACTCTTGAAGGCGTAAATTATACATATCAAGCGGGGACACCTTTTGAAGGGCGTGCCCTTTTTGACATTAATCTTACTATAAAAGAAGGCTCATATACGGCTTTTATCGGTCATACAGGGTCAGGTAAGTCAACAATCATGCAACTTTTAAATGGTCTTAACGTCCCTACAGAAGGGGCTGTGATTGTGGACGATATTAAGATTACGGCAAACTCAAAAAATAAGGAAATTAAGCCCGTCCGTAAAAAGGTTGGACTGGTCTTTCAATTTCCTGAAAGTCAGCTTTTTGAAGAAACAGTTCTTAAGGATGTGGCATTTGGACCACAAAATTTTGGAGTTTCTATAGAAGAAGCTGAACAGTTAGCGCGTGAAAAACTTGCCATGGTAGGAATTCATGAAGAATTTTTTGAAAAGAATCCTTTTGAGCTATCTGGTGGTCAAATGCGTCGTGTGGCTATTGCTGGGATTCTAGCTATGGAACCAGAGGTTTTGGTTCTAGATGAACCAACTGCCGGCCTAGACCCTAAAGGACGCCGTGAATTGATGACTTTATTTAAAGAACTGCATCAAAATGGCATGACAATTGTATTGGTAACTCATTTAATGGATGATGTTGCTAATTATGCTGACTATGTTAATGTTCTCGAAGGTGGTAAATTGGTTCGCTCAGGTTACCCTAAAGAAGTCTTCCAAGATGTCGAATTTCTTGAAAGTAAACAACTTGGCGTTCCTAAAATTACGAAATTTGCTCAGCAACTTGTCAAACGCGGCTTACATTTAGATACTTTACCAATTACTATAGAAGAATTTGCAGAGGTGGTGAAACATGGATAAATTAATACTTGGTCGTTACGTACCCGGAGATTCCTTAATTCACCGTCTAGACCCTCGTAGTAAACTCCTATCAATGATTTTATACATTATCATTGTTTTCTGGGCCAATAACCTTGTAACTAATCTATTGATGATTGCTTTTACTTTAGGAGTTGTCTTCCTATCGAAGATTAAACTTAGTTTCTTTTTAAAGGGCGTTCGTCCAATGATTGGAATTATTTTATTCACGACCTTATTTCAAATGTTCTTTACACACGGTGGTGAGACCTATTTCCAATTTGGTATTTTGAAAATTACTAGTTACGGGTTTAATCAAGCAATATTAATTTTCATGCGTTTTGTTTTGATTATCTTTTTCTCAACGCTATTAACCTTGACAACAACGCCTTTGAGCCTTGCAGATGCTGTGGAGTCATTGTTGAAGCCATTTGTTCGTTTTAAGGTGCCAGCTCATGAAATCGGCTTAATGCTGTCTTTGAGCTTACGTTTTGTTCCAACATTGATGGATGATACGACACGTATTATGAAAGCTCAGCGAGCGCGTGGGGTTGATTTTGGTGAAGGAAATCTGATTCAAAAGGTTAAATCAATCATTCCAATTCTTATTCCGCTCTTTGCTTCAAGCTTTAAACGTGCAGATGCTTTGGCTCTTGCTATGGAAGCACGTGGTTATCAAGGCGGAGATGGACGCACAAAATACCGAATTTTACAGTGGAAAATCAAAGATTCTGTAACCATTTTGCTTGTCATAATTTTAGGAATTCTCTTATTTTATCTTAAAGAAAGCTAAAACGCCTAATCTGTAGGCGTTTTCTTTATATTATAAGAATCTAATTGTAATATTTTTAATATAACTCTAAAGCCAGAGTAACATTAAGTCTGTATTATATAGCCTGTACTAATTTTTGAAACAAAAAAGGAGCATATAATGCAAACAAATATTTTTAAAACTAAATCGAAATCTATTAAACTTGGTCTTGCCGGTGTAGCCGCAGCAGCAGCACTTATTGCCCCAGCAGTTGCTAACGCTGATTCATACACAGTAAAATCAGGAGATACACTTTCTGAAATTGCTGTAACTTACAACACTACAGTTGAAAAATTGGCTTCAACTAACCAAATCGCTAACGTTGACTTCATCACTGTAGGTCAAATCTTGGAACTAGATTCAGAAGCTACTGCACCAGCAGCAACTACAACTGAAACTGCAGCCGTAGAAGCAGCTCCAGCAGCTACTGATAACTCAGCGGCAGCAGCACCAGCTGCACAAGCTGAAACAACAACTACTTCTTACTCATCAAACTTGGGTACTTCAGATGCTCAAGCTAAAGAAATCATTGCTCAACGCGAATCAAGCGGTAGCTACACAGCTCAAAACGGTCAATACTATGGTCGTTACCAATTGACAATGTCATACCTAAACGGTGACTTGTCAGCTGAAAACCAAGAACGCGTTGCCGATTCATACGTAGCAGGACGTTACGGTTCATGGTCAGCAGCCCTTGCATTCTGGAATGCTAACGGTTGGTACTAAGATAAGAGACTTTTCTTAGAGTTAATATTATTTACTATTTAGCGAATTACCAGTATTAGATAGATAAGCTTGAAGAATTTATCTTCAAGCTTTTTTATGTCTGCAAAAGCTTTAATTTTAGCGTTTTCATAGTAAAAACGAGGTTAATCTCAATATCTCTGTAATATTTTTAACATATTTTCAATCTGCGAGTAATAAATAAATTATATGATAGGAAACAGGAGTTCTAGAGAGGTATATATTTATTTAACATGTATAGTAGGATTACTAAAGCAAAACATAGAAAAATTAGAAATATTATTGTCAGCATCCTTGGAGCTATTTTAGTTGTAGCAATGGTTGTTGTCCTTATTCCAAAAATAGAAGCATTCGCAGAAACTATTACAACTCGTTCAGAGGCAGGAGCTGCGAAAGCTGTGTCAACAAGTTCTGAAAGCTCTGAAGTGTCATCAACAAGTATCAGTTCAACTACAGCAGACTCAGAAGAGTCTAGCAGTAGCTCATCAGAAGAAACTGAAGAAGTTGAGGCATCATCTACTGAAGATGTTCAAGAACCAGAAGCAAGTTATGCTGAGGCTGCTTCAGCTACTGATAATACAACGACTGTAGCTGCAGCAACTACACCATCTTCAACGACAGCCCCAACGGCACCATCAGTAGCTTCAAATGGTAATACAGCAGGTGCTGTTGGTTCAGATGCCGCTGCCCAAATGGCTGCTGCAACAGGTGTTCCACAATCAACTTGGGAAGCTATCATTGCACGTGAATCTAATGGAGATCCAACGGTTGCCAATGCTTCAGGAGCATCTGGTTTATTCCAGACTATGCCAGGTTGGGGATCAACTGCAACAGTTCAAGATCAAATTGCAACAGCAATTAAAGTTTACAATACTCAAGGACTATCAGCTTGGGGATACTAATTTAATAGAAGAAAAAGCACTAATCATCCTATAAAGATGATAGTGCTTTTTTAATATCATATGGATGGTGACAGATGCTTTCTGCTCCATGTTCTTGTAAGCTTTCTAGGCTACCAAATCCCCAGGTTACCCCAAGTCTTCGAACTCCTGTTTTTTGCCCACCAATCATATCGAACTTCGTATCACCGATGATAACAGCATCATGCGCTTGAATGCCTTGTTCAGTTAGACAGGCCTTAATCACATCAGCTTTGTGGAAGTGCTCGGGAGTAGACCCATAGACTTTTTTAAAGTGTGAAATAATACCAAGCTCTGTTAACATCAAGTTAGCCATAGGTTGGTGCTTACTTGTGGTAACAAATAGTGAGTAATTTAAGTCGTTTAATTCTTGTAGAGCTTCTGCGATACCAGTGTAAAGAGAGACTTGGTGGACTCCTTTTTCACCATAGTAATCTCTAAAGGTTTTGATAGCATGATTAACTTCGTCGGCTTGCTCAAAATAATGACCAAAAGTGACTTCTAGAGGTGGTCCGATAAATGTTGACAACTTTTTGTCAGTTTGTAAAGGTAGTTGTAACTTTTCAAAAGCGTAATTAAATGCTGCTTTAATACCAGGACTTGAATTTACTAGTGTTCCATCAAGGTCAAATAAGATAGATTTCATGTTTACTCTCCTGTAAATTTTGTCAACAAGAATTGACAAATCCGTCAATTAGCAAGGAACCAAATAAATAGTATTCGAATACTATCGTCTATTCACCAAAGATTTTAGCTTGTAAGCGACGACCAGTAGGTGTGGCTGCTAAACCACCTTCAGCAGTTTCTCGAAAGGCTGTTGGTAAGCTAGAGCCTACTTGGTACATGGCATCAACAACTTCATCAACTGGAATTTGTGATTCAATGCCAGCCAGTGCCATATCAGCGGCAACTAAGGCAAAACTAGATCCAAGTGCGTTGCGTTTGACACAAGGAACCTCGACAAGACCAGCGACAGGGTCACAGATCAAGCCTAGCATATTTTTGATGACAAAGGCTACAGCTTGACTAGCTTGATAAGCAGAGCCTCCAGCAGCTTTGACAAGAGCAGCTGCGCTCATGGCTGAAGCAGACCCGACTTCGGCTTGACAGCCACCTTCAGCACCAGAAATAGAAGCGTTATTTCCAATAACCAGTCCAAAGGCACCAGCAGTGAATAAGAACTCTAACTGCTCTTCTTCAGAGAGGTTTAATTTATCAATAGCTGTTGTTAAGACAGCAGGTAAGCATCCAGCAGAGCCTGCTGTTGGAGTTGCACAGACAAGCCCCATTTTGGCATTTAGTTCGTTGACAGCAATTGCATTTCGGACAGCTGTTAAAACGGTTGTATCAGATAAGGTTTTACCTGATTTTAAGTAGGCATCCATCTTGACAGCGTCTCCGCCTGTCAGCCCACTGATTGATTTACTGGGAGTGAGTCCATCTGTGACAGAATTTTTCATGACTTGAAGATTTTTCTTCATGATATGAATGATTTCATCACGGCTACGTCCGCTCAATTCTGTTTCTGTGGTGATCATTAGCTCAGCAATATTGCCGTTAAAGTCTTTATCGGCTTGTTCAACTAATTCTTTAATAGAATAAAACATGCTTTTCCTTTCTAGTCAAAGAAATTGACGTTGTGTAGGTGCGGAATGTGCTGGATTTGTTCAACAACCTTATGACAATCACGTGAGTCAACTTCGATAATCATAATGGCTTTTTCACCAGCGCGTTCGCGGGTCACATTCATTTGAGCAATGTTGATATTGTGTTCAGAAAGAATATCTGTTACTTTAGCAATCATACCAGGAATATCTTGGTGAACGATAATAAGAGTAGGGGTATTCATTTTAAGAGAAACAGAGAAGCCATTAAGTTCAGTAACTTCAATATTTCCTCCACCAATTGATACACCTGTGATACTCATGTTTTTATCACCTTTTTCAACGGTAATCTTAGCAGTATTTGGGTGAGGGGCATTACTGTCCTTTAAAATATCCCAATAAATGCGAACTCCTTTTTGGTGAGCGATTTCTAATGAATTTTTAATATCTGGATTGTCAGTATCCATTCCTAGGATACCAGCAACGAGTGCTTTATCAGTTCCGTGTCCACGGTAAGTTTTAGCAAATGAATTATATAAATGAAATGTTACGGAATCAGGAATTTCTCCGAAAATAGAGTTAACAATTTTTCCAATACGAACAGCACCAGCAGTGTGGCTGCTTGATGGGCCAATCATAACAGGTCCGATAATATCAAAGACGGATTGGAATTTTAGATTTTTCATATCTACTCCTTCTAGAATCTATGCTTACTTATTATAACAAAGGAAAGGAATTGGGTAAACGATAATAAATCGCTTACTTTTATAGAAAATGAGAAAAAGATTTAAAAATAAGTCTAAATGCCTTACATAACTGGAAATTCATGTTATAATAGTCTTCGCGTGGATTTCTGCGCTCAAAATCGACCTTCAAATCGATTTTTGAAAAACTGGGCCCTTCAAGCCTATGTTCGAAAAAAATATCTTGATGGGAGGATTATCATGACAGATAATTCAAAAACACGTGTTGTTGTTGGTATGAGTGGAGGCGTTGATTCGTCTGTAACTGCTCTTCTTTTGAAAGAACAAGGTTACGACGTTATTGGTGTTTTCATGAAAAACTGGGATGACACAGATGAATTCGGTGTGTGTACAGCAACCGAAGATTACAAAGACGTAGCAGCTGTTGCTGACCAAATCGGCATTCCGTATTACTCTGTTAACTTTGAAAAAGAGTATTGGGATCGTGTCTTCGAATACTTCCTTGCGGAATACCGTGCAGGACGTACGCCAAATCCAGATGTAATGTGTAATAAGGAAATCAAATTTAAAGCCTTCCTCGATTACGCTATGACACTTGGTGCTGATTATGTAGCAACTGGGCACTACGCACAAGTCTCTCGCGATGAAGATGGTACAGTTCACATGCTTCGCGGCGCAGATAATAACAAAGACCAAACTTATTTCTTGAGTCAATTGTCACAAGAACAATTGCAAAAAGTAATGTTCCCACTTGGTCACTTGGAAAAACCAGAAGTGCGTAAAATTGCTGAACACGCGGGACTTGCAACAGCTAAGAAAAAAGATTCAACAGGAATTTGCTTTATTGGTGAAAAGAACTTTAAACAATTCCTTAGTCAATATTTACCAGCTCAAAAAGGTCGCATGATGACTGTTGATGGCCGTGATATGGGTGAACACGCTGGCTTGATGTATTACACAATCGGTCAACGTGGAGGTCTTGGTATCGGTGGTCAACAAGGTGGCGACAATGCTCCTTGGTTTGTTGTCGGAAAAGACCTTTCAAAAAATATTCTTTACGTTGGTCAAGGCTTCTACCATGAATCACTAATGTCAACTAGCCTTGATGCTTCAAGTATTCACTTTACACGTGACATGCCTGAAGAATTTACAATGGAAGTTACTGCAAAATTCCGTTATCGTCAACCTGATTCAAAAGTTACTGTTCATGTTAAAGGTGACAAAGCAGAAGTTGTCTTTGATGAACCACAACGTGCTATCACACCAGGTCAAGCTGTTGTATTCTACGACGGTGAAGAATGCCTAGGTGGCGGAATCATCGATATGGCTTATAAAAACGGCGTTGCTTGCCAATACATCTAATTGACAACTTTGTAAAGCAAGGGTTGACAACGGCATCAACTTCTTTTGAAAGTAGGAGCTAGGAGAATATTTTATGAGAGTGGGAGTTATTCAAGCGAGTACAAGATCTGACATTAATGAACTCTTGTTTCAGTCAGTACAGAAAGCTGTAAAGGGAGCACACGAAGTTGTTAACTTTGGGATGTTTCCAGAAGAGACAGATAACTTTTCATATGTCGAAGTGGCTGTTATGATTAGTCTATTGATTGAAACGCAAACCCTTGATTTTGTTGTAACAGGTTGTTCATCAGGTCAGGGGATGATGCTTGCTTGTAATAGCTTACCTGGCTTACGTTGTGGTTTTATCCAAACACCACAAGATGCTTATCTTTTTGGCCGTATTAATAATGGCAATGTCGCTTCTTTACCTTTGGGACTAAATTTTGGCTGGTCTGGTGAACTGAATTTACAGTACACTTTAGATAAGTTATTTGAAGATGACTTTGGTTGTGGTTATCCCAAAGAAGATGCTGGACGCAAACGACAAGATACTGACAAAGTGGTTGAATTAGCAACAATCACTAAACGCTCTTTTATTGATATTCTAGATCAACTTGATCGTAATCTTCTTCGAAAAATCCTACTTCGAGAAGGTTTTTATAACGATATGATGATGAACGGAAAAAATCAATTATTGCTTGAAAAATTATCAGCAATTAAATTGACTTTTTAACTCAATTTGATACAATAATCATAACAATGACGATGATGGTCAAAGCTCATGGGAATTGTAGGCCTTTTTGGTTTACATTTTCAAAGCTTTGATCATTTTTGTGTTTTAGAAATCATTTTATATTTGGAAAGGAATGCTTTAAGTAGGTTAGCTGATTTTTTGACCATTTTGTTTGATTGAAAGTTGGCTAAGGTTTACTTGATATTGTAATTAAAATCATGATACATGAATTTGCTGAAAATTATGATGTAATTGTTGTTGGTGCAGGGCATGCTGGTGTCGAAGCTAGTTTGGCTGCAGCTCGTATGGGTTGTAAAACAATGCTCGCTACAATCAACTTGGAAATGTTATCCTTTATGCCATGTAACCCTGCAATCGGAGGTTCTGCTAAAGGGATTGTCGTTCGTGAAATCGATGCCCTTGGTGGAGAAATGGGTAAAAACATTGACAAGACTTACATCCAAATGAAAATGCTTAATACTGGTAAAGGTCCAGCGGTGCGTGCTCTTCGTGCTCAAGCTGATAAGGCCCTTTACTCACGTACAATGAAGCATACTGTTGAACAACAAGAAAACTTGACTTTGCGTCAATCAATGATTGAAGAAGTTTTAGTTGAAGATGGAAAAGTTGTTGGTGTTCGTACAGCTACTAACCAGAAATTTTCAGCCAAAGCAGTTGTTATCACTACAGGTACAGCTCTTCGTGGAGAAATCATTTTAGGAGAACTCAAATATTCATCTGGTCCTAATAACAGCTTGGCTTCTATCGGACTTGCTGATAACTTGAAAGAGCTTGGTCTTGAAATTGGTCGTTTCAAAACAGGAACACCACCACGTGTTAAAGCAAGTTCTATCAATTATGACGAAACAGAAATTCAACCAGGTGATGAAAAACCAAATCATTTCTCATTCATGTCAAATGATGAAGATTATCTCAAAGATCAAATTCCTTGCTGGTTGACATATACTAACCAAACAAGCCACGATATTATCAATAAAAACCTTTATCGTGCCCCAATGTTCTCAGGGATTGTTAAAGGGGTAGGTCCTCGTTACTGCCCATCTATCGAAGATAAAATTGTTCGATTTGCGGACAAAGAACGTCACCAACTTTTCCTAGAACCTGAAGGACGCGAAACTGAAGAAGTTTACATTCAAGGATTGTCAACAAGTCTTCCTGAGGATGTTCAAAAAGAATTGGTTCACTCAATTAAAGGGCTTGAAAATGCTGAAATGATGCGTACAGGTTATGCGATTGAGTATGATATCGTTTTGCCACACCAATTGCGTGCAACACTTGAAACTAAGAAAATTTCTGGTCTCTTTACTGCAGGTCAAACCAATGGTACATCAGGTTATGAAGAAGCTGCAGGACAAGGGATTGTTGCTGGTATCAATGCCGCACTTAAAGTTCAAGGTAAACCAGAAATGATTCTAAAACGTAGTGATGCTTACATTGGTGTTATGATTGATGACTTGGTAACAAAAGGAACTTTGGAACCTTATCGTTTGTTGACAAGTCGTGCAGAATATCGTTTGATTTTGCGTCATGATAATGCCGATATGCGTTTGACTGAAATTGGTCACCGTGTTGGTTTGGTTGATGAAGAACGCTATGAACGTTACTTGAACCGTAAACGTCAATTTGACAATGAGTTGACAAGATTGTCAAGTCTTAAAATCAAGCCAGTCAAGGAAACTAATGCACGTATTGAAGCACTTGGTTTCAAACCATTGACAGACGCCTTGACAGCAAAAGAATTCATGCGTCGTCCAGAAATCAATTATGAAATTGCAACAAGTTTTGTCGGTCCTGCTGAAGAAAAACTTGATAGTAAAGTAATTGAACTTTTGGAAACTGAAATCAAATACGAAGGTTACATCAACAAAGCGCTTGATCAAGTGGCTAAGATGAAACGCATGGAAGAAAAACGCATCCCTGCTAATATTGATTGGGATGATATCGATTCTATTGCGACAGAAGCTCGTCAAAAATTCAAGAAAATTAATCCTGAAACTATCGGACAAGCAAGCCGTATTTCAGGGGTTAACCCAGCTGATATTTCTATCTTGATGGTTTACTTGGAAGGCAAACAAAAACACCATCGTAACCAAGAAGATTAAGCAGCATTAAAACAAGAAAGCAACCCTTATTGACTGGGGTTGCTTTTCTGCTTTCCTACTATAAATTAAGGCTATTTTATGGTATAATTGTAAGCTAAGAGGTTAACCAATGAAAAGATTTCGATTTGCAACTATCCACTTAGTCATGATTGGCCTTATTTTATTTGGCATCTTGGCTATTTGTGTCAGACTTTTTCAGACGGAGTCAGCTATCTTAGCTGCAATCTTTTTGGCGCTTTCTTTACTTGTAGCTTTGCTCTACTATCAAAAAGAAAATTACGAGTTATCGGAACTTGAACAAATTGAATTATTAAATGACCAAACAGAAGTTGGCTTAAAACACCTGTTGGAACAAATGCCAGTAGGGGTAGTTCAGTTTGATCAAGAAACAAATGAGGTAGAATGGTTCAATCCATACGCAGAGCTTATTTTCACTAGTGAAGAAGGAGAGTTTGAGGATGACATCATTCGCAGAATTATTGGAAATAAGCGAGAAGGAGATGCCAGCCAAACATTTGAGTTAAATGGCAATAAATATTCATCTTACATCGATTCATCAACTGGGATTTTCTATTTCTTTGACACATCTATGGGAAATCGTCAGCTGGGAGATGCGGCCTTTTTGCGTCCAGTCATTGGGATTATTTCCATTGATAACTACGATGATGTGACAGATGATTTGTCAGATGCTGAGATTTCACAAATCAATAGCTTTATTGCCAACTTCATTTCGAATTTTACGAAGTCAAAAAATATTTTTTATCGCCGTGTTAACATGGATCGATTCTACTTTTTCACAGATTATGCTGTGTTGAGTAGTTTGATTGACGATAAATTTGATGTTTTGGAAGCTTTTCGAAAACAAGCTAAAGAAGAACATAATTTGCCATTAACTCTTAGTATGGGTGTTTCTTATGGTGATGATAATCATCAACAAATTGGACAAGTAGCTTTGCAGAATTTGAATACGGCACTTGTTCGTGGTGGTGATCAGGTTGTTATTTGTGAAAACGACGAGCATAAGAAACCATTGTATTTTGGTGGTGGTTCAGTATCTACTGTCAAGCGTACACGTACACGTACGCGTGCTATGATGACAGCTATCTCAGATCATATCAAAGGTGTTGACCGTGTCTTTGTGGTTGGTCACCGTAATATTGATATGGATGCCCTCGGTTCAGCTGTAGGGATGCAATTCTTCGCAAGTAATATCAACGAAGAATCTTATGTGGTTTACAATCCAGATGAGATGAGCCCAGATATTACGCGTGCCGTCAAAAGATTGCAAGAAGATGCTAAGACACGACTTATTACTATTAAGCAGGCGATGTCAATGATGACAGAACGCTCATTGTTAATTATGGTTGATCATTCTAAGATTGATTTGACTTTATCGCAAAAGCTTTACAATAAGTTTACAGACGTGATTGTTGTCGACCATCATCGCCGTGATGATAATTTCCCAGAAAATGCTGTTTTAACTTTCATTGAAAGTGGAGCAAGTAGTGCTAGTGAGTTAGTTACAGAGTTGATTCAATTCCAGAATGCTAAGAAGCGTTTGAGTAAAATTCAAGCGAGTGTCTTGATGGCTGGTATTATGCTTGATACGAAGAATTTCTCAGCTAGCGTTACAAGTCGAACATTTGATGTTGCAAGTTATCTTCGAGCTCACGGAAGTGATAGTATTGAAATTCAAAATATTTCTCAAACGGATTTTGAGGAATATCGATTGGTTAATGAGTTAATCCTTAGAGGCCGAAAAATTTACGATAACATTATCATCGCTAGCGGGCGTGATGGTGTCAATTATAGTAAAGTGGTTGCTAGTAAGGCGGCTGATACCATGCTATCTTTAGCTGGTATTGAGGCGACATTTGTTTTGGTGCAAGTTGCTCTAAATAAAGTTGCTATTTCAGCGCGTAGCCGTAGTAAGATTAATGTTCAGCGCATGATGGAAGAACTCGGTGGTGGCGGTCACTTTACACTAGCTGCATGTCAGTTGGAAAATATGTCAGTGAGCCAAGCAGAGAGTGCTTTACTTGATGTGATTGAAAATGATTTAAGAGAAAATATGGAGGCAGAGAGATGAAAGTAATTTTTCTAGCAGATGTTAAAGGAAAAGGTAAAAAAGGCGAAATCAAAGAAGTTCCAACAGGATATGCTCAAAACTTTTTGATTAAGAAAAATCTTGCTAAAGAAGCTACTAACCAAGCAATTGGTGAATTAAAAGGTAAACAAAAATCAGAAGAAAAAGCTCAAGCTGAAGTCTTAGCTGAAGCTAAAGCTCTTAAAGCTGAGCTTGAAAAAGAAGAAACTGTTGTTAAGTTTACTGAAAAAGTTGGACCTGATGGACGTACATTTGGTTCAATTACTGCTAAAAAAATTGTTGAAGAATTATCAAAACAATTTGGTCTAAAAATCAACAAACGTGCGATTAATTTGGACCATCCAATTCGTGCAATTGGTTCTGTTGAAGTACCTGTGAAATTACATAAAGAAGTTACTGCTGAAATCAAATTAAACATTAAAGAAGCATAATAATATTTGAGCTTACTAGGGGAGGTGAAAAGATTGGCAGAAGAGCCAGAATTGAGAGTTCAGCCACAGGATTTGTTAGCAGAGCAATCTGTCTTAGGTTCTATTTTTATCTCACCAGATAAACTCATTACTGTCCGTGAATTTGTTAGCCCAGATGACTTTTATAAATACTCGCACCGCGTTATTTTTAAAGCCATGATTACTTTGAGTGATCGTAATGAGGCTATTGATGCAACGACTGTAAGAACGATTCTTGATGATCAAGGTGATTTACAAAATATTGGTGGCTTGTCTTATATTGTTGAATTGGTCAACAGTGTACCGACAAGTGCCAATGCTGAATATTATGCTAAGATTGTTGCCGAAAAAGCAATGTTGCGTAATATTATCTCTAGGTTGACTGAGACTGTAAATCTTGCTTATGAAGGGGCAACCGATTCAGAAGATGTCATTGCGGGAGCTGAAAAAGCACTTATTGAAATTAATGAGCACAGCAATCGTAGTGGTTTCCGTAAGATTTCGGATGTCTTGAAAGTTAACTATGAGAACTTGGAAATTCGTTCGCGTCAAACGAGCGATGTTACTGGTTTACCAACAGGATTCCGTGATTTGGATAAGATTACGACAGGTTTACACCCAGATCAGTTAGTTATTCTAGCTGCCCGCCCAGCCGTCGGGAAAACAGCCTTTGCTTTGAATATTGCTCAAAATGTTGGGACTAAGCAAAATAGACCTGTAGCTATCTTCTCTCTGGAAATGGGTGCTGAAAGTTTGGTTGACCGTATGTTGGCTGCTGAGGGGATGGTTGATTCTCACAACCTTAGAACTGGTCAGCTAACCGATCAAGAATGGAATAACA
Organism: Streptococcus equinus; assembly: GCF_900101445.1. Classification (GTDB taxonomy): domain Bacteria; phylum Bacillota; class Bacilli; order Lactobacillales; family Streptococcaceae; genus Streptococcus; species Streptococcus equinus_B. The sequence continues at coordinate 1,485,122 of NZ_FNKE01000001.1, read as the reverse complement.
TTACCATTGCTCAAGGAGCTTTGGCTGATGCACCAATTTATATTGATGATACGCCTGGTATCAAGATTACTGAAATTCGTGCGCGTGCCCGCAAGTTGTCACAAGAGGTCGAAGGTGGACTTGGTTTGATTGTGATTGACTATCTTCAGTTGATTACAGGGACACGTCCGGAGAACCGTCAACAAGAGGTTTCTGATATTTCACGTCAGTTGAAGATTTTGGCTAAGGAATTGAAGGTTCCTGTTATTGCCTTGAGTCAGTTGTCTCGTGGTGTTGAACAACGTCAAGATAAACGACCAGTTTTGTCAGATATTCGTGAATCTGGATCTATCGAGCAGGATGCGGATATTGTAGCTTTCTTATACCGTGATGATTATTATCGTCGTGAAGGTGAAGAAAGCGATGATGCTGTTGAGGATAATACGATTGAAGTTATCTTGGAGAAAAACCGTTCAGGTGCGCGTGGAACGGTGAAATTAATCTTCCAAAAGGAATATAATAAATTCTCTAGTATTGCGCAATTTGAAGAGCGTTAAGCAAAAAAACTTTTATAAGGAGCAAACGATAAGATGAGTGATGCATTTGCAGATGTAGCAAAAATGAAAAAAATCAAAGAAGATATTAAAGCCCACGAAGGTCAATTGGTTGAATTGACACTCGAAAATGGTCGTAAACGTGAAAAAAATAAAATTGGTCGTTTGACTGAAGTTTACCCATCATTGTTTATCGTTGAATACAATGAAAACTCTGATGTTCCAGGTGCGATTAATAATTCATACGTTGAATCATACACTTATTCAGACATTTTAACTGAAAAAACATTGATTCGTTATTTTGATTAATTTTATCTAAGAATTAACATACAAAAGGCTTTACAGAGCCTTTTTTTTATGTTAAACTAAATTCCGTGTGAAATAATAGCGGGAGAGTATGAAGCTCGTCAACAGTTGGCTCTTCTACAGTTTTTCTTCCTATAGAAAAGCTTCTAGAAGTCGGAAAAGTAATCTTGGCTGTTTAGATGAAAGTCACCTGCACGAATCAGGATTCTCTAAATTGTTATTTCCTACAAAATTTTTATTTTATAGGAGGACATTTTAAATGTCACGTTATACAGGTCCATCATGGAAACAATCTCGTCGCCTTGGCTTGTCTCTTACAGGTACAGGTAAAGAATTAGCACGTCGTAACTACGTGCCAGGTCAACACGGCCCTAACAACCGTAGCAAACTTTCTGAATACGGTTTGCAATTGGCTGAAAAACAAAAACTTCGTTTCACTTACGGTGTAGGTGAAAAACAATTCCGTAACTTGTTCGTACAAGCTACTAAAGTTAAAGGTGGAACTCTTGGTTTCAACTTTATGGTTCTTTTGGAACGTCGTCTTGACAACGTTGTTTACCGTCTAGGTCTTGCAACTACTCGTCGTCAAGCTCGTCAATTCGTTAACCACGGTCACATCCTTGTTGACGGTAAACGTGTTGATATCCCTTCATACCGCGTAACTCCAGGTCAAGTTATCTCAGTTCGCGAAAAATCAGCTAAAGTACCTGCTATCCTTGAAGCTGTTGAAGCTACTCTTGGACGTCCAGCATTCGTATCATTCGACGCTGAAAAACTTGAAGGTTCATTGACTCGTCTTCCAGAACGCGATGAAATCAACCCAGAAATCAACGAAGCTCTTATCGTTGAATACTACAACAAAATGCTTTAATTCACTGTTTATTGAAGTGTTTAAAACCACGGTTTTTCCGTGGTTTTTTTTATTTTTTATTGAATATAAAAAGCCACCTTTATGGTGGCTTTTGTTAAAGCGGCAAAAGTTTTAGGATGAGATTAGTCATTTGGCGTGGTGATTCTTTTTTACCTTTAGCAATCCAAGATTGGCAAAGGCCGAAAAAGGCATAGGCGAAGTAAATACTGCTGTATTCTCTCTCAACAGGACTCAATTCGTCACGGCCAAAACGGTCTTGTAAATCAGTATTAATGAAAATACGTACTTTATTAATGATAAAAGCTTGGAATTCACGAGTTCCGTTAGCTGAAATCAAGGCAGATAAGAGCTGTTCACGTTTTAGAAATTCAAAAATTTCCAAAAAGGCTTGAGCTTTATTGCCTTCGTGTTTTTCAAAAATGTATTCAACCTGATTAAAGAGCGTTTGTTGGCAAGAATCAATTAACTCAAATTTATCTTTGTAATGAGTATAGAAGCTAGAGCGGCTAATACCAGCTTCTTTGGCCAACTTGATTGTTGTAATATCATCAAAACTTTCTGTTTTTAAGAGGCTAACCATAGCTTCTTGAATAGCCCTCTTAGTGTTTGCTTTGCGGTTGTCATGTGCCATAAACAATTTCTTTTGAACACTTTTAGACAGAGTGTCCAAAAACTCCTTCTTTTGTCTTGAAATTATTTCATATCTCTGTATAATATATTTTATCATAATTTTTGAACAGTGTGTCTAAATTAGGAGAAAATATGTTAGAAGAATTAAAAGCACTTATTAAAAGTCCCAAACTTTGGGTAACAATGATTGGGGTTGCGCTTGTTCCAGCTCTTTATAACTTGTCATTCTTAGGCTCTATGTGGGACCCTTATGGGAATGTAGAGAATTTACCAGTGGCAGTTGTTAACGAGGATAAGTCAGCAACGCTAAATGATAAAACATTGACAATCGGTGATGACATGGTAGACAGTATGTCTAAAAATAAAGCCCTTGATTATCACTTTGTCAGTCAGAAAAAAGCTGATAAAGGTTTAAAAGATGGCGATTACTACATGGTTATCACATTACCAGAAGATTTGTCAGAGAAAGCCTCTAGCTTATTAACGGATAATCCGAAGAAATTAAACATTAAGTATCAAACAACAGCTGGTCGTAGCGTGGTTGCCTCAAAAATGAGTGAATCAGCAATGACTAAGCTTAAAGATACTGTTTCAGAAAATATTACAAAGACTTATACAAAAGCTGTCTTCAAGAGCATGACAGACTTGCAAGATGGTTTGAAAAAGGCTAGCGATGGTGGTAATCAATTAGTTGATGGTAGTCAAAAACTTGAATCAGGTAGCCAAACTATTACAGATAACCTAAATAAAGCCGCTTCAGGAAGTCAACAGCTCGCTGATGGCTCAACAACACTTGTTAATGGTCTCGGTGAATATACAGACGGTGTTGGACAATTAGCACCTGGTCTTGATGCTTTGTATGGAGGAATTCTTCCTTATACAAATGGAGTTGGCCAATTATCAGCAAACTTGCCAAAATTGTCAACAGGTGCTGATCAAGTATCAGCAGGTGTGACAGAGTACACCACTGTTGAAGGTAAGGTTGCTAAAGTTATGCCTCAATTGACACAAGGTTTTAATACATATGCTAACGGTGTTTCAAAAATCTCAGCAGGTCAAACAGCTTTTGCAACAGCTTTAACATCGTATACTGATGGTGTAGATCAACTATCAGCAGGTTTAACTCAATTAAATGCTAAATCTAAAGAGTTAACTGATGGTATTAATCAATTACAAACAGTAAGTAGTAACAATTTAGATCAATTAATCGCAGGTGCGACAAATCTTAATAATGGTTTGCAAGCCCTTCAAACTGAACTAGATAATACAAGCTTACCAGATACATCACAATTGCAAGCCAGTCTTAATGAGCTAAATCAACTAGGGCAAAGTCTATCTGCGATGAGTTCAGCAATTTCATCTATTAATAGCTCAGATTTAGCGGCTGTTCAAGCAACTTCAGCTTACCAAGGGCTTAGCTCAGAACAACAAGCTGAAATTGATGCAGCTATTACAAATAGTACTGGTGCAGCAACTGCGAATAATTTGGTAAATCAAATTTCTGGTATTCAAACACAACTTGCTTCGCTTCAAGGTTTATCAACACAATTAACGAATTTATCAGCTCTTCTTGATAAAGTAGCTACCTTGAAAGCTAGTAGCTCTGCTGCTAGCGCAGGAAGCCAACAATTAGTAGATGGTTTGACACAGTTTAAAGCTGGTTTCTCAGACACAGCACTTTCAGCCTATGCTTCAGGTGTTTCTAATTATACAGCAGTTGTTGGCCAATTAACTACCGGCGCTAATAAAATAGCTGGTGCTAATGAGCAGCTACTAGCTGTTACCTCACAATTGAGCACAGGTAGTAACGCACTTGTTTCAAATAGTCCTCAATTAAGTAATGGTCTTGCTCAAGTTCAATTTGTAACTTCAGCTTTAGCTGCGAAAAATGATAAGTTAGCAAATGGTGCTAATGAAGTAGCAGGCGGCGTTAAACAAGCAAGAGACGGCGCTAATCAACTCGATTCTAAAAGTGATGAGTTAAGAAGCGGTACTAAGAAAGCAGCTGATGTTGCTAACAAGTTAGCTTCAAACAATGATAAACTAAATAGTGGTGCTAAGAAATTGCAATCGGGAGCACAAGAATTGGCTTCTGGTTCAAGTAAATTGGCTGATGGTAGTGGCACATTGACAAATGGCTTGACAACATTGACAGATGGCTTGACAACGTTGACAAGCTCATTATCTGATGCTAGTCATCAATTATCATTAGTTTCAGTAGATAGTAAGAATGCGAAAATGGTTTCTGCTCCTGTATCTACAGCTGCTAAAGATAAAGATAGTGTAAGAACCAATGGTATTGGTATGGCGCCTTACATGATTGCTGTATCACTTATGGTTGTTGCTCTTTCAACAAATGTTATCTTTGCTGATTCATTATCAGGACGTCCTGTTAAGAATCGCTTTGAATGGGCAAAACAAAAATTGTTCATCAATGGTTTGATTTCAACAGCAGGTTCAGTAATTCTTTACGCTGCTATTCAATTCCTTGGATTTGAAGCTAACTATGGTTGGCAAACACTACTCTTCATTATTTTGAGTGGTTGGACATTGATGGCTCTTGTAACAGCATTAGTCGGTTGGGATAATCGCTACGGTTCATTTGCTTCATTGATTATGTTGTTGTTGCAAGTGGGTTCTGCTGGTGGTTCATATCCAATTGAACTTAGTCCTAAGTTCTTCCAAGTCGTTCACCCATACATGCCAATGTCATACATTGTTACTGGATTACGTCAAACAATTTCAATGACATGCTCAAATGGTAAAGAAGTTGCTGTTCTAACTGGTTTCCTTCTTGCCTTCATGGTCTTAGGCCTTGTCATTTATAGAAAACAAGATGCAGAGTGATAGGTTTCCTATCCTCTGTTTTTTTGTAGGCAAATCATTTGAAGAATGTCTTAAGCTTTTGTATACTTAACAAAAGTCGATTAATTTAAAAACGTTTACGATGAGTTTACAGGTGTGTCAAATCTGTAGGTTATGAGAAAGAGGGGAAATAATGTCAATTATTACACTGATTTTAGCTGCTTTAGTAGCTTTGGAACATTTTTACATTATGTATTTAGAGACATTTGCGACACAGTCTAAAGCAACAGCGCGTGTCTTTAACATGTCATATGAGGAGTTGAAACGTGAGTCAGTAACTAATCTATTTAAAAACCAAGGGATTTATAATGGTTTGATTGCTGTCTTTTTGCTTTACGGTATCTTTACAGGAAATACAACTGTTGTGGTTATTTTCCTTTTGAATGTTGTTTTGGCAGCTCTTTATGGTAGTGTAACTGCTGATCGAAAAATTATTATTAAACAAGGTGGTTTAGCTATTTTGGCCTTACTGACATTTTTATTTTAAGATATAAAAAAGGTGCCCTATCGGCACCTTTTTTAGTTTAATTAATAGTAATATCACCGGTATTACCGTCAACTTTTAGGATGTTTTTGGTTGAAGGAATTAGGGAACTTGAGATATCACTGTCTCCCATGCTATGGCTTGATTGGACAGTAAGGTTTTTATTTGCCAAGGTGATGTCAATATCACCAGTGGTGTTTGACAAAGTATTGATTCCTTCGAAGGTGATAGCGTTGGCTGAAAAATCACCAATTGAAAGGTCAATATGTGAGTCGGTTAATTTACCATTTTCAATGTCAATATCACCTGTGTTGGTTGTTAGAGAGAAGTTGGTAAAATCAGAATCTTGGAAGTAAGCATCCCCAACAGAAAGGGTGCTTTTTCCTGATTTAAAGGCACAATTGGTAAAATCCAAATCTCCAGCGTTGAGTTCGATATTAGCGTAATCAGCACAGATAGCTTTCATTTTGAAGTCACCAACTTTTAGGTTAGTTTTAATTGACTGAATGTCTGTATTTTCAGGAACAGAGATGATAATGGTATGTTTATTGGTTATTGTCCCAGTTTTAGTTAGGTTAACAAGGTCAGCTAAACTGAAAAGATTAATGGAAGATCTGTGGTTACCATTCCAACTACCTGTTTGTTTAACGGCTAATGTCCCATCTTTAGTGACTTGGTAAGAAACAGGAAGTTTTTTACTGTCAGAGTAGGAAATAAAAGGCTGGTCAATGTTTTCTTTTGCGATTGTGACATCAAAAGCTGTTGCATTGATATCAATTTTATCAAATTGTTCAAGTGATGCTTTATGATGTTTGATTTTAGATTTCACTTCGTATTTTTGATTGAGTTTTGTTAAACCTCCAGTTGCTAATCCGACGCCAGATAGTCCTGCTCCTGCTAAACTAGCTCCAATCCCGATACCTAAAACGATTTTTGTCCACTTTTTCATGATTTTCTCCTTTTACTTGCCGCTTTTTGAATTAATTTGCTGATACTTTTTACTGCGAATTTCCCAACAGCACCAGCAGCTAAAAGAGCTAGTAGTGCTAATCCGAGTGATAGAAGTCCCAATCCAACTCCCAAGGCTGTCGTTGATGGGGCAATACTGAGGTAAGACCAACTGTCAACCAACATGTAAACGCCAGATGTTAAAAGAGCAACTCCTAGAGCTAGTACCATGGCTATAATGGCAATCCCAATCGCCAAAATGGTAATAATAACCATAAGTAGCGCCAAAATGAGTGGTAGGGCAACTGGGCTAGCTAGAATAGCTAAGATAGCAATCCAGATAATGACAGCTTTGTTTTTAGGGGATTTTTCATCCTCAACGATTTTTTCATCGAGTAATCGACTGATAATATCATGAGCTGCATCTTTTGGTGCTCCAAGTTCGGCAATAACTTCTTCTTCGTTTTCAGGACCAGCTTCATCGAAATATTCTCTGAAATAGTCCATTGCTTCCAAGTAGTCTTCTTTTGGCAATTTTTTGAGGTATTTATCTAGTTTTGCCAAGTACTCACTTTTCGTCATCCTCTAATCTCCCTTCGACAATGTCATCGATTTTAGTGGTGTACAATTGCCACTCACCCTTTAGAAAGGTGAGCTGTTGTTTGCCGCTTTCTGTAGTGGTATAGTATTTACGTTTGCGACCTTGGTATTCTTGTTGGTAGGTATTTAAATAACCTGCTTTTTCGAGTTTCTTTAAGATGGGATAAAGCGTTGATTCTTTGATATTAGCTACTTTTTTAATGGTGTGACTAATAGCGTAACCGTAAGAGTCTTCTTTATCGACAATCGCTAGGATAAGAAATTCAATAACCGTCGCAGAAGTTGGAAAATACATAGCAAATTCCTTTCTGACAATATATAAAATTTTTATATATAATTATTTTATATATAAACTATAAATTAGCTTAATCGAAAAGTCAAGCATAATATATAAAAATTTTATATATTATAAAAATATAGAGTGTAAAGATAAAAAAACTACTGTAAACTTAGGTTTACAGTAGCTGTTAAAATCAAATTTTGGAAAAGGTGGATTCTGTTAATGGCATTTTTAACAGTCTCCCAGTCCACCTTGCCAGAACAAATTAGTTAAGTCCGAATGAAGCAGAGTCTTGTGCATCACGTTCTGCAACAGTTTCAGCATAGTTGTTTAATTGTTGATTGATGCTTGCAAGCAACTCTTCAAATTTTTGAACTTGAGTGTAGAGTTGGTTGTATTGTTCAAGGTAAGCGTTGAAAGCTTGACCTTTCCATTCTTCAGCAATTTGGCTATTCATGCTGTTTACAGATTGGATAGCTTGCTCGATTTGTTCTTTTGAACGAGTGTAAACTTGAGCTTGCTCCTTAAGTTGTTCTGGTGTTACGCTAATAGCGGCCATAAAAATCTCCTTTAAAATTTATTTTTTTCTAAATTATACGCTTTTATTTTTTTTTGTAAAGTATAAACCGTAAAAAATCAATTTTATTTCATCGGGTGAATAAATAATTTGGACTCATGATATCGTTTTATATGGCAAAATATTTGAGTGAAAAGGCTTATTTTGCTATTGGTAGATAGCTTAAAAAGTGGTATAATTATGAGACATACATGAAAGGGAATTTAATATAGACATTTAGGAAAATGAAAAAAGGGATAATGGGGATTTATATTTTGTGTTTATTTTTAAGCACACCAGTCGTTTTGGCAGAAAACGGCAATCTAAATTTAAATACGGACTCTATTTCTAACACGAAACAGAAGTCAGCAGGTAATAGCATTGAGGAGCTTTATGCGCCGAATCTTTTTTTAAATCGCACACAAGAAGTTGTCGATAAGGAACATCAAAAAGAAAAGAAGATGCTAACAACTGCGAATCATTCTGTTTTTAAGAAGGATAATAAAAAGACAACTTATTATCGCTTAGATACTGAGAAGGTGACGTCAAAGCAATTTGTTAATTATCATGTTGATGAGAGTTACAAAGTTGCTAAAGAGAATCAATCTCAGAAGAAATCGTATTTGAATTCGATTGCTGTTTTTTGCTTTTTTATTTTGATGACAGGATTGGGAATTTATTTGGGAAGGAAACGTCATGGCATTCGACAACATTGATATTACGATTGCTTATCAAGATAAGCAAATTGATTTACGAATTTCGCGAGGTTTATCTCTTATTAGGCTAGAAGAGTTATTAAGAGAGTTACATATTTTGTCTCGGCTGGGTTTTATTGAAAAGGAAAATCAAGCTTGGGAACTTTGCTTGAAAAATAAGGCGATAACTTTAAATCGCTACGAGATGTTAGTTAATTTTCCGTTAGGAAATGGGGATATTTTGGAGATTAAAACTTATGATATTTGAGGATAACCATTTAAAACTTGTAGAAAAAGACAATCAGTTATTAGTGACTGTGCAGCCAAGTGATTATGATCGAAAGAGTCAAGAATTTATTAAAGAATACGTTAAGGCGCAAGTATCATTGACTGAAAATGGAGAGTTGGTCTTAGCATATGAGTTGCCAGCTTTTTCAGAGAGTTTAGCGACTTGCATTGCTAAGGCAACGACAGATTTGGAGCGTTATTCTTTAGCTCAAAAAGTGGCGACACTGACTGTCAAACCAAATGACTTTAATGTTGTTTACCTTCATCCGCAAAATATTTATATTTCTGGTAATGATGTTCGTTTGATTCACTATGGGGTCAGTCATATTTTAGCGCCTCAAGTGTTTAATCAAGACCGATACTTAAAGGTTTATAAAGCTTTAGTGGCTTCTATTTTACTGCCAAAGGTTGAGTTTGAATTAGCGGTTGAAGGACTTGATGCAGTTCGTGAGACAATCGCTGAAAAAATCAATGCCTTTCATTCGATTGCTGAAATTAATCAATTTATCAGTGAAGAATGTTATCGTTTAGAGCAAAAAAACAAAGAAAGCAAAGTTCAAGTTAACAAAAAACAATGGCGCGCGTTAGTTGTTGGAGCAATTTTTCTAGCAGTAGCAACATTGACTTTAGGCTTCTTTACTTATAAGTCATATTCGAGAGATTTACCGCTGAAAAGTGCTGTGATTGATTCGCAAGCTGCTTTTATGGCAACTGATTATGACAAGGCTATTGATATTTTGGAACCTTACGGTATTAATCGTCTGCCGAAATCGGCCAAGTATGTTTTAGCAACTAGTTTTGTGAAGTTGGATAATCTTAATTCTGAGCAGATGGAAGCTGTTTTAAATACGATTACTCAGTCTTCAGATGAAACCATTTTAAATTACTGGATTTATTTAGGGCGTGGTGACTTGGAAAAAGCACTTGATGTGGCTCAAAATATCGGAGACACTCAGTTGATTTTACACGCTTATACGAATTTATATGAAAAAGTGAAAGCTGATACGAAAATGAGTGGTTCTGACAAGCAAAAGAAACTCAATGAATACGAGAAAGAAATTAGTAAGCTTTCTAAAGAACTTGGAGAAACATCAGGTTCACAATCTAATGGGGATTAATGATTTATGAATCAAAATGATAATGTAACTTATTACCACCATCTTGGTGATTATTTGGGAGATGATAATCAATCACAAGCTTTTTTGCTAAGCTTGTCTGATAAATTATTGTACATGCGCTTTTCTGAAACCTCTCCTTTGGTTTTTGATGGTAATCGCTACAGCTTGAGTGATGGTGAAATTTTTAGAAATGATCAAAAAATAGCTAATCAGAAAGTTCTTGGAGAAGCTGAAGACTATTATTTTTTGAAACCTGAAATAGATATTTTTACGCTTTACTTGTATCCGCCACATGAAAACTTTGTCTTGTCGTCATCTGATACGTCAGATATTCATTTGGATAGCGAGACCGTTGTCTTATTTTCTAAAGAAAAGGTGTATATCGAGTCTTTGGGAACTTCATTAGTCTATCTTAATGGCAAGCGTGTCCGTGATAATATCTCACAAGCATTTAATGTGGGTGATTCTGTTTTTATTGAGGACTATTTGATTGAACGTCGTCATCATCAATGGAAGATAACGCGTTTTTGGGACAAGCCAGAACTGACACAAATGGAAAAATTCTTGTTCCAAGCACCGATGAGTGAATTTCCAAGTGATTTTCCAGATTATCACAGAAGCCCTCGTATTGTACCAACCATTTACAGTGATGCGATTGTCATTGACAGTCCTATGGAAGCCAGTTCAATGGGACGTAATTCTTTGCTTCGTGCAATTGTTCCACCACTTGGGATGTTTGGGATTACTGCTTTGACAAGTCTTGTCAGTCGTAGAAATCCTTGGATGATGCTTGGTATGGGCGGCTTTAGTTTGCTCACTGCTGGGATGACTTTGACACAATATTTCCAAGACAAGAAATATTATAAAAAGCAAGAATTAATTCGTGTTGAAGATTATGACCGCTATCTCTTAAAACAAATCTCAAAATTAAGTCATTATCACAATGAAGAAAAAGAAATTTTAGATTATAATCAACCAGATATGGACACTTTAGCTAAGATGGTTTTTGATTATGATTCTCGTATTTATGAACGAATGAATTATAATGCTGACTTTTTACAAGTGTCTTTAGGAACTGGTGATATTGATACGAAGTTGAAACTTCAAACCTCTTTTAAGGAGCAAAGTAAAGATAAACAAGCTATTTTTGCTAAAAAGACGGTTGAAAAGTATCGTAAACAACATCAGGTGCCGATTACTTTATCTCTTAGCCAAGCGACTGTTGGTATCATTGGAACCTATGATACAACTTATCCAGCAATCTCTAATCTTTTGATGCAACTGGCGGTTTTTCATAGTTATCAAGATATTAATTTTGTGATTTTGGTGCCTGAGGAGTCTTATCAAGAAAATTGGTATCAATGGCGTTTCTTACCGCATTTCAAACTTCAGGAACGTAATGTTCGTGGCATTGTTCATGATGCGCGTAGCCGAGATGCTGTTTTAAATGCTCTTTATCAAATTATTCAAAAACGCATGCAACTCAAGCGAGAAATGGGAAGTAAAGATGTTCGCTTTGCACCTCATTATGTAGTGACTATCTTTGATGATTCTTACTTGGTTGGACACAGTTTAAATGAGTACTTAGCTGAAGATTTGACAGAACTTGGAATTACAGTGATTTGGATTAAGGAAGCACAGCGTTTCTTGCCAGAAACTGTGACAACTTTGGTGGAATATCAAAACCAAAATGTGGGTCAAATTATCAATGACAATGGAGAATATCTAGCACAACGTTTCACACCGTATCCAGAAAGTAAAAATTACGAAGCGATTGCTAGAACCTTGGCTAATCTACATCACGTGGAAGTCGAGAAGAATTCGATTCCTAAATCAGTTACTTTCTTGGAACTTTATAAGGCTGAAAAAGTTGAAGATTTGCAGTTAGCTGCGCGATGGGCTAAGGCAGATACATCGAAGACTTTAGCGGTTCCTTTGGGACTTCGAGGACGTGATGATATTGTTGAGCTGAATTTGCACGAACGTGCTCATGGTCCTCACGGTTTAGTTGCAGGGACAACTGGTTCAGGGAAATCTGAAATCTTGCAATCTTATATGCTATCTTTGGCTGTTAATTTTGGTCCAGAAGATGTTGGTTTCTTGCCGATTGACTTTAAAGGTGGGGGAATGGCTAATCTCTTTAAAGGTCTTCCGCACCTTATGGGAGTTATTACGAACTTGGATGGTGCAGCCAGTGCGCGTGCGCTAGCTTCTATTAAAGCAGAACTTCAAAAACGTCAACGTCTGTTTGAGGCTTTTGGAGTCAATCATATTAATGGTTATACGAAGCTTTATAAGCAAGGGAAAACAGCCACAGATGGTGGCAAATATCCTACAAAACCATTACCACATTTGTTCTTAATCAGTGATGAATTTGCAGAGTTGAAGGCTAATGAACCTGAGTTTATGTCAGAGTTGGTTTCTGCTGCTCGTATTGGTCGTTCACTTGGGGTTCATTTGATTTTGGCAACGCAAAAACCATCAGGGGTTGTTGATGACCAAATCTGGTCAAACTCACGCTTCAAATTGGCTTTGAAAGTATCAGATAAGTCAGATTCAAATGAAATTATTAAAACACCTGATGCTGCTAGTATTGTGGAACCTGGGCGTGCTTACCTACAAGTCGGAAATAATGAAATTTATGAACTCTTCCAGTCTGCTTGGAGTGGAGCAAGTTACCAACCAAACAAATCAGAGAAGCAAGAGGAAGTCGATGATCGTATTTGGTTGATTAATGATTTGGGGCAATACGAACTTTTGACAGAAGACCTTTCTTTGGAAGAAGACTTGAATGTTCAAACAGAAAAGACACAGACAGAGCTAGAAGCTTTGGTTGATTATATTTCAGCCTATTCGCAAACAGCAGGAGTGATAATTCCTGATAAACCTTGGTTGCCACCGTTAGAAACTAAGATTGTTTCTCCAGTTTTAGAGATGTCTTGGTCTGAGGAAAAATGTTTGGCTGTGCCATTTGCCATGATGGATGTACCATCTGAACAAGCTAAGCGTAATTATAATTTTGATGTGGAAGAGTTGAGTCACACTGTTATTTATGGTTCACCAGGTTTTGGTAAATCTGTTGCTTTGCAGACTTTAGTAATGAATTTTGCCCGTCTCAATACACCTGAACAAGTCCAGTTTAACTTATTTGATTTTGGAACAAATGGGCTCTTACCATTGAAAGATTTGCCTCATGTTGCTGATTTGACACGCCTAGATGAGGAAGAGAAACTTCTGAAATTCTTAAAACGCATTGATAATGAATTGAAAATGCGTAAGGAATTATTTGCTAAATACAGTGTTGCAAGTCTTTCTCAATATGAGCAAAAAACTGGCGAAAAACTCCCTGTTATTTTGACAATAATGGATGGTTTTGATGCGATTAAGGATAGTCCAAAAGAGGAAGTTATCGAAGCATGCATGAATCGTATTTTACGAGAAGGTTCAAGCTTGGGTTGCTATTTGATTGTGACAGCTTTGCGAGCTAATAGCTTGAAGATTAGCATGTCAAGTAACGTTTCAACTAAGATGGCTCTATTCTTGGTTGAAGACCATGCTGTTAAGGATGTTATTGGACGTAATGCCTTGATTCCACAAGAAATCTTTGGACGTGCTCAGGTGAATGATGACAAACCATATGAAATCCAAATCTATCTTCCAAGTGAAGGTGATGAAGATATTGAGCGTTTGCGTCACTTAGAAGAAGAGGTGGCTGAAATGGATAAAGCTTGGACTGGACAACGTCCAAAAGCTATTCCAATGCTTCCAAATGACATTAGCCTTTCTGACTTCTATGGCAATGCTTATACGATGACAATGATAAATCATTTGCAAGTACCGCTTGCCTTTGATAAGGAAACCACAAATGTTATCGGTTTTGTGCCTGAAAAACATGGCTATTTTGTAATTATGGATGATACCCCAACGCAAACACGTTTGTTTGAAACGATTATTCTTAAGAATATGGCTTATTTCAAAGGACACGCGCAACGCATCGTCTTTGATCCAGACCAACGTTTTGAAGGGGCTGTCGATAGTTTTGATTTGATAGCGTCTGAAGAAAATTACAGTACGGTCATGAATGATTTGCTTGGAGAAATGGCTTCGCGTTCGCCAGAAGCTGTTAATCAGCCAATTTTTGTCTATGTACCAGAGGCTCATGCCATTAATGATAAATTAATGTTGTCTAACAGTGCCTTGGATACCATCTTGAAAAAAGCGGCTAAAGTCAATATCTACTTTATTTTCCAAGGACATCAAAAAACGATTGAAACGCGCTTTGATGAATTTAACAAACGCTTGAGATCAAATATTCCAGCTGGAATGTTTGGTACGCGATTTGCAGATCAAACCATTATTAAAGGTCGAACACGTTACGGAGAACCTCTATTAGAATCAGATGAAGCGCAGTTCTTTGAAGGTAGAGAAGTTTCTCGCGTTAAAATACCTAAGGGATAGGAGAAAAATGAAAAAAATTAAGATTAAACCAAGTGTTGTAGTAATTGCATTTAGTGTTTTCGTTTCTATTTTGGCAGTTTCGTCAGGAGTCTTTGTGTATACGCAAGACAAAGAAGTTTCAGTGACAGATAAAGCTAAAAAAGATGAGCGATTGACCGTTGCCTTGGTTAATGAAGATGCAGGTGGTAACTTAAATAATGTCAATTATAACTTCGGTCAAGAATTCACGAATTTATTAACCAATGCAGGGGATTCCAAAGAGAACTGGGTTACCATGCCACGTAGCTTGGCTGAAAGTAAATATAGTGATGGCAGTGCAGATGTCATTATTTATATTTCAAACGACTTTTCAGACAAAATTCTTCAATTGGAAAGTTTTAACCCGTCACAAGCTAAAATTGGTTATAAAGTTAAAAAATCAACAGACACTGTTAAAGAAAAAAATGTTGAAAGCCAAGTTGGCACATACTTGAACTTGATTAATCAACGTGTGATTAAAATGTATTTTTCAAGTGTGATTGGAAATCTTGATGACGCCAAGCGAAATGTTGCAAATATCGTAAATGACCAAGAAACAAGCTACACAAGCTTATCTAACTACATTTACACACCATCAAATGCAGCTAGTCAAAATCTTGGTGGTTTAACAAGTTATGCGACTGCTCTCCAATCAGGGAACAAAGCCTTTGAAGATAGTCAGGCGAATTTCACCAAAGGCGTTTTTGAAATGCTTAACGCAACAAGTAATGGTTTAAATGGGGAATTACCAGAAGTCAAAAGTTTTGTTGATCTTCAAGCGGATATTGCTAAAAGTAATGTCGCTACCGCTAATACAGTTATTTCAGATCAATTTAAAACAGATACAGACCTTTATAATAACTTAAACGATAATGCTCTTAGTAGCTTAAATAAATTCTACGCACCATCAGCTATCACAAGTGAATCTAATGGTGGTAATACCGTTTATAATTTATTTGCTAATAGCATTTCAGATTATAATGGCATTATTGAAAATTATCGCAGTCAAGTTGAAAATACCCGAAATCGCTTGATGGATTTATTGAATCAGGTTCAAGAAACACGTTCAAAAGTATCTGAACAATATTTCAATGCAGATTTAGGGCTCGATAAAAATAATTATTTAGGAATTGGTAACCGAGAAGACCGTAAATCAGCTATTAAAGGTGATGTTCAAAATCAAATTACGACTCAACAAGTGAAAGATGCGCTTGCTAATCAAATTAAGAGCTCACTTGGAGGGACTCTTCCATCAGAGTATGAAGGAGAGATTGCTAATTTGATGGGAAGTATCGATGTTAACAGTGCTGATTACAACGCTCTCTTTTCAAAACTAGAAAGCATGGGAGCTATCACGTCTGACGAAGTGGCTGCTTATCAAGCAAAACTAGGCTTACTTAACCAATACCAAGCAGTAAAAGGTGTGATAACTGCTGGCGGAGCAACTTATTCATTCTTAACTGCTGAAGATGCTAAACCTAGCCAGTCAAATGTTATTTCTATCAACGTTGCACCGACCTCAACACAAGTAACAACGACACAAGTAACTGATTCAGCTAAAGATGCTTCTGAAACAGAATCAAAAGATAACCAAACAAACTCTCAAGAAAGCACTGAAACAAAACAAGATGCTACAACTGTTGCCATCACTGACGTTTCAGGAGGAAGAGTTGTTTTTGCAGATGACTGCTCAACAAGCAAACAAATTACAAGCGCCCAAAGCTTGAAAATCACTTATACTTTTGACTCGCTCGCTGTTGGTACTCATACCATTAACTTCAATTTGAGAATTGGTGACAGTACTATTCCAATGACTTATACAACCTTTGTGACAGACACTGCAGATGATGTGGCATTGGTTAAAGAAGATTTGAAAGCTATTTTAGCGCAATTAAGCAATATCAGCACAGCAGCTGCTATGGTTCAAACTTTATACGGCGAACCTGGTCAAACTGATTTAAGTAAAGTCAATGTAGCCAATCCATCTGCTAACTCTGTAGTTAAAATGTATGGTAATTTGACGTATGATAATATCGCAGGTCTTGATATTGATAACTATAAAAATTCAGGACTTACTTTGTATACTGAATTGACTAATGAAATGACTGAATTACAATCAGCTATTAATGATTTACCTGGTTTATCTGACGAGCGTTTGCCTCGTAATTACTTTGCACAAGGTTTACAAAGTTTAGTAGCTTGGTATAACACAGCAGCCGATAGTTTGAATGCGGAATTTTCAAATTGGTCACATAATCAAGCTAAGGTACTTAATGTCGCTCCTTATGGCAGTGGAAATGCAGACGGAACGAGTCTTTATGTTGATGCTTCTAGTGGAGATGCTCTTTATAGCAGTATTTCAGAACTTGTCAAATCAACATCAGATAATGCTCAATCAACAACAAGTAATTATCAAGCATTGGGAACAATGACTGACCAGTTTACACAATTGGTTTCTCAAGTGAATACGATTCAAAAAGATGTTGATGATACTATGGCAAATACTAATAAACTTATTAGCAGCCAAGCTGGCAATATCCAAGAAAGCACAACATATGCTACGAACTTTTCTAAAGTATTGAAAAACGCTCGTAGTGGTGGTACAGATAACGAAGCTGTTATGAATTTCTTGTCTAATCCAGTGAACATCACGAAAAAAACAACCAGTGGTGTGGTTGCAGAAAAAGACAATAAGATTTGGATTGTTGTGACAGCTCTTGTTTCAAGTATCTTATCAATTATCGTGACATATTTCTTAACGAAATCAAGTAAACCAAAATTCTAATTAAGTATGATAAGTCCGGGTGCTTTTAGCATCTGGATTATCTTGCATTTATTTTAAAAAGGGAGAATGCTGTGGGGAGCAAAGAAGTAAAACATTATCAAAGTTGTGCTAGAACTTGTCGTAGTCACAGTAGTAGTTTGCGTTCGAATCGCAAAGCTGCTATGGACAAAAAAGAAAAATTGGAAAAGGCAAAATCTAAAATTACCAGTGAATTAAGTCAAATCTCTAGTCAAAAATCGACCTTGTCGACTTTAAATAACGTTGACACAGGAAATTTTGTAGGTGACCGTCAAGCTAAATATCAAGGAAAAATGTCAGCGGCACTTCAAAAGTTATCAACTTATAAAACAAGTGAAGATGATAATTTGACATCTATTAATAATAAAATTGCTGAACTGGAGACTACGATTTCAAGCCTAACATCGCAAATTAGCAGTTGGGATCAACAGGCTGTGATGTACGATCGTATGGCTGCAAGTAGCATGTAAGGGGAGAATTTATGGCAAAGACGGGAGTAGATTTAGAAGAGTGGAAGAGTTTAACAGATGGTGTTGCTTCTTCGACAAAAGGTATTAGTAAATTGAAGTCATTAACATTTACAGAGACAACCTTAAAACCATTTCCTGACTTTAATAAAAACATCAAAAAGTTTAATGCATCCATCAAGAAATTAAAGACTTTTACTAAGGATGATGCAGATAAAATGTACAAGGCTGGTAAAAATAAAGCTGACGATGATGCTAAGGAAGCTGAGCACACACGTAGTAAGGGAGGCAAATAATGCAATGCAAAATGAATGGTTGCTAATGCTTAAAGAAGCTCTGAAATCTTTAAAAATTGCTGATGCGGATATCGAATTTTTGGAGAGCTTAGCTTTGGTATTTTCAGGCCATCCAGATGCCTTTACAGCTTGCCATTTGGCTTATTTGGATGAAGAAAAAGTTTATCAGTATCGTCCAATTATTGGAGCCTCTTATGAATTTACCTTTGATTACGATTTAGGCAAGGTGACGATTAGCAGACCAGATGGTCAGTTGGACTTGTCATTGCCACTATTTCAAGCATTTTTATCATACGTGGACTTGTTATTTGGTAAAATTTATCCTTTAGGCAGTATTGTTGAGCTTGATAAGGAGCTTTTACCTGAAAAATTGGTGAGTTCTTTTGCTCGGGAAAATATGGATTTTAACGTTGTTATTACAGGGCGCCGTGCTTTGGTCAATAATCAGACCGCTTATGCCGATTATATTGGCTATGTCTGGCCGTATGGCATGGATTTTGAGACGCAACCACTTTTGATTAGTAATCTTTTTGTTAAACGTGTGATTTCAGAAGGTTATACGGATGCGCGTGATAAGCATTATTGTGATGAAGAGTTACGTCGAGCCTATTTTTATGATAAAATTTTCTCAACGTTGTATCCAAAGGGAGAGATTTATGAAGATTAAGATGAGCGAGGTAATAGCGCAGCGCGATAGCCTCAAAAGCTCTATCAGCCAAACAAAGAGTCAGCTTTCAAGCGCCAAGAAAATGCTTAAAAGCGCAGCCAATTCAGAGGCTTTAAAAGGTGATGTTAAAGATGCGATTGATAACAAAATTAATAACTACCAAGTACCTTTGCTGACTAATTATGTGAACAGCTTGGATGTCATTTCGCAAGGTTATGACAATCTCATCAGCACTTTTAAGAGTATTGTGAGTGAAAACAGTGACTCTGCTATTATCGACACAGACGCCTTACAACAAATGGTGGACAAGTTCGACTCACCGCTAGAGCAATTAAAGACAAGCTCAGATGCGATTAACAAGGCAATTGACGATGTCGCAGACATTGTTACTCTGACTAAGGTCACAACGGATGATGCCATTTCAGAATTTAGAGGTGCCAAGAAAGTCCTAACTAACACCATCAAGGACATGGGGAATTTCAATAATACCGTCTTTACCAGCGAAGTAGGTGATATCCTAGATGAACAAAACACGCAAATTACAAGCTTATCTGACCTAGGAAGTGGTTCGTATACTAGCAAAAAAGCTAAAGATTTCTACAAGAAGACAGCTTTCAAGACAGAAGTTAAAGAAACTAAGCTTGTTGTTAGCGGCAAGGCTAGACGTGACCAACTCAAAAATGAACTCGCCAAGAATTTGTATGACTCTAAGTACAGTGGGTATATGGTAGAGCAGACAAGATTGGAAGCGACTATTGGTAGTATCACAGCACCTTACTTAGTGGGGAAAAAATACTATAAAACTGCTAAAAAGTGGGCAACCTCAACTTATGCTGAATATCGTTTCTCAGAAAATGGAGTAGGCAGTACAATTATTAAAAAATCTGATAAAACAGTTGATCATGTTTTAGATTTTATTTTTGGAACGAGTGACAGTTTGAAAAAGAATGAGCACCACAGTATTGTTAAGTTTCATAGTGGGAGAGTCACCAAAAGTTTTGAAAAAATGATGAAAACACTTGGTGAAACGGACTATTCAAAAGAAGTCAGAAAGTCATTAAAAACAGTTGAAAAGGATGGCTTAAAAGGGGTTGCTAAAGCCAAAGAAATTGCGAAAGGTGTTGTAAGAGGAACAAAATCTAATGTGATTTCTGAAGCTGAGGAAGCATTTAATACCAAAACATTTAAAAATGTGATTAAGGCTACCAAGAAAACTGGTAGAATCACTAAAGGTGTGAAAACAGCGTTTAAGGAATCAAATGTTGGAACAGCTCTAAAAACTGGTTCAAAATTTGCGAAGGGTGTAGCTGTTCTCAATGTCGTAGATGGTGTGGTTGAGACTTTTGATAATGTCGAAAAAAATAAAACCCAAGCTAAAAGGCAAGGGTTACACGGAGCAGAAGTTTCAGCCAGTGTAGCGACAGGCTTTGCCGTGGATGCAGCAAAAGCTACCGTTAAAGGTGTCGCAAGTACGGCTGCTGCTACAGCAGGAGCGGCATTTGTGGGTGTCTTGGCAACGGGAGCTGGCTTCGCAGCTGCTCCTGTATTAGTAACAGGTTTAGCTGCTATAGGTGCAGCTTATGGTGCATCCTGGCTTGTAGATAAAATTGATAGTAAGGGTAATATTTCTACAGGTATTAAATCAAGGGCGAATAATTTGATTAAAGGTACTACTAGTTTTATAAAAGGAATGAAAGGATGGAATCATGGGGTTAATTGAGCGTCTTAGAATTTTGTTAAAAAAACAGCAAGAAAATATTTCTGGTGGAGTCCCTTATTGGGGTGTATATTCAGGTTTGTTAATTTTATATCCATTGGTCTACTTTGGATTTTTAATAATAGTTAGCAACTCGATAGTTCCTAATTCTTTAGTAAGCTTTGGAATATGGTTTGGTGGTATAATTTGGCTACTTTCTATTCTTTTGGTAGCTATTTCACATAAATTAAAAAATCAGTTTTACTCAAGTTTAGCAGTATTTTTCATGGCAGTATACGGTTTTTTAGCTTTACCCTTTATTACAACTGCTTCAGAGGGGGGAACTTTAAGATTTATAGTAATCCAAGAAATTTTAATTTTTATCTGGCCATTGATATCTTATGTTATTTTAGCTTTATTTATTTTAGATGATAAAGGGAACTATATAGATGATAGCCAAAAAATAAAGTATATGCACTTGATATACTTGCCTATGTATTTAGGAAGTTTATGCATACCATTCAATATTCTCTTAGGAAATTTTATGAGGTTTGTATTTTTAGGATTTGAAATGACAATGTCAAATTCTTTAATTCTTATATGGTCATATATTCTCTACCCTCTCCGTCACAAGGATGATGAGGTTGTTGATTCAACAGTTCAAAGTCGAGCGGTCAATGCTTTGAATGACACGTTACAAGACAAACATTTTGATAAAGATGAAATTAAGGAAGATTGATGTCAACATGGGATTAATTGAGCGTTTAAAGTTACAGCAAAAGCGAAAAAAAGAGGCTGTTAAAAAAGGAATGTCTCGCTTGGGAAATTTATCAGGATTATTTATTTTATATCCTCTTATATTCTTAGTGTATTATGGTACTATGAGTGATTCTGAACTCCCAATGGTATTAAGTAGAATAATTTTTTACTTAGGTATTATTATTTGGATAATTTCTTTATCTTTAACAGTTTGGGATTTTCTTCATAATAATCAGGTTCTTGTTGGACTTTCAACATATTTTATGTTTATTTATGGACTTTTTGTAACTCCAATTGTATCAACAACAGCGTGGGGTGATGGTAATTTACAATTTATCATTTTACAAGAAGCTTCCATTATCTTGTATCCAACTATATTTTCACTTATAGCGGCTGTGATATTTACTGGTAGAGATGGTAATTTTCGTTTTGCTAAACTGAGAAATATAGTTGGTAATATTTATATTTATATCCCTGCCCTTGTAGCAATGTTTGGATTATTAATGTCATATCTTGTTTCAGAGTATTATGTTATCTACCTATTTTGGGGTATGGCAATTTTTTGTTCTATTATAATTGATACAATATGGTACATGGCTTTCTACCCACTTCGTCACAAGGATGATGAAGGTGCTGATTTGACAGAAGCTTCAGAAGTTCAAAGTAAAGCAGTAAATGCATTAAATGAGACGCTACAAGACAAACATTTTGATAAAGAGAAATTTAAATAAAAGGGAATTAAAATGATTGAAAAAGCTATTATTAAGCAAACACATTTAGTGAAAAAGACGGTTCGTATTGAGGCGGATCAGTTGCCAGCTTTATTTGAATATACAGAGTATTTGCCGTTTGAATTTGGTATTTATAAAGATGGTCCAACATTTTTTGAAATTACGCCGTCACAATATCAAGAAGAAAAACAAACTTATGATGTTTATATTCCGATTAATACAGAGGTTGCCTCAACTGATGATTTTACTTATGTACCAAGCTTAGAAATAAAAGGTGTGCGTAAGCGAGTGCCTTTTGAGGAAGGACTTGATGAACATTTAAATAGCATGAAAGATTACATGCGAGATGAAGGTCTGGCTATTCCTGATAAACTCTTTTTAATCATTACACCGGTTTATGGTCAATTATTTGTGGATATTATTATTCCGGAGGAAAATTGAAATGACAGAGATTTTAGAAGGACGCAATCAAACCTTAACGCTATCTAATGTTTGGAGTGTTAATTATACTGTTGAGGTAAATAAGATAGGGATTGCTTTTAAAGATGCCTTAGATAGTATCACAGCTGCTGGTTACACCTTAAAGACTGATTTGTTTTATTCAACACCTCAAGTAG
The DNA here is from genome assembly GCF_900101445.1 of Streptococcus equinus. Classification (GTDB taxonomy): domain Bacteria; phylum Bacillota; class Bacilli; order Lactobacillales; family Streptococcaceae; genus Streptococcus; species Streptococcus equinus_B. The sequence goes on along the minus strand of NZ_FNKE01000001.1, from coordinate 1,462,436 downwards.
AAGGCCATGATGGCATGCTAGATATTACGGTTTATTTACCTGTGAATGAAGACTATCTAGGAGAAGAGGTTGAGTTAGCAGAATTTAATAGTTATTTTTCAATTTCGACCATGTATGGTGTTCGTATTTCAAGCACAAATCCTGAGGATTTTGATAAAGCTTTAGAAAAACTACAGGCTATGTTAATTGAGAACGATGCCGAAGAAGCTTCACCAATCTTTTTCATGTCTTCAAAGATTAATGGAACTGTTTATACAGATATTAGAATCGGTGTTCGTTTTGAGTAGAATACAAAAAGCTAGAGACTTAGTCTCTAGCTTTTTTGTGTTTCCATGGTGTAATAAGAATATAAAGGGGCTTTTGCTAAATTTAAAAAGTCTTTTTTAAATTCTTGGGGCGGCATAGGTGCTTCTTGAAGGAGCCAAGTTTTGATAATAACAACGATTTGTTCCACGATAATTTTGGTTAAGACGTCTTTGGGGAGATTAAAGGTTTCGCTTTGGGGACGAATGATGTCTATTGCCCACTCAGTGTAGGTAGATACGATGGTATCTTCAAATGGTTGGGTAATAGCAGCTGTGTGTAAGAGTCTTAAGTGTTCTCTTTTATCGTAGACAAAAGGTAGCAGGTTATCAGCAACATAATCCAAGGGATTGCCATCTTTTTCTTTATCATAATGACGACACCACTGGCGAATTTCCCAGATGATGTAGTCGTCGACATAAGTGATAATTTCATTAAAATTTCTAAAGTGTTTCTGATAAATCGCTTGTCTAGAAACACCAGCTTTTAATGCAATTTCAGAGATGGTAAAGTTTGTCTTTTGGGGAGTTTCTGCGACTAATTCGAAAAAGGCACCTATGATTTTTTCACGTGTGTATCTTGCCATAGTGTTTTCCTCCAATGATAGTTTGTATTTTACCATAAAATAAAAGAGTTTTTCTCATTATTAGAAAAGAAAGATAATTGCCTATTCTAGCTAATCTACACCTTGTAAACCTTGATAAATTAACATTATGTCTATCTTTTTTCTAATTTTATTGTTTTTGGGTTTACGGAGTGTAAATAAAAAATGATAGCTTTTTACTAGATATGAGGATAAAATTAATTCGAAAAAAAGGCTGTCATATTAAGCCTAGGAGTTTGTTAGGAGTCATTAGAAACGAAAAAGGATTTGTAGTCAAAATGAAAAAACTTTGTACTGTCAGGACGCAAGGAATAAGCATAAGTGATTTACCTGATTCAAAGGAACTATTAAAAGAACTAAGCAAAGTAAAGTATCGAGAGCGTTATTTTCGGACGCTCAGAGGAACGATTTTTGCTTTGATTACAGTGGCTGCGTCAGCAGTATTAGTAGCGAGCATTTGGTTACCAGTTCTAAAAATTTATGGCAATTCTATGACACCTAATTTGGAGGCTGGGGATATGGTAGTCTCTGTCAATAGTAAACGTCTGGAACAAGGTGATGTAGTGGCTTTTTATTATAATAACAAGATTCTAGTAAAGCGTGTGATTGCAACATCTGGTCAATGGGTCAACATAGATAAAAAAGGTAATGTCTCTGTTGATGGTAAAAAATTGAAAGAGCCTTATTTGCAAAAACATGAAAGGGCTTACAGAGAGACTAATATTAATTTACCCTATCAAGTTCCAGATAGTCATTATTTTGTTATGGGAGATCATCGCAGTGTGTCGATAGATTCTCGAAATAAGGCGGTTGGTACGGTTAGTGAAGATCAGATCGTTGGAAAATTAACCTTTCGGATTTGGCCGCTAACACGCTTAGGAGCAATTGAGTAACAAGGATTTATAGCAAAAGAAAGGAGTTCTTATGAAAAAGCTGTGGCTCAATCTGATGACTCGATTTAAGCTGAGGCTTAGAGAAAGTGTTATTGCAAGGATAGCTTTGGCTTTATCGATTATTGTCGTTTTTTGTACAACTTATGCTTTAATTTTACCCGCCCTAACTGTCAGTACGGATAATCGTTCAGCTCTGATGCAATCAGCTGAAAATGTTTCTACCGAGCAACTAGAAAGCTCAGAAGAAAAGATGCAAGTGGAAGCTTCAAGTTCTGAACAAGAAACATCAGAACAGAAAGACAGTCAGACCTCTTTAGATACGTCTTTAGAAGCTAGACGGTTGCAAGAAACAGCTGATAACCTAACAGTAGTGGCAGATTTTACGCAAGGGACTTTTACAGAGGAGGTCTCTTTGAAAGTTAGACCGATAGCAGACACGGGAGAGATTAATCAAAAAATATCTACTGTTTTACGTGAAACAAAGCAGAGCCTGTCTAAGGCATTATCTTATGATATTTCTTTTATTAATGCGGCTGGTCAGGAAGTTGAACCTCAAAAAGAAGTCACTGTTTCCTTGCAGTTCAATGCTGCGATAACTAGTTCGAAGTTGCAAAGCAGCTGGAAGTTATATCATTTCATTGGTAATGATATCAACCATGTAGAAGATTTGACGCACGAAAGTGACACCAATATTGAGCAGGACAGTTCAGAAAATGTTAAAAGTATTGGCTTTAAGTCTGATTCCTTTTCAACTTATACTTTGGCAGGAGTCACTTACGCAGAGTTTAAAGAGTATTTAACAGGTTATTCTTATGATGAAAAAACTGTTGAAGAAAATCTGGCAACAAAGGTTGTGACTGTTGATTTGGAGCTTGATTACACAATTTCTAAGGCTCATTTGATGGCAGATAGGTATTATTATCTAGAATTACCCAATGGGACTGCTATTGGGCAAGATATAAATCTTGGGACAGAATATATCGGCAAGGATACGAATCAAGTTGATGCTTACACTTATCGCTTTGTTTATGACGAAGTCACGGGAAAATATTATATCTTGATTGCTTTTATTGAGAGTTATGTCAATGATATTACCGATGGCACACAGTCTAAAGGTTGGATAAAATACGATGCTACTTACGGTAGTGACTACCAGCAAAATGATGGAGGTTATCAAGTTGTTTATTCAGATGATCTGATTGTGACCATTCCTGAAGATTCGATTAAGAAAAATTACGATTTGACGACTTCAAAATCAGGTACGGTCACTTACGATGCTGATACGCCTTATTTAACCTATACCGTAAAAGTTGATTCGAAATACGGCACGCCAAGTTCAATTGCTATCAAAGATATTCTGAAAGCATCAGGCATTTCTCTGGCTGCTATTGATTCTGTCAGTGTCACCAAGTCAAGCTACGCTGGTAGTTCAGAAAATGTGATTGCGACAGAAACTCTTACTTCAAGTGCTTACACTTACCAGTTTAAGGCAGCAAGTAATAGTTTGGATATGACACTTCCTCAATTGCACTCAGGAGGTGTGGATGCTAGTGGAAATCCAATTGGGCACTTTTATACCATTACTTACCGTTATAAGATTTCTGGTTTAACAGCTGGTTCATCAGTTACGGCAAATAACACGGTGAGTGCAAGTTCGCAGACAGATACAAGTGATAAACAGTCACATACAAGTAGTTCTCAAGTAACTTTAGCTCTAAATCAACTTGATAAAAAAGGACAGTACAACGATTCTGATGGCACGATTACTTGGACGATTAGAGTCAATGAGGGGCAAAGTGATATTGCCGGTGCCCGATTAACCGATGAGATGTTTGCGGCAACCAGTGACCTAACCATTTCACCAGATGCTGGTGCGACTATCGAATACAAGAATGGAAAAATTTCAGGCATTCGATTTAGCGCCCTTACAAATGGTAAAAATACAAATAGCTATACCATTACTTACACAACGCCAGTTGATTTTACGGATGTAGGCTGGGACGATAGTACCATCAAAAACAAAGTTGTTTTAGATGATGATGGCAAAAGCTCAACCAAAAATGACCAGACGAGTAAGGAAGCTGAAGTAACTCTTCCAGGAACAGGAGATATTACCAAAGAAGTGTCAGAGGTCATGGAGTTATCTGAACCAGGTGTCAGAGAAGTGGTTTGGGATGTTGAGATAAAAATGCCAAATTCAGGAGTGCTTAAAAAGGGGACAGTGTTTACAGATACATTGAAAGATCCGTGGAGTCCAAACGCTGATGTTCATTGGTACACTAAAGCGCAGTTGGAAGATCTTTACCACCGATTAGAAGAAGTTTTAGGAAAGAACAATTTTACATTAGAGGCACGTCAATCTTATTCTGATTATACGGATTACAGCCATTTAAGAGATAATGTTCACTATACAGAGTTTAAAGTGACTCTAACAGCTGATAAAACATCTTCAAAGGATGTCATGATTCATTATAGATCAATGATTAGCCTGGAGAAGAGTTCTAATCAACGTTATAGTAATCACATCATATCAGGAACTCACAGTGTTAGTACGGAGTACAATTATAGTAAGGACTCTAACGTCGTCAAAACTGATGGCCATGGTAATTCTGGAACAACTAAAACGACAAGTGCTGACGGAACGGTTACTTGGATGGTCAAAGTTGAGTTAGATGATAGTGCTACAAGTATGGTAGTGACGGATACTTTGCCAGAAGGTATTAGCTTAATAGGTCTATCATATGGTCAACGTTGGGGACAAATTAATGCTAATTTTGAGAACAACTCGCTGACACAAGGAACTAACGGCTGGGGAACCTATAACATTGCTTTAAACGGAACAGTTTCAAGTGATGGTGTGGTAACGCTAGATTTCACGACAACTGATGGCAAGAGTTTAAAGAACAACGTTGGTGGGAACAGTGATTTTTGGATGACTTTTACAACTCACTACGATGATTTTACAGAAGGCAGTTCTAAGTTAGTCAAATCTCTCACAAATAATGTTTCTGTTACGGTCAATGGTGAGGATTATGGCTCAGATAATCAGACGCAAGAAGTAACGTTTAGTTCAGATGAGGGGAACTCTACAACGCCTGATGTTAAACCAATTGCTAAATCAGGTGAATGGGATAATGCCAAACGTCAGTTGTCTTACAGCTTGTCAATCAATCCTCAAGCAGATGATTTAGTTGAAGGCTCAGACACGATAACTTTGACGGATGTTATGCATAATTGGTCAAATGTGGTTTCTGAATATCTTATTCAAGATTCAGTGAAACTTTACTACACTGATGGTACTGAAGTTCCAACCAGCGAATGGGCTTGGAAGATAAGTTCAACAGATGATGGGTGGGGCAATCATTATCACACCTTAGTGGTGACAATGAAAGATTCTAAGGCTTATATTCTTGATTACTCTTATCAATTAACAAAACCAAATGAAGATGCTGCCGCTTATTATTATCCTCACAATACGGCGATGCTTGAAGGTGTAGCAAATGGCTCAGATCACACCACAACGACAGTTCATTGGCAAAGAACGGGAACAAGTTCTGGATTTGATACTGAGAAAGCTTATATTATTAGCAAAGTTGATGCGGATAATTTTGGTTTAGATTTAGAAGGAGCAGTCTTTACTGTTTATAAATATGACGGTGACTCAGATGATAGTAACGATGAAATCGTGACGACTTATCAGACAAATGCCAAAGGTCTCATCTCTATTGTCTACTCTTCGGGTAACTATCAAGAAGATCAGATTTACTATGCTAAGGAGACACAAGCTCCGGCAGGATACGAGTTGCCAGATAATCCTTCTAAACACTATTTCTATTGGGATGAGGATGGTAGTTTTTCGGCTTTGCCGATAACCATTTCCAAATTAACCAATCTCTCAGAAAATAATGGTTCTGATTTTGTTGAAAATAAAAAAGCCAAGACTATTAATCTTACGGTTAAAAAGCAATGGTTCGATGCAGATGGTCAGGAAATCGGCAGTGCAGACGGTTCGATTGTATATGATGTGATACAAGTCGCAACAAAGGAAAATGGAGAAAGAACTGAGACATTTTATAAGTCTGGTGAGACTATGAGTCATTCAGATGATTGGACAAAAAATTACTCTAATTTACCAATAACAGATGCTCAAAAGACTGTTACTTATACTTACTATGTTCGAGAGCATGCAACTAGTGGATTTGACATTAGTTATGATAATGGAGCTCAAGTATCGGAAGAACCATCGACTCTTGCCTTGGCTTCAGATTCGGCTCTTATTGTTATGAAAAATACTGCACAGAAACGATACGCTTTGCCCAAAACGGGTGGTAAAGGTGGTATTTGGTACTACGTTCTTGGAGCAATATGCATACTGATTGTTGTAGGGGTGTTGATAGCATTTATATACGGTAAAGGTGGTGTTGCTTAACGAAGACGAGTAACTGCCTTGAAGTAAATATTTAAATATTTATATTGATTTAAAGGAAAGGACTTATGATGAAAAAGATTAAATTATTTTTGGCAGCCTTGCTAGCTCTTGTTTTTGCCTTTTCAGCTGGCAAAGCAAAGGCTTATGACATCACTGTTGATAACGGTGGTAATGGCACTTATGAATCGTACCGTATCTTTACAGGAACGTTATCAGAAGATGGAAAAACTCTTTCAAACATTAAATGGGGAGATGGCATTACAGAAACAGGTCGAACTGCTTTACAAGAAAAATACAAAGTGAGTTCTGCCGCAGCTCTTGCTGAGGTGATTGGAGCAGAAGGCTTCACAGCAACGCAGGCAGAAGAATTTGCGAAAGAGGCTGGTAAATACCTTCAAAATCCCGGCGGTTTAACAGGACTTACTGCTGGTTATTATCTTGTGCAAAATAAAACAGTTGGTAGTAATGAAGCCTATACTAACTATATCTTAGAAGTTGTTGGAAATGTTACTGTAACACCAAAGACTGATATTCCTACACTAGAGAAAAAGGTCAAAGATACAAATGATAGTAAAGGTGAGGAGACAGATTGGCAGGATTCGGCTGATTACGATTTTGACGATAGCGTGCCTTTCCAATTGACCGCTACTTTGCCAAGTAATTTCGATAGCTATGAAACTTATTATTTTGAAATTACAGACTCTCTTTCAGATGGCTTAACTTACAATAAAGATGCTAAAATTTATCTTGTAAATGGTAATCAAAAAGACGATGTTACAAAGAACTTTACCATTGAAACTGCTGATGGATTGCATTTTAAAATAGCTAATCTAAAAACTATTTCAGGTGTTACGGCTTCATCTAAAATTGTGGTTGAATACACTGCCACACTTAATAAAAGTGCTGTTATTGGTAAAGTTGGCAACCCAAATACAGCTAAATTGATTTACTCAAACAACCCTAATAGTCGAGGAACTGCTGGTAGTACGACAGAAACACCAGAAGATACCGTGATTGTCTTTACTTATAAAGTTGTTGTCAACAAAGTTGACGAAAACAGTAAACCTTTGGCAGGTGCTGGATTTACCCTTTTCAAAAAAGTTGCTGATGCTTGGAAGGAAGTTAAGACAATCTCAGCTAGCGAAGCAACAACATTTACCTTCTCAGGGCTTGACGATGGTGTTTACAAACTTTCAGAAACAACCACTCCAGATGGTTACAATAAAATTGATGATGTTGAATTCACAGTAACCGCAGAGCATGATGCCTTATCAGACAATCCTGCTTTGACCTCTCTTTCAGGAGATGCAGCCAGTGGTGAGCTTGCTTTTACGGCAGCAGTTACTGAAGGTAGTTTGTCAACTGATATTATCAACCAAAAAGGAGCACGTCTACCATCAACTGGTGGTAAAGGAACAGCACTCCTTTACGTGCTAGGTTCGGCACTTATTTTGGTTGCTGGTATCCTGTTAGTAACCAAAAAACGTATGGATACTAAGTAATAATAGGCTCTAGTTTTATCGTAGGAAGTCAATAAAGCAAGGTTATTTATCAGCGTTAACACTTTACACCAAGGACTATTTTTGTAAAGTTCTTGTTTACAACCTTGTCAACTTGATAGTGGGAGTGATTGGTTACAGTCACTCCCTTTCCTATTTTTAGAAAGAAAAATGTAATGCGATTTAGAAAATTCAAAGAGAATTTTGCTACAGCTATATTGATTAGTTTGCTACTAGTTGGTTTGTCCTTGGTTTTGTATCCGACAGTTAGTGATTATTGGAATTCATTTCATCAGTCAAAAGCAGTAGCTTCTTATTTGCAAGATGTTGAGGATATGGAAGAGAGTAAAAAGGATAGTTTGCGAGAAGAGGCGCGTGTCTATAATGAAAAACTTCCTCAAAACGTGACACCGAGTTTACAGGTAAGTGGGTACGACAAAACTCTTTACAATGAAACTTTCAAGGTATCAAAATCAGGGATTATGGCTTATATTGAGATACCAAAGTTAAATACCACACTTCCTATTTATCACGGGACAGACGAGACTGTTTTGCAAGTAGCTATTGGTCATATTCCGAGAACATCTTTTCCTATAGGAGGAAAAGGTAGTCATGCGGTGGTTTCTGGTCATAGAGGCTTGCCATCAGCAAGATTATTTACAGATATTGATCATTTGGTAGAAGGAGATATATTCTTAATTCAGGTTTTAGATGAAACGTTGACTTATCAAGTAGATCAAATATTGACGGTGCTTCCGCAGGAAGTATCAGCTTTACGGATTGACCCAAATCAGGATTATGTCACTCTAATTACCTGTACGCCTTACGGCGTCAACACTCACCGTCTTTTGGTGCGGGGACATCGTGTAGCAACACTAAAAAATGACGTGAGAGTCGTTTCGGAAGCTAGCCAAGTAGAAACATTACTAGTTGCTCCAGTAATTGCAGTATGTATCTTTATCGTGATGTTACTAAGCGTGATGTTTTATCGGAAATGTCGACAATAAAAACTAGTTAGCCTTTTGGCTGACTAGTTTTTTTCGTTAGTTCGTGTGGCAAAATCGACAAAACGGAATTTTTCAAGTTTATGTCGGCTTTCAGTGAATTGGAATTGTTGTTTATTGGCTAGGTAGACTTTTGATTTGACAGAAATTATAATAACAAGAGGATAATTAATAAAATTGCAATGATTAAAGTGATAGATAGCACATAAATCACTTTACCAGCAAGGCTATGAGGGTTAATAGAGACACCAAGTGTTCTTAAGCGCGTTAGGTCATCTCTTTTCGCAAATTGCTGGCATTCATACCGATAGGCAGAGACAAGAAGTCCAAGAAGGGTAAGACAGAAGCAGCATAAGATGATTTTTAGACCAAAAGGCGATAATGATTTACCAAATACTGCAGCAACTATAAAGAAAAAAATAGACAACACTAAAAAAATGAGAACAGGTCCCCTTTTATCTTGACTAGTTTTCATAAAACCTCCCCAAATAACCTTTTTCCTCATTATAGCACTAATTAGTTTAGATAGACAATAAAAAATTATCTCCCTCAAGCTCTTACTTGGGGGAGATTGTTTTTATGAGAATGTTTTTTGAAAAATATCTTGAACTTGATTGTCAGGTGTAATAGAAATCAGTTTTATTCCCATTATCTTTCCTTCAGAAAGTGATAAGTGCTTCAGACAATAATGATAAGTCTTAGCCATCTTATCTTCAGCAATTCGGTTAGCAATTGTAAGATGTGGAACCCAGTTATTGGGTGAGTAAAGTGAGTCCTTGCTGAGATAATCACTTAATTGCTGATGGATATCAAAATGAAGTTTACTCATCTGCGGAGTTTTTATAGGGCTAAGAAAAATGATATTGGCATTAATAAAAGAACCAATAGATGTAAACGAAATATCAATTGGCTTATCAGGAAATGTTAAAGTTTCTAGTCCTTTTATGATATCGTCTTTGGTGGTGCCTTCGTCAAATGATGCTAAGGTAATATGTGGCTCTCTATCTGTTACTTCGTAAGCATATTGAGATAATTGGGCATCACTTAGCTCTTTCCAAAATTCTTTAATAGTCGCTTGTAGGTTATCATCCAATGTCATAATAAGTGCAAACATATCTCCACATCCCTTTAAGTATTTTAGGTAATATTATATCATCTTTTGAAAGACAATAAAAAACCACTTTAGCAAATAAGCTAAAGTGGTTTTTGTATTCAATTATTTTACTTCAGTAAAGATTACGTGTTTACGCAATTTTGGTGAGTATTTTTTCAATTGAAGACGGTCTGGAGTGTTACGTTTGTTTTTTGAAGTAAGGTACAAGCGTTCACCAGATTCTTTGTGTTCAAGTGTAATATTTACGCGCATGGTATCTCCCTTCTAATTATTTAGCTGCTTTAGCGATTTTACGTCCTTTGTAGTATCCTTTAAGTGATACACGGTGAGAACGTGAGTAATCTCCAGTAGTTTCGTCAAATTTAACTGATGGAGCAGTCAATTTGTAGTGTGTACGACGTTTGTTTTTCTTCGCTTTTGAAGTGTGACGTGCAGGTACTGCCATGTTTTATTTCCTCCGATAATATTTTTCTTTGTTCTTGATTTTGAATCAACTTTAACATAATAACATATCTTTTTTGTAAAGTAAAGTTACTTGACAAAAAAATTGAAAAAGTTGGCAATTTAACGTTTTCAGGCAAGTTGGGCTTTAATAAAATACGAAAAATAAATAGTCCCTTCTTCTTTAGCTGCCCTTTTTATGATAAAATAAAGAGTGATTGAATAGCTACAATAGTAGAAAGGAATTAATGGGCTGAATTTGCAAAAATTTGGTGCCGGTATATCTTATTTATGAAATTACAAAAACCTAAAGGAACACAAGATATTTTACCTAGCGAAAGCGCTAAATGGCAATATGTCGAAGCTGTTGCACGTGAAACCTTCAAAAAATACAACTACAGTGAAATTCGTACACCAATGTTCGAACATTACGAAGTTATCAGTCGTTCAGTCGGTGATACAACTGATATCGTAACAAAAGAAATGTACGACTTCCATGATAAAGGTGACCGCCATATCACTTTGCGTCCAGAAGGAACAGCGCCAGTGGTTCGTTCTTTTGTGGAAAATAAATTATTTGCACCAGAAGTTCAAAAACCAGTTAAAATGTACTACATTGGCTCAATGTTCCGTTACGAACGTCCACAAGCTGGTCGTTTACGTGAATTCCACCAAGTCGGTGTTGAGTGCTTTGGTTCAGCAAATCCAGCTACAGACGTTGAAACAATCGCTATGGCTTACCAATTGTTCCAAACATTGGGCATTAAAGATGTCACACTTCACTTGAACACTCTAGGAAGTGCTGCTAGCCGTGCTGCTTACCGTCAAGCTTTGATTGATTATTTAACACCAATGCGTGACAAATTGTCAGCAGATAGCCAACGTCGTTTGGATGAAAACCCACTTCGTGTTCTTGACTCAAAAGAAAAAGAAGATAAAGTAGCTGTTGAAAATGCGCCATCAATCCTTGATTACCTTGATGAAGAAAGTCAAGCTCACTTTGATGCCGTGCGTGAAATGCTTGAAACACTTAACATCCCATATGTAATTGATACTAATATGGTTCGTGGACTTGACTACTACAACCACACTATCTTTGAATTCATCACAACTGTTGATAAATCTGAGTTGACAATCTGTGCAGGTGGTCGCTACGATAGCCTTGTTGAATACTTTGACGGACCAGAAACACCTGGATTTGGTTTTGGACTTGGTCTTGAACGTTTGCTTCTTATCTTGGACAAACAAGGTATTGAATTACCAGTTGAAAAAGAAATGGATGCCTATATTGCTGTCTTGGGACAAGGTGCTAACATTAAAGCTTTGGAATTGGTACAAGCTATTCGTAACCAAGGCTTCTCAGCTGAACGTGATTACCTTGGACGCAAGATTAAAGCACAATTCAAATCAGCTGACGCTTTCAATGCCAAAACAGTCATTACATTAGGTGAAAGCGAAATCGAAGCAGGTCAAGTCACTGTTAAAAATAATAAAACACGTGAAGAAGTTTCAGTCAGCTTCGCGGATATCGAAACAAACTTTGCAGAAATCCTTGCTAAATTAAGCTAAGAAAGCAAACTTTGCAAAAAGTTATGAGCTCTTTGTTAATGAAAAGGCTTAATGAGAAAAGAATTTGAAAAACTCCCCCCACATGGGTGGGGTTTTTCTTTGCTTTTTGCTATAATAGATGGGAATGAATAAATTTAAAACGGAGAATCATATCAAATGAAACGTACAATGTATGCTGGTCGTGTTCGCAGCGAACACATTGGCCAAGAAATTACTCTAAAAGGTTGGGTCGGACGTCGTCGTGACCTCGGTGGACTTATTTTCATCGATCTTCGTGACCGCGAAGGTATCATGCAATTAGTCATCAACCCAGAGAAAGTTTCAAGTGATGTTATGGCAACTGCAGAAAGCCTTCGTAACGAATTTGTTATCGAAGTAACTGGTGTCGTTGCACAACGTGAACAAGAAAATACTAACTTGCCAACTGGTGCTGTTGAATTGAAAGTATCAGCATTGACAGTTTTGAACACCGCTAAAACAACACCATTTGAAATCAAAGATGATGTGGAAGTTAGCGATGATAACCGTCTTCGTTACCGTTACTTGGATCTTCGTCGTCCAAAAATGCTTAACAACTTCAAATTGCGTGCTAAAGTAACTCACTCAATCCGTAACTACTTGGATGGTTTAGAGTTTATCGATGTTGAAACACCAATGTTGACAAAATCTACTCCAGAAGGTGCGCGTGACTACTTGGTACCAAGCCGTGTGAACCAAGGTCATTTCTACGCTTTGCCACAAAGTCCGCAAATCACAAAACAATTGTTGATGAACGCTGGTTTTGACCGCTACTATCAAATCGTTAAATGTTTCCGTGACGAAGACTTGCGTGGTGACCGTCAACCTGAATTTACACAGGTCGATATGGAAACTTCATTCTTATCAGACAAAGATATCCAAGATATCACTGAAGGAATGATTGCTAAAGTCATGAAAGACACTAAAGGAATCGATGTCACATTGCCATTCCCACGTATGTCTTATGACGATGCAATGAACAACTACGGTTCAGATAAACCTGATACACGTTTTGAAATGCTTTTACAAGACTTGACAGACCTTGTCAAGGATGTTGACTTCAAAGTCTTCTCACAAGCTCCAGTCGTAAAAGCAATCGTTGTTAAAGGCAATGCAGATAAATACTCACGTAAAAGCATTGATAAATTAACAGAATTCGCAAAACAATTTGGTGCTAAAGGTCTTGCTTGGGTTAAATTTACTGATGGTTCTCTTAACGGACCTGTTGCCAAATTCTTGACAAGTATTGAAGACAAGTTGACAGCAAGTTTACAACTTGAAGACAATGATTTGGTACTTTTCGTTGCTGATACACTTGAAGTTGCTAACAACACACTTGGTGCACTTCGTACACGTATCGCTAAAGAACTTGATATGGTTGACAACTCTAAATTCAACTTCCTTTGGGTTGTTGATTGGCCAATGTTTGAATGGTCTGAAGAAGAAGGACGTTACATGTCTGCTCACCACCCATTCACATTGCCAACTGAAGAATCAGCTCACGAATTAGAAGGTGACCTTGCTAAAGTTCGTGCCGTTGCGTACGATATCGTTCTTAATGGTTATGAACTCGGTGGTGGTAGCCTACGTATCAACCAACGTGAATTGCAAGAACGTATGTTCAAAGCTCTTGGCTTTACAGCTGAAGAAGCAGCTGACCAATTTGGTTTCTTGCTAGAAGCTATGAACTACGGATTCCCACCACACGGTGGACTTGCTATTGGTCTTGACCGTTTTGTTATGCTTCTTGCTGGTGAAGACAACATTCGTGAAGTTATTGCCTTCCCTAAAAATAACAAAGCAACTGACCCAATGACACAAGCACCTAGCCTTGTTTCAGACAAACAATTAGAAGAATTGGCTTTAGCAACTAAAACTAATAACTAATGATTAAAAAAGCATCCTTAAAAAAGAAAACAAAGTATATCGTTAGCCGTTGGGCTAAGAAATATGGCCTTTTAAAAACGATGCAAAGCATTTCAAGAGAGAAGTACGCGGAAAAAATTTCCGCTTCTCTTTTTTATGGTTTGCTTTCAGCCATCGCGGTAAACTTCTTCTTCCAACCAGGTCACGTCTACTCAAGTGGTGCAACTGGTTTGGCACAGGTTTTGTCAGCGATTAGCGAGCGTTTGATTGGCTTTAGATTACCGATTTCTATCGTTTTTTATGCCATTAACTTGCCACTTTTAATCTTGGCTTGGTATAAAATTGGTCATAAATTTACCGTTTTTACCCTGATTACAGTTTCCATGAGTTCATTCTTCATCCAAATTGTTCCAGAGATTACCCTAACAACTGATCCACTTGTCAATGCTATTTTTGGTGGTTTGGTTATGGGTACTGGTGTTGGATTTAGTTTGAAATCACGTATTTCCAGTGGTGGTACTGACATCGTCAGCTTGACCATTCGTAAAAAAACAGGACGTGATGTCGGAAGCATTTCCCTTATGGTAAATGGCGTCATCATGATTTTTGCGGGCATTCTATTTGGTTGGCAGTATGCCCTTTACTCAATGGTGACTATTTTCGTCTCAAGTCGTGTGACGAATGCGATTTTCACAAAACAAAAGAAAATGCAGGCAATGATTGTAACCAGCTGCCCAGAAAAAGTTATCGCTATGATTCACACTAAACTTCATCGTGGGGTGACACAGATAAATAATGCTGAGGGAACTTACAATCATGAAAAGAAAGCAGTTCTGCTAGCTATTATTACTCGAGAAGAGTACAATGATTTTAGATATTTGATGAGGAAAACAGATCCTAAGGCCTTTGTTTCGGTTGCTGAAAATGTTCATATTATTGGACGTTTTGTCGATGACTAACCTTTTGATTAATTTCCAATAATCAGTTTTAGGAGGAGTGTAATATGGCTCAAAAACTTAGACAAGTACGAAGCCTATTGTTGATTGCTCTTGGTGTAGCAATGTATACCTTTGGTTTTGTTAAATTTAATATGGCAAACGCTCTTGCTGAAGGTGGCGTTGCAGGGGTAACCTTGATTATCCATGCACTTTATAAAATTGACCCAGCTTATACTTCTCTCATTTTAAATGTTCCTTTGTTTATCATGGGAGCTAGAGTTTTGGGGCGAAAATCATTAGCCTTGACCATTTATGGGACAGTTTTACTTTCCTTCTTTATCTGGTTTTGGCAACAAGTACCAGTGAAAATTGTGCTGCAAAATGACATGATGTTGGTTGCTGTTGTTGCTGGTTTATTTGCTGGTGCAGGTAGTGGATTGGTTTTCCGATACGGTGCAACGACAGGTGGTACAGATATCATTGGACGCGTGATTGAGGAAAAATTTGGCTTTAAATTAGGTCAAACGCTTCTATTTGTGGATGCTCTTGTATTGACAGCGTCACTTGTTTACATTGATTTACAACACATGCTTTACACTTTGGTAGCAAGTTTTGTGTACAGCCAAGTGCTAACAATTGTGCAAAATGGTGGTTATACAGTACGCGGTATGATTATCATTACCCAAAAATCGCAAGAAGCTGCGGATGCTATTTTAAATGGTATTAACCGTGGGGTCACTTACCTAAATGGACAAGGGGCTTACTCAGGGAATGAAAAAAATATCTTGTACGTTGTTTTGAATCCAGGTGAAGTTCGTGATGTCAAAGCTATCATGGCTGATCTGGACCCAGATGCTTTTATTTCCATTATAGATGTTGACGAAGTTGTTTCCTCTGACTTTAAAATCAGACGAAAGAACTACGATAAATAGTCAAAAAGACGAGGTGGTTTCACCCGTCTTTTTTTGATTGACATAAGTGCGGAAAATTCATAAACTAAAGGAAAACGATTACAATGTATAGGAGTGATTTGAGATGGCTAAAAGAATTGATGTTACAATTGCCAAAGTGTCCATGATTATTAAAGGTTATGAATGTGGACCAGGTGTCCCAAAACTTTTGGTACAGTTGACGCATAAAGTGTCAGGAGTTGTCGCTGATAAGCTCCTAGTCAGGACTGCAGGTAAAGAACGTCAGATTAGTCGAGTGTACTTGTCAGATGACAAGGGACAAGAAGTCAGCAGTGCCAGTGAGTATCTAGTTATCCAAATGCCTGTGATTTTTGATAGTCAGAAAAATGCAGCTATAGCTTGTCCATTTTATTACAATCTAGAAACCTTGCACAATACTTGGGTGGAAGATTATCCAGTTACTATAAATGGATTAGAGGTAATTTGTGACGGTGAAGTGGCTGAACTATCTGGAAACTATGATATTATCCATAACCGTCTATCACCTGATACTGATGTCTTTAATAAGCGTGGCTTTTATTCTGGAACTTATCTCAATCCATTAACGAAGCAAACAGAAAAACTCACCCTTCATTATGTGGCTTACGAGCCTAAATTAAAATCAGGAGAAAGTTTTCCTTTGTTAATCTGGCTGCATGGTCAAGGTGAAGGTGGGGTAGACACGGACATTACCCTTCTTGGAAATGAAGTAGTAGCTCTTGCAAGACCTGAGATTCAATCGCATTTTTCAACAAATGGTCAAAAAGGACTTTATGTTTTAGCGGTTCAATCGCCAACTTACTGGATGGATGAAGGCGATGGAACCAATGGTGCTGGCGCTGGCGATTCGCGTTACACAGAGATTCTGATGGATACCATCAAAAATTATGTTGTGAGCACGTCTGCTGTAGATACCAATCGCATTTACCTAGCAGGTTGTTCAAATGGTGGCTACATGACGATTAATCTTGCTATTTCAAATCCTGGTTATTTTGCGGCTCTAGTTCCTCAAGCGGCAGCCTATTCTTATTATCAATATGAGCGAAATGCTGACGGTTCATACGCCATTTCACCTTTTTCTAATAGCCTTATTCGTAAAGATGACTTTTATTTTGATGAGGAAAAAATGCTAGCGCTAAAAGAGATACCGATGTGGTTTATCCACGCAGCCAATGACACGATTGTCAATCCAAAGGATTATTCATTGCCTATTTACAAGACTTTGCTTGATAGCGGAGCTGAGAACAAGTGGTTTTCTTACTTTGAAAGTGTCGAGGGAACAGACATGAAAGGTGTCTCTTACCTTGGGCATTTATCTTGGATTTATTTCTTTAAAGACCAAGTGTCAGGGGTGCAGGATGTCTCTGCTATCAAAAGTGCGAAAGACTTATCAGGCTTTTCTCCAAGTAATAAAGGAAAAGGCGGCACAAGCACAGCTAAAGTCTCAGGGAAAACTTATCACAATATCTTTGATTGGTTAAATGACCAGAAGAAAGCATAAAAAAAGACCGTTAAAACGGTCTTTTTGACTATGGATGAAAGAGGCTGCCTAGCATAATAGCAGTAGCGGCATGACCTTTATATTTTTCAGGGCTGTCAGCAATTTCTTTGTAAAGTGTTGTGATTTCAGGTGATGTTTTTAGTTTATGCGTTAGCAAATACATAGAAATGGCATGAGCCAGTTTGGTACGTGCTAGTTGATCGTGTTCGTTTTTTTCCAAATCTTTAGCAAGTGCAAAGATGTCAGCTTTTAAAGGTTCGCTATCAGGTAAGCTAGCATAAGCTTTACTGAGCAATTCCATGAGATGATTTTCCCTTGTCATAATAAAAATCTCCTTTATGATTATGGCAATAGTTTATTATTTTAGCTCAAAAAGGTCAAGAAAAAAGAGAGTGGACAGATTCCAACTCTCTTTTATATATTGTTAGAAATGATTACATTTCGTTAGGAGCTTCAACGCCAAGGAGACGAAGGGCTTCTTTAAGAACTGTAGCAGTTGCGTAGCTTAGTGCTAGACGGCTATCACGTTCTGGGCTTTCATCAAGGATACGTGTGTGTGCGTAGTATTTGTTGAAGCTTTGTGCAAGGCTGATAGCGAATTTCGCAATGATTGATGGTTCAAAGTTATCAGCTGCACGTTTGATAATGCGTGGGAAGTCTTGGATAAGTTTCACAATTTCCCAGCTTTCAGCATCATCAAGGCTGTAAACGTCGTTTACAGATGGTGTAAACTCAGCTTTACGAAGGATTGATTGGATACGAGCGTGAGCGTATTGCACGTAAGGTCCAGTTTCACCTTCAAATGATACCATAGCGTCAAGGTCGAAGTCGTAACCGTTCAAGCGATCTGTTTTCAAATCGTAGAATTTGATAGCGCCGACACCGACAGCATGAGCAACAGCTTCTTTATCAGCAAGGTTAGGGTTTTTAGCGTTGATTTGATCTTCAGCGCGTTTAACAGCTTCAGCAATTGTTGGTTCAAGAAGGATAACGTTACCTTTACGAGTTGAAAGTTTTTTACCTTCTTTAGTAACAAGACCAAATGGTACGTGAGTGATATCTTCATTCCATTCGAAGTCCATTTCGTTAAGAACGGCTTTCAATTGTTTGAAGTGAGCTGATTGTTCGTTACCAACAACGTAGATAGCTTTGGCAAAGTCGTAAGTACGTTTACGGTAAAGGGCAGCAGCCAAGTCACGTGTGATGTAAAGTGTTGCACCGTCAGATTTTTTAATCAATGCAGGGTGTTCGATACCGTATTTTTCAAGGTTAACAACTTGAGCACCTTGAGATTCTTCAAGAAGCCCTTTTTCAGTCAAGATATCGACAACTTCATCCATTTTATCGTTGTAGAAAGCTTCACCGTTAAAGCTGTCAAATGAAACACCTAGTTCATTGTAAAGGCGGTTAAATTCAACAAGACTTTCGTCACGGAACCATTGCCATAGTGAGATAGCTTCTTCGTCGCCTGCTTCCAATTTACGGAACCATTCGCGAGCTTCTTCATCAAGTTCAGGTTGTGTTGCAGCTTCAGCGTTGATACGAACGTAAAGTTTCAAGAGTTCGTCGATTGGATGAGCTTTAACAGCTTCTTCGTCACCCCATTTTTTGTAGGCAACAATCAACATACCGAATTGTTTACCCCAGTCACCGAGGTGGTTGATTTTAACAGCTTTATAGCCGATTTTTTCAAAAATGTTAGCCAAGCTATCACCGATAACAGTTGAACGAAGGTGTCCAATTGAGAATGGTTTAGCGATGTTTGGACTAGACATATCGATAGCAACATTGCGACCGTGTCCTTCATCTTGGCTAGCGTAGTCGCTTCCGTTTGCGATAACTTGCCCTAGGACATCAGCAGAGATGCTTTTTTTGTCAAGGAAGAAGTTGATGTATGGTCCAACAGCTTCGATTTTTTCAAAACCAGCTGTGTCCATTTTTTCAGCAATATCTGCTGCAATCATTTGTGGTGCTTTACGAAGGATTCGAGCCAATGAGAATGCTGGAAAGGCAAGGTCCCCCATATCAGAATTTTTTGGCACTTCAAGCAGATTAACAATTTGTTCTTGGTCTAATTCTGGAACAATAGTGTGAATGCGTTCTGCAATTGTACGTTTAGTATCCATGATTTTCTCCTAAATTAGTTAGTCATATTATTTTAACATAAAAATAAGAAATAAACGAGGCAAGTGACAAGAAAACGTTTGAAGGAGTAAAAATTAAGACTTTATAAGGAAGATAGCTCAAGGAAAGGTGAAAAAATTTCAATTTTTTGGTATAATTTTAAGGATAAATATACACAAAGGGAAAGTTAAATGAATAAAATAGAACGTCAAAATCGAATCAAACGTTTGATTCAATCAGGCCATATCGGCACACAAGAGGAAATCAAGCGACATTTGCAGGAAGAAGGCATTAACGTCACTCAAGCGACCTTGTCACGTGACCTTCGTGAAATTGGACTGTTGAAATTGCGTGATGCTTCAGGAAAACTCTATTACAGCTTGTCTGAAACTTCAGAGACAACTTTTGGAGCGAATATCCGTTCATATATCCTAAAGGTGGCTCGTGCAGGTTTCATGTTGGTGTTACATACTAATCTTGGTGAAGCAGATGTTTTAGCCAACTTGATTGACAGCAGCGATATCGCTGAAATTTTAGGAACTGTGGCTGGCGCTGATACTTTGTTGGTCATTTGTAAAGATGAAGAAACAGCAAAAGCTTTTGAAAGTGACTTATCAACAGGCTTATGAGCAACTATGAAGAAGCCGTAGAACGATTGCTAGAAGTCATAAAAAAGCATGATAGCGTCATCGAATTTCAAAAGGCTGAAGAAAAGATAAAGGACTTTCCAGAACTAGAAGAATTGGTCAAAGACATGAAGGCTTACCAGCAGGAAGCTGTGCTTTTTCACAAGATTGATAAAGCGCACGCTGAGAAAAAAGCTGGTGAGCAAGCTGACCAGTTGCAAGAAGAACTATCAGACCTTCCAATTGTCAAAGATTACCGTGCAAAAATGCAGGATGCCAGTGACCTAGTTCAATATATTACAAATAGCTTGGAAACGAAAATTAACGAGGAGTTAAGTAATGGCAAAAGATAAAATTTCTCCAGGCATGCAACAGTATTTGGATGTCAAAAAAGACTATCCAGATGCTTTTTTACTTTTCCGCATGGGAGACTTTTACGAACTATTTTATGAGGATGCTGTTAAGGCGGCACAGATTTTAGAGATTAGTTTAACTAGTCGTAATAAAAATGCTGACAATCCTATTCCGATGGCTGGTGTTCCTTATCATTCAGCCCAACAATACATTGATGTCTTGGTTGAGATGGGGTATAAGGTAGCCATTGCTGAGCAGATGGAAGATCCGAAGCAGGCAGTTGGTGTGGTTAAGCGTGAAGTTGTTCAGGTGATTACACCAGGGACAGCAGTTGACTCTTCTAAACCAGATAATGCCAATAATTTCTTGGTAGCCATCGACTCAGATGGCAATACTTTTGGTTTGGCTTACATGGATGTGTCAACGGGTGAGTTTTACGCGACAAGTTTGTCTGACTTTACAAGCCTAAAAAGTGAGATTTTAAACCTCAAGGCTCGTGAAATCGTGGTTGGTTACGACCTTTCTGAAGATGAGCAACACAGCTTGGTTAAACAACTCAATCTTTTATTATCGTTTGAGCAAGAGCGCTATGAAGATGTGCATTTGATTGACCCGAATTTAACAGCGTTAGAGATTTCTGCTGCTGAAAAATTACTTCAATACGTTCATACGACACAAAAACGTGAACTCAGTCACTTGCAAAAGCTGGTTCACTATGAAATCAAAGACTATCTTCAAATGTCTTATACGACAAAATCAAGTCTTGATTTGCTAGAAAATGCCCGCACAAGCAAGAAGCATGGTAGTCTTTACTGGTTGCTTGATGAAACTAAGACGGCTATGGGGATGCGTTTGTTGCGTAACTGGATTGATCGTCCATTGGTTAATCAAGAACAAATTGAGGAACGTCAAAATATTGTCCAAGTTTTCTTAGACAACTTCTTTGAACGCAGTGATTTGACGGACAGTCTAAAAGGTGTTTATGACATTGAACGCTTAGCTAGTCGTGTGTCATTTGGAAAAGCCAATCCAAAAGATCTGCTTCAACTTGGTCACACTTTGGGACAAGTACCAACAATCAAAGCCATCTTGGAATCTTTTGACAGTCCTTACCTTGACAAGCTTGTCAACAGCATTGACACTTTACCAGAGCTAGAGTCATTGATTAGCTCTGCTATTGACCCAGACGCTCAGGCAGTGATTACAGAAGGAAGTATTATCAAAACTGGTTTTGATGAGACTTTGGACAAATACCGTAAAGTCATGCGCGAAGGGACAAGCTGGATTGCTGAGATTGAAACCAAAGAACGTGCGGCAAGTGGCATTACAAATCTGAAAATTGATTACAATAAAAAAGATGGTTACTATTTCCATGTAACAAATTCTAACCTTTCTTTGGTGCCAGATTACTTCTTCCGTAAAGCAACTTTGAAGAATTCAGAGCGTTTTGGTACGGCAGAATTGGCTAAAATTGAAGGTGAAATGCTAGAAGCGCGTGAGCAATCAGCGAGTCTTGAATATGATATTTTCATGCGTGTTCGCGCACAAGTGGAACGTTATATTTCACGTCTGCAAGATTTGGCAAAAGCTATTTCTACAGTCGATGTTCTGCAAAGTTTGGCAGTGGTTGCGGAAAACAACCATTATGTCCGTCCAAGCTTTAATGATAGCCATGAAATTAAGATTGAAAAAGGTCGCCATGCGGTTGTTGAAAAAGTCATGGGTACGCAAGAATATATCCCAAATACCATCACATTTGGCAGAAATACCAATATTCAGCTGATTACTGGTCCAAATATGAGTGGTAAGTCAACTTATATGCGTCAGTTAGCTTTGACGGTTATCATGGCACAGATGGGGTCATACGTTGCTGCTGAGAGTGTCAGTCTTCCCGTTTTTGATGCGATTTTCACACGTATTGGTGCAGCAGATGACTTGATTTCAGGTCAATCAACCTTTATGGTGGAAATGATGGAAGCCAACCAAGCCATCAAACGTGCCAGTGGAAAATCTTTGATTCTCTTTGATGAATTGGGACGCGGGACAGCGACTTATGATGGAATGGCTTTAGCACAATCTATCATTGAGTATATCCACGATCACATCGGTGCTAAGACTATGTTTGCGACTCACTATCATGAGTTGACATCACTGTCAACTACCTTGACACACCTTGTCAATGTCCATGTTGCAACGCTTGAACGTAACGGTGATGTGACTTTTCTTCATAAAATCGCAGAAGGACCAGCTGACAAATCTTATGGTATTCATGTTGCGAAAATTGCAGGTTTGCCAGAAGATTTGTTGCAACGAGCAGATAGTATTTTAAGGAATCTCGAATCAGGTGCTGCGCAGCTTCATTTGACAGCTGAGGCTGAGGATAAGGTTCAGGAAAAGACAGAAGTAACAGAACCTGTCGCAGAGCAGCTTAGCTTATTTACAGATGACTCAAGTAACCAAGAGGTGATTGAAGCCCTCAAGAAAGTTGACTTGATGAATTTAACACCAATGCAAGCCATGAATGTCATCTATGAATTAAAAAACATGTTATAAAACTAAGGGGCAATCTAAAAGCAGATTGCCTTTTTACTTTGTGTTATAATTAAAGGTAAACAATCCTGAATGAAAGGAAAAGGAATGCCGCTTCAAAACTGCATTCTATCAGATAAATTATGAGTAAAATTATTGAGTTGCCAGAGGTTTTGGCCAACCAGATTGCTGCAGGTGAAGTGATTGAACGACCAGCCAGTGTGGTTAAAGAATTGGTTGAAAATTCGATTGATGCTGGAAGTAGTCAGATTACCATCGAGATTGAAGAATCAGGTCTTAAGAAGATTCAAGTCACTGATAATGGTGAGGGAATTTCTCAAGAGGATGTGGCTTTAAGTTTGCATCGCCATGCTACAAGTAAGATTAAAAGCCAAGCTGACCTTTTTCGTATCAGAACTTTGGGATTCCGCGGTGAGGCCATTCCTTCCATTGCCTCAATTAGCCACTTTACAGTGAAAACAGCGACTGCTGATGAACACTATGGAACGCTTTTAGTGGCAAAGGGGGGCGAGATTGAGCGACAAGAACCAATTTCAACACCTGTCGGGACAAAAATTACCGTTGAAAATCTTTTTTATAACACTCCTGCTCGCCTCAAATACATGAAGAGCTTGCAATCAGAGTTAGCACATATTGTGGATGTGGTTAATCGCTTGAGCCTAGCTCATCCAGAAATTGCCTTTACTTTAATTAATGATGGTCGTCAAATGACAACGACTTCTGGTACAGGTGATTTGCGTCAAGCCATCGCTGGTATTTATGGTCTAAATACAGCTAAGAAAATGATTGAAATCTCAAATGCTGACCTTGATTTTGAAGTCTCAGGTTATATTAGCTTACCAGAATTGACGCGTGCAAATCGCAATTACATTACCATTTTAATCAATGGTCGCTACATCAAAAATTTCTTGTTAAACCGTGCTATTTTGGATGGATATGGGTCAAAATTGATGGTTGGTCGCTTCCCAATTGCTGTCATTGACATTCAAATCGACCCTTACCTTGCCGATGTCAATGTTCACCCAACTAAACAAGAAGTTCGTATCTCAAAAGAAAAAGAGCTCATGAGCTTAATCAGCTCAGCTATTGCAGAGAGTTTGCGTGAGCAAGATTTGATTCCAGATGCTCTTGAAAATCTAGCTAAGTCAAGTACACGAGGTCTTCCAAAACCTCAGCAAACGAGTCTGCCTTTAAAACAAACCGACCTTTACTATGATAAGGAACGTCATGATTTCTTTGTGAAATCAGATACGGTCGAAGAAGAGCCAGTGCAGTTGTTTAATGAGGTTGACAAAATTGTCAAGCCAGTTGACAAGCAATCTTCAGTTAGGTATGCACAGCGTGCAGCGGCAGATCAAGAGTATGATGAGCATGATAATCTTGATTTTAAAAATAAAACGAAAATCAATCGCATGATTGAAAGTCTTGATAAGGAGGAAGCTTCGACTTTCCCTGAGTTAGAGTACTTTGGGCAAATGCATGGTACTTATCTTTTTGCGCAAGGCAATGGTGGGCTTTATATCATCGACCAGCATGCGGCGCAGGAACGTGTTAAGTATGAGTATTACCGTGATAAAATTGGCGAAGTTGATGATTCATTACAACAATTGCTAATGCCATATCTATTTGAGTTTTCTGGGGCAGATTTCATTAAACTTCAGGAAAAAATGGAGCTTCTAAAGCAAGTTGGCATTAATTTAGAACCATACGGCAATAACACTTTTATCCTTCGCGAGCATCCTATTTGGATGAAGGAAGAGGAGATTGAGACAGCTGTTTATGAAATGTGTGATATGTTACTGTTGACCAACGAAGTTTCTGTCAAGAAATACCGTGCTGAGTTAGCGATTATGATGTCATGTAAACGATCAATCAAGGCTAACCATACCCTTGATGACTATTCAGCACGACAACTCATTGTTCAATTATCTCAATGTAAGAACCCTTATAACTGCCCACACGGACGTCCAGTGCTTGTCAATTTCACCAAGTCAGACATGGAAAAAATGTTCCGTCGTATTCAAGAAAATCACACAAGTTTAAGAGAGTTAGGAAAATACTAAATGTACGATTATATCAAAGGAAAATTAACTAAAATTACTGCGAAATACATTGTTATTGAAGCAGGGGGATTAGGTTATATTGTCAATGTTGCCAATCCTTACAGCTTTTCAGATTTGATGAATCAAGATATCCAAGTCTACCTTCATCAAGTAATTCGTGAAGATGCTCAACTTTTGTTTGGCTTTCATACTGAAGACGAAAAGGCTGTTTTTCTTAATCTGATTTCAGTTTCTGGGATTGGTCCTACAACCGCGCTAGCTATTATCGCAGTGGATGATAATGAAGGTTTGGTTAATGCCATCGACACAAGCGACATTAAATACTTGATGAAATTCCCGAAAATCGGGAAAAAAACTGCCCAACAAATGGTTTTGGATTTGGCAGGAAAATTTGTCGATGTTTCTGTGGAAAATGGC
Source organism: Streptococcus equinus (assembly GCF_900101445.1). GTDB lineage: Bacteria > Bacillota > Bacilli > Lactobacillales > Streptococcaceae > Streptococcus > Streptococcus equinus_B. The sequence goes on along the minus strand of NZ_FNKE01000001.1, from coordinate 1,437,173 downwards.
AAAGCTTCTCAGACCAAAGCGGCAGCAAACGAGCAGCTTGAAGAAGCCATGGAAGCTCTTTTGGCGCTTGGCTACAAAGCAGCAGAGCTTAAGAAAATTCGTAAGTTCTTTGAAGGCACAAATGAAACGGCAGAACAATACATCAAATCAAGCCTTAAGATGTTGATGAAAGGCTAAGTATCAAGGAATTTTAGGAGATGTTTCACATGAAACGTTGTAGTTGGGTAAAGGAAAGTAATCCTTTATATGTTGCTTACCACGATACGGAGTGGGGAAAACCATTGCATGATGATCAAGCATTGTTTGAACTTTTGTGTCTTGAAACTTATCAAGCTGGACTTTCGTGGGAGACTATTCTTAATAAACGCGCAGCATTTAACCAAGCCTTCTACGATTATGATGTGGCAAAGGTAGCGCAGATGTCTGATGATGAACTTGAGGTTCTTCTTCAAAATCCAGCAATCGTTCGAAATCGTCGTAAGATTTATGCGACCAGAAGTAACGCACAAGCTTTTATGAAGGTTCAAGAGGCATTCGGTTCTTTTGACGCTTATCTTTGGTCTTGGGTTGATAACACGCCAATTGTAAATGATGTTGAGAATTATGCGACCTTTCCTGCCAGCACGTCTTTATCTGAAAATCTTTCTAAGGATTTAAAAAAACGTGGCTTTAAATTTGTAGGTCCTGTTTGTGTTTATTCTTTTCTTCAGGCAGCTGGCTTGGTTAATGACCATGAAGTTGACTGTGATTTTAAATAATGATAAAGCATCTGAAAACGTCATTCAGGTGCTTTTTATGTTTTTTAAAAAAATTGACAGCAGTGTCAAGTGGCGTCAACGCTTCTTTACACCTTGCCTTTAAAAAATCGTGCTATTACTTGATAAAATAAGGATTTCTTGTTGACATTCCCTGTAAAAGGTTGTATCTTAATAGGAAAACTAAATCAAGGGTAGGTGGAGATGATGACAAGCATTAGGAGAAATACTTTTGTTTATTTGCTAGCAAATTTTTTAGTGACAGTAGCTTACTCCATGCCACATTCGATTTTAACGGTTATTTTATTGGCAAAGGGATTAAGTTTATCGCAAATATTACTCATTCAATCTGCTTATAGTATTGCGATTGTCTTATTTGAATTTCCAAGTGGTTTGTTGGCGGATAACTACTCACGGAAAAATCTTTATAGCTTATCTAAGGTATTTTTGATTGTCATGTTTTTGATTGTGCTTTTCAGCCATAACTTTTACATGATTTTTGGTGCTTGGTTTTGTTATGGGATAGCTGCCGCTCTTGATAGTGGAACCCTTGATGCTTATATTATTAACCAATTAAAATTAGCACACCGTGAAAGTGACCTTCAGCGATTTTTGGCGCTTAGCAACCGTTTGGAAATCATTGGGCTTCTAATTGGGAGTAGTTTAGGTGGTATTCTTTATCAATTCATCGGTATCAATATTTATGTCCTTGGGACGACTTTTCTAGTGGCTTCAACCTTGGTTAGCTTTTTCTTTTTTAAGGAGACAACGAAGTCTTTTGGTTTGCAAGAAAGTCATGTCGCGGTTCTTAAAAAGCAGATTCAAGAGAGTTTTAAAGAGCTGCGCAGGCAACCGCATCTAAGTGTGATTCTTGTTTTTGACTTTTTAACGCAGATTTTCTTTCAGACGCATTTTCAGTTGTGGCAGTCCTTTTTCTTAAGCAAGGGAATCAGTAGCTGCTATTTCCCAGCTTCTTACATTGCCTTTCAAGTGATTACCTTATTTTCGTATTCTATCAACATCGAAGGCATTAAGAAGCATGCTGGACTTATTAAATTTAGTCCATTGATTATTTTTCTGCCTTTAACTTTCTTTTCAGGACACTTGGGCATTTTCTTGCCAGCTTATTTTATCTTCATTTTTGTTTTTTATGTCATTGAATTTATCTTAAATTATCACTTTAACAAAATGGTGTCGATTGAGAATATTTCGTCTTTGGTTTCTTTTAAATCGACAGTAGGGCGTTTGGGAAGTATCCTTTTACTGTGTCTTTTGAGTTTTATGGTGAAAATCGTTGCTGTTGAGACGGTTATGGCCATTAATTTTATGGCTTCTGTAGGATTTCTTGCTCTTTTGGGTGTGTTTTTTAAGATAAAAAGAAATTGACAAGTTTGTAAAGAGTGTTGACAGCCTTTTTCTGTAGTTGGGCTGTCATTTTTTGCAAAAAGTCATTAATTTTCAGCATTTTTTGATAGAATAAAACTAAATTACGAATAGATAAGTAGGTGGCAATTATGAAAGCTGAGATTATCGCTGTAGGAACAGAGATTTTAACAGGACAAATCACAAATACCAATGCACAATTTTTATCAGAAGAATTTGCCAAGTTAGGGATTGATGTCTTTTTCCAAACAGCTGTTGGGGACAATGAAGAACGTCTTTTGTCTATCATTGATTTGGCAAGTAAACGTAGCGATTTAGTTGTTCTTTGTGGTGGCTTAGGACCAACAGAGGATGATTTGACAAAGCAAACCTTAGCAAAATATTTAGGGCGTAACTTGGTCTTTGACGAACAGGCAAGTAAACGTCTAGATGAGTTCTTTGCGACACGTCCTCAATTTACAAGAACAGCTAACAATGAACGTCAAGCACAACTCATTGAAGGTTCAACTCCTTTGCAAAACAGCACTGGCCTAGCTGTTGGTGGCGTGCTTGAAGTTGACGGCGTTACTTATGTTGTTCTTCCTGGCCCACCAAGTGAGCTTAAGCCAATGGTCTGGGATTATTTAGTGCCTTTGTTATCTAGTGACCATAAGCAGCTTTACTCTCGTGTTTTGCGTTTCTTTGGCATTGGAGAAAGCCAGTTGGTGACTGTTTTATCAGATTTGATTGACAATCAAACAGATCCAACCATTGCACCATATGCTAAGACAGGCGAAGTAACGCTGCGTTTGTCTACAAAAGCAGACGACATGGAATCAGCTAAGGAAAAACTAGACCAGCTAGAGCAAAAAATTCTTTCTAAGAAGACTTTAAATAGCATTCCGCTTGAAAATTTGCTTTATGGTTACGGTGACGATAATAGTATGGCGCGTGTTGTTTTTGATTTGCTTAAGAAAAAACACAAGACCATCACGGCTGCGGAAAGTTTAACAGCAGGACTATTTCAATCAAGTATTGCAGACTTCTCAGGCTCTTCATCAGTCTTTAATGGTGGTTTTGTGACTTATAGTATTGAAGAAAAATCAAAAATGCTTCAGATTCCGCTAGAAGATTTGCAAGAACATGGGGTTGTTAGTCATTTTACAGCTGAGAAAATGGCTGAGCAATCTCGTAAGTTAACAGATGCTGATTTTGGGATTGGATTGACAGGAGTTGCAGGACCAGATAGCTTAGAAGGTCACCCAGCGGGAACAGTTTTCATTGGTATTGCTACTAGAGAAAAAGTTCATTCTATTCGTGTTCTCATAGGTGGACGAAGCCGTTCAGACGTGCGTCATATTGCATGTTTGTATGCTTTTAACTTGGTACGTCAAGCTTTATTACAAGATTAAATTCTGCTATAATAGAGCTAGTATCTCGAACAAACAGAAAGGGAAAAATTTGGCTAAAAAGACAAAGAAAACAGAAGCTATCACGAAGAAATTCGGTGATGAGCGTAAAAAAGCACTTGATGATGCTTTGAAACTAATTGAAAAAGATTTTGGTAAGGGAGCTGTTATGCGCCTTGGTGAACGCGCTGAACAAAAAGTTCAAGTGATGAGTTCAGGTAGTTTGGCTCTTGATATCGCTCTTGGTGCAGGTGGTTACCCTAAAGGACGTATCATTGAAATCTACGGTCCTGAAAGTTCAGGTAAAACAACTGTTGCCCTTCATGCTGTAGCACAAGCTCAAAAAGAAGGCGGTATTGCAGCCTTTATCGATGCTGAACATGCCCTTGACCCAGCTTATGCAGCAGCCCTTGGTGTTAATATTGATGAACTTCTTTTGTCACAACCTGACTCAGGAGAACAAGGTCTTGAAATCGCTGGAAAATTGATCGATTCAGGTGCGGTTGATCTTGTTGTTGTCGACTCTGTTGCCGCTCTTGTTCCACGTGCCGAAATCGATGGCGACATTGGTGATAACCACGTTGGTTTGCAAGCTCGTATGATGAGTCAAGCTATGCGTAAACTGTCAGCTTCTATCAATAAAACAAAAACAATTGCCATCTTTATCAACCAATTACGTGAAAAAGTTGGTGTTATGTTTGGTAACCCAGAAACTACACCTGGTGGACGTGCCCTTAAATTCTACTCTTCAGTTCGTCTAGATGTGCGTGGAAACACACAAATCAAAGGTACTGGTGATCAAAAAGATAGCAATATTGGTAAAGAAACTAAAATCAAAGTTGTTAAAAACAAAGTTGCTCCACCATTTAAAACAGCTGAAGTGGAAATCATGTATGGTGAAGGAATTTCACGCACTGGTGAATTGATTAAAATCGCTAGTGATTTGGATATCATTAAAAAAGCTGGTGCTTGGTTCTCTTACAACGGTGAGAAGATTGGTCAAGGTTCTGAAAATGCTAAGAAATATTTGGCAGATCACCCAGAAATCTTTGACGAAATCGACCACAAAGTTCGTGTTCATTATGGGCTTGTTGAAGAAACTGAAGATGAAAAAGCAGCAAAACTTTCTGAAGAATCAGCAGCAACTACTGAAAATGTAGATGAAGTTGTTCTTGATTTGGACGATGCGATTGAAATTGAAGAATAATTTTGAAAGCACTTTAAAGCTTGAAACGATGCGTTTCAGGCTTTTTTGATTATTTCTGCCTCAAAAGGGATTATTTTTTGCAAAAAAAATAAATCTTTTTAATTGACTTTTCGAAAAAATAGGTCTTAGGTCCCATGTGCTCCATTATGTATGTGTGCTATAATACAACTATCATGGGATAGAAAGTGAGAGTGCACATGATTAAAATTTACACAATTTCAAGTTGTACAAGCTGTAAGAAAGCCAAGACATGGCTCAACGCTCATCAGCTCCCTTATAAAGAACAGAATTTAGGAAAAGAACCACTATCACGAGAAGAAATCTTAGCGATATTAACAAAAACAGAAAACGGTATTGAAAGTATTGTTTCTTCTAAAAACCGTTATGCAAAAGCACTTGACTGCGATATTGAAGAATTAAGCTTAAGTGAGGTTATCGACCTTATCCAAGCTAATCCACGTATCCTAAAAAGCCCAATTTTGATTGACGATAAACGTCTTCAAGTTGGTTATAAAGAGGATGATATCCGTGCTTTCTTGCCACGCTCAATTCGTAATGTGGAAAATGCCGAAGCTCGTCTTCGTGCAGCATTGTAATATAATATATAGTAGAAAAGATACCATTTGGTGTCTTTTTTTAACTCTTGATTAGTGTGAAATAAAGCTTAAATAGTGGAAAAATGAAAAAGTTTACATCCTTTTTATGTCAGCTTTTCTGACCACTTTTACTGAAAATTCTTGGGAATCTCAATAAACTTTGGTTAAATAAAGTCAGATTCTTGTGAAATCTTAGTGAATAAGCTATAATAATTGGTGACAGCTATTTAGAAAGAAGGTGTAAGTATGGGATTTACAGATGAAACTGTACGCTTTAATTTAGACGATAGCAACAAGAAAGAAATTAGTGAAACTTTAACAACGGTTTATCGCTCTCTTGATGAAAAAGGTTATAACCCAATTAATCAGATTGTAGGTTATGTCCTAAGTGGTGACCCTGCTTATGTGCCTCGTTACAATGATGCCAGAAATCAGATTCGTAAATACGAACGTGACGAAATTGTTGAAGAGCTTGTCCGCTATTATCTCAAAGGAAATGGAATCGATTTGAAATGAGAATCATGGGACTAGATGTCGGCTCAAAAACTGTTGGTGTAGCGATTAGCGACCCACTTGGTTTTACAGCACAAGGCGTAGAAATTATCAAAATTGATGAAGAAGCTGGCGAGTTTGGGTTTGAAAGACTTGGAGAGTTAGTTAAACAGTATAAAGTTGATAAGTTTGTGGTTGGTTTACCTAAGAACATGAACAATACTGAAGGACCTCGTGTAGAAGCAAGTAAAGCTTACGGTGACCAAATTAAAGAACTTTTCAATATTCCTGTAGATTATCAAGATGAACGTTTAACAACTGTTCAAGCAGAACGTATGCTAGTAGAACAGGCTGACGTTAGTCGTGGTAAGCGTAAAAAAGTTATCGACAAATTAGCTGCACAGCTTATTTTGCAAAATTATTTAGATAGAATGTTTTAATCTAATCATTAATTCATTTAAAGGAGAAAATTATGGCACATAACCATAACCACGATCATAACCATGATCACGAGCATGAAGTTATTACACTTGTAGACGAACAAGGTAATGAAACACTTTTTGAAATTCTTTTGACAATCGATGGTCGCGAAGAATTCGGTAAAAACTATGTTCTTTTGGTACCAGCAGGTGCTGAAGAAGATGAACAAGGTCAAATTGAAATTCAAGCTTACTCATTCACTGAAAATGAAGATGGTACTGAAGGCGACCTTCAACCAATCCCTGAAGATTCAGATGCTGAATGGGATATGATTGAAGAAGTTTTCAACAGCTTCTTGGATGAAGACTAAGTTTGTACGATGAGAGGTTAGGAGTATTCCTAGCCTCTTTTTTGTTAGTTATACTAAGGAAGTCAAAAGTGGCTTTTTTTATTTTACGAATAAGTAAAATAAAGGAGGTTATTTTATGGACAAAAACAGTCGTTTAAGTAAAAAAGAAAAGGATTTCCTAAAACGCTACCAATCCAAGCCACGTCACCGTTTTAGGGAACTTTTAGCTTACTGTGCTATCCTTAGTAAATTGACTAATGATTAGTTTTTGTTATACTTAGAGTATGACAATTCAAGGAGAGAATAAGTGAATACATCAGAACAAGCAAATGTAGATCAGACGGCTGTATCATCTTATAGTCGTTCATCTCGTAAAATCGGTGAAGTTAGCAGTCATCTAGAACCTTCTAGACGAACAAAAGTGCCTCAACCTCATAAACTTTATATTTTGTTATTGAGTGTTGTGGTGAGCTGCTTATCAGTAGCCGTGCCAATGTTTACAGACATGGCAAATAGCCTACAATCACAAAATCTTTATATTGGATTAATGTTTACGCAAGGACATCTTCCATTTACAGATATGTTTGCAACAGGTGGCTTCTTGTACTATGCAGTGATTGCCTTGGCTTATTACCTTGGTTCGACGCTGTGGTTGGTTCCAATTCAAATCGTTACTTTCTATTTATCAGGAATTTATTTCTATAAATTGGTTAACTATTTCACCAACAGCCAACGTGTGGCAGTGGCATTTAGTGGGGCTTTTTATCTACTTAATGTTGCCCTTGGTTTTGGTGGTTTGTATCCTATCCAATTTGCAATGCCTTTTGTTATGGTCTCATTGTGGTTCTTAACAAAATACTTTGCTGATATTATCAAGGATGAAGCCTTTATTTTATATGGATTTGCGGGCGCAGCAGCTATGCTTCTAGAACCACGTACTTTGGTGTTCTGGGCGCTTTCTTTCCTAACAATTATCGTCTTTAATTTGAAACAAAGACATTTTGCGCGTGGTTTCTACCAATTGTTGTGTATTATTTTCGGGACTATTTTAGTCTTTTACACAGCTGGATACTTTATCTTGAATGCGCAAGTATTGTCACCTTATATTACACAAGCTATTGTTTACCAATTTACTAATTTTGCAGTAAGTGATGGTAACTTGATTTTGACTTTGTTGTTCCAACTTGTACTGGCTTTGGCATCAGGGCTTTTGCTTGGTGCGGTGTCATTTGGAAAAGTTGTCAAAGGTGAAGATAAGGTAGCTAAATGGCTTATTTTACTAGTCTTTATCGTCTTCTTTGCGATTGATTTATTTACACAAAGTTACCAATTCTATAACCTATTGGCAGCACTGCCTTTTGGTTTGGTGTTGACTGCTATCGTTTTGGGTGAACAATATCAACGTAGTTTGACTAAAACATCACACCGTCGCAGAAAAGCATCAGACAATGCTGGAATTTTTGGCTTATATCTTAAACGTCACTTCTATTTGCCAATTTTAGTGCTTGTCTTTGGTGTTGGGCAGCCTTTGGTGCACACTGTTTTATCTGCTAATGCCAATAGTGAACGTGGTATCATTGCAAATTATCTTGCCAAAAATGCGACTAAAGATGATACTGTCTACGTTTGGGATGACTCATCTAAAATTGGAATCAATAGTAAGCTAGCAAGTAGTTCACAATTTACATCTCCAGTTGTGAATACCGCTAAATCTGCTAATGAAAAAGTTTTAGAAGATGAATTGCTACAAAATATGGGGTCATATATTGTGGTCAATAAGGACCAAAAAATTTCTGATTCACTTAAAAATAATTTTTCTTCTAACTATGAAGAGGTCCAAATCGGCGGTATTACAGGCTTTACCGTCTATCATAAAAAATAAAGGAAAACGCAATATCTTGTGGTTAACAAAAAAAGTGACCACAAGATATTGATTTTTTTTTTTGTCCCGTGTTATAATAGACGAGTAAGAAGGAGTGTTCATATGATTACATTAGAAAAAGAAAAAATTGCTGCACAACCTACTGTAAAAGTTATCAAACGCGATGGACGTTCTGTAAACTTTGATTCAGATAAAATTTATAATGCTTTGGTTAAAGCAAGCAATAACGTGACAAAAATGTCACCGGTTGTTGAAGCAAAATTAGAAACTATTTCAGATAATATCGTTGCTGAAATTTTTGATCGCTTCAAAGACAACGTCAAAATTTATGAAATTCAAAATATCGTTGAGCATGAACTTTTAGAAGCTAATGAATACGCAATTGCTCAAGAATATATTAATTATCGTACAAAACGCGATTTTGCGCGCTCTCAAGCGACAGATATCAACTTTTCAATTGATAAACTTTTGAACAAAGATCAAACTGTCGTTAATGAAAACGCTAACAAGGATAGTGAAGTCTTCAATACACAACGTGACTTGACTGCAGGTATCGTTGGTAAATCAATCGGTCTTAAAATGTTGCCAGCTCACGTTGCCAACGCTCACCAAAAAGGTGATATTCACTTCCACGACCTTGATTACAGCCCATATACTCCAATGACAAACTGCTGCTTGATTGATTTCAAGGGAATGTTGGGGAACGGCTTTAAGATTGGTAATGCTGAAGTTGAAAGTCCAAAATCTATCCAAACTGCAACAGCACAAATTTCACAAATCATTGCTAACGTTGCCTCAAGCCAATACGGTGGATGTACTGCAGACCGTATCGACGAATTCTTGGCACCATATGCTGAACTTAACTACAAAAAGCATTTAAAAGATGCTGAGGAATGGGTTGCTGAAGACCGCCGCGAAGACTACGCACGTACAAAAACGAAAAAAGATATCTACGATGCGATGCAAAGTCTTGAATACGAAATCAATACTTTGTTCACATCAAACGGACAAACACCATTTACATCACTTGGTTTTGGTCTTGGTACAAACTGGTTTGAACGTGAAATTCAAAAAGCTATTCTTAAAATTCGTATCCAAGGTCTTGGTAGCGAACACCGCACAGCTATCTTCCCTAAACTAATCTTCACATTGAAGAGTGGTCTTAACCTTGAAGAAGGCACACCAAACTACGATATCAAACAATTAGCTTTGGAATGTGCCACAAAACGTATGTATCCAGATGTGCTTTCATACGATAAAATCGTTGAATTGACTGGTTCATTCAAAGCACCAATGGGATGTCGTTCATTCCTTCAAGGTTGGAAAGATGAAAATGGCGTTGAAGTGAACTCAGGTCGTATGAACCTTGGAGTTGTTACAGTCAACCTTCCACGTATTGCTATGGAATCACATGGTGATATGGATAAATTCTGGGAACTTTTCAACGAACGTATGGGAATTTGTAAAGATGCGCTTGTTTATCGTGTTGAACGTGTTAAAGAAGCTACTCCAGCAAATGCTCCAATCCTTTACCAATACGGTGCTTTCGGTAAACGTCTTGGTAAATACGATAACGTTGATGAACTTTTCCGTCACCGTCGTGCCACAGTATCACTTGGTTACATCGGTCTTTACGAAGTCGGAACAGTCTTCTTCGGACCAGAATGGGAAACTAATCCAGAAGCAAAAGAATTCACAGTTGACATTATCCGTAAGATGAAAGATTACTGTGTTGAATGGTCAGACGAATATGATTATCACTTCTCAATCTATTCAACACCATCTGAAAGTTTGACAGACCGTTTCTGCCGTCTTGATACTAAGAAATTCGGTATTGTTAAAGATATTACAGATAAAGAATACTACACAAACTCATTCCACTATGATGTACGTAAGAATCCAACACCATTTGAAAAATTGGACTTTGAAAAAGTTTACCCAGAAGCTGGTGCAACTGGTGGTTTCATTCACTACTGTGAATACCCAGTTCTTCAACAAAATCCAAAAGCTCTAGAAGCTGTTTGGGATTATGCTTATACACGTGTTGGATACCTTGGTACAAATACACCAATCGACCGTTGTTATAAATGTGGTTTTGAAGGAGACTTCACACCAACAGAACGTGGATTTGTTTGTCCGAACTGTGGTAACAGCGATCCAAAATCAGTAGACGTTGTTAAACGTACTTGTGGATACCTTGGTAACCCTCAAGCTCGTCCAATGGTTAATGGTCGTCACAAAGAAATTTCTGCGCGTGTTAAACACATGAATGGTTCAACAATTAAAAATCCAGGTGACTACCACATGCACAAAGATAAGAGTTGTTAATAAGACTCGTTAACCAATAATTATGGTTTAGACAGTTTCATGACATATTGAAGCTGGAGACGCTTGTCCCAGCTTCTTTATTATATTGATAAAAAACTTGAAGAAAGGAAAAAATCGTGGGAAAATACCAATTAGATTATAAAGGCATGCAACAAGTCGAACGTTTTCATGAAAAACATTCAACTTCTAAGGGTAATAAAAAAGCGCGTGTCAATGAATTGAAAGCACAATTTTTGGAAAAAGCGAAGAAAAAAAGTAAATAAGAGGTAAGCCTATGCAATTACGAAGACCTGAATTATCAGATAAAGCAGCCGTTATTGAGATGATGAAAGAGTTTGAAATGAGCCAGTCTGCCCATGATGGTGGTTTCTGGGATGTGGATAACTTTGATTATGAGGACTGGCTTGAAGGTAATCGCCTGAGCGAAATGGGGATTAATGTGCCTGCAAACTTTGTTCCAGCCGTTCAGTTTGTTTCATTTGCTGATGATGGCAGGGCTTTGGGATTTTTGCATTTGCGCTTACGCTTAAATGAGAATCTTTTAAAACAAGGCGGCCATATTGGGTATTCTATTCGTCCAACTGAACGCCGCAAAGGATATGCTAAAGAGCAACTGCGCTTAGGTTTATTAGAAGCGAAGAAGAAAAACATCACTAAAGCTTTGGTCACATGTCATGATGACAATGAAGGTAGCCGTAAGGTAATATTAGCCAATGGTGGCCAGCTTGAAGATATTTTAGATGCTGTTGAGCGTTACTGGATAAGTTTGGAAGATTGATTTACTTATAATAGGAATTAAAAATAGAAAGAAGGCTAGGATGGAAGAAAAAAACTGGAATACTCCCAAGCCTGGTGAATGGAAGTCAGAAGAATTAAGTCAAGGTCGCGTTATCGATTATAAAGCCTTTAACTTTGTTGATGGTGAAGGGGTGCGTAACTCACTTTACGTGTCAGGTTGTATGTTCCACTGTAAAGGGTGTTATAATGCTGCAACTTGGTCATTTAAGGCAGGGCAGCCTTACACACAAGAGCTAGAAGAGCAAATTATGGCTGACCTGGCGCAGCCTTATGTTCAAGGCTTGACGCTTCTTGGTGGAGAACCTTTCTTAAATACAGGTTTTCTTTTGCCACTAATTAAGCGCGTGCGCCGTGAACTTCCTGAAAAAGATATTTGGTCTTGGACTGGATATACTTGGGAAGAAATGATGCAAGAAACACCAGATAAACTAGAAATGCTAAGCCTAATTGATATTTTGGTAGATGGTCGCTTTGATATTACTAAGAAGAATTTGATGTTACAATTTCGTGGATCATCTAACCAACGTATCATTGATGTTCAGAAGTCTTTGAAAGCCGGAAAAGTTATCATTTGGGATAAATTAAATGATGGCGATCAAAAATTTGAGCAAGTTAGTCGTGATGACTTACTATAATTGTGGAAAAAGGAGCTGATTTTCAAGAATTGGCTACTTTTTTTGCCCAAAATAAAAGTTATTAACAGCTTTTTTCCAAAAAATGTGGATAGCTCTTAAAGCTTGATATGAAAGGATTCTTGGTGAATTTATACACAAGTTATCCCCAGTATATAACCATACTTATCCACAAGTTGTGAATAACTGTGTGTAAATTGTGTAAAAATAAGCGAATTTTCAAGATATTTTACCTTTTTTAATAAAATAGGCTTAAATGATGTGAAAATTTCATGCAAAAAAGCCGGTAAAAAGAACTTTTACCGACTTTTTATCTATTTGAGATTTCCAAAAGGAAACCTATTATCAGCGGGAACACAAAATAAAGAATAGTTTATCAAGCAATTTTTACTGAACGATTTGCTATAAGTTGTGGATAAGGTGGTATTTTTATAAGTTGTTTAGCCAACTAACTATTAAAATCCTGTCAACTAAAAAATTATAGTGTCAACCTTTGGCAAAATGAAAACGGTAAATCTGTCAATGTTAGCGGTTTTCCTGTCAACTTTACCAAAAAAAGCTGTCAAGAAAGGTTTTACAGACATGATCACAAAAAATTTCTGAAAAATAAATATCCCTATCTTTTATCTCTTATCGCAATATGTTCTTCTGAAGGAGCATTGAAGTAACTAGGAATAGAATTAAAAAGAAGGGATAAGTTTTTTGCAATGAGTTCAGGTTCTTCAGGCTCGTCTTTACTTAACCAAAATTGTAGGATGTTAAGATAAGCACCGAATAACCCTTTGGAAATGTAATCGATGTTGCTATCTACAGTATCGTAAACACACCATGGAAGATTGATGGTTTTGTAGATTTGGGCAGATTTTTGATTGAATTTTTCTGTAAGCAGCGCAAAGTGACCACTTTTAACAAGTGATGAAATAAATGCTCTGTTGTCATACATAAAATTCAAGGTAACTAAGAAGACGTCTTCAGGTTTTTCCGCCACGATAAAGTTATCGCGTTGGTGGTAGTATCCTTTGACAAAGTTTTCTAGACAGAAATCCATTAAGTCAGCTTTATCATCAAAGTAGCGATAAAATGTTCGGCGTGAGATAGTGGCCTTGTCTAAGATTTGATAGATAGTGATTTTGTCATAATGTCGTTCAGTAATCAGTAGATAAAGTGCTTTTGATAAACGTTGTTTAGTTTCTAAAACTTGTTGATGTTTTTTTGATAAATTTGTCATAAACAATCCTCTACTTGAATGATGTAATATTTCTGAAAAGACCAAAAATTATACCTAATCAATTTAGCATTGTAACATAAAGCTAAAAATTAAGCTACATCAATCCTATGATTATGTCAATATTCGACTTTAGAAGTTTATCATTGTTAGCTTTCCTAACAACGATAGAGGACGAAATATTAAGAAAATTAGAACTAGGAAACAAAATCTTAAAAAAAGTATCACTTGCACAAAATCCCTTTTCAAAATCACGAAAAAATATTATAATGTTCTTCAAAACGCCTAGATATATAAAACGACAAAATGAAAAAATGTTTATCTAGTCTTTATTTTTTCAAAATAAGAATAAATATACATTTAAAATTATGTGAGTTTTATGTGAAAACGAATACTAAAAAGGAGGTCCTACCGTGCTTGATGCTAAACAATTAAGAAAACTGCGTCGCTCAGATTTGTTTGAGTTGCTTGTGGAGCAGGCAAAAGAAATCGAAGAACTTCAAGATCAAGTTAAAGAACTTGAAGGTAAACTTGAGCGTCGTGAGCTAGAAGTCACTGATGCGGGTTCTATCGCTGAAGCAGCCTTGGCAATTAGTAAAGTTTTTGAAGAGGCACAGGCAGCAGCGGATACGTATCTTTATAACGTAAAACGTATGGCAGATGCCAAGAATAATGCGGATGATGAAGCGTAAGAAGCTGAGGTTTTTAACATGAAACCATTAGATAAAAAATCACAGAAAATTAATTTATCCGATTTACCAAAAGCTGATGAGCTTTCAAAAGAATTGGGAAAGATTAAATATCGTGAACGCTATATTCGTACTTTACGCAGTACTGTTTTTACGTTAGTAACGGTAGCAGCATTGGCCGTACTGGTTGCGACAATCTGGTTACCTGTTTTACAAATCTACGGAAATTCAATGACTCCTACTTTGAAAGCTGGGGACATGGTTGTTTCTGTTAGCAAAAAGCATTTGAAACAGGGAGATGTTGTAGCTTTTTATTATAACAACAAAGTTTTGGTAAAACGTGTTATTGCAACCTCAGGCCAATGGGTTAACATTGATAAAAAAGGAAATGTCACTGTTGACGGGAAAAAGATTAACGAGCCTTACCTACAAAGTGGTGAGAAAAATTATGGAGAAACTAATATCGAGTTACCCTATCAAGTACCAGATGGTAAGTACTTTGTGATGGGAGACCACCGAGAGGTTTCGGTAGACTCACGTAATAAAGCTGTCGGCCCAGTAGATAGTGAACAGTTAGTTGGGAAACTAAGCTTAAGAATTTGGCCACTTAACCGAATGGGGTCAATCGATTAGAAAGTTAACAAAATTATGTTTAGAAAGGAGTTTGGATGTTAAAGCTATGGGCAAGGTTAGCGATTTTAGTAAAAAAGCGAGTCCGAGATAGTATTATCGCAAAGATTGCTTTGGTGCTATCTCTAGTCGTTGTCTTTTGTACGACATATTTACTAATATTACCAGCCCTAACAATTAGTACGGGAAATAGTTCGTCTGTTTTTCAATCCTCAGATGGTGCCTCATCTCAGGTTGAGTCCACGACGAATGATTCCCAAAAAGAAAATAGCCAGACAGAAGCTTCTTCACAAGCCAGTCCGACTGAGTCAAGTCAAGAAAAAAAGGATATGTCACAAGCAGGCACTTTGACTGCTGAAACGTCAGATGTGACGGTAACGGTCTCTTATGAGGGAGATACCTTTACAGAGCCAGTTCAATTAAAGGTAAAGCCTGTTTCTGACACGACTGCCATTGATAACAAGTTAACATCGCTTCTAAGCGAAAGTAAGCAAAGCTTATCACAAGCACACTCTTACGATATTTCATTTGTCACAGATGATGGCAAGGAAGTTGAACCAAGTAAAGACGTCAAAGTGTCAATGGCTTTTAAAAATGACTTATCCACAAGCGATGACAAACAAGCTGGTTGGAAGTTGTATCACTTTGTGGATAACGATGTTAACCAAGTTCAAGATTTGACTGAATCGACAGATACAGACATTAAAGAAACTGGTGACGGAGCAGTCGAAAGTGTTGATTTCAAGTCTAATACCTTCTCAATATACACCCTAGCGGGTGTAACCTACGCTGACTTTTCAGGGTATTTGACGGGATATAGTTATAATGAAAAATCTGTTCAAGAGGATTTATCAACAGAAGAATTAAGCGTCTTATTGCATTTGGATTTTAAGATTAACCAAAAAGACGTTGCTAAAGAAAAACATTATTACTTAGCTTTGCCAGATGATACGGCGATTGGTAAAGATTTAAAACTTGGTACGGAATACACTGGACGTGATAACAATAATACCGATGCTTTTAAGTACCAATTCAAAAAAGATGATTCGTCAGGTAAATATTATTTGCTGATTACATTCTTAGATAGTTATGTTGCTAGCATGGGACAAGGTGTTCAGTCAACAGGTTATATTGATTACGAAGCAGTCTTTGGCTTAACTCATAGAACAAGTCATGATAGCTACACGGTCAAGTTTAGTGATGGTGTGACAATTGAAATTCCACCAGAAAAAGTAACTAAAAATTATGATTTATCAACATCAAAAACTGGAAAAGTTTCATATGATGGTGATACACCGTATATCGATTACACTGTCACAGTGGATTCTAAATACGGAACGCCGGGTAATATTGATTTAACGGATAGTTTGACAGCAGATGGTGTATCAATTGCTGATGTTACAAATGTATCAATTACCAAATCAACTTATACTGGAGATACAAGTCATGTGACTGGAACAGAAACTGTTTCTACTAAGCCAAACTTTGATAAGGCTAATAAAAAGTGGAGCTTGACTCTTCCGCAATTAGTCAGTGGTGGAACAGATTCGAATGGTAATCCGATTGGTCATTTTTACACAATCACTTATCATTATAAATTTGCTGGTTTATCAGCAGGTAAAACTGTACAGGTTAATAATACTATCAAAGCTGTTTCTAAAAATGATCAAGATAAACGTGAGGCAAGTAGCAGTACTAGCGTTACGTTAAAATTAAATGATATTAAAAAGTCTGGTAAATACGATAAAAAGACTGGAAAGATTACTTGGACAATCACAGTAAACCCAGATAGTAATGATATTGGTGGTGCTACCTTAAAAGATGATTTCTTTAAGAAAGCTGAGTCGATAGAAGTTACATTGAAAGATGGATCTAGTGCTTCTGGAACTTATCGCTACTACGATTCTAATAATAATAAGTTAGATGACAATATAACGGATTTTAGTAAGGTCTCTTATATTCGTTTTAGTGGTCAAAAAGGCAAAAAGTCAAATACTAAAACCTATGTAATTACCTATACAACAGATGCTAAAAATTCAAGTTGGAATAAAAAAACTGTGAAAAATACAGTTACCTTAGATGATGATGGTGATAAAACTTCATCTTCTGCTAAACCAAGTGTTCCAGGTGATGGTAATCTAGAAAAAACATCTCTTGGAGAAAATGACACATCAGACACAGGTGTCAAGACACTTAGTTGGCAAACTAAAATCACTATGCCAGCAAGTGGTGTGATTGAAAAAGGAACGAATTTTAGGGATTTTCTAACAGATCCATACAATCAAAATTCAGAAGTTCACTGGTACACCAAAGCACAGTTGCAAGACTTGTATAAAAAACTTGTTAAAATCTTTGGTGATAGTAAGTTTACTTTGAAAGCTTGTCAAAAACCATGGGATGGTTATACCAACTATGAAGATTTAGATAACAATACTAAATATACTGAGTTTCAAATTATTTTAACCGATGATTTCAAATCAAGTAAAAATATTGTTCTTCAATACCAATCAACAGCTAAGCTAAATGGCAATGCTAATCTTGATTTCTGGAATACGATTAGTTCTGCAGACCATTCTAGCCAAGCGAAGTATCACCATACTGATAATTCAAATGTTATCAAAATGGATGGTGATGAAAATCACGCAACGACCAAGAAAACTAGCACGGATGGTGTTGTTACTTGGAAAGTTAAGGTTAATTTGAGTGACGATGCTAAGACTATGACGGTAACAGATAATTTACCAAAAGGTGTTCACCTAACCGGTCTGGTTTTTGGTCGTCACTACAGTCAAACGCCTGTAACGATTTCTGGTAATAGCATTTCAGCTATAACTGGTCAGTATGAGTGGGGCGCTACGAACATGAAGGTTGACGGAAGCATTTCAGGTGATAATGTTGTCACATTGAATTTTTCAACAACTGATGGTAGAACCCTTAAACAAAGTATTGGTGATAACAATGATTTTTGGTTAACTTACACGACAGCTTACGATAAGTTACCTGAATCAGGTAAGAAAGTAACGGATACTTTAACCAATACGGTTTCAGTTCTTGTTGATGGTAATAAAGATTACGGTTCAGATAGTCAAACTCAAATCATTACCTTTGGTAAAGACAAGCAAGTTGTCAAACCAATTACTAAGACAGGTAGCTGGGATAACACCAACAGAGTCTTGCACTACAGTTTATCAATTAATCCAGAAGCTGAGGATTTAGTAGATGGTACTGATAAGCTAACGCTGACAGATGTCATGAGTATTTATGGGACGGACATATCTCTTGCTTTAAACCAAGCTTCCGTTAAGCTTTATTATGCTGACAGCAATCAAGAAGTTCCCTCTAGTGATTGGTCTTGGAAAGTGTCGTCGACAGATGATGGTTGGGGTAATTTGACAAGTACTTTAACAATCAGTCTAAAAGATGAGACAGCTTATAAGCTGAAGTATGATTATACTTTGATTAAGAAGAATCCAGATTTGACAGCTACTTACTGGCCTAAGAATACGGCAACTTTATCAGGAGTTAGTGAGGGTTCTACTGATACGACAACCGCCGTAGCTTGGCAAAGAATTGGTACTGATGCTGGTATTGATACTGAGCATGCTTATGTTATCAATAAAGTTGATTCAAGTAACTATGCTAAAGGGCTTAAAGGTGCGGTCTTTACGGTTTATAAGGCTGATGGTGATTGTGATGACCGTAATGACGAAGTCGTTGGAGAATATGTCAGTGATGAAAATGGACATATTTCGATTTCAAAAACCTTGTTGGAACCAGGTAAATGTTATCAAGTTTATGTTCCAATTCTAGGATGGATTACAGTAGGTTGGATAGATCCAAAAGAAAACTTTGAAGATAATCAAGCCTACTACTTCAAAGAAACCTCTGCTCCACCTGGTTATGAATTACCTAAGAATCCTGAAAAGCATTATTTCTACTACTCTCCAAATGAATGTGATGCTTATGACGATTATTATAAAAAGGTATATGGAGCTGTTAACTTAGCCAAGACCAGCGCTTCGGTTTATGTTGAAAATAAAAAAATCAAGCAAACGAACTTAACCGTTAAGAAACAATGGTTAAAATCTGACGGCAGTAAAACTGAGCGTACGGATGGTTCAATCACTTATGATGTGATTCAGGTAGCGACTAACCAATGTGGTCAATCTTTCGAGTATGTTTATAAAGCCGGTGAAGTATTGACCCATGCTGATAATTGGACGCGAACGTATAAGAATCTGCCAGTTTCTGGTTATGATGCTTGTGGAAACAAGTACATTTTCACTTACTATGTCCGTGAACAAACCGTTTCTGGTTATGATACTAGTTATTCAAATGGTTCTGATAGTTCGAAAAATCCAGCCGATATGGTAACGGATGCTGAGGATGGTCAGATTACCATTAAAAATAAATCTCAAAAGCAATATGAATTGCCTGAGACTGGTGGTAGTGGTGTGAAGATGCACTATGTGATTGGTGCAAGCTTAGCACTGCTCTCCCTAGGATTAATCATCCTAAAAGTTTACAGAGATTATCAAAAAGGAGGTGACTCCTAATGATAGAGTTCCTGGTAAAGGTGGTGATGCCTGATTCACTACTGTAAGGATTTAGGTTATGACTTCAATTTTGGAGTTTACACAATTTAGTTTTTGTTTTAAAAAAGAAAGAAGGAAAAGGATTTTACAATGAAGAAATTCAAGTTGTTTTTAGCAGCTTTTGTTGCTACGCTTTTCGCATTTGCTGGTGTGAAAGCATCCGCTTATACTTTGACGATTGATCATGTCGCAGATAATCACACTTACGAAGCTTACCAAGTATTTTCTGGTACGCTTGCTTCAGATGGTAAGACACTTTCAGATATCCAATGGGGTAATGGTGTAACACCTTTTACATTCAAAGATAAATCAGAGGCTGCTGAGATTGCTAAAGCAATCGAAGGTCAAGAAGTTGACTCAGATGATGCTAAAGCATTCTCAAAAGTAGCTGGTGCTAACCTTACAACTCCAGCAGCTAGTGCAGAAAGTAAAGACGGACAAGCTGTTCTTACAGTTGCTGCACCTGGTTACTACTTGGTAAAAGATAAAGATGGTAAACAAAATGATAAATATTCAGCTTACACTCGTTTTATGATGGAAGTTGCTGGTGATGTCACTGCCCGTGTTAAAAATGATAGACCAACTGTTCAAAAGAAAGTAAAAGAAACTAACGATTCAACTGGTACAACAACTGATTGGCAAGATGCTGCTGACTATGATATTAATGATACAGTTCCATTCCAATTGAAGGCAACACTTCCAATTCATATTGATGATTATGAACACTATTATGTAGAATTTACAGATACATTGTCTGCAGGTTTAACCTTTGATAAAATCACTTTGGTAAAAGCAGATAATACAATTCTTAAAGAAGATCAATACCAAGTAAGTAAAACAGAAAATAAAGATGGTACAACAACACTTTCTGTTATCATTACTGACGTAAAAGCTGTTAGTGGCATCTCAAAAGACGATAAAGAAGTTACTGTAGAATACAACGCAACTCTTAATGATAAAGCTGTTCTTGGTTCAGCAGGTAACCCAAACAGCGTTGAATTGACATACTCAAACAACCCTAACGCTACTGGTGATGGTACATCTAAACCAGCAGATACTGGTAAAACTCCAAAAGATACTGTAAAAGTCTTCACTTACCAAACAATTATTAACAAACTTAACGAAAACAAAGAAGCTTTGAAAGGTGCCGGATTTACACTTTCTAAGAAAGATAAAGATGGTAACTGGAACACTGTAAAAGCTATCGCAGCTGGTGAAGCTACACGCTTCGAATTCAAAGGTCTTGATGCTGGTGACTACAAACTTGAAGAAACAACTACACCAGATGGTTACAACACAATCAAACCAATCGAATTCACAATCGACGCTAAATACGATGTTGAATCTGCTGACCCTCAATTGACAGAGCTTTCAACTAATGTTACTTCAGGTGATGTTAAATCAGATGATTTTAAATCAAATCTTTCAGACGGTTCATTGACTGTTGGTATTGTCAACCGTAAAGGTTCACTTCTTCCATCAACTGGTGGTATGGGTACAACAATCCTTTACGTAGTTGGTTCAATTCTTGTTCTTGTCGCAGCAATTCTTTTTATCACTAAAAAACGTATGGATGCTGCTAAATAAGCATAAGATTAGTTTGTAAATGTTGGGTTAGCAAGCATTGATAAATCATTAACCTTGTTAATCTGACAAAGGGAGTGGCAAGTGGCATTAAGCTTTCTTTCTACTCCCTTTACTCATGCAACAGTGGGGAGAGCTCTTTAGTATGTTGAAAAAGTTCAAAGAAAATTTTTTGACAAATTCACTTATTTTTATCTTAATAATCGGGCTGTCCCTCTTGTTGTATCCGACAGTTAGCGATTATTGGAATTCATTTCACCAATCAGAAGCTGTGGCTGGCTATGTCCAAAATGTTCAGGATATGAGTCAAGATAAGAAAGATAAGATGCTAGCAGATGCCAAGGCTTATAATCAGACCTTAGAAAAGGGTACGATGCCTGATTTGAATTTATCAAATGCTGAGAAGTCTGTTTATAATAAAACCCTTGATGTGACTGGTACAGGAATTATGGCTTACGTCGAAATTCCAAAGATTAACACGACTTTGCCAATCTACCATGGTACGGATGATGCGATTTTGCAGGTCGCTGTTGGTCATATTCCTGGAACATCTTTACCGGTTGGTGGCAAGGGAACACACGCTGTGATTTCAGGTCACCGTGGTTTGCCATCGGCTAAGCTCTTTACAGACATCGACCGTTTGGTTGATGGTGATACTTTCATGATTCAGGTTTTAGATGAAACCTTAACTTATGAAGTTGACCAAATTCTGACGGTCTTGCCAGATGATGTCTCAGCGCTAGCCATTGACCCAAATCAAGATTATGTGACCTTGGTGACGTGTACGCCTTATGGTGTTAATAGTCACCGCCTCTTGGTGCGTGGTCACCGCATTCCAAATAAAATTAAGAATGCGCGTGTGATTTCTGAGGCTAGTCGTGTTGAACCGTTGCTAGTCGCACCAATTTTAGCAATCTTTATCTTCATTTTGCTTTTGTTGGTGATTGCCGTTTATCGTAAACTGCGATACTAAGTTGTGAGTTATCCAAAAGTTGGCTTAGAGATAGGCTGACTTTTGGATTTTTTTGCTTGAGTTAAAAGCAGAGCTTGGAAATTTATCTTTGAAAATCCTTGTAACTGTTATTCTTCTGAATTTTTGATAGAATGTTCTTAACAGATTAGAAGGAGATTCCTATGACTCGATACCAAGATGATTTTTATGAAGCCGTCAATGGCGAATGGGAAAAGACAGCCGTCATTCCTGATGATAAACCGCGTACTGGTGGTTTTTCAGATTTAGCTGATGAGATTGAAGACTTAATGTTAGCAACCACAGATGAGTGGTTGGCTGGTAAAAATCTTCCAGACGATAGCATTTTGCAAAATTTTGTTAAATTCCACCGCATGACATCAGACTATGAAAAACGTGAAGCTGTTGGTGTAGCACCAGTTCTTCCTTTGATTGAAGAATATAAGAAATTGGCTTCTTTTGCGGATTTTGCCGGACAAATTGCGGATTTTGAAATGGCTGGAAAACCAAATGAATTTCCATTTGGTGTGGCGCCAGATTTTATGAATGCGCAGCTTAATGTTTTGTGGGCAGACGCACCTGGAACAATTTTGCCTGATACAACTTATTACGCTGAAGACAACGAAAAAGGTAAAGAATTGTTAGCGACATGGCGTCAGATGCAAGAAGAATTGCTAGCAAAATTTGATTTTTCAGCAGAAGAAATTAAAGATTTGCTGGATAAAACCATCGAACTCGATGCCAAATTAGCTAAATATGTCTTGTCACGTGAAGAATCTTCTGAGTATGTTAAGCTTTATCATCCTTATGACTGGGCTGATTTTACAAAATTAGCACCAGAGCTTCCTTTGGATAGTATTTTTACACAAATTCTTGGGGAAATTCCTGACAAAGTTATTGTTCCAGAAGAACGTTTTTGGAAAGAATTTGCGGCAGAATATTATTCTGAAAAGAACTGGGAATTGCTTAAAGCAGATTTGATTGTTTCAGCAGCGACAAGCTACAACAGCTATTTGACAGATGAGATTCGAGTGCTTTCAGGGACTTACAGTCGTGCTCTTTCAGGAACACCACAAGCCATGGATAAGAAGAAAGCAGCTTATTATCTAGCATCTGGTGCGTATAGCCAAGCTCTTGGCCTTTGGTATGCAGGTCAAAAATTCTCACCTGAAGCAAAAGCTGATGTAGAGCATAAGGTTGCGACGATGATTGATGTTTACAAGAAACGTCTCGCATCCGCAGACTGGTTAGCCAAAGAGACACGTGATAAAGCGATTGTTAAACTCAATGTCATCACGCCTCATATTGGTTATCCGGAAAAATTACCAGAAACTTATGCGAAGAAAATCATTGATGAGTCTTTGTCGCTCGTTGAAAATGCACGTAACCTTGCTAAGATTTCTATCGCACACAGCTGGAGCAAGTGGAACAAGCCCGTTGATCGTAGTGAATGGCACATGCCAGCTCACATGGTCAATGCTTATTATGACCCACAACAAAACCAAATTGTCTTCCCAGCGGCTATCTTACAAGCTCCATTTTATAGCTTGGAACAAAGTTCATCTGCTAACTATGGTGGGATTGGAGCGGTTATCGCCCATGAAATCTCACATGCTTTTGATACCAACGGTGCTTCATTTGACGAAAATGGTAGCCTAAACAACTGGTGGACAGAAGCAGATTACAAAGCCTTCACGGAACGTACCGATAAAATCGTTGAACAATTTGATGGTCTAGATTCTTATGGCGCTAAGGTCAATGGTAAATTGACAGTCTCTGAAAATGTGGCTGACCTTGGTGGTGTGGCTTGTGCGCTTGAGGCTGCGAAACAAGATGACGATTTCTCAGCACGAGATTTCTTTATCAATTTTGCAACCATTTGGCGCATGAAGGCACGTGATGAATACATGCAAATGCTAGCAAGCATTGATGTGCACGCGCCAGCCAAACTTCGTACCAATGTCACATTGCCAAACTTCGATGACTTCCATGAAGAATTTGACATCAAAGCAGGTGACCCAATGTGGCGTGCACCAGAAAATCGAGTGATTATTTGGTAAGTTATTATCCAGAAAATCGTTAGAAACAAGAACTTGGTTTAACCAAGTTCTTGTTTTTTGCTATTCCTTTTTTAAAAATGTGATACAATAAACATTAGTATACCTAGAATATACCTAGATTTTTAAAATAGAAATATAGACTATGATTTTTCTAAGTTGTTTAGGATAACAGCTAAAGACCTTTCTTGCTGGGAGAATTTGAAATCATAGACTCAAAAAAGGAGACTGTATGAAACTCGAAAAATCAATGCAATTGGGTGAACTTTACCGCGAACTGCGAATCGCGCGTGGTTTGAAACTAAAAGACGTTGCACGAGAAAACCTCTCTGTATCTCAACTCTCACGTTTTGAAAATGGACAATCCATGCTTGCCGCAGATAAACTCTTAATCGCCATCTCAGGTATCCACATGACTTTCTCAGAATTCGGCCACGCGATTAATAATTATCAAGAACCGGAGACGTTTCAAATAGTAAATAAGATTAACGAATTATATAATAAACAAGATATTGATGGTTTGTATAGTTTGCTTGAAAGTGAAAAAAGCTCTGAAACATTTGATGTCTATAAGCGTTTAAATGAGTTAATCATAAAAGCATCTATTCATACGCTCGATTCGACTTATACCATCACTGAAGATGAAAAGAATTTTTTGACATCATACCTTTATGAGATTGAAGAATGGACAGAGTATGAGCTTTTTGTTTTTGGAAATACAATGTCTATTCTATCTGAGTCGGATTTGATTTTTTTGGGAAAAGCATTTGTGGATCGTGATAAATTATATTTATCTCTTCCGAGTCATAAAAAGAATGCCGAAGTTGTCTTTTTAAATTTGATACTCATGTTAATAGGTTACGGGAAAACTTATCAAGCTAATTACTTTATTGAACACCTTGAAAAGATATTAACTTATCAGGATATGTTTGCTATGACTTGGCTTAATTTTCTGAAAAAAGTATTAAATCACATGGATGAAAAATCAGATGATTTATCTGATTTAGAAACATTTATTAAATGTGTAGAAGGAACGGGGAATCCGATTATGGTTGCTTTTTTGAAAGAGAATTTATCAAGTATTTTTCCAGATAAAATTTAATTTAACAAGGAAGCTAACTACAATAAGAGAGCGAGGGGCAATACAAACATTGGAACTACAAAAGTGGTTATTTTAAAAATTTGTTTTAGTGTTTGTGTAAACATAATAAGTATCCTCCAAATTTTATATATTACGTATTATTCATAAGTTTTGTGAGTAATAACATTTATTAGGGCAGGGGAAGGGATGAATGTTATTACTTGGGGCTGTTGATTATTTTGAATGGGTTTTACGGGTAATATACAAAGAATGGAAGTACCGGAACGACTGTTTTAAGTAATTGTTTAAGGGTTAGTTTAAGCATTAGTAGTATCCTCCTTAATGTTATGTCTTCATTGTATCAGCGAAAATATTAAAATCGGTTTATTTGCAAATACGCAAATAAACTTTTTTTGTTAAGCAAATATACAATTTTCAGAAATCTTAACTTTCGGATGATATGATGGTAGTGTAATCTGTTTAAATGGTTTACGTTATCGGTAATTATTTTTCGAAAAAGAACACCTGATAGATAAGAGTGATTTGCCATTTGTATGGGCATTTTTTATCCTCTTATTTTTAAAAAGTTGAAAGGAAAACATAAGATTATGTTAGGATTTATGGATAACTACTTGGTTGCTTTGCAAGCTAAATATGCTTCAAAAGTAACTGTTAAGTGGGTTTGGGCAGTTTGCGCTCTTGTTTCTGTCATTGCAGTTATTGGTTATGCGGCTTACTGTACGTCACAATCAGGAAACTTTGCTGGCGGAATCAAGTTAGGTGTTCCTGATGTTATTCATGTAACATTTAACTGTACTAAATAATATTTCTCTTCTCTTTCTTCTTAAGAGAAATTGTTAGAATAAGGAATTTATGATTAAGATTGAACACTTATCTAAAACATATAAGCGCTTGGTTTTAAATGATATTTCAGTAACTTTTCCTGAAAGACAAGTGAGTGTTATTGTTGGTATTAATGGTAGTGGAAAGACGACATTTCTAGATTGTGTCGTTGGTTTGAAACGTCCAAGTGAAGGAGAGATTTGGATTGATAGTCACCATAATCAATCGGATACCTTCAAGGAGCAAGTCTTTTACATTCCATCTGATTTTTATCTTCCGGATTACATGACAGGAAATGAATACATTCAATTCGTTTTGGCGCGTTATCCAAATGCAGACCTTGATAAGGTCGATTCTTTCTTTGAATTATATGATTTGAAGGAAGCTAAGAATCAGCTTTTAGAATCTTATTCTTTTGGGATGAAAAAGAAAGTTCAAATTATCGCTGCTGTCTTATCAAATGCTCCTTATGTTTTGGGAGATGAAGTTTTTAATGGTTTGGATTTTGAAACCACTTTGATTACAGTAAAACTATTTCAGGCTTTACTTGATCATCGCAGTTTTGTCTTAATTTCACATAATATGACCATAATCAATCACTTTTGTGACCATATCTTTTTGATGTCTAATGGGAAATTAGTTCCTTTTACTGGCGATGCTAGTCAATTGGAAGCAGAGGTGTTACGCACGGAGTCTGTTCATGATAAAATCACGTTCATTCAAAGATACGCAACTTTTGATGACAATGTTTCTGAATAATGCTTTGAAAGGTTTCTTAAATCGCCCGATTTTCAAATCAAAATGGGTAAGACGTTCCTTTGTCACTTTCCTATGCCTGCTTTATATTTTGTATTATCTCTACAACATGAAAGAGCTGGCAAAAATATCATCCATCAGAACAAATGTTCCTCTTGCTATTTTGGAAACTGGGCAGAAACAAATCTTTTTTAGCTATTTCAGCAATACATTTGTCTTGGGTTGCTTGTCCTTTCTTTTTGTTGAGGCAACCTTGGCTTTGGATAAGACATCTTTGTATTTCGTTAAAGCTTTACCATTTCGAAAACGTGATATTCAAAGGGCTTACTCTTTGTTCCGTTTGTTGTTAATGGTTGAGATTTATGAATTAGTCATGATCATTGCAACGCCTGCTATCAAGTTGGTTACAACTTCTGTGGGAGATTTTGGCTTGTTTTTCCTTAGTCAACATTTTTCGTTCTTTCTTGTTATCATCAGCTTAGAATGCTTATCTTTAGGGCTAGACAGGCTTTTGCAAAATCAGATAAAACACTTGCTTGTGATTAAACTACTCCTAGCAAATCTTATTTTAATAACTAGTTTGGCTTATTTCTTTCAATGGCGTTATGCACTAGAATCACGATTAGCTTCTTCTCCATTTTCCATTCATGAGTTGATTCTAGGAGCATTCCTTGGTAGTTTTTGCTGTCTAGTTGTCGCTGTTTATTTGCTTTTGCATTTGCCTTTGGCTGATACTTTAGTTACTAGTCGCAGTCGCTTTATTAAGGTACCTGTTCTTGATAAAGTCACCTTTCGTTATAAAACAAATTGGTATTATTTGATTTTTCCTGTGATTGTTCTTGGCATTATGGCTTATCAGAGTGGTGTAAAAGCAGTTCTGGCAGTCTTACCAACATTGCTTGCGTTTAATGGCTTATTATTACTTTCACATGGCGATAGCACAGAGGATTTCCGACATCAGTATAATCTCCTGCGGATTACAGTATGGGAAGAATACTTTGGTCAGTATTTGCTTCTTGTATTGTTGGAAATACCTTTATTGATTTGCTTTGCCTTTCATTTAGCTACTATTAACCAAGTGATGGTGTCAGTTGCTTTTGCTCAATCAGCTTTGATGCTGGGCTATCTTTTCCCAAAATCACGCGGGAATCTTAATGAGACCACGTCAATGTTTTTATTAGGGATTGTTTTTATCTTAGTCACGCTTGTTGTGAAAAATGCAAGCTTGGGTTTGATAGTTATTATCCTATTAGCAGGTATTCACTATAGTCTTCTTAGGAGGTTAAGATATGAAAGATTTTAGTCGTTGTCTAGGGATTAGTGTAGTGACCTACGCTGCCTTAGTTGTGTTTACAAGCCTTTGGAAATTATTTCAGCTTGGCGGATCGTCAGCTTCAGTAAAAACTTTGTTAGGCATCACCATTGATAACAAAATTACTGAGCACAAGATTTCCACAACATTTGGCTTGTCTTGGCAAACATTAATTGCATTTATCATTTATTTTTGCCTTGTCTATGCTTTAACCTATCTCACTGATAGATTCAGCGAAAAGAAACATGATTGACTTGTTTAGTTTAGTTGTTATTACGATTTTGTCAGTTTATGCTGCGGTCGGATTACATGAGATATTGCATTACTTGGTGGCACGAGCACTGCATTACCAAGCGTGTTTTAAACACGTTGGTGTTCTGGCTTTTCAAGTGGAGTATAGAAATCAAAACTGTCCCTTAGACAATTTCTTAATTGCTTTTATATCCCCATTTCTATTGACTATTATTGGCATTTTAATCCCTCTAAATTACTACACCCTCGTATTGAAGGTAACTTGTCTAATGAATCTGTTTAACCTCTTACCATTCACAGCAGATGGCGAGGTGATTTTACTGTCAATTGTTCAGCTAATTCAAAAGGAGAAAAAATAGTGAAAAATAAAAAAATGAAACTTGGTCTCTTTATCGTTTTGTTTGCGATTATTTTTGGTGGTGGTTATATCGTTACCAATAAATTAAATGGAACAAGTGCTTATGTTGATGAAACGGCTCAGCTGGTTAAAGATAATCCAGCTGATGTGGTTAGTCGCTTAGAAGCCAAAGAACAAGGCATGTATTATTTTGGCTTTCCAACCTGTCCGTGGTGTGTTGAGTTATTGCCTGTCTTAGACAAGGAATTACAAGCAGACCATGGTAAAGCCTATACAGTCGATGTTCGAGGTAAACATTATAGTGACTCTGACAATGCTATCGTGAAAAAATTCTCTCAAACTTATACCAAAGAAGACAAATTATACGTTCCTTTTGTCGTTGCAATTAATAGTTCAGGAGATGTTAAAGTTCACGTCGGTACGGTCGATGACCACGATGCCACTAAAGATAAAATGACTAAAAATCAAGAAAAACGTCTGGTTAAAATCCTGGACAAAATGATTACCTTTAGTCAAAGCTGAAAGATAAATATTTGTTTTTAAAGAGATGATTGATTTCTCGTTAAGGGAAATTCTGGTCGTCTCTTTAATTTTTTTAAAAACGTTTCCAAAAAAATGTTGACGCTTACAAAAAAGAATGCTATACTAATACCAGAAATTAAATAAATGGCATGTAACTGGTCAAGCAGGCATAACCGAATTAAACTGAGAGTAATGTTAGGATTACTTTGAGTTTAGTTCGGTTTTTTCTTTTTTCCAGTTACTAAAGGGGAGGTATTATGTCTGTTCAAGAATTAGCTCAAGCTATTTTAAACTTGGTTGGTGGAAGTCAAAATGTTTCTAACTTAGAACACTGTTCGACTCGTTTGCGATTCAATCTTGTTGACGATTCAAAAGCTGATTTGGAAGCTTTAAAAAAACTATCAGGAGTGCTAGGAGTTGTTCAAAATGTTCAAACACAAATCATTATTGGAAATTCAGTAGTTGAAGTATATAATGAATTAGAACACTTATTAGCTGATGGACCGAAGGCTAATGCTGACAATAAGAAAGGCCAATCAATCGGGACACGCATTTTAGATTTTGTTTTTTCCATTTTTCAACCTTTGATTCCAGCTATTGCTGGTGGAGGGATTTTAAAATCTTTCTTGATGTTATTTGCCCTTTTGGGATGGTTGGATAAAAGTACTCAAACTTATCAAATCTTAACTTTTATCGGTGATGCTCCGCTAAGATTTTTACCTTTACTAGTTGCTGTGACAACTGCTAAGAAAATGAAAGTTAATCAATTGGTTGCTTTATCAGCGGTTGCTTGTTTATTGACACCAGACTTAACGACTGTGCTTGGTGAAGGAGCTAAGTTGTTTGGTATTGGCTTGACCAATGTCAACTATGCTTATCAAGTTTTCCCAGCGATTTTGGCAGTTCTAGTCTATGCTCACTTGGAAAGATTTTTCACAAAAGTGACTCCGAAAGTGGTTCGTAGTTTCTTTGTGCCAATGTTTAGCTTGTTGATTGTTGTTCCTCTTACTTTGTTTGTTTTGGGACCACTCGGCTTTACGTTTGGTCAAGGTTTTGCAGCAGTTATCATGTTTATGTTTGCTAAGTTCGGCTGGATTGCCGTTGCAGTCTTAGCAGCATTCTTACCATTCATGGTTGTAACTGGTATGCACAAGGCAATGATTCCTTATGTTATCACTGCTTTAGGTCAATCTGGTAAAGAAATTATCTACAATGCAGCCTCATTAGCTCACAATATTTCAGAAGCAGGAGCTAACTTTGCCGTTGCTATCCGTACGAAAAATAAAGATTTGCGTTCAACAGCTATTTCAGCAGGTATTTCAGCTCTTTTCGGAATTACAGAACCTGCCCTTTATGGGGTAACTATCCTACACAAACGTGTCCTTTATGGTGTTATGGTTGGTAGCTTCATTGGTGGTGCTTCTTTGGGAGCAATGGCAGTTGAAGCTTATGTAGCTGTCGGACCAGGTTTAGCGACATTGTCAATGTTTATTTCTGATAAATTGCCAAATAACTTGTGGCACGCTGTGATTGGTCTTGTCATTTCATTTGTGGCTTCATTTGTAGCAACTTTCCTTTTGTGGAAGGAAGAGGCTGTAGAAACTGAAGGAGCAGAAAAAGCTATCTGTGATAAAGAGGTTTTGGAAACAGCTAAAGCATCTCAAGCCATTCTTGATACACCAGTTGAAGGAACAGTTGTTCCTTTGGAAAATGTTAAAGACGCTGTTTTCTCTGCTAAAATTTTAGGAGACGGAATAGCTATTAAACCAAGCAAAGGGGAGTTATATTCTCCTGTTGATGCAGTGGTAAAAATGGTTTATAAGACAAAACATGCGATTGGTTTACAAACCGCAGACGGTCACGAAATTTTAATTCATATTGGAATTGATACGGTTAATCTAGAAGGAAAATTCTTTGATGTTCTTGTCAAAGAAGGTCAAGCTGTCAAACGTGGTCAACTTTTGATTATTTTCGATGCTGATAGAATTGTCGAAGCTGGCTTTGACACAACCACAATGATGATTTTCACAAAACCAGCCAATGTTACTTTTGATGTTACAGATAAAGCGATTGTTCATCAATTTGAACCGCTATTGATGCTAAATTAGGAAGGATAAAAAATGTCAACGTTTAAAAAGAATTTTTTATGGGGTGGCGCCTTAGCTGCTAATCAAGTTGAAGGGGCTTGGAATGAAGCAGGTAAAGGTTTGTCAGTTGCGGATGTTGCTCTCTTTAAACCAAATCTTGATGTGAGTGACTATGCTGGTCATAATAAAATCACGACACCTATGATTGAAGAGGCTGTCAAGACTCAGGATGCGACTTATTATCCAAAACGTCGTGGAATTGATTTTTACCACCGTTATCCAGAAGATATTAAATTATTTGCGGAAATGGGCTTTAAGACCTTGCGAATTTCAATTGCGTGGACACGTCTTTTTCCTAAAGGTATTGAAGAAGAGGCAAATCCTGAGGGAATTGCTTACTATCGCAATCTTTTTAAAGAATTAAAAGCTAACCATATCGAACCTATCGTGACATTGTCACATTATGAAATGCCTTTGTATTTGAGTAGGACTTATAACGGTTGGGTTGACCGTCGTTTGATTGAATTGTTTGTGCGTTATGCAAAAGTTTGTTTTAAAGAATTTGGGCAATATGTCCGATATTGGTTGACCTTTAATGAAATTGATAGTGTAGGACGTCACCCGTTTACGACAGCTGGAATTATTCCAGATCAATGTATCGATTATACTTTGGATGAAGCTATTTATCAGGCGTTGCATCACCAATATCTTGCCGCTGCGCTTGTAACGAAACTCTGTCATGAAATGATTCCAAATAGTCAAGTTGGCTGCATGTTAACTAAGTTAACCACTTATCCAAATACCTGCAATCCACAAGATGTTTTGTTGGCTTTGGAACGTAATTTAGATAACTATGCTCCAGCAGATATCCAAATTTTTGGAGAATATCCAGCTCTTTACAAGACATTTCTAGCCAATAAAGGAATTCATTTACAAATTACCGAAGAAGATGAAGCAATTTTGAAAGCAGGGACAGCTGATTTCTTGGCATTTAGTTATTATATGTCACGAACTGAATCTGCAGACCCTAATAAAGAAAAAGCGGCAGGTAACACAATCATGAGCGTGAAAAATCCTTATCTAGCTTCAACAGATTGGGGCTGGCAAATTGACCCTGTTGGCTTGCGTATTTCTTTGGTAGAATTGTATGATCGTTATCATGTGCCGTTGATTATCGTTGAAAATGGTATGGGAGCCCATGATCAATTAGGTGATGACGGATGTGTTCACGATGATTATCGTATTGATTATCTACGTGCTCATATTGCAGAAATGAAGAAAGCTGTTGAAATGGGAGTTGACTTATTTGGTTATACAAGTTGGGCACCAATTGATTTGATTAGCGTATCAACTTCTCAAATGAGTAAACGCTACGGCTATATCTATGTTGACCAGGATGATTTAGGAAAAGGAAGTTTGAAACGTTATAAGAAAGATTCTTTTTATTGGTATCAAAAAGTAATTGCCTCAAATGGAGAAGATTTAGACTAGGAGAGATTTCCCTGTGAAAATAAAAAAATCTTTAAATGCTAATGCCGTTTTGGCTGTAAATGAAGATAATAGTGAGTATATTCTTTTTGGAAAAGGAATTGGTTACGGTAAAAAAATTGGTGATGAAGTCGATTCAGATGCGGTTAATCAGACCTTTATTCCCATGAAAAACTCAGAATTTGAAGAGTATCTTGGCATTTTGGAATCCATACCGCCCGAATTACTTGAGGTAACCAGAAAGATTGTCGATGAGGCGCAAGAAAGTTTGAATTGTCAACTTAATCCAAGTATCTATTTTATGTTAAGTGATCATTTGAATTTTGCTATTGAGCGCTTTAAAAATAATGTTACCATTACCAATCGTGTCTTTTGGGAGATTAAGAATTATTACCCTGAAGAATTTAAGCTTGGTCTGCTTGCTCTGAAACTCATCAAACGAGAGTTTGGTTTGATTTTGCCAGAAGAAGAAGCTGCCAATGTCGCTTTTCATATCATCAATGCTCAGACGACATCAGGTCGCAAGGGTGATGGGATGAATTACGCCAAATTGATAGCTTCGGTAAACAGCATTATCCGCTACAGCATTAATTTTGAAATTGATAGTCATAGCATCCACTATCAACGTTTCATAACACATTTGAAGTTTTTTGCGGAGCGTTTTTTTAGCGATAGCATGCTAGAAGACGATTCTAATCAACTCTTTGATCAAATCGCAGTGCTTTATCCAAGAGCTATTGAAATATCATTTTTGATAAAAGATCATTTGGAGTTAATCTACCATAAAAAAATCACTAAAGATGAAATTGCTTATTTAGCCATTCACATTAATCGAATGCTCACAGCACAAGAAATTGCACAGAATAACAAAGACTAACCAAAAAGCTGGAACCAAGTTCCAGCTTTTTTCATAATCCTCTTTTAGAATTTCACGAATTAGGCTTGACGTGATTTTGATTTTAGGGTAAAATGGTATCTGTTATGGCGGTATAGCCAAGTGGTAAGGCACGGCTCTGCAAAAGCTTGATCGTCGGTTCAAATCCGTCTACCGCCTTCATAATGTCAAGTAAGCTCGAGTTAATCGAGCTTTTTTTGTTTTATCTGAGAAAAAATCATGAAAATTTCATGGACATTTTCAGTTATCAAAAGGCTTTTAAAAGCTTAAAATAAAAACTCTTTCAAGCCGCATATGGCTTGCCAATAGCCTGCTTTTATGGTAAACTATGATAGTTGTATTATGCAACAAATACTCATTCTGGATGTATTGTGAGTCTGTTGCTCATCGTGAGTGGATTTGCAAGATGAAGTCTGGAAGAGGAAAAAAACATTTTATAAAGGAGAAACTACTCATGGCAGTAATTTCAATGAAACAACTTCTTGAAGCTGGTGTTCACTTCGGTCACCAAACTCGTCGCTGGAACCCTAAGATGGCTAAATACATCTTCACAGAACGTAACGGTATCCACGTTATCGACCTTCAACAAACTGTAAAAATGGCTGACGCAGCTTACGAATTCGTTCGTGATGCAGCTGCTAACGACGCTGTAATCTTGTTTGTTGGTACTAAAAAACAAGCTGCTGACGCTGTTAAAGAAGAAGCAGAACGCGCAGGTCAATACTACATCAACCACCGTTGGTTGGGTGGAACTCTTACAAACTGGGATACTATCCAAAAACGTATCGCTCGTTTGAAAGAAATCAAACGTATGGAAGAAGATGGAACTTTTGAAGTTCTTCCTAAGAAAGAAGTTGCTCTTCTTAACAAACAACGTGCTCGTCTTGAAAAATTCTTGGGCGGTATCGAAGATATGCCACGTATTCCAGACGTAATGTACATTGTTGACCCACACAAAGAACAAATCGCTGTTAAAGAAGCTAAAAAACTTGGTATCCCTGTAGTAGCTATGGTTGATACTAACGCTGATCCAGATGATATCGATGTTATCATCCCAGCTAACGATGACGCTATCCGCGCCGTTAAATTGATCACTTCTAAATTGGCTGACGCTGTTATCGAAGGACGCCAAGGTGAAGATGCTGACGCTGATTTTGCAGCAGAAGCAAAAGTTGATTCAATCGAAGAAATCGTTGAAGTTGTAGAAGGCGACAACGAATAAGATTAGAGGCTTAACAGTCTTTGATATGCTTTAAAACGGGGCAGAAAGCAAACCGCTCTGTCTCGTTTTTATTATTTGGTAAACAAAAAAATCCTGGAGGACATAAAAATGGCAATTACTGCAGCTCAAGTAAAAGAATTGCGTGAAAAATCAGGTGCTGGTGTCATGGACGCTAAAAAAGCACTTGTTGAAACTGACGGTGACATGGAAAAAGCAATTGAATTGCTTCGTGAAAAAGGTATGGCTAAAGCAGCTAAAAAAGCTGACCGCGTTGCTGCTGAAGGTTTGACTGGTACTTACGTTGACGGTAACGTTGCAGCAGTTGTTGAAGTTAACGCTGAAACTGACTTCGTTGCTCAAAACGCACAATTCGTTGAATTGGTTAAAGAAACAGCTAAAGCTATCGCTGAACAAAAACCTGCTAACAACGAAGAAGCACTTAAAGTAACTTTGGCTTCAGGTGATACTTTGGAAGCAGCTTACGTTAACGCAACTGCAACTATCGGTGAAAAAATCTCATTCCGTCGTTTTGCACTTATCGAAAAAACTGACGAACAACACTTCGGTGCTTACCAACACAACGGTGGACGTATCGGTGTTATCACTGTTCTTGAAGGTGGCGACGAAGCTCTTGCAAAACAAGTTTCAATGCACGTTGCAGCTATGAAACCAACAGTTCTTTCATACAAAGAACTTGACGAACAATTCATCCACGATGAATTGGCTCAAATGAACCACGCTATCGATCTTGATAACGAATCACGTGCAATGGTTAACAAACCAGCTCTTCCACACTTGAAATATGGTTCTAAATCACAATTGACTGATGAAATCATCGCTCAAGCTGAAGAAGATATTAAAGCAGAACTTAAAGCTGAAGGTAAACCAGAAAAAATCTGGGATAAAATCATCCCTGGTAAAATGGCTCGCTTCATGCTTGACAACACTAAAGTTGACCAACAATACACACTTCTTGCACAAGTTTACATCATGGACGACAGCAAAACTGTTGAACAATACCTTGATTCAGTAAACGCAAAAGTTGTTACTTTCGCTCGTTTCGAAGTTGGTGAAGGTATCGAAAAAGCAGCTAACGACTTTGAATCAGAAGTTGCAGCTACAATGGCAGCAGCTCTTAACAAATAAGACTAGCTTGCTAATATAAAAAGAAGATCACTTAGTGGTCTTCTTTTTTTGTGTGTAACATTAAAGAGCTTGGAATTTCCAAGCTCTTGTTTTTTCAAATTAAGATAAAGCGCCCAAACCAAGAACAGTTAGTGTTCCCATGATTAAGCCTGCAAGGATAACCCCTAGCATAACCGCTGTAATACTGCGTTTGAAGTCCCAGTCAAGAATTGAAGCAGCAAGTGTTCCTGTCCAAGCTCCTGTTCCAGGAATTGGAATTCCTACAAAGAGAAGAAGAGCAATGAAAATTCCTTTGTCACCAGCAGTATCTGCAAGTTTTTTACCGCCTTTGTGACCTTTTTTCAAACACCAAGTAAAGAAACCGCCGATAACAGGTTTATCAGCTCCCCACTCTAAAACGCGGCGAGCAAAGAAGAAGATAATTGGAACTGGAAGCATGTTGGCAACAACCCCGATAATCAGTGCTTGCCACATTGGAATACCAGTTGCGATAGCATAAGGAACAGCACCACGAAGCTCAATAAGTGGCACCATGCCGATTAAAAATGTAATAATATAGTTCATTACTTGAAACCTTTCATTTGTTACAAGGTTAATTGTATCTTATCTAGGAAACAAACTCAACTAAAATCTGTTCTAATAGAAAAATACTATTGGTTAGTAGCTGTTATTTTTCTAACTTGTGAGAAAAGCTTAGTATAGCAGGTCATTTGGTGTATTTTCGTTTATAAAAAGTGATATTTTTGTTATAATGATAGTCAGTTATAGTCAAAGAGAGTCCATCTTGAAATGGTCTTTAATCTTGAAAAGGAGGAAGCTAATGGCAAAAAATACATCTGATAGTATTGAAGAATACATCAAGCAATTACTTGCCCAATCAGGTATTGCTGAGATTAAGCGGTCAAACTTGGCAGATGCCTTTCAAGTTGTTCCTAGCCAAATTAACTACGTGATCAAAACACGTTTTACAGAAAGTCGTGGCTATACAGTCGAAAGTAAGCGTGGTGGCGGTGGCTATATTCGTATTGCTAGAGTGCGATTTTCAGACCAACACCAAATGTTTGACAACCTTATGGCAAATATCGGTGAACGTATCAGTGAGCAAGTCTTTACAGATTTGATTCAATTACTTTTTGACGAAAAAATTATTAGTGAACGTGAAGGAAATCTGATTTTAGCAACAGCTACTGATGAAGTTTTAGGAAAAGATGCTCCAGAAATTCGAGCACGTATGTTGCGAAAAATCTTACAAAGATTAGATAGAAAAGGATTCCATTTATGAGTGAATATTCAATGAAAATGCAGGAGGTTTTCAGTATCGCCCAGTACCAGGCGGCGCGATTTGAAAGCCCATATTTAGAAAGTTGGCATGTGCTTTTAGCCATGGTAGCTGTTCATGATTCAGTGGCAGGGTTGACATTTGCTGAATACCAAAATAAGATTGCTTACGAAGAATACGAAGCAGCAGCTGTTTTGGCGCTTGGAAAATCACCTTTGGCAGATGTGAAAAATGTGCAGTTCTTAGAACAATCTAAAGCTTTAAAAGACGTTTTAGCTTTTGCTGAGTCAATTTGCAAAGTGACTGGCGGCACTGAAGTCGGAACAGAGCATGTCCTTTATGCCATGTTGTTAAATCTTGATTTGTTTGCGACACGTCTTTTGGAAGTTGCTGGATTTAAAAATAAAGAAGATGGTGATTCAGCACGTTTGCTTGATTTGCGTAAATCATTGTCACGTAATGCTGGATTTACTAAAGAAAAAATCAAAGCTATCCACGATCTTCGTAAACCGAAAAAAGCCACAATGGGCGGTGCTTTCTCAGAAATGATGAAACCTCAGTCAACAGCGGGAGAATTATCAGATTTCACGCGTGATTTGACAGAAATGGCACGCCAAGGGAAATTGGAACCAGTTATTGGTCGTGAAAAAGAAATTTCTCGCATGGTGCAAGTTCTTAGTCGTAAAACAAAGAATAATCCTGTCTTGGTCGGTGAAGCTGGTGTCGGTAAAACAGCACTTGCTTACGGTCTAGCACAGCGTATTGTTAATGGTGAAATTCCTTATGAACTTCAAGACATGCGCGTTTTAGAGCTTGATATGATGAGCGTTGTAGCGGGGACTCGTTTCCGTGGTGACTTTGAGGAACGCATGAACCAAATCATCTCAGATATTGAAGAAGATGGTCATATTATCCTCTTCATTGATGAAGTGCATACCATTATGGGTTCTGGTTCTGGAATTGACAGTACGTTAGATGCTGCCAATATCTTAAAACCTGCTCTTGCACGTGGTACGCTTCACATGGTTGGTGCGACAACTCAAGAAGAATACCAAAAACACATCGAAAAAGATGCGGCTCTTTCACGTCGTTTTGCGAAAATTACGATTGAAGAACCAAGTGTTGAAGATGCTTATCAGATTTTACTTGGACTTAAGAAATCTTATGAAACTTTCCACAATGTAACGATTTCTGATGATGCTGTGTTGACAGCAGTTAAAGCTGCCCACCGTTATTTGACAAGTAAGAATCTACCAGACTCAGCTATTGATTTGCTTGATGAAGCTAGTGCAACTGTTCAAGGCTTGGTGAAAAAAGAAACACCTTCTGATTTAACTCCAGCTGACCAAGCTATCTTAGAAGGTGATTTCAAAAAAGCTACAAAATTGCTAAAAGCATCACGTAAAGCTGTGACACGTAAGCCAACAGCTGTGACAGAAGATGATATTATGGCAACTCTTAGTCGCTTGTCAGGTATTCCTGTTGAAAAAATGACGCAAGCCGACAGCAAGAAATATTTGACGCTTGAAAAAGAATTGCACAAACGTGTTATTGGTCAAGATGCTGCGATTTCTGCCATTAGCCGTGCTATTCGTCGAAATCAAGCTGGTATCCGTACAGGAAAACGTCCAATTGGTTCATTTATGTTCTTAGGACCAACTGGTGTTGGTAAGACAGAATTAGCTAAAGCTTTAGCAGAGCTACTGTTTGATGATGAATCAGCGCTTATCCGCTTTGACATGTCTGAATACATGGAAAAATTTGCGGCGAGTCGTTTGAACGGAGCGCCTCCAGGATATGTTGGTTACGAAGAAGGTGGCGAGTTAACTGAAAAAGTTCGCAACAAACCTTATTCAGTGCTACTTTTTGATGAGGTTGAAAAAGCTCATCCAGATATTTTCAATGTCTTACTTCAAGTCTTGGATGATGGCGTGTTGACAGATAGTCGTGGTCGTAAAGTTGACTTCTCAAATACGATTATTATCATGACGTCAAACCTTGGTGCAACTGCCCTTCGTGATGATAAGACAGTTGGATTTGGAGCGCGTGACATGGCTCATGATTACGATGCTATGCAAAAACGCATCATGGAAGAGCTTAAGAAAACTTACCGTCCAGAATTCATCAACCGTATTGATGAAAAAGTTGTCTTCCACCACTTAACACAAGAAAATATGCGTGATGTTGTTAAAATTATGGTTAAACCATTGATTGCAACATTGGCTGAAAAAGATATCACTCTTAAATTCCAACCATCAGCGCTTAAATACCTTGCTGAAGCTGGATACGACCCAGAAATGGGTGCCCGTCCTCTTCGCCGTACCTTACAAGATAAAGTCGAAGATAAACTATCAGAGCTTATTCTATCAGGCAAATTAGCAAGTGGAAATACTCTTAAAATTGGTGTCTCAAAAGGACAACTTAAATTTGATATTGCATAAAAAATAACCCTGCTCAGTTTATCTGAGCAGGGTTTTAGTTATAATAACTCCCCGAATAACTTTTGTTATCGGGGAGTTTCTATATCATCGTAAGCTGTTGAAAATTTCTTTGACTTCGTCGATAGTTTCTGCGCGTGAAACAGCTCCGCGGATTTTAGCAGCGCCAGCAGTACCACGAAGGTAATGTGGAGCTAAGCCACGGAATTCACGGACAGCAATTTTTTCACCCTTGAGGTCGATGAGACGTTTAAGGTGGTCTTCGGCGATGTCCAATTTTTTGACAAATGGAAGGTCTGGTAATTCTTCACCTGTTTCAAAATAATGATTGATTTGGGTGAAGATGTATGGGTTGTTCATGGCTGCGCGTCCAACCATAACAGCATCTACACCGATTTCTTCAATCATGTATTTAGCGTCGTGAACGCTGCGCACGTCACCATTTCCGATAAATGGAATTTTAGTGATGGCTTTTGAAACGCGAGCAAGTGTTTCAAGGTCACATTTACCAGTGTACATTTGTTCGCGCGTGCGTCCATGCATAGCAAGGGCAGAGACACCAGCTGATTCAGCGGCAAGCGCGTTTTCAACAGCTAGTTCGTTATCTGACCATCCAGTACGCATTTTTACAGTAAGCGGAATGTCAAGAACAGAAGTGACCTCATCGATAATGTGATAAATCTTATCAGGGTCTTTCAACCATTTAGCACCCGCTTCATTTTTAACGACTTTGTTAACGGGACAGCCCATATTGATGTCAACGATGTCAGCTTTTGTATTTTCTTGAATATATTCAGCTGCGCGTTTGAGACCATCTGCGTCACCACCAAAAAGTTGGATAGACATCGGATGTTCAGTTTCATCAATGTGTAGCATGTGCAGGGTTTTTTCGTTGTTATAGAGAAGTCCCTTTTCAGAAATCATCTCCATAACGACTAAGCCAGCTCCAAATTCTTTGGCAATAGTACGAAAAGCAGAGTTTGTCACCCCTGCCATGGGTGCTAGAACCGTGCGGTGAGGGATTTCAACGTCACCAATCATGAAAGATGAGCTGAGATTAGTCATTAATCAAGCCCTCCAAATCATCTTCGGTAAAGTTGTATGTTTTACCGCAGAATTGGCAAGTGATTTCAGCACCGTGATCTTCGTCTTTCATGGCTTTTAATTCATCTTTGCCAAGAGTGACAAGGGCAGCTTCGAAACGTTCACGTGAGCAGTCACAGTTAAAGCCAATTTCATCTTCAGCAAGAACTTTGTATTCGTCTTCGCCATAGATAGCTTTTAGAAGAGCTTCAATGTGGTCGTCAGATTCCAAAAGTTTTGAAATGGCAGGCATTTCTTGGATACGTTTTTCGTAGCGGTTGATTTCTTCTTCAGATGCACCTGGAAGAACTTGCAACATAAAGCCACCAGCAACTTCGACTTTGTCTTCGTCGTCAAGAAGGACATTAAGTCCAACGGCAGAAGGTGTTTGTTCAGATTCAGTCAAATAAAAGGCCAAATCTTCACCGATTTCACCTGAGACAAGTGGTGTTGATGATGTGTATGGGTTACCAGTACCGTAATCGGTAATAACAACGAATTGACCGTTACCCATGAATGGGCCGACCATGACTTCACCAGTAGCAGTTTTCTTAACATCAACGCCAGTATTTTGGATGTAGCCTTTAACGTGTCCTTTAGTATCAGCCACAGAAATAATGTGACCAAGTGAGCTATCACCAATGACTTTGACGGTTACTTTGCTGTCTCCTTTCTGATTGGCAGCTAGGATTTGATTGGCGATAAGCGTTCTACCTAGAGCAACTGTAGAGCTAGAAAGTGTTTGATGTTTTTCTTGAGCAGTTCTTACAGTCTCAGTGCTATCAAGCACATAAGCACGGAAAGAACCAGATTTTGAAATTGATTTTATAAGTTTATCCATAAGAATATTATAACACAAAGCAAAATTGATGGGCTAGTATTGTGAGCTGTAAAGCGTAATCATCTCATGCTTAATTTGGACAATCAAAAAAGCGAGCTGACCTCGCTTTTTAGGTATCTTTAAATCTCAGGAAATAGTTTAGCGATGATTTTTGGAGCAAGGGGTTGGCCTGGTCCTTCGTGGCAGTAGGTATGTAGGTAAATGGCTGGGTTAAAGTTTAATTCGATACAAGAGCAGTTGGGATTTTCTTTGCTGGCTGGTAAGGTCTTGTCTGGGATAATCAAGTCAACACCACAGACCCAAGCACCAACAGCGCTAGCCATTTGCGCAGCCAATTCTTTATAGCCGTCTGGCATGATATCCGTCACGTCAATGGAGTCACCACCTGTTGAGATATTAGAGTTGCGACGCAAATCAACTTTCACACCTTTAGCAAGAATGTCATCAGGTGTGTAGCCTTGTTGTTGCAACATTAGGCATTCGACGTCACCGAGATTAATGATTTCAAGCGGCGAGCGGTGGTCACGCCCTCGAAGAGGATTCTGATTTTTGAGTTCAACCAGCTCAGCAATGGTATGCTTGCCATCGCCGACGACATTTGCGGCCACGCGCAGGACAATCGCCTCACACTTACCGTCTAGAACGAAGAAGCGGTATTCAGTCCCCGCAATAAAATTCTCAACCAAGACGGTATCATCTTCAGAAAAAGCGATATCTAAGGCTTTCTGGTAGGCGGTTAAGTCTGCAGGTTCTTTGAAAATAGAAATGCCTAGGCCAAAGTTTGTCGATTTTGGTTTGACGACGATGGCTTGGTCTTTGATTTGGGTGAAATAGCGGAGCGCGCTATCTTTATCGCTAAATTCTTGCCCCGCAGGAACTGGGAAACCAGCTCGCGAAAGCAGCTTTTTAGTCACCACTTTATTTTCCATAATAAGCGGTGTGATGTAGCTGTCTTTTGCGGTCATATTGGCATTTTTGACGTATTCGATGTGGTCACCGTGCCAGAGTTTGATGAATTGGTCATTTTCATCGAGGATTTCTAAATGAAGTCCTTTTTGAATGGCTTCAAACATCAGCATCTGAGTTGACAGCTCCATATTTTCATAGCCTTTGAGAGCATAAGGAGCTTGCCAAGCATAATTGTGATAAGCTTGTCCTTTTTGGCGTCCAAACTCTTCCAGTGACAAGTTATGGATGTTTTCTAGCATGCGCCCTGCGATAGTCAATTCAGGATTTTCCAAGCAATTGCTTACTTTATCGAGAAGGTCTTGATAATAATCAGGTAAATGGAAGTGGTCAATCACAGCTTGCATAGCCGTTAAGATTTCTCTTACAGGAGCCTCATCAGGTAATGGGGTCAAAGGATGGCTAAGAGCAATCTTGTCATTAAGAGTATTTGCTGCTTTGATATTTTGGTCAATAGCAGAGCTACTATCAAGCCAGAGAAGCGCCAAGATGAAAAGATGGACAGTATCAAGGGTTTCTTGGTCAATGCCTCGGTGGTCAAATGGATTTAAATCAAAAGAACGTAATTCTAAATAAGTGACGCCCTTTTTGAGATAATCACGGTTTTGCTTGCTGC
This sequence comes from Streptococcus equinus, assembly GCF_900101445.1. Lineage (GTDB taxonomy): Bacteria > Bacillota > Bacilli > Lactobacillales > Streptococcaceae > Streptococcus > Streptococcus equinus_B. Next base: position 1,394,008 of record NZ_FNKE01000001.1, on the reverse strand, counting down.
CACGAAGTCGAACCGCAGAGTAAAATTCTTTTTCAGCAATCAACTTGCCAGAAGCGACGTAAGCCTCAATATCGGAAATGTATTTTTCCAAGCTTTCGTAAGACACCTGAATGTCTTTGTGATTAACATAGCCCAAGTGACTATTTCGGATGGAGCGAACGGGCTTGGCTAAAGGTTCACTTAAAAAGCCTTCTTCAGCTATTGGCGAAGCACCGTACAGATAAGTCAAAAGCCAACGAAAACGTAGGAAATTCTGAGCTAATTTAAGGTGAATGTCATTCTTAAAATCAATGATAGACTGATAGCCGCTTTCTTTAAAAAGGCTTGCGACCAAATCTTTTCCAAGCTCCATGTTGAAGTGAATGCCAGACATTGATTGCAATGTTTTTCCATAAATATCAGCCAAGTGCTTTCTGTAATGGCGCTCGTAGTCGTCTTCTAGCTTAGCAATGTGAATGTCTGTTTCACATAGTTTGGGTGGCATTGACAAAGGCCAGAGGTATTCAGACTTATCGATGGAACGGCCAGCAACATCAGTCAGTGCTCCCAAGAAACGGAGAGCATCTTTTGTGGAGTGAGCGATAGGCGTGATAAGTTCTAGCTGTGCTTCGCTGTAGTCCGTCTGAATGTAAGGGTGAAAGGAGCGACTGCCAAGGCAAGCAGGGTGGTCAGTTTGTGCGATACGGTGGTCTTTCCCAATCCGAAGACTTTCTCTTTCCAATCCAAAAGTTGCTTGAAGAATAGGCAAAGTCGCTGGTGATTTTTCTAGTAAACCATTAAGTGACATGGTAATTCCTCGCTACTCTAAATATGATGATTTATATGATGTAAACGGTGTACATTTTGATGTAAATTTATTCTATGGAAAAGCGTCTGAAAATGCAAAGATTTACTATGTAAAAAGTAGTATTTTCTTGAAAATTATTTGAATATTTTAACTATGAGAGAAAATCTGCGAAAAAAAGCCTTTTTTTCAAAAAAAGTTCGGAAAAAATAAAATTTCAACGTCAAATATTGAAAAAAACACAGAAAAGTCATATAATAAATTGTAAGACAAACTCGCAGGTGAGATTCCTGCCAAGTTGTAGAGAAAGGACGAAGATACGAATTTTAGCTTGGAGATGGAGACGACAGGCTGGATAAGTTAGTATCGTTTTTATTTGCTCGCTAGGTGATTTCGTATCAATATCGAACAGAATATGACATCAGTAGTAGTTGTTGGTACCCAATGGGGTGATGAAGGTAAAGGTAAAATCACTGACTTCTTGTCACAAGATGCTGAAGTGATTGCACGTTATCAAGGTGGAGACAATGCAGGACACACTATCGTTATCGATGGTAAAAAATTCAAATTGCATTTGATTCCATCAGGTATTTTCTTCCCAGAGAAAATCTCAGTTATCGGAAATGGTGTAGTTGTTAATCCAAAATCATTGGTAACTGAATTGAAATACTTGCACGATGAAGGTATTAAGACAGACAGCCTTCGTATTTCAGACCGTGCACACGTTATTTTGCCATATCACATCAAACTTGACCGTTTGCAAGAATCTTCTAAAGGTGATAACAAAATTGGGACAACAAACAAAGGTATCGGCCCTGCTTACATGGATAAAGCAGCGCGTGTTGGTATCCGAATTGCTGACCTTTTGGACAAAGACATCTTTGCAGAACGTTTGCGCGTGAACTTGGAAGAAAAGAATCGTCTTTTCGAAAAAATGTACGAATGCGAACCAATCAAATTTGAAGATATCTTTGAAGAATATTATGAATATGGTCAACAAATCAAAGATTACGTTACAGATACATCAGTTATCTTGAACGACGCTCTTGACGCTGGTAAACGTGTTCTTTTCGAAGGTGCACAAGGTGTCATGCTTGATATCGACCAAGGAACTTACCCATTTGTTACTTCTTCAAACCCAGTTGCTGGTGGGGTAACAATCGGTTCAGGTGTTGGTCCAAGCAAGATCAACAAAGTTGTCGGTGTATGTAAAGCTTACACAAGCCGTGTTGGTGACGGTCCATTCCCAACAGAACTTCTAGATGAAGTTGGAGATCGTATCCGTGAAATCGGTCACGAATATGGTACAACAACTGGACGTCCACGTCGTGTTGGTTGGTTTGACTCAGTTGTTATGCGTCACAGCCGCCGCGTATCAGGTATCACAAACTTGTCACTTAACTCAATCGACGTTCTTTCAGGACTTGATACTGTTAAAATCTGTGTGGCATACGACCTTGACGGTCAACGTATCGACCACTACCCAGCAAGTCTTGAACAATTGAAACGTTGTAAACCAATCTATGAAGAATTGCCAGGTTGGTCAGAAGACATCACAGGTTGCCGTAGCCTAGATGAACTTCCAGAAAATGCTCGTAACTACGTTCGCCGTGTTGGTGAACTCGTTGGTGTTCGCATCTCAACATTCTCAGTTGGACCAGATCGCGATCAAACTAACATCCTTGAATCAGTTTGGGCAAATATTTAATTAAGCTGAAAAAATATTTAGATAAAGAAACCCTGCCAGAAGCTTTCTGGCGGGGTTTTGTGTTAAAATGAGGGTAAGAAATACCCTTGTTTTTAAAATGGCATTTGCTTGAAAAAGAGTTGTAAACAACGTGAAAATTTTCACAGAAATTTAACAAATGTCATGCTGAGATTACAATCGTCATTTTGTCTTAATCTGTTTTTGTTAACCTATTAATGTTGCCTGATTTAAAAAGGAGGAAAAATGGTTAAACGAATTTTATCAATTGCACTGGCTTATGTTGGAATTATTGTTGGTGCTGGACTTTCTTCGGGACAGGATTTGATGCAATATTTTGTCGGATTTGGTATCTGGGGAATGATTGGCGTTTTTGTTTTAGGGATTCTGAATGCTATCTTTGGACGTATTATCGTGACATTAGGAAGTTACTATCGTTCGAATGACCACTCAGAGGTACTTTCAAAGATTGCCCATCCTTTTACCAATCGTGTGTTAGACATTGCTTTGATTATTTCTTGTTATGTCATTGGCTTTGTTATGATTGCTGGAGCGGGTTCCAACCTTAATCAACAATTTGGTTTGCCTACTTGGTTAGGAGCTTTAATCTGTGTTCTCCTTGTGATTTTTGTAAGTTTCCTTGATTTTGAGAAAATTACTCAGATTATTGGGATTTTTACGCCGATTGTTATTATCATGGTATTGATTATTGCTGGTCATAGTCTGATTGGACATTCTTTTGACTTTGAACAGTTAAATACAGTGGCTAAGACTTTGCCGACAAATATGCCCAATATTTGGGTGTCTGTTCTTAATTACTTCGCCATTTGTGTGATGACCGGGGTATCAATGGCCTTTGTCCTTGGTGGGTCAATTATTCGCATTGGCGTTGCTGAAAAAGGTGGAACCCTTGGTGGTGCGATTGTCGGTCTGATTATCGCGGTTACATCACTTGTCTTGTTTGTCAATGTTGGGAAGATTGCTTCTGCAGATATTCCAATGTTGGTACTTGCCAATGAAATCCACCCTTGGTTTGCTTTTGCGTATTCGCTTGTCGTATTTGGACTTATTTTCAACACAGCCTTTAGTCTTTACTACGCTCTAGCTAAACGCTTTTCTGAAAATAAAGGTGAAGGTCAGTTTAAACGCTACATGATTATTTTTGTCGTGAGTGGATATGCCTTGTCTTTCCTTGGTTTTAAACAACTGGTTTCTGTCATGTATCCAATCCTTGGTTACATTGGTTTGGTTATGTTGGTTGTTTTGCTTCAAGCTTGGATTCGTGAAAAAGGCAATGTGCAGGACGAAAAGAAACTTCGTCGCCGCATGATTTCCTTGATTTCTAAAAAATATGACGATGACAAGAAATTTACCAAGAAAGATAAAGTAGAATATCAACAACTAGGTGAAGAATCTGTCGTTGAAACAAAAGAAATAAAAGAAGATATTCATGACCACGTTGAGCAAGTGTTTGACTCGGAAAATGATGATTAATCAAGAATAAGAAAGCTAGAAATATTATTTTTCTAGCTTTTTTAGATGACTTAGGGAATATTCATAAAAGTAGTTAAGAAAGCGCTAAAAATATGCTATACTGAAACTAAAAGATGAAAAGGAAGTAAGCAATGGCAAGGTTTGTGAGTAGTTTTTCAGGTGTTCTGATTATTCTTATCATGGTATTAGTCGGCTATGTGCTAACCAAAAAAGGTTGGTTTGACGAAAAAGCGCCGAATCTCATCGCTAGGTTAGTGACTCAGGTGGCTTTGCCGTGCTATATGATTTCAACTATTGTCGGGCGTTTTACGGCAAAAGAGTTGCTTGAAATGCTGCCACAATTGCGTTTTCCAGCGCTTTCGATGGTGATTTTATTAGCGATTGCTGTAGCGGTAGCTCATTTATTCTTGATTGATAAAAAACATCAGGGCTTATTTGTTTCTATGTTTTTTAATTCCAATACAATTTTTGTGGGGCTTCCTATCAATCAAGCGCTTTTTGGAGATAAAAGTATTCCTTATGTCTTGGTTTATTACATGTGTAACACGACATTTTTCTGGACTATCGGGACTTATTTGATTCAAAAAGATGGTCGCAAAGAAGTTACGCTTGATTTGCGAGGAACCTTGAAGAAAATCTTCTCACCACCACTTATGGGATTCATCATCGGGGTGATTTTGGTTCTTTTAAATATCAAACTCCCAGCTTTCTTGCTGAGTGATTTTCAATATTTGGGAAATCTGACCATTCCTTTGTCAATGATTTTTATTGGGATTTCGGTGGCTAATGCAGGGCTGTCACGTTTGCGGTTTACCAAAGACAATGTCTTGGTCTTAGTCGGGCGTTTCGTGATTGCTCCGCTTTTGATGTTAATCATTGTCAAACACACCCAAATGCCACAATTGATGAAGGAAGTCTTTATTATTCAATCAGCCATGCCCGTCATGACCAATGCGCCTGTCGTGGCTAAACTTTACGGAGCAGATAGTGACTATGCAGCTATCATGGTAACCGAATCGACCATTTTGACCATGGTTGTCATTCCAATTCTAATGCTCTTATTGAATGTTTTATAAATATCATCTGCATTCCAAAAGTTAGACAAACCATCTAACGATTGGGATGCTTTTTTCAATACAAAAAGCCTAGCAGAGCTAGACTTTAAGGAGATTATGAAAAAGATACATTCATCTAAATTGGGAGTTCTAGATGAACGTCAAACTAGCAAAGCTAGTTGTGAAAGTTTTAGGAATGACTATAGTATAAGTGGGGTGGCTTAAAGTAAGCTTAAGGAGAAATTCCAATCTAATCTTGACCCTACAACTATTGTAGAGTTTATACTGAATACATTAGTTGTAGAAAGGGAACATATTAATGGAAAAAAATCTTACATCGGGCAATGTATTAAAAGGTGTTGTTTTATTTGCTCTGCCATATTTACTTTCTTATTTTTTACAAATGCTTTATGGTATGGCTGACTTATTTATTATTGGGCAATTTGGAAGTGTTGGAAGTATAACAGCAGTTTCTAATGGTTCACAAGTTATGTATATGTTTACTGTAGTGATTGTTGGATTAGCTATGGGAACGACAGTTGTTATTGGCCAAGCTATTGGGGGTAGAAATCATAAATATGCTACAAAAGCCATTGGAAATACCATAACGCTATTTATAATACTGTCTGTTGTGTTAACAGTTATTTTATTGAATTTTATACAACCTATTGTTTCTGTTATGTCTACACCCAAAGAAGCGGCAAATGGCATGGTGGGCTACCTGAAGATTTGTTTTATTGGGCTTCCTTTTATTACGGCGTATAATATTATTAGTTCCATTTTTCGTGGGATGGGAGATAGTAAAAGTCCAATGTATTTTATTGCTGTAGCTTGTGCTGCTAATATTATTTTAGATTATATTTTTATAGGTGGTTTACATTTTGGTCCTACTGGAGCAGCTCTTGGAACAACATTATCACAGGCAATTAGTGTCATCGTGTCGTTGCTAGTCATTTTAAGACGTAAGGACATTTTGCTTAAGAAAGATGATTTTAAACCTGATCGTTTAACAATTGGAGAAATGCTGCGAAAAGGTATTCCTATTGCTTTTCAAAACGGTTTAATCCAGGTTGCGTTTATCATTATTACGATTATTGCAAATTTGAGAGGATTGAATGACTCAGCGGCAGTTGGAATTGTAGAGAAAGTCATGAGCTTTTTATTCTTAATTCCATCGTCAATGCTATCAACGGTATCAGCTTTAGGTGCTCAGAATATTGGAGCAAAGAAACCTGAACGTGCTATAAAAATATTACAATATGCGGTTGTGATTACTGTTGTTTTTGGTATTATGGTTTCAATCATAGTTCAATTTACGGCAGAGCCAATAATAGCTTTGTTTACAAATAGAACAACAAATGATGGAGCGAAAGTTGTTTATCTAGGAGCTCAGTATTTCAGAGGATATATTTGGGATTGTATTTTCGCTGGTATTCATTTTAGTTTTAGTGGCTATTTTTGTGCCTGTGGAAAATCTGAATTATCGTTCTTGCATAATATTTTAGCTATTATCTTGGTTCGTATTCCAGGAGCTTACTTTACATCAACGATGTTTCCTGCTACATTGTATCCGATGGGATTAGCAACTGCGGCAGGATCGTTACTTTCAGTTTTTATCTGTTTAATTGCATTTACTATCATGTATCGTCGTCAACCAAAAATGATTTAGAAGGATAGATAAAAGGATGAATAAGGAAAATATCTTTTCAATAGGTGAAGTTTCAAAAATGTTTCATGTCAGTGTTAGTAGTTTACGGCATTATGAGGCAATGGGATTACTTACACCAGAATATATTTCATCTGATTCAGGTTATCGCTATTATGGACCAGAACAATTTGAAGTATTGAATACTATACGCTATTTGCGCGCTTTAGATATGCCACTTTCTGATATTAAGGATTTTTTGCAAAATAAGGATATTAATCTAATCGAGGAAAAATTACAGCAGCAAAGAAGTGTTGTTATGGAAAAGCAACGGGAATTAAAGCGTATTGAGCAGAAAATTGACCATCGCTTAAATTGGTTATCAGATGCTAAAACAGTGCCTGTAGATAGCATTTCCTTAGTTCGACTTCCAGAGTGTCGCATAGTATGGATTGATGAACCTTTAAAAATTGATGGCTTTCTCGACATGGAAAAGCCTATTCGAAAGTTAGACCAATCAGATGCAGAAGCTGTTGTATTTCTTGGTAAGATTGGATTGGGAATTTCTAAGGAGCATTTATGTGAGTCAGAAATAGAAAGTTATGATGGTATTTTTCTACTTTTGGACCAAGAGGATATTTATTCAGGTGAAACGTCTATCTTGCCAGAAGCAATGTGTGTACGTTTGCGTTTTCACGGTGGTCACACGGAAGCTCCTGAGCACTACAAAAGATTATTAGCTTACATCAAAAAACATCAGTTGCAAATTGTGGGATTTTCTCGTGAAATAACCCTCATTGATTACGGTGTTACAAATAATCCAGACAAGTTTGTAACAGAAATTTGCATTCCAGTAAAACAGACATCATAAAATTTTTGTCGTTTTATAGTCAAAATTATAGTCACTAATCGATTATTAACTGGTGGTATTTGGGTTAATAGTTGGACAATGTTTATGAGAGGTCTCTATTTCTAAAGCTAGCTCAAGATGTGGTATAATAAAGCCATGGAAAACAAGAAGAAATTATTATTAATTGACGGGTCATCCGTTGCTTATCGTGCCTTTTTTGCGCTTTACAATCAGATTGATCGCTTTAAAAACCGTGCTGGTCTGCACACTAATGCCATCTACGGTTTTCACCTCATGCTCAATCACTTATTAGAAAGAATCCAGCCAACGCATGTCTTGGTGGCTTTTGATGCTGGGAAAACAACTTTCCGTACAGAAATGTACAAGGACTACAAAGCTGGCCGTGCCAAAACACCAGATGAATTCCGTGAGCAATTGCCATACATCCGCGAAATGTTAACAGCGCTTGGTATCAATTGGTATGAATTGGAAAACTATGAAGCTGATGACATCATCGGAACCTTGGATAAATTGGCTGAAAATGAAGATGAGTACGACGTAACCATTGTCAGCGGGGACAAGGACCTTATCCAATTGGCGGATAACAACACAACCGTTGAAATTTCTAAAAAAGGTGTGGCTGAGTTTGAAGAATTCACTCCAGCCTACCTTATGGAAAAAATGGGCATTACGCCAAAACAATTCATCGATCTTAAAGCCCTTATGGGTGATAAATCAGATAATATCCCTGGCGTTACCAAAGTCGGTGAAAAAACAGGTCTAAAACTTCTCTTAGAATACGGAAGCCTTGAAGGTGTTTACGAAAACATCGACGGCATGAAGAAATCTAAAATGAAAGAAAACTTGATTAATGATAAAGAGCAAGCTTTCTTATCTAAGACCTTGGCGACAATTAACATCACAGCGCCGATTGCGATTGGCTTAGATGATATTAATTACAGCGGACCAGACTTAGAAAAACTTGTGCCATTTTATGATGAAATGGGCTTCAAACAGTTTAAAGACAATCTTGGTGCTACTAAGAAACAAGAAAAATTTGACGTTGCCTACACTGAAGTGGACAGCTTGAGTGATGACATGTTCACAGATGACCAATTTTTCTATTTTGAAATCTTAGGTGACAATTACCACGTTGAAAACATCATTGGTTTTGCTTGGGGAAATGACAAAGCAATCTACGCTTCAACTAACCTTGAGTTGCTTAAGGATGATTTGTTCAAAGCAGCGCTATCTAAACCAATCAAGACTTATGATTTCAAACGCAGCAAAGTGCTTCTTAGTCATTTAGGAATTGATTTGCCTGCGCCAGCATTTGACAGCCGCTTGGCAAAATACCTCTTGTCAACCGTGGATGACAATGAATTATCAACGATTGCTCGTCTTTACACAGAGTATGTTCTTGATAGCGATGAAGCTGTTTATGGTAAAGGGGCTAAACGCGCGGTGCCAGATAAAGCAGTGCTTCTTAGCCACCTGGCTCGTAAGATTGTGGTCTTGAACCACTCTGAAAAAGCCATGCTAGATAAGTTGACAGAGCATCAACAAGCAAGCCTTCTTTTTGACATGGAACAACCTCTTGCAAATGTTCTTGCTAAGATGGAAATCGCTGGTATTTCGGTTAAGAAAGAAACGCTACAAGATATGGAAAAAGCCAACCAAACTGTTATTGATGAGTTGACACAAGAAATCTATGACCTTGCTGGCATGGAGTTTAACATTAATTCACCAAAACAATTGGGAGAATTGCTTTTTGACAAGATGCAATTGCCAACAAGTTACACTAAGAAGACTAAGACAGGCTATTCAACAGCAGTAGATGTCTTGGAACGCTTGGCACCAATCTCACCAATCGTGTCTAAAATTTTGGAATACCGTCAAATCGCCAAACTTCAATCAACTTACATTGTTGGTTTGCAAGATTTCATTTTGAAAGATGGTAAAATCCACACGCGTTATTTGCAAGATTTGACACAAACAGGTCGCTTGTCTAGTGTTGATCCTAACTTGCAAAACATTCCAGTGCGTTTGGAACAAGGTCGCTTGATTCGTAAAGCTTTTGTCCCTGAGACAGCAGACGAAGTACTTTTGAGCTCTGACTACTCACAAATCGAGTTGCGTGTGCTTGCACACATTTCAAATGATGAGCATTTGATTGCGGCTTTCCGTGAGGGAGCAGACATTCACACGTCAACAGCCATGCGTGTCTTTGGCATTGAAAAAGCTGAAGACGTGACACCAAATGACCGTCGAAATGCCAAAGCTGTTAACTTCGGTATTGTTTACGGTATTTCTGATTACGGTCTTGCTAATAATCTGGGCATTCCGCGTAAAGTGGCAAAACAATACATCGAGACTTACTTCGAACGCTACCCAGGTATTAAAGACTACATGGAGCGCGTGGTGCGTGATGCCAAAGATAAAGGCTATGTTGAAACGCTCTTCCACCGCCGTCGCGAATTGCCAGATATCAATGCTCGCAATTTCAACGTACGTCAATTTGCAGAGCGTACAGCCATCAACTCACCAATTCAAGGTAGCGCAGCTGATATTCTCAAAATCGCTATGATTAACCTTGATAAAGCTCTTGTTGAGGGCGGATTTAAGACCAAAATGCTTCTTCAAGTACACGATGAAATCATCCTTCAAGTACCAAAAGATGAGCTAAAAGCTATCGAAAAATTAGTTAAAGAAACCATGGAATCAGCCATCGAACTTTCAGTCCCACTAGTAGCAGACGAAAGCGCAGGCCAAACATGGTACGAAGCAAAATAGAAAAAAATGAAAAGGAAGTGACTGATACAGTCATTTCCTTTTTGCTAGGCAGAAAATCAATGATTTGCTATACTTAAGAAAAAACCAATAAAAGGAGGCAGCTAAATGACATCATTTCAAAACCCTAGCCAAGATGTGATTGCATCTTATCTTAAAAATGCTAAAACCATTGCAGTTGTTGGCTTGTCTTATCGTGAAAATAGCCCAGCTTATGGCGTCTCAAAGATTATGCAGGAAGCAGGATACACCATTATTCCAGTCAATCCTCGCCTTGCTGGTCAAAAGGTTCTTGGTGAAACTGTCTATGCTTCGCTTCAAGATGTTCCTGTCCACATTGATATTGTCGATATCTTTAGACGCAGTGAATTTCTACCAGAAGTTGCTAAAGATTTCATTGAAACGGATGCTGATGTCTTCTGGGCACAACTTGGACTCGAAAGCCAAGAAGCTGCAGATATTTTACAAGCTGCTGGACGTGATAAAATCGTCATGAACAAGTGCATTAAGATTGAATACCAAGGTTTGTAAAAGTTTTTTAAAAATAACAGTGAAAATGAGGAGATTCTTTCAAAATGAATTTTCTCATTTTTTATTGGCTAAAAATGCTAGATTAGTAGTCTCTTTGGGAAAAATAGTTAACTTTTACTCTGAAAACTTGAAATCGTCAGATTTTTATAATAAAATGAATGAGCATGTCAGGATGGCTGACAGATAAACTATGTTATAATGACCTTAATAAATAGAACAGGAGAGCCATAATGGACATTCATACCCATCACCGTCCTTTGGATGCCTATGAAAATGTCATTGAGCATCTCAAAAGAAAGCACATTCGTATCACGGAGACTCGTAAAGCCATTATCGCTTATATCATAAATAGCCATGAGCACCCAAGTGCTGAGAAGATTTATAAAGACCTTTTGCCAGAACACCCAAATATGAGCTTGGCGACGGTTTACAATAACATGAAAGTCTTGGTTAAAGAAGGGTTTGTTGCTGAATTAAAAGTGACTAACGACCCAACAACCTACTATGACTTCATGGGTCACCAGCACATTAATATTGTTTGTAAATATTGTGGCGATATTGCAGACTTTATGGATGTTGACGCTATCGATATTGGAAAAGAAGCTTATGAACAAACCGGCTACATGATTACCAAGGTTCAATTGACAGCCTACGGTATTTGTCCAAAATGCCAAGAAAAGCTCAAAGCAGCCGGCGAACCTTTCATGGCTTACCGAGAAGATAATAAATAAAGAGTTTGGGAAAATTTCCAAGCTCTCTTTTTAATCATAAAAAATCCCCAGTATTACTGGAGATTTTTTCGTTTATTAATATTTATTATTCTGCTTTATCTAGCAAATCTTCATAGAAGTAAAGTGTAGCAGTTGTAGTGTATGGAAGTGTGTAGAAATGAAGCAAGCCACATGTAAGACCAGTCAAGATATACCAGCCGATGAAGCTAAATTGTAAGCAGAAGTAGCGCCATTTGTTGCCATTCATCAATTCTTTACTCTTAGAGATAACACTGTTAGGACCATCGTAAGTACCGTTTGCAACAGCATCGTAAAGAACAAATGTAGTCATGGCATATGAGTATTGTTTGATGATTGAAAGAACAAAACCTGCAATCATAAGAACAAAACCAAGTAAAGCAAGAAATAGTCCGACATTACTGTCGTTACTTGAAGCGGCTGTAGCTCCTGCGATAAGAAGAATCATACCCACAAATGCAAGCAATGACCATAAGAAAATGTAGACCCATTTTACAATAGCGGTAATGACGTATTTACCGAATAGTTCATTGGAGAAGACACGCATATTGTCGCCTACTTCAACATGGTCGGCTTTATGACGCATGACATCAAGAACAGCATAGCTTGCTGATGCAAGGAACAATGTTAACAAGATGCTGATGATTCCTGGAACGGATTCAGTAATGCTAAATTCAGTACCATTGTAAGTATAAGTTTCCTTGTAACTGATTGAGACAGCAAGGATAGCTAAAATGATAGGAACGATAAACAATTGATACTTGCCAGAGAGAGTTTTCAAAAATTCTCTAGCTTTGCGACGAGTTTCTGAAGCTTTCATAATATGGACCTCCTTAAAAAGTTTCCTAAAATGTAATTACTTCCACGCTTTCATTATAGCACCTTGTATTAGAGAAGTCACACGAAAAGAGGTAAACATGACAAAAAAGGTGATTTCTGGTAAAATCGTAAAGGTTGCGCTTTTTAAGCAATGTATTGTAAGAATCTAGGAAGCTTTTCCGAGATTTTCTCAGTCTGATTATTTCTAATCATGACATTATTAAAAATGCCCACAACTGTTTTTTGTGGTAGCTAGGAGAAAAAAGATGACAGATTATCCGATTAAATATCGTTTAATTAAGAAAGAAAAACACACTGGAGCTCGTTTGGGTGAAATCATCACACCACACGGGACTTTCCCGACACCAATGTTCATGCCTGTTGGAACACAAGCAACGGTTAAAACACAATCACCAGAAGAACTTAAAGAAATGGGTTCAGGAATTATCCTATCAAACACTTATCACCTATGGTTGCGTCCAGGTGATGAGTTAATCGCCCGTGCTGGTGGTCTTCACAAATTCATGAATTGGGACCAAGCTATTTTGACAGATAGTGGTGGTTTCCAAGTGTATTCATTGGCTGAGACACGTAACATTACCGAAGAAGGGGTTACCTTTAAAAACCACCTCAATGGTCAAAAAATGTTCTTGTCACCAGAAAAAGCCATCTCAATCCAAAATAACTTGGGTTCAGATATCATGATGAGTTTTGACGAATGTCCACAATTCTACCAACCATACGATTACGTTAAAAAATCAATCGAACGTACAAGTCGTTGGGCTGAACGTGGCTTGAAAGCTCACCGTCGTCCACACGACCAAGGACTTTTTGGTATCGTTCAAGGTGCTGGTTTCAAAGACCTTCGTCGTCAATCAGCTAATGATTTGGTAAGTATGGATTTCCCAGGTTACTCAATCGGTGGACTTGCTGTTGGTGAATCACACAAAGAAATGAATGCGGTGCTTGACTTCACAGTGCCAATGTTGCCAGAAAACAAACCACGTTACCTTATGGGAGTTGGGGCACCAGATAGCTTGATTGATGGTGTTATCCGCGGTGTCGACATGTTTGACTGCGTGCTTCCAACACGTATCGCTCGTAACGGAACATGTATGACAAGTGAAGGTCGTTTAGTTGTTAAAAATGCAGCTTACGCAGAAGACTTTACACCACTTGATCATGATTGTGATTGCTACACATGTCGTAACTACACACGTGCTTATATTCGTCATCTTCTTAAAGCTGATGAAACATTTGGTCTTCGTTTGACAAGTTACCATAACCTTTACTTCCTTGTAAACTTGATGAAAAAAGTTCGTCAAGCTATCATGGATGATAATCTTTTGGAATTCCGTGAAGATTTCTTTGAGCGTTATGGCTACAATAAGAGTGACCGTAATTTCTAATAGACTAAAAAAGTCTGGAACGATTGTGTTCCGGGCTTTTTGTTTGCCTTTTAGATTGTATTTTAAAAAGAGTTAACCTAATCACAAAATATAGTTGACTAAAATAATGAGAAGTAGTAAACTTTGTTAAAAGGTTGGTGATAATAATGATTTATGGAATTGGTCTTGATGGTGAGGGAAGATGTCGGCACTACCATACAGCATGTGATGTGGTCGCTCTCAAGTGTGGCAAGTGCCAAGAGTATTTTGCTTGCTATCAGTGCCATGATCAGTTGCGAAATCACCTTTTTGAGCCTGTCTCGGTAGCTGATGATACGCCGGTTATCTGTGGTTCTTGCAGGCATTTACTGACGTATGAGGAGTATAAAAAAGGAGCTTGTGCTTATTGTCACCATGCTTTTAATCCAAAGTGTCAGTTACATGAGACAATTTATTTTTTAAAGGAGTAATGATGAAAAACGTTAGGGAGTTACTGTACATTGCAATGATGGCTACCATTTTGGTAATTTTAGGTTTTATTCCAGCCATTCCGCTTGGCTTTATTCCGGTGCCGATTGTTTTGCAGAATTTAGGAGTCATGCTAGCTGGGGTATTGTTGGGAGGTAAAAAAGGAAGTCTGTCAATTTTACTGTTTTATCTACTGGGACTATTTATTCCAGCATTTTCTGGTAGTACATTTTTTGCGGTTTTAGCTGGTCCGACGGCTGGCTATGTGGTCGCTTGGTTTTTCGTGCCGATTTTAATTAGCTTGATTTTGAAAGGCTTTAAAACGTCATCGTTTGTTGGAAATGTGATTGCGATTTTAGTAGGTGGGGTTTTATTTGTTGATTTGTTAGGGGCTATTTACCTGTCAGCTTATATGCACATGCCGTTGATGACCTCATTATTATCAAATCTTGCTTTTATTCCTGGAGATACCATCAAGGCAATTCTTGCAAGTCTTATCGCTTATAAATACAAAGAACAATTGGCTCTCGCGTAAAAGGACACATTTTTTGTTATAATATGGGTAAAGTAAACAAAGAAGGAGCCTATTATGAAACTCACAACACTTGGTTGCTGGGGAGCATACCCTTATAAAGATGGCGGAACAACCTCTTATCTTGTTACGAGCGAAGATGGTTTTCAATTGCTTATGGATTGTGGAAGCCGTGCCGTCACAGAATTAGAAAAAGAAATCAGTCCACTTGATTTGGATGCGGTGATTATTTCACATTATCACCCTGATCATATTGCTGATCTTGGTGTACTTCGTCATTATTTCCAACTTTATCCAAAACACCTTTGGACACCAAAAGTTTTGCCGATTTACGGTCACAACGAAGACGAAGTTGAATTTGCTAAATTGACTTTACCAGGCGTTTCTGAAGGAAAAGCTTACGATGTCACTGGCGTTGAAAAAATTGGACCATTTGATATTACCTTTATCAAAACGGTCCACCCCGTTCCTTGCTATGCCTTTCGTATTGTCGAACGTGCAACTGGTCAATCGCTAGTCTTTACTGGTGACACAGGCTATTTTGCTGAATTGGAAAAATTCGCCGCAGGCGCAGATCTCTTTTTGGCAGATGTTTACCTTTATGCA
Organism: Streptococcus equinus; assembly: GCF_900101445.1. Classification (GTDB taxonomy): domain Bacteria; phylum Bacillota; class Bacilli; order Lactobacillales; family Streptococcaceae; genus Streptococcus; species Streptococcus equinus_B. The sequence continues at coordinate 1,378,592 of NZ_FNKE01000001.1, read as the reverse complement.
GGAAATGAAAATCACCCAGCTCATTTGACAACGAAAGAAGCAGGAGAGATTGCCAAAGCTGCAGGTGTGAAATCACTTGTCTTGACGCACACGCCACCAGTGCCACCACAAGGTATTGATGCTAAAAATCACCTTCAAGTGCTTAAAGAAGAAGCACAAAGTTTTGCTGACGGCGTGCCAGTTGACTTGGCTGAGCCACACAAATCTTGGCAAATCGGGGAGCTCTAATGGCTGAATTTACGCAGGAAGAAAAAGAGTATTTCATGCGCGAAGCGCTGAATGAGGCGAAGAAATCATTAGAAAAAGACGAGATTCCTATTGGTTGTGTCATCGTTAAGGATGGCAAAATCATCGGACGCGGGCACAATGCGCGTGAAGAAGAGCAAAAAGCGATTTTGCATGCTGAAATTATGGCCATCAATGAAGCTAATGAGAACGAAGGCAATTGGCGTTTGCTTGAGAGTACTTTATTTGTCACCATTGAACCTTGTGTCATGTGCAGTGGAGCTATTGGGCTTGCCCGCATTCCACAAGTGATTTATGGAGCTGCTAATCAAAAATTTGGCGGAGCAGGCAGTCTTTACGATATTCTGACAGATGTTCGTCTCAACCACCGTGTTGAGGTCGAAACGGGCACTCTTGAGGCTGAATGTGCTGGCATCATGCAGGACTTTTTCCGAAAAAATCGTGAGAAGAAAAAAGCAGCCAAGAAGCAAGCCAAAGAGCAGTGCTGATTTGCATAATCAAAAAAATATGATATAATAGCTATCGGAGCAACATCTGCGCGTGAAGCGGGTCAGGGGAGGAATCCAGCAGCCCTAAGCGATTGTAGGTGTGTGCTCTTTTTTATTCTTTAAAATGCTTGAAATCATGCAAAAAAAGCGGAGTTTTTCATGCATGAATGATTGTTTCATGAAAATTTTCAGCAAGTTAGAAAAAGTCCGTGAAACGCTTTATTTTATAGGATTATTTAGCAAAAATGATTGAAAAAAAGTGTATAAAAGAGTAATATAGAAGAGAAATTTAATTTTTTGAGGAGTATTGTAATGACACATATTAAATTTGACTATTCAAAATTGTTGGGTCAATTCGTCGAACAAGAAGAAATCGACTTCATGCAAACACAAGTCAACGTTGCTGACGAATATTTGCGTAAAGGTACTGGACCTGGTTCTGATTTCCTTGGTTGGGTAGACCTTCCAGAAAACTACGACAAAGAAGAATTTGCTCGTATCCAAAAAGCTGCTGCTAAAATCCAATCAGACAGCGAAGTTCTTGTCGTTATCGGTATCGGTGGTTCTTACCTTGGAGCACGTGCTGCTATCGATTTCTTGAGCAATCACTTCTACAACCTTCAAGCATCTGCAGACCGTAAAGGCCCACAAATCCTTTACGCTGGTAACTCAATTTCTTCAACTTACCTTGCAGACCTTGTTGAATACGTTAAAGACAAAGATTTCTCAGTTAACATTATCTCTAAATCAGGTACTACAACTGAACCAGCTATTGCTTTCCGTGTCTTCAAAGAACTTCTAGTTGAAAAATACGGTCAAGAAGAAGCTAACAAACGTATCTACGCTACAACAGATAAAGCTAAAGGTGCTGTTAAAGTTGAAGCAGTTGCTAACGATTGGGAAACATTTGTTGTTCCAGATAACGTTGGTGGACGTTTCTCAGTATTGACTGCTGTAGGTCTTCTTCCAATCGCTGCTGCTGGTATCGATATCGAAGCTCTTATGAACGGTGCTAACGCTGCTCGTAAAGAATTGACTTCTGCTGAAATCTCAGAAAACATCGCTTACCAATATGCTGCAGTTCGTAACGTACTTTACCGTAAAGGTTACATCACTGAAATCTTGGCTAACTACGAACCATCACTTCAATACTTCGGTGAATGGTGGAAACAATTGGCTGGTGAATCAGAAGGTAAACACCAAAAAGGTATCTACCCAACATCTGCTAACTTCTCAACAGACCTTCACTCACTTGGACAATTCATCCAAGAAGGTTACCGTAACATCTTTGAAACAGTTGTTCGTGTTGATAAACCACGTAAAAACGTTGTTATCCCTGAATTGTCAGAAGATCTTGACGGTCTTGGATACCTTCAAGGTAAAGACGTTGACTTTGTAAACAAAAAAGCAACTGATGGTGTACTTCTTGCTCACACTGACGGTGGAGTACCTAACATGTTCTTGACACTTCCTCAACAAGATGAATTTACTCTTGGTTACACAATCTACTTCTTCGAGTTGGCTATCGGTCTTTCAGGTTACCTTAACGCTGTTAACCCATTCAACCAACCAGGTGTAGAAGCATACAAGAAAAACATGTTTGCTCTTCTTGGTAAACCAGGATTTGAAGACTTGTCAGCTGAATTGAACGCACGTCTTTAATTCATCACTACACAGATAAAAAGCTTCCGAGAGGAAGCTTTTTTTGTGTGGTTGGCAGTCTACTAATCAAATTAGTGAAAATCAAAGAAATTTCTTTCCAAATTTTCTGAATATTTGGTATAATAGTATACAATTAACTAAATTTGAATTAGAAGGGATAGGGTGTTTGATGAGAAAAGAGAGCTATCTATTCTCGATTTTCTAACACTTTTGGTATCTTAAATATGACTGCACAAAAAATGACGGCTCAAGAGATTATTGCGTTTATTGGGAATGCGGAGAAAAAGACAAATGTTAAGGTGACATTTGAAGGCGAATTGGCTGCAGCAGTTCCAGAAAACGTTCTAAAACTTGGTAATGTGCTTTTTGGTGATTGGAAAGATGTTGAACCGCTTTTGGTTAATTTAACTGAAAACAAAGACTATGTTGTTGAGCAAGATGGTCGTAATTCAGCAGTGCCACTTCTTGATAAACGCCACATTAATGCTCGTATCGAACCAGGTGCGATTATCCGCGACCAAGTAACTATTGATGACAATGCCGTTGTTATGATGGGAGCAGTTATCAATATCGGTGCTGAAATCGGTGCAGGGACAATGATCGATATGGGTGCTGTTCTTGGTGGACGCGCTATTGTTGGTAAAAACAGTCACATTGGTGCTGGTGCTGTTCTTGCAGGTGTTATCGAGCCAGCTTCAGCTGAACCAGTTCGCATCGGTGACAATGTTCTTGTTGGTGCAAATGCCGTTGTTATCGAAGGTGTTCAAGTTGGTAATGGTTCTGTTGTAGCAGCAGGAGCTATTGTAACTAAAGATGTTCCAGAAAATGTTGTTGTTGCAGGTGTTCCTGCACGCGTCATTAAAGAAATTGATGCCAAAACACAACAAAAAACAGCGCTCGAAGACGCTTTGCGTAATTTGTAATAAGAGATTCAAAGGCTTGGGAGTTTTCTCAAGCTTTTCACAAATAAAGGAAAACATATGACTTTAGATTTAATTAAAATTCGTCGTGATTTGCATCAGATTCCAGAGATTGGTTTGGAAGAGTTTAAGACGCAGGCTTATCTTTTGGAGCGTATTGCAGAAATCACAGCGGGAAAAGATTTTGTGGAACAACGAACTTGGCGAACTGGGATTTTGGTCTTTTTAAAAGGCTCAGCTCCTGAAAAAACAATTGGTTGGCGTACAGATATTGATGCTCTTCCTGTGGTTGAGGAAACAGGTCTTCCTTTTGCCAGCCAGCATGAGGGGCGCATGCATGCATGTGGGCATGATATGCACATGACAGTAGCACTTGGTTTGTTAAATGAGCTAGTGCAAATACAACCAAAGAATAACCTACTTTTCCTTTTTCAACCCGCCGAAGAAAATGAAGCAGGTGGTATGCTCATGTATCAGGACAATGCCTTCGGGGATTGGAAGCCAGATGAATTTTATGGTCTGCATGTGCGACCTGATTTTGAAGTTGGGACTATCGCGACAAATACCTCAACTCTATTTGCGGGGACTTGTGAGGTCTTAATCACTTTTAAAGGAAAAGGGGGCCATGCTGCATTTCCACATGAAGCTAACGATGCCTTGGTTGCGGCGTCCTATTTTGTCACTCAGGTGCAGACAATCGTCAGCCGAAATGTAGACCCGATTCAAGGCGGTGTCGTCACATTTGGTTCTTTCCACTCGGGGACAACTAATAATGTCATTGCCGAAACAGCGCAGCTGCATGGAACCATTCGTACCTTGACGCAAGACATGAGCCTTTTGATTCAAAAACGAGTGACTGAGATTGCAAAAGGGGTAGCAGCAAGCTTTGGAATGGAAGTAGAGATTAATTTGAAACAAGGTGGTTATCTCCCTGTGGAAAATAATCCCGAATTGGCGCGTGAGGCCATGGACTTCTTCAGAAATCGCGAAGCTGTTCATCTGATTGACTGCTTGCCAGCTATGACTGGAGAAGATTTTGGCTATTTGTTAAATAAAATTCCAGGGGTGATGTTCTGGTTGGGTGTTGAAACACCGTACGCTCTTCATCATCCTAAGATGAGTCCAAATGAAGCAGCTCTTTCATTTGCGGTTAGTGAAATTTCGGCTTTCTTAAAAGAAAAAGCAAGTCATTAAATCTAAAATAGGTAGCAAGTTTTAACCTTGCTACCTTTTGTGTTTAGCAATAAAAAAAGCCGCTATTGGGAGCTAGCGGCTTAAAAAGGGAAGGACATGATTTCTCAATCATGTCCAGGAGATTTATGAAAAGGGAATAACTCCAAAAGAGCCAATTCCCAGCGGTTTGGGAGAACCGCTATTTAGGATAGATATAGTATAGCGGAGAAACCTTAAAAAAACCTTAAAGTAAATTTTAAGGTTTTTGCTGAGTAAAATACCGGTTTTGTGTTATCATAAAAGCATGGAAAAAGTTGCTTTACGAAAGAGCATCATTGCTCACTTAAAACATCAAGATAGAACAGAAAAAGCCTTGAAAGATAAGGCTTTATTAGATGAGTTGCTAGCATCTTCTGCTTATCAAAAAGCGGACACTATTGCCACTTATTTGGCTTTTGATTTTGAGTATAATACCGAATTGTTGATTAAACAAGCTCAAAAAGATGGCAAAACCATTTTAGTTCCAAAAACTTATCCACACGGCAAAATGATTTTTTGTCCTTATGATGTGGATAACTTGGTGAAAACATCATTTGGATTGTGGGAACCTGCTTGTGATAAAGCTGTGGATAAGTCAGAAATTGATTTGATTCATGTGCCAGGTGTTGGTTTTAACCAAGATGGTTTTCGAATTGGATATGGGGCTGGCTATTATGACAGGTATTTAGCAGATTATAAAGGCAAAACAATTAGTACGATTTATGAGTGTCAGAAAGCAGAGTTTCAGCCAGACAGTCATGATGTCGCTGTTATGGAGGTATTTAGTCGATGAAAAATGTTATTAAAGAAAGTCCAGTGACGATCTTTTTGCTGGCTTTAACGACTTTGGTTTTTATAGCCATGCAGGTGATTTATTTTGGAAATGCCACATCTAACCAAGCCATTTTTAATACTGGTGGGATGTATGGTGCCTACGTTAGTTTATTTCCAAGTCAATTGTGGCGCTTGGTGACACCGATATTTGTCCACATCGGTTGGGAACATTTCTTTTTCAATGCTTTAACGCTATATTTTGTTGGTCAAATAGCAGAGCAGATTTGGGGACATCACAAGTTTTTAGCTTTGTATGTTTTATCAGGAATTGTTGGGAATATCTTTACACTTTTCTTTACGCCAAACGTGATTGCTGCGGGAGCTTCAACGTCGCTTTTTGGCGTTTTTGCAGCGATTATGGTTGCTGGGTATTTTGGAAGAAATCCTTATTTAAAAGAACTTGGTAGAAATTATCAAGCTTTGATTATTGTGAATTTGATTTTCAACTTATTTACTCCAAGTATTGGGATTGCTGGTCATATTGGTGGTCTTGTTGGTGGTGTCTTATGTGCCATCTTTTTACCGACACTTGTGGAGAAAAACATGTTTAAACCATGGCAACGTTGGTTGGCAGCAGCGGCTTACGTTGGTTTAAGTCTTGTCTTGATTGCCATGGCTTTGCATTAAAGTCATAACAAAAAGTTCCTCTAGACAATGTCTAGAGGAACTTTTTTATGTTATAGCATATTATTTAGATTCTTTTTTAGTTGAGTCAGCTTCCAATTTTTTACCCAAATCGATAAGATATTGTTTCATGTTATCTTTGATTTGTGGGTGTTGAAGTGCATAGTCAATAGAAGTTTTCATGAAGCCGAATTTATCACCGACATCATAGCGATCACCGTTAAATTGACGTGCAAAAACACGTTGTGTTTTGTTCAAAGTGTCGATAGCATCTGTCAATTGGATTTCATTACCAGCTCCAGGTTTTTGTGTTTCAAGAATATTGAAGATTTCTGGAGTAAGAAGGTAGCGACCGATGATAGCAAGATCACTAGGTGCATCTTCAGGTGCTGGTTTTTCAACAAATGTTTCAACACTGTAAAGACCGTCTTTTCCTTCGCCTTGAGGTGCGATAACGCCGTAAGATGAAACTTCTTCGTGAGGCACAGGCATAACAGCGATTGTTGATGCATGTGTGTTTTCGTAGTCGTTAATCAATTGTTTTGTAAGTGGTACAGCTTTATCGTTGTTGATATCCATAAGGTCATCACCAAGCATAACGACAAATGGTTCGTTGCCTACAAAAGCTTTGGCTTGAAGGACAGCATCACCAAGTCCACGAGGGTGACTTTGACGGATGAAGTGAAGATTAATGGCTGTAGTGTCATTAACGAGTTTAAGAAGATCAGTTTTTCCTTTGTGTTCCAAATTGTATTCTAATTCGAAGTTTGAGTCAAAGTGGTCTTCGATAGAACGTTTTGATTTACCAGTAACAACCAAGATATCTTCAATACCTGATTTTAAGGCTTCTTCGACGATAAATTGGATTGTTGGTTTATCAACAATTGGAAGCATCTCTTTAGCGAGTGCTTTTGTAGCTGGCAAGAAACGAGTTCCAAGACCAGCTGCGGGAATAACGGCTTTTCTAACTTTTCTCATATTCATACGAGAACTCCTTTTCATAAATAAACTATGCTGAATTAAATTATACTATAATTCTAATTTTAGTGCCATTCGTTTTCTGAACGGAAGTCATTTGACATCATGCCAAGAATGCTATCACGAACATCAGCACCTTCGTAGATGACTTTGTAGATAGCAGTTGTGATTGGCATGTAGACATCCAATTCTTTAGCTAACTCATAGGCAACTTTAGTTGTTGAAATCCCTTCGATAACCATTCCCATATTTTTCTCGATGTCTTCGAGTTTTTCACCGCGACCAAGAGCATCACCAGCTCGCCAGTTACGAGAGTGAACAGATGTTCCTGTTACGATAAGGTCACCAACACCAGAAAGACCACTGTAAGTAAGTGGGTTAGCTCCCAATTTAACCCCGAGACGTGTGATTTCAGCAAGTCCACGTGTGATAACGGCTGCTTTAGCATTGTCGCCGAAACCAAGACCGTGAAGCGCACCAGCTCCGACAGCGATGATGTTTTTAAGTGCACCAGCTGTTTCCACACCAATGACATCAGTATTAGTGTAAAGGCGGAAGTAATTGTTGCTAAAGAGTTTTTGAACGTATTTAGCAGCTTCGTGATCTTTAGAAGCGGCAGTGATCAAGGTAATGTCTCGAACAATTGTTTCTTCAGCGTGGCTTGGTCCAGAGACAACGACGATTTCAGAGCGCAATTCGGCAGGAATTTCTTCCTCAAGAATTGTTGAAAGACGTTCGTGTGTTCCAGGTTCAAGACCTTTAGAAGCGTGCATGATAACAGCTTTGTGATCAAGTGTTTCAGCGACTTGTTTTGCAACCAAACGTGTTACTTTTGTTGGGACAACAAATAAGATAGCATCAACGTCTGTAAGTGCTTCTTTCAAGTCAAGTGTCGCTTTGATATCTTCAGAGATTGTAATGTCTTTGAAGTAGCGAGTGTTAGTATGTTTCGTATTTAATTCTTCGATTTGTTCTGGGATATTTCCCCATAGACAAACTTCATGTCCATTGTCGTTTAATACTTGTGCAAGAGCGGTTCCCCAAGAACCAGGCCCTAAGACAGCAACTTTTTGTCTTGTCATTTTTACTCCTCTCTTAAACGAGCAAGATTACAATCTCCATTATATCATAAGACGGCTATGTTTGTCTTTGTTTATAAAAAACAGGTGATAATTGTCATTTTTTTGCTCTATTTTAATTAGAAATCTTTGTCATTTTTTTGAAAAATAACTTATGGTATAATGGGGTGACCTCATCAGTACTGGAAAGGAAGACTATTTTTGTGATTGATTTAGAAGAGATTTTATCACGAATGAATCCCAATCAAAAAATCAACTATGACCGTGTCATGCAACAAATGGCTAAACGTTGGGCGCAAGAAGAAGTAAGACCTAAAATTCTTGTTCACGTTTGCTGTGCGCCGTGTTCAACTTATACATTAGAATATTTGACGCAATACGCTGATGTGACGGTTTATTTTGCGAATTCTAATATTCACCCAAAGGATGAGTATCTTCGCCGTGCTTATGTGGTGCAAAAATTTATCTCAGAATTTAATGAAAAAACAGGAAATACGGTTGATTTCATCGAAGCGCCTTATGACCCGTCTGAGTATTTTCAAAAGGTTCATGGCTTAGAAGAAGAGCCTGAAGGCGGGGAACGTTGTACGGCTTGTTTTGATTATCGTTTGGACAAGGCTGCGCAAAAAGCAGTAGAGCTTGGCTATGACTATTTTGCTAGTGCCTTGACAATCAGCCCGCACAAAAATTCCCAAGTCATTAACAGTGTCGGTATTGAGGTTCAAAAGGTTTATGCAACCAAGTACTTGCCAAGTGATTTCAAGAAAAATAATGGCTACCGCCGTTCTGTTGAAATGTGTGAAGAGTACGATATTTACCGCCAATGTTATTGTGGCTGTGTTTTTGCGGCCAAAATGCAGGGTGTTGATTTAAATCAAATCAAAAAAGAAGCTAAGGAATTCATGGTCGGAAAAGACGGCGAAAAAGAATTCCCACACATTCGCTTTACCTTTGAAGGAAAAGAAATTTAATACGAATAGATAATTAAGGAGACAAAATGAGCAAAATTAGAGGGTTTGAATTGGTTTCTCAATTCACAGACGAAACATTATTACCAAAACGTGAAACAGCGCATGCAGCTGGTTATGATTTGAAAGCGGCTGTCACAACAGAAATCGCACCAGGTGAAATCAAATTGGTGCCAACTGGAGTCAAAGCTTACATGCAAGCTGGCGAAGTGCTTTATCTCTTTGACCGTTCATCAAATCCACGTAAAAAAGGTTTGGTTTTGATTAATTCAGTTGGTGTTATCGATGGTGACTACTATGGCAACCCAGCCAACGAAGGTCACATTTTTGCGCAAATGAAAAATATCACAGATGAAACGGTTGTGGTTGAAGCTGGCGAACGCATTGTCCAAGGTGTTTTCATGCCTTTCTTGGTTGCTGACGGTGACGAAGCAGATGGCGTGCGTACTGGTGGCTTTGGGTCAACAGGAAAATAAGGTTTAGAGTGACAATATAAAGGAGGTAATGAGCTATCGCTAAGAAGAAAACAACGTTTATTTGTCAGGAGTGTGGCTATCATTCTCCTAAGTATTTAGGGCGTTGCCCAAACTGTTCGTCATGGACGTCATTTGTCGAAGAAGTTGAGGTGCAAGAGGTTAAAAATGCGCGTGTCAGCTTGACGGGTGAAAAGAGCAAGCCAACCAAATTAAAAGATGTGAGCTCGATTAACTACTCACGCACGAAGACAGACATGGATGAATTTAACCGTGTGCTTGGTGGCGGTGTGGTGCCAGGCAGTTTGGTGCTTATCGGTGGTGACCCAGGTATCGGAAAATCAACCCTGCTTTTGCAAGTATCGATTCAGCTTGCTGACAAGGGAACGGTGCTTTACGTTTCTGGGGAAGAATCAGCTGAGCAGATTAAACTGCGTAGTGAACGACTTGGCGACATTGACAATGAATTTTACCTTTATGCTGAGACCAATATGCAAGCCATTCGTGCGCAGATTGAGCAAATTCAGCCTGATTTCTTGATTATCGACTCGATTCAGACCATCATGAGTCCTGATATTTCTGGGGTTCAAGGGTCAGTATCACAAGTACGTGAAGTAACAGCAGAGCTCATGCAGCTGGCTAAGACCAACAACATCGCGACCTTTATCGTTGGCCACGTGACTAAGGAAGGTCAGCTTGCTGGACCGCGTATGCTTGAGCATATGGTGGATACAGTGCTCTACTTTGAAGGGGAACGTCACCATACTTTCCGTATTTTGCGTGCCGTGAAAAATCGTTTTGGTTCAACTAACGAAATTGGCATTTTTGAAATGCAATCTGGCGGGCTTGTCGAGGTGCTTAATCCTAGCCAAGTCTTCTTAGAAGAACGTTTGGATGGTGCGACTGGTTCAGCTATTGTGGTTACTATGGAAGGAAGTCGTCCGATTTTGGCAGAAGTCCAAGCTTTGGTGACCCCAACGGTCTTTGGAAATGCCAAACGCACAACGACAGGTCTTGATTTTAACCGAGTCAGCTTGATTATGGCGGTGCTTGAAAAACGTTGTGGGCTTTTGCTCCAAAATCAAGATGCTTATCTCAAGTCAGCTGGTGGTGTCAAACTTGATGAACCAGCCATCGACTTGGCAGTAGCGGTAGCGATTGCGTCAAGCTATAAAGAAAAGCCAACCAATCCACAAGAAGCTTTCATCGGTGAAATTGGTTTGACGGGCGAGATTCGTCGTGTCACTCGTATTGAACAACGCATCAATGAAGCGGCAAAACTTGGCTTTACCAAAGTTTACGCACCCAAGAATTCTTTAGCTGGCATTGATATTCCAGAAACGATTGAAGTGGTTGGGGTAACAACTGTCGGTGAAGTTCTTAAGAAAGTTTTTAAATAGATGCAGAGGAGAGCGCTCCTCTGTTTTTTTGTGTGAGTCTTTTTAAGCGACAAGCAAGCCTAAAAGTGATAAGATGATAAAAACGCTATCATAGGTGACTCTTAAGGAGAGATTTGAATGTCTTATTTTGAAAAATTTTTAAAAACCAATCAGGCTTATGCTGACTTGCATGGCACGGCGCATTTGCCACAGAAACCCAAGACGCATGTTGCGATTGTGACTTGTATGGATTCGCGCCTGCACGTGGCGCACGCCCTTGGTTTGGCACTTGGGGATGCTCATATTTTGCGAAATGCAGGTGGTCGTGTGACCGATGATACCATTCGTTCTTTGGTAATTTCTGAGCAGCAATTAGGCACACGTGAAATTGTGGTTTTGCATCACACAGATTGTGGCATGCAAGGACTTAGTAATGAAGGATTTGCAGAGCAGTTGGCGCGTGATTTAGGTGTGTCAGTTCATGGAAAAGACTTTTTGCCATTTTCTGATGTTGAAGAAAGTGTCCGTGAGGATGTTAAAAAGCTGCGCGAATCACCGTTGATTCCTGATGATATCGTCATTTCAGGAGCTGTTTATGATGTTGATACAGGTCGCATCAGTGAAGTGACACTCTAGGTGTTTGATTTTGAAAAAGGAGAAAAAATGAGATATATCAAATTTGGTGAGCGCCAAAAGGAAGTTTCAGAAGTTGTTTTGGGATTAATGCGCATTTCAGAAATGACGGTTGATCAAGTTGAAGAGTTGATTGAGTCTGCTCTGGCAGTTGGAATTAATGCCTTTGATATTGCAGATTGTTATGGTCATGGAAAATGTGAGCAAATCTTAGGAGAGGTGTTGAAGCGCCGCCCAGACTTGCGTGAGAAGATGTGGATTCAATCAAAATGTGGTATCCGCATGGAAGAATTTACTTATTTTGATTTTTCAAAAGAGCATATTTTAGAAGCTGTGGATGGTATTTTAGAGCGACTTAATGTTGATTACATTGATTCCTTGCTGCTTCATCGTCCAGATGCCCTTATGGAATCTGCAGAGATTGCAGAAGCTTTTGATTTGTTGAAGTCACAGGGAAAAGTTATTGATTTTGGTGTCTCAAATCAAAATCCGATGATGATGGAATTGATTCAAAAAGATGTCAAACAACCTTTGGTGGCTAATCAATTGCAATTGAGTGCAGCTTTTACTCCTAGTTTTGACGCTGGTTTTCATGTCAACATGAAACAAGAGGCTGGGATTGTTCGCGACAGCAGTATTTTTGAGTATTGCCGTTTGCATGATGTGGTGATTCAAGCTTGGTCAGTACTTCAGTTTGATTATTTTGGCGGTGTTTTCTTGGGTTCTGAGAAATACCCTGAGTTAAATCAGGTTTTAAACCGTTTGGCTGAGAAATATCATGTCAGCCCGTCAGCGGTTGCTATTGCTTGGGTGTTGCGATATCCGGCAAAAATACAAGCTGTGATTGGAACAACCAAAAAAGCTCGTGTAGCTGAGGCAGCTAAGGCGGCAGAAATCCAGTTGACACGAAAAGAATGGTATGAAATCTACTTGGCTGCTGGCAATGACTTGCCATAAAAATATCTTTAGTGTTTTGAGTAAATTGGGAGAAGTTTATGCGAAAATTTGAAATCAGCCAAAAATTCTGGTCGCTAGCTGGCAAGTTTGACATCTTTGATGAGGATGGTCGTTTGGCTTATCAGGTTCAAGGTTCTTTTCTGAAACTATTTAAGGAATTTACCATTTTTGATGGGCAAGGAAAGACTGTCAGTCATATCAAGCAGCAGTTTAGTTTTCCATTTCCAAAGTTTATGGTGACTTTTGCGGATGGTAAGGAAATCACGATTCAAAAACGTTTTTCATTGTTGAAAGCTAAGTATGATATTTCTGATTTTGGTTTAGAAGTAGCTGGGGATATTTGGAATATGACATTTAGCCTTCTTGACCAGGGCCGTGAGGTGGCTAAGATTCATCAAGAATGGTTTAAATTTCCTTCAACTTATCGAGTGGAAATTGCTGATGATTCTTTGTCTGACCTTGTCATTTCTTTGGTTATTGCTATTGATTATATCAAGGAAAAAGAGTCCAGTGCTGCTAGCTCAGCATCCAGTTAAAGCTTAATCGCTTCAAATCTTAAATATAAGAAGGAATTCAGCTGATTTCAGCTGAATTTTTTGTTCCAAGACTCAAGATTGTGCTATAATAGAAACGATTGAAATTTTAACAGGAGACGAAAATGCCTAAGAAAATTCGCGTGCGTTATGCACCAAGTCCAACAGGACTTCTACACATCGGAAATGCGCGTACAGCGCTCTTTAATTATCTTTACGCTCGTCACCACGGTGGTGATTTTGTAATCCGTATCGAAGATACTGACCGTAAACGTCATGTCGAAGACGGTGAACGTTCACAATTGGAAAACCTTAAATGGTTGGGAATGGATTGGGACGAAAGCCCACAAACTCACGAAAAATATCGCCAATCAGAACGTTTGGATATTTACCAAAAATACATCGACCAATTGCTAGCTGAAGGTAAAGCTTACAAATCATACGTTACTGAAGAAGAATTAGCTGCAGAACGTGAACGCCAAGAAGCTGCTGGTGAAACTCCTCGTTACATCAACGAATTCCTTGGTATGTCTGAAGAAGAAAAAGCAGCATACATCGCAGAACGTGAAGCAAAAGGAATCATCCCTACAGTTCGTTTGGCTGTTAACGAATCAGGTATCTACAAATGGCATGATATCGTTAAAGGCGACATCGAGTTTGAAGGTGGAAACGTCGGTGGTGACTGGGTTATCCAGAAAAAAGATGGTTACCCAACATACAACTTTGCCGTTGTTATCGATGACCACTTGATGGAAATCTCTCACGTTATCCGTGGTGATGACCACATCGCAAACACACCAAAACAATTGATGGTTTACGAAGCTCTTGGTTGGGAAGCACCAGAATTCGGTCACATGACATTGATTATCAACTCTGAAACTGGTAAAAAATTGTCAAAACGTGACACTAACACACTTCAATTCATCGAAGACTACCGTAAAAAAGGTTACATGCCAGAAGCAGTCTTTAACTTCATCGCTCTTCTTGGTTGGAACCCAGGTGGTGAAGATGAAATCTTCTCACGTGAAGAATTGATCAAACTCTTTGATGAACACCGTTTGAGCAAATCTCCAGCTGCCTTTGACCAAAAGAAAATGGACTGGATGAGCAACGAATACATCAAGAACGCAGATTTCGATACAATCTTTGCAATGGCTAAACCATTCTTGGAAGAAGCTGGTCGTTTGACTGATAAAGCAGAAAAATTGGTTGAACTTTACAAACCACAAATGAAATCTGTTGATGAAATCCTTCCACTTACTGATTTGTTCTTTGAAGATTTCCCAGAATTGACAGATGCTGAAAAAGAATTCATGGCTGGTGAAACAGTTCCAACAGTTCTTGAAGCCTTCAAAGCTAAACTTGAAGCAATGAGTGATGAAGATTTCAAATCAGAAAACATCTTCCCACAAATCAAAGCTGTTCAAAAAGAAACTGGTATCAAAGGTAAAAACCTCTTCATGCCAATTCGTATCGCCGTTTCAGGTGAAATGCACGGTCCAGAACTTCCAGATACTATCTACCTTCTTGGTCGTGAAAAATCAATTGAACACATTGATAACATGCTTAAAAACTTGAAATAATAGATAAAAAAGTCTGAGGTATTCTCAGGCTTTTTATATTTTCCTTTAGACGGTATGTCAGAAAAAGGCGCTGTTATTTTAGAGTAAATCAAGCAAATGTATTAAGTTGTATTTTTATCTAAAATTATGAATTTTTAGAAAGATTTTAATTGCTTGTGAAAAACGTTTTCTTTGCTATTACCTATTCTAAAGTCACTTACTTCTTGTTATAATAGGCTTTAAAATTTTGTTATTTATAAGTTAAGAGGAGTTACATGAAAAAAGACTATTCTATCTTTTTCGTCCCAGGAATTATTCTTGTGGGCGCTGTTATGCGTATCCCATTTACGACAATTCCAACTGTCCTTAGTTACGTTGCGGATGGTTTAGGTGTTTCAGTCAATTCTTTGGGTGTTTTGACAAGTATTCCGTTGATTATGTTTGCCTTTTGTTCATCTTTGGCACCACGTTTAGCGGATAAATTTGGACTTGAAAAATTATTCACCATGGTTCTGATTGCCATGTTTATCGGTTCAAGCATGCGCGTGCTTAACCTTCCAAGTCTTTACATCGGAACAATGATTATCGGAATCAGCATTGCCATGATGAACGTTTTGTTCCCAAGTATCATTTTGGCAAACCAACCTTTTCGTATCGGATTGTTGACAACAATTTATACAACAGCTATGGGGCTCTCATCATCAGTTGCCGCTTCAGTTGCTGTTCCGATTGTTAAAGCAACATCTTGGAAAGGTTTGATTCTGATTCTTAGCTTCTTGATTTTGGTAGCTTTGGCAGTTTGGTTCCCAAATACTTTCCACAATCACATGACAGAGCAAGATGAAGAAAAACGTTCAACATCACTTTGGAAAAATAAAGCCGCTATCGCGCTTCTTGTCTTTGGTGGTTTGCAATCTCTTCTTTTCTACACAGGAATGACATGGTTGCCAACAATGGCTAGCCAAGCTGGTCTTTCAAGCGAAGCAGCAGGTATCTTAGCTTCAATTTATTCATTGATTAGCTTGCCGTTTTCATTGACAATCCCTACTTTGACAACAAATCTATCAAGTAAAAACCGTAAAATCATGCTTGCGATTGTGTCAGCTTGTGCCGTTGTAGGTACAGGAATGCTTCTCTTCCAAACAAGCAGCTTTGCTTATTGGTTGACAGTTAATATTTTAATCGGTATTGCTGTTAGTGCCTTGTTCCCATACTTGCTTGTGACATTCTCAATGAAATCACATACACCAAGTCAAACAGCACAATTATCAGGTATGGTACAATCAGGTGGTTACTTGCTAGCAGCCTTCGGACCAACGCTCTTTGGTTATAGCTTTGACCTTTTTGGTTCATGGACAGTAGCAGCACTTTGTCTATTCATTTGTACAATTGTAATGACAGCAGCGCTATTCTACACAGAACGATTTGAAAAAATTCTATAATTAAGATAATACATATCTCCCTAGCTCAGCTGGGGAGACTTTTTTTGCATAAAACCATTGAATATTTGTATATATACTGTATATTTGTTATAAAATCATAAAAATCGCAAGTTTTTTGAAAAAATATTCAAAAAATTCTTGACAAGGATATTTGGTATGTGTATAATTATACACATAAAGTTGATAAAAACACAAAAATAAGAAAAGAGAGTAGTCCTATGTCAAAAGAAAAAGTTATCCTTGCGTACTCTGGTGGTCTTGATACTTCAGTTGCTATTACTTGGCTTATGAAAGATTATGACGTCGTTGCTGTTTGTATGGACGTCGGCGAAGGTAAAGATCTTGATTTTATTCATGATAAAGCTCTTAAAGTTGGTGCAGTTGAATCTTACGTTCTTGACGTTAAAGATGAATTCGCTGAAGAATATGTGCTTCCAGCACTTCAAGCTCACGCTTACTACGAACAAAAATACCCATTGGTATCAGCACTTAGCCGTCCAGTGATTTCTAAAAAATTAGTTGAAATTGCTCATAAAACAGGTGCGACAACAATCGCTCACGGTTGTACTGGTAAAGGGAATGACCAAGTTCGTTTTGAAGTGGCAATCGCTGCGCTTGACCCAGAATTGAAAGTCATCGCGCCAGTTCGTGAATGGAAATGGTCTCGTGAAGAAGAAATCGAATACGCTAAAGCAAATGGTGTACCAGTTCCAGCTGACCTAGACAACCCATATTCAGTCGACCAAAACCTTTGGGGTCGTGCAAATGAATGTGGTGTTCTTGAAAATCCATGGAACCAAGCTCCAGAAGATGCTTTTGGTATCACAAATTCTCCAGAAGAAGCTCCTGATACACCAGAATTCATCGACATCGAATTCAAGGAAGGTAAACCAGTTGCTCTTAACGGCAAAGAAATGAAATTGGCTGACCTTATCCAAGAAGTGAATGCTATCGCAGGTAAACATGGTGTCGGACGTATTGACCACGTTGAAAACCGTTTGGTGGGTATCAAATCACGTGAAATTTACGAATGCCCAGGTGCTATCACACTTTTGACAGCTCACAAAGAAATCGAAGACATTACATTGGTACGTGAAGTATCTCACTTCAAACCAATTCTTGAAAATGAATTGTCAAACCTTATCTACAACGCTTTGTGGTTCAGCCCAGCAACAAAAGCAATTATTGCTTACATTAAAGAAACACAAAAAGTGGTTAATGGTACTGCAAAAGTTAAATTGTACAAAGGTTCAGCAAAAGTTGTTGCTCGTAAATCACCAAATTCACTTTATGATGAAAACTTGGCAACATACACATCAGCTGATAGCTTCGACCAAGATGCAGCTGTAGGCTTCATCAAACTTTGGGGACTACCAACTCAAGTTAACTCACAAGTTAACAACAAATAAAATATCTGCTTAAGCATTCGATTATGAAAAAGAAAAGAAAAACATGGGCGTGAACAAGTCACAGCCAAATAAACAATAAAAGTATAAAAAGGAAAGAAAATTTCAGATAAAAGGGGACAGGGAGCCCCATCTGAGACTCTTTTCTTATAACTTACCAAACCCTCGTTAATGTCAACAGAGAGTGGCATCGAGCTTAAATAATGATATCCTGTGAGAATCATTTAAGACATTCGCCCCGTGAGGCATCACATCATAAGTCCTTGGTAGCTCCTAGGACTTATTTGTTAATTGAAATAAGAAAAGAGAAAGGCTTTGAACGCCAGCTTTGGTGGTTCATTGTATCAGTGTTATGACAACAGAAAATCATAAATTATGGGGCGGGCGTTTTGAAGCTGGTCTTGAAAAATGGGTTGAAGAATTTGGTGCGTCCATTTCTTTTGACCAAAAAATGGCAGAGTTTGACTTGAAAGGCTCAATTGCACACGTGACTATGCTTGGTGAAACAGGCATTATCACCAAAGATGAAGCCAATCAAATCAAAGCTGGTCTTGAAGAATTGCTTGCTGAGTACAAGGCTGGAAAAATCGAATTTGATGTGTCAAACGAAGACATTCATATGAATATGGAAAGTCTTTTGACCGCTAAAATCGGTCCAGTTGCTGGAAAATTGCACACAGCGCGTTCACGTAATGACCAAGTCGCAACTGACATGCACTTGTATTTGAAAGCCAAGCTTGATGAAGTCATTGCTAAACTTGTAAACTTGCGTAAAACTCTTGTTAGTTTGGCTGATGAGCATGTTTATACCATCATGCCAGGTTACACGCATTTGCAACACGCACAGCCAATTTCATTTGGGCATCACTTGATGGCTTATTACAACATGTTTACGCGTGATAGTGAACGTTTTGAATTTAACATCAAGCATGCGGATATATCACCGCTTGGTGCGGCTGCTCTTGCTGGGACAACCTTCCCGATTGACCGTGAGATGACAGCACAACTTATGGGCTTTGAAAAACCATACAGCAACTCTCTTGATGCTGTGTCTGACCGTGATTTTATCTTGGAATTTTTGGCAAACAGTTCAATTTTGATGATGCACATGAGCCGTATTTGTGAAGAAATCATTAGCTGGTGTTCAAATGAATTTAAGTTTGTGACACTTTCTGATACGTTCTCAACAGGGTCATCTATCATGCCACAAAAGAAAAATCCTGACATGGCGGAATTGATTCGTGGAAAATCAGGTCGTGTTTATGGGAATCTCTTTG
The DNA here is from genome assembly GCF_900101445.1 of Streptococcus equinus. Taxonomy (GTDB): domain Bacteria; phylum Bacillota; class Bacilli; order Lactobacillales; family Streptococcaceae; genus Streptococcus; species Streptococcus equinus_B. Next base: position 1,359,919 of record NZ_FNKE01000001.1, on the reverse strand, counting down.
GTCTTTTGACGGTCATGAAATCTTTGCCACTTGCCTACAATAAAGATTTGCAAGAAGATAAAGAAGGAATGTTTGACACCGTTGAAACCATTACGGTAGCTATCGATATTTTGGCTGGCATGCTTAAGACCATGACGGTCAATAAGGAACACATGGCTGAATCAACTGAGAAAGACTTTTCAAATGCGACTGAATTAGCTGACTATCTTGCTAGCAAGGGGCTTCCTTTCCGTCAAGCTCACGAAATTGTAGGAAAATTAGTCCTTGAATGCACTAAAGCTGGCTATTATCTGCAAGATGTGCCATTTGAACGTTACCAAGAAATTTCTGATTTGATTGAGGAAGATATTTATGAAACTCTCAAATCTCATACGGCAGTTGAGCGTCGTCATTCTCTTGGTGGAACAGGATTTGACCAAGTGAAATGGCAGATTGCATTAGCCAATGAAGCCTTGCAAAACTTAGATTAATAGACACTTAGGCTTTTCAAGATTTTTAAGCGTATTTTCCAATAAAAATATTTTAAAGATAATGAGCCCAAACTCCTTAGAGGTTAGGGCTTTTTTGAATTTTATGGTATAATAAAAATAATTTAGAATGGAGTCGTACGTTGAAGAAAACCTATCGTGTCAAAAGTGACAAAGATTTTCAGGCGATTTTTAGCAAAGGTACAAGTGTTGCTAACCGAAAATTTGTCCTTTATCATTTAGAAAAAAATCAGAGCCACTATCGAGTAGGGCTTTCTGTGAGCAAAAAACTTGGTAACGCGGTCACTCGCAATAGTATTAAGCGAAAAATTCGACACGTTATCATGGAACTATCACCAAATTTGCTTAATCAGGACTTTGTCATCATTGCGCGTAAAGGTGTCGAGGAACTTGATTACCATGAAGTGAAGAAAAATCTATTGCATGTGTTAAAACTTGCTAATTTATATCAGGAAGGTCTCAATAGTGAAAAGAAAGATTAAATTATTAGGATTAAGTAGTCTTACTTTAATGCTTTTGGCTGCTTGTGGGCGCAGCGAAGTAACCGCTTCATCAACTAACGGTTGGGAACAAATTGTTTACTTCTTTGCCAAAGCTATTCAATGGCTTTCAATTAATGGTCGTATTGGTGTGGGGATTGTTCTCTTTACCATCATCATTCGTGCCATCATGATGCCACTTTACAACATGCAAATCAAATCAGGTCAAAAGATGCAAGATTTGCAGCCAGAGCTTAAAAAATTACAAGAAAAATATCCTGGCCGTGATACAGACAGCCGCATGAAATTGACTGAAGAAAGCCAAGCACTTTATAAAGAATATGGTGTTAACCCATATGCGACAATGCTTCCATTGGTTGTGCAATTGCCAATTTTGATGGCTTTGTACCAAGCATTGACTCGTGTTGCTTTCTTGAAAACAGGTACTTTCTTGTGGATTGAATTGTCACAACCAGATCCATATTATATCTTGCCTGTTTTAGCAGCTCTATTTACATTCCTTTCAACTTGGTTGACTAATAAAGCTGCGCGTGAGAAAAACTTCGCGATGACGCTTATGACCTACGTGATGCCAATCATTATCTTCTTCTTTGGTTTCCGTTTGGCGTCAGGGGTTGTGCTTTACTGGACAGTATCAAATGCCTTCCAAGTGTTCCAAATCCTTTTGTTAAATAATCCATTTAAGATTATTGCAGAACGTGAAGCTAAGGAACGTGCTGAAAAAGAACATGCGGCTAAAATTCGTCGTGCTAAAAAGAAAGCGCAAAAGAGAAGAAAGTAAGAGGATAAAACTATGGTAATATTCACAGGTCGAACTGTTGAAGATGCTATTGAAAAGGGCTTGAAAGAGTTAAACTTGTCACGTCTTAAAGCCCATATTAAGGTTGTTTCTCGTGAGAAAAAAGGTTTCTTTGGCTTTGGTAAGAAACCAGCTCAAGTAGATATTGAAGGAATTAACGAAGTCACTGCTCACCGTGCTAACCAAAAAGCAGTTAAAGGTGTACCAGAAGAAGTTAATCAAAAAAATGAGCCCGTATCATCAAAATTTGAAGATACTATGGAGCTTCGTAAAGTAGCCAGCATCATTAAAAAAATGGAAGAACGTGGCGAAGTCATCGATGATTCTGTCAAAGAAGATATCGTCATGCACAAGAAAAAAACACAAACCATTCTTGAAGAAGCTGGACATACAGAAGTTTTAGAAGCACTTGGAAAAACAGACGATGCTAACGAAGTAGTTGCAGAGCCAAAAGAAGTTTCAGACACACCGAAACCTGTTAACACAGACCAAAGTTTTGAAGAATTTGTGGCCAGCGAATTTCCAGCTCAACGTGAATTGAGTAAAGATATCGAAAAAGCGACAGAAGAAGTGGCTGATTATGTTAAAAAAATCATCTACGAAATGGATATTGAGGCAACTGTGGAAACAAGCCACAATCGCCGTCAAATCAATTTGCAAATTGAAACACCAGAAGCTGGTCGTGTGATTGGCTATCACGGAAAAGTGTTGAAATCACTTCAACTACTTTCACAAAATTTCCTACATGACCGTTATTCAAAGAATTTCTCTGTGATTTTGAATGTTCATGATTACGTGGAACACCGTACAGAGACATTGATTGAATTTACCCGCAAAGCCGCAAGCCGTGTGCTTGAAACTGGTAAAGATTATGTCATGGACCCAATGAGTAATAGTGAACGCAAAATTGTTCATAAAACTATCACAAGCATTGAAGGTGTTGATAGTTATTCTGAAGGGAACGATCCAAATCGTTACGTGGTCGTAACACCTGTTCAATAAGACTTAAAAGCCCATTCGGGCTTTTTTTTAATACCATTTACCGCTTATTTTTAACCGCTTACCAAAAAAGGCTTTATTTCAAGCCTTTTTTTGATAAAATAATGTCAAAAGGGAGGGTTAATTATGCTAATTAGAACAAAAGATTTAATCAAAACCTTCGGAGATAAAACGGTGATTGACCACTTGAATTTGGAAGTGGAAGAAGGGAAATTGCTAGCTTATATTGGGACAAATGGTGCTGGGAAATCAACAACTATGAAGATGTTAACGGGGCTCTTAAAACCAACGTCAGGTGAGATTGAATTGGCAGCAGATTTGAAGATTGGAATGGTTTTTCAAGAGAGTGTTCTTGATGAGGAATTGACGGTTTTAGATAATCTGAAAAGTCGCCAAGCGCTTTACCGTAAACAGGATAAAGCTTGGTTAGAAAAACTTATTCAGCTGACAGGTTTGGATGCTTTTTTGAACCAAACGTATGGCACGTTATCAGGTGGTCAACGTCGTCGTGTTGATATCGTTCGTGCCCTTTTGAATAAGCCTAACTTACTTTTCTTAGATGAACCAACGACAGGGCTTGATATCCAGACACGTCGCGCGATTTGGGAGATTTTACGTCGCTTACAACGTGAAGAAAACTTGACTATCTTTTTGACTACTCACTATCTTGAAGAGGCTGAGAATGCGGATATGGCTTATATTATTGACCATGGGAAGGTTTTAGCCAAAGGCTCTGCTAAGGAACTGAAAGAAAGGTATTCAAAACCATATCTACTGCTTGAAACCGATAATCTTGCTGCCTTTTCGGATATTGATTACAAGCTTTTAGAGAATGGCCAGATAAAAATTTTTGTGGATGATTCAGCGAAAGCTTTAGCTATTTTGGCTGATAAGCGTGATAAGATTTGCGATTTTGAGTATGTAAAAGCAAATATTAATGATGTCTTTTTGAGCATTACGGGAAGGGAGATGGCTTAAATGTGGGCGATGACCAAACGCAATTTAAAACTCTATTTTTCAAATAAAGCGAGCGTCTTTTTCTCATTACTTGGAGCCTTGATTGCATTTATTCTTTATGTTGTTTTCTTGCAAAAAAACATGCAGGATTCATTTGCAGGAACACCGAATTTGGAAGAATTGCTCGATAATTGGGTTCTAGGTGGAACGTTAGCTGTTACGAGTATTACAACAACGTGGACAGGTATTTCTCGCTTGGTTCAAGATAAGGTCAGTCATAAGTTGGAAGATTTTTTACTGACTGATATTTCGCGACTAAAACTTTATCTTGGTTATCTCATTTCATCTAGTGTGATTGGCTTTATCATGCAGCTAGTCATGTTAGTTACCATGAAGCTTTATTTCTACTGGCAAGATGGCATTGATTTTGGTTTTACTCATTTACCTCAGCTGCTTTTAATCATGCTTTTAAGTTCAATCATGGGAGCTGGTTTTGCCCTTCTTGTCTTGCAATTTGTCAAAACACTAACGACAAATGAAGCTTTATCAACTATTGTCGGAACAGTTTCAGGTTTTCTTGTGGGAGTTTACATGCCAATTGGGGCGTTGCCTGATTTTGCACAAAAAGTGGTTAAATTAACGCCAGCAGCTTACGTATCAGCAGCTTATCGTCAGCTTTTGATTGCAAAAGATGCTGTTAACACAGATGCAAAAGAATTTTTAGGCATTGGGTTGAAATTAAAAAACTTAACAACCTTGAATCAAGAAATGCTTTTGGTGAGTTTTGTCATCTGTGGCATCATCGTTCTTTTGGCACTTAGCTTGTACCTTGAGCGATTTTCATTGACTAAGAATAAATAAGAGGAGTTAAAGGGTGCACTACCAGTTTGAAGAGGATAGCAGCTTACCAAAAGAGGCTATTGAAGTTTTGGTACGAAGTGAAAAATATGACCAAGCTGTTCAGGATGTTTTAGATTATTTAGCGAAATTTGAGCAGGACAGAGTGGAGATTTTACCAGTAAAAACAGCTGTTTGTACAGAGTTATTACGCGTGTCAGATTTGATTCTTGTGGATGTTGATGGGACTTCCTTGATTTTGGAGACGACAAAGGGAAGATTGATTACCACCGAGCGTTTGTACAAGTTTCGTGAGCGTCTATCAAATCCAGACTTTGTTCAGGTCTCAAAGCATGCTCTGATTAATATTAATCATTTAAAATCTTTGGAGAATAGCTTCTCGGGAAATATGTTGGCCATGCTTACAAATGATGTGACGACAAATGTTAGCAGACGTTATTTGTCAGCTTTGGAAAAAGCTTTGGGATTGTGAGGTATGATTGATGACTTTTTTGAAACGAGGAATTGTCTATTTTCTAGTTGGCGTAGGATTTGGAGGTCTTCTTTACTTATTCTTTTTATGGCAAAATAACGTGGCTACACAGACGACTCAGCAGATTACCTGCGTTGTTTTGGTCAGTGGTTTGATAGGAATTGTCAGTATGATTTTTGAAGTGGACGCTATTCCGATTACTTGGGAAGTTCTGATTCACTTTTGCTTAGTTTATGGTTTGAATAGCTGGTTAAATATGTTAATTGGCACCACAACATCCTTTATCTGGTCACTACCATTTTTAGGTGAGTTTGTCCTAATTTATTTGATTATTTGGCTCGTGATTTATATTAGCTTTAATAATCGCGTGAAAAATATTAACCAGAAACTACAAGAAATAACTAGAAAATAAATTTCAACTTATTATTATCAGAATTCAGGACCTTTTCTTCTATCTGACAGCTCAAAAGAAAGTCTTTGAAATTAAACAAAAAGTAGAGCTTGACAGTTAGACGGACTTATTATAAAATAGTATGGTATGTTTAGTAACTGATCAAATATAGCCGGCTAAACGAATACGAAAATCTATTAGGAGGTATTCATCGTGAAACGTACTTATCAACCAAGTAAAATCCGTCGTCAACGTAAACACGGATTCCGTCACCGTATGTCAACTAAAAACGGACGTCGCGTGCTTGCAGCTCGTCGTCGTAAAGGACGTAAAGTTTTATCTGCTTAATGATAGACTATCCGCCAGTGCTCGAGTCTGGCGGTCTTTTTTTACAAAAATTGCTTATTGAAAAAAGTCTTTAATTGGGCTACCCGTAGCAACAAGAAAGCACGTGATAAGAAAAAATAGTCTTTAAACCACAGTTTCATGTTGAAATTGTGGTTTTTTATAAAAATTTTTTAAGATTTTATGAAAAAACGGCAAAAAATGTAGTATAATATAGATGAAAGCGGTTTTATAAAAATACATGGGATAAAATAAAGGGAGGTTTTTGTCGATGAAGGAAATTAGCATTTATGTCAGAATTATTGATTTGATTTTGCTGGTTCTAGCATTTTTAGATAGTGGTGTGAAAAGTGTCTTGATTTTAGCTGCAGTTATTTTCATTTTATCAGCATTAATGCAAGTCATTATGTCTTATAAACGAGTGAAATTGAGTCACCATATCTAGTAGATGATTTGTCTTTCTTTATTACTAAGAGGTCTTCTTAGAGCTATTTTTTAACAAAATGGTTCTGAGAAGACTTTTTTAATTTTCTGCCTTCAGGTCACAAATCTGATATTTTTTGTGGGAATATAATATATTATCTAAAATGAAAGCGCTATACTTAACTCATAACGGTGTAAGGAGGATTTTAAAGAGAAACATTTATCGTGTGACTAGCATTCTTTTCGGAATTATGAAAAAGAAAAAATTGCCCCATTTTTGAAGTAACAGTTACTGAAAAGAAAAAGTGAATTTAGCTACGATTGATTAGGCGTTTTCAATCTGTAGTAGAGGAGATTAGTTCTCTTTTTCTGACAGAACTCCTTTTTAAAAATGATTAAAATTGAGGTATTATTATGTGGAAAAAAGTTAGTTGTTTAATTGTTCTCTTATTGGCTTTCTTTGGTTTTCAACAAGGTGTTGATGCGCAAAGCAAATACCACTATAGTCAAGAACTAAATTACTATAATGGTAATGCCATGGAACTTCGTAATGGTTCTAATGGTGGTATGTTTAACTGTAATTTTGTCCCTGGAAATGTCGGCTTTAATAACGGCTTGATGAGTCTTAAAATTGGCAGTGATGGTCGTGGCGGCTACACTGGGGGCGAATGGCGTAGTAAAGAACGCTTTGGCTATGGTCTTTTCCAAGTAAACATGAAACCTATTAAAAATCCAGGTGTCGTTTCTTCATTCTTTACTTATACTGGACCAAGTGATGGTACAAAATGGGATGAAATCGACATTGAATTTTTAGGGAAAGATACAACAAAAGTTCAATTCAACTACTACACAAGCGGTCAAGGTAATCACGAATACCTTTACAATTTAGGATTTGATGCATCTCAAGGCTTCCATACTTATGGTTTTGATTGGCAAGCTGATCACATTACTTGGTATGTTGATGGAAGAGCTGTTTACACTGCTTACAACAATATTCCTAGCACACCTGGTAAGATTATGATGAATGCTTGGCCTGGAACTCATGAAGTGGATTCTTGGTTGGGTGCTTACAATGGTCGAACTCCTTTGTATGCATATTATGACTGGATTAGCTACGATAAATTTTAATTAAGCTAGACAGTAACCAAATAACAATTTGTTTTTACTTAACTGATTATAACTACACTCCCCAAATAAATCGGTTAAAATCTCTCTCAACAAAATAACTCTTTAAAATTCTTTCTTTTTAAAACGTTAAAGATAAAAGGAGCTGAGCTTGTCTCAGTTCCTTTTTGTGATGAGTAAAATCAGTTGATTGGTGGCTTGATAAGTTTAATAAGCTTGTGTAAAGCAGCTATAAAAGGCGATTTGAAGCAGTAATTGCCTTGGCTGAATAAAATGATGCAATCATTCTTAGCAGCTCTTATAGGAGCTGATTTTGCCTTAGAAAAGGGACGTTTTTTTTAATGAAGCCATAAAAAAACTGGGAGCAAGTCCCAGCTTTCTTTATAGAGTAAGAGTGATTTGGTTAGTGTCTTGTAAGAGGTCTTCAGGAAGATAGGCTTGGTCAAGCTCTTGTCCGTTTAGGATGAGTTTTGTGAAGCCTGTTTCCTTGTGATTTGGATTTTCCACAGTGATGTGAAGTTCTTTGCCACGGAAAATCTTAGTCATGCTGAAGTTATCCCATTCTTTTGGAATGGCTGGTGAGAGTTTTAAGCCGCTTAAGTCAGGTCGAAGTCCCAAGATACCTTCCACACAACCAACCATGACAGTTGATGCTGTACCTGTGAGCCAGTGAACGTGTGAACGTCCGAAGTGTGGACTAGCAGGACCTTCTGTGAATTGACCATAGCAGTAAGGTTCTAGTTGGCGAATCTCTGCACGGTCATTCTGACCAGCTGGGGCATTTTCCATAAAGTAAGTAAAGGCTCGTTGACCTTGTCCGCGTAGGGCTTCAGCTAGGATTAACCAGCCTTGTGATTGTGAGAAGATACCTGCATTTTCTTTTGTCCCTTGGTTGTAGATAACGGCAAGGGCTCCATCGAATGCGTGAGCGTGATATGGTGGGTTCATGAGGATGGCACCATAATCAGTGTTAAGTTGCTCGTAGACATTGTTCATGGCAAGTTCAGCTTGTTCTTTATCAGCAAAGCCACTGATAACAGCCCAGCTTTGAGGGTTAAGCCACATGTTAGCTTCTGGGTCATCAGCTGCCCCGATACGTTCGCCAGCTTCGGTAAAGCCGCGAATGAAGCGGTCATTATCCCAGCAGAGGTCTTGAATTTTTTGTCCCATTTTCTCTTGCTCAGAGTCGAGGAAAGAAAGGTAGTCAGTGTCTTCTTTGGCTTTGGCAAATTCGCGCAAGACGCTTAGGGCATAGTAGAATTGCAAAGCAACGAATGATGATTCACCATTGGCACCGAGACGAAGGCAGTCATTCCAGTCGGCGTAAAGTCCAGCAGGCATGCCGTGTGGGCCGAGGTGGTCAAGTGAGAATTGAACAGCGCCTTTTAAGTGTTCGTAAACACTAGCCTCACCTTTATTTGCAAATGGAATCACTTCATCAAGGAAAGCAAGGTTTCCTGTTTCAGAGATGTATTTGTAAACTGTTGGGAAGAGCCAGAGAGCATCGTCAGCACGGTAAGCTGGGTGTCCAGTTTCTTGAACGTAAGAAGCGTCATCTGGTGTGTCTTCATGTCCTGGGTTATGAGTGAATTTTACAAGTGGAAGTCCACCACCATTGTCAACTTGGGCTGACAACATGAAACGAATTTTTTCGGCAGCCATTTCAGGTTTCAAGTGAATGATACCTTGAATATCTTGAACAGTGTCACGGTAACCATAACCGTTACGAAGACCACAGTAAACAAATGATGCTGCGCGTGACCAGATAAAGGTCATGTAACAGTTATAAGCATTCCAAGTGTTAAGCATAGTGTTGAATTCAGGGCTAGGTGTGTTGACTTGCAGGTTAGTCAAGCGGTCTTCCCATTCTTTGCGAAGTTCTTGGATTTCTTCTTCAACGGTTTCTGCAGGGTGTTTGTAATGTTCTAGAATTTCGGCAGCTTCTTGTGATGATTTTTCACCAAGGAGAAAGACAAGGGTTTTGCTTTCTTGAGGTTCAAGAGTGACTTTACTTGAAAGGGCACCACAAGCATTTTCGTTGTAGCTTGTTTGATTGCCGAGGTCTCCTGATGTGACACCAGCAGGTTTGTCGTAGCCGTTGTAGCCACCTAAGAAACCTTTTTTATCTCCACAATATGAGCTGACGCTAGCACCGCCAAGGCCGAAGAAACGTTCGGTAACGTTCTTTTCGTCAACTTGTTCGCTGTCATCAAGGGTATCAAGATTGCCGTGGATTTGTTGGATGATGCGGTTATCTTGGAAAAGTGTGCGTGTGATGAAAAGTGAATATTGTAGGTTAACTTGGTCTTGTTCGTAGTTGCTGTGGTTGGTAAATTCAGCGTAACCTGTTAGTGTTAAATGACGAGTTTGTTCAGAGCGGTTAGTAACGGTAATTGCCCAAACTTCATAGCTTTTATCTTTTGGCACATAGTAGCTGGCTTTTGAATGAATGCCAGAGTAATCAGCAATCATTTTAGTGTAGCCCATACCATGGTGGCATTCGCTGTGGTAGTCTTTAAGGTCTTTACCAACAGGTTGCCATGAGGCAGACCAGAAGTCTTTAGTATCATCGTCTCGAAGGTAGATGTAGCGACCGGGTTGGTCAAAGTTATTGAAGACGTAGCGTAAAATACGTCCGTTTGCTCCTGATTTAGCAAAGCTGTATCCGCCAGCGTTGTTTGAGATAATAGCACCATATTCTGGTGACCCAAGGTAGTTAACCCAAGGTTTTGGTGTGTTTGGGTGGTCGATGACATATTCGCGATTAGCGTCATCAAAATAACCGTATTTCATGAGTGAATCCTTTCTTTTTCTTAATCTAGTGTAATGACAATTTCATGAACCTCGTCGTTTAGGTTAGCAAGATCAGCTTTTGTGATAAAGGCAAAAGCATCATCCGTAATATCGATTTCTTGGTTATCACAAGTAGCTTTTTTGATAATGTATTTTCCAAAATCTTTTTGATTTGGATTATCGTAGTGAATTTGGAAGGTTTTATCAGCAAATTGAGTTGTGATACTTGCACGTCCATTTTCGTCAAATTGTTCTGCAAGAAGTTTTGGATAAAGGACAAGGTCACCAGCTTTACCGTGAACACCAAATGCTTCAGTAACCATTGTCAACATGTACCAGCTTGCTGCGCCAGTTAGGTAGTGATAAACTCCTCGACCATCTGCACGGAAGTATTCAGGAATACCTGGATAGATACGGCTAGTTTCAAAGTTTAGAGCTGTGTCAGACAGTGTCTTAAGAGCTTTCCAACCTTCTTTGGCAAAGCCACGACGGTAAAGTGCATTAGCATACATAACAGTCATGTGAGAGAAGACGGCACCGTTTTCTTTTTCACCGTAAGCAAAACCAAACATACGTCCAAGGTCTGTTTTGATTTCTTTGAAATCTGTATTGAGGCGGTAGCCACCGATTTCTGGGCGGTAGAGATAGTGGTCAGCGCTAGCAGTGATTTTACGGATTTGTTCATCTGTAGCAACGTAGTTCATGATAGGGAAGACTTGTCCAGTCAACATCATGTGCATACGATCATTGTAGAAGCCGTCCGTTGGTTTGCTGCTGTTGTCATAGTAGCTATTGTAGCAACCTTCTTGATCGTTGAAGTCAAGCCATTCTTGTTGTTGAAGGTGTTGACGCAACCAAGCCGCTTTTTGAATAAGGTTGAGAGCAAGTTCAGAAAGTGAAATTCTGATTTTACGTCCTTTGACATTGTGAAGACATTGGTTAGTGTAAGCATCAAGAATTTGGTGTTTGCGTTCGATATTATCGTAGATGTCAGAATCTTTTTTGAGCAAGAGTCCGATTTCTTCAAGGATTTCGACAGATTCTGTATTTGTTTCGCTTTCTAGGAGACGAATAAGGCTTGCTAATTCCATCAAGTTACCAGAGTAAGCAGCGGTAAAAGCAACACTTTCACCATTTTCATCTGCCATATCAAGGGCGTCATTCCAGTCAGCACCGCGAAGACGGTAGATATTGTGCTCACCAACTTCATAGAATCCAGTCAAATGTTGGATTAACAAGTGTTCTAGGATGCTACCAGTGTAGATTGCATCAGTAGAAGTACGCTGTTCATTGCCGTAGGCATCGTTCCAGTCTTGGTCGATTTCAGTACCACGTTTGACGTGTGGGTCTTTAAAGTAAGAAACTTCTTTAGTTAAGATATCGATATCACCAGTTTGGTCGATATAAAGTTTTGTTGTCATCAAAGGCCAAAGCGCGTGGTCCATCCAAACACGAGTGATACCGTTACGGTCAGCAAGGAAGTTACCATCACCTTCACCAATGATTGTAGCGTTGGTACCATCAAGACGAACCCCTTTGTAGTTGTTGACAATCATATCACCAACTGTTTTTGGTTCCATTAAAAGTAGTGACAAGCAGTCTTGCCAAAGGTCACGCCAACCGCGTCCGCCACGTCCATAGTCATGGTGTGGAAGGAATGAACAACCAAAGAGACGACGTAGGAATGGTTGGAAGCATACCCATTTCATATAGCCATCAAAGTCGCTGTCGCCAGTTTTGAAATCAACCCCAACTTTTTCTTGCCAGTAATCTTTTGTTTCTTGCAATGTTTTTTCGACAGTCGCAAGATTTTTATATTTTTGAGCGACTGCTTGGATGTGCTCTTGGTTTTCGTTGATTCCCATTAATAGGATGAAAGTTTTACGTTGACCAGCAGCTAAGGTGAATGGTTCAAATTTGAAGGCACCCATGGCTTCGCGTCCATCGATGCGACTCTCGCTTGCTACGCCGTTTGTTTCTTTATAAACGGCAGCTGGATGAGTAAATGTTCCTCCTTCACCGATAAACATTTCTACGGTTGGATAGAATGTTTCAGGTGTTTTTTCGTTATCATCAAAGCCAAGCACGTAGTAAATTTGGTGGTTGAGTTGGTGACCGCGTTCATCAAATGACATGGTTGGACACACCAAGACACCTTCATCAGTTGTTTTAATACGGTGAAGCATAGATGTTACATTTCGGTGGTCACGGATATTATCAGCACTGCGACCAAAAATTGGAACAGCTCCATAAGCTGTTAAAGTTTGGTCAGTGTCAGATAAGTTTTCAAGTGTTACGAGCATAACTTCAACATTTTCATCTCGTGGAACAAATGATGTAATTGTAGATTTTAAAGGTAGGTCAGCTGATTGACGTTCAATAGTGTGCCACATAAAACCAGCTTCTACAGTATTTTCTTCTTCTTGATCTGAGAAACGAAGAGCTTCTTGTTTGGCAGAAGCGCCTGTTGTAGAATAAATATTTCCTTTGTTGTCACGAACCCAGAAATTTCGAGTTGAACGATTGTTGTGGAGGTTATCCACACTAACAGGTTCTAATAGGAAAGTTTCTTGATTGATTTTTGAATCGCCACCCAAGTTAGGAGTGACTGCACTTTTTAGTCCAACTTCTGATGCAAGTGGAAAGTACAAAGAACTGATATTTTCTGCTTGGGAAAGTTTGAAATCTCCCTTGTTATTAGTAAATGTTAATGGCTTCATAGTTATCTCCTTTATCTTCTGCCCCATATTTTAGTCGAAATTGGCTTTTGAGAAAATAAAAAAGAAGAGAAAAATATCATAATTATGATATTAACTCAAGAAGTGTCATTTTTTTTACATATGGCGTTTTATTAGGGAAGTAGGTGATATAAAGTTAGAAAATCACCTCTAATGCTTGGTATTATAGGAAAAACGCCACTTTTGTTGAAAGGGTTTACCTATTAAAAAGATTAGAAAAACATAATTTTTTGTAAAAATTTTTTCAAACAAGGTCATAAAACTGATATTTTTTAAAATATTATAATATAACACTTCTCGGAATCGCGTTATAATGCAGTTACAAAAAACATGAGGGGAAACCTCAAAAAGGAGAAGGATTATGAACAAAAAAGTAAGCGCTTTTATAGCGATTGCTCTTGCAGCAGGGACAATGGTTGGTTGCTCTTCTAAATCAAGCACATCAGCTTCAGGTGCAGAAGGCAAAGTCATCAACATCTACTCTTGGAATGATGAATTCCGTCAACGTGTGGAGGCTGTTTATCCAGAAGTTAAATCAACTTCTAAAGATGGAACAGTTACTAAACTAAAAGACGGTAGTGAAATTCACTGGATTATCAATCCAAACCAAGATGGTGTTTACCAACAAAAATTGGATGAAGCGCTTGAAAAACAAGACTCAGCTTCTGCTGATGACAAGGTTGATATCTTCTTGTCAGAAACTGACTACGTTACAAAATACACTTCTAAAAAAGCAAACGTTGCGATGCCTTTGAAAGATTTGGGAATCAATCCTAAGAAAGATTTGGCTGACCAATATGATTTCACTAAAGAAACAGCTTCTGATGAAGATGGTGTTCAACGCGGTTCAACTTGGCAAACATGTCCAGGTGTTCTAATCTATCGCCGTGATATTGCAAAAGATGTCTTTGGTACTGATGACCCAACAGCAGTTGGTGAAAAAGTTAAAGACTGGGATACTATGAAAGCAACATCACAAGAACTTCTTAATAAAGGTTACTACACATTTGCATCATATGCTGATACATTCCGTTTGTATGGTAACAGCATTTCTAAACCTTGGGTTGAAAAAGGTTCAACAACTGTACGTGTAGACCCTCAAATCATGAACTGGGTTAAAGATTCTAAAGAATGGCTTGACGCTGGTTACTTCAATAAAACAGTTAAAGGTCAATGGACAGATGACTGGAACAAAGCTATGGGTTCACAATCTAAAGTCTTTGCATTCTTGTTCCCAGCTTGGGGTATTGACTTTACTTTGAAATCTAACTGGGATGGTGCTGATGGAGACTGGGCAGTTACTAATCCACCACAAGAATACAACTGGGGTGGTTCATACATCCACGGTGCCGAAGGTACTGATAACCCTAAACATGTTAAAGAAATCATCAAAGCTTTGACAGCTGATAAAGATAACCTTTTGAAGATTTCTAAAGATTACCAAGACTTCACAAATACTAAATCTGGTATGGAAGCAGCAGCTAAAGATGATAGCTTCAAATCAGACTTCCTTGGTGGTGAAAATGCTTATTCATACTACGCACCAGTTGCAGAAAACATTAAGATTGCACCATTGTCATCATATGACCAAGGTTGTGTTGAATTGATTCAAAATGCCTTTAATGATTACCTACAAGGTAAAGTAAGCTACAACAAAGCTAAATCAAACTTTGAAACAGCCATTAAAGAACGTTATCCAGAAATTACAGATGTTAAATGGCCAGACTAAAAGTAGCTTAATCGTCCTAGACTTAAGTACTATTTAAAAAATTGAGGCATTTAATTGGGATTTTAGAATTTTGGTAGACCTTGCGGGGGCGAGTTAGAAAATCGATTCCAGATGGAAGGTATTCTGACTTGCTCCTCGTATTTTGGAGGAGTGATAAAGATGAAAAAAAGACGTAAGCGTATAGATTATGGGAAATGGGGATATATTTTCATCCTTCCCTTCTTCCTAATTTTCTTCATTTTCTCTTTTATACCTTTGGTGGACACCATTCGGTATAGTTTCTTTGAATATTATCGTTCAGGGATGACAGAGATTGGGCCTAATTTCGTTGGGCTAAAAAACTACGTAAGCTTACTGCATTCAGATATGTTGAAATATGCGGCAAATACCATGATTATGTGGTTGATTGGTTTTATTCCACAGATTGTTATTGCCTTGCTACTTGCCAACTGGTTTGTTGATGCAAGACTTAAAATTCGTGGTCGACAATTCTTTAAAGTTGTCATTTACTTGCCAAACTTGATCATGGCGTCAGCCTTTGCCATGTTATTCTTCACACTCTTTTCAACAAATGGTCCTATCAATTCTATCTTGGAATCACTTGGTTGGATTAAAGAACCGATTGATTTCATGGGATCTGCTCTTGGAACACGTTCATTGGTTGGTGTGATGAACTTCTTGATGTGGTTTGGTAATACCACAATCATGTTGATGGCAGCTATCATGGGAATTAGCCCAGATATTTTTGAAGCAGCTGAAATCGATGGTTGTAACAGTCGTCAACGTTTCTTCTATATCACTTTGCCAATGATTCGACCTATTTTGGCTTATACCTTGATTACGTCAATTATCGGTGGTTTGCAAATGTTCGATGTTCCGCAAATCTTGACTAACGGACAAGGTTCTCCAGACCGTACATCAACAACCTTGATTATGTTCTTGAACAATCACTTGAAGAGCAAGAACTATGGTATGGCCGGTGCACTATCAGTTTACCTCTTTGTGGTTAGTGCGATTCTTTGTTGGTTCGTTTATCGTATGACTAATAATGAACTTAAAGCGACTAAACACCAATTGAAACACAAAGGTAGAAAGGCGAAATAATGTCAACAAAAGCAAAAAATAGATTACGTGTTATTGTGGCGCATTTTGTGTTAATTACCTTATCATTCATGTGCCTATTCTTCTTTTATATCTTGATTATCAATGCGACCCACTCACATGCTGAGTTGCAAAAAGGTTTCTCGGCACTACCTGGTGGTTCCTTATTTGATAACCTGAGCAAGGTAGCTAATGATGGTAGCTTCCCGATGTTTCATGGGATTTTGAACAGCTTGATTATTTCAGGTTTGACAGCTGCTATCTGTACTTATTTCTCAGCTTTGACAGCTTATGGTTTGTATGTTTATGACTTTAAGTTGAAAAAAGTTGCCTTTACGTTCATTTTGGCGATTTTGGTTATGCCAACACAAGTTACTTCAATGGGTTTCTTGCGTTTAATCACTAACATGGGAATGTACGATAGTTGGCTTCCATTGATTATTCCATCAGTTGCTTCACCAGCGGTATTTTATTTCATGTATAGTTACTTGGAATCATCATTACCAATTTCATTGGTAGAAGCGGCTCGTATTGATGGGTCAAATGAATTTAGAACATTTAATACAATCGTTCTTCCAATTATGAAACCTGCTATCGCCGTTCAAGCAATCTTTACTTTTGTTGGTTCTTGGAATAACTACTTCATTCCAGCCTTGGTTATCCAAACGAAGAGCAAGATGACTGTGCCAATTTTGATTGCAACATTGCGTGGTGCAGACTACATGAACTTTGATATGGGTAAAATTTACACAATGATTTTGGTGGCTATTGTGCCAATTATTATCGTTTATCTTTTCCTTTCAAAATACATTATTGCCGGTGTGACACTCGGTGGTGTTAAGGAATAGACTTTAAGAGAAAAAGGAGATTTCATGACTAAGAAAGATGTAGTAAAGTACATTTGCTACGCAACTGCCCTATGCAGTTTACAAGTTGGAGCTGGTTTAGTATCAGCAGACGAAGTGGGTAATGTTTCAACACTTGATAATGTTCCTGCCCTTACGAATACACAAACCACAGATACTAATGACCTTACTAATGAAACAGTAAATACCTCTACAACTGATGACAATACTACTCAGTCAGTGCTTGACTCAACAAATCAAGTGAACACCAATCAAGTAGTAACTCCTGATACTAGTGTGCAAAATCAGGAAAACTTAAGCTTGACGTCTACAAATGACCAGGTAAATCTCACAACGACTACCGAAGACACTAGTCAAGCAGGAACTCAAACTGCACATACAGGCGACTATCATGAAGATTTTAATGCTTACGATGATACGACAATGGAGCGTTCTGACTGGTTCAATGGAAATCCATTTGATTGTCGCTGGGTACCAAAAAATACTGTTGTTAACGATGGCACATTGACGTTAACCATTGATCAAAATACAACGGATGAGTACCGTTACAACGGTGCTGAGTGGCGTACACGCGAGTTCTTTGGTTATGGTATGTATTCTGTTCGTATGCAGCCAATTAGTAACCCAGGTGTTGTGTCGTCATTCTTCACTTATACTGGACCAAGCGATAACAATCCTTGGGATGAAATCGATATTGAATTTCTCGGAAAAGATACAACAAAAGTCCAATTCAACTATTACACTAATGGTGTTGGTGGACATGAATTCCTTTATGATTTAGGTTTTGATGCGTCTGAAGCTTACCATGTGTATGGCTTTGATTGGCAAGCAGACCATATTACTTGGTATGTTGACGGTGTTGCAGTCTACACAGCAACTGAAAATCTCCCAGTGACACCAGGTAAAATTATGATGAATGCTTGGCCAGGAATTGGTGTTGACGATTGGTTGGCACCATATGACGGTCAAACACCGCTTGTCGCTTATTATGATTGGATTTCATATAGTGACCAAGTTGCACAAAATCAAGATAATACGAGATCTAGATCAAGAGCAACAGGTGATGTTGTAGGAGACAACACAACCTCAAATACTGCTAAAGGAGCAGAAGGTGTAACACCTACTAAGAACTCAACTGCCTCTAAGAGTGAAAAACAAACTTTGGTTTTGGACAATCACTCAAAAGGCTCTACCAAAGAAAAACAAGCAGCTAGCCCAGTGATTAAGACTGTTGCTTATTCATCAGTAGCGTCAGCTCAAACAGCGGCTGCAAAAACTGTAACTCAATCAGTAGCAAAAGCAAATCTTGAAGGTAATGCGTTTACAGCTCTACCAAAGACTAACCAAGGTCCAAGTAAATTATTGACGATTTCAGGAGTCTTTGTAGCACTTTTTGGTTTCTTAGCGATGCCTTTTAAAAAGGGAAAACTATAATATCAAGAAAGCGTGAATGGTAAGAACATGAAGATAAACGAACAAGCACATTTTAAGACAAGCTTTGACAGTTATGATGCCTCATACATGGAATTACGCACAGGTGCAAATGGTGATATGTTTGATTGTATCTGGCAGCCTGACAATGTGAATTTTGATGGTGACGGTTTAAGCTTAAAAATCGATCGTGATGCTGATGGCTACACTGGCGGTGAGTGGCGCACGAGAGAGTATTTCAATTATGGCCTTTATCAAGTTCGCATGAAAGCCATTAAAAATACTGGTGTTGTAACATCATTTTTCACCTACACTGGACCAACAGACGGAACAAAATGGGATGAAATTGACATTGAGTTTCTTGGTAAAGATACGACAAAAGTTCAATTCAACTATTTTACAGATGGTGTTGGCAATCATGAATACCTTTATGACCTAGGGTTTGATGCGTCAGAAGAATGGCATACTTACGGTTTTGAATGGCGTGAAGATCATATCACTTGGTATGTGGATGGTAAAGCGGTTCATACGGTGACTGAAAATCTGCCAAGCACACCTGGTAAAATCATGATGAATGTTTGGCCAGGAATTGGTGTTGATGATTGGCTTGATCCATATGATGGTAAAACACCTTTGTATGGATATTATGACTGGATTAGCTATGATGAATAATCTTCTTTATATCTAAGAGTTACGTTTAGCAATAAAGTCTCCGTTGGAGACTTTATTTTGTCTCACTTCTATTTTTTCCACTTTATTTTTATCAAATCTGCAAGAATATGTTAAAATGAAAAGAAAATGGTAATCGTTTACAAAAAGGGGATTGGAAATGAATTATAAGGATGAATGGAGACTTTTAGCGATTAGTGATAATTTGGATGATGTGGAACATCGTCCTTTGACTGAGGAATTTTTGTTCTATCAAGCGGTAGCTACGGGAGATGTTGAAGCGGTCCGCAAAAATTGTGAACAAGAACGGTTTGTATCAGAAGACGGTGTGGGAACTTTGTCACGTAATCCCATTACCAATTTGAAATATCATTTTGTCATTACAACAGCAATGATTACGCGTATGTGTGGTCAAAATGGTATGGAATTAGAACAAGCTTTTAGACTGAGTGACTTTTATATTCAAAAATTAGATGACCTTCACACGGCACAGGAAGTCCAAAATTTGCATGACGAGATGGTTATTGATTACACTGAACGCATGCGACGTGAAATTCAAAAAGATGTGATTTCAAAACACGTTTCAGATTGTAAGGATTATATTTATTGTCACGTGAAAGAACGCATTACGGTTGAACAGTTAGCCAGTGAATTTGGCATTTCAGCAAGCTATTTGTCACGCTTATTCAAGAAAGAAGTTGGCGTGTCCGTAAGCACCTATGTTAAAAATAAAAAAATAGAAGTTGCAAAAGACTTATTGAAATTCAGTGATTATTCAATGATTGAAATTGCGAATCATTTATCATTTTCATCACAAAGTCACTTTATTCAACAGTTTAAAGAGGTTGTCGGCATTACACCGAAAAAATATCGTGACACTCATCATAACGTTAAATGGAATGAAAAGATTTGGTCAGAAGGTAATGGTTCTTCTGAAGCCATGTAATGCATACAAATATAGCATGTGATTGAAATGTAGAGTCTGAGGCATTTGCCCCAGGCTCTTATTTTTGCCAAACTTACAGCTCTGTAAGGACATTTTTTAAGATTGGGTATAAACTAGAATTAAAGAAATTGCCACATTTTTGCCATAAATTTTCATCAGTTTACACGGACTTTCTGGGAGAGGCTTACTTATAATGGTTTGGTATAAGTCCGTGTGAGGATGATATATTTTTTTAATCAGGCAATCTTAAAAATTAAGAAAATTTCAAGGTTAATTCAATTTTGGCGTTTTATACTAGATTTTGAGTAAAAAGGGAGGAGAGCCAGTTGAGAATTTTAGTGGTCGAGGATGAGAAAGGAATTGCAGAAGCGATTCAAGCCATTCTTGAAAATCACCGTTATGAAGTGGATTTGGTTTTTGATGGTGAGTCTGCACTGGATTATATATTAACGGGACTTTATGATTTGGTTCTTTTGGATATTATGTTGCCAAAACTTGATGGTGTCAGTGTTTTGAAGCGCGTGCGTCAAATGGGAATGGAAGTTCCTATCATTTTTTTGACAGCCAAATCTCAGTTAGAAGACCGTGTTTTGGGACTTGATTTGGGTGCTGATGATTACATGACTAAGCCATTTGAGGCAGAAGAATTATTGGCACGGATTCGTTTGCGGACACGTCAATCGTCTATTACGCAAGTGAATCATCTCAAGTTTGGTAATTTGATTTTGAATCTGGACACGAGAGAGTTAAGCGTGGCAGAGCGCGAAGTTAAGTTGTCTAATAAAGAATTTCTGTTGATGGAAACTTTCTTGCGAAATTCCAAGAAGATTATCCCTAAAAACCAATTAATTTTGAAGGTCTGGGGACCTTTAGATGAATCCGATTATAATCAGCTGGAAGTCTTTATCTCCTTTTTACGTAAGAAACTTCGTTTTTTGGCAGCAAGTGCTGTTATTAAAACGACCAAAGGCGTTGGTTACTCACTAGAAGATGGAGAGAAAGAAGGCTCATCATGAAGAATCTTCGGCTAAAATTTGTCTTGCTTACGATGTCCATGTTAACCGCCATGGTTCTGGTGTTATTGGTCATTAGTGAACGTTATGACAAATATTGGGATGAGTATGATACTTATCGGATTGTTAAATTGGTGGCTGCTAATGGTTATGTCAAAGAAAATACTGATGAAGCCATTGCTTTTGTCACCATTGACGAAAATGACAAACCAGATATCCAAGTTAACAACACTTTTTTAACCAATAAAGAGGTTAAAGAAGTCAGCAAGGATTTGTTAAACAGAGGGAAAAAGAGCTGGAAGTGGCGTGATTACATCTATTCTTTGAAAGAAAAGAAAGATGGTACTTGGCAACTTGTCTTTATTGATTTTTCAAGTTATTCAGCTTCCTATGCTCAAGTTTTTCTGGTTACGGTTTATGTTATTTTTGGTCTTCTTTTGCTTACGGGAGTTAGTATCTACTTATCACGTTTTATCGTTCAGCCAGCACAAGCTGCGATTGATCGTGAGAAACAATTTGTATCAGATGCTAGTCATGAGTTGAAGACACCGATTGCTTCTATTCGTGCCAATGCTCAAGTATTGCAAAATCAAATGGCACCTAACCGTTATTTGAATCACATTCTTTCAGAAACCAAACGTATGGAACATTTGATTCAAGAGTTGCTTGGATTGTCTAAGCTTGATGACAAAGATGGCAGAATACCTTTTGAAAAAGTGAATTTATCAGGTATCTGCCAAGAAATGATTCTAAGTTATGAAAGTCTAGCCTATGAAGAGGGCAAATTAATCGAAGATAGAATCGCTGAAAATGTTGAAATCTTCGGGCAAGAATCTCAGTTGAAGCAGTTAATTACCATTCTTTTAGATAATGCCATTAAGCATTCTTTGGACAATGGAAAGATTACCGTAGAGTTGTTGCAAGAAAAGAAAACGGCACTTTTACGAGTATCAAATCCTAGTCAGGTTTATCCAGATGAGGTTTTGAAAAATCTTTTTGAACGCTTCTATCAAGCCGAAGATTCTCGAAATAGCAGCTCAAGTTTTGGCTTGGGGTTGGCGATTGCTAAGGCTATTGTGGAAAAACATAAAGGCAGTATCACTGTCAGTCAAGCCGATAGCCAGTTAACATTTGAAGTACAACTACCACTTAAATAAGGAGTTTAAATGAAAGATACCACTCGATTTGTATTAAAAACCTTGTTTTATTTTGTGATTTTTATGGTTTTAATTTATTTTTTCAGTTATCTTGGTCGTGGTCAAGGTAATTTCATCTACAATGAGTTTTAGAAAGGTAAACGGTTCATGTTACACGATATGATTGAAAGAATTGAGCATTTTGCTCAGACACAGGGAGATTTTCCCGTCTATAATGTCTTAGGGGATGTTCACACTTATCGCGATTTAAAGGAAAATTCGGATTCCCTTGCAGCTTATATTGATTTCTTGAAGTTGGAAGAAAAGTCACCCGTTCTTGTTTTTGGAGGACAAGAGTATGACATGTTGGCTACTTTTGTAGCATTAACAAAATCTGGACATGCTTATATTCCTGTTGACCAACATTCAGCTCTTGAACGCATTGAAGCGATTTTAGAAGTGGCAGAGCCAAGCTTGATTATTGCTGTAGGTGATTTTCCTTTGGAAATAACGAATATTCCAATGATTAAGCTTGACCAATTACAGACGATTTTCGCCCAAAAAACGGACTATCAATTGACTCACTCTGTTAAAGGCGATGACAATTATTATATTATCTTTACGTCTGGGACAACAGGAAAGCCAAAAGGGGTGCAAATCTCACACGACAATCTCTTAAGTTTCACTAATTGGATGATTTCAGACAAAGAATTTTCAGTGCCAGAACGACCACAAATGTTGGCACAGCCGCCTTATTCGTTTGATTTGTCAGTTATGTATTGGGCACCAACGCTAGCACTTGGAGGGACACTTTTTGCCCTTCCAAAAGAATTAACAGCAGACTTCAAACGACTCTTTACAACCATTAATGAATTGCCGATTGGCGTTTGGACATCAACACCATCATTTGCTGATATGGCTATGTTGTCAAATGACTTTAATCAAGAAACATTGCCACATTTGACGCATTTTTATTTCGATGGGGAAGAGTTGACGGTGAAAACAGCACAAAAATTGCGTAGCCGTTTCCCGAAAGCACGTATTGTTAATGCTTATGGTCCGACAGAAGCTACAGTTGCCCTTTCTGCGGTAGCTATCACCGATGAAATGCTAGCAACTTGCAAACGTCTGCCAATTGGTTACACTAAAGCAGATTCACCAACTTTTGTTATTGATGAAAATGGCAAAGCTTTGCCAAATGGCGAGCAAGGTGAAATCATTGTCTCTGGTCCTGCCGTTTCAAAAGGGTATCTCAATAATCCTGAACGTACACAAGCTGCTTTCTTTGAATTTGAAGGCTTGCCAGCTTATCACACTGGAGATTTGGGTGTGATGACTGACCAAGGCATGCTCCTTTACGGTGGACGCATGGATTTCCAAATCAAATTCAACGGTTACCGTATCGAGCTTGAGGAAGTTTCACAAAATCTTAACAAATCAGAATACATCAAGTCAGCAGTCGCTGTTCCGCGTTACAACAAGGATCACAAGGTACAAAATCTCCTAGCCTATGTGGTGCTAAAAGAAGGTGTCGCAGAACAATTTGAACGTCAACTGGACATCACCAAAGCGATTAAGGAAGACTTGAAAGATATCATGATGGATTACATGATGCCTTCTAAGTTCCTTTATCGTGACAGCTTGCCACTCACACCAAATGGGAAAATCGATATCAAAGGCTTGATGAACGAGGTAAATAGCCGATGATAGCATTTCTTCATCAGTTGCCACACTTAGAAGCTTACGGCAATCCGCAGTATTTTCTTTACCTGATTGTGGCTGTCTTACCTATTTTTATCGGACTATTTTTCAAAAAACGATTTCCTGTTTATGAAGCTTTGGTTAGCTTAGCTTTCATTATTTTGATGCTGACAGGGAAAAATCTTTATCAGATTGTTTCTCTTTTAGCTTACGTGGTTTGGCAAATTTTTCTGGTCTTTTCTTACAAGACTTATCGGAAAAAATATAATAACAAGTGGGTATTTTACCTCTGGGTCTTCTTAGCCGTCTTTCCACTAGCGTGGACTAAGATTACCCCTTTGATGACCATTGATAATCATCAATCGCTCTTTGGATTTTTAGGGATTTCTTACCTGACTTTCCGTGCGGTTGGCACAATTATGGAAATGAGAGATGGTGTCTTAAAAGAGTTTAGTTTATGGCAATTTTTGCGTTTCCTTCTCTTTATGCCAACTTTTTCAAGTGGACCAATCGATCGCTTCAATCGCTTTGATGAGGATTATAAAAATATTCCTGACAAAGACGAATTGCTTGATATGCTTGAAGAAAGTGTTCGCTACTTGATGCTTGGTTTTCTTTACAAGTTTATCCTAGCTTATATTTTTGGAACGCTGTTTATGGCGCCGCTAAAAGAAGAAGCCCTTGAAATGGGCGGAGTCTTTAACATTGCTACGCTAGGTGTTATGTATACCTATGGTTTTGATTTATTCTTTGACTTTGCGGGTTATAGCATGTTTGCACTAGCCATTTCAAATCTTATGGGGATTAAAAGCCCAGTTAACTTTAATCAGCCTTTTAAATCACGCGATTTGAAAGAATTTTGGAATCGTTGGCACATGAGTTTGTCTTTCTGGTTCCGTGATTTTGTTTTCATGCGTTTGGTTAAGGTCTTGGTTAAGCACAAAGTCTTTAAAAATCGTAATGTCACATCAAGCGTCGCTTATATTATTAACATGTTAATAATGGGATTTTGGCACGGCTTAACATGGTACTATATCGCTTATGGACTATTTCATGGTGTCGGTCTTGTGATTAATGATGCTTGGGTTCGTAAGAAGAAAAAAATCAATCGTGAGCGCAAAAAACAAGGGCTCTCACCATTGCCTGACAACAAATGGACACAAGGTCTTGGTATTTTCATCACCTTTAATGTTGTGATGTTATCATTCTTACTATTTTCAGGTTTCTTGGACCAATTATGGTTCCCACAACCACCTGTAAAATAATAACAATTCATTATCGTAAAGGAGTTTAGCAAATGGATATTAAATCAGATGTATTAGCAATTATTGATGATCTTTTTATGGAAGATGTTTCAGACATGATGGATGAAGATTTGTTCGATGCGGGTGTACTTGATAGCATGGGAACTGTCGAATTAATCGTTGAATTGGAAAGTCATTTTGATATTGATATTCCAATTTCAGAATTTGGACGTGATGATTGGAATACCGCTAATAAAATCATCGCTGGAATAGAGGAACTTCGCAATGCTTAAACGCCTTTGGCAAATCTTAGGACCAGTTATTTGTGCCTTTTTGCTAGTTGTCATTAGTCTGGGTAGTGTCTCGCTTTCGAATAAATCGCACTCCCTAAAAGTAGAAAAGAAAGACGCGGTTTCGCTAAGTAAGACAGGATTTAAGAGTAAGTACAAAAAAGTACGTGCCTTAACAGATCCAAAGCACCGTTTTGTTCCGTTCTTTGGATCAAGTGAGTGGCTGCGCTTTGACAAAATGCACCCATCGGTCATTGCTGAGGCTTACAATCGTTCTTACACGCCGTATTTGCTTGGGCAAAGAGGCTCTGCGTCATTGACACATTTTTATGGCATTCAACAAATCAATAATGAGTTGAAAAATAAACAAGCCGTTTATTTCATTTCTCCTCAGTGGTTTACGGCTAAGGGTGCCAATGCTGCCGCGTTTCAAACTTATTTTAGCAGTGGACAAGCCATTGATTTCTTGCAAAATCAAAAAGGAACAGCTTATGACCGCTACGCTGCTAGACGTTTCTTGAAACTTTATCCAGATTCTTCTCACAAGGAAATGATGGAAAAAGTAGCTGATGGTAAAAAATTATCAACAGCTGATAAACGAAAACTCAAAACTCAAAGTGTCGTTTACCAAAAAGAAGATGCCTTTTTCAGTCGTGTTTCTCTTATCGACCATTATGATGGTAAGGTTGTCTCTAAGGCGAAGAAATTACCAGATGCTTTTTCATATCAGAAACTAGGAAAACTAGCAACAGCTGATGGTAAAAAAGCAAGTAGTGGTAATACCTTTGGAATCGACAACGGCTTTTACGATATTCGTATCAAACCAAGATTGAAAGATCTTAAAAATTCTCAACGTAAATTTAACTACTTAAAATCTCCAGAATACAACGATTTACAGTTGGTATTGAATCAATTTGCCGAAAATAATACTAATGTTCTTTTTGTGATTCCTCCAGTTAATAGCAAATGGTCTGATTATACTGGACTTAACGAAGACATGTACCAAAAAGCTGTTGCCAAGATTAAATATCAATTGCAAAGCCAAGGTTTTAAAAATATTGCAGATTTCTCAAGAGACGGTGACAAAGCTTACTTTATGCAAGATACCATCCACATGGGCTGGAATGGCTGGGTCGCAATGGACAAAGCTGTTAACCCATTCTTGAACAAAAAACAAAGCAAGCCAAACTACCAAATCAACGACCAATTTCTAAGCAAAAAATGGGCTAAATACACTAAAGAGCCCGATTCATTCTATTAAAAATTCAACAATTCAACATGAAAAAAATCAACCCGAATTCGGGTTGATTTTTTTGCTTTTTTTACGATACTTTTTCAATCAAGTCAATCAATTTTTTAGTTTCTTCTGACAAGACAGCGTGTTTTGAGTGGGCATAGCTGACGTAAAATGTAATGCTATCTTCTTTGACCAAGGGGATTTTGACCAGTTGGTCAGAATCACTAGTTAGAGCAATGTCAGACAGAAGTGAGATGCCCATATTTTCAGCGACCATTTGTTTAATGACTGACACATCATCGATTTTGAAGAGGACAGATGCTTTGTCGTGATAGCGGTGATTTAACTGATTAAAGGCTGTTAGATGAATATTGTGTTCATCCAGCAGAATAAATTTCTCATAGAGAATTTCTTGGAATGACAGCTCTTTTTTATTTGCCAGTGGGTGATTTTTAGAAAGAACAACATAAAAATCTTTGGTAAAAAGCTGACGAATGACTAGCTGATCGTTTTTTAAAGGCGTTAGCGAGCCTAGCAAACTAAAGTCAATTTGCCCATCAAGCAGTTTCATCATGAGGCTTCTTGAGCCACCACGGATGGCTTTAACTTGAGAGAAGGGCTCCAAGTTTTCATTTTGCTCCAGCAATTCAGTCAAAATATAGTTGCAGATAATCGGCGGAAAACCAACGGTCATCATAGGATTTAGTGATTGATGAACCTCGTTAACTGCCGTTTTGATTTGTAGCAAGACATCCTCCACGTGACTTTGGAAAATATCACCTTGTAAGGTTAATTCGGCAGTACGGTGCGAAGGATCTTTGATGACCAAGTCACAGTCCAATTCCTTTTCCAAACGCTTAATCGCGTAAGAAATTGTTGGCTGGCTGACTTTGAAATGCTGCGCTGTCCCAGTGTAGGATTTTGATTTGGCTAACTGGTAAAAATATTCTAAATCACGTAAATTCATGCCTACCTCCTTGACTTATTTTACCATAAACTTTTTGATTCTACTTATAAATAAAATTTATTAAAACTGCTGGGTTTGACTATAAGAAGCTTAGCAGTTTATAATGACCCGCATAAGATCTTTCTACATATTTAATAGCCTATTAGGAGGAAAAATCATGCGTGGACATGAAATTCTAAATAACCCGTTTTTAAATAAAGGGACTGCCTTTACTATGGAAGAACGTAAAGAACTTGGTTTGCTTGGTATTTTGCCACCTTACGTTCAAACAATCGAAGAACAAGCTGAACAAGCTTACCAACACTTCTTGCGTAAACCATCAAATCTTGAAAAACGTCATTTCTTGATGGAAATCTTCAACACTAACCGTACACTTTTCTACTACCTATTCAACCAACACATCGTTGAATTTAACCCAGTTGTGTACGATCCAGTTATCGCTGAAACAATCGAAGAATACAGTGAATTGTACGTTGACCCACAATACGCTGCATACCTTGATATCAACCACCCAGAAAACATTGAAGAAACTTTGCGCAATGCTGCTGGTGATCGTGACATCCGTTTGATCGTTGTAACAGATGCTGAAGGTATCCTTGGTATCGGTGACTGGGGTGTTCAAGGTGTTGACATCTCTGTTGGTAAATTGATGATCTACACTGCAGCTGCTGGTATCGACCCTGCTTCAGTTATGCCACTTGTTATCGACGCTGGTACAAACCGTAAAGAACTTTTGGAAAATCCAATGTATCTAGGTAACCGCCACGAACGTGTAACTGGTGATCAATACTACGAATTCATCGAAAAATTCGTTCAAACAGCTGAAAACATGTTCCCTAAATTGTACCTTCACTGGGAAGATTTCGGTCGTTCAAATGCTGCCAACATTCTTAACAAATACAAAAAAGAAATTCCAACATTTAACGATGACATCCAAGGTACTGGTATCGTAGTTCTTGGTGGTATCTTCGGTGCTATGGACATCACTGGTGAAAAACTAACTGACCAAGTTTACCTATGCTACGGTGGTGGTTCTGCTGGTGCTGGTATTGCTGACCGCGTTCACGCTGAAATGGTTTCAGAAGGTTTGACTCCAGAAGAAGCTTATAAACACTTCTTCATGATTGACAAACAAGGTCTTCTTTTCGATGACATGGAAGATTTGACACCTGCTCAAAAACCATTTGCTAAAAAACGTGAAGACTTCGCTGACTGTGGTGACATGACTAGCCTTCTTAACGTTATTAAAACAGTTAAACCAACAATCTTGGTTGGTACATCAACTGATGCTGGTGCCTTCACTAAAGAAGTTGTTGAAGCAATGTGTGAAAACACTGAACGTCCAGTTATCTTCCCAATTTCAAACCCAACTAAGAAATTAGAAGCAACTGCTGAGCAAGTTATCGAATGGTCAGACGGTAAAGCCTTCGTTGCTACTGGTGTGCCTTCAGGTACAGTAAGCTACAAAGGTGTTGATTACCAAATCGGACAAGCTAACAACGCTTTGATCTACCCAGGTCTTGGTCTTGGTATGTTGGCATCTGAAGCTTCACTTCTTACAGACGAAATGATTGGTGCGGCTGCTCACTCACTTAGCGGTCTTGTAGATCCAGGTCAACCAGGTGCACCTGTTCTTCCACCATTCCAATACGTTGCTGAAGTTTCTATCAAAGTTGCGGAAGCTGTTGCCAAAAAAGCTCAAGAACAAGGTTTAGCTCAAGCTGAAGAAAAAGACATGGCTAAAGCTGTTCGTGACCTTAAATGGTATCCAAAATATTAATGAAGGAGGATAACCATTCGTATGAAAAAATTCTCTAATATTAAAATTGCAGGTGTTTCTGCTCCCCTTTATACGGCCCTGGTTATCATTTTAGCTGCTGTAATTGCTATGGGTAAATTACCACTAAACATGGTGGGAATTACTTTTCTGCTTGTTGTTTTAGGTCACCTCTTTTACTTCATCGGTGAAAGATTACCGTTTTGGAACACTTACCTCGGTGGTGGCTCAGTATTTACTCTTCTTTTAGCAGCGGTGCTTGCCGCAACAGGTCTCGTGCCAAAATCTGTTGTTGAAGCAACATCGACTTTTATGAGTGATTGGGGCTTTCTAGATTTTTATATCGCTGCCCTTATCTGCGGTTCAATTTTGGGAATGAATCGTAAACTTTTGGTGAAAGCCTCTGCTAAGTTCATCCCTGTTGCACTTTTATCAATGGTTGTCGGATTCTTTGCAACAGGTGCTGTCGGAGCTCTTCTTGGTCAGGGCTTTGGACATTCTGTCATGTATATCTCCTTTGCGCAAATGGCAGGTGGTATGGGAGCAGGGATTGTTCCTTTATCAAAAATCTACGCAGCAGGACTTCACACAGATGCCTCAAACGTCTTGTCACAATTAGCTCCAGCTACAACACTTGGTAACATTTTTGCCATTATCGGAGCTATCGTGATTGCGCGTGGCTTTGCTAAAACAAAATTCAACGGACACGGTGTGCTTATCCCTGTGGATAAAGATGATTTGAAAAAATCAACCGCACCACTTGACCCAACTAAGGTTGGTGTCGGAATGATGCTTGCTTTTGCCCTTTTCCTTGTTGGTGTCATTCTAAATGTCCTTGTACCAAAAGTGCATAGCTATGCCTTTATGATTATCATTGTCTTTATTCTAAAAGCTCTTGATATCGTGCCTAAAGAGTTGGAAGAAGCAGTTGTCATGTTTAACCGTGTTGTTATGGTGAATTTGACACATGCCGTTCTTGCAGGTATCGGACTTGCTATGATTGACTTGTCATCACTTGCACAAGCCATGACATGGCAATTCGTCCTTATCAGCTTAACATCAGTAGTATCAATGGGACTTGCTAGCTGGATTTTAGGTCAAGTGCTTGGCATGTATCCAGTTGAGACAGCTATCGGAGCTGGTATGATTAACAATTCAATGGGTGGTACTGGTAACATTGCTGTGCTTTCTGCGGCAGATCGCATGGAAATGATTGCCTTTGCCCAAATGGCAAACCGACTTGGCGGTGCAATTGTCCTCATCCTTGGAGGAATCCTAATCCAATTTTTACATTAATTCAACACTTTACTCCTTAAAATGTATTGAATACCCTTTTAAATTTGTGTTTACTCTGAAAAAATAGACAATATTATTACACAGAACCCCCTAGCTTGCTCACCACAGGCTAGGGGGTTATTTTTATGACAAATATTTATTTTCTTTTTGTGATTTTAGCCAAAGTGTAATAGCTAGCGCAAGTAGATAAAGTAGGATGAAGACGACAAGAGTGCTTGTGTATGATTTGGTTGCTGAGTATGTGACAGCAAGCAGCATTGGACCTGCTAGCGCAGCCATTCCCCAAGCTGTTAAAATATAGCCGTGCATGGTTGCTAGCTCTTTAGCACCGAAAATATCGCTAAGATATGGTGGAATGAGTGAGAAGCCAGCTCCGTAGCAAGTCATGAGGACAGCCATAGCAATGGTGAACAATGCTGGCGCGTGAAGGAACATGAGCGATACAGTCATGAGGATATTAACAACAAATAAAATAAGGAAAGTCAGCGGACGACCGATATAGTCTGATAAGCTAGCCCAGAGTAATCTCCCAAAGCCGTTGAAAATTCCCATAAGCCCAACGATAATGGCAGCTTGGTTGGCAGTCATGCCAGCTACATCTTGTGCCATAGGTGAGACAACAGAGATTAAGGCAAGACCACAAGAAATGTTGATGAAGAGAATTAACCAGAGCAGGTAAAATTCAACCGTTTTTAAGGCTTTTTTAGCCCCAATACCTTGACTTAATTGCTTATGACTGTCGTCAGTATCTTGTTCACTGTAGGATGGAAATTTGAGAAATTGTGAGACGATAAGCATAACCAGAAAATAAGCTACCCCTAATAGGTAAAAGGTGTTGATAACATCATATTTGGTGATTAAGAAATGCGCAATTGGACTGGTTAAAAGAGAGGCAAAGCCAAATCCCATGATAGCTAGCCCAGTTGCCAGCCCTCGTTTATCAGGAAACCACTTGATAATCATTGATACGGGTGTGACATAGCCCGTACCAAGCCCGATACCGCCAAGGACACCATAACCAAGATAAAGCAGAAAGATACTATGCTGGGCAATAGCAAAGCCTGTCAGGACGTTTCCAGAAGCATACAAGATAGCAGAAATGGTACCAGTAACACGAGGTCCGAATTTTTCCACAACTTGTCCCATAAATGCAGCCGACATACCCAAACAGAAAATGGCAAGCGAAAAAGCAAAGGCAATCGCTGATTGATTCCAGCCAGTCTCAGCAATAATAGGATTACGATAAACACTCCAAGCGTAGGTAGAGCCTAGCATTAAATGCAGGATAACACCACAACTTGCGATGACATAACGATTGTTGGTAGACATTACTTCTCCTTTTTACGAATATTAAGACACAATGTCTTAAATAATGTTAGGGTATTATTGTATCTTATTTTTGAATATAAGTAAAATAGTATTTTGGTTATATAAAAAACGAATAATAAAAAGAAGATAGCTAAGAACGTTCAGAGTTTTATAATTTGGTCAAATAAAGTTCTATTTTCATCGTATAAGTGGTGAGTAATCATGATGACAGTGAGTTCGTTTGCCTGCAGTAGCTTTCTTTCAATATCAATAGCAGTTGCCTTATCAAGATTAGATACCGCTTCGTCCATAATGACAATTGGTTTATTACCAAGTAATTCTCGAGCAATTGCAATTCTGGCAGCTTGACCTCCAGATAAATCATCTTGGAAAGTAGTATCTAAACCTTTGTCGATAAACTTATCCACATGTGCAAAAGTCAAAACCTTTTTAAAAACGTCCTTATCCACAGAACGACCAAGCGTGAGGTTAGTACGTAATGTATCTTTAAAAAGATGAGCTTTCTGCGGAATTAAAGCAAAAATATTTTGTAAACTTTCTAGTGAGATTTCTTGATAGTTATGGCTATCTAAATAAATGTCACCGTCATAATCTGTTAATTCTCCAGTTAAAATACGAATGAGTGTTGACTTTCCTGCACCTGATCTGCCAATAAGTGCAACTTTTTCGCCTTTTGAAATTGTAAAGTCGGGATAGGTAATTTGTTTTCCGTTATCGAAACGGAGACTTAACCGATGACAAGAGATATTTTGGGTAAAATCTGTTAGACTAATAGTTCTTTTGGTTGAAATTGGTTTAGGGTATTTGTCAATTAGTTTAGTAGTTGCTTTATATGTGACGATATTGTATGCAGCTCCTCTAGTGTAATTAAATAGGCAGCTAGTTAGATTAGCAATTGAAAAGATAACCCCCGTAGTGATTTCACCCTTGATAACTAAATAACCTGTTGCAATGAAGATTATAACTTGTGCGATAATACTTGACATCATGGAAAGGGAATTAGCGCTACTTGATTCTCTAGTTAGCTTGACTTTAGCTTTGATAAGTTTACTAAAATCAGTTAAAATACAATTTTTAAAAAAGTCGGTTTGATTATTGTGATAGAAGATTTCAAAGCCCTCTAGGTAGTCACTCGTTCTATTTAATGCTTGATTAGAGGTATTGGATACTTCTTCGGTTCTTAGAGCGATTTTTCCCTCAAAAACTTTAGGAATAAAATAAACGAAGGTTGTCATTATAATACTGACAATGAGTAATAACCAGTGGAAATAGATAATGGCAAAAGCATTTAAAATGACTGTTACAATACTTTCAATAGCATCATAAAATTGTTTGAATCCATTATCTTTTAAAAGATTCATATCATTAATTAACCATGAGTTGTATTCAGATTTGGTGTGATGGTTATTGCCAGAGTAAGTGTTAACAATTAAGGAATTTAGTAAATCATCTCGTATGAAATTCACTTCTTTTTGGCAGAGCTTTTCTTTCAGACTATCTTTCCAAATTTGTAGGAGACTGTAGCCAGCCCAACAAAGAACATCAATGCAAGACCAAAAAATAAATTGGTTCCAATTGCTTTTTATTAAGGCATCAAGCATCCATGTTAAAGACAATGAACTCATAACATTAGTTGCAACCCAAAGCAAAATAACAATAAGTAAAATAAGATTTTCTTTTTTTAATTTCCACAAGTAAGATAGCATAGCCAAGATTTCCTCTTTTGTTGAATATACCTTTATTATAAAGAATTATCACCACAAAGCAAGCGATTGCATAAGGACATTTTTATTGAATATTATATCTAACTTTCCCTTATTTTCCTGGCACTTGCTTTGGTGTCTCTTGCGGTCTGTGTTATAATAAAACCATGGAAATATTTGATACACACACGCATTTGAATGCTGATAATTTTGCTGGGCGTGAAGCAGAAGAATTGGCACTTGCAAAAGAAATGGGCGTCACTCGACACAATGTTGTTGGATTTGATGCACCAACTATTAAACGCGCTATTGAGTTAGCTGAAGAATACCCAGAAATTTACGCCACAATTGGTTGGCACCCGACAGAAGCGGGTTCTTATAATCAAGAAATCGAGGACATGATTGTCTCAAATCTCTCACACCCAAAAGTAATTGGTCTAGGTGAGATTGGTCTTGATTACTACTGGATGGAGGACCCTAAAGAGGTTCAAATCGAAGTTTTCAAACGCCAGATTCAACTTTCAAAAGACCACAATTTGCCATTTATTGTTCACACACGCGACGCTATGGAAGATACTTACAAAGTGATTAAAGAAGTCGGTGTAGGACCACGTGGCGGTATTATCCATTCATTTTCAGGCTCTTTGGAAATGGCAGAGCGTTTTATTGAGCTTGGCATGATGATTTCATTTTCAGGTGTTGTGACCTTTAAAAAAGCTCTTGATGTTCAAGAAGCTGCACAAAAATTGCCGCTTGATAAGATTTTAGTTGAAACGGATGCGCCGTACCTTGCACCTGTACCAAAACGAGGTCGTGAAAATCGTACCGCTTATACACGCTATGTTGTGGATAAAATTGCAGAGCTACGTGGATTGACTAGTGAAGAAGTAGCAAAAGCAACATTTGATAATGCAAAGAGGTTATTTGACTGTGACTGAAAAAATTAAAATTCAAGAAGTGCTTGTTGTCGAAGGAAAAGATGACACTGCTAATCTACGTCGTTTTTATGATGTTGATACCTATGAAACACGCGGTTCAGCTATCAACGATGATGACCTCGAACGCATCGAAAAATTAAATAATCTTCGTGGTGTTATCGTCTTTACTGACCCTGACTACAATGGCGAGCGCATTCGTAAAATCATCATGAATGCTATTCCAAACGTCAAACATGCCTTTTTAAATCGTGGTGAAGCCGTTCCAAAATCAAAAAGCAAAGGACGTTCACTTGGTGTCGAACATGCCAGCTTTGAAGATTTACAAAAGGCTCTTAAAGGTGTTTTAGGAAACTTTGATGATGACAATCAATTTGACATCACAAAAGCTGACTTGATGCGCATGGGGCTGTTAATGGGTGGCGATAGCCGTAAACGCCGTGAATACCTCGGAGAAGAGCTACGCATTGGCTACAGCAACGGTAAACAGCTCCTTAAACGCTTAGAACTCTTTGGCATCACTTTGGCTGAAGTCGAAGAAGCGATGGAGAAATACGAAGAATGAAAAAAGTCGCACTCTTGCGAGGTGTCACACCAGTTGGTCAAAATCGGATTCCTAAAATGACTTATCTTGTTGAGATTTTGACAGAAGCAGGGCTTGAAAACGTCAAGACTTATATTCAAAGTGGCAATATTGTTTTTGAGACGTATTTAGCTGATAATGCTATTTGCACCTTGATTCATGATACGATTAAGGAAAAAATCGGAGCTGATTTATCTGTTGTTCTTAAAGAGCAACCGCAGCTTACAACGGCAATTATTGAAAATCCCTTTGATGAAAGCTATGACGCTTCACGTGTTCACCTTGTTTTTACAAATGACCAGTTTTCGCAGGATAAGTTAGCTGACCTGTTAGAAACTGACTTTGGTGATGAAATCCTGTGAGCAGGAAGTGAATGCCTCTATCTCTATTTACCAAGAGAAGCCAAGAAAAAACGACTGAATACCAATTATTTAGAAAAACAATTACACATCACAGCTACCATGCGAAAGCTCAGAAGTGTTTCACGTTTAAGCCAGATGTGATACAATAGTAACTTGCATTGACAGAAACGAAAGGAATGACAAAACCTTATTCTGGGGATAACTTGTGGATAAGGTAGTTAAATAAATTATGAGAATTGCTGATTACAGTGTGACGCGTGCTGTCCTTGAGCGTCATGGATTTACTTTTAAAAAATCATTTGGACAGAACTTTTTGACAGACACTAACATCCTACAAAAAATTGTGGATACTGCTGAGATTGATAAGAATGTCAACGTTATCGAAATTGGTCCTGGTATCGGTGCTTTGACAGAATTTTTGGCTGAAAATGCTGCTGAAGTTATGGCATTTGAAATTGACGACCGTTTGATTCCGATTTTGGCTGATACGCTCCGCGATTTTGACAATGTCAAAGTCATCAATGAAGATATCTTGAAATCAGACCTTCAAAGCCGTATCAAAGAATTTGCTAACCCAGACCTTCCAATCAAGGTTGTGGCAAACCTTCCTTACTACATCACAACACCAATCTTGATGCACTTGATTGAATCAAAAATTCCATTTGCAGAATTTGTCGTGATGATGCAAAAAGAAGTGGCGGACCGTATTTCAGCAGAACCAAATACCAAAGCTTACGGCTCACTATCAATTGCGGTGCAATACTACATGACAGCAAAAGTTGCTTTCATCGTGCCTCGTACAGTCTTTGTACCAGCGCCTAACGTTGATTCAGCCATCTTGAAAATGACACGTCGTGAACAACCACTTGTTCAAGTTAAAGACGAAGATTTCTTCTTCCGCATTGCTAAAATTAGTTTTGTTCACCGTCGCAAAACCCTTTGGAATAACTTGACAAGCCACTTCGGAAAAGCAGAAGAAACAAAAGCTAAACTTGAAAAAGCCCTTGAAATGGCAGAAATCAAACCATCAATTCGTGGTGAAGCTTTATCAATTGCAGCCTTTGCAAAATTAGCTGACGCCTTGAAAGAAGTCGGTTTATAATAAAAAAACAACTCGAAAGAGTTGTTTTTTTTATGCTTAAAATAGCTGATGAGCTAAACTTGTCACCACTGTTGAAAAGTCATGCCAAGGCTGTGACATCACTAATTTATAAAATATAATCAAACTCATTGTTAATCTCCTAAAAATTTCAGTTACCAATATCGCTCTTATTATGCCATAAAATGTGTAGCTGTGAACGCTCAAGTCATAAACGGTTAATATTCAGTCGCAAACGGTAAAGATTATTGAAAAGTTTACCGTTTACGATGAAAAAACAACTGTTTACGACATAGACGGTTGTTGTGCGAAAATTCTGATAAAATAAAATTTATCAATCGCGATGACAAAAACAATTTAGGAGATATTAAAATGAACAAAAAAACGATTGAACAATTTGCCCCAATGACAGCTGAAGCCCTTGCGCGTGTTGAAGGCGGAAATCAAGTCTTTGCTGGAGGCGGGGGAAAATTCACCCCTGATCAACCTTGGTGGACAAAAGTTGATTGGTGCTCAATCGCAAGTGGCGTTAATGGGGGAATGATTGTGTGTTAAATCATCTTTTAGATGATTATAGAGGAAAGCGAGTTTTATTATTGGCTTTTCCTTTTATTTTTTATGTTATCTTTTTTAACCTTTTGCCAGTCTTATTAAGACAAGTATTTATAAAATATGCTACCGATGATTTTCACAAAC
Organism: Streptococcus equinus; assembly: GCF_900101445.1. Lineage (GTDB taxonomy): Bacteria > Bacillota > Bacilli > Lactobacillales > Streptococcaceae > Streptococcus > Streptococcus equinus_B. Next base: position 1,322,921 of record NZ_FNKE01000001.1, on the reverse strand, counting down.
TGATTTTTTTGTGTAGCTATTTTACTTTTGTATTTTTGTTGATGGTATCTTATTTGCTTAAGCAAGAGGGGAAAAAGTTTTTTAAAGTAAGTTTCAAGCGTCATTATATTGTGATAATTATTTTATTGTCTTTGGGAAACATTGTTCTTTCTGCTGTGCTTGCTTATTACTTGCCGTTGCCAATGAACCAGCAATTACTGAATAATAGCAGGTTAGGTGCATCAGAGAGTAGTCTATTTGTGAAGCTTTTGTGGGGAGGCGTGATTACTCTTATAAATGAAGAACTATTTTATCGCGGTATTTTGATGACAACTTATTTTAATAAATCACGTTACTACCTGGATATTTTAGTATCTACTATTTGTTTTGCGTCTGTCCATGTTATCTGGTCAGCGTGGTCGTGGTTAGATTTTGTTCAATATATTCCTGCGGGACTTTCTTTAGGTGTGACTTTTAGGTGGACAAAATCAATTTATTATCCCATATTACTGCATGCTTTGGTAAATTATCTTCCAAGAATTATTTTGGCTTTACTAAATTAAATGTAAAATTTAATTTCTAAAAAGGAGTATTTATGATAGAAAAAGTAAAGAACTCACTTGCTCCAAAACTGTTAGCAATATTTTTTATTTATTATCATCTATTTGGGTTGAAGTTTGTAATGTTTACTATTTTAGAGCGACTTGATTTATCATTAACGGAATATCATTACCCTGTTCTTAATATTTTTACCATCCTATTTGTTATTGTACTGGTGATATACCTAAGACGAAGAAGACCAGAAATATTTCAAATAAGGCCGCTAAAACCTTTAGACTATTTACTAACCCTACTTGCTTTTGGGGTGATATACGCTTACTTCAGTAATCTTTTATTTGTTGGTGGAGATATAAAAAATGATTTATTATTTTTCCGTGATTCCCCATTGGCGTTTTTGGTCGCATTACAACCCTTTATTATCGGACCAATCCTAGAAGAGTTAGTTTATCGTGGTGTTTTGATGACTAACTTTTTTGAGAAATCAAAATTTTACCTAGATTGCTTACTATCTGCTGTAATGTTCTCAGTAGCTCATCTATCTTCTTATGGTTTGAGTTTAGAGGTATTTAAAAACTATGCTTTTCTTGGTTTCATTTTAGCGATTCTTTTTAGAAAAACACGCTCAATCTATCCATCAATTCTTGTTCATATGGCATGGAATATTTATCTTAGTTGGCATCTGATTACATTTATTTTCTTTGAAAGGTAGTAAAAATCATGAAAAAATTACCGTTTACGACGAAAAAACGACCGTTTACGACATAGACGGTTATTTTGCAAAATTTCTGCTACAATTAAATATGTCAGTCACATGACACGTCATTTCCAGGAGATTTAAATGACATAAGGACTTTAGTCGCAGTGTTACTAAGAAGTGTTGTTGCAATGTAAAAAGGGAATCTTAGGCACTTGCGAGATATTATGGGAGAAACCTATCTTTGAAAATTCATCGTTTTCAAGATGATATTAGAGGAAAGTAAGTTAGGATGCTTACTTCCCTTTTCTTTTTACACTTAAAAAAGAAAATTAAGGACAATGGGAGGATTTTATGAAAAACTCGCAGCAAAAATTTAGCTGGCTAGTAGCAGTAAGTGCTGTTTCAGTGATTTGGATAAAAAATTTTATACTAGAGTCGAACGATTTATCGGAAAAACTTGTCTATACAGGAATTTATCTTCTTTATTTAGTCTTAGTTTTTGTTAAAGTGTTCAAACCAAGAAAAAAATAAAACCAGCCAATTTGGCTGGTTATTCTTATTGAAAATCTTTTAAGAGTTTGTCTTTGTAGTAGTTAAAGAAGGATTTTTTGCCGATAACACTGATAGTTTTGCCTTGTAAGCCATATTTTAGCTTAGAGCTGTCTTTTTCAGTAACCTCTGCAGTTGCTGTGACTTTAAAGAAATTTCCGTTTTTTGTTTGGGTAGCAGAGCTAGCAATTTTACTAATTTTTCCGCTAACGACGATGGCGTGATTGCTAATCTTTTCAAGAGTCAGACGCACTTGCTGTCCTTTTTTCAGTTGGCTAACATGAGTTGAATCAACGTAGTATGAAATGGCAACTTTTTTGGTTTTAACAATATCAGGATAAATTTCTGCAATTTGGCTTCCTTGAGGAAGAAGAGTTTTCCCTTCAAATTCATCAGAAACATGTAAAATCCCATTTTCTTTAGCTTTTAGGATAGTATCAGATTTTGACAGGCTTGTTTGATCAAGCTGCGCTTGTAAGCTTTCTTTTTCCTGAGTTACTTGAGCTAGCTGTGTTTCAGCTTGGGTCAGTTCTTGCTGGCGCAGACTTTCAATTTGGCTAGCTGCACTGGTGTCGTAACTGCCAGTTGAGTAATTTGAAGCAGCTTGCGTTTGTAGGCTTGAAATGGAAGAATTAATGCTATCAATTTGCCCTTGGAGGTCAGCTATAAACTGATTTTTAAGGCTTTCTTTGCTACTAGTAGCAGCATCGCTAGGAAGAGCTTGGAGTTGGTTTAAATAGCTATTAAGAGTAGCTGTGTACGGATTACCACCAGAAACACTTGTTTGATTGTTTTGAATGGCATCTTTGACTTCTATGTATTGGCTAGCTTGTGTTTGAAGTTCACTGATTTGTTTGTTAACCGCAGCGTTAGCTCGATTGACCCCTGCTTCTTGTTTGGCAACCGAATCATTAGCCTGAGAAACTTGAGCCGTAATGGTTTTACTTTGGCTAAGAAAACGATCGATAGTTGCAGCACAGCCAAATTCATCATCACCTGAAAAAAGATTTTTATTCTGATTGAGGCTGTCTTTTAGTGTGTTTAGGGCATTTTGCTGACGCTCATCTCGCTCGATTTGGGTCCGAATAGCTTTAATTTGACTTTCTTCTAATTTATCCGAGTACTGGATAAGCAAATCTCCTTTTTTAACCGTTTTGTTTTCGCTCAGGTGATTAACAAGAACGGTGTTATTGCTAGTAGATTGCACGACATCGATAATTTTTGTAGGACGAAGGCTACCAACAGAAGTGACAGTGATTTCTTTTTTTCCAATGAGAGAAAATAGCAATAAAAAAAGCACGAAAGCTGTCATTGGAAGAACCAAGAGTGTCGCAAAATTATGGTAACGTCTGTGGTAGAATTCAGCCGATTGAAATAATTTAGGGTTCATGATTCCTCCTTATTCTTGAAATAGCTGAGCGTAAAAGCCAGGATTTTGCATGAGTTGCTCGTGATGACCTTGTTCGATAATTTGTCCTTTATCTAGGACGATGACACGGTCAGTTTGTTTGGCAATGCTTAAACGGTGAGCAACAAAGATAATGGTTTTGTCTTTTAAAGCTAACAAATTGTGGATAACACGTTTTTCGGTCAGCACATCAAGACCACTTGTCGCTTCATCTAAGATTAAGACAGGTGACTTAGTCAGAAGAGCTCTGGCAATAGCTAATCGCTGTTTTTGACCGCCAGATAAACCAGCCCCATCTGATAACTCAGTGTGGTAAGCCATTGGCATAGCTTCAATGTCAGCACGAATTTCAGCAATTTCACAAGCCTTGATAATGTCTTCTTGAGTAATCGCATCAGAAGCACCTAAAGTGAGATTATCAAGGATACTTCCAGAAAAGACGTAAGATTGTTGTGGAAGGTAGTTGATGTGTTGACGAAGAACTTTTTTATCGATAGTTTTATAGTCGTAGCCTCCCAAGGTGATTTGACCTTGATTTGGACTATAAAAGTTTACCATCATCTTAGCCAAAGTCGTTTTCCCAGAACCACTGACGCCGACGAGACTAACTTTTTCACCTTCCTTGATACGAAGTTTAATGTGACTAAGAGTATCGCGTCCAAAGCCGTATTTATAAGAAACATCATCAAAGACAAGATCACCTTTGAGAAACTCTTGATTATCGATCACTTGTTTGTTATCAAATTCAGAAGATACCAGATAAACTTCGTTAAGACGCTTGTTAGCCACTTTCGCCGACTGTAACTTAGTTTGCAAGTTAATAATATTTTCCATTGGTTTTGTGAAGTAAGATAAAAGGGTGTTGTAGGTAATCAACTGCCCAACAGAAATCTTCCCTGTCATAACGAGACGTGAACCGTACCAGAGAATAGCCACGTTTAAAATCAGCTGCGCCCCTTGCTTAAGTGAGGCTTGCATCGCTTCGTATTTATTAAGCGTGAAACTTTTATCCAAGTATTCCACGAATTCGCTATCGATATTGCGATAACGTGTTTCCTCGCTAGTTAGTGATTTAATGGTTTCAATCCCGTTGATATCTTCAATAATGGCAGAGCTGACCATAGAATTGGCTTGCATGACGTCATGATTCATTCGCTCAAAAGGCTTCATAAAAGCAAAGATAATGATGGCATAAACAGGCAAAGCAATTAAGGTTATCAAGAAGAGCTTAGCATTTTGCAAAATCAAAACACTGCCAACGATGAAAAGAATACTCACATCGAGAAAAAGCGATAAGATTGTTGAAGCAAGAGCATCGATGATAGAGTTAGCGTCGGTAAAGCGGGAAATCACTTCCCCAGTTCGCCTTGTCGCAAAAAAGGACATAGGCAATTCAAAAATATGACGAATATAAGATAAAATGACATCAATCGTCAAACGTTGACTGAGCACAACTAACAAATACTGTTGTGAAAAGCTCATAATCTGTTGCATGATGTAAGTCACGACCAAGCCGATTGAGACAATTCCAAGGGTGGATTGCAGTTGATTGGGAATATAGTCGTCCAAGATTCCTTGAAGATAATAAGAGCCGACAATATTAATCAAGGTTACAAGTAGGCTGGCAAGGATTATATATGTTAGTAGTGCTTTTTGCTTAAAAATAATCGGTAAGAAACTCATCAAGCCATTTTTCTTATCCTTATGTGGTTTATAGCTAGCTGCAGGAGCTAGGAAGATTGTAACCCCTGTCCATTCTTTGGCAAAATCAGCTTTAGCCATTTTTGTGACTCCCACACTTGGGTCAGGATCACCGATGATTAGATAATCTTTTTTAGCCTTATAGATGACATAATAGTGTTGCAGTTTTCCTTGCTTATTCACATGGACAATGCAAGGATACGGGATATCATCCATCTCAAAAAGTGCCATATCAGCTTTTACAGCGCGCGTTTCAAAGCCAATCTTTTTGGCTGCCTCGACGATTCCAAGAGCAGTTGTTCCTTCTTTATTAGTCTTAGCCAGTTCCCTCAAGTGAGCAAGCGAAAAGTGTGAGCCATAGTGTTTAGCGACTGATGCCAAAGCAGCTACCCCACAATCTCGCATATCAATCTGACTAACGTATTTGTATCTCCTCATAAAACCATTCCTTCTAAAACAGAGTCAAAAAATATTATGCCACAAAAAGCTAGCTTGTAACACCCCAAGTCATAAACGGTCGTTTTTTCGTCGTAAAAGGTCATTTGCTTATATTGATTTTACCGTTTGCGATTGAATATTAACCGTTTACGACATTTACATTCACAAATAAAATTCTATGCTAAACTAAGAATTGTCAGTTGCAACGACAAAATAAAAAGGAAAATGGAGAAGAAAACATGAAAAATTTGGAACAATTTGAAGCATTGACATCAGCAGAACTTTCAACTGTTGAAGGTGGGAGTGCAGAGGTTGTTGGTATTGTGTTAGGTGCTGCTTGGGCAATTTATTCATTTGGCGAAGCTGCTGGTAGAACAGCCTATTATGTGACACATTCAAAGTAGCTTTAATAAGTTTGGATACTATATTATTGGGAGGATAAAAATGGAAAAAGGTGTTATTTATGAAGGTTCGTCATTTAAAAATTTAAATGAAGTTGATTTATGTGAGATATCTGGTGGTGGTATTGACCCTGTTCTTGTTGCTGGAGCTTGTATGATTGGAGTTGCAGGTGCTGGTCCTTTAGGTTGTGCTGGAGTGGCAGTATTCACTTGGGGATTCTATAATGGGTACGAAGGAGCTAAAAGAGGTTAATTCTATGAAGTCTGATATTTACAAAAATATTTTAATTAGTATGCTTGTGTTGGTACTTATTGGAATTGTCATGATGCTAATTGATTATTTTGTATACGGTAAGAGCTTTTGGAATTCAACAACTTGTAAATTAATTTTTGCTGGACTATTTGTTTATTATTTATACAGATTTTATTTAAAAAAATGATAGTCAATTTTAGAGTTATTATTTTCACGGCTGATAGATCAAACTATCGGCTGTTTTTTGAAGGGAGATTTTATGAAAAAGAATGTTTTGAAAACAACAATTTTGTTATCGGCAGCGGTTTTATCAATGGCTACCGTTTCTGGTTTTGCTGATGATGAGCTTGTGTCTGCAACTGAAGTGACAGAAGTTGTGGATAATACTGTGGAAAATTCAGCTGATCAGGCAAGTGATGTTCAAGAGACACAAACGAGTGCGACTAATTTAGAAACATCAGATGAGGCAGAAGAAGCTGAAGTCACTATTCCTCAATATGAAGAAAATGTTGCTGACTTTAACCAAGTTCCAATGACTGATGTTTATTCTATGTTTACAGAAGATGGCAAAGAGCACGTGATTTATTTTGGTAGACCAACTTGCTATTATTGTCGCCAGTTTTCATCAGAGTTAAAAGACTTCAACACTCTTATGAATAATCGTTTAGAATATTACAATACTGATAGTCAGGATTTTGATGAGGCAGCAGCGAATTTTCTGTTTAGAACAGTTGGCATCCCTGGAACGCCGACTATTATTCGCTTACAAAATGGTCAAATCGTGAGTGCCTGGGTTGGTGGGGGAATTTTTGGTCAAGAACTTTATGATTATCTTTTTACTGGAAAAATTCCAGCGATTATGGCAGAAGAATAATTTAAAAGAGTTAAGAAAAAATTTCTATTCTTCTAAGTTTGTTAGTAGTGATTCTCATATCTTAAAATGCCAGATTGTTTTATCTTATTTACCGTTCGCGACTGAATTTTAACCGTTTATGACATTAACGTTTATCAATTAAAATTTATGCTAAACTAAGAATTGTCAGTTGTAACGACAAAATAAAAAGAAAATTAGAAAGAAAACATGACAAATTGGAGAACTGTTCTAAAAAATATACTGTTTTTAGCATTGGGAGTGAAGGCAGTATTATCGATGGATGGTATGTTAGTAAAAGGAGTTCTCGTTTTTTTCACAATGTTTATATTGTATGATATTAATAAAGTAAATTAGTTTTTATGTGTTATTCTATTTTTATTATTTTATATTGTGTTATTTTGGCAATAATTGCTATTGATGGCTTTAGTATCAAGAAGAGTAGAAAAACGTCTACTTATGTTTGTTTTTTGATTTTTTATTCTTTAACTCAAAAAGAAGGTACTACTACTCCATTGTCAATAGTTTGTTTACTTGTTTTGATGTTGATCTATTATGAAAATAGGGATATCAACTGATAACAATTTAATTGAAGTAATTTATTAGGTATTACTATTATGATAGGTGAAGCTGATAGTTTATTCTGTCAGCTTTTTTAGTTATAAATGCCGTTTACGACGAAAAATTAACTGTTTACGACATAGGTGTTTTTTTTCCTAAAATTTCCTTTATAATAGAAAATGTTAGTCTTTAAGATAATCAAAAGAATAGTTTAGGTAGGGAGAGGTTTATGTTAGATATTTTTATCCTTGAGGATAATATCACGCAACAATTTCGAATCGAACGTCAGATTGAGACAATTATGGAAAGGAACCACTGGGAGTATCAGCGTTTAGAGGCTTTTGCGGCATCTAAGGATATTATAAAAAAGGCAGATGGGCAGGGAAATCACCAGGTTTTCTTTCTTGATTTAGAAATCAAAGGGGATGAAAAGCAAGGCTTAGATGTTGCTAGATCTATTCGTGAAAAAGATCCGACAGCCATTATCGTCTTTGTGACAACCCATTCTGAGTTTATGCTTCTAACTTATCAATCACTAGTTGGTGCGATTGATTTTATTGATAAAAATATGAATGATGAAGCTTTTGGAGGGCGCATTGAATTGTGCTTGAAAGAGGCGTTGAAATATCAAACTGGTAGTTTTGGTGAGAATTCTTACCTGTTTGAAACAGCAAAAGCAAGAATCCGCGTGGCTTATGATGATATTTTATATTTTGAAACATCGCCAACCGTGCACCGTGTGATTTTACACACTAAAACAGGTCAAACAGAGTTTTATGGCACAATTGCTGAGGTAGCCAAATCAGATAAACGTTTGTTGAAATGTCACCGCTCATTTGTGATTAATGTTAATAATGTCACTGAATTTGATAAAAGCACCCGAACAGCTTATTTCGAAAACGGCTCTTACTGCCAAGTCTCAAGAGACAAAGTCAAAAAACTGATGGCAGAAATGAGGTGATGGGATGATAAAAGCAATTTTAATTTTTTATGCTTCACAACTTACTTATTATCCTGTTATCATGACAATTTTTGCGAATGTAAGAGGAGAAAAACTAAACTTACGGGAAATTATAACAATATCATTGTCATTTTTTGTTATTGATATTACACCGTTTCCTACCATTATAGGGAGAATCCTAATATTATTTTTAATATCTTATTTTAGTAGAAAAGATTTGCCGCTATCTTTGCATATGTTTAATGGTAGTTTCCCGTGGGTTATTGATAGCATTATTATTAGGACTATTGGTTTTTGTATTCTTCCAATCTTTGGGTTAGATTATATTGACGTAAGTAAAAATAATCTATTGTATGTTATTGTACAATTTTCTGTATTATTGGTTTATCTTTTAATTATCAAAATATCAAAAATCAATTTTCAAACTTTTGTTGAGATTAGTGAAATTAAATCATTGCGTAAAAAGATGTTTTTTACAGATGTGACGATGATTTTTTACTATGTGGTGATTGAAACTTTAACTGCAGTAGAATTTCTGGGAAATTTTTCAACATTGATCTATCGACAATGGCTAGTAGTCATTTACTTTGCTTTCTTTATCTTAATGTTATTTTATATGAATCATTCTTACCAAAATAGACTTGAAAAAGAGATTGCTAGTGCTCGTGAGCAAGAATTAAGATATTTATCAGCTTATAGTAAGAAAGTTGAGGGGCTATATGAGGAGTTACGCGCCTTTCGTCATGATTATGCGAATATCTTGGTCAGCTTAAAAGAGGGAATTGATCAAGATGATATGGGGCTGGTTCGAAAAATCTACGATTCTGTCCTGGAGGATTCGGCAGATTTTATTCGAAATAGCAAATTTAATATTGGGCGCCTGGCTAATCTTGAGGACGATGCTATAAAGAGTCTCTTATCAGCTAAATTTTTAGAAGCAGAAGCCAATCATATTGAAGTAAATTTAGAGGTTAAAGACAGGATTGGAGTACCCGATATTCCGCTACTAGATTATATTCGTTTGTTGGCTATTTTGTGTGATAATGCCATTGAAGCAGCACTTGAAGCAGAAAATCCAGCTATCACGATTGCTTGTTTTTATCAAGATGGTGACTATGTGCTAATTGTAGATAATACAACTAAGGAAGAAAGTGTCCCAGTTAATTTGATTTATCAAAAAAATTATTCAAGCAAAGGACATGGTCGGGGTATTGGTCTTACAACAATCCATCAGATGATGCGAAAATATCCAAATCTCTCTGTTCAAACAAATAGTAAAAATTACCATTTTAGCCAAACTATTCGTATTAAAAAAGCATTCGACTTTTAGTCGAATGCTTTTTGGATTACATGTGATTTTTAGTTTTATTAAAAACTTTAAACCAATCAACAACACCAGTAAGTAGAGGAATATTATCTCCTCCAACTGTCTTCTCCAAATCAGAATCAGTCAATTCTTTGACTGATTCTAACTCTGACATTTTCCATTCTGTCATAACTGTTTTACCTCCAGTCGAAGATTATTTTATCAGAAAAATGCTTTAATAGCTTCTTGATGTCCTAAGAGGTTAAAAAACATTCCTGAAATGTCGATTTTTTGTGTATATTGAAAAATATCAGTTTATGATTAAGGTGTTTTTTTATACAATTTCTTTTATAATAGAGATTGTTGATTTTTAGATAATCAAGAGAATAGTTTAGGTAGGGAGAGATTTATGGTAGGTATATTTATTCTTGAGAAGAATCCCACACAAGGATTTCGTGTAGAACATCACTTTGAAATGATTTTGAGCGAAATGAGGTGATGGGATGCTGGATTATTTAATTTTATGTTTAACGGTTTATCCGATAATTTTATATATTTATTCGAATGTTAGAGGAGAGAGATTAAACTATGTAGAAAAAATCATAGCTGTTGTCACTTTTGTGGTTGTTGCATATTCTTGGTTCTATTTTATTGTTGGAAATTTTATCGTCCTTATTTTATTATCTTATTTCAAAAATAGGGAATTACCAGTGTCTCTACATGTTTTCTATGGGGTATTTCCATGGCTTGTTGAAGGTGTCTTTAGACGATTGACAGCTTTCTTCTTTTTGCCTATTATAGGTTTAAATTATATAGATATTGATCGTAATAATTTTGTTTTTGTAACCGTTGAGTTAGTATCGCTAATTATTTATATTGGACTTGTAAAAATGTCTAAATTCAATTTTCAAGCTTTTATTGAAATGGTTAGTGTCAGAAAGTTAAAAGTATTTTTAATAATCACTGATATAAGTATGGTACTTTTTTATGTGGCTATGGAATTTTTAACTGGTATGGAGTTCCAAGGTGGAGTATCGACACTATACTATAGAGAATGGCTAGTAGTCATTTACTTTGCTTTCTTTATCTTAATGCTATTTTACATGAACCGTTCTTATCAAAATAGACTTGAAAAAGAGATTGCTAATGCTCGTGAGCAAGAATTAAGATATTTATCAGCTTATAGTAAGAAAGTTGAGGGACTATACGAGGAGTTACGTGCCTTTCGTCATGATTATGCGAATATCTTAGTTAGCTTGAAAGAGGGAATTGATCGAAAAGATATCGGAATGATTCAGAAAGTCTATGAATCCGTTCTGGAGGACTTGTCTGATTTCATTCAAAGTAGCAAATTTAACATTGGACGTCTGGCTAATATTGAGGACGATGCCATAAAAAGTCTTTTATCAGCTAAATTTTTAGAAGCTGAGGCCAATCATATTGAAGTTGATTTGGAAGTAAAGGAAAAAATTGGGGCGCCTGATATTCCACTGTTAGATTACATTCGTTTATTGGCTATTTTGTGTGATAATGCTATTGAAGCAGCGCTTGAAGCAGAAAATCCAGCTATTACGATTGCATGTTTTTATCAAGATGATGACTATGTGTTAATTGTGGATAATACGACTAAAGAGGAGCAGGTTCCTATTGATTTGATTTATCAAAAAGATTATTCAAGTAAAGGTTACGGCCGTGGTATTGGGCTAACCACGATTCATCAGATGATGCGAAAATATCCAAATCTTACGGTTGAAACGGATAGTGTAGCTCATCATTTCTGTCAGACGATACGTATTAAAAATACGCTAAACTAGAGATTGTAATAATGAGAAGACTGAATCTTACGGGATTCGGTCTTTTTGTTTTATGATGAGTAAATTTCCTGAAACGATGATTTTTACCGTTTACGACGAAAAAACGACTGTTTGCGACTTGCTCCGTTTTAGTGACGAAAAAAGGGTATAATATAGCTGAGAAATGAAAAAGAAAATCAGAGCGACATCTAGCTTGGTAATAAGTAGATTTTTGGCCCTGCATTAAAACTAGAAAGAATGAGATATGCTTAAGACGTTATTTTCAAAATACAAAATTACAATTACGGTCATTGGATTTGCTTTATTAATCATCGCTTATCCTGTCATTTTTGAACATGTCTATTCAACTGGGCGATATTTTGGCCGTAGTCTAGTAAATGCTTTAATGCCATAGGAGGAAATTTTTATGGGAAAATTAGTCAAGGAAGATTTGTTAAATGACGTTTATAACCTTGTTTTATCTATTGATATCAAAGAAGAAGAGCGTCAAGTTTTACTGAAGTTTAAAAATGCTGTCGAAAATGGCAAAGATTTTGACAAAGCTGTTGTGAGCCTTGCATCTGATTTACGCCAGATTGGCATTGCAAATGTTGCTAAAAAAGAAAAAATGTCTTCAAGTGTCAACGACTTTTACAAAAAAATCTCTAGTTATGGATTGTTTGAAGGAAATCTTGCGCGTGGATTAGCTGCAACTGGGGTTATTTTTCATTGAGATTAAGTGGGAAAAGGAGAATTTTAGATGGCAAAATTAAAATGGTTTTCAGGTGGAAAAGAAAGAAGAGAGGAAGCTATTTCCATTATTGAGGAGTTGCTTCTGGATTTACAAGCAAATGATTCTGCTGCAAGTGTGAAAAAGACATTGACACATTATCTTAATGAATTTAAAACAAACGGAACATCATTTCCTTTTCTTATGAATCGCATGAGTTTAGAATTAACAGATACCGTTTTACACAGCAATGTCCACTTCACTCCTGAACAATCTGAAAAATTAAAAGAACTTAGAAAATTAATGGAGATTAGAATCTTCTAGTTAACATCGAATAATACAAACAAAAAAGGCTTCACAGCCTTTTTATTTTTTATAAAAATAAGTATATCCAATATTCTTCCAACATGATACAATTAAAAAAGTCACAATTTTTAAGATTAAAATCTTTAGATAGTAAATAATAAATGAGAATAGGGAGAAGTAAGTGAGCATTTCAGCCGAATGTCTAGCCTTTTTAGCAAACTTGTTGAGTCTAATAATATTTGGAATTCTATTTCAAGAAATCACCAAAAATAAATTGAGTGTGATATATGGTTATGTAAATTATCGTTTAAAACAGTCTGCTTGTATTACACATTTACACAAGTTGTTAGAATTTATGAAGAAGGAAGGTCAAAATGTTGGGTAATTTAACGCTATTTTTTGCTTTTATTGTTAATTTTATAAGTTTTGTTTTATTAGGATTATTATTTCAACAAATTACTAAATATAAATTATCTTTAAAAGAATGGATTTTCTTTTTATTTGAGGTTGAAGTCTTATTACCGATAGTGAATGGTATTTTTCTCAGTACACTAAATTTAAATCCTTATCTGGTTAAAGAAGTTACTATTTATTTAGTTGTATTATATCTTATTGTTATTTCTTATAAGCGTGATCCTAAAATAGAATTTAGATACCATTTCTTTTACGGCTTATATCCTATTGCATTTTATATTGTTTTGCATAATTCTTTCTTCATTATTTGCCAATCTATTTTTTCAATAAAGATAAACCCTACAAATCCATCATTGGTGGTCGTATTATCGGGAGCTGAACCATTTATTGTGTATTATCTGGTTTCACGATGGTTAAATATTGATATTTCAAATGTAAGTCAAAGTTTAAAAAAACACATCGAGCCAAAAATTTTTAATATTATTAATATCTTGATGGTCTCTTATTTTTTATTCATGGATGCCATTGCTATTGTAAAACCTTTTCATAATGCTGATAACGATGTAATAAGGGGAATTGTTGCTTTCATTTATCTCATCCTTCTTTTTGTCTTCCTCTTTTACCTCAATTTTCGTCATGGGCAGGAGCAGAAAAATGAATTGCTTCGCAATCAGGAGATGGAGCTTGTGGCACTTGAAAATTATAGCAAGCACGTGGAAAGTTTGTATCAGGAAGTTCGCAGTTTTAGGCATGATTACGCCAATGTTTTGATGAGCTTAAAAATGGGGATTGA
>NZ_FNKE01000001.1:0-1308859 GCF_900101445.1 Streptococcus equinus | reverse complement strand
TATCAAGATGGTGACTTTGTTTTTATGATTGAGAATTCAACTAAGGAAAAATCGGTGGATTTAACTAAGATTTTTGAGCGTGGCTATTCAACCAAGGGAGACAATCGCGGACTTGGTCTAGCAACACTGATGGATTTCCAAGATGACTACGAAAATTTGTCAGTTGAAACCCGCAGTTCAGATTATACATTTACACAAGTAGTGAGAATATACGATAGAGAAGGTAAAAATATTGGATAATTTAATAATTATTTTTGGCCTTTTGGTTAATTTTATAGGTTTTATTATATTAGGAATTTTATTTCAACAGATAACAAAGGTTAAAATAACGTTTTTAGAGTGGATATTGATAATAATATTTGTTCAAACTGGTTCATTTTTAATGGACCCTAAAAAATGCTCGACGGTTATTTTAGTACTAATAAAAGATATTTCAGTGATTTTTTGTTTAATCTCACTTTCATTTCGCCATAATCCTAAAATAGGGATAAGATATCATATTTTTTATGCTTTGTATCCGATTAACCTTTATATGATTTTACAGGGAGTTTATGGTTATGGTATATTAGCAATCTTTTCAATAAAATTAAATCCATTCGCAATGACTTCACCATCGTTAGGAATTCTGATTGTCATGATGACTGAGGTTATTATTCCACCGATTTTTTACTATTTAATTTCAAAATGGTTGAATATTGATATTTCAAATGTTCGAAAAACGCTTAAAAATTACCTTAGTGCAAGAGCACTTAGGCTTGTTAATGTTGCTTTGCTGATTTTTTATCCAGGAATGGAATGTTTTGCCGCACTAACGCCTTTTGAGGATATGTCAACGAATAGAAATATTTATAGAGCAGTTATCTTCGTCTATTTCATCCTTCTTTTTATCTTTCTCTTTTATCTTAATTTCCGTCATGGGCAGGAGCAAAAAAATGAATTGCTTCGCAATCAGGAGATGGAGCTTGTGGCACTTGAAAATTATAGCAAGCACGTGGAAAGTTTGTATCAGGAGGTTCGCAGCTTTAGACATGATTACGCTAACGTCCTGATGAGTTTAAAAATGGGGATTGACCAAGGCAATCTTGATGACATCAAAAAAATTTACGAAGAAATCACGGCCGATTCGACGAAACTGGTCAAAAATAATAAATTTGATTTGACTCGTTTGGCTAACATCACAGACAGCGGCGTCAAAAGTCTCATGTCAGCTAAGTTTTTGCAAGCTGAAAATCAGGGCATCGAGATTAGCCTAGAAGTTGCCGAAAAAATGGGAACTCCTATGATTCCATTGATTTCTTATATTCGAATTTTGTCGATTTTGTTTGATAATGCCATAGAAGGTGCTTTGGAGTCTGCGGATCCTAAAATCTCAGTTGCTAACTTTTATCAAGATGGTGACTTTGTTTTTATGATTGAGAATTCAACTAAGGAAAAATCGGTGGATTTAACTAAGATTTTTGAGCGTGGCTATTCAACCAAAGGAGACAATCGAGGACTTGGTCTAGCAACACTGATGAATTTTCAAGATGATTACGAAAATCTGTCGGTTGAAACCCGCAGTTCAGATTACACATTCACACAAGTAGTGAGGATATATGAGGGAGATAGTAGATGATTGAGATTGTTGTATTTATTATTACAATGCTTTTGAATTTTGTGGGATTCGTTATAGTAGGGATTCTATTTCAACAAATAACAAAGGTTAAATTAACGTTTTTAGAATGGGTATTGATAATCATATTTCTTCAAGTAGTTTCTTTTTTAATGAATCCTCAGAAATATTCACAGGTTATTTTAGTATTAATAAAAGATATTTCCGTGATTTTTTGTTTAATATCACTTTCATTTCGTCATAATCCTAAAATAGGAATGAGGTATCATGTATTTTATGCTTTATATCCAATTAATCTTTATATGATTCTACAAGAAGTTTATTGTTATATTATATTTGCAATTTTTTCAATGAAATTGACTTCATTTACAATGGCTTCACCATCGTTAGGAAAAATAATTGGAATGATAGTTGCAGTTATTATTCCGCCATTTTTTTACTGCTTGATATCAAAATGGTTAAATATTGATATTTCAAATGTCAGAAAAACACTAAATAATTATCTTAGTGCAAGAGCGCTCAGGCTTGTTAATGCTACTTTGTTGATTTTTTATCCGGGAGCGGAATGTTTTGCGGCTATAGCACCTTTTGAGAATATGTCGACAAATAGAAGTGTCTATAGAGCGATAGTCTTCCTCTATTTCATTCTTCTTTTTATCTTCCTCTTTTATCTCAATTTCCGTCATGGACAGGAGCAGAAAAACGAATTGCTTCGCAATCAGGAGATGGAGCTTGCGGCACTTGAAAATTATAGCAAGCACGTGGAAAGTTTTTATCAGGAAGTTCGCAGTTTTAGGCATGATTACGCCAATGTTTTGATGAGCTTAAAAATGGGGATTGATCAAGGTAATCTGGATGACATCAAAAAAATTTATGAGGAAATCACCGAAGATTCGACGAAACTGGTCAAAAATAATAAATTTGACTTGACTCGTTTGGCTAACATCACAGACAGCGGCGTCAAAAGTCTCATGTCAGCTAAGTTTTTGCAAGCTGAAAATCAGGGCATCGAGATTAGCCTAGAAGTTGCCGAAAAAATGGGAAATCCTAGCATTCCATTGATTTCCTATATCCGAATTTTATCGATTCTGTTTGATAATGCCATAGAAGGAGCTTTGGAATCTGCGGAGCCAAAAATCTCAGTCGCTAACTTTTATCAAGATGGTGACTTTGTTTTTATGATTGAGAATTCAACTAAGGAAAAATCGGTGGATTTAACTAAGATTTTTGAGCGTGGCTATTCAACCAAAGGAGACAATCGAGGACTTGGTCTAGCAACACTGATGGATTTCCAAGATGATTACGAGAATTTGTCGGTTGAAACCCGCAGTTCAGATTACACATTCACACAAGTAGTGAGAATTTACGAGTCATAATTTTCTTAAAAAGCTAATTTTTGTCCTCTTAGGAATGTTTTTTGTCCTTTTAGGAATTGGGCGTCAAATTGGCACGAAAAAAAGGTATGATAGATATGGTTATCAGAGGATAACTTCTTAGTTGGAACATTGACAGATTAGATTTTTTATCGCTTTTGCTTTTTGGGTTAGTGGCAAATGAGTTTAGAAATCTTAAGAGTTTTATTGATCAATCAGCCTGCTATTTCAGGTCAGTTATTATTGGAGATTAGGGGGAAATAATAGCTGACATTATTGTCAAGTATTAGTTTAACTTTTGACATCTGTTTTTTCAGAGAATACTTACAATACTTTTAAAATCATTTCTGGGGAAGATAAAGGTGATTTATGCGCTAGTATTAGTGTTTTTCTGGGAGAAAAATCCATCCATAAAAAAAGAACTACTTGATATTAAAAGGAAATAGTTTGATGAGATTGTAGAGAGAAAGACGAGCGGAGCACTAGTATCCTTCATCGACCGCACACCAACCCTTTCTACGCATCGAGTCATGAGTGTTGAGTTTAGAAGATAAGACGTTTTTGTTTGCAACTAATAGTTTTTTAGTCCCTGTCGGTCGATAGGGATTTTTTATATGTTACAATAATAGATGATCAATGATGTTATTGTTTAAGGGAGAAAACAATGCTTGATATCTATGTATTGGAAGATAATGTAAATCAGCAGTTCCGTATTGAGAAAATGATTGGAGACTTACTTGAGACGAATCAGTGGGAAACTCGTCATTTTGATTTATTTAGTGAACCTGATTGTTTAACTAACCTAGTTGAG
This sequence comes from Streptococcus equinus, assembly GCF_900101445.1. Lineage (GTDB taxonomy): Bacteria > Bacillota > Bacilli > Lactobacillales > Streptococcaceae > Streptococcus > Streptococcus equinus_B. The sequence goes on along the minus strand of NZ_FNKE01000001.1, from coordinate 1,305,063 downwards.
GAGTCTTTTCCTCAAATTTTTTTCCTGGATATTGATATTCACGGAGATAATACCAAAGGAATCGAAGTGGCTAAGGCGATAAGGGAAAAATCACGTACGGCAACAATTGTTTTTGTGACGACTCACTCTGAATTCATGTTATTAACTTATCGAGCACAGGTTAGTGCACTTGATTTTATTGATAAAACAGATAAAGATGATGCGATAAAAGATAACTTAAAAAAATGCTTGCAAAAAGTTTTTGAGGATCAAGGACTTAACATTCCTAAGGAAATATTTGTTTTTGAAAATAACAAAACGAAAATCCGCATTCCTATGGAAGATATCCTTTATTTTGAAACCGCAGAAAGCCATCGTCTAAAGTTGATTACAAAGACTGGGCAACGTCACTTTTATGGTTCAATCAAAGAAGTGATGCAAGCTAATCAGAAATTATTTAGATGTCATAAATCATATCTTATTAACCTAAATAATATTGTTAGGTTAGATAAAAAAGAAGGTTTGGTTTATTTTGACGATGATAAAGCTTGTTATGTTTCTAGAAAATATATCAAAGACTTAAGATCAAAAATGGAAAATCTGAAATAGAAAAAACGCCAGCTTGTTAGTTGGCGTTTTGTGCTTTAAAAAGGAAAGGACGGGATTTGAACCCGCGTGTGAAAGGATTCCACTTGCCAGATTTCGAGTCTGGTGCCGTACCAAGCTGGGCCACCTTTCCAAGCTCTAATAGGAATGTGAAGTGTACTTAATCAAAAACACTAGTTAAGTCCGCATTTCTAAAAGACAATGTCATTATACTCCTTTGGAGTAAAAAAGCCAATCAAGTGAAATCTTTTGGCTTGATTACTGAATAAACGCCCATTTTTTGCTATAATGGGACTATCAATCAAAAAAAGGAAATACATTTGCAAGGTAGAATTATCAAGTCTCTAGCAGGTTTCTATTATGTAGAATCTGATGGAGTTGTTTATCAAACACGTGCGCGTGGAAATTTTAGAAAAAAAGGTCAAACACCTTACGTCGGTGATTTTGTTGATTTTTCAGCAGAAGACCATTCAGAAGGTTATATTTTAGCGATTCATGACAGAAAAAACAGTCTTGTTCGCCCACCAATTGTCAACATCGACCAAGCGGTGGTCATCATGTCAGCTAAGGAACCTGATTTTAATGCTAATTTGTTAGATCGTTTCTTGGTTTTATTAGAGCATAAGGCGATTGAACCAATTGTTTATATTTCAAAAATGGATTTATTGACAAATCCTGATGAGATTGCAGCGATTCAAAAACAATACCAAGAAATTGGCTATCAATTTTGCACATCTTTAGACGAATTGCTTCCGCTCTTGACGGACAAAGTGACCGTCTTTATGGGACAGACAGGTGTTGGAAAATCAACGTTGTTAAACAAGATTGCTCCTGACTTAAAACTAGAAACAGGTGAAATCTCAGATAGTCTTGGGCGTGGTCGACACACGACACGAGCTGTTAGTTTTTATAATGTCAACGGTGGTAAAATCGCTGACACGCCAGGATTTTCTTCACTGGATTACGAAATAACTAATGCAGAAGATTTGAACAAAGCTTTTCCAGAGCTGCGTCGCTTAAGTCATTTGTGTAAATTCCGTTCATGTACGCATACTCATGAACCATCGTGTGCGGTCAAAGACGCCGTTGAGTCTGGAGAACTTTGGCAGTCACGTTATGATAACTATCTTCAATTTCTCAGTGAAATTGAGAATCGTCGCGAAACATATAAGAAAGTTGTAAAAAGAAAGTAGGTACTTATGTCAAACAATAAAATCGCTCCATCAATTTTAGCTGCTGATTATGCTAACTTTGCTTCAGAATTAAAACGTATTGAAGAAACAAGCGCTGAATATGTGCACATTGATATTATGGATGGCCAATTTGTACCTAACATTACTTTCGGTGCAGATGTTGTGGCTAGCATGCGTAAACACAGCAAACTCGTTTTTGATTGCCACTTGATGGTTGTCAATCCAGAACGATTTGTTGATGCTTTTGCACAAGCTGGTGCTGATATCATGACAATTCATGCAGAGTCAACCCTTCACATTCACGGTGCCCTTCAAAAAATTAAAAAAGCTGGCATGAAAGCTGGTGTTGTTATCAATCCAGGTACACCTGTTTCAGCTATTGAACCTGTTTTGAGCTTGGTTGACCAAGTGCTTATCATGACAGTTAACCCAGGATTTGGTGGTCAAGCCTTTATTCCTGAAATGCTTGACAAGGTTCAAAAAGTCGCTAAAATTCGTGACGAAAAAGGTTATGACTTTGATATCGAAGTTGACGGCGGTGTGGATAACAAGACTATTAAAGCTTGCTACCAAGCTGGAGCTAATGTCTTTGTTGCAGGATCATATCTCTTTAAAGCTAGCGATTTGACTGCACAAGTAGAAACATTGCGCGTGGCTTTAGATGACTAAGGTAGCTGTATTTGCTGGTGGTCAATTATCAGATTTCTCCACTGGATTTGATGTCTTTGTTGGTGTGGATCGAGGCAGTTTGTTTTTGTTAGAAAATCAGCTTCCACTGGATATTGCAGTTGGTGATTTTGATTCAGTTAATCAAGATGAATTGCAAGGGATTCAGCATGAGGCAGGTGTTTTTATAAAAGCTAATCCTGAAAAGGATGACACTGACACAGAACTAGCTCTAAAAACTGTTTTTGAGCAGTATCCGAAAGCCCAAGTGACTATTTTCGGAGCTTTTGGTGGTCGAATTGATCATATGATGTCAAATCTCTTCTTGCCTGGGGATCCTGATCTAGCACCATTTATGCGTCAGATAACGTTGCGAGACAAGCAAAACAGTATTCAGTTTTATCCAGCAGGGACTTGCCAAGTTTTGCCAGAAGCCGAAATGACCTATGTGTCTTTCATGGCTGATGGGGATGCGGATTTAACCATTGAAGGAGCTAAATATAATTTGAATGCTAAGAATTTTTTCAAAAAGAAAATCTATTCTAGCAACGAATTTTTAGACCAGCAGCCTATTACAGTTACCTTAGCATCGGGTTATCTTATCGTTATTCAAAGTAAGGATAGGTAATATGTTAGTAATGACTTTATTGTTAGGAGTCATCGGAGTTGCTTTGTTGATTTACCTTTTATCAAAAATTGCAAAGCTAACTGATGATTTATCACAAAAAATGGACGATAATGCAGATAATTTATCTGACCAAGTATCTTACCAACTTGATTTAGCTCAGAAAGATCAGGTCTTGGCTTTGAATAATCAGCTTAATCGTCTGCAAAATGATTTATACACACAATTAAATGATATTCGCGATGTGCTTCACAAAAGTTTGAGTGAAAACCGCGACCGTTCTGACCAACGCTTAGAAATCATTAATCGTAATTTGACAAATTCTGTCAAAGAAATGCAAGCGTCTAATGAAAAACGCTTAGAAGAAATGCGTCAGACCGTTGAAGAAAAGCTAGAGCAGACTTTGCAGAATCGTTTGAAAGCTTCGTTCGAGACAGTTTCAAAACAATTAGAATCTGTTAACCAAGGCTTGGGTGAGATGAAAACAGTCGCTCAGGATGTTGGTACCTTGAACAAGGTGCTTTCTAATACGAAAACACGTGGTATTCTCGGTGAGTTGCAATTAGGGCAAATTATCGAAGATATTATGACGCCAAGTCAGTACGAACGTGAAGTGCCAACCGTTTCTGGCTCAAGCGAACGCGTGGAATATGCCATCAAACTCCCAGGAGTTGAAGACGATGGTTATGTTTATTTGCCAATCGATTCAAAATTTCCGTTGGAAGATTATTATCGCCTAGAAGACGCTTATGAAAGTGGCGATAAAGAACAAGTTGAACTTTATCGTAAGTCACTTTTAAATAGTATCAAACGCTTTGCTAAAGATATCAATAAAAAATACTTAAATCCACCTGAGACAACCAATTTTGGTATTATGTTTTTACCGACAGAAGGATTGTATTCAGAAGTGGTTCGCAATGCTAGCTTCTTTGATAGCTTGCGACGTGATGAGAATATTGTTGTGGCAGGTCCGTCAACGCTGTCAGCTCTGTTAAATTCGCTTGCTGTCGGATTCAAAACTCTTAATATTCAGAAAAATGCGAACGATATCAGCAAGATTCTAGGGAATGTTAAGGTGGAATTTGAGAAATTTGGCAACATGCTTGTTAAAGCTCAAAAACAAATTAACACTGCAAATAATACCTTGGATAGCTTGATTTCCACACGAACAAATGCGATTATCCGTGCGTTGAATACAGTAGAATCTTACCAAGATCAAGCTACGAAAAGCTTGCTTAACCTCCCACCATTAGAAGAAGAGGACAATCATGAAAATTAGTCAAATGAAAAAAGACGAACTCTTTGAAGGGTTCTACTTGATAAAATCTGCAGAACTTCGTAAGACAAGAGCTGGTAAAGATTACATCGCCTTCACCTTCCAAGATGATAGTGGTGAAATCTCAGGAAATCTTTGGGATGCTCAGCCTTATAACGTTGAAGAATACACTGCAGGTAAAGTTGTTTATATGAAGGGACGTCGTGAGGTCTATAACGGCACACCTCAAGTGAACCAAATTACGCTACGTAATACACGAGAAGGTGAGCCAAATGACCCACGTGATTTCAAAGAAAAATCACCTGTTGATGTTCTTGATGTTAAAGAATATCTTGAACAGATGATGTTTAAAATTGAAAATGCGGTTTGGCAACGTGTGGTCCGTGCACTTTATCGCAAATACGACAAAGAATTCTTTACATATCCAGCTGCTAAAACCAACCACCATGCTTTTGAATCGGGCCTAGCCTACCATACAGCAACTATGGTTCGTTTGGCAGATGCAATTGGTGATGTTTATCCGCAGCTTAATAAGAGCTTGCTTTACGCTGGTATTATGCTCCATGACTTGGCTAAAGTTATTGAATTGACAGGGCCAGACAACACAGAGTACACAGTTCGTGGTAATCTAATCGGTCACATTGCTTTGATTGATGAAGAAATTACAAAAGTTCTGACAGAGTTAAATATCGATGATACGAAAGAAGATGTTATCATTCTTCGACACGTTGTTTTAAGTCACCATGGTTTACTGGAATACGGTAGTCCAGTCCGTCCACGTGTCATGGAAGCAGAAATTATTCACATGATTGATAATATCGATGCTGAAATGATGATGATGACAACGGCCCTAAGCCGTATCGATGAAGGTGAAATGACAAATCGTATCTTTGCTATGGACAACCGTTCTTTCTATAAACCAAAGCTATAATTAATCGATTTAAGAAATTCTAACCGTGGTTCGTCCACGGTTTTTTTAATATAAAAAAGGTATCCAGACGGATACCTTTAATGATGTACAGTTGTATTATTTATGGCTTAGTATAGATATCTTGATCGCCATCACCTTCAGTCAAAGTGAGTTGATTACCGTCTAATTGATAGGTTTTCATATCATCACCGATTAGGATAATCTGCTTGTCAGCATTGACTTTTACGGGATCAATATCGATTTCTCCATCGTATTCTTTGGTTTCTAGTTGCCCAGTTCCGTTTTTGATGGTCAAAGTTTTTACTTCATCAAATCTCTCTAGGACATAAGTTCCATCCAAAACAGTTGATGGCGCTGCGTTAGAAATATCTGAGCTGGAAGGACTAGATCCTGGATTGGTTTGGCTTGGCGTGGAAGTAGTAGAGCTTGAGCTAGAGCTACTTTCTGAGATAGTTGAGCTAGTTGTTGCAGTTTGATTTGAAGGAGTAGCGTTGTTTTGCGCCTGACAAGCTCCTAAAAAAATCGTTAAGAGTAGCAACCCAGTTAATGTAAACAGCTTTTTCATAATCGAACCTCCGTTTCTCATTGACTCGTGTGCAAATGCACGAGGGATTATCAATTAAACCAGAAATATTAGTTATATTATTTACAGCAGCTTTTCTTACCATTATTATATCATCGAGCATTTTTTACTGTCAAAAGATATCGCTTACAACGTTGGTGTGACAACTTTTCTTCCGATTTTTAGGGCGAAATATCATGGTTAGAAAAATATCAAATAACAAAATATTTTAATATTATGCTCTCTGGAATACCTTTACATTAGGAAAAAACATAAAAAATGTAGTTTTTTTATTAAAATGTTCGTTTTTTTCGTCTTCTTATGTTATAATAACAAAAACAGATACTAAAAAATGGAGAAATTATGAAATTACGACGTAGTGAACGCATGGTTGTCATCTCCAACTATTTGATTAACAACCCTTATAAGTTGACAAGCTTAAATACTTTTGCTGAAAAATATGAAGCAGCAAAATCTTCGATTTCTGAAGATATCGCCATCATCAAAAAAGCTTTTGAAGAATCTGGAATTGGCGAAATTGAAACAGTCACAGGGGCAAGTGGAGGTGTCATTTTTACACCAGGAATCTCTGAAGAAGAAGCAAGAGCGGTTATTGAAGACTTACGTGATAGTATGTCAGAAAGTAATCGTATCCTTCCAGGTGGTTATATTTATTTATCAGACTTGCTAAGTACCCCACGCATTTTACAAAGTGTTGGGCGTATTATTGCTAATGCCTTTAAAGGACACAAGATTGATGCTGTTATGACAGTTGCAACAAAAGGTGTGCCACTAGCTAATGCTGTAGCGAATATTTTAAACGTACCTTTTGTTATCGTCCGTCGAGACCTTAAAATCACTGAAGGGTCTACGGTTTCTGTCAATTACGCAAGTGGATCAAGTGACCGTATTGAAAAGATGTTCTTGTCAAAACGTAGCTTGAAACCAAATAGCCGAGTATTGATTGTCGATGACTTCCTTAAAGGTGGTGGTACTATTTCTGGTATGGTTAGCCTTTTGACAGAATTTGATAGTACATTAGTTGGAGTTGCTGTTTTCGCTGAAAATGCACAAGAAAAACGTGACCGTATGAACTACAAATCATTGTTAAAAGTTTCAGAAATTGACGTTAAAAATAACCACGTTAAAGTTGAACTTGGTAATATCTTTGACAAATAATCAGAAAGAGGCGATAGCCTCTTTTTGTATCTCCGAAAATAATGTTTTAAAACAGGAAAAACAAGCAAAATCAGTTGACATGTTGCTAGTCTTATGGTATTATTATGAACGGTACTTTTTACTTTTGGTCTCTCCAGAGTGTACAGAGACGTGCTGACAAATGTTGCAAAGTACACATTTTAGATAGGAACTGTCACCAAGCGTCCTATCAACCAAAATAAAAATCTTACAGGAGAAAAGTAGATGCCTACAATCAACCAGTTGGTACGTAAACCACGTAAATCTAAAGTTGAAAAATCTAAATCACCAGCTCTTAACGTTGGTTACAACAGCCACAAAAAAGTTCAAACTAACGTATCTTCACCACAAAAACGTGGTGTTGCAACACGTGTTGGAACAATGACACCTAAAAAACCTAACTCAGCCCTTCGTAAATTCGCTCGTGTACGTTTGAGCAACCTTATCGAAGTTACTGCATACATCCCAGGTATCGGACACAACCTTCAAGAACACAGTGTTGTTCTTATCCGTGGTGGACGTGTAAAAGACCTTCCAGGGGTACGTTACCACATCGTTCGTGGTGCACTTGATACTGCAGGTGTTGCTGACCGTAAACAAAGCCGTTCTAAATACGGTGCTAAACGTCCTAAAGGATAATAAGAAGGGAGATAAGAAAGAATGAGTCGTAAAAATAGAGCGCCAAAACGCGAAGTATTGCCAGATCCATTATACAATTCACAACTTGTAACACGTCTTATCAACCGTGTTATGCTTGATGGTAAACGTGGTACTGCTGCATCAATCGTATATGATGCATTTGAACAAATTAAAGAAGCTACTGGAAACGATGCACTTGAAGTATTCGAAACAGCTATGGAAAACATCATGCCTGTTCTTGAAGTACGTGCTCGTCGTGTCGGTGGTTCTAACTACCAAGTCCCAGTTGAAGTTCGTCCAGAACGTCGTACAACTCTTGGACTTCGTTGGTTGGTAAACGCATCACGTGATCGTGGTGAACACACTATGAAAGATCGTCTTGCAAAAGAAATCCTTGATGCCGCTAACAACACTGGTGCTTCAGTTAAAAAACGTGAAGATACACACCGTATGGCAGAAGCAAACCGTGCATTCGCACACTTCCGCTGGTAATCTGCAAGATAATGATACGTCGCTTCGAATGCATTTAACTTGTTTTACTACTGACATTCGAAACTGGCTTAATCAGAATTTATTTCTGTTTAAGTTGTATCAAATTTAATAAAACATCTTTAGAACGGGTAGGTCCTGCCTATCCGTTCTAAAAGTATGTTATAATAAAGTAGTAAACTAAATTTATAATAGGAGAAAAAAATGGCTCGCGAATTTTCACTTGAAAAAACTCGTAACATCGGTATCATGGCTCACGTCGATGCTGGTAAAACAACAACAACTGAGCGTATTCTTTACTATACTGGTAAAATCCATAAAATCGGTGAAACACACGAAGGTGCTTCACAAATGGACTGGATGGAACAAGAGCAAGAACGTGGTATCACAATCACTTCTGCCGCTACAACTGCACAATGGAAAGACTACCGCGTAAACATTATCGACACACCAGGGCACGTGGACTTCACAATCGAAGTACAACGTTCACTTCGTGTTCTTGATGGTGCGGTTACAGTTCTTGACTCACAATCAGGTGTAGAACCTCAAACAGAAACAGTTTGGCGTCAAGCTACTGAATACGGTGTTCCTCGTATCGTATTCTCAAACAAAATGGACAAAATCGGTGCTGACTTCCTTTACTCAGTAAGCACACTTCACGATCGTCTTCAAGCTAACGCTCACCCAATTCAATTGCCAATCGGTTCTGAAGATAGCTTCCGTGGTATCATTGACTTGGTTCGTATGAAAGCTGAAATCTACACTAACGACCTTGGTACAGATATTCTTGAAGAAGACATCCCAGCAGAATACGTAGATCAAGCTAACGAATACCGTGAAAAATTGATCGAAGCAGTTGCTGAAACTGATGAAGAATTGATGATGAAATACCTTGAAGGTGAAGAAATCACTGAAGCTGAATTGAAAGCTGCTATCCGTAAAGCAACTATCAACGTTGAATTCTTCCCAGTTCTTTGTGGTTCTGCCTTCAAAAACAAAGGTGTTCAAATGATGCTTGATGCGGTTATCGACTACCTTCCAAGCCCACTTGACATCCCTGCAATCAAAGGTATTAACCCAGATACAGATGAAGAAGAAGAACGTCCAGCTTCAGATGACGAACCATTTGCAGCCCTTGCGTTCAAGATCATGACTGACCCATTCGTAGGTCGTTTGACATTCTTCCGTGTTTACTCAGGTGTATTGAACAGTGGTTCTTACGTTCTTAACACATCTAAAGGTAAACGTGAACGTATCGGACGTATCCTTCAAATGCACGCTAACCACCGTAACGAAATCGAAACAGTTTACGCTGGTGATATCGCCGCTGCTGTTGGTTTGAAAGATACTACAACTGGTGACTCATTGACTGATGAAAAAGCTAAAGTTATTCTTGAATCAATCGATGTTCCAGAACCAGTTATCCAATTGATGGTTGAACCTAAATCTAAAGCTGACCAAGATAAAATGGGTATCGCTCTTCAAAAACTTGCTGAAGAAGATCCAACATTCCGTGTTGAAACTAACGTTGAAACTGGTGAAACAGTTATCTCTGGTATGGGTGAACTTCACCTTGACGTCCTTGTTGACCGTATGAAACGTGAATTCAAAGTTGAAGCTAACGTAGGTGCTCCACAAGTATCATACCGTGAAACATTCCGTCAAGCTACTCAAGCACGTGGATTCTTCAAACGCCAATCTGGTGGTAAAGGTCAATTCGGTGATGTTTGGATTGAATTTACTCCAAATGAAGAAGGTAAAGGATTCGAATTCGAAAATGCTATCGTCGGTGGTGTGGTTCCTCGTGAATTCATCCCTGCAGTAGAAAAAGGTCTTCAAGAATCTATGGCTAACGGTGTTCTTGCTGGTTACCCAATGGTTGACGTTAAAGCTAAACTTTACGATGGTTCATACCACGATGTCGACTCATCTGAAACTGCCTTCAAGATCGCTGCATCACTTGCACTTAAAGAAGCTGCTAAAACTGCACACCCAGTTATTCTTGAACCAATGATGCTTGTTACAATCACAGCTCCAGAAGAAAACCTTGGTGACGTTATGGGTCACGTTACAGCTCGTCGTGGACGTGTTGATGGTATGGAAGCTCATGGTAACAGCCAAATCGTTCGTGCCTTCGTTCCACTTGCTGAAATGTTCGGTTACGCAACAGTTCTTCGTTCTGCAACTCAAGGACGTGGTACATTCATGATGGTATTTGACCACTACGAAGACGTTCCTAAATCAGTTCAAGAAGAAATCATCAAGAAAAATTCTGGTGAATAATTACTCATAAAAAGGATGCTCAAATGAGCGTCCTTTTTTGTAATGAAAACGGTAATAATATTTGCAATTTTAGCGAAATAGTTATATAATAATAGCGTTGAAAGGTTGATTTGTGCCTACGTAAGTTAATCTTTTCACAATTGTCTAAAAGGGAAACCTTTTAAAATAAAAAATTTTTTTTTGATTTTCATAAGGAGGAAATCACTAATGGTAGTTAAAGTTGGTATTAACGGTTTCGGTCGTATCGGTCGTCTTGCATTCCGTCGTATCCAAAACGTTGAAGGTGTTGAAGTAGCTCGTATTAACGACCTTACTGACCCAGCTATGCTTGCTCACTTGTTGAAATACGATACAACTCAAGGTCGTTTCAACGGTGATGTTGTTGTTAAAGATGGTGGTTTTGAAGTTAACGGTCAATTCGTTAAAGTTTCTGCTGAACGTGACCCAGAACAAATCGACTGGGCTAACGACGGTGTAGAAATCGTTCTTGAAGCAACTGGTTTCTTTGCAACTAAAGCTGCTGCTGAAAAACACTTGCACGAAGGTGGAGCTAAAAAAGTTGTTATCACTGCTCCTGGTGGATCAGATGTTAAAACAATCGTATTTAACACTAACCACGAAATCCTAGATGGTACTGAAACAGTTATCTCAGCTGGTTCATGTACAACTAACTGTCTTGCACCAATGGCTGACGCTTTGAACAAAAACTTCGGTCTTAAAGTTGGTACAATGACTACAGTTCACGGTTACACTGGTGACCAAATGACTCTTGATGGACCACACCGTAAAGGTGACTTCCGTCGCGCACGTGCTGCTGCTGAAAACATCGTTCCTAACTCAACTGGTGCTGCTAAAGCTATCGGTCTTGTTATCCCTGAATTGAACGGTAAACTTCAAGGTCATGCACAACGTGTACCAGTTCCAACTGGATCACTTACTGAACTTGTTTCAGTTCTTGACAAAAAAGTAACTGTTGAAGAAGTTAACGCTGCTATGCAAGCTGCTGCAACTGAATCATTCGGTTACAACACTGACCAAGTAGTTTCAAGCGATATCGTAGGTATCTCATTCGGTTCATTGTTTGACGCAACTCAAACTGAAGTAACTGAAGCTGCTGACGGTACTCAATTGGTTAAAACTGTTTCATGGTACGACAACGAAATGTCATACACTTCACAACTTGTTCGTACTCTTGAATACTTCGCAAAAATTGCTAAATAATCATTGAGTTGATCAGTTAAAGAGAGGATTTATTCCTCTCTTTTTTTGTTTTCTGTAAATATGTTCCTTAGATCTCGTGCGCTTGTAGGAGGCGAGGGACAAATTCTATTGATTTAACTACCTCTTTTACAGGTTTTGTGATATAATTAGCATGTATAAAAAATTATAAGGAGTCCTATCAATGGCTAAATTGACTGTTAAAGACGTTGATTTGAAAGGTAAAAAAGTCCTTGTCCGTGTTGACTTTAACGTACCTTTGAAAGATGGCGTTATCACTAATGACAACCGTATTTCTGCGGCTCTTCCAACAATCAAGTACATCATCGAACAAGGTGGTCGTGCAATTCTTTTCTCTCACCTTGGACGTGTTAAAGAAGAAGCTGATAAAGAAGGTAAATCTCTTGCTCCAGTAGCAGCTGATTTGGCAGCTAAACTTGGTCAAGATGTTGTCTTCCCAGGTGTTACACGTGGTGCTGAACTTGAAGAAGCTATCAACAACCTTAAAGATGGTGAAGTTCTTCTTGTTGAAAACACTCGTTTTGAAGATGTTGACGGTAAAAAAGAATCTAAAAACGATCCAGAACTTGGTAAATACTGGGCTTCACTTGGTGACGGAATCTTCGTTAACGATGCATTCGGTACTGCACACCGTTCACACGCATCTAACGTAGGTATCTCTGCAAACGTTGAAAAAGCTGTTGCAGGTTTCCTTCTTGAAAACGAAATTGCTTACATCCAAGAAGCTGTTGAAAACCCAGTTCGTCCATTTATCGCAATCCTTGGTGGTTCAAAAGTTTCAGATAAAATCGGTGTTATCGAAAACTTGTTGAAAAAAGCTGATAAAGTTCTTATCGGTGGTGGTATGACTTACACATTCCTTAAAGCACAAGGTATCGAAATCGGTAACTCACTTGTTGAAGAAGACAAACTTGATGTTGCTAAAGAACTTTTGGCTAAAGCTAACGGTAAATTGATCTTGCCAGTTGACTCAAAAGAAGCTAACGCTTTTGCTGACTACACTGAAGTTAAAGATACTGAAGGTGCAGCTGTAGATGCTGGATTCCTTGGTCTTGATATCGGTCCTAAATCAATCGCTAAATTCGACGAAGAATTGACTGGCGCTAAAACAGTTGTTTGGAACGGACCTATGGGTGTATTTGAAAACCCTGACTTCCAAGCTGGTACAATCGGTGTAATGGACGCTATCGTTAAACAACCAGGCGTTAAATCAATCATCGGTGGTGGTGACTCAGCTGCCGCAGCTATCAACCTTGGCCGTGCAGACAAATTCTCATGGATCTCTACTGGTGGTGGAGCTTCTATGGAACTTCTTGAAGGTAAAGTACTTCCAGGTCTTGCTGCATTGACTGACAAATAATTCTCAACTTTGAGAATAGAAGAGCCCTTTGGGGCTCTTTTTTGTTTACACTTGAAAAAGTAAACGCATTCCAGTCTAGCGAAAACGATTTAAAATGTGTTAAAATAAAGAAAATAAATTGGGTTGTGGGTTATGAAGTATTTGAAAGATCTTTTATCAAATTATAAATTTGATCCGAGTAAGTTTAAGTTAGGGATGCGAACGCTGAAGACAGGTTTGTCTGTCTTTTTGGTTCTTTTATTATTTCATTTATTTGGTTGGGAAGGGCTGCAGATTGGAACGCTGACGGCTGTTTTCAGCTTACGTGAAAGTTTGGATAAAAGTGTTCACTTTGGTTTTTCACGTATTGTTGGAAATAGTGTCGGTGGTTTTCTGTCTTTGCTCTTCTTTTTAATTAATCAATTTTTCCACAACCAATTTTGGGTGACTTTGATTTTTGTTCCAGTATTTACAATGCTTGGGATTATGATCAATGTTTCGATTAATAATAAAGCAGGGATTATTGGTGGAACTTCGGCACTTTTAATTATTACGTTGTCCATTCCTGCTGGGGATACGATTTTATATGTCTTTGCAAGGGTGTTTGAAACATTCTGTGGAGTCTTTGTTGCTATACTCATTAATTCTGATGTAGATATGGTTCGCGAGTGGTTGAAAAATAAAAATGAAAAAAATTAATCCTTAATGTTATATTTTCTAACATATGGGGTTGACAGTTTAGAATTTTCAGACTATAATAATTATCGGAAGGAGGTCATCATGAAAGAAAAAGAACTCAGACGTTCCATGGCGGTTTTTCCCATTGGGACAGTAATGAAATTGACCGATTTAACAGCACGTCAGATTCGTTATTATGAGGATCAAGGGTTAATAACCCCAGAACGTACTTCAGGTAACCGTCGTATGTTTTCATTAAACGATATGGATCGATTGCTTGAAATTAAAGATTTCCTTGACGAGGGGCTTAACATTGCGGCTATCAAACGTGAATACGCAGATAGACAAGATAAAGCACTTCAAAAGCAGAAGTCTTTAACTGATGCTGATGTTCGTCGAATCTTACAAGATGAACTCCGAAACCAAGGTCGTTTTTCGGCCCCATCACAGTACATTAGCAATTGGCGCATCTAAAAATAAGCGCCGCTCGGTTATTTCGGTTTTAAAAGGAGACCTAAATTCATGACTATTACAGCAGCTGACATCCGTCGCGAAGTCAAAGAAAAAAATGTTACATTTTTACGCTTGATGTTCTCAGATATCGCTGGAACATTGAAAAACGTAGAAATCCCAGCAACTGACGAACAACTTGACAAAGTATTGTCAAACAAAGCAATGTTCGATGGTTCTTCAATCGAAGGTTTTGTACGTATCAACGAATCTGATATGTTCTTGCACCCAGATCTTGATACATGGACAGTGTTCCCTTGGGGTGGTGAAAATGGTGCTGTTGCAGGTTTGATCTGTGATATCTACACTGCTGAAGGTGAACCATTTGCAGGTGACCCACGTGGTAACTTGAAACGTGCACTTCGTCACATGGAAAAAGTTGGTTTCAAATCATTTAACCTTGGTCCAGAACCAGAATTCTTCTTGTTCAAATTGGATGAAAAGGGTGAACCAACTCTTGAAGTAAACGACCGCGGTGGTTACTTCGACCTTGCACCAACTGACCTTGCAGATAACACTCGTCGTGAAATCGTTAATGTTTTGACTGAAATGGGATTTGAAGTTGAAGCAAGTCACCACGAAGTTGCAATCGGTCAACACGAAATCGACTTTAAATATGCTGATGTTTTGAAAGCATGTGATAACATTCAAATTTTCAAACTTGTTGTTAAAACAATTGCTCGTAAACATGGTCTTTACGCTACATTCATGGCTAAACCTAAATTTGGTATCAACGGTTCAGGTATGCACTGTAACATGTCATTGTTCGATTACGATGGAAACAATGCTTTCTTTGATACTGAAGATCCAAAAGGTATGCAATTGTCTGAAACAGCATATTACTTCCTTGGCGGTTTGATGAAACACGCTTATAACTACACTGCAATCATGAACCCAACTGTAAACTCATACAAACGTTTGGTTCCTGGTTATGAAGCACCTGTTTACATCGCATGGGCTGGACGTAACCGTTCACCACTTATCCGCGTACCTGCATCACGTGGAATGGGTACTCGTTTGGAACTTCGTTCAGTTGACCCAACTGCTAACCCATATCTTGCTCTTGCTGTCCTTCTTGAAGCAGGTCTTGATGGTATTGAAAACAAAATTGAAGCACCAGCTCCAGTTGAATCAAATATCTACATCATGACTCAAGAAGAACGTAAAGAAGCTGGAATCCGTGATCTTCCATCAACATTGCACAATGCCGTTAAAGCATTGCAAGATGATGAAGTAGTTAAAGCTGCTCTTGGAAATCACATCTTTACAAACTTTGTGGAAGCTAAGAAAATTGAATGGTCAAGCTATGCGGCCTTTGTTTCACAATGGGAAATTGACAACTATCTAGATCTTTACTAAGAAGTAGTAGTAAGTAAGACAGCTTCTGGCTGTCTTTTTTTTACCAAAAAATACCACATTCTAAATAGAAAGTTTAAATAAGAGCTATTCTAATTAGAGAGAATGTGGTATAATGTGAAGTAAATATTCTGAATAATTAGACTATTTTAGTCAGTTTTAGACTATTTGTATTAATGATAGGAGTAAGAGCTATGAATGAAAGTGCTTTGAGGGCGCAACAGACAACGCTTTGGGATCCATCTTTTGAATCAGATGCCTGTGGGATGGGGTTTGTTGCACAACTCGATGGTGAAGCAAGTCATACTTTGATTGATTATGCCTTGACAATGTTGACACGTATGAATCACCGTGGTGGTACAGGTGCAGAGCCTGATACTGGTGATGGTGCCGGAATGTTGCTTGCTTTGCCAGATGAATTTTTCCAAGTAAAAGCAAAAGAAGCAGGTTATGATTTACCTAAAAAAGGTGACTACGCTGTTGCACAACTATTTTTACCTCAAGATGCTGAGGCTAAAGATAGCCTTCTAGAAGCAGTTAAAGCAGAAATTAAATCAGCTGGTTTCCATGTCTTGATGACTCGTGATGTGCCATTTAATTATGATAATTGTGGTCCAGCGGCACAAGAAATTATGCCAAGCTTTGTTCAAGTTTTTGTTAAAAAACCTGATGATACAAAAGCTGGTCGTGATTTTGAAGACAAATTGTTCCGCTTGCGTCGTCAACTTGAAAAGAGCTTTTCATCTGATGAATTTTTCATCTGTTCTCTTTCAAGCAAAACAATTGTGTATAAAGGGATGCTTCATGCCTTCCAAGTAGGACTATTCTACCCTGACTTGCAAGATGAACATTTTAAATCACACATTGCATTGACACACTCACGTTTCTCTACTAATACTTTCCCTTCTTGGGACCGTGCTCAACCATTCCGTTTCTTGGCACATAATGGTGAAATCAATACCCTTCGTGGTGCAGAAAACTGGATGCACAGCCACCAGATTGAAGTTTATAATGAAGAAAACTCAGATTCTGCCAAGTTGGAAAACTGTTTGGAGTACCTTTATCGCAATGGTCGTGATATTCCACAAAGTCTTTTGATGATGGTACCAGAAGCTTGGGGTGACGAGTCAGGTCTTCCTGATGACCTTAAAGCATTTTATGAATATGCATCAAGTTTTGTAGCTCCATGGGATGGTCCAGCTGCTCTTGTCTTTACAGATGGTGACATGGTTGGTGCTCGTTTGGACCGTAATGGTTTGCGTCCTAGCCGTTATTCATTGACAAAAGATAATTTCTTGATCTGTTCAAGTGAATCTGGGGTTGTTGACCTTGAACCAAGCCGCGTTATCGAAAAAGGTGTGCTTGGTCCTGGTAACATGATGTTGATTGACACAACTTCTGGTAAATTGATGCGTAATGAAGAGGTCAAAGCATACTATGCTGCTCAACATCCATACAAAGAATGGGTTGAAGAAAATATTGCACATCTTAATGACTTTGAAGCTTCAGAATTAACTCAAGAAACAAATGACATTGAAACAATGTGGAAAGCTTACGGATATAATGAAGAAGTTATTCGTACAGTTATCCTCCCAATGTCTGAAAAAGGTGAAGAACCTGTTATTTCTATGGGATTTGATAGCCCGCTAGCAGTTCTTTCTAATAAGAGTCAATCTCTTTTCACTTTCTTTAAACAACAATTTGCCCAAGTTACAAACCCACCAATTGATGCGATTCGTGAACAAATCGTCGTTTCAACAAGTGTTTACCTTGGTGGCGATGGTAACTTCAAAGTTGATGGTGCTGATAACTGTGTTAAAGTCAAAATTGACAGTCCTGTTCTTTCAAGTGAAGATTTTGCAAAAATCGCTAACTTGAAAGATGAACGTTACCGTGCAACAACTCTCTCAACAGTTTATGATGTGGTTGAACCATCACATAATCGTTTGCAACGTGCCTTGGAAAATCTTTTCAAAGCCGCTGAGAAAGCTGTTGATAAAGGTAGCAAGATTATCATCCTTTCAGACCGCAATGTAAAAGAAAAACAAACAACAATCCCAATGCTTTTGGCTGTATCTGGTTTGAATAACTACATGGTTGTCAAAGGAAAAGCTAGTCAATTCTCAATCGTTGTGGATACAGCAGAAGCAATTGAAGTTCATCACTTTGCTACTTTGGTTGGTTATGGTGCTGCAGCTGTTCACCCTTATGGTGCTTATGCAACATTGAAAGAATACGGTAAAGATGAAACAGCATTTGAAAAATACCGTAAAGCCGCTGAAAAAGGTATCGTTAAAGTTATGAGCCGTATGGGGATTTCGACAATCCTAGGTTACAAAGGAGCTCAATTGTTTGAAGCAGTTGGCCTTTCAGACTCAGTTGTTAACAAATACTTTACAGGTACAGTAACACGTATCGGTGGATTGTCACTTGACCAAATTGAAAAAGAATATCTTCAACGAATGGAAGATGCTTTTGGTCCTCGTCGTGGTGACTATTTGCAAAGTGGCGGTATTTATCAATTCAAAGCTGACGGTGAATATCACCTATTTAATCCACATACAATCTACAATTTCCAACAGGCTGTTCGTAAAGGAGATTACAAACTCTTCAAAGAATACACAGCAGAATTAGATAAAGAAGCCTTGTCTACTCCGACAACTCTTCGCTCAATTTGGGAATTCAAATCAGATCGTCCAAAAGTTGACCTTTCTGAGGTTGAACCTGCAGAAGCAATTGTTAAACGTTTCAAAGTTGGTGCCATGAGTTTTGGTTCACTTTCTAAAGAAGCGCACGAAACAATCGCTGAAGCAATGAACTCAATTGGAGCTAAATCTAACTCTGGTGAAGGTGGCGAAAACCGTAATCGTTTCAAAGTGCAACCAGATGGTCGTAACTTGAACTCTAAGATTAAACAAGTCGCTTCAGGACGTTTTGGTGTCAACGCTGAATACCTTATGTCTGCTGAAGAAATCCAAATCAAGTTGGCACAAGGTGCAAAACCTGGTGAAGGTGGTCAGTTGCCTGGCCAAAAAGTCTTCCCATGGGTTGCTGAAATTCGTGGTGCAACGCCTGGTGTGCGTTTGATTTCACCACCACCTCACCATGATATCTACTCAATCGAAGATTTGGCTCAATTGATTTATGACCTTAAAGCTATCAATCCTTATGCTAAAATCAATGTTAAATTGGTTTCAAGTACTGGTGTTGGTACAATCGCTACAGGTTGTGTAAAAGCTGGTGCTGACAAGGTTGTTATCTCTGGTTATGACGGTGGTACTGGAGCTTCTCCTCGTAACTCTGTTCGTGATGCAGGTCTTCCATGGGAAATGGGATTGGCTGAAGCTCACCAAACATTGTCACTTAACCGCCTTCGTCAACGTATGACACTTGAAACAGATGGTAAATTGATGACAGGTCGTGATGTTGCCATTGCCACACTTCTTGGTGCAGAAGAATATTCATTTGCAAGTTTGACATTGATTTCTATCGGTTGTGTCATGATGCGTGTATGTTCTCTTAATACTTGTCCTGTTGGTGTTGCAACGCAAAACCCAGAACTTCGTAAACACTTCGCTGGTAAACCTGAACATGTTATCAACATGATGATGTTTATGGCAGAAGAATTGCGTGAATACATGGCTGAGCTTGGTTTCCGTTCTGTTGATGAAATGGTTGGACATTCAGAAATCTTGAAAGCTAAATTTGTTCCAAAAGGTAAAGCTAAATCACTTGATTTCTCTCGTATGCTTGGAACAGCTTATCCAATTGAACGTAAGACAGAAGATCCATTTGCTGAAGCACGTCAATGGAAAGAATTGGATGGATTTGCCAAAGCCGCTGTCGATAGTGGTACAAGCGTAACAGTCAAAGAAACAATCAACAATGTTCAACGTGCTGTCGGAGCTCGTATGGCAGGTTGGATGGCTGAACGTTATGGTAACTACTCAGTTGAACCTGGGTTGATTAAGTACGAATACACTGGTATTGCTGGTCAATCATTTGCAAGCTTTATTACTCAAGGTATGGAATTGACTTTGGTTGGTGAAGCCAATGACTACATTGCTAAATCTATGTCAGGTGGACGTTTGATTGTGAAACCACCACATGATGCTGCTTATGATATCGAAAATTCACCAATCGTTGGTAACGTTGCCCTCTTTGGTGCGGTTAAAGGTGAAGCTTACTTCGCTGGTCGTGCTGGTGAACGTTTCTGTGTTCGTAACTCAGGTGCGAAAGTTGTTGTTGAAGGTGTCGGAGCCCACGGTTGTGAATACATGACAGGTGGTGTTGCGGTTATCCTTGGTACAACAGGTCGTAACTTCGCTGCTGGTATGAGTGGTGGTGTTGCTTACGTTTACGATGCTGATGGTGATTTCGCTGAAAAAGTTAACCGTCAAATGGTTGATCTTTACAAAGTTGGTGAAACACGTGGTGATGATGTCTTGGTAGACATGATTCAAAAACACTACGAATACACTGGCAGTGCCAAAGCTAAACGTTTGCTTGATAACTGGGCACAAGAAGTTGATAAATTTGTCAAAGTTTACCCAACTGAGTTCCACGAAATCAATAACATTGAGTATGCTCTTGCTAACACTGGTCTAGAAGGTGACGAACTTGAATTGCGTACTTTCGAAATTGCAACTGGTGGAGCTGAAACAGCAGCAGAAAAAGAAGAACTTCTCGCACAAGTAACAGGGGGTAAATAAAATGGCTAATCCGTTTGGATTTTTGAAATATGATCGAAAAGACAATCCGTTTCGTCCTGTTGCTGAACGCATCTTGGACTTTGAAGAATTACAAGTTCCATTAACAGCAGAAGAGCGTCAAAAACAAGCTGCGCGTTGTATGTCTTGTGGGATTCCTTTCTGTCACTCAGGACAATTTTACGGTGGCGGACGTGCGGTTTCAGGTTGTCCAAATGACAACTTGATTCCTGAATGGAATGATCTTCTCTATAAAGGTGATTACAAGCGTGCATTTGAGCGTTTATCACGCACTAATCCGTTTCCAGAGATGACTGGACGTGTTTGTCCAGCTCCATGTGAAAAAGGCTGTACAGAGGGTCTCAATGGCTCTGGTGTTACTATCCATGATAATGAACGCTTTATCATTGATACAGCCTTTGAAAATGGTTGGGTAGAAGAATCAGGTCGCCCTGCTTTCCGTACTGGATTTAAAATTGCTGTAATTGGTTCTGGTCCTGCAGGTCTTTCAACAGCATGGCGTCTTAACAAACTTGGTCACAGTGTCACAGTTTATGAACGTAGCGATCGCTTCGGTGGACTTTTGATGTATGGTATTCCAAATATGAAGTTGGATAAAGAAGTTGTTCAACGTCGTATCGATCTTATGGAAAAACTTGGTATCAATTTTGTTGCCAACACAGAAGTTGGACGTGACATCACTGCTGATGAATTGTTGAAAGAATATGACCGTGTAGTTCTTGCAACTGGTGCTAGTGTGCCACGTGATTTGGATGTTCCTGGTCGTCACTTGACTGGTATTCGATTTGCAGTTGATTTCTTAACAGAAACAACTAAAAATGTTCTTGCATCTGAAAACAAAAAACTTGGTCCAACGCTTGAAGGTAAACACGTTCTTGTTATCGGTGGTGGGGATACTGGTAATGACTGTATCGGTACAGCGGTTCGTTTAGGTGCAGCAAGCGTTAAACAGCTTGAAATCACTCCAGAACCGCCAGAAAAACGCTTACCAACTAATCCATGGCCACAATATCCAATGATCAAACGCGTTGGATACGGGCAAGAAGAAGCCAATTATGTGCAAGACACAGATTTGACAACTTATGCAACATCAACAACAGAATTTATTGGTGCTGATCGTGGTCAAGTCATTGCTGCGAAAACTATCAAAGTTGGTCCTGGTTTCAAACCAATTGAAGGTACAGAAGAAACGATTAAAGCTGACCTTGTCTTGTTAGCAATGGGATTCACTGGCGCTGAAAAATCACTCTTTGAACAATTTGGTGTCCAAAGTGTTTATGATGATTATTCAACTAACAACGATCGTGTCTTTGTTGCTGGTGATGCTCGTCGTGGTCCAAGTCTTGTCATTTGGGGAATCCGTGAAGGACGTAAGGCTGCAGAACAAATCGACCAAGGCCTTCGTGTCATGGTTGCTCAATAATGAATTAATCTAAGCGTTTAACACACATTCTTGTTTTCAATCATAAAAAAGCTGCCCATTGGGCAGTTTTTTTGTAACGTTCATTTTGCGAATTTAGATATTGTGACATATAACGCTTACATTTTCTTATATAGTTTGTAATATTGGCTTGCTATACTAGTGTTCATAAAGGGAGGAAGATTTTTATGAATTACAAAACAAAATTAGTTCTAGCAACCGCAACTTTATCAGGAGCTTTGCTATTGTCACAGGTCGATGCAAAAGCAGACACCTATACTTTGCAAAGTGGTGATTCATTTTATAGTGTGGCACAGATGTATGGACTGAGTGTTTATGATTTAGCAGCCTTAAATGGTATGTCGATTTATGACACTATTGTTCCTGGGCAAGTGCTGCAGATACCTGATAAGACACCGATTGATCCATTTGTGACTAATTTGTTAACATCAAGTAGGAATTCTGAGGCAAGCCAAATTGATGCGCCAGTGTCAAAGCAGGACAGCTCGACTAATACTTACCCTGTTGGGCAATGCACTTGGGGTGTAAAGCAAGTAGCAACTTGGGCAAGTAATTGGTGGGGAAATGCTGGCGATTGGGCAGCCAATGCCGCTTCACAAGGCTATGTGGTTGGGACACAGGCTGAAGTAGGAGCTATTGTCTGCTGGACTGATCCTGATAGTTATGGGCATGTGGCTTACGTGACAGCTGTAAACGCTAGTGGGCAAATTCAAGTTTTAGAATCTAATTATGGCAATAAACAATGGATTGATAATTACCGTGGCTGGTTTGATCCAACAAAGAGCAACACTGCTGGGACTGTCAGCTACATCTATCCAGAAAGTTATTAACAAGATAGAATAAGTCTGGAAATATTCCAGACTTTTTTAGTTTCTGTGGATAAGTTGTTGATAAAAAAAGCTAGTTGATTATATCAACTAGCTTTTTGATTATTTATCATCTGGTGTGAGAATCATTGGAATGATGATTGGCTCACGTTCAGTTTTTTCGTATAGGAATGGACGAAGTGCGTTAACGATAGCACCGTTAACAGATTGGATACTTGCGTCTTTGTTCTTCAAAGCAATGCGGATAGCATTGAAGAGAACACGTTGACTTTCACGAATGAGGTCACCAGATTCTCGCATGTAGATAAACCCACGACTAAGAATGTCAGGACCAGCCAAAATCATTTGGCTATCAAAGCCAACAGTAGCTACGGCAAGCACAACACCGTCTTCAGACAAATCACGACGATCGCGAAGTACGGCAGCACCGATATCCCCGATACCATTACCGTCAACATAGATATCTTGGGCGTTAAAGTGTCCAGCACGACGAGCTGAATTAGCTGTAAGAGCTAGAACATCACCGTTTTCCATGATGAAGATATTGTCTTTTGGCACACCTGTATCCATCGCTAAGCCAGCATGGATTTTAAGCATACGGTATTCACCATGAACAGGCATGAAGAATTTTGGTTTCATCAAGCGGAGCATAAGTTTTTGCTCTTGTTGTCCACCGTGACCAGATGTGTGGATGTTGTTAACTTTTCCGTGGATAACTTCTACACCAGCTTCTTGGATAGTGTTGATAAGTTTGTTAACACTTGTTGTATTACCAGGAATTGGGCTAGAAGAGAAGATGACAGTATCGCCAGGTTGTAGTGTAACTTGACGGTGTGTACCATTAGCAATACGTGCTAGCGCAGCCATTGATTCACCTTGGCTACCTGTACACATAATCAAGATTTCACTAGCGTGGTAGTCTTTGATTTCGCTTGGTTCGATAAATGTTCCTTTTGGAACTTTGATGTAACCAAGTTCAATACCGTTTACAATGGCTTTTTCCATTGAACGTCCGAAGACTACGATTTTACGTCCAGTTTTAACAGCTGCTTCGGCAGCTTGTTGGAGACGGAAGATATTTGAGGCAAATGACGCAAAGATAATACGTCCGTGAATACCTTCAATAATCTTCATAATAGATTGTCCAACAACTTTTTCTGAGTTTGTAAAGGTTGGAATTTCTGCGTTAGTAGAATCAGATAGCAAACATAGGACGCCGTCCTCACCAAGTGCAGCCATGCGGTGGATATCTGCTGGTTCACCAACTGGTGTCCAGTCAAATTTGAAATCCCCTGTGCAGACAATTTTACCTTGTGGTGTGTGGATAACGATTCCTAGAGGTTCCGGAATTGAGTGGGTTGTACGGAAGAAAGTAACGCTAAGGTTTTTAAAAGTCAACTCAGTATTGGCGTTGATTTCGTAAAGTTTAGCGTCACGTAAAAGTCCGTGCTCTTCCAATTTTCCCTTAATAAGTGAAAGCGCAAGTGGTCCAGCATAAATTGGAATATTGGCTTGCTTCAAAAGGAAAGGAATCCCACCGATGTGGTCTTCGTGCCCGTGAGTAATCACAAGGCCTTTAATGCGATCGATATTGTCAACGATATATGAATAGTCTGGAATAACGTAGTCAATACCGAGCAAATCGTCTTCTGGGAATTTGATACCAGCATCTACGATAATGATTTCATCTTGATATTCAATACCGTAAGTGTTTTTACCAATTTCTCCGAGACCACCAATCGCATAAACCCCAACTTCTTCGGGTTTTAAATTGATTTGTGACATGTTATAACTCCGTTAATTTAAAGGCACCTGTTTCTTTTTCGTAGGCTAGGTGTTTGTCTGAAAGAAGTTCAATGTATTCAACGTTGTAAGGTGTTTTTGCCTCTACAAGTTCACGAGTTTTGATACGTCCTTCAAGTTCGTTAGCTGCGTCAATTTCTAAATAAAGAGCTTTAGTTTGTTCGCGGCGTGGGTTACGTTCTTTTGTTTCTTGATAAAAAACTTTATAAATCATAGTTTTTTCCTTTCTTGATATACCTGTGGTTAATCAAACTACACAAAACACGTCAACTAGCTTGTATTTACTTGCTACTTGACCAGTTCTTATTAAATTTTTTCTGAGTAATTGATTTAACCTTGATTCGTTGCAATTATTAAAATTATATCATAAAATAAGAAGTATAATCAAGTGAGGGAATTTAAATGATGAAAGTTTTAGCCTTTGATACTTCAAGTAAGGCTTTGTCTGTTGCCATCTTGGATGGTGAAAATTTACTAGCCGATGTAACGGTCAATATTAAGAAAAATCACAGCATTAATTTGATGCCTGCGATTGATTTTTTGATGAAAGCAGTTGATTTAAAACCAACTGATTTGGATAGAATTTCAGTAGCTCAAGGTCCAGGTTCATATACTGGTCTTCGTGTGGCAGTTGCGACTGCTAAAACGCTAGCTTATACGTTGAACATTGAATTGGTAGGTGTTTCTAGTCTTTATGCACTTGCTGCTGCAGCTGATTTTGATGGCTTAGTTGTCCCAGTGATTGATGCTCGTCGTAACAATGTTTATGCTGGTTTTTATAAAGACGGTCAATCTGTTAAAGACGATCAACACATGAACTTTGCCGATGTTCTTGAAGCAGTTAAAGATGAAGAAGCTGTTATGTTTGTCGGTGAAGTGGCTAATTTCAGCGACCAAATTGCTGAAAGTCTTCCACAAGCTAAGGTTCTTTCTGTTTTGCCGTCAGCTTATGCTATTGGAAAATATGGTCAAAGTCTTGAACCAGCTGATGTTGACAGTTTTGTGCCAAGTTATCTAAAACGTGTCGAAGCAGAAGAAAATTGGCTTAAAACACACACAGAAAATCCAGACGCAAACTATGTCAATCGCATCTAATATGAAAGATTTACAAGCAAGTGTTGCTACTGTTTATGAGATATTGTCAGATGTTTATCCAGTATCTCCTTGGTCTGAAAAGCAGATTTTATCAGACATGCAACAAGATAATGTTGATTACTTTTTTGTCAAAAAAGATGAGAAAATTGTTGGCTTTTTAGCTATTTCGCAATTGGCTGGGGAACTAGAAATTACAAATATTGCTATAAAAAAAGCTTATCAAGGACATGGCTTAGGCAGTCAATTATTGGCTAATCTTGACCATGTTGACTTTCCCATTTTCCTAGAAGTGAGAGCGTCAAATGCTCCTGCACAAGCTTTGTATAAAAAATTCGACTTTGACATTATTGGTAAACGTAAGCAATATTATCATGAACCAGTAGAAGATGCGATTATCATGAAGCGTGAAGGTAAATAAGAGGTAGTTAATCGATGAAAGATAGATATATTTTGGCCGTAGAAAGTTCTTGTGATGAGACAAGTATTGCGGTTTTGAAAAATGAAAGTGAGATTTTAAGCAACGTCATCGCAAGCCAAATCGAAAGTCATAAGCGTTTTGGTGGTGTTGTGCCTGAAGTTGCTAGTCGTCACCATGTTGAAGTGATTACAACGTGCTTTAAGGATGCTTTGGAAGCTGCAGGAATCGAAGTTAGTGACCTAGATGCGGTTGCAGTCACTTACGGACCTGGTTTGGTTGGTGCGATTCTGGTTGGAATGGCTGCTGCTAAAGCTTTTGCTTGGGCAAATAACTTGCCGTTGATTCCAGTTAACCACATGGCAGGGCACTTAATGGCTGCGCGTGAGGTAAAAGAACTTCAATACCCATTGATGGCTCTATTGGTTTCTGGTGGTCACACAGAACTTGTCTATGTGTCTGAACCAGGTAACTATAAGATTGTTGGTGAAACACGTGATGATGCTGTTGGTGAGGCTTATGACAAAGTTGGTCGTGTGATGGGCTTGACTTACCCAGCAGGACGTGAAATCGACCAATTGGCTCATAAAGGGAAAGATATTTATGATTTTCCACGTGCGATGATTAAAGAAGACAATCTCGAGTTTTCATTCTCAGGGTTGAAATCAGCCTTTATTAATCTCCATCATAATGCGGCTCAAAAAGGTGAAACTCTTTCAAATGAAGATTTGTCAGCATCATTCCAAGCAGCTGTCTTAGATGTTTTAATGGCTAAAACCAAAAAAGCTTTGGAGAAATATCCAGTTAAAACCCTTGTAGTAGCAGGTGGTGTGGCGGCAAACCAAGGCCTTCGTGAACGTTTAGCAGATGAAATCACAGAAGCAGAAGTTGTCATTCCGCCACTTCGTCTATGTGGTGATAATGCGGGAATGGTTTCACTAGCTGCAGCTATCGAATACGACAAAGGACATTTTGCAGGACTTGATTTAAATGCCAAACCAAGTTTAGCTTTTAATAGTTTGGATTAGGAAGATGAAGATAATAGAAAAACTCTTGAAAATTTATTTTCAGGAGTCTTTTTATGTGCTATAATAGAAAAAATTATTTGAACAATGAGTAGCTGCAGAGACTTTATATGGGTTCTCTGCTTATTGAATATTTAGGGAGTTTATATGCAGGAAAAAGGGTTTAAAGCGGGGCTTCAAGATGCGCTTCCAACGGCTTTGGGTTATATTTCGATTGGATTAGCTTTTGGAATTGTGGCGTCTGCTTCAGGATTATCAGCTTTAGAAGTTGGCTTGATGAGTCTTTTGGTCTATGGTGGTTCAGCTCAATTTGCCATGTGTGCCATGTTGCTTGCTCATGCTGATTTGGCTTCAGTAACGTTGACCGTTTTTTTAGTTAATTTGCGTAATATGTTGATGAGTTTGCATGCAACAACTATTTTTACCAAAACAAGCCTTCTCAATAACATTGGGATAGCTAGCCTAATTACAGATGAAAGTTATGGTGTTTTGTTGGGAGAAAATGTTCACAATAAATCAATTGCAGCTAGCTGGATGCACGGTAATAATCTACTGAGTTATGTAGCATGGGTTTTATCTACAATTGTAGGGACACTCCTAGGAGGTATTATCCCCAATCCAGAAAGTTTTGGGCTTGATTTTGCTTTGATTGGTATGTTTATTGGTTTACTTGTCTTTCAATTTGATGCGATGATGAGTGAAGGCATTAAAAAACTATTGCTTGTACTAGCAGCTGTGGCTATTAGTTTTTTAGTCTGTGCTGTTTTTTTATCAAGTGCCTTAGCGGTTTTAGTGTCAACGTTAATTGGTTGTAGTGTGGGGGTAATGTTGGATGAGCGTTAGTAGTTATGTTTTGGTAGCCATTCTTTTAGGATTTGTTGTGTCGTGGGTTCCGCGAGTTGCCCCTTTTATCTTGGTAAAATATAAAGGCTTGTCCGAAATTGTCATTCGTTTTTTGAAATATTTGCCCGTTTCCATTTTATTTGCTTTGACGTTTTCAAGCCTTTTTGACGTTGAAATTGGGCATTTGCCACAAGTAAAGGACTTGGAAGTTCTAGCCAGTCTTCCCACTTTTTATGTCGCCTTAAAATCTAAAAATTTATTATATGCTGTCATTACAGGAATTGTTAGCATGGCGATTTTACGGTTAATATTTTAATTTTGCCATTAATTGTTTAAGTTGAGCAATTTCTTTTGTGGATAAGTTTGATAAAAGAAAATCAGATTGCTTTTGTTCATATTCGTGAAGCTGTGGATAAATGTCCATGGCTTTTTCTGTTGGATAAACACGTTTGATTTTCTGGTTAACAGCATCTTTCTTTAGTTCAAAATAGCCGAGCGTAGCTAATTTTTTTATCGTTCTAAAGGCAGTTGTACGGTCAATTTGGACATTGAAAATTCTTATCAAAAACAAGGTGGTCAAT
Organism: Streptococcus equinus; assembly: GCF_900101445.1. GTDB lineage: Bacteria > Bacillota > Bacilli > Lactobacillales > Streptococcaceae > Streptococcus > Streptococcus equinus_B. The sequence goes on along the minus strand of NZ_FNKE01000001.1, from coordinate 1,276,735 downwards.
TCTGGGTAGCTATCAATGAGAGGAAAGAAGTGCTAGGGTGTATTGGCTTAGTGGCTCTTGAACAAGACAATGTCGCTTTAAAGAAAATGTTTGTAAGTAAAAATTACAGAAAAGCAGGTTTAGGAAAAGAATTATTGAAGACTTTTGTAGCTTATTGCCAAAAAGAGCAGAAGAAGGCTATTTTTCTTGGAACAACAACAGATTTTGAGGCTGCTCAGCACTTTTACCGAAAATTTGGTTTTCAAGCAATTGAATCGTCAAATTTACCTGCTGATTTTCCACGTTTAGCTGTGGATAATCGTTTCTATACTTATATTATTAACTAAAAAAGCTGGGGACATCCCAGCTTTTTGTGTGATAAAAACTTTTGTCTTTCTATTTTTTTGAGGATTACCAGCTGGCTTTTGTGACACCTGGGATTTTTCCTTCGTGAGCAAGATTACGGAAGTTGATACGGCTCATGCCAAATTTTCGCATGTAAGCATGAGGACGTCCGTCAATGCGGTCACGGTTTTTCAAGCGATTTGGATTTGAGTCGCGCGGTAATTTACGAAGGGCTTCGTAATCACCTTTAGCTTTTAGTTCGCGACGCAAGTCTGCATATTGTTCAATGAGTTTTAATTGTTTATTGTATCTAGCGATTTTTGATTTTTTAGCCATAATATCTCCTTTTAGTTAACTGGTTAACAAAATTAATTATAGCACTTTTGAGCTAAGAATCAAGCAAAAAACCTTAACTAGTTAAATATTTTTTAAAAAATATAAAAAAGAAATCCAATTTTGGATTTCTCAACAATTGTTAATAATGTAAACTTCCGGCAACCCAGCCTGTACACAAAGCAACTGTGATATTAAAGCCACCTGTGTGGGCATTGATATCAAGGACTTCGCCAGCAAAGTGCAAACCTGGAACTTGTTTGCTTTCAAGGGTTTTAGGATTGATTTCTTTTAAGTCAACGCCACCTTTGGTTACAAAGGATTTTGCGAGAGACATTTTTCCAGTGACCTTGATTGGTAAAGCTTTTATCTTATCCACAAGCTCTTTTTCTTGATTTGGTGTCAGTTGTTTAACTTTTTCAGGAAATGGCTGAGCAAAAAAGCTTGCTAAGCGCTCAGGAACAAGCATTTTAAGAGTATTCTTGAGTGACTTTTCACGATGCTCTTCTAAGAAGGCAAGAAGTTCATCTGTGGATACTTTGGGGATAACATCAAGTGTGATAGTTTCTCCACCTTTAATAAAGCTAGACATGCGAAGCGCAGCTGGTCCAGATAGCCCAAAGTGGGTAAAGAGTAAATCGTGTGTAATGTGATGTTTCCCATAAGATAGGCTAATATCGCTTAGAGAAATTCCTTGAAGTTCCTTGTGTGGAAAATCTGTTAATAAAGGACTTTCTGCAGCTTCAAGTTCTGTTAAGTTTAACTTGAAGTGACGAGCGATTTCATAGCCAAATCCAGTCGAACCAGTTGATGGGTAAGCTTTCCCACCAGTTGTGACAATGAGTTTTTCACAGACAAACTCATCTGAAGCAGATTTGATGTGGAAAAGGTTATCGATTTTTTTCACAGAAACGACTTCGGTATTTGTTAAAACAGTGCCCCCGAGTTCACTAATTTTGTGTGCTAGAGCATCGATGATTGTTTTTGATTTGTCAGTCTTTGGAAAGACGCGCCCATGGTCTTCAACTTTTAAAGCAACGCCATTTTCTTCAAAAAAGCGCATAATATCATGGTTATCAAATTGTGAAAAGACACTGTATAGAAAACGCCCATTGCCAGGGATGCCTTCCATCAGGTCATCGATGGTACCGCTATTTGTGACGTTGCAACGACCGCCACCCGTACCAGCCAATTTTTTACCAAGACGTTTATTTTTTTCGATCAGTAATGTTTTGTAGCCATAGTAGCTGCTAGAAATAGCAGCCATCATTCCAGCAGGTCCACCGCCGATGATAATTGTATCGTATTGTTTCATATAATCATTGTAGCATAAAATACTTCTATCCCGTAGTCAAATACTAGTGGATATTTTTGAAATAAATGAGCAAGTTTACAGAAAATGACAGAAAGTTGACACGATTACAAAAAAAGCCCATTATTTCAAGCTTTAGGGAGTCAAGCAATCGGCTAAAAATTGACAATCAGGTGTTCATGTGTTATCCTTTTCATAAGTATTTCAATGTAAAAGAGGATATTATGGCAATCGAGAAAACAGTTAGTGAAATTGCTGAGATTCTAGGAGTTAGCCGTCAAGCAGTTAATAATCGTGTTAAGAATCTCCCAGAAGAAGATGTAGATAAAAATGAAAAAGGTGTTACGGTGGTTAATCGTAGCGGCTTGATTAAACTAGAAGAAATCTATAAAAAAACCATTTTTGAAGATGATCCAATTGACGAAGAAACAAAACAACGTGAACTTTTGGAAATTTTAGTTGATGAAAAAAATACAGAAATTACACGTTTGTATGAGCAACTAAAAGCTAAAGACAAACAATTGGCTTCAAAAGATGAGCAACTTCGTGTTAAAGATGTTCAAATTGGTGAGAAAGACAAGCAACTAGATCAACAACAACAGTTGACACTGGCTGCTATGGAAGATAGCAAACGTCTTCAACTTGAACTTAATGAAGCTAAGGCTGAGTTCGAGGAAATTCAAACAAAAACTGAAGAAGCCATTCAAGAACAAGAAGAGCAAGCAGCTGCTCCGAAAGGATTCTTTGCGCGTCTCTTTGGTAAAAAATAAGCTTATTAGGCGGAGCTGGGACGAAAGTTCCAGCTTATTTTATAACGAAATGATTATATTTTTAGGGAGGAATTATGGAAAAGCTATCTGAGTACATTGCTTTTGACTTGGAATTTAACACTGTTGCTGAAATCAGTCACATCATTCAGGTTTCTGCTGTAAAATTTCGAGATGGTGTAGAAGTTGACAACTTTGACACTTACGTTTACACAGATGTTCCTTTACAATCTTTTATTAATGGCTTAACAGGTATTACATCTGAAAAAATTGCTAAGGCGCCAAAATTGGATAAAGTTTTGGCTGATTTTAAAGATTTTGTTGGAAAAACAGCTCTTGTTGGGTATAATGCCTTGAAATCAGACCTTCCTTTGTTAGCTGAAAATGATTTAGACTTGACAGAGCTTTACAAGGTTGATCTTTATGATGAAGCTTATGAACGTCGTAGCTCGGATTTAAATGGTATTGCCAATCTTAAGTTAACAAGTGTTGCCGACTTTTTAGGTATTTCTGGACATGGGCATAATTCTTTAGAAGATGCTCGTATGACAGCACTAGTCTACGAAAAATTCATGGAATTTGATGAGAATAAATCTTATTTGACTCAACAAGAAGAAGAGCATGGTGACAATCCATTTGCTGCTTTGGGTGGCTTTTTTGATTAAGAGCTCAGCTATTTTTCAAAAAAAGAAAAAATCATCTAGAGTAACCTCTTGCTTGTGACCTTAGGTTATGTCCTATAATGAAGGCAGAAAGGAGGTGGAGGAAATGTCTCAGACTTACACAACTGGTGATTTGGCTAAATTGGCTGGTGTTTCGGTTCGCACAGTGCAGTACTATGATAAGCGTGGTATTTTGCTACCGTCACAATTGACAGAAGGTGGTCGTCGTATCTATACCGAGAGTGATTTGGAACGGCTACATCTGATATGTTTTTTACGAGAATTGGATTTTTCGATTGAGCAGATTAAGCGTCTTTTTGCTGAAGAAAATGCCAAGCAGGTTTTAGAACTTCTTCTTGTAGAGCATATCAAAGACACCAAAGAGCAGCTTGCTGAAAAGAAGGCGAAACTTGACACTGCTGTAAACTTACTTGACAGAGTTAAGAGCCAGTCAGGACAATCACTAGACTTTTTATCAGACATTTCTCTTACCATGAAAAATCAATTATCTTTGAAAAAGGTTCATCGGAAGATGTTTTTCATTTTTTTGCCTTTAATTATCCTTCAAGTGGGAAGCATAGTATGGGCAATTGTGGCAAAGAATTTTTGGATTTATCTGCTTGCTGAAATCATCATACTACCTTTTGCAATCTGGTTTGCAAAGGTATATGCTCAAAATGTTGCTTATGTTTGCCCAAATTGTCATCACCGATTTCAACCAAATTTTAAGACATTCTTCTTTGCACCTCATACGCCAAAAACACGAAAACTCACTTGCCCGCATTGTCATGAAAAAACTTATTGTTTAGAAGTTGCAAGTAAATAAAAAGCTCGAACCAATTGGTTCGAGCTTTTTTGATGTTTAGCTTAGAATGGCAATTTACCTGCGAAAGCACCAAGTGTTTTTTGAGTGGCAGCATCAACTTGAGCAAGAGCATCGTTGATAGCTTGGGTTGTCATATCTTGAAGAGTTTCGATATCATCTGGGTCAACGATAGCATCTTTGAATGAGATGTTAACCAATTTTTTATCACCTGTGAATTCAGCGACAACTAATTCTTGAGCTGATTTTCCAGTGAAAGTTGTGCTAGCAAGCTCAGCTTGTTTTTTCTCCATTTGTTTTTGAAGTTTTTGAGCTTGACGCATCATGTTTTGCATGTTCATCATAATAGTTATAAGATTCCTTTCGTATCAGGGGATGAGTCTTTATCAATTTGGAAAAGATATTAATATTATAGCATCTTTCCTATAGAACTTAAAGTTTTGAGGTATTCTTTCTATTTGGCTTTTTTTGTCTAAGAAGAGTTATTTTACAAAGATTTTACAAAAATTAGGTAGTAGATTTGATGTTGTCTGATTATAATGACGACTATAAAGATAATAAAGGAGAATATCATGAAAAAAATGAAATTATTCGCTGGTTTTGCCCTTCTAAGTTTAGGAGCAGGGGTTGCTTTATCTGCTTGTGGAAAATCAACTAAGAGTGAATCGGGTTTGGGACAGATAAGTGTTGTTTCTCGTGAAGAGGGGTCAGGTACACGTGGCGCCTTTGTGGATCTATTTGACTTAAAAGATAAAAATAGTAAAGGTGAAACGGTTGATACGACAACATCGAATGCTATTGTAACGAATTCTACTTCGGTAATGTTAACAACTGTATCTGGAGATAAGGCAGCTATTGGTTATGCTTCATTAGGTGCTCTTAATAATAGTGTCAAAGTTTTAAAAATTGACGGGAAGAAAGCTAGTGTTAAGGCGATTAAAAATGGTTCTTACAAAATTTCTCGACCATTCAATATTGTTACAAAAGCTGAAATCAGTAAGTCAGCAAAAGATTTTATTGATTATGTTTTAAGTAGTGATGGTCAGAAGATTGTTGAAGATAATGGATATATTCCTCTTGAACACCGAAAACCTTATCAAATTAGTATGACTTCTGGAAAAGTTGTAGTTTCTGGTTCAAGTTCAGTAACTCCAGTTATGGAAAAATTGAAAGAAGCTTATAACAAGGCAAATCCTGGTGTTAAAGTAGATATCCAACAAAGTGATTCATCTACAGGTATTAATGATGCTATTGATGGAACATCTGATATTGGTATGGCGTCTCGTGAATTGGAGAATGCTGAGAAATCTAAGGGTGTTTCATCAACAGTTATTGCGATGGATGGTATTGCACTTGTCGTTAACAAGACGAATAAAGTGGATAACTTGACTAGTCAGCAGGTTAAAAAAATTTTTTCTGGAAAATTAACAGAGTGGGAAGGTTTGAGTGAATAAGAGGACATCATGAATCGGAAAAAAGAAAAAATCATGCAGGGAGTTTTCTTTTTAGCAGCAAGTATTTCGGTTGTTTCAGTTTTGCTGATATGTATTTTCTTGTTGCTAAATGGATTTCCGGCTATAAAAGAAATAGGAATTAAAAATTTTCTTTTTGGAGAGATTTGGAGACCTTCTAGTAACGAATTTGGCATATTGCCTATGATTGTAGGTTCACTTTATGTGACATTAGGTGCGCTAGTTATTGGGGTTCCGCTTGGAATTTTGACGGCTGTCTTTATGGCTCGATTTTGTCCCCCAAAAATGTATAAACCTTTAAAGGCTATTATTAACTTAATGGCTGGGATCCCTTCTGTTGTGTATGGCTTCTTTGGTCTTGTTGTTCTTGTTCCATTTGTTCGTAACTATATTGGAGGTTACGGCATGGGTGTTCTGACGGCATCAATTCTTTTGGGAATAATGATTTTACCAACAATTGTTAGTGTATCAGAATCAGCTATTCGTGCTGTACCCAATCATTATTATGAAGGAGGTTTAGCCTTAGGTGCCTCACATGAAAGAAGTGTATTTTTTGTATTACTTCCAGCTGCTAAACGTGGTATTTTGGCGGCAATAATACTTGGTTTAGGTCGTGCTGTTGGAGAGACGATGGCTGTAATTATGGTTGCAGGGAATCAGGCGATTTTACCAAGCTCATTGACTTCGGGTGTTCGGACGCTAACGACAAATATTGTTATGGAAATGGGATATTCAACGGGACTTCATAGAGAAGCTCTGATTGGTACAGCAGTTGTTCTATTCCTATTTGTGTTAATTGTTAATATTGGTTTCTCATTATTACGAAAAGAGGAGTAGTATGAAAAATATCAATCGGAAGAATATAAAACAGCAGATTGATTTTCGTAGAAAAGATACCTTGTCAATGATTTTATTTTTTATGGTGTATCTAGCAGCTTTTTTATGTTTTTTAGTTATTATTTTTATCATCATTTACATTTTAGTCAGAGGAGTACCAAATCTTAATAAAGATTTATTTGCTTTAAACTATACGACAGAAAATGTTTCCTTACTTCCAGCATTGATTAATACCTTATCGATAACTTTATTGACATTATTTATTGCTGTTCCTGTTGGAGTAGGTGGTTCTATTTATTTGACAGAATATGCTAGAAGAGACAATTTTATAGTTGGACTTATTAGGGTTGCTACTGAAACATTATCAGGAATTCCATCAATAATCTATGGTTTGTTTGGAGCACTTTTCTTTGTAAAATACGCACATTTTGGCTTGTCTCTATTATCTGGTTCAATTACGCTAAGCATTATGATTCTTCCTTTAGTTATGAGAACAACAGAAGAGGCTTTGTTGTCTGTACCTGATAGTTATAGGGAAGGTGCATTTGCTTTAGGAGCAGGTAAGCTTCGAACAATTTTTAGAATTGTTTTACCAAGTGCAGTACCAGGTATCTTTTCAGGAGTTATTTTAGCTATTGGTCGTATTATTGGAGAATCTGCAGCTCTGATTTTTACAGCAGGAACTGTGGCAGAAGTGGCAAAAAGTATCTTTAGTTCTTCCAGAACTTTAGCAGTTCACATGTACGCGATATCTGGTGAAGGAATGTATCTTAAGCAAACTTATGCAACGGCTGTAGTTCTTTTAGTTTTAGTAATTGTAATCAATATCTTATCTGGCTTTGTTGCCAGACGTTTAGGAAGTGAGATGGGTGATGAGTAAGTTAATTGTTGATAATTTAGATTTGTATTATGGAGATTTTCATGCTTTGAAGTCAATTTGTTTAGAAATTCCGGCTAATGGTATTACAGCCTTTATTGGACCATCAGGATGTGGAAAATCAACGCTACTAAAAAGTTTGAATCGCATGAATGATTTGGTTAAAGACTGTCGAATCACCGGGCAGGTGATTTTGGATGGTAAAGATATTTATCAAGAGTTAGATGTTAATGGACTTCGAAAAAAAGTTGGCATGGTTTTTCAAAAGCCAAACCCATTTCCGATGAGCATTTATGATAATATTGCTTTTGGCCCAAGAACACACGGAATCCATTCAAAAGCTCAATTAGATGAGATTGTTGAGCATTCTTTAAAACAAGCAGCTATTTGGGATGAGGTCAAAGATCGTTTGAGTAAATCAGCTATGGGTTTATCTGGTGGACAGCAACAACGTTTGTGTATTGCGCGTGCGCTGGCTATTGAACCTGAGGTATTGCTAATGGATGAACCGACAAGCGCTCTTGATCCGATATCAACTTCTAAAATTGAAGATTTGGTATCTAAATTGAAAGAAAAATACAGTATTGTCATGGTAACTCATAACATGCAACAGGCTGTGAGAGTTTCAGATCAGACAGCTTTCTTTTTAATGGGAGAGCTGGTTGAAGTGAATAAGACAAGCCAACTATTTTCATTACCACAAGATGAAAGAACAGAAAATTATATTACAGGGAGATTTGGATGATTCGTTCAACATTTGAAAATCAATTGCAGGATTTAACGAAAAATGTCATTCTAATGGGAGCTTTTTGCGAGGATATTATTTCAAAATCTGTTCAAGTTTTAAAAAAAGAAAATCCTTCTTTAGTTAATGATGTTACTAAAACATATCAAAAAATTGAGCAATTTGAGAGAGATATTGAGGAACAGTGTTTAAAAATTCTTTTACGTCAACAGCCCGTTGCAAAAGATCTCAGACGTGTTTCAGCAGCCTTAAAGATGGTTTATGACATGAAGCGAATTGGAGCTCAAGCATCAGAAATAAGTGAAATTGTTAATCAAGGACATATTAAATCTGGAGTAGAGTTAGAGTATTTACAGAAGATGGTAGCTCATGTGGTTAGAATGGTAACAACTAGTGTTGATGCTTTTGTGTATAATGATGAAAAATTAGCTAATAGAGTCATCTCCTATGACAACACAGTTGACCAAGATTTTGATACAATAAAGGTAAATTTAATGACATACTTTTCTGGCGATGATGTTGATGGCGAATATGCTATTGATGTTTTGATGGTCGCTAAATATATTGAACGTATCGGTGACCATACGGTTAATATTGCTAAATGGGTAATTTTTTCTATTACTGGGCAATTAGACGGAGATGACATATGATTTACTGTGTTGAAGATGATGATGATATTCGTGAATTAGAACTTTATACTCTAAAAACAGCGGGATTTGAATCACAAGGTTTCGCAGACGCAGCTGACTTTTGGCAGGCTATGCAGGTACAAAAGCCTGATTTGATTTTACTAGACATTATGTTGCCCGGTAGCAGTGGATTATCTATTTTAGAGGAGTTAGAAGAAAATAGTGCTACCACTGAGATTCCTGTCATAATGGCAACAGCAAAGGGAACTGAATTTGATAAAGTTAAGGGGCTTGATATGGGAGCAGATGATTATCTTGTTAAGCCTTTTGGTATGATGGAGATGATTTCTCGGATTAAAGCAGTTTTACGTCGAAGTCAAAAAAATTATAAACCCAAGCAAGTTCGATTTGGAAATCTATTACTTGATGTTCAGAATTATGTTGTGAAAAAAGATAATCAAGTGATTCATTTGACTTTAAAGGAATTCGAACTTTTAGCTCTTTTGATGCAAAATCCTAATCGAGTATTCACTAGACAAGATTTACTTGAGCAAATTTGGGGAGTTGAGTTTTTAGGTGAAACAAGAACTGTTGACGTTCACATTGGAACGCTTCGAACAAAACTTGGTGATGCTAGTCATTTTATTCAAACCATTCGAGGAGTAGGTTACCGACTGGAGGATGATAATGGTTAAGAAAATTTTTCGTTCAACACTTTTAGTGAGTTTAGGTATCCTTTTTTCGGCAATTTTACTGATTATGGGAACACTTTATGGCTATTTTGCCCAGGTTCAAAAAGAGCAATTGAAAGCTGAGACCTTATTGGTTGCTCAAGGTGTTAATCTTGAAGGGAAAAAATATTTTAATCATTTGAAGGTATCAGGGATACGTATGACTTGGATTAATCACAATGGAACAATCCTTTATGATAATGAATCCAATCCTAAAAAAATGGACAGCCATTCTGATCGTGAGGAATTCAAGGAAGCTTTGCATGATGGCTATGGAGAAAGTACGCGTTATTCTTCAACCTTAACAACTAAATCCTTATATTTGGCACAGCGCTTAGATGATGGAAGTGTTATTCGATTGTCAGTGACACAGCATAGTTTATTGCTTTTGTATATTAGAATGTTCCAGCCGTTTGCATTGATTATTCTATTAGCGATGATTTTATCAATTTGGGCTGCACGATACACAGCTAAACGTATTGTTTCACCTTTGAATGATTTAGATTTAGATCAACCATTACAAAATGAAGCTTATGATGAGATCTCACCATTATTGAGACGGATTGACTATCATCAGAGAGTATTAAGTGAACAAGAAGCTCTATTGAATCAGAAAAAGGAAGAATTCGATACCATTATTTCAAAAATTAGGGAAGGTATTATTTTATTAGACGCAAAGCGCCGTGTAATTAGTATTAATAATGCTGCTCAGCAACTGTTTATGGTAGATCGAAATTGTTTAGGAAAAGATATTTTACAAATTACTAGAGATTTATCGTTTAATAATTGGTTAAGGTCTGGTTTATCTGGTAAAAAACAAGAGGGAATTATTCACTTTGGCAATGATAGTTACAAAATTCTTATCCGTCCAATTTTATTTGATAATAAGGTGACTGGGGTTGTTGTTCTATTATATGATGTGACCGATCAGCTACAGTTGGAACAATTGCGACATGAATTTACTGCGAACGTTTCACATGAGTTAAAAACACCATTACATGTTATTTCAGGATACTCAGAGATGCTTGCTAATGGAATGGTTTCAAGTGATGACACTCCTTATTTTGCAAGTAAAATTTACAAAGAATCTCAACGTTTGGTTCATCTAGTAGAAGATATTATTAATCTTTCTCACTTGGATGAGACTGATCAAGTACCAATGGAAATTTTAGATATTTATGCCATTGCTAAAAATGTTCTGGATAGCTTAGCAACTAAAGCAAATCAAAGAAATATTCATTTACAATTGACAGGTCAATCAGTCAAGATGTTGGGAAATCCTGCTTTAATTCACTCAATCTTGTACAATCTATGTGATAATGCAATTGTTTATAATCGTGATGAAGGTAGTGTAGATGTAGCTATTACATCAGATAAAGATCATATCTTTTTAACAATTAAAGACACTGGCTTAGGGATTCCAAAAGAAGAGCAAGAGCGAATTTTTGAAAGATTTTATCGTGTTGATAAAAGTCGTTCACGAAAAGTTGGTGGAACAGGGCTAGGATTGTCGATTGTGAAACACGCTCTAAATCTTCATAAGGCAACTATTCAAGTTCAAAGTCAGGAAAATGTCGGAACACAGATGCTACTTACATTTAATAAATAAAAAGTTGAACCTTTTGGTTCAACTTTTTAATATCTTATTTTTCTACCGGAAGCTTGATGCTTGATTGGTCCAAATCAACAGTCAAAATGTAGTTGCTGTTATCGCGGATAGTGTGTTCGAAGTCTGTTGTGTAGAGAAGGACACGTAAATTATCACCTTTTTGGAGTTTGTAGATGCTTGGTTGAAGCGTGAAATCAAGTGTCATCCATTCGTTTGGATTAATGTCTTCAATTGTCAACAAATCTGTGCGGTTTTGAAGATTGAGAACACCTTTTGTAATGACACGTTCTTGTGTTTTGACAAATGGGAGTTCCTTAAGAGCTTCGCGTGAGAAGTTGCGACCATTATCGATAGCATGTAAAGCTCGATTAGTTGGCACATCTTTGAAACGTTTTTTAGGACCATAATCAAGGACTTGAGCAGAAAGAATGCCCTTGTTTTCACTTGATTTAAGCGTTAAATGCAATTCTACTTGACCGTTGATATGGTAATCTTGGTTGATTGGAATATCAAGGCAAACAGCGTTAGCTTTACCAGCAAACAAATCACTCTTGAAGTTTCGGAAGTTTTTGCTGTAACGCTCAAATTCATCTTTGCCGTAATGGTTATCAATGATTTGACGGTCTTTTCCAAGTGGTAAAGTTTCTTTGGTATCACTACCAAATTCAGTAAGACGACTTGTCCAAGTTTGTTCCTGACTATTATCCTGCCAAATCAATGTTGGTAAATCAAAGTGATTATCTTGACCTAAGAGTTTTTGAGAGAGCAAAGCATTCATGCTTTCACGGAAATCAATGGATTGCCAGTTGTGCATGTAGACGTGCTCACCATTGTGAAGGAAGGCATGTTTTTCAACAGAGCTTGGTAATGCGTTAAAAATGTTAAAAATGTGACGTGGTTTAACGTTCCAATCTTGAAGACCGTGTGTGTAAACACAAGTAGCTTTAACTTTATCAGCATGTGGAAGATAGTTGCGGTCGTGCCAGAATTGGTTGTAATCACCAGAAGTGCGGTCGAGTTCCGCAGACTGTTCGTCAAGAAGTTTTTGATAGTGCTCGTTATTACGTAGATAATCACCAGAGAGCAAATTACGTGAGTAAGTCAATTCGGTAAGGACATCGAGGTCTTCACCAGGGTAACCACCAGGGCTGCAGACAAGACCATTTTCACGGTAGTAGTCATACCAAGATGAAATAGCTGATTCAGCAATGATGACTTTTAGTCCTTCAACGCCGGTTGTGGCAAGGGCAGTTGACATAGTCCCGAGATAAGATTTACCAGTGGTACAAACTAAACCATTTGACCAATCAGCTAGCACTTTTTGATCACGACGGTGGCTAGAAAAGGCGATTGCTCTGCCATTTAACCAATCAATAACAGCTTTAAAACTTTCTACTTGAGCGTAATCACCACTTGTCATAAAGCCATTTGAACCAGCTGTTCCAACTCCAGAGACATAGATATTGGCAAATCCGCGAGCTAAGAAATAGTCATTCAGGGTATAAGGGTCGATGAAGTTGAAACTTTCTTCAGTCTCACCCACTGGAAGATCAAGGTCAGGAGTTTCAAGTGGCTCGAAGTCACGTGTCTCAACACTGATTTTACCAGCGGGTTTAACAGCTAAATCGCCTTCCATTTTGTAAAGTTTCTTGTCGTTAGCAACGCCATTTGTTCCTTCGTGGTAAGGACTTGCAGTCATCATGGTTGGCACGTGATGTTTGGTATTTGGTCGAATGATATTGACTTTAATCAAATCTAATTGTCCATCTTGATCGGTATCAAGAGGAGATTGAACGTAGACAACTTCACGAATCAAGTCATTCGTATCAAATGTTGCTAAAGATTTGCCGTTGAAGAAATGGTAATCATTATCAACCGGAATCAGACCTTTGCTGATTAAATCATCAAGTAAAGTCATTCCGCCTTTTTGACGACTCACAAGTAGGTGGTAAAGGGCTTCAATAATGTGTCCTTTTTGATAATTGATTGGAAAGTCGATTTTTTCTAAAAAGTCAGTTGTATCTGTAAAATCAACGTGTGGTGTGAATCCGAGTAATTGAAGGGCAACGGTATAAAAAATATCTGCCGTTAGAGGACAATCAGATTGGAAAAATGTCAGTAAATCTGTCTCGAAATCTGCGATAAGATTGTGAAGTGGGTAATCCGTGTCTTTATAATTAAAGAAAATCTTACGACAGAAGTGCTCCAGTGCCTCTTTATCAGATTGACGTTTGTTAAGCTCAAATCCAAGAGCTTGTAATTCTTGTTCACAAGCATCGGCAGGCCTTGGTATGTAAGAGAATTGGTTATATTTCATGAAAATTTCTCCTTCTAAAAGTAAACGTTTTAATTTTACAGATAACCTTTACATTATCTATTATACTTGATAAAATGTTAGTTGTCTAAACTATATTTTTTTTGGAGGAAACAAAAAGACATGGACTTTTCATGGACTGTGAAATACATCACAGAATTTATTGGAACAGCTCTTCTTATCATCCTTGGTAACGGTGCTGTTGCAAACGTTGATCTTAAAGGTACAAAAGGACACAACTCAGGTTGGGTTATCATCGCTCTTGGTTATGGTTTTGGTGTTATGATGCCAGCTCTTATGTTTGGTAACGTTTCTGGTAACCACATCAACCCTGCTTTCACAATTGCACTTGCAGTTTCAGGTTTGTTTGAATGGTCACACGTTGCTCAATACATCATCGCTCAAGTACTTGGTGCAATGTTTGGTCAATTGCTTGTTGTTATGGTTCACAAACCATACTACCTTCAAACTGAAAACCCAAATGCTATCCTTGGTTCATTCTCAACTATCTCAGCTGTTGACGATGGTACAAAAGAAACTCACAAAGCTGCATGGGTTAATGGTTTCTTGAACGAGTTCCTTGGATCATTTGTACTTTTCTTTGGTGCAATGGCTCTTACTAAAAACTACTTCGGTGCACAATTGATTTCTCAATTGACTGCTGCAGGTTATGATGCTTCTACAGCTGCAACTCAAGTTGCTCCTTACACTACAGGTTCACTTGCTGTTGCTCACATGGGTATCGGATTCCTTGTTATGACACTTGTAACTTCACTTGGTGGTCCTACAGGTCCTGGTCTTAACCCTGCACGTGACCTTGGTCCACGTATCGTCCATGCTTTGCTTCCAAAATCAATTCTTGGTGAACACAAAGGCGATTCTAAATGGTGGTATTCATGGGTACCAGTTGTAGCTCCAATCCTTGCTGGTGTTGCTGCAGTTGCCTTGTTCAAATTCTTATACCTATAAGATTACAAGATAATAAACCAGAAAAGAACCTTCGGGTTCTTTTTTATTATGCCAGGAGAGCATAATTTCTTGTCAAACTGACTATTTTTTTCTAAAATAGAAAAGACCCGGTCCTTATTTTGTAAGAACTTGTATAACATCATCTAACAAAAAACACTGTGAGGAGATAATTATGACTTTATTTAACGGAGTCACGTTTAGGCATCCCGTTTTACGTATCAATAATCGTGATCACAACATCGATTTTTATCAAAAATTAGGCTTTAAATTAGTGAACGAAGAAAATGCTATTGCTGTATTTTCAACAAAACAGCGAACTGCTCGTTTCGTCATTGAAGAATCACCAGCACCAGACACTCGTGCTGTTAAAGGTGATAAAAAAGTTAATAAAATCGTTGTTAAAATCCCTAAAGCAAGTGAGATCGAAGGAATTTTAGGTAACGGTATTGATGTGGAACGACTTTTCAAAGGTAAACGAGGCTATGCTTTTGAGACAGTATCTCCAGAAGGTGACCTCTTCCTCTTGCATTCAGAAGACGATATTCAGGAGTTAAGAGAAATTGATAACCAAACATTTCCTGAAAATGACGCCTTAAAAGAAGTTTCTGATTTCTACTTTGAAGGTTTGACACTTAATGTTGCTGACAAAGCTGGTACTCAAGCTTTCTATCAAACTGTATTCGGTGGTAAATTGCCATTAGATCTTCAGTTTGAACAAGGAAATGGAGCAGATTTAACTGTTGACCCTCAAAAAACATGGGATTTGGAAATTCTAGAATTTAAAGTTCCTAAGAACTATGATCTTAAAGCTTTAGCTGATTATTTAGAAGCTAAAGGACAATCTATCTATCTAGATAAAAAAGAAAGTGTCCTGGTTCTTTCAGATCCTAGTCAAGTTGAAATTTGGTTTATCAAATGACAGATTTGCTAGACATTATCAATGATCAGATTGATCGCAATATTTATCATGGAGCTAGTTTAGCTCTTTTTAAAGACAATCAATGGACAGAGCACTATATTGGAACGATTGATGGTAAGAATCCTGTTGTTTCTGGTTTAATATATGATTTGGCCTCTGTATCTAAGGTGGTTGGTGTCGGAACAGTTGTTATTTCACTTGTCCGTGAAGGAAAGTTGGATATTGATGCGCCGCTTAAGCAATATTATCCTGATTTTCATGAGGAGAATCTGACGCTTCGCCAACTATTAACCCATAGCAGTGGGATTAATCCTTTTATTCCAAATCGTGATGCGCTTAATGCCAAGGAGTTAAAAGAGGCTATTAATCACATTACGGTAGAAGATAAAAAGGATTTCTTGTACACAGATATTAACTTTTTATTGCTTGGTTTTATGTTGGAAGGTATTTTTGGAAAATCTTTAGATGAGTTTTTCAAGGAAAAGGTATTTGAACCTTTTGACATGACTAAGACAGGTTTTGGGCCAGTTAAAGGTGCTGTGCCAACGGTAGCTGGAATTTCTGACGGCCTTGTCCATGACCCTAAAGCTAAGGTGCTTAAAAATCACGCCGGCTCAGCTGGGTTATTTTCTAATCTTGCTGACCTTAAAAAACTGTGTCAGCATTATCTGACGGATGATTTTGCGCGTGATATTTGGCAAAACTTTAGTCATGCCAATAAAGAACGCTCGCTAGCTTGGAATAAAGAGGGAGATTGGCTTGACCATACAGGTTATACGGGAACTTATGTGGCTATTAATCGCGAAGAACAAAAAGCGGCTATTTTCTTAACCAATAGAACCTATTCTTACGATGACCGTCCGCTTTGGATTAAAGAACGTCAGAAAATTTCTAACTGGATTCAGGAAAATTTTTAAAAAGACTGCTATTTTTATGAAAACGTTTTACTTTTTCTCGGCTTTTTTAGTGCGAAAGTGCTATAATGAAGGTAACCAGAGAAAAGGAGGACAAGGTTATGGCAGATGTACTTACTGTTGTTTTCAATGTTGAAAGTGAAGCTTATCAAGCATTTTCAGAATTAAAAGCTTTCAAGCAAGACAGCCACACCCAAATCGCACAAATTGCCTTGGTCAAGAACGAAAATGGTAAAATCACTATTAAAGATTCTGTTGATTTTGATGATACCAGCCATGAATATGCAACGATTGGTGGAATTGTCGGTGGTTTGATTGGTATCTTGAGCGGACCGATTGGTGTTATTATCGGCTACGGTATCGGAAGTCTTGCCGGTGCTGCGAGTGGTAGTATGACAGACGCTACCAACAATAGCTTGATTGAAGAAGTGACAACTAAGCTACTTGATGGCGATGTTGCTGTTATTGCTTTGGTGCATGAAGAGGATGAAAGTATATTGAACCATGTCTTTGCTCCTTATAAGACAAATATCATGCGTTGGGATGCTGTCGCTCTTGCTCGTGAAGTTGAACTTGCAGGTCAAGTTCAAGATGAACTTTATGACAAGGTTCAAGAAGACATGAACGAACGTCGTGTTAATCATTTAAAAGAACAAGGTAATGATATTGCAGAAGCCATTAAGGCTAAATTCCGTCGCTTACGAGGAAAAGAATAGTTTTAAGCAGTCAATCGCTATTCATCTCTAAACAGTGAAAAATAAACACTCTTGACTTTCGGTCAGGAGTGCTTTTTTATTTTATAAAGTTTTCATCATGCTGATATGTTGGATGCCTGCTTCCTCAAATTCTTCACCAAAGGGAGTGAAGCCAAGTTTATCGTAAAAGCCTTTTGCTGTTAATTGCGCATGAAGAATCATTTCTTTAAACCCTTGTTGTTTACAAAAAGTGATGACTTCTTCTAGAAGGTACTTTCCAAAATGCTTTCCTTGATGGTCAGGAAGAACTGCCATGCGTTGCAAAGTTGCTTTGCTGTGGTCTTGATTTGGCAAAATGCGGCAAGTAGCGACAGCATTTTCTGAGTCATTATAAAGGACAAAATGCAGACAATAAGCTTCGTTTTCATCGATTTCAAGAGATAAAGGAACACCCTGTCCTTTTACAAAAACGATTTGTCGGATTTTCATGGCATCTAAATAGGTGTCTGAAAGTGTATTTCTGGTTTGTTTGATTTTCATAGCTCTATTTTAAGGACAAAAAAAGACTCTGTCAACTGACAAAGTCTTTTTCGATATTTATTATTTAGCAGCAACAGTTTCAGCAACGTCATCCATTGAAAGAACTTCGTGGAAGACGCGTTGTGTCAATTCTGTCTTTTGTTCTTTAGTAAGGTATTTAGTGTTGACACAGTAACCTGAGATACGAACGATAACATCTTCACCATTCATAATCTTGTCATAAACATCTTTGAGGTCCATGACGTTTAAGTTAACGTGTTGTCCACCGTTTTCGAAGTAACCGTCAAGGATAGTTACCAAGTTATCAACTTGTTCATCAAATGTCTTACCAAGAGCGCGTGGAGAAACTTGAGTTGTAAGTGAGATACCATCTGCAGCGTATGAGAAGTCAAGGCTTGCAAGAGAGTTCAAGTTTTGCAACCAACCACCGCGAGCTTTGTTAGATGGGTTAGCACCTGGTGAGAAGAATTCAAGTTTAGAAAGGTTTACAGTACCATCTTCGTTGAGGTAAACACCTTTGTGAACTGGAGAGTTACCAGTTTGTTTAGAGTAGGCAACGTTTGAAGTGATTGTAAGAAGTGATACAGTAGCTTCAGCGTTCTTGTAAAGTTTGTGGCTACGAAGACGAGTAGTGTAAGCTTCTACCAACCATTCAGCAAGTTCGTTAGAACGAGGGTCATCTTCACCCCAACGAGGGAAGTCACCAGTTGTTTCGTAGTCGTAGATGTAACCATCTTCGTCACGGATTGGTTTAACAGTAGCGTATTTGATTGCTGACAAAGTATCAACAGTATTGGCAAAACCACAGATACCGAATCCCATGTTGGCACGTTGTTTAGTTGGCAAGAATGCCATTTGAACAGCTTCGTAGTTGTATTTATCAGTCATGTAGTGAATGATGTTAAGGGCATCTACGTAAGTTGAAGTCAACCAATCAAGAGATTTTTCAAAGTTAGCTTTAACAGTTTCGAAATCAAGGATTTCGTCACGAACTGGTTCAATATCAAATACTTTGTAATCTTTGTGGACATCGTCGTAACCACCGTTCAAACCAGTAAGAAGAGCTTTAAGGACGTTTACACGAGCACCAAAGTATTGGATGTTGTGACGTTGTTCTTCGTTTTCTGGGTCAAGTGGTGATACACAACATGAGATACATGACATTTCACCATAACCGTCTTTAGCCATTGTTGTTACACCTTCGTATTGGATTGAAGAGTGTTTGTGTGACATTTTCATACAGTAGCGACGGAATGAATATGGCAATTTATCGGTCCAAAGAACTGTCAAGTTTGGTTCTGGAGCGTTACCGATGTTATCAAGTGTGTGCAAGAAACGGTAGTCCATTTTAGTAACACGGTGACGACCGTCAGCACCCATACCAGCCATAGATGTAGTGATGAATGTTGGGTCACCTGAGTAAAGTTCGTCGTAAGCTTTAGTACGAGCAAATTTTACAGTACGAAGTTTCAAGACAAAGTCATCGACAAATTCTTGGATTTCTGATTCTGTGAAAGTACCACGAGCAAGGTCACGTTCGGCAAAGATATCAAGAACGATTGGGACACGTCCAAGAGAAGTAGCAGCACCGTTGATAACACGACATACGGCCATGAAGGCGATGTTTACCCATTGGATAGCTTCTTTAACGTTCATGGCTGGTTTACGGACATCAACACCGTAAAGGTCACCAAGTTTAACAACTTCACCAAGAGCTTGGTATTGCATGTTAACTTCTTCGCGAAGACGAATAGATTCTTCGTCGATTTCAGTGATAGCGTTCCAGTCGTTAACTTTTTCTTGCATCAAGTAGTCTGCACCATAAAGAGCAAGACGAGCATAAACACCGATGATACGTCCACGTGAGTAAGCATCTGGAAGACCAGTTACTGTGTGAGCGTGACGGGCACGGCGGATATTAGATGTATAAGCGCGGAAAATTCCGTCATTTACTGTAGTAGTGTATTTTGTGAAAATTTCATGAACAGCAGGATCTGGTTCATAACCATGTTCTTTAAGTGCTGTTTCTGCCATGCGGATACCACCTTTTGGCATGAAATTCAATTTGAACAACTCATCATTTTGAATACCGTAGATTAATTCATCGTCTTTTGAAATATAGCCGGCAGGAATATCTGCGATTGATGTTGGACGAGTGTCCATTGGGAAACGAGTTGCTTCGTATTTAGCTTTAGTGTCTTCAATGATTTTCTTGATTTTAAGAGAGCGTTCAGTAGCTGGTGCTAAGAAGCTTTCATCACCATCATATGGTGTGTAGTTAGCTTGAACGAAGCGAGAAACGCTGGCTTTTTCTTTCCAGTCAGTACCTTTAAAGCCTTCCCAGGCTTTTTCAAAAACATCTGCATTTGTTTTAACAGTCGCCATAATGAGATTTCTCCTTAAATTCTAGTAACAAGTCATCTGTTACATTTACAAGTATAAGTTTAGCACAAAGGAAGCGTTTTCCCAAGCGAAAAAATTGGAAAAAACAAGAATCTTTTCTAGTACAGTTTCAGAAACTTGGACAACTGTACTAGAAATTTGTAAGTTTTGCTTGAAAGCAATGAAAATTGTTATAATAGAGTCAGAAAGGACTGGATGATGCTTATTTTTCCATTAATTAATGACACTTCTCGAAAAATTATTCACATTGATATGGATGCCTTTTTTGCATCAGTGGAAGAAAGGGATAATCCAGACCTCAAAGGAAAGCCTGTGATTATCGGCTCTGATCCGCGTAAGACAGGTGGACGAGGCGTCGTATCGACATGTAACTATGAAGCCAGAAAATTTGGCGTTCATTCGGCCATGTCTTCAAAAGAAGCTTACGAACGTTGTCCACAGGCTATTTTTATTTCTGGAAATTATCAGAAATACCCAGAAATCGGAATGCAAATTCGTGAGATTTTCAGACGTTACACCGATCTTGTTGAGCCTATGTCGATTGATGAGGCTTACTTGGATGTGACTGAAAATAAACGCGGCATCAAGTCAGCGATTAAAATCGCTAAAATGATTCAATATGATATTTGGCAAGAAGTTCACCTGACTTGTTCAGCCGGTGTCTCTTATAACAAATTTCTAGCTAAACTAGCTTCGGATTATGATAAACCGAAAGGTTTAACCTTAGTATTGCCAGAAGATGCGCAGGATTTCTTGAAAAAATTACCAATTGAAAAATTTCATGGTGTTGGTAAAAAATCAGTTGAAAAGCTACATCAAATGGGTGTTTTTACGGGGGCGGATTTATTAGAAATACCAGAGATGACCTTGATTGACCATTTCGGGCGCTTTGGCTATGATTTGTACCGTAAAGCGCGAGGTATTTCAAATTCACCAGTCAGACCCAATCGTATTCGAAAATCTATTGGGAGTGAACGTACCTACAGTAAACTACTGTATGAGGATGCTGATATTAAGTCGGAGATTTCAAAAAATACACGTCGAGTTGTGGACAGCTTAATGCGAAATAATAAAGTTGGTCGCACTGTCGTTTTGAAGGTTCGATACGCGGATTTTTCGACTTTAACCAAGCGTAAAACACTAGATGATGTCACCAATGATTTTGAGGTGATTGACCAAGCTGCTCATGCGATATTTGACAGCTTAGAAGAATCAAAATCTGGCGTGCGTCTTCTTGGGGTTACTATCATGGGATTAGAAGATAATATTCGTCCATTAAATCTCTTTTAAAAATTAAAATACCGTCTTAGCTCAAGTTCTGAGACGGTATTTGATTTCTTAAAAGTTATTGATTAACACTTTCAGAATCAGTCTCATCGTCTTCTTTGTCTAATAGCTGCGCTGCTTTGTTGTACACATAAGCATAAAGTCCCAAAAAGACAAGTGGCAAAACGATATTGAATGGTGAAAGTGGGATATTGAGATATACAGTCAAGGCAAAGCTTGCAAGATTGTAAACAACAGTATAAATCAAGGCAATGCGGTAAGGTGATAAACTTGGAGCATTGTCTTTGATTTTTGATAAGTTTTTGAATGCTAAAACAGCTACAATGATGTTAACAACAAGAGCGATAACAGCAATAATAACGTTGCCCACATTGGTAGTAGCTTCAAGAACCTTGATTTTTTCAGCATCAAGTTGTCCTTTAAAGGTATCAAAGTTATTAACTAAGACATAATAGCTAATAATACTCCAAACCTTACTTAAAGCAGCAAGAACATTTACCCAAGCGATAAAAAGCGTCCAAGAACGCAAAGATTGACGAATTTTTTCATAAGAAACCATTTCAAACCTCCTAAAAACAATGGTAATCCTATTATGATAGTACAGATATTATAACACAATTTCCTTATATGTAAACACTTTTCTGTCAAGAGATGTTATATCAAGAAACCCTTTAGTTTCAAGGATTAAATCGTTTTAAGCCTCTAAATGTTTTAAGTGTAAAGCTATTCTATCATCTGAAAATTTATATTTATACAAAATAAATGCATAAGAAAAACTAGGAATTTAGTACAAAATTAACCTAGTTTTTTCTTTTTATTTTTTGAAAAATTGTTCGATATCTTCTTGAGTGATACCAATCATTGGATCAATAAATGGAAGATTTTCTTCTGTTAGACGGTATTCTTTGACGTTATCTGGTTTGTCTTCGTCAAAATCAAGGCTAAGTTGAACAACTTTTTCGGATTTTTCTTCTTCTACGTGAGCAGAAGAAGAACTTGTTTTATCTTCTAGTGGCTCATTTTGGCTTTCTTCTGCCTCGGCTTGATTTTCTATCGTTTCTGAGTTGTCAAGTTTTTCTGGATTTGCTGTGAAGCGTTGGACGAGGTAAGTCTTGCGTTTAGAGCCTTCGTTTTTTATGGCGTAATCAAAGGCAGCAATCTCTCCCAGCATGACTAATTTACTTTTAGAGCGGGTAATGGCTGTGTAAATCAGATTGCGTTGTAGAAGACGACGACTTTGGCGTGTGATTGGCAGAATAACTACTTGGAATTCACTCCCTTGTGATTTGTGAATGGACATGGCGTAGGCAAGCGTGATTTTGTGCCATTCGTTACGAGGGTAAATCACTTCTGTCCCATCAAAAGACATGTAGAGTTCATCTTGCTTTGATTCTGTGTATTTGGCGGGAATCAAGTCTGTGATATATCCGATATCACCGTTAAAGACATTGAGTTCGGCGTCATTAATCAAATGAAGAACTTTGTCCCCTTTACGGAAATTCATATCACCAAAGGCAAATGATAATTGGTCACCGAGTGGATTAAGCAAATCTTGAATGATTGTATTGAGGCGGTTAATGCCGGCAGCACCACGGTACATAGGCGCAAGAATTTGAATTTCTTGAGGGCTAATGCCGCTTTTAATAGCTGCGCTGACAATTTTCGGAATCATCTCAGGAATATACTGGGCACCAGCTTCAAAGTAAGAACGGTCCGCTTTTTTCTGGGTAAAATCAGCTGGCAAGACGCCTTGTCTCATCTGATTAGCTAGAGTGACAATAGTCGAATCTTCAGATTGCCTAAAGATTTTTGTCAATGCTATTTGTGGAAGAGTTTTGATTTTAAGCAAATCAGCTAGCACTTGCCCAGGCCCAACGGATGGAAGTTGGTCGCTATCTCCAACAATAATGACTTGAGTATTTGATGAAATGGAGCTAAAGAGCTGATTAGCTAGCCAAGTATCTACCAT
Source organism: Streptococcus equinus (assembly GCF_900101445.1). Taxonomy (GTDB): domain Bacteria; phylum Bacillota; class Bacilli; order Lactobacillales; family Streptococcaceae; genus Streptococcus; species Streptococcus equinus_B. The sequence goes on along the minus strand of NZ_FNKE01000001.1, from coordinate 1,253,604 downwards.
TGAAAATTCATCGATGATAATCAAATCACAGTCCAAATAATCATCCATGGCTTGATAGTCATTGTCACCGTTTAATCCAAGATGACGGTGGATGGTTGCACTTGGAAGCCCAGTTAATTCGTTCATGCGACGTGCTGCACGACCTGTTGGCGCAGCAAGAACGATTGGAATATCTTTTTTCTCTAAATCAATGCCGTGCAAATCAGCATAAGCAGCAATCAAACCATTAATGACGGTTGTTTTACCAGTTCCTGGTCCCCCAGTCAAAATGAAAACTTTACTTTGAAGTGCTTCTTTGATGGCATTCTTTTGAACGGTATCATAGGAAATGCCAAAGGTGTCTTCGATGTCTTCAATTTCTTCTTGTAAGTCTTGATCTGAAAACTGTTTAGTTAATGGAGTATCAAGGATGCGTGTTAGATTTTTTTTGATACCCGCTTCGGCATAAAATAGTGTGTTATCAAAGATTTTTGTGCCGATATTTTGCACCTTGTCTTCAGCGATAAGCGTAGATAATTCCTTAGCAACAGCAGCAGGGTCTAGCTCAATTTGGCGGGCTTCCTCTAAAATGGTAATAGCATTTTCTAGTAAATCACGCGCCTCAACGTAAGTATCTCCATTTTCAACCGAGGTTTCAAATAAGCTGTGAACGAGTGCTGCACGAAAACGCTGCGGTGCATCTGCCTCAATGCCCAATTGTTCGGCGAGCTGGTCCGCAATTTTAAACCCAATGCCTTGAATATCTTCAACCAATTGGTAAGGATTTTCTTGGATAATCTCTAAACTTTCTTCCTTATAATGATTGAAAATATCAATAGCTACACGATTGGTTAAGCCGTATTCAGCGAGTTTTGAGAGGATTTGCTCAGTACCATAGTTGAGCTTTAATTTGGCAACAAAATTGTCACGATTTTCTTTAGATAGTCCTGAAATGCTCTCGAGCTTACTTGGGTCTTCTAGAATTTTATCAATCGTATCATCACCGTAGAGTTGGACGATTTTTTCAGCTGTTTTCTTCCCAATGCCTTTAAAGTGGTCGCTTGAAAAGTACTTGATGAGCCCAGAAGATGTTGGTTTTGTTCGCTCGTATCTGGTAACTTTTAGCTGTTCACCATATTTTGGATGCTGGGTTAATTCTCCCCAGAAGGTGTAGTTTTCGCCTTCGATGACATCAGCAATGGTTCCTGTGACAATGATTTCAAAATCATCAAAGTCAGAATCGGTATCTTCGATTTCGAGTAATATGATTTTAAAGAAGTTACTGGCGTTTTCAAAAATAATACGGTCAATGGTGCCAGAAAAAAAGTATTCCATAAGTCATCCTTACTTGATTGTTATAGTGGCTTTATTATATCATTCGCCAATGTGATAGACAAACATCGCATTAAAAAGACCTAACTCATGTGAGTTAAGTCTTCATTGAACTTAGTTGACGCCTCCAATTTTTGAGAGTGGCCAGAAGCGGAATTTGACTTCGCCGACGATAGCTGATTTTTTGAAGGAACCAACTTCACGGCTGTCTTTTGAAACGATGCGGTCATCTCCAAGCAAGAAATACTGATTTTTGGGAACTTTGACAGTAAATTCAGTGCTGCCATCCTTAGCAGTAGTGAAGGCATCAGAGCTTTCAGCTAGTTGTTGGAATAAGGTGTTGTAAGAGTAAATGTCTTGCAACTCATCATCATCGAAAGCTTTTTGGTATTTGTCTAGATAAGGTTCACTTGTCTTTTTACCGTTAACGTAAAGGGTATCGTCTTTATAGGTAATGGTATCACCTGGGAGTCCGATGACACGTTTAACGATTTCTTTGGTTTTGTTACCTTCTTTTTCTTTCGCTACAACAATATCAAAGCGATCAATTTTGGCAGTTCTTAGAACGATTAGGCGTTCTCCATCAGCCAGTGTAGGGTCCATAGAATGACCGTCAACACTCACAGGCTGGATAAGGAAAAGACGAACAAGACCAAGAGCGATGAAAAAGAGGATAAAGGGTCCCCATTCTTTGATGAATTGTTTCATAATTGGTTCCTCGATGTTATTTTTTTAATAAATTTTGTGCTTTTTGGGTGTTTGCAAAGTGGAGTTTTGCAGTGTGTTCTAAACCAGGCATGCCGTAAGCTGCTAAAATTTGACTAGCTACTTTATCAGATTTGCTACCAGCACCACTTGTGAGTTTGTACTGTACTTCTTGGCTTAGCTTATCTAAATTCTCTAAGAAAAGGTTACGGGCGATAATGGAACTAACTGCGACAGCTAGGTATTTTCCTTCAGCCTTTTCTTCTAGCGTTAGAGGATTGTCAAAGTGATTTACCTCATTTTTGAGGTATTTTTCGTAATTTTGACGGCTTGTAAAAGCATCAATCACGATTTTTTCAGGTTTTACACCATCTTGCAGCAGCAGATAAATGGCTTGGTTATGAAGTGCAACCTTGACAGAGACAGCGTTATGCATCTTGCCCTTTCCGACGACTTGGTTGTATTTTTGAGGGGACAATAGCAGAGCTTTATGCTTGATTTTCTCTTCTAAGATTGGGGCGATTTGGCGAATTTTGCTATCTGTTAAATTCTTAGAATCATCGACACCAAGTTTCTTTAAAAGCGCGTGGTCATCAGGAGTTACAAAACTAGCAACAACCGCTAAGCCACCAAAGTAAGAACCGTTGCCAACTTCATCTGAGCCGATTAAAGGCATGGCTTGACCAGCCTTAGTATCTTGTGTATCTTCTGACGCTTGATAGCCAAATTGGCTTGCGATTTCTTGTGCAGCATTTCCCTGAAAAACGACTTTACCAGAGGTGTACACAAGCACTGTGACGCCATTTACTTTTGCGGCAAAAGTGACGTAGGGATTATTGTTTGCGACTTGTTTGCCAGACAGTGTTTTAGTGAGGTTTTGCAAGTCAGTTTTCCCTAGTTTCATAACAATTGTATTCATAATTTTATTGTAACATAAAAAGATGACAAGGTGGCAAAATAGCCTGTTGAAACTGGGATTTTCACGCTTTCATTTTACGAAATGTTTATTTTAAGGTATAATGTCAAGGAGGTGACTATATGGAAAGCAAAAATCGTTATAAATTCGTCTTTGGAGAAAAGTCGCTCACATTGACAACAGATAAGGATAACCTCTTTATGGAGGAAGTTGAGCGTGTAGCCAAAGAAAAATATAATACAATCAAAGAAAAATTACCACAAGCTGATAATGAAACGATTGCTATTTTGATGGCTCTCAATTCGCTTTCAACTCAGCTTAGTCGTGAGATTGAAGTTGAAAAAATGGAAAAAGAATTGACGGCTCTCCGTTCTGAGGCGATTGACGATATTAAGGAGAAAGCCAGCAAATCTGATTCTGATGAGGAATAATATATGTTATCAGTTTTTATTTTGCTGATTTTAGCTTGGCATTTTTACATTGGTTATTCACGTGGCATTATCTTGCAAGCTTATTATTTTGTAGCTAGTATTGTGTCATTAGTCGTGGCTAGCCGGTTTTATGAAGCGTTGTCTGAAGAGATTACTTTGTGGATTCCTTACTCAAATGCTGGGCAAGGTGCTAGTATGAATTTCTTCACAGATGTTAATATTTTTGATTTAGATAGAGTTTATTATGCTGGGGTGGCTTTCACAGCTATTTACATGCTGGTTTATGCCATCTTTCGTTTTATAGGGATTTTGGTGCATTTGGTACCGATTCATCATTTTGATAGTGTCAAGCTTAATTGTTTTAGCGGTGTCTTAGCCGTTTTGGTAGCGCTAGTCTTTTTCGGTTTAGTCTTGACATTACTTGCAACAGTCCCAATGTCAATGGTTCAAAATCTTCTCTCAAGCAGCTGGATTGCACGTTTGATTATTAATTATTTCCAACCATTGACAGGTGTTATTAAGGCACTTTGGGTAACAGCCATTTTAGGATAAGAAGAAGGGCGTTTAGCCCTTATTTTTGTATGAACATGAGTGTGCTAAAAGAGCACTAGAATAAGGTAAGTTTTGGTATAATAGTGATATGAATAACAGAATTTTAGAACAGTTAGAATTTGATAAGGTCAAGCAACTTTTTGCTGGCTATTTACAAACTGAACAAGGGCAAGATGAATTGCGTAAGCTTGCTCCAATGACAGATTCTGACCGTATCTCACGTTCTTTTGCTGAAATGTCAGATATGGAGCAGATTTTTGTTGAGCAACATGGCTTTGGTTTAGGCAGTTTACGTGATATTTCTGAAAGCATGCGCCGCTTGGAATTAGATGCGGATGTCAATGTTTCAGAGATTATTGATATTAAGAAAATCTTGCAAGTATCAGCAGAAGTTAAGCATTTCTATAATGATTTGGAAAATGTTAACTTGACGGCTTTAAATACTCTTTTTGAGAAAATTGAACTTTTGCCAAGTCTGCAAGGAAGCTTACAAGCCATTAACGATGGTGGATTTATTGAGAATTTTGCAAGTCATGAATTAGACCGAATTCGTCGTCAAATCAATCATGATGAAAGCAGAGTTCGTCAAGTCTTGCAGGACATTTTGAAAAAGCAAGCTGACCATTTGACAGAGACTTTGATTGCTAGTCGTAATGGACGTGCGGTTTTGCCGGTGAAAAATAGCTACCGCAATCGCATTTCAGGGGTTGTACATGATATCTCAGCATCAGGAAGTACGGTTTATATTGAGCCGCGTGCAGTGGTGCAATTAAATGAAGAAATCACACAATTACGAGCAGATGAACGCCATGAAATGGCTCGTATTTTACGCGAATTGTCAAATATGCTTCGCCCTCATACTAATATTATTCGAAATAATGCTTGGGTTTTGGGACATTTGGATTTTGTGCGTGCAAAATTCCTCTTCATGCAAGAAAATAAAGCAGTTGTCCCACAGTTATCCACAGATAAGACTGTGCAACTCTTGCAAGCTCGTCACCCGCTGTTGACAAATCCAGTCGCAAATGACCTGCATTTCTTGGATGAATTGACAGTTATCGTCATCACTGGTCCAAATACCGGTGGTAAAACTGTCATGTTGAAAACTTTGGGATTGGCACAATTAATGGCGCAATCTGGTCTACCGATTTTAGCTGATAAAGGTAGTAAAGTTGCTGTCTTTAATGAGATTTTTGCTGACATCGGTGATGAACAATCTATCGAGCAAAGCTTGTCAACATTCTCAAGCCACATGACAAATATTGTGGATATCTTGGCAGCTGCTGATAAAGACAGCTTGGTCCTTGTGGATGAATTGGGTGCAGGGACTGACCCACAAGAAGGAGCAAGTCTTGCCATTTCTATCTTGGAACATTTGCGTTTAACGCAAGTCAAAACCATGGCGACAACCCACTATCCTGAGTTGAAAGTTTACGGCATCGAGACAGAATTTGTTGAAAATGCCAGCATGGAATTTGACACAGAGACTTTGAGTCCAACTTATCATTTCATGCAAGGTGTGCCAGGGCGTTCAAATGCCTTTGAAATTGCTCGTCGATTAGGTCTTGCTGAAGTGATTGTCAATGAAGCAGAGCGTTTGACGGATTCTGATACAGATGTTAACCGCATCATCGAACGTTTGGAAGAACAAACGCATGAAAGCCGCAAACGTCTTGACCACATCAAAGAAGTGGAACAAGATAACCTCAAATTCAACCGTGCAGTCAAGAAACTTTATAACGAATTCTCACATGCCAAAGATAAAGAACTTGAAAAAGCTTCTGCTAAGGCACAAGAAATTGTGGATAAAGCTATGGCTGAAAGTGAAGAAATCCTCAAAAATCTTCATCACAAAGCTAGTCTTAAACCACACGAAGTTATCGAAGCTAAGAGCCAGTTGAAAAAATTGGCGCCTGAAGTTGATTTATCGAAAAATAAAGTTCTTAAGAAAGCCAAGAAATTGCGTGCACCGCGCGTGGGTGATGATATTATCGTCACAGCTTATGGTCAACGCGGAACCTTGATTAACCAAACCAAAAATGGCAAATGGGAAGCACAAGTTGGTCTTATTAAGATGACACTTAAAGAAGACGAATTTAGCCTTGTCAAAGTTCAAGAAGAAGCGCAAAAACCTAAGAAAAAACAAGTTCATGTGGTTAAGAAAAGCAAGAAATCTGCTGGACCACGTGCACGACTTGATTTACGTGGCAAACGCTACGAAGAAGCCATGCAAGAATTGGATGAATTTATCGACCAAGCCTTGCTTAACAACATGGCTCAAGTTGATATCATTCACGGTATCGGAACAGGTGTTATCCGTGAAGGGGTGACAAAATACCTTCGACGCAACAAACACGTCAAATCATTCGGCTACGCTCCACAAAATGCAGGTGGTAGTGGCTGTACAATTGCAAATCTAGGGTAAAAAAACTGTCCAATGGACAGTTTTTTTCTGTGAATAGACAAAAGCCTGCAATTTTGCAGGCTTTTTAAATGTAGAAAATGCAAATCAATTTATTTTTGTCCAAGCAGAATCATTTGGTCGATGGCATGACGAGCACCTTTGATAGTGTCTTCGTCAAGCTCAATCTCTTCACCTGCTCGTCCAAGTAAACAGTTGTAAATGTCAGCTAGAGTTGTCATTTTCATGTTGTGACAAACACATTCAGTTGATAGAAGATAGAAGCGTTTATCAGGGCATTCAAATTGTAAGTGTTCAACAATGCTGCTTTCAGTACCAATGATAAATTCTTTGTCAGTGCTATTTTTAGCGTAAGCCATGATTTCTGTTGTACTTCCAGCAAAATCAGCTAACTCAGTAACTTCAGCTAGACATTCTGGGTGAACCAGTACTTTAGCATTTGGGTGAGCTTCACGTGCTCTGAGCACATCGCGTTTACGCATGCGCATGTGTGTTGGACAACCACCTTTGAAAAATTCAAATTGTTTATCAGGACATTGTTCAGCGACCCATTGTCCAAGATTGCGGTCAGGGACAAAAAGGATTTTATCGTTGTCAATGTTGTTGATAATTTTGACAGCTGAAGAAGATGTAACGCAGACATCGACCATTGTTTTCACTTCTGAAGTGGTGTTGATATAAGCAACGGTAGTGTAGTCTGGGTGAGCATCTTTTAGCCAAGTAACAATTTTTTTGTCAATTTGAGCTGCCATTGGGCAACCAGCCATTGGGTTGGCTAGAAGAGCTGTCTTTTCAGGTGATAAAACTTTAACGGTTTCTGCCATAAAGCGCACGCCACACATCATGATGGTATCTTGTGGTGCTTTGGCAGCATATTTACTTAAAGCAAAAGAATCGCCTACAAAATCGGCAACTTCCCAAATGTCGTGACTTTGGTAGGCGTGTGCTAAAATACAAACCCCTTTTTCTTTTTTGAGACGTAAAATTTCGTCTTGCATCTCTCTTGTATTCATTATATGTTTATGGGATCCTCCTAGGATTGTCTTAGTTATATATTATAGTACCGAGTCAAGAAGGTGTCAAGACACCTGTAAATAAATTTTAGCTAGGTGTCTTGTCAGGTGTCTTGATTGGTGGTAAAATATGTTCTAAGTCGTATGATTTTAATTGATAAGAGTTGATTGAAAAAGTTCCTAAAGACTGATTTAAGTATGCCTCGCATTGATATCATACAGAAAATGAGAAGCTTATGCTTAGGTTAGTGATGATGGTATTATAGGAATTCTTTTTTTATCTGACTCGCCAAATGGATTGTTTATTCAACAATCGTTAAAAAAGAAGGTTTGTATGAAAACAAATGTACTTATTGTCGGTAGTGGTTGTTCAGGACTTTATACAGCCCTTAATTTGCCACAAGAACTTCAAATTACTATTATCTCTAAAGATACATTAGAACACAGTGATTCATTCTTAGCCCAAGGTGGTATTTGTATGCTAAAAGATGAGTCGGATTACGATTCATTTTTTGAAGATACTTTGCGTGCTGGTCACTACAAAAATGACAAGGTTTCTGTTGATTTGATGATTAAGTCATCACCTGATGTTATCAAAGATTTGATTGGTTATGGTGTTGATTTTCAACGTGATGAAAATGGTAACCTAGCCTTCACTCGTGAAGGTGCTCACTCTGATAAACGTATTCTTTTTTACCAAGATACTACAGGTAAAGAAATCACAAGCAGACTGTTAGCTGCGGTCAAAAAACGTCCAAATATTACCTTGATGGAACACACTTGTCTTCTTGATATCTTGGAAGAAGATAACCGTTGTTATGGTGGTGTGGTCCGTCTTGAAAATGGAGATTTGCAAAAAATCACAGCTGATGTGACTGTTCTTGCTAGTGGTGGTGTCGGTGGTTTGTACAAAAATAGTACCAACTTTAAGCATTTGACTGGTGATGCGCTAGCCATTTCCCTAAAACATGACATTGAGCTTAAGGACATGTCTTATGTGCAAATTCACCCAACAACCCTTTACCAAGAAAATCCAAAAGAACGTTCATTCTTGATTTCTGAGTCCGTTCGTGGTGAAGGAGCTCTTTTATATGATAAGAATATGAATCGCTTTGTCGATGAATTGCAACCGCGTGATGTGGTAGCACAAGCCATTTTAAAACAAATGGAAAAAGATGGGACAGACCACGTCTGGGAAGATTTGCGTACCATTCCGAAAAAAGAATTGGAAGAACATTTTCCAAATATCTTGGCACACTGTCGTGAGGCTGGTTATGACCCATTCACAGAATGTATTCCAGTTGTGCCAGCACAGCATTATTTTATGGGTGGTATCAAGGTTAATCACCATAGTAAGACAAGTATGGACTTCCTTTATGCCGTTGGTGAAACAGCTTGTAATGGGGTTCACGGTCAAAACCGTCTAGCAAGTAATTCTCTACTTGAAAGTCTCGTTTTTGCAAAACGCGCAGCTAAAGACTTGGTTGCTAAGTATGAGAGCGTATCAGAACTTCCAAAAAATTTGGCTGAGCTTGATTTGCTAGATTATCAAGATGACGATATCTTGGCAGACGACTATAAAAAATTAGTTGTTGAAAAATTAACAGAAAATAATCAACTAGAAACTGTTATCGGTTAATGGTTGTGAGATATGAGAAAGGATAATGATGTTAGATCCAATTACCCTAAAATTAAATGTTGATCCGCTGATTTTGAGCGCTCTTTCAGAAGACATCAATAACGAAGACGTGTCAACTAATAGTGTCATGCCAGAAAATGTAGCTGGTCAAGTTGACTTGATTTGTAAAGAAAATGGGATTATCTGTGGACTTCCTGTTTTCGAGCGCGTCTTTTATTTACTTGACCCACAAACGAAGTTTGACGTTTTGGTGAAAGATGGCGATGCTGTTAAGGCGGGACAAAAGCTTGGCACAGTCTATGGTGACATCCGTGTGCTTCTTTCAGGAGAACGCACAGCATTGAATTATCTGCAACGCATGAGTGGGATTGCTACTTACACCCATGAAATGGCTGAGCTCCTAAAAGACAGTCCAATCACGCTTCTTGACTCACGTAAGACCACACCTAATAACCGTATTTTTGAAAAATACGCTGTTAAAATCGGTGGCGGTAAAAACCATCGTTACAACTTGTCTGACGGTGTTCTTTTGAAAGACAACCATATCGGTGCTGCTGGTGGTGTTAAAGAAGCCGTTCTTGCTGCCAAAGCTTACGCACCATCTGTCCGCAAAATTGAAATTGAAGTGGAAACACTTGAGATGGTTAAAGAAGCCGTTGAAGCAGGTGCTGATATTATCATGCTTGATAACATGGACCATGACCAAATGCAAGAAGCTGTTGCTTTGATTGCAGGCAGAGCAGAAATTGAAATTTCTGGTAATGTGACTAAGGCTAATGTCGCTTCTTACTTGGACTTGGATGTGCAGTACGTCTCAAGTGGTGCCCTTACTCACTCTGCTAAAATCTTGGATTTATCCCTTAAAAATTTGCATCCTGTTGATAAATAAGTGGATAAGTTTTAAGGCAAAAAAATTATTGTTCAAAAAAATCCCTAGCTCGTTGAGTTGGGGATTTTGTGTTGATAACTAAAAAAGAAATAAAAATAATCCACAGATAAGACCAATAAGATAACCTGCCACGACATCACGCGGGTAATGAACCCCACCTAGCACACGACAAAAAGCAATGACAAGCGATAGAATTAGTAAAATAAGACCTAAAAAGCTTGATTGTGTCAACACAGCCATGCTAATGATGCTAGCAGAAAAGACATGACGACTTGGAAAAGAGTGCCCTTTGGTATCTTTAGAAATGAGTGGTGTGATGTTCCAAGTCTCATAAGGACGTGGGGCATTAAGCAAGTGACGACCAAGCGACACCAAGACAAATGATAACCCTGGGATAAGAATAAAAATAAAAAGTTTGTCAGGAGTGTTGATAAAAAGGTGGATAAGAAGAAGTGGGTAAACCAGATACATGACTTTGGTTAATAAACTGTTGATAACTTGTAAGCTGCGGATAGCTGCTGGTTTATCTTGAAAAGTTTTTGTTAGCTTGTTATAAAATTCAGCGTAATTTTTCATAAGAATCCTCTATCTAATAATAGTTTTATTATAGCATACGAGCATACCAGATAAGGAAAATGAGAAGACTTTCAAAAAATCATTTTTGCGTAGCAATTAGTTGTCAAAAAGACAATTTTCCCGTAAAATAGGCTCATAAACTAATAGAAAAGGAAAAAGAACTTTGGGATGCTAGGCTGATTCGTATCCGTTTTTTAATGAAAAAACAAGTCAGTCCATCTGGGAGTTCAAGGTAATTACATTATGGCACACAATATTACTGATGCTACATTCGAAGCAGAAACAAATGAAGGTCTTGTCCTTGTTGACTTTTGGGCAACTTGGTGTGGTCCATGTTTGATGCAAGCTCCAATCTTGGAACAGTTGTCAGAAGAAATGGACGAAGACGAACTTAAAATCGTTAAAATCGATGTTGATGAAAACCCAGAAACAGCTCAAAAATTTGGTATCATGTCAATCCCAACATTGCTTTTCAAAAAAGATGGCGAAGTTGTGAAACAAGTCGCTGGTGTTCACACTAAAGACCAAATCAAAGCAATCGTTGCTGAATTGAGCTAATCAAGCATTTATAGACGACAAACTCCCGAAGTTTTCGGGAGTTTTTTGGTGTCAGAAATAGTATAATGGTAAAAAAGCTAAAGAAAAGGATTTTAGGAGGACGTGAGATGAATTTCTATAATTTAGATTACATAACGCAGCATCAGTCTTTTAATCTGGTTTTGAGGTCTGTGATTTTGATTGTCTTGCTTGCTATTGTGATACTGACAAGTCTACATTATATGCGAAATAGGCTGAAGACGCGTCTTCGCGATATTAGTATTGGTATCGTGGTGTTGATGTTCATTCTTCTGGGGATTCAAGTTGAAGATTACATGCAAAATAACCATGATTTTTCACAGTCACAAGTTCTTGTCAAATTCATCAAAAGTGTGGCTACGGATAACGATTTAAAACCTGAGGATGTCTTAGTCAATTCAACAACCTTAAAAGATGGTATCATCGTTCGTTATAATAAAGAAGACTACACTGTTCATCTGAATGATGATAATAATTCTTACACACTTGAGCGCACACACGTGATTGATCACCGTGTTTACCTTAATGGAGGAAAGTAGCCGATGAATATGTATGTGTTGATAAGTATCAAATTTTTCCTAGGAATTTTAGCGACGATTTTACAGATTAACGTTCTCGGAAAATATGAATTTTCAGCAAACACACCGTTAAATCAGATTCAAAACTTTGTCCTTGGTGGCATTATTGGTGGTGTGATTTACAACAGTTCGATTTCTATTTCGACCTTTTTAATTATTTTGTTGATTTGGTCTTTGGTGGTTATTATCGTAAAACTCTTGATTAACAATAAATACATTAAATCTGTTGTTGTGGGAAATCCAGTGATTTTGATTAAAGACGGCAAAGTAAATGTGGAAAATTGTGCACAATTAGGTGTTACAGCAGACCAGCTGATGCTCCATTTGAGAATGGAAGGTTTGAATTCGACCCAAGATGTGAAGAGTGCCATTATGGAGCCAAATGGCAAGCTAACGATTCTAGATAAAAACTCGGAAAATCCGAGATTCCCACTGATTAGCAATGGTTTCATTAATTACGATGTCTTAGAATTAATCAATCAGGATGAAGATTGGCTGCTAGAAAAACTTAAGAAACAAAATATTGATAACCCTAGAGAGATCTTTTTAGCTGAATACTTAAATGGAAAATTGTACCTAGTCCCTTATTCAGAAAAATAAAATTGATAAAATCACCAGATTTTCTGGTGGTTTTTCTTTTCTTTTTCGAATAAATAAGTAGGAGGAAAAGAGATGCGACTTGTAACGATTTTTGGCTTGTTATTGCTAGCCTTTTTATTTCATTGTGGGGATGCTAAAGCTGAAACGGCAGATAATATTCAATTTGTAAGTCTTGATGAGGTCAAGGGTAAAATGGCAGCCAAAGAGGACTTTTATTTGCTGATTGGTCGGCTTGATAATGTCGATACTCAAAATGCTCTGGACAGACTCAGTCAAATTGATCAAGTGATTTATTGCCTTGATACCAAAGACATCGATTATGTTGCTTACAAAAAATTTGCCAAGAAATACAATATCAGAACCATGACACACTTGGCACATTTTCGTGGAAAATATCAGTTTGCAGTAGCTAATGTCCTAACTGTTGATTTAGCAGGATTTTTTGCAGTTTGAGTGAAAAACTGCTATCTTTTTTTAAATTTGTTATACTAAAGCTGACATAAAAACACATCACAGTTGGTAGTCTGCGAGTACAGTAATTGTATCAGTAACCTTCCCCTTCCGAGGTCGTCCATTGTCAATTCATATCAAGGAGGGGCTGTTATGAAAATGACAGTATATTTTGATGGTGCATTTTGGTCAGCTTTAGTTGAATTTACGGATTCGAATAAACGTTACAAGGCTTTTCGTTATGTATTTGGCAAAGAGCCAAAAGACGATACAATTCGACATTTTGTCGATTTTTCTTTAGGAGAATGGCTGAGCAAATATGATAAGTTTGAAACCAATCTTAGTGTTGAAGCGTTAGCTATTTCTCAAAAGAAAAAGAATCCAAAGCGTATGCAACGAGAAATTAATAAAGCAAAACGCAAGCCAGCAGTATCAACTAAGGCTCAGCTTGCTAAGCAGGAGATGCATGAACAAGCTAAGAAGATGAAACAGTCTGACCGAAAATTAAGACGGGAACTTGAAAAAGAGCGAAAGTTCACACTTAAGCAAGAAAAGCGTCATCAGAAAAAACGGGGGCATTAAGGAAGTTAAGCTTTCTATAAGAAAAAATTCAGGTTGGCTTAAGCTAGTCTGGCTATACTATAGTCAATCCTAAATAAACTTTCTTTTTCATAGTTGTAGCAGCTGTTGACATAAAGTAGCTGTTGCGAATCTCCTAGAAATTCCAGATTTTAAATCTGGAATTTTTTTGTATGTAAGAGGATTTGAGATCATCAAAAGATTGTGAATTACGTAAAAAAGCACCCTTTATCTTGGCGGATAGGGTGCTTTTCTTATGCCTAGAAGATTAATTCTAAACACTCTCCTTGGTGTTGACTATTTAGTCAAGATATTCAGCGATGGCTGTATCAGTTGCGATACGTCCAAATGTGAAGATGTCTGTTAATGAGTTACCACCGAGACGGTTACCTGCGTGAAGACCACCTGCGACTTCACCAGCGGCAAAGAGTCCTTTGATGACCTTGCCATTTTCGTTGATAACGTGAGCGTGTGTATCGATTTTCAAACCACCCATGGTGTGGTGTGTGGCTGGTTTACGTGGTGTCGCGTAAAATGGTGCTTTTTCGACCTTAAGGTCAAAGGCACCTTTGTCAAATTCAGGGTCGTGTCCAGCGTCAACGTAAGAATTGTAATTGGTAATTGTTTCTACCAAAGTAGCTGGATCAATATTGATTTGCTCTGCTAATTCTTCTAAGGTATCAGCGCGGAAAAGGGTACCGGCTTTGACTTGTTCATCGATTTTTTCTTGACTGGTATTGTAGGCTGTTTCTTTGATATTTTCATCGGCAATCAGATAGAAAAGCCCACCGTTATCAATGGCTGCTTGTGATAATTGGTCACGGCTACCATATTCATCAACAAAACGTTTACCTTTGGTGTTGACCATGATAAAGTTTGCTGGCGGAACTTGAAGACCGGTAAAAAGTGCACCAGTCACTGGGTCTGATACGGGCATCATTTGGCTGAATCCCATTCCGACAAGGTCTGCACCAACAGATTGACCAAGTAGGATACCGTCACCAGTAGCAGCAGGTGTATTTGATGTCGCAATGTCATCATCGATTTCTGACCAATAAGTGTTGTATTGTTGAAGCATTTTAGTATTGGCAGCAAAACCACCTGTTGTCAAAATCACAGCTTTACCATTGACGGTAATGGTTTGTCCATTGCGTCCGCTACCTTTAACACCTGTGACGACACCATTGGTTACAATGAGTTCTTTAACTTGGGTGTCTGTTAGAATAGTACCGCCATTTTTCAAAACGAAATCTTTCAAGACAGCGATATAAGCAACTCCCATCGGAACTTTTGGTTTATGACCACGACGCCAAATAGCACCAACTGGCATAGTTACTTCGTCACGTAAGAATTCAACACCGATATTTTCAAGCCAACGAACAGATTCAAGAGCACGTTCTGTTAAGACGCGAATGAGTTCGTAGTTCCCGTGAATTTCGTGACCTTTGAGGTCTTTACGTTTACCGCCAAGATAAGTTTGGATGCGGTAGAGAAGTTTTGAGTCAAAGAGGTAAGTTGGGTCTTTGAGGTATTCTTCAATTTCGGTCTTAAGAGCACGGAAATCAGGCAAGAATTCAGGGTCAATAGTTGATTCATCAATGTCGTGAAGCTCTTGTAAATTGTGCGCTTCACCAGGATTGGCAGGAAATGTATTTTGCCAAGCAGGGTCAGGAGCATTCATTGGTCCACCAGCACGAACAGTGTTTCCACCGACAGCTGGGAATTTTTCAACGAGAATGACTTTTTTGCCAGCTTGAAGTGCACGAGCAGCTGCGGTAAGTCCAGCACCTCCGCCACCGACAATGACAAGGTCAGTATCATAATTCTTATCTTCTTTGTCTAGAGCTGATGGTGCTTTTGGACGTGAACGAAGGGCGTCAGGATTAGCACCAGCTTGGCGCACCGCACGCGCGACCCCATTTAGGACACCTTTTGAAGTAACTGAAGCACCAGAAATGGCATCGACATTAAGGGTTTGTCCTTCGATGATTTCATCTGGAATACGTGTGAAGACCACGTCAGCAATACCACCAGTTTCACCAGAAGAATCAATATCAATAGCTTCAATGCGGTCCTCTGACAAAGTCACAGACATTGGTAAATCACCGTTGTGACCGACAGTAGTGACGTGATAAGTACCAGGTTCAAATCGAACTTCTTCAGGTTGGTTGAGTTGATTAGCAATATTAGCAAAGCGAATAAAGCGGAAGAAGCAAGATTCCAAGAAATCAATGGTTCCTTGGTCTTTGAGGTCACCATTTTCATCAAAGGCATGTTGGACACGTCCAAGTAAAAATTCACTACCAGGCATGACAACGGCATTAACTCCTGGGGCGTCTAGAATTTGACGTAGGTGAAGTTGGGCGCGTGAAGAGCCTTGAATATCGTATGAAGCTCCCACAATCATAATTGGCTTGCCTGTCAAAGGGTGAATGTTAAATGACAACCACTCGATAAGACTATTTAGGCTTGATGGAATGGTGTGATTGTGTTCTGGTGTAGCGATGATAACCCCATCAGCTTCAGTGATTTTAGTGTTGAAAGTTTGGATAACAGCAGACTCTGTTTGATCATCAGTTTCATTAAACATTGGCACATCAGTGATTTCTAGAATTTCAATGTCTGCTTCTTTGGCAAAATGTTTTGCCATGTATTTGAGTAGAAGTCGGTTGTATGAGTGTTTGGCATTTGTTCCGACGATGGCCACTAATTTCATAATAAACCTCCTAGTCTTTTTCCCAAGCAAAAGCTTTTTTACGGTCAGTATTAGCTTTGCTGACAACTTGATTGGTAATGTCTACAAAAGCTAGAAATTCCTTGAAATTATCTTCCAGTTCAGCGACTTTTTCAGGGTTATTTAAGTTAAAGTTGTCATCTAACACTTGTTCGGAATGACCAAGAAGAAATTCTGTGCCAGGCATGATACGAGCTTTTAATTCAGGAGCATCCAAGATTTGACGAAGATGAGCTTGAGCGCGTGAGGTTCCCAGTGCTCCAAGAGAAGCTCCCACGATCATGGTTGGTTTATTGATTAGCGCGCGACTTGTGTAGGCAATCCATTCAAGAGCAGAAGATAGCGGTGCTGGAATGGTATGGTCATACTCAGGTGTAGCGATGATAACCCCGTCTGCGCTAGCAATTTTTTCAGAAAATGCAGCAACAACAGCAGGAGCAATCTTATCCTCAGGTTCATTGAAGGCAGGCAAATCCTTGATTTCAAGAAGTTCAATATCAGCCACATCAGCAAAATGCTTAGCCATAAATTTTAACAACTTACGGTTTGTTGAACGAGCTGAATTTGTCCCAACAATAGCAACTAATTTCATATAGTCTACTCCTTTTACACAAATAATTACCTTTATCATACTCCTTTTTTAAAATAATTGAAAACGTTTTTGTTATAGGAGAGGAAAGTATCATTTTTTAGGAACATAGTATGACAAGAAAAAAAGCCCTGAAAAATCAGGACTTTTACTTGAGGATACGTTTTTAATATCTGTGAACGATTCATCTTGAGATATTATCATTAGGAATGGCTATATTATAAAGCTTTGCTTAAATTGGTCTTAATCAATTTTCTTAAGATATTCTGCCAGCATCTTCTTCTGTGGTGTAGCCATGGGGAAGTCTTGAAGTTGGTCTTGTGAGACCCAGCGGAGTTCCTTATTTGTAGTCACTTCGTTTGAGTTTACCAAACCTTCAAGAAGTTCGATAGTCCATTTTTGATGGCTAAAGGTGTGTTTGACTAGGTTGAATTCTCGCTTGGTCCAGTCAGGAGCGACCTGATAATCTCTTTCAAAAAGTGCCTTTTGTGAAACGGTTTGAAGGGAAGTGGTATCTTTTTCAAATAAATCTAGCTGCTGTCCGATAAAGTCTGTTTCCACGATTGGAAATGACCAGAAGCCGCCAAGCAAACGCCCATCAAGATTTTTTTCTAATAAGAAATCACCTTTGCTATTCCGAATGACAAAGGCTTGAATTTGCAGCGGCTTTGGCTTTTTCTTAGGGAGTTTAATCGGGTATTTATCGTAAGTTCCATGCAAATAAGCTGCGCTGAAAAAGCGAATAGGAGACTCATCTGGACGAGGATTCTTGGCTGATTCGATATCTGTTCCCAGATCCATCAGTGCTTGGTTGAAATCCCCAGGACGTTCTGGGTCAATCAAGATTTCCATAATCGCCTGGAAGATTTTGCGGTTTTTGGGGTCACCAATATCGTAATTGACTTCAAAAAGTCGTGCCATCACGCGCATGACATTCCCATCAACAGCAGGTTCAGGTAATCCAAAAGCAATACTAGAAATAGCGCCAGCAGTGTAAGGACCAATCCCTTTTAAAGAAAGAATGTCCTTGTGATTATCTGGAAAGACACCATCAAATTTTTCCATGATTTCCTGAGCTGCTTTTTGCATATTACGCACACGTGAATAATAGCCTAGCCCTTCCCAAGCTTTGAGCAATTTCTCCTCAGGAGCATTTGCCAAATCTCCAATTGTCGGGAACCATTCTAAAAAGCGCTCATAGTAAGGAATTACCGTAACCACCTGTGTCTGTTGCAGCATGATCTCAGAAATCCAGATAAAGTAAGGGTTCTTAGTTCTGCGCCAAGGTAGGTCGCGTTTTTCATTATCATACCAATTGAGCAGGGTACGGCGAAAAGAAGCAATCTTTTCATCGTCCCACATCTCAATCCCATAATCAGTTAAATTAATCATGTTTCCATTTTAGCAAAGTTCATATCTTAAGGGTAATAAAAGTTCTTGGAAAAAATTTTTAATAAAAAGCACATATCTCTTGACAAAAGGTAAGCGGTTACATTATAATAAAAGTGTAAAGAAGGATGACAAAAGAAACGAAGTAAGGAGGTAACAGTTCTTATGATGAAACCACATGTCGCCCGGTA
Source organism: Streptococcus equinus (assembly GCF_900101445.1). GTDB lineage: Bacteria > Bacillota > Bacilli > Lactobacillales > Streptococcaceae > Streptococcus > Streptococcus equinus_B. The sequence continues at coordinate 1,235,464 of NZ_FNKE01000001.1, read as the reverse complement.
TAAAAATGGTGATAAAGTCTCTAGTCGGAGTTAAGTAGGCACAGTTAACTTTACGTTATGGAGGTGGCGCTTATGTTGAAATTAAACTTAGGACGCTATAAAAATGGTGATTAGTCACTTTGATTAGCCATAAAGATTTATACCTCAAATCTCAAAAAATTTGTAACAAAAGAAACATCGGAGGAACGTCTTATGTTGATGATAAATGTAGGTCGTTACAAAAATGGAGACTAACAACTAGTTGAATTTAGGTCAATGAAGGAGTGATGTCACATTTTAGATGAAGATATTAATTGGAAGTGAACGATTAGAAATAGCTGGTGCAAGAAATAATACCGGTTGATCTTGTTGCTAGTAACAGTAGTAATCGAAAGGGCTTCTAATCATATTGCTTCCATGTTTGAAAAAAGCTTTTAATTTTTTAATGAAAGTTGTGATAGATGTGAAAGCAATCAATGTAGGCCGTTACAAAAATGGAGACTCAAAAAAGATATGGCGACGAGTCAATCGCCCTATCAAAGAAACAGAAAAAAAATAATAATTATCGTTGTTATGTGAGTATTTTCAATTAATGGAGGTATCTTATGAACGTAGCAAGATATAAAAATGGTGATACTTTAGCTAGTTGCATAAAATAGCTAAAGGAGTGATACCAATGTAAAAAAGTAGTGACTAAAAAACTCATGGAGGTATATGTACAATGCTGAAAATGAATTTAAATCGCTATAAAAACGGAGATAATAATCTAACAGCCTAACTCCTTATGAGAATGGTATGTTAGATGACATACGAAAAAAATTTTTTGGAAGCTGAGACAAAGAGCTCAGCTTCTTTTTTTGTCTTTAAAAGATATTTTTTCATAAAACCAAAATTGCCGAAATTTTTTAAGAAAATCTACAGAAAATAATTGAAAATCAAAGTCAAAAGTACTAAAATAAGATTAAAGGAAAACGCTTAATAATAAGAAGAATCGAGGCGATTTATGTGAGTAGAAGTAATTTTCGAAGATTAAAACGTATCGAACTATATGAAATCATGCTAGCGCAGAGTAAAGAAATCGACCGATTAAGAGATGAATTGGCAAAAGCCAATGAAAAATTAGAAAATCAAGAGATAAAACTAGCCAACGCTGGTTCTATCGCAGAAGCTTCCCTTAGTTTGACAAAAGTTTTTGAAGAAAGCCAAAGAGCAGCAGACTTGTACCTTAAGAATGTCAAACAAATGAATGGAGAAGCGGAGTATGAAAAAGGATAATGAAATTACTCTTCCCACAACCAGTGAGATTGAAGAGTTATATAAAAAAGCGAAATACCGTAAACTTTTTACCGAGAAGATAAGAAGTACGGTTTTTATGTTAATTGTTGTAGCTGCCTTTGCTATTTTGGTAGCTATGCTTTACCTTCCAACCCTTAGGATTTATGGGAAATCCATGAAGGGAACCCTAGATAGTGGAGATGTGGTCTTGACAGTTAAAAGTAATCACTTTAGGACAGGAGACATCGTCGCTTTTTATTACAACAACAATATTTTGGTAAAACGAGTTATTGCAGAATCGGGTGATTGGGTTAACATCACCAAGGATGGAACGGTTTATGTCAATAGCAAAAAAATAAAAGAACCTTATATCGAACACAAATCTTATGGTGAGACAAACATTAAGTTTCCTTACCAAGTTCCAGAAAACCGTATCTTCGTTTTGGGAGATAACCGTAGCGTTTCGATTGATTCACGAAATACTTCTGTTGGTACAGTTTCTGATGAACAATTAGTTGGTAAACTAATTTTTAGGATTTGGCCTTTATCGGATATTGGTACTCTAAATTAAAAGTAATTGTCGACATATTTTCACTGATGTTTTAGGAGGGAAGGAGAGTGAAAATCGATGAGAAATTTTTTTAGACGAAAAGATTTAATCAAGAATCATAAAAAACTTGCCACTTTCCTTGCCGTTATAGTAGCTCTGGTGACAGCTTATCTTTTGATTTTACCAGCTATCACCCTTGATAATGAGACTGCTTCGCAAGATCCTGGTATAGAAGTTGAACAAAGTAGCCAATCGCCACCATCGCTGCCAGCACCACAGGATAATCAGTTAGGATCTACAACAGAAAGTTCCTCAGCTGATACATCAAATAGCGGTGCTACACAAGCAGCAAGTGATGAACCTGATTTAATTACACAAGCGACAACCTTGACAGCAGAAAATCAAGATTACACGATTAAAGCTGATGTTGATGAAAAGGCACAGTTGCCTAAGGATACAACATTAACCGTCAAGGAAATCAAAAATGACGATGCTGCTTACCAAGCGAATTATGAAAAAGTACAAAATTCTCTAGTAGGAAAGAACATCGAAAGTGTTCTTCTCTACGATATTACCTTTGTATCAAATGGTCAGAAGGTTGAGCCAAAAGCTGACGTTAAGGTGACAATTACACCGAGCGAGGCTATGGCTGCTAAAGATAACTTTGATGTCATTCATTTCCCAGACGATGGTTCACAAGAAAACATCACTCAAAAGGATGTCAAAGAAATTGACCACAAGATTACATCGGTTTCCTTTGAAAACAGTAAATTCTCAGCTTACGCTTTGGTCACATCAAGCGACCCTAAAGATGACAAAGCAACTGACGGTGCTAAACTTCAAGCTAAAAATACACCACGATCAGTAACTCACACAGTTACCTTCAAGTACACTGATAACAGCGGCATTGAACATACAATGACAAGTGCTGAAGTTACCGATGGCGGAACGATTGAAGTTTTCCCAACGCCCGTTTATCGTGAAGGCTATCGCTTCACAAGATGGAAGAATCAAGCTGATGATTCAACTGTTACAGAGGACACAACGATTACTAGTGATATGACAGTTGTTGCAGAGTACTCAGAAATTAAGATTTACAATGCAACAATCCAATATTTCTATCACAATAATACGACTAACAGTGATACGGTCTTTGGTAATGACGTTCACCAAGTCGAAGCCAAAGATACACCATATCGTGTCACACCCCCACCTTCTGTAAGACCAGGAGATGATCCTAGTGTATCGCAAGATGAAATCTACTATCCAAGCCAATCAATCATTGAATTTGCTAATGCGGCTGATTTAGCAGCTAAAGATTCATCAGATGGTAACATCGACCAAAATATCACTGTTAGAGTTGAATATGTTGAAGCTGACGCGACCTACAATGTTCACTACATGTTGAAAAACTTGAACAATGATAACTACAGTGAGATTGAAACTGTTCAAGCTCACGGTGTTCTCGGTTCAACCATTAGACCGCAAGTTTTGACTTATGATTTTGCTGATTTTGAACGAACAAATTCAGTAACTCTTACACAAGCTCAAGGTCAAGACCTATACGTTTACTACACACGTAAGACTTTTGAACTTAGCTACAATACCAACGGTGGTTATTATATCGAGCCAACAGAAGGTTTGTATGGTGAATCTGTTGCGATTACAAGTAACGTGCCACAGAAAAAAGGTTACTCTTTTGATGGTTGGTATGATAACCCAGAATTCAGTGGTAATAAGGTTACAGGAAATGTCACACTTAATGGTGACAAGACCTTATATGCTAAATGGAAAGCAGATACAGTACCTTATACAATAGCTTATTATAAAGAAGTTTATGATAATGCGACAAATACCACACACTATGTTTACGATAGTGCTATCGTACGTACTGGTACGGTTGATACAACCATAAATGCTTCAAGTGCTCCAAATCTATCTGTTGTTCCAAAAGGTTATGAACGTGAAAATGCTTCTGGCGGACCAAATAGTACGTCATCGATCGTCGTAGCAGCGGATGGTTCATCTGTCCTGAACGTATATTATAGTCTAAAACGATATACCTTTATCTTTGACTTGAATCTTTCTAGTTGGGGATATTCATTAGGTCGTATTGATATTGGTGGACATACCTACCAAGGAACGGAATATCGGTTGACAAATGTTGTTTTAGGTCAAGATGTTTCAAGTGTTTGGCCAAGTTCAACGTCAAATCCGAGGGAAGTTTATTCACTTAACTATCTTGGCCAAGTTTCAACAGAACGTTTCTTTGATTCTTGGGAAAATGAATACAAGACTAAACGTCAAGAAGTGACACCTGAACTTCTACCAGATACGGGAACAACAAGAACTTTTAAAGCTACTTGGACTAACCGTGGTAATACCTATACAGCTGAATACTGGTTACAACAGCCAGATGGTTCATATGTAAAATCTAGTAAGTATAGTCAATCATTCATCTTTAACTCTGGTACATTTACTGCCAAAGAAATTTATGGTTATACTTACCGTACGGACCAAAGCTTTACTCAAAACGGTGTTCATTATGAAGGTACCTCAACTTCTCAAAGAACTTATCGTTTCTACTATGACCGTGATAGTTTCCAAATTGACTACTATTATGGTAATGATGAAGTAGGTCACAAGCTTAATATTCCATTTGAAGCCGACATTTCATCATCAGAGTATAATTACCAACCTAGCCGACCAGCAGGTGTTGATAGTGATTATACTTGGGGTGGCTGGTATGAGGATGCTATGTTAACAACACCTTATACCTTCAACACAATGCCAAACCACAATTTGGTCTTGTACGCGAAATGGAATGCCCCACGTTACAACGTGTCATTTGACTTAAATGGTGGTGAAGGAACAGCTCCACCGACACAATCTGTTGAAAAATACGTTTGTGCACAAGCGCCAGCAGATCCAATCAGAAATCACTATACCTTTGATGGTTGGTTCGACCAAGAAGGTAAACGATTTGACTGGACTAAGCCAATCACTAAAGATACGGTCTTAACAGCTCACTGGAAATTAAATCCATTGACTTACACCGTTCAATATGTCGATGCTGATAACAATGAAAGTAAGTTAGCACCTGACAAGGTGGTAACAAGTCCGGCTCTTCAACTTGGCGATACCATTACTGAAACAGCCCTTGCTATCACAGGTTACCGTCCAGGTAATAACCAAAAATCTGTAACCCTTGGTTATGAAAATAATGTGATTACTTTCTACTATACTAGAAAACAACCTAGTGTAGATTACACCGTTCGTTACTTACTAGAAGGTACTGAGACTGAATTAAGTCCATCAGTTACTAAGACTGTTACTGGTGATACGGTTCGTGTTAAGGAAGTCGCTCCAGATGTTGGTAGTGACTACTATCCACTAGATGATACTTTGAGTTTGACTTTGACATCTAATGCGGCAAATAACGTCATTACTTTCTACTACAGTCAGAAGTCTGATGGTCACATTACTTTCCACTATCTTGATATGGATGGTAATTCAATTCCTGGTCAAGCACCAGTTGAAGAAACCTTCCATGAAGGTGGTACTTGTAATACTATCGACCATCATCTAGACATTTCAGGTTACACTTATGATTCAGGACAAGATGTCACAAATCAGAATAACCCGACAAGTGTCAAAAATATCTATACCTTTAGAGGTGGTGAAAATATTGATATCAATCTTTATTATAAGAAAGATATTAATATCGTAGCGCGTGATAAAGAAAAATCTTACGATGGTCAAGCTCTTAAGAGTAGTGGTCTATCGGATTTGACAGATGTCTATCGTCAATCCCTTCAAAGTGGTGATAAGTTAGCTTCGGTGACTTACTCAGGTTCACAAACTAACGCTGGAACAAGCAGTACAACACCAACAGCCGTTACCATTACTGATGACGATGGTAATAATCGAAATGATTACTACAATATCATCTATACTCCTGGTACCTTAACTGTTGGACAACAATATGTTTCAGTTATCATTACTGGTGATACGATTTCTAAAGTCTATGACGGAACTTACTCAACAGTAGGTTATGAAGTGACACGTATCAGTACAAATCTGTATTCAGAAAATAAAATTCAATTTAACGGTGCTGAGCCATCTATCACTCAAAAAGACGCTGGTACTTACTTATTGAATTTGTCTAACCAATTTACAAATACAGATCCTAACTTCGATGTTCACTTCCAAGTGTCAAATGGTGCTCTTACTATTTATAAGCGTGATGTTGTTTTGACATCTGCTGAAGCAACGAAGACTTACGATGGTACACCATTGACAGCGCATACCGTCACACCAAGTCCAATGACTGACACCGAAGGATTTATTTTAGGTGAAGGTATTCAATCTTACAACTTCACTGGTAGTCAAACAAATCCTGGTACAAGTTATAATCGCTTTACTTATACTTTGTTGCCAAATACTAAACCTACAAACTACAACATTTCCATTACACATGGTCACTTGATTGTTACGCCAACAATTAATTTACAAGTAACTGGAAGTGGCTGGTCACCCGCTCTTTCTGGTGGAAATTTCAAACTTGAAAAACGTGGTGCTGGTGTTTGGGAAGATATCAGTAGTGAGTTTGATAGCTTTGATGTAACATCCACAGATGGCTTTAATATCAATGGATTAACACCAGGGCGTTATCGCCTTACACAAAATTCTGCACCAGATGGTTATAGAGTTGTTAATAAATACGTCTGCTTCAATGTTCTTGAAGATCGTGATGAATATGATAATTCTATTTACACTGTTGAACTTTGTGATGAGGATGGTCACGTTGTTGCTGCCGATGATAATAAACGAATTATAAATGGTATTGGTAATTACAATTATCGTCTCCAAGTTGTCAACCAAGCAGGTAGTGAATTACCAAGTAGCGGTGGTATCGGAACGAAGAAATTCATTATTGTAGGTGTTATATTAATGGTTGTCGCTGTACTAGTTACTATCTTTAATAGATGGAAAAAAGCTATTAACGATAGTGGTTAGGAGGTGATGCCAAATGATGTCGTTTTAAAACTTTTAGGATAAAATTAGAAAGAAGGTTCACTATGAAAAAGATCAGAAATGTGATGACATTACTCCTCGCAGCTCTTGCACTTCTTTTCACCGGAAGTCAAGTCTTTGCGGATACAACCGGAACCATTACGGTTCAAAACGCCCAATTGGGACAAACTTATACCCTTTATAAACTTTTTAATGCCACAGTAGGTGATAATGGAGCTATTGCTTATACACTACCAGATGGTGTAACAGCAGCACAGGTTGCAACTTACTTTGATGTTGATGATGCTGGAAACGTTACAGCGAAATCAACGACTACTCAATCAGTAGTGGGAAGTGATGAGTTTAAAGCTTGGGCTGAAGGTGTTGGTACTCAAGTAGGTACTCCTAAAGAAGCTACTAGTAACACAGTAACATTTGATGGCCTAGATTTTGGTTACTACTTCATCAAATCTTCACTTGGTGCAACTATCACAGTTGATAGTACTACTCCACAAGCATACGTTGTTGATAAAAATGCTGCTGGTCCAAGCAATGCTACAAAGGATGCAAATGTAGAATCAGCAAAAATTGGTGATACTGTTAACTATACTGTTAAATACACTGCAACAAACTATGTAATGGTTAGTGGTGAAGGTAAACAAATTACTGGTTACACTATCGTCGATACTCCAACTAACTTAGCAATCAATGCAGATTCTGTTGTTGTTAAAGTAAAAAGTACAGTCAGCGGTACTGAACAAACAGTTACTCCAGAAACTAAAATGGTTGATTCTGCCGGTAAATTGACAATTGTTCTTCCTTGGGTTGATAGTGATAATAATTCACTTTATGACACTCCTTCAGAAGTAACTATTACTTATTCTGCTACTGTATTGCCAGGTGCAGCAGGTGTTACTGCTCTAACAGGTCAAGCTACCAACGGTGCTAAAATCACTTATGCTTACGATGGTGGTTCAAATAATATCAGCACTGAAACTGAATCTGTTAAAACTTACGGATTTACAATTATTAAAACAGATGGTACTAACACTTTGACAGGTGCTGAATTCAAAGTTTATGATTCTGAAACAAGTACAACTCCACTTAAATTTGTGAAACTTTCAGATACTATGTATCGTATTGCTGTTTCAACTGATGCTGCTTCAGATTGTGTAGAAGTTATCCCAGCTGGTATGACTTATATCTCAGGTCTAAAAGATGGTTCAACTTTCTACCTTGAAGAAATCAAAGCACCTGCTGGTTATAATAAATTAACTAGCCGTCAAGAAATTGTAGTTAACAAGGATAGAGGTATTGCTAGCGTTCTTAACCACAAAGGTGCTGAATTGCCATCAACTGGTTCATTTGGTACTAAAATGCTCTATGTCGTAGGTGCTACAGCTATTCTAGTTGCTTTCGTTTACATGGTTGCAAAACGTCGTGTTAAAAATCTTTAATGATTAAAGGATTGGAACATCTTCGAAAGTAGCACGAGTCTATTTTCGAAGATGATTCTTTTTAGAGAAAATTTGCCAGCAGAAAGGAGAAAAAGCAGTGGCGTGGTTAAAGCAACATTGGAAATCTTTGATAATGCCCTTCGTCTTTCTCATCGGGCTGGGCTTGGTTAGTTACCCTTCGTTGAGTGACTATTGGAATTCCTTTCACCAGACAAAAGGAATCATGAATTATGCTAAAAGCGTCTCAAAGATGTCTGATAAAGAATACGCTAAGATTTTAAATCAGGCAAAAGATTACAATAAGAGATTGACTAGCATGAATTGGGACATGAATGATGCGCAAAAGGCAGACTATGAATCTCAATTAAACTTCAATCATGATGGTGCTATGGGCTACATTAGTATCCCTAAAATCAATATTAAATTAGGTGTTTATCATGGAACAGACGACAAGGTTTTGCAGACATCCATCGGACATCTGGCGGGGACATCTCTTCCAGTTGGCGGAAAAGGCACACACTGTGTCTTATCTGGTCACCGTGGATTGCCTTCAGCTAAGTTGTTTTCTGACTTAGATAAATTGCGTGAAGGAGATACCTTTACCATTCACGTTTTAAATGAAACCTTGACTTATGAAGTCGATCAGATTCGAGTGGTTGAACCGACTGATTTTAGTGATTTGACCATTGATCCAAATCAAGATTATCTAACCTTGGTGACCTGTACACCGTATGGGGTTAATACACAACGTTTGTTGGTTCGTGGACACCGCATTCCAAATGCTGATGGCGAAGCTAAGACCACTTCCGATGCCATGCAGCTCAATGCGTTATATATTGCACCGTTTATCGGTATTCCAATCTGCCTTGCTATTGTTATCTATATCTTTGTTGTAACAAGTAGCAGGTACCTCAAACGTCATGGTGACCGAGTTGGTAAATACCTCAGTCAAAAGGGACTTAAACGACCACAAATGAACTCTAAAAACTACCAAGAAACGATTAATCAATTAAAAAGAATTTTTAAGGATGATTAAAAAAGATTGAAGATGAGCGATAAGCTCATCTTTTTTTGTTACGCTTTCACAAAGTTTTTGTTAAGTCAATTTGAAGTTTATATTAAAAGTTAAATACAAGACTTAATTTTGCAACAATTCATAAAATTTATGCTATAATTGGAGTTATACTAGCGAAAAGCGAGGTAAGGATATGTGGGTTGTTAGGAAGATGTACTGGCGCAGTGGTCAACAGTACGTTCAAGCACAAAAGATTTTTGAAAGTCGTGAAGAAGCAAATGCTTTTAGAAAAGAATTAGATTTTGCAACGGAGATTTATGAGACAAACTTAGCCGTTTCTAATAAAGGCGATTTTTAAGCAAAGAAGCAGAGCGCACCTGCTTTTTTGTTTTGGGAGATTTTGGGGAAATTAAATGACAAAAAATTTAGGATAAAAACACTTTCTTTCACGCATATCTCTTGCGCAATTTCGGAAGCTATAGTATAATAGTTTATTGTGAGTATACCTCACTTACTCGTGATTTCGGTCACGGGTCATTAGACCAAAAGGAGGAAAAATATCAATGGCTAAATACGAAATTCTTTACATTATTCGTCCAAACATTGAAGAAGAAGCTAAAAACGCTTTGGTAGCACGCTTTGACTCTATCTTGACTGACAACGGTGCAACTGTTGTTGAATCAAAAGACTGGGAAAAACGTCGTCTTGCATACGAAATCAAAGATTTCCGCGAAGGACTTTACCACGTTGTTAACGTTGAAGCAGAAGATGCTGTAGCTCTTAACGAGTTCGACCGTCTTTCAAAAATCAACGGTGACATTCTTCGTCACATGATCGTTAAACTTGACGCGTAAGAAGGTATTTTATGATTAATAATGTAGTACTTGTCGGTCGCATGACCCGCGATGCAGAACTCCGTTACACACCATCTAATCAAGCAGTTGCGACATTTACACTTGCTGTAAACCGTAACTTCAAGAATCAAAATGGTGAACGCGAAGCAGATTTTATTAACTGTGTGATTTGGCGTCAGCAAGCTGAAAACTTGGCTAACTGGGCTAAAAAAGGCACATTGGTTGGTGTTACTGGTCGTATCCAGACTCGTAACTATGAAAACCAACAAGGCCAACGTGTTTACGTAACTGAGGTCGTTGCAGATAATTTCCAAATCTTGGAAAGTCGTGCTACACGTGAAGGTCAATCAGGTGGTTCTTACAACGGTGGATTTAATAACAATTCATCATTTGGTGGAGCTTCTAATGGTGGTTTCTCATCACAACCTTCACAACAAACACCTAACTTCGGTCGTGACGAAAGCCCATTTGGTAATTCAAACCCAATGGACATTTCAGATGACGATCTTCCATTCTAATGGATATGGACACCTCAAGTGTTAAACTTGAAACAACAATAATATAAAGGAGAATAAAACATGGCTCAACAACGTCGTGGCGGATTCAAACGCCGTAAAAAAGTTGATTACATCGCAGCTAACAAAATTGAATATGTTGATTACAAAGATACTGAGCTTCTTAGCCGTTTCGTTTCAGAACGTGGTAAAATTCTTCCACGTCGCGTAACTGGAACTTCAGCTAAAAACCAACGTAAAGTAACAACAGCTATCAAACGCGCTCGCGTTATGGCTCTTATGCCATTCGTAAACGAAGACTAATTCGTTGCGGTGATCAGAAAAAAACGACTTCGAAAGAGGTCGTTTTTTTGTGTGGAAAAATCTTTTTTGAGTTTACAAGTTGGAATTACTGTTTTATAATAATTTCAAGAACACGATTATTGTAAAACAATAATTTAGAGGGAGACTTATGAAAGAGATTGCTTTAAAAGTTGGAAGAGAAGTTGTTAAAATAATACGCTATCTATCTCTTGTAGGTATGATTTTGATGGGATTTGGTATTTTTGCAGTATTTTTTGCTGGGCAAAATCATGGTGGCTTATTTACTTTGGATTATGGTTATCAAAGTGTTCAGATCTCTGTCTGGATTCCGATTGTTGTCTTAATAATGGCTATGATTATTTTTTATCTTCTGTTTAGGATAATGCGAGCTTTGGATAAGCTGTTGATAAATTTTCAAGATGAAGAGTATTTTTGCTCCGAAAACATCAATTTGCTTTCTAAAGTTCTTCTTTACCAGATTTTATTCACAGGTATTCAATTACTTGTTAACATCTCACTTAATTTTTCTAAAATAGCAGATGCAAGTAGCTTATTTGATTTATCTTTAAAAGATTATCTTGTGAATGTTGTTTTTATCATTATCAATGATATTGCTATTATTGTGCTAAAACGTGGTTATGAATTGCAAAAAGACCACGATGAGATTATTTGACATGGAAGAAATAAAAGTACATTTAGATAAGGTGTTAAAATCAAGAAATATTACCTCTAAGGAGCTGGCTGAGAAAATAGGAATCACCGAGGCGAATTTGTCTATTTTGAAGACTGGGAAAGCAAAAGGGGTCAGGTTTAATACCTTGATGAGTATTTGTAGAGAGTTGGATTGTCAGCCGGGAGATATTTTAGAATATAGGAGAGATTATGATGAAAGCAATTAAGATTTTAGGAGTGGCTTTATTATTTGGATTGCTATCTGGCTGTGGTATTGTCTCAGAAGCTTCTTATGATACTGCTGGTGCCATTAAAGCAGAAAGTAGTAAAGCTTGTCAAAGTGAAGAAGAACAACTAAATGTTAAAGATGTTTTGGTAGTAAATAAAGACGAGGTTTTACCTTTAGAGAATCACTTTTCTGGGGCAGTGTATGTCATGTTTACAAAAGAAGATTTGAACAAAGGTCTGAAGACTGATTTTTCATTGAATGACAAATCATTAACTGATGTTCAAGAAGATAGTCAGGATGATTTCAATATTCGTTACGACAAAAAAACATATTTTTCAGCTAAAAAAATTACGGTTGAAAATCTTGAACAGATTAAAATGACTTCAACTTGGCCAGATGACATTGTTTTAAGTTTACGTTCTAAATAAAAATAACCTCACTAAACATTATGCTTAGTGAGGTTTTCTTTTTATTGTTGTGGTGTCATAGCGTTTAGGATGTTATATTTTTTCTGTAAGAAATAACGTCCGACAAGTGATGCAGCACCGATGACTAACATGACGATTGGTGGTAATTGTGGGTTAAGAGCGGCTGGTAAGAATGCAGTTGCTGTGTATAGGAGAACCCAACCGAGCATTGCTAAACCAAGTACAAGGAAAGTTTTTTTCCAACCTGGACGTTCGCTCTTAGGTTTACCAGCGAAGCGATAGATGAAGTGGTAAGTTGCGTACATAGCAGCACCTCCACCAAAACCAAGGGCAAGAAGTGAGAAAAGTCCAGAGCTAGTTGCTGCTGAATTAAAGAATCCCATAAGGGCGTTAAGTAGAGCGACGATTCCGATGAAAAGAAGTGATGTATCTAACCACATTAACCAAGGGTTATCATTTTTCTTTTCTTGGTTTGCTTTAGCATCAGAAGCTTTTTCAGTGAAAGAAGCAGCCCAAACTGTTGGTGCACCAAGAAGAGCACGAGCAGTTAATCCTTTTTTCTGATTTTCAATGATTGTTGGTAAAACTTCTTCCAAAATTGCTTGGATTTCTTCATCAGATTTACCATCTTCAATCAATTGATTAGTAGCAATGTGAATAAATTCTTGGTTCTTTTTAGTAAGATTAGTTAAATCCATAAATATTCTCCTATATAAGGTCTTATAAGATAAAGCCAGTTATTAGTTAGAGAAAACAAAACCTTTGCTTTTTCTAACTAGTAAATGCCCAAAATTCAATTTCAATAAAGTCACAACGAGAGAAAAGCGATTCAGTATTAATCACTTTTTAAATTAGCCAGAGAGTTAGGAAATCCCAAACAAAACTACGAATTAGTAAGATGCTTAGGAAGAATCCTGATAGATTCTTCCGTATTTCTGTTAGCGACTTTAGTCGCAACAGAAATTGGCAGGTTAAAACCATTTCTTCCTGAAGAAGTAGAATACCACAGACAAGCTCATGGCAGCGGCGATGAAGACGATGTACCAAAAGGCATGTGGTAGGCCGTTTAATGGCAACCAGTTGTTTTGGAAGTTCATCCCGTAGGCAGAGAAGATAACCGTTGGAATATCAAGTGCCATGGTCATCAAAGCCAAGGTTTTCATGATGGTATTCTGGTTGTTGTTGATGATTGAAGCGGTTGTTTCAGTCATGGCATTCAAGACATTTTCGTAAATGCCAGCCATCTCAATGGCCTGTTGCGTTTCAATCAGAGTATCTTCAAGCAAATCTTCGTCTTCGATGTATTTTTTCAAAGAGCTGGTACTACTCGAAAGTTTTTTAACGATACGTTCATTGAATTTCAATGAGGCTTTCAAGTAGACGATAGATTTTTCAAGCTCCATCATGTCGATTAATTGTTCGTTACGTGTAGCATTTTCCAATTCTGCTTCGATTCGGTCGCTTTGACGGTCGATAGAACGAAGGGCTGTTAGGAATAGCTCTGCGTTACGATAAAGCAGTTGGAAAACAAAACGTGTCTTCATGAACGTATAGAAGTTTTTCACACGACGATTGAAGAAGTTATCAAATAATGTTAATTCTTGTAAACACGTTGTGATAACTGCGTTGTCAGTTACGATGATACCTAGCGGAATTGTCACATAATAGCTTTTGTTATTACGTTCTTCGTAGGTTGGAACGTCGACGATAATCAAAGTATAATCGTCTTCGACAGAAATACGTGATGTTTCTTCAAGGTCGAGTGGCGCACGAAGGTCAGTGATATCGATATTAAATTGTTCGGCTAAACTCACAGACTCTTCCTGGGAGGGGTTAACCAAATTAATCCAAGCTCCTGGCTCGAATGTATTGATTTCTTTAAACTCTAACGCTGTTGATAGAAACATTTGTTCCATAAAAACAACCCCTCCTTTTGCGATGAGATACAAGAACTATTAAACTATGATAACTAGTTAGGACCACCAGCGATAGTGCCGTCTTTAGTTCTTGTTCAATGATTTTTTTAAGTTGTAAAATAATCTCTTTTTAGACAAAATTCTACATACTAATCTATTATACTACAATTAGCAGTTTTTGGGGACAGAGAAAAGTAGAAAATTTGTTATAATAAAATAAGAAGAAAATGTACTCGCAAAGAAAGGATGGAAAGCTAAGCGTGGCCTAGTGTCAAGCTTAGCTTATCTCATAGATTATGCAAGATAAATTAATTATTCGTGGGGCTCGTGCCCACAATTTAAAGAATGTCAATGTTGAGATTCCGCGGGACAAATTGGTTGTTGTGACTGGTTTGTCAGGGTCCGGAAAATCAAGTTTGGCATTTGATACGATTTACGCAGAGGGGCAACGTCGTTACGTTGAAAGCTTGTCTGCTTATGCCCGCATGTTTCTTGGTAACATGGAAAAACCAGATGTGGATTCGATTGAAGGTCTTAGCCCAGCTATTTCCATTGACCAAAAAACGACAAGTAAAAACCCACGTTCTACCGTAGGGACAACGACAGAAATCAATGATTATCTGCGCTTGTTGTATGCTCGTGTGGGAACGCCTTACTGTATCAATGGGCATGGTGCCATTACAGCGTCATCGGTTGAGCAGATTGTTGATCAAGTTTTAGCTTTGCCAGAACGGACGCGAATGCAGATTTTAGCACCGGTGGTGCGTCGTAAAAAGGGGCAACACAAGACAATTTTTGATCGCATTCAAAAAGACGGCTATGTGCGTGTGCGTGTGGATGGTGACATTTATGATATCTCAGAAGTGCCAGAGCTTTCTAAGAGCAAGATGCACAATATTGAAATCGTCGTGGACCGTTTGATTAATAAAGACGGTATTCGTTCACGTCTTTTTGATTCTGTGGAAGCTGCGCTTCGCTTGGCAGATGGTTATGTCATCATCGATACCATGGATGGCAATGAATTGCTCTTTTCTGAACACTATTCATGTCCTGTTTGTGGTTTTACGGTGCCAGAGCTAGAACCGCGTCTTTTCTCATTTAATGCGCCATTTGGTTCATGTCCAACTTGTGATGGTTTGGGAAATAAACTGGAAGTTGACTTGGATTTGGTGATTCCTGATCGTAGTAAAACGCTTCGTGAAGGAGCGTTAGCGCCATGGAATCCAATCTCATCAAACTATTATCCTGCTATGCTTGAACAAGCCATGGAAGCCTTTGGGGTTGATATGGATACGCCTTTTGAGGATTTGAGCGAAGACGAGCAAAATCTTGTCCTTTATGGTTCAGGTGAGCGTGAATTCCATTTCCATTATGTCAATGATTTTGGTGGCGAACGTAATATTGACCTTCCGTTTGAAGGAGTGGTTAATAATATTAACCGTCGTTACCACGAGACAAATAGTGATTTTACCCGCAATGTCATGCGCGGTTACATGAATGAATTGCCATGTCCAACTTGTCATGGTTACCGCTTGAATAATCAAGCGCTCTGCGTTCGTGTGGGTGGTGAAAATGGTTTGAATATTGGACAAGTGTCTGATTTGTCAGTTGCTGACCACTTGGAACTCTTAAATCACCTAGAACTCTCTGAAAATGAAAAAACGATTGCCACACCAATCGTTAAGGAAATCAAAGACCGTTTGACTTTCTTAAATAACGTTGGACTGAATTATTTGACCTTGTCACGTTCTGCGGGGACTTTGTCAGGTGGTGAAAGTCAACGTATTCGCTTGGCGACGCAAATTGGTTCCAACTTGTCTGGCGTCCTTTATATCCTTGATGAACCGTCGATTGGGCTTCATCAACGTGACAATGACCGTTTGATTGACAGTTTGAAGAAGATGCGTGACCTTGGCAATACCTTGATTGTTGTCGAACACGATGAAGATACTATGCGTCAGGCTGACTGGCTGATTGATGTTGGACCAGGTGCGGGTGAATTTGGTGGACAAATCGTGGCATCTGGTACGCCAGAAGAAGTTGCTAAGAATAAAAAATCAATCACAGGACAATATCTATCAGGCGCCAAAGAAATTCCAGTTCCTCTCGAACGTCGTAAAGGTAACGGACGTTTCCTACGTGTTCTTGGAGCTTGCGAAAACAATTTGCAAAATATTGACGTGACTTTCCCACTTGGGAAATTCATCGCAGTGACAGGGGTATCTGGTTCAGGGAAATCAACTTTAGTTAACAGTATTTTGAAAAAAGCTGTCGCTCAAAAATTAAATCGTAATTCTGATAAGCCAGGTAAGCACAAAGCGCTTGAAGGTGTGGAAAACATTGAACGTTTGATTGATATCGACCAAAGCCCAATCGGTCGTACACCGCGTTCAAATCCAGCTACTTATACAGGTGTCTTTGACGATATCCGTGAATTGTTTGCTAAGACAAATGAAGCTAAGATTCGTGGTTACAAGAAAGGACGCTTCTCATTTAACGTCAAAGGTGGACGTTGTGAGGCTTGTTCTGGTGACGGAATTATCAAAATTGAAATGCACTTCTTGCCAGATGTTTACGTGCCATGTGAAGTTTGTCATGGCACACGTTATAACAGTGAAACGCTTGAAGTTCATTACAAAGACAAAAATATCGCTGAAATCCTTGATATGACAGTCAATGATGCGGTTGAATTCTTTGCACCAATTCCTAAAATCGCCCGCAAATTGCAAACCATCAAAGATGTTGGTCTTGGTTATGTTACACTTGGTCAGCCAGCCACAACACTTTCTGGTGGTGAAGCACAGCGTATGAAATTGGCTAGTGAACTTCATAAACGCTCAACTGGTAAGAGTCTTTATATCCTTGATGAACCAACGACAGGTCTTCACACAGATGACATTGCCCGTCTGCTTAAAGTTCTTCAACGTTTTGTGGATGATGGCAATACTGTGCTTGTCATTGAACACAACCTTGATGTGATTAAGACCGCTGACCACATTATCGACCTTGGACCAGAAGGTGGTGTCGGCGGTGGACAAATCATCGCTACAGGCACACCAGAAGAAGTCGCCAAAGTCAAAGAATCTTACACAGGACAATATTTAAAAGATAAATTGAAATAAAAAAATCACCCAGGTAAGCTATCTTGCCTGGGTTTTGTGCTATAATGTAGCCAATTATAGGGAAATAGCGCAGTTTTTACTGCTCTTAAGTTGAGGTTTATCGAAGAAATGAAGACTTATTCAAAAGAGGTTAATCGCTATGTTTTGCCGTTGATTGCGACAAATGTGGCGCAGCTTTTAATTAATCAATTGTCACTGCATTTTGCGGTTAATGATTCCAGTGTTGTCCTTTCTGGAATTTCGGTGATTCAAAATTTCTTATTTGCCTTTGGCGGGATTTTAGGGGCTTTTAGCTTGTCTTTTAATATCAAAGGGGCGCGTGCTTTTGCAGAAAATGATGACCAGCGGTTTAAAGATTTGCTCAAATCCTCTTTGCTACTGGATATCATGATAGGCCTTAGTTTTTTACTGATTTGTTTAGTTTTTGGAAAATCCTTTTTGCGTCTTTTTTATGGTTTTTCTGGTGACTTACTTAGGTTATCAAGTCTTTATCTTGTCATCATGTCACCATATATTCTCTTGACTTTGTTAACCTTTTTGCTGACGAATGTCTTGAAAGTTGAAAAGAAAACCAAGCCAATTTTTGCCATAGGTGTGGTTAGTTCGCTTCTTGATGTGGCTTTGAATTATTATCTTGTTCCGATTTTTGGCATAAAAGGCGCAGCATTTTCAGCTATCATCTCACTTTTGGTGGTGGTCTTAGCCTATCTTGCTTTGGTTTATCGAGTGATTATTGACGCTTTGAAAATTCCTTCAACTTGCAAGAAAGAATTGGTTGTTTTTGGGCTTCCTTTAACAGTTCAAGAAATTTTAGAAAGTGTCCTTTTTATCATGGCTTTTGATGCTTTGATGGGACGTCAAGGTCTAAAAATACTTTCTATTTATGCAGTCATTAGCCAGCTCTTTTCAATGGTACGCTTGCCTGCGTTCATGTATGCAGGTGCGGTTTCTGTCTTTTTGCCGCAGGCTAATCAAAAACACGAAAGCAAGCAATTTATGCGTGTGATTTATCGAAATAGCTATCTGTTAAGTGCAGTTTTTGCAGTGCTTGTGACGCTTTGTGCCAATGTCTTTGCAAACTTTTTGTCAAGTCAAATTGTGTCAGACATCGTGCCTTTGACGGCTTATACTATGCTTGTCATGGCAGCTACGCCGCTTTATGAAAGTTCAAAAATGCTTTTGCAAAGTAGCCATGCTGAAAAATGGGTGGTCAGTATGACGACTGTGGTTAATATCGCAAGCATTGCTGGTTTACTAATTATTCAAATTCTAGGTTTTCAAACTTATCAATCGCTTTATTTTATTTACGGCTTAAGCCTAGTTATTCTAAGTATTTTGTTTATCAAAAAAGCAAAAATAATAAATTAGAAAGGACCTTGTGTCCTTTTTAGAATGTGTACAAACCTATTTTTAATCTAAATTGAATTCTAATTCGTCATTGCAATACTTTAATTTTAGGATTCATTTGCTCGCAATAAAAGAATACTTTCCGCTGTGGTGAAAGTGGCTGAAAACTAATAATGTTAGTCACCCGGAAGTTTTGAGACTTTAGGCTCAAAACTTAGGCATGGAATTCCGTAGGAAGTCGCTGCCGACGGCACCACCTAAGGAAAGTATCAGAAAGAGGCTTTGTTTTTAATCCCAAAGAACTTGATGGTTCTTTTTTTACGATAAAATTGATTTACCGGCTAAGTATTTTTATGAAAAAACGTGAAAAAGGCGATTGTTTCAAGGATTTTCTGGTATAATTATCTTAAAAAACGAGAGAGGGAGAGGTTCATGTTAGCCAGACTGGAAAGATTTGATGCTAAATTAGATGAAAAAGAGCTGGATGCCATGTTGGTGACTGGTCAAAATAATATTTATTATTTGACAGGTTTTTGGGGGACAGCAGCAACTGTCTTTATTTCCAAAACACGTCGTTTGTTTGTAACGGATGCTCGCTACACTTTGATTGCTAAGCAAACGGTTCAAGGATTTGATATCATCGAAAGCAGAGATGCGCTTTCTGAGATTGCTAAGGCGATTGCATCCGATGCGATTTCGACGATTGGTTTTGATAGTCAGGTGTCATTTGCTTATTACCAAACTTTGCAGGCAATTTTTGAGCACTATGATTTGCGAGCACAGAGTGATTTCATGGAAGAATTGCGCATGATTAAAGATGCTTCTGAAATTGCGACTATCCGAAAAGCTTGCTCGATTTCTGACCGTGCCTTCACAGACATGCTTGATTTCATCAAACCTGGGCAAACAACAGAATTGCAAGTAGCAAACTTCCTTGATTTTCGTATGCGTGAATACGGAGCTTCTGGGGTATCTTTTGAAACCATTGCAGCATCAGGTTACCGCTCTGCCATGCCTCACGGCGTAGCCAGTGAGAAAGTTATCCAGTCAGGCGAAACCTTGACCCTTGATTTTGGTTGCTACTACAATCATTACGTCAGCGACATGACGCGTACCATCCATATCGGTGAGACGACTGACGAAGAGCGTGAGATTTATGATGTGGTTTTACGTGCTAATCAAGCTGTGATTGATTCGGTCAAAGCTGGCATGACACGCCGTGATTACGATAAGCTAGCGCGTGATGTGATTGAAAAAGCTGGTTATGGTGAGCACTTCACACACGGAATTGGTCATGGAATTGGACTTGATATTCACGAAATCCCATTCTTTGGAAATTCTGATGAATTGGTTGAAGCTGGCATGACTATCACCGATGAACCAGGAATTTATCTTGATAACAAATACGGTGTTCGTATCGAAGATGACCTTGTGGTCACTGAAAATGGGTGTGAGGTTCTGACCTTGGCACCGAAAGAATTGATTGTCTTGTAGGTGAATATTGTGAAATCATTGTTAAACAAAGAAAAAATTAAACTTTTCTTATCCATCTCATTATTTATAGTGCTTATTTTTATGCTAGTTGTTGATGTTATGCAAGGAAGCAGTAAGAATTATTTTATTTTGGAATTCATTGTTGTTCTTTTCTTGTCTGCATTGAGCAGCACGCATCAGTTTAGTATTAATAGTATTGCTCATTATCTCGGGTTGGGATTAGTTGGATTAACATTTTTTATTGAAGCAGCAAGTGGGATGTATAAAATTGCTTCGTATTTTTGCATGGCAATTGCTGTGATTGGACTTATTTTAATTTATCTTAAAATGCGTTTAGAAAAGGAGGAAAACAATGACTGAAAGACTTTCTTGGGAAGATTATTTTATGGCAAATGCGGAGTTGATTTCAAAACGTTCAACTTGTGATCGCGCCTTTGTCGGAGCTGTTTTGGTTAAAGATAATCGTATCATCGCTACTGGTTACAATGGTGGCGTTTCTGAAACTGATAACTGTAGCGAAGCAGGACACAAAATGGAAGACGGTCATTGTATCCGTACCGTTCACGCAGAAATGAATGCCCTTATCCAGTGTGCTAAGGAAGGCATTTCAACCAAGGGTACAGAGATTTACGTGACACATTTTCCGTGTATTAACTGTACCAAAGCGCTTCTTCAAGCAGGAATTAAGAAGATTACTTACAAAACAGCTTACCGCATGCATCCATTTGCTATCGAATTGATGAAACAAAAAGGTGTCGAATGCGTTCAGCACGATGTCCCAGAAGTGAGACTTGGCATGGATGATTTTGATGACTAATAAAAAGAGCACTCAAAAGAAGTGCTCTTTTAGTCTTTTTAGTTCAATTTATCTTTTAGAATTTTTTCGTCAATTTCGGAAGCTGGCGTCCAACCTTTTTTTAACAAATCATTGATGTAAAAGTTGTTGTATAAAATAGCAAAAGCAATGTTTAAGCCAAGGCCGATGCCAGTACCAACATTAAGACTTAGTGAGAGCATTCCTCCTAAAATCATTGCTCCAAGCATAATGCCAAGCCATTTCCAATCTTTACGGAAAAGTGGCACAAAGCAATAAAAGAATAGCGTTGTCCAGCTGAAACCAACTTTAACTTCTTTAATCTCTCCTTCTGGACTCTCAAGTTTTACTTTCATATTCAATAAATCTCCCTTTTTAAAAAATTTCTAGAGTTTTATTGTATCAAAATTGGATTTTTTTAACAATGAAGTCTAAAATAGTAGGAGAGGGTTATTCTTTTGAAACCCAAAAAGATTTGAGCCATAGCGTATTTTATGGTAAAATGAAGTGATAAATAATTTATAAGAGGTAATGAATAAATGATTGAAGCAAGTAAGCTTAGAGCAGGTATGACTTTCGTAACATCTGATGGAAAACTCATCAAAGTTCTCGAAGCAAGCCACCACAAACCAGGTAAAGGTAACACTGTTATGCGTATGAAACTCCGTGACGTACGTACTGGTTCAACATTCGATACAACTTACCGTCCAGAAGAAAAATTCGAACAAGCAATCATCGAAACACGTGCTGCACAATACCTTTACAAAATGGATGACACAGCATACTTCATGGATACTGAAAGCTACGAACAATATGAAATTCCAGTTGCTAACGTAGAACAAGAATTGCTTTACATCCTTGAAAACTCAGAAGTTAAAATCCAATTCTACGGAACTGAAGTTATCGGTGTAACTGTTCCTACAACAGTTGAATTGACAGTTACTGACACTCAACCATCAATCAAAGGTGCTACAGTTACTGGTTCTGGTAAACCTGCAACTCTTGAAACAGGTCTTGTTGTTAACGTACCAGACTTCATCGAAATCGGTCAAAAATTGGTAATCAATACGCAAGAAGGTACTTACGTATCACGTGCCTAAGCTTGCCAGTAGAGCGGGTAGAGAGGGCACCGCTCTCTTTACTTTTTAATCCTTAAATTTAATTAGAAAGGAAATGCTTATGACAACTGAAAATATCGGTGATATTGTTATTTCACCACGAGTACTAGAAGTTATCACAGGTATTGCTGCAACAAAAGTTGATGGCGTTCACTCACTTCGTAACAAAGCCATGACTGATAGTTTCAGCAAAACAGTTTTAGGTAAAGGTGTTTACCTTCAAACAGAAGAAGATGGCACAGTTAACGCTGATATCTATGTATATCTTCAATACGGTGTCAACGTTCCTGCTGTTTCAATGGCTATTCAAAAAGCTGTTAAAGCTGCAGTTTACGAAATGGCAGAAGTGACTATCTCATCTGTCAATATTCACGTTGAAGGAATTGTTCCTGAAAAAACACCAAAACCTGATTTGAAAGCATTGTTTGACGAGGATTTCTTGGATGACTAATAACTTTACAAATTCAAGACGTGACCTTCGTGAGCGTGCCTTCCAGGCACTCTTTAGCCTCGAATTTGGTGGAGAATATTTGCAAGCAGCTGAATTTGCTTACACTTATGATAAGACTGTCGAAGAAGACGAAGAAGTTCAAGTTCCAGTATTTCTTCTAAATCTTGTTAAAGGTGTTTGTGATTTGCAATCAGAACTTGATCAACAAATCGAAGCACACTTAAAATCAGGCTGGTCACTAGAGCGTTTAACACTAACTGACAAAGCTTTGCTTCGTTTAGGTCTTTATGAAGTGAAATACTTCGAAGAAACACCTGGACGTGTAGCGGTCAATGAAATCATTGAAATTGCTAAAAAATATTCAGACGAAACATCAGCAAAATTCGTCAATGGATTGTTGAGTCAGTTTGTTACTGAATAATAAATGAAAGAGAGATGCTTGTCATCTCTCTTTTTTTGTACCTAAAAAGCACAGACATAAATGCCTGTGCTTTTGTGTTTATTAGATACTGCCACCAGGAAGAAGTGA
Source organism: Streptococcus equinus (assembly GCF_900101445.1). Lineage (GTDB taxonomy): Bacteria > Bacillota > Bacilli > Lactobacillales > Streptococcaceae > Streptococcus > Streptococcus equinus_B. The sequence goes on along the minus strand of NZ_FNKE01000001.1, from coordinate 1,212,380 downwards.
AATTGGTAGGATGTAGTCTTTGCTTGTTTTTTCGCCTTTAATATGTTTTAGGAGAATGTCCACAAGTAGACTAGCGATTTCATCGATTGGCTGACGGATAGTTGTCAATTGTGGGAAGAAGTTCTCGATAAATGACGTACCGTCGTACCCGATAATTTTCAAATCTTCAGGGATTTTTAAATCTAATTGTTTTGCGATTTTCATGGTTAAAATGGCTGTCAAATCATCGGAAACAAAGATACCATCAGGTCTAGTTCGTGCGATGATGGATTTGATTTCCATTTCGCGGCGAATTGTGGATAAGTTGTTAGGAACTTTGAAAACTTCACCGTGCGGAATTTGAAATGTAAAACCAAGGGCACGTAATTCGGTTGGTGAGTCAGTGTTATCGTGTCCGGTAATCATGATGATATTTTCGCAACCATTTTTTTGAAGGGTGCGAGCAGCTAGCTTGCCTCCTTCAAAGTTATCTGAAGCAATGATAGGAACGTTTGGGGCCAGGTTTCTATCAAAAGCAATAATAGGTGCACTGACGCGTTCGTAATCATCGATACCAAGGTTGTGACTTGATGAGATGATGCCATCTACTTGGTTAGCTTCAAGCATTTCGATGTATTCACGTTCCTTGGCAGGGTCATTTTCACTGTTGCAGATAATCGTTTTATAACCATGTTTGAATAGTTCGATTTCAAGATATTCAATCAGTTCAGAATAAAAGATATTGCTAATATTAGGAAAGATAAGTCCGATGAGTTGGGCTGATTTTCCTTGAAGTCCACGAGCGAGGTTATTAGGTTTATAGCCTAAAGTTCTCATAGCTTCTTGAACTTTTTGTTTTGTCTTTTCTGACAAATAACCTTTGTTGTTGATAACGCGTGAAACGGTTGTTGGGCTAACCCCAGCAAGTTCAGCAACGTCAGTTAATTTTGCTACCATATTAGTACTTCAAATCAAAGTATGTACCAGTAACGTCTCCAGATTTAATAGCGATGCCGTTTTGGCCAGCTTCAGAGAAGACACGGCTAGTAAATACTTTTTCTCCTTTATTGATAAAGATTTCAACGACTGAATTATCTACAAAAATATTAGCACTTGTTTCTTTCGCATCGATTGTGCATTCACGGCTTGTGCCAAATTCTGTAGCGTATTGAACACCAGCTTTACTGCGGTCAAGAATAATTTTACCGTCTTTAGTATCGACCGTCAAGCTGAGTCCATTGCCTTTGTCATCAGCAAAGAGAAGGATTTCAGATTTTTGATTTGCTGGGAAATTGAGCTCTAATTCATAAGTGTTTGTTGTTTTAGCTTTATTGGCAAATGCTTCAGAGCCAGCACGAAGTGACGTAATAGCTTCAACTGGATATTGGTAAAGTTTTCCATCTTTGATAGAAAGTTCTTTAACAAGACTTAGAGCGCCTTGATAATCGTATTTATCTGTTGGGTAATCAACATCTGGAAGTCCAATCCAGCTAACAGCTAAAGTACGTCCATCAGGGGCATTGAATCCTTGAGTGGCATAAGCTTCAAAACCGTAGTCAAGATTTTGAATGTCTGAAGCGCCAACTAATTTTGCGTTTTCTGTGTCAAACGATTGACATACTTTATAAGTATTTGGATAAATGTTGCGATAATCAAGTTCAGATTTATCAAGGCCTTGTGGGCAGTAAAGAAGAACTGGTTTATCATCAACAAAAACAAGGTTTGGACATTCAATCATGTACTCTGAACCAGTGCCACCAAAGTCGAGATTGCCAACTTCTTCCCAGTTTTCAACATTGTTATCAACTGCTTTATAAAGTTTAACAAAACCTGATTTTTCAGGGCTTTGAGCACCTACGATAGCGTAGAATTGACCTTTGTAGTTGAAGATTTGAGGGTCACGGAAGTGCTCTGTTGCGTCTTCTGGTTGGCGGATAAGAACGTCATCCATTTTAGTGATCTTGTGGTCTTTATCCATCCAAGCACCGATTTGAAGTGGGTCACGTACCCAGTTTTCGTCACGAACATTTCCTGTATAGAACAAGAAGAGTTTGTCGTCGATTTCATAGGCAGAACCAGAGTAAGCACCGTGGCTATCATTTTTAGTGTCAGGGCGAAGTTCTACATTAGTTTCATGGAAATGAACCAAGTCTTCAGATTCAGTGTGAACCCATTGTTTAAGACCGTGAGCAGCACCAAAAGGCCAATTTTGGTAGAACAATGTATATTTCCCGTTAAAGTATGAAAAGCCGTTAGGGTCATTTAATAGCCCAGTTTTTGGCTCAATGTGGTAGCTGGTATGCCAAGGTGATTGTTTCACATTTTCAGTGATTTTAGCAACCTCTTCCTCGCTCCAATCAGCGTAAGCACGGTATCGTACTTCTTGAGGTAAATTCATAATTTTCTCCTTTAGTTTATCTATCTACTATTAATATAGTAAACGTTTTCCGCCTAAAAATCAATTATTTTCCCGCAAAAAGAAAAAAATATGATAAACGCTTGACATAAAGCGTTTTTATGATAAAATGTAAATGTAGTTAAGTGAAACGCTTACAAACAAGCTTACAAAAGTAATTTTATATAAAGGAGTTTTTGCAAATGGATAACGCACAGATTGCAAAAGAGATTGTTGCTGCTTTAGGTGGCCGCGAAAACGTACGCAGTGTCGCTCACTGTGCCACACGTTTACGTGTTATGGTTGTTGATGAAGCAAAAATCGACAAAGACAAAATTGAAAATCTTGACAAAGTTCAAGGAGCTTTCTTCAACTCAGGTCAATACCAAATTATCTTTGGTACAGGTCTAGTTAACAAAATGTACGATGAAGTTGTTGCTCTTGGTTTGCCAACAGCTTCAAAAGATGAACAAAAAGCAGAAGCTGCTAAACAAGGAAACTGGTTCCAACGCGCTGTCCGTTCATTCGGTGACGTATTTGTTCCATTGCTTCCAGCTATCGTAGCGACTGGTCTTTTCATGGGTATCCGCGGAGCTATCAACAATGATACAATCCTAGGACTCTTCGGAACAACTTCTGAAGCATTCTCATCTACAAACTTCTACACATACACTGTTGTATTGACAGATACAGCCTTTGCTTTCTTCCCAGCTTTGATTTGCTGGTCTGCATTTAACGTATTTGGTGGAAGCCCAATCGTAGGTCTTGTTCTTGGACTTATGATGGTTAACAACTCACTTCCAAATGCTTGGGATGTTGCTTCAAAAGCTGCAGAACCAATTAACTTCTTTGGATTCATTCCAGTTGTTGGTTACCAAAACTCAGTTCTTCCAGCATTCTTCGTAGGTTTGCTTGGTGCGAAACTTGAAAAATGGTTGCACAAAAAAATTCCAGATGTGCTTGACCTCTTGTTGGTTCCATTCTTGACATTCTTGGTAATGTCAATCTTGGCACTCTTTGTCATTGGTCCAGTTTTCCACACTGTTGAAAACTACGTTCTTGCAGGAACTAAATTCTTGCTTAGCTTGCCATTTGGTCTTTCTGGTCTTGTTCTTGGTGGTATTCACCAAGTTATCGTGGTTACAGGTGTTCACCACATCTTCAACTTGCTTGAATCACAATTGATTGCTGCTGATGGCAAAGACCCATTCAACGCTATCATCACAGCTGCAATGACTGCCCAAGCTGGTGCAACTCTTGCTGTTGGTGTTAAAACAAAAGATGCTAAACTTAAAGCTCTTGCTTTTCCAGCTGCTCTTTCTGCAGGACTTGGTATCACAGAACCAGCTATCTTCGGTGTAAACTTGCGCTTTGGTAAACCATTTGTATTAGGTCTTGTTGCTGGTGCTTGTGGTGGTTGGTTAGCTTCAATCTTCAACCTTGCTGGTACTGGTTTTGGTATCACAATTATCCCAGGTACTCTTCTTTACTTGAACGGTCAAGTTCTTAAATACATCATCATGGTTCTTGCAACTACAGCTCTTGCCTTTGTATTGACTTACATGTTCGGTTACGAAGATGATACAAAAGATGTTAAAGCTGCTAAAGAAGCAAAAGAAGTAGCTGAAGAAGTTACTGCACTTGCTCAAGCTGGTGTTTCTGAAGAAACAGTTGTAAGCCCACTTTCAGGTCAAGCTGTTGAACTTTCTGCAGTTAATGACCCAGTCTTCTCATCAGGTGCTATGGGTAAAGGTATCGCTATTAAACCAAACGGCGACACAGTTTACTCACCAGTTGATGGTACTGTTCAACTTGCTTTTGAAACAGGTCACGCTTACGGTTTGAAATCTGACAACGGTGCTGAAATCCTTATCCACATCGGTATTGATACTGTCTCAATGGCTGGTAAAGGATTTAACCAAAAAGTTGCTGCTAACCAAAAAGTTAAAAAAGGCGATGTTCTTGGAACATTTGATCGCGCAGCTATTGCAGAAGCAGGTCTTGATGACACAACAATGATTATCGTGACAAATACAGCTGACTACCAAGAAGTAACACCAGTTGCTCAAGGTGAACTTGCTGAAGGTGTTGCATTGCTAGAACTCAAATAAGTATATATCTATAAACAAAGAGGTTCGAATGAACCTCTTTTTATATGGAGTTAAATATTGATATAATAAGCTTTACAGCACTTTTACACTTGATATATCTTTTGATTTTTTGTATAATATTTGATAGAAAACTAGCAATTAAAAGGGAGATAACATGACTAAATTATACGGTAGTGTCGAAGCAGGTGGAACAAAATTTGTTTGTGCTGTTGGTGATGAGAATTTTCAAGTTGTCGAAAAAGTTCAATTTCCAACAACAACACCTTATGAAACAATTGATAAAACAGTAGCATTCTTCAAACGTTTTGAAGAAGATTTGGCAGGGATTGCTATTGGTTCATTCGGACCAATCGATGTTGATGAAAACTCAAAAACATACGGTTACATCACAACAACTCCAAAACCACATTGGGCTAACGTTGACTTGGTTGGCTTGATTTCAAAACACTTTAAAGTCCCATTTTACTTTACAACTGACGTAAACAGCTCTGCTTACGGTGAAACAATCGTTCGTAAAGGCGTTAAGAGTCTTGTTTATTACACAATCGGTACTGGTATTGGTGCTGGAGCTATTCAAAACGGTCAATTTATCGGTGGTCTTGGTCATACAGAAGCAGGTCACGTATACGTTGCTCCACACCCACAAGATGTTGCTAAAAACTTTAATGGTGTTTGCCCATTCCACAAAGGTTGCTTGGAAGGTATGGCAGCAGGTCCATCACTTGAAGCACGTACAGGTATCCGTGGTGAATTGATTGAACTTAATTCTGATGTTTGGGATGTTCAAGCTTACTACATTGCACAAGCTGCTGTTCAAGCAACACTTCTTTATCGTCCAGAAGTGATTGTCTTTGGTGGTGGTGTTATGGCACAAGAACACATGCTAAAACGTGTTCGTGATAAATTTAAAGCGTTGATGAACGATTATGTTCCAGTTCCAGATGTTACAGAATATATCGTGACACCAGGTGTGGCTGAAAATGGTTCTGCGACTCTTGGTAACTTTGCTTTGGCTAAGAAAGTTTCAGAACGTTAATCGCTTGATTAACAAAATGTTAGCGAGATTGAGGAAAAGTCCATTTGGGATGATTCTTCAATCTTTTTTTACGCTGACAATTCCTTGTGAATTACAGTGCTTTCTTGTTGTTAAGGTGAAAAAAGAGTATAATCGTAGCAGGTGAAATACTCAGAAAATACTAAGAATGATATTAATATAAAACTAAAATATCAAGGCATTTTTATCGCTTGTAGAAGAGAGCTGCAATGGTAGCGCATTCTTGTAATAGAGCGCTTTTTATGATAAAATGTGATGATAAGTTTATCGAAAGGAATTGGGATGGCAAATATTCTACGAACTGTTATCGAAAACGATAAAGGCGAATTAAGAAAATTAGAAAAAATTGCAAAGAAAGTTGAGTCATACGCTGATGCGATGGCTGCTTTGTCTGATGAAGAATTAAAAGCAAAAACACCAGAATTTCAACAACGATATCAAAATGGTGAAACCTTAGATCAATTATTGCCAGAAGCTTTTGCGGTTGTTCGTGAAGCGGCTAAACGTGTTCTTGGTCTTTACCCATACCGTGTCCAAATCATGGGTGGTATTGTAATGCACAATGGTGACGTGCCTGAAATGCGTACTGGTGAAGGTAAAACATTGACTGCGACTATGCCAGTTTACCTTAACGCCCTTGCTGGTGAAGGGGTTCACGTTATCACAGTCAACGAATACCTTGCAACACGTGACGCAACTGAAATGGGTGAAGTCTACAGTTGGTTGGGACTTTCTGTAGGGATCAACTTGTCTGCAAAATCACCATATGAAAAACGTGAAGCCTACAACTGTGATATCACTTATTCTACAAACTCAGAAATCGGTTTTGACTACCTTCGTGATAACATGGTTGTTCGTCAAGAAGATATGGTTCAACGTCCACTAAACTTTGCTTTAGTCGATGAAGTTGACTCAGTTTTGATTGATGAAGCAAGAACACCTTTGATTGTTTCAGGTCAAGTAACTTCAGAAACAAGCCAACTTTACGTTCGTGCTGATAAATTCGTTAAGACTCTTGAAAGTGTTGATTACGTCATCGATGTACCAACAAAAACAATCGGCCTAACTGACAGTGGTATCGACAAAGCTGAAGAATATTTCCGCTTGGAAAATCTTTACGATTTGGAAAATGTTGCCTTAACACACTACATTGATAACGCTCTTCGTGCTAACTACATCATGCTTTTGGATATTGACTATGTGGTTAGTGAAAATGGCGAAATCTTAATCGTCGACCAATTTACAGGTCGTACAATGGAAGGTCGTCGTTTCTCTGATGGTTTGCACCAAGCCATTGAAGCTAAAGAAGGCGTGCGCATTCAGGAAGAATCTAAGACAAGTGCCTCAATTACTTACCAAAACATGTTCCGTATGTACAAAAAATTGGCAGGTATGACTGGTACAGCGAAAACTGAAGAAGAGGAATTCCGTGAAGTTTACAACATGCGCATTATTCCAATTCCAACAAACCGACCAGTAGCACGTATTGACCATCCAGATTTGTTGTACCCAACACTTGCTTCTAAATTCCGAGCAGTAGTGGAAGATGTTAAACGTCGTCATGCTAAAGGTCAACCTGTCTTGGTTGGTACGGTTGCCGTTGAAACATCAGACCTTATTTCTAAAAAATTGGTTGAAGCTGGTATTCCACACGAAGTATTGAATGCTAAAAACCACTTTAAAGAAGCTCAAATCATCATGAACGCTGGTCAACGTGGTGCGGTTACAATCGCAACCAACATGGCTGGTCGTGGTACAGATATCAAACTTGGCGAAGGGGTTCGTGAACTTGGTGGTCTTTGTGTTATCGGTACAGAACGTCACGAAAGCCGTCGTATCGATAATCAGCTTCGTGGACGTGCAGGTCGTCAAGGTGACCCAGGTGAATCACAATTCTATCTATCACTTGAAGATGATTTGATGCGTCGTTTCGGTTCAGACCGTATCAAAGCTTTCCTTGATCGCATGAACCTTGATGAAGAAGAAGCAGTCATCAAATCTAAGATGCTCACACGTCAAGTGGAATCAGCTCAAAAACGTGTTGAAGGTAATAACTATGATATGCGTAAACAAGTCCTTCAATACGATGATGTGATGCGTGAACAACGTGAAATCATTTATGCTGAACGTCACGATGTTATCACAGCAGACCGTGATTTGGCACCTGAAATCAAAGCAATGATTAAACGTACAATTAATCGTGCTGTTGATGCACACAGCCGTGCAGACCGCGAAGAAGGTATCAAGGCTATCTTGAATTTTGCTAAATCAAACTTGGTTGCGGAAGATTCTATTAAACTAGCTGACCTTGAAAATCTAGATTTTGAAGAAATCAAAGAAGAACTTTACAAACGTGCTTTGGCAGTTTACGATGCTCAAATCGCTAAACTTCATGATGAAGAAGCTGTTAAAGAATTCCAAAAAGTTTTGATTTTGATGGTTGTGGATAACAAGTGGACAGACCACATTGATGCTCTTGATCAATTGCGTCAATCTGTTGGTTTGCGTGGATACGCTCAAAATAACCCTGTTGTTGAATACCAATCAGAAGGTTTCCGTATGTTCCAAGCTATGATTGGTGCTATTGAATTCGACGTGACACGTACAATGATGAAAGCACAAATTCACCAACAAGAACGTGAACGCTCAACAGAACGTGCAACAACTATGGCTGAAAAGAATATCTCTGCTCAACATGTTCAAGCACAATCTGATATCGATTACTCTAACGTTAAACGTAACGATTTGTGCCCATGTGGATCAGGTAAAAAATTCAAAAATTGCCACGGTCGCAAACATTTTTAAAAAAGACAACAGAAAATTCTGACAATTTATTGAAAAACCTCTTGAAAATGGTATAATATATGAAATCTTAACTAATTTCAGGAGAGGGAAAATATATGTCATTTAAAGCAACAAGTAAAAAGATTAATTTCGATGCTCTTAAAGAAGAATCAAAATTAACTGGTGACGTTCTAGCTAAAAAAGAAGCTCGTGATCGCGAACTAGAAGCTATCATTAAAGGTGAAGATGACCGAGTTCTTTTGGTCATCGGCCCTTGCTCATCTGATAATGAAGATGCTGTGCTTGAATACGCTCGTCGTTTGGCTAAACTTCAAGAAGAAGTCAAAGATCGTGTCTTTATGGTAATGCGTGTCTACACAGCAAAACCACGTACGAATGGTGATGGTTATAAAGGTTTGATGCACCAACCTGATACATCAGAAGCACCAAGCTTGATTAACGGTATTAAAGCCGTTCGTCACCTTCACTATCGCGTGATTTCAGAGACTGGCTTAACAACAGCAGATGAAATGCTTTATCCGGAAAATCTTCCATTGGTAGATGATTTGGTTTCTTATATTGCTGTTGGTGCGCGTTCAGTTGAAGATCAACAACACCGCTTTGTTGCTTCAGGCATTAGTGTCCCAACAGGGATGAAAAATCCTACTTCAGGTAACTTGAATGTGATGTTTAACGGTATCTATGCCGCTCAAAATAAACAATCATTCTTGTTTAACGGTGAAGAAGTAGAAACATCTGGTAATCCATTTGCACATGCTATCCTTCGTGGTGCACTTAACGAATACGGTAAAAATGTGCCAAACTATTACTACGATAATGTCATCGATACTATCGAACAATACGAAAAAATGGGACTTGAAAATCCATTTATCATTATCGATACTAACCATGACAACTCAGGAAAACAATATTTAGAACAAGTTCGTATTGTCCGTCAAACATTGATTAACCGTGATTGGAATGAAAAAATCAATAAATACGTTCGTGGTTTCATGATTGAATCATACTTGGAAGACGGACGTCAAGACAAACCTGAAGTCTTTGGTAAATCAATCACAGACCCATGTCTTGGTTGGGATAATACTGAAAAACTTGTTCACGAAATTTACGATACACTAGGTAAATAATTTATGGGAATACATCAAAAGAGTGCAACGATTGATATTGCACAAGTCAAAGAACTATCAAAACTAGAAGGTGATTTTCTTGCTAAGAAAAAAGCGCGTGATGCTGAATTGGCAAAAATCATCAAAGGTGAAGATGACCGTATTCTCTTGGTCATCGGTCCATGCTCGTCTGATAATGAAGATGCTGTACTTGAATACGCTCATCGTTTAGCGAAAATTCAAGAAGAAGTGAAAGATAAGATTTTCATTGTCATGCGTGTTTATACAGCAAAACCGCGTACAAATGGTGATGGTTATAAAGGGTTGATGCATCAGCCTGATACGTCAAAACTTCCAGATTTGATTAACGGTGTTGCTGCTGTTCGTCATTTGCATTATCGTGTCATCACAGAAACTGGTTTGACAACTGCAGATGAGATGTTGTATCCTGATAACCTTACCTTGGTAGATGATTTGGTGTCATATCATGCTATTGGAGCTCGTTCGGTTGAAGACCAAGAGCATCGTTTTGTTGCCTCTGGAATTGATGCCCCTGCAGGGATGAAAAATCCAACATCTGGTAATTTGAATGTGATGTTTAACGGTATTTATGCCGCACAAAACAAACAAAACTTCATCTACCATAATGCAGAAGTTGAAACTGATGGTAATCCATTGGCGCATGCTATTCTTCGTGGTGCACTAACTGAGCATGGCGAAAATGTGCCAAACTACTATTATGACGACTTGTTGAAAGCAATTGCTCATTACGAAAAAATGGGACTTGAAAATCCATTTATCGTTATCGATACGAACCATGACAATTCTGGTAAGCAATATCTTGAACAAATCCGTATTGTACGTCAAACATTGATTAATCGCGACTGGAGTGATAAAATTAACAAGTATGTACGTGGATTCATGATTGAATCTTACTTGGAAGATGGTCGCCAAGATACACCAGAGGTATTTGGAAAATCGATCACAGACCCATGTCTAGGATGGGATAAAACTGAAAAATTGATTCGTGAAATCCATGCAACCTTAAGTCATGATTCTTATGAGGAATTGCTATTCTAATTAATTGAATAACCTATGGGGCTGGGGATTTTTCTCAGCTCCTTAGTTTTGGAAATCATTAAGCGATTAAGCTGATAAGAGTTTTGATTTGGTTTAAAATCGTTTTTCACAAAGGAGACGTATGATTATTGGTCATGGCATTGACTTGCAAGAAATAGATGCAATCAAGCGAGCGTATGAGAAGAATAATAGATTTGCAAAGCGCGTGCTGACAGAAAAAGAATTTCAAGTTTTTTCAGGTTTTAAGGCTGAGAAAAGGCAAATGGAATTTTTGGCAGGGCGTTGGGCTGCAAAAGAAGCTTTCGCTAAGGCGATGGGAACTGGAATTGGGACACTTGGTTTTCAAGATATTGAAATTTTGAACAATCAGCTTGGTGCTCCTGAGATTACCCAGTCACCGTTTACGGGTAGATGCTTTATCTCACTTTCTCATACGGGGAATCTTGTGCAAGCCAGTGTTATCTTAGAAGATGATGAGTAACAAGTTTTTTGAAAACTGAAAAGTAGGATTAATCGAGAAATTTTTTACTAGCTTTGGAGGAGAAAAAATGATTTCAAGTTTACACCGACCAACAAGAGCCTTAATTGATTTAGGGGCTATTTGTGATAATATTGAGGCGGTTAAAGCTAATATTCCAGAAGGGAAAAAAGCCTTTGCGGTTGTTAAAGCTAATGCTTATGGACATGGTGCTAAAAAAGTTGCACAAGCAGTGCATCACTTAGTTGACGGTTTTTGTGTGTCAAATGTCGATGAAGCTCTTGAACTTCGTGAAGCAGGTATTGAAGAAACAATCTTAATCTTAGGTGTTATTATGCCTAATGAAGTTGCTCTAGCGCGTGATTATGACATTACCTTAACAGTGGCTAGTCAAGAATGGCTTGATTTGGCAAATGAGCAAGACATCAGTCTTAAAGGGGTTAACGTTCATTTGAAAGTTGATTCTGGTATGGGACGTATTGGTGTGCGTAGTCTTGAAGAAGCTGAAAGCTTAATGGCTAACTTGAAAAAAGCTGGCGCTAATGTGGAAGGTATCTTCACTCACTTTGCTACAGCCGATGAAGCTGATGACACTAAATTTAACGAACAATTGGCATTCTTCACAAATATTGTTAACAACTTGAGTGAAAAACCTGCTCTTGTTCATGCTAGTAACTCAGCAACAAGTATCTGGCACAGCGAAACAATCTTCAATATCGTTCGTCTTGGTATCGTGATGTACGGATTGAATCCAAGTGGAACAGATATTGCTCTTCCATATCCGATTAAACCAGCTCTTGGCTTGGAATCAGCTCTTGTTCACGTGAAGACAATTCCAGCTGGTGCGACTGTTGGTTACGGTGCAACTTATAAAGCTCAAAAAGAAGAATACATTGCGACTGTTCCAATTGGTTATGCTGATGGATGGACTCGTGATTTGCAAGGCTTCTCAGTTCTTGTGAATGGACAATTTTGTGAAATCGTTGGGCGCGTGTCAATGGACCAAATCACTATTCGCTTACCAGAAAAATTCCCAATCGGAACTAAAGTAACTTTGATTGGTCAAGAAGGTGACAAGGTTATTTCAGCTACTGACTTGGCTCAAAAACGTGGTACTATCAATTATGAAGTGCTCTGTCTTCTAAGTGACCGTATCCCACGTTTCTATTCAAAATAAGATAAAAAGGATTCTAGATTGTCGTGATTTTCTTGCGGCGATTTAGAATCTATTTTTTGTTATAATAGTAGCAAAGTGAGGTCTTATGAATTTACAATCATCAATTGAGGAATTGAAAGGCTTAGGTCCTAAGTCGGCAGAAAAATTCCATAAATTAGACATTTATACGATTGAGGATTTGTTGCTTTATTATCCTTTTCGTTATGAAGATTTTAAGAGCAAGAGTGTTTTAGATTTAGTTGACGGGGAAAAAGCTGTTATTGTTGGAACAGTGGTAACACCAGCAAATGTTCAGTATTATGGCTATAAGCGTAATCGACTGTCTTTTAAAATCAAACAAGGCGAAGCCGTTATTGCAGTATCTTTTTTCAATCAGCCTTATTTGGCAGATAAAGTTGAGCTTGGCAGTGATGTGGCGATTTTCGGAAAATGGGATGCTCTAAAATCAGCAGTGACTGGTATGAAGATTTTAGCGCAGGTTGAAGATGATATGCAGCCTGTTTATCGTGTGGCGCAGGGTATTTCGCAAAATGCTTTGATTAAAGCTATAAAAGCCGCTTTTGCTCTAGGAGCACAAAATTGGTTGCCTGAGAATCTACCCCAAGTTTTCTTGGATAAATACCGTTTATTAGGTCGAGCAAGAGCAACAGAAGCTATGCATTTTCCAAAGGATTTAGCAGAATACAAACAAGCCCTTCGTCGCATAAAGTTTGAAGAACTTTTTTATTTTCAAATGAATCTGCAAGCTTTGAAGGCAGATAATAAATCAGAAGCTAACGGTCTTATGATTGCATACGATGAGCAAAAAGTGGCTGATAAGATAGCGAGTCTCCCTTTTGATTTAACGGGTGGGCAAAAGCGCAGCCTTAGTGATATTTTGTCTGATATGCGCTCTGGTGGGCATATGAACCGTCTTTTGCAAGGGGATGTTGGTTCTGGTAAGACAGTGGTTGCAAGTCTTGCTATGTATGCGGCTTATACGGCAGGCTATCAGTCAGCCTTGATGGTGCCAACAGAAATCTTGGCAGAACAACATTTCGAGAGTTTAACGCAGCTGTTTCCTGACTTATCCATTGCTATCTTGACGTCAGGTATGAAGGCAGCTAATAAAAAAGCCGCTCTTGCTGCGATTGCGGATGGTTCTGTGGATATGATTGTGGGAACGCATGCGCTGATTCAAGATGCGGTGAGTTACCATCGTCTTGGACTTGTTATTACAGATGAGCAGCACCGATTCGGGGTCAATCAGCGTCGTATTTTCCGTGAAAAAGGCGAAAATCCTGATGTGTTCATGATGACAGCGACGCCTATTCCACGTACGCTTGCCATTACTGCTTTTGGTGAAATGGATGTTTCCATTATTGATGAATTGCCTGCAGGGCGAAAACCAATTATCACACGCTGGGTCAAGCATGAGCAGTTGGATGTTGTCCTTGACTGGGTCAAAAAAGAATTGCAAAAAGGTGCGCAAGCTTACGTCATTTCACCTTTGATTGAGGAATCTGAATCTCTGGATTTGAAAAATGCGATTGCTTTGCATGAAGATTTGTCTGATTATTTTGCAGGATGTGCCAAGGTGGCTTTGATGCATGGTCGTATGAAAAATGAAGAAAAAGAAACTATCATGCAAGACTTTAAAGCTCAAAAAAGTCAAGTTCTGGTTTCAACGACGGTGATTGAAGTTGGGGTCAATGTGCCAAATGCAACCATCATGATTATCATGGATGCTGATCGTTTTGGACTTAGTCAGCTACACCAGCTGCGCGGACGTGTTGGGCGTGGTGATAAGCAATCTTATGCGATTTTGGTTGCTAATCCAAAGACCGAGACAGGAAAAAAACGCATGAAAATCATGACAGAAACCACAGATGGTTTTGTGCTGGCTGAAGCTGACCTTAAAATGCGTGGGTCTGGTGAAATTTTCGGAACACGACAATCGGGAATTCCAGAATTTCAAGTGGCAGATATTGTGGAAGATTATAATATTTTAGAAGAAGCTAGGCGAGTTGCTAGTCAGATTGTTTCAAATCCAAATTGGCGCCAAGAACCACAATGGCAAATCATCACTCAAAACCTCAAAGACAAAGGTAACTTTGATTAAGGATCCATTGAGATGCAGACAAATCTGTTTTTAGCTTTACATCAAATGGTTTGCAAGCTTCGCTCCTAACAAAAGGAGACTTTCCGCCGTGGTGAAAGTGGCTGTAATATTTAGAATAAGCCACCGGGAAGTTTTGAGACCTTGGGCTCAAAACTTAGGCATGGAATTCTGCAGGAATTCGCTGCCGACCACACCACTTAAGGAAAGTATCAAAAAAGACTTTTTCTTGAATCTAAGGAAAGCTTAAGCTTTCCTTTTTATAATGGCTTTACCAAATGAAAGATGAGGTAAGCTTATGATAATAAACGTAACTTATAAGATGACATTTGCTAAAAAAGTTGATGAGAAACCAGCTTACGGTAAGTAGGCTGATAAAAGAGGAATCTTTTTTGATAAATGCTATGGCAGTAAAATCCTTAAAAGACATAAGACCATAGTGATAATTGGCTCAGTCGAATGCGACTGGGCTTTTTTTAGTGGCATTTGCTAGGGAAAATCCTTGATTTTAGATAAAATTCTTAAAAATTACGCAAAAAAATAAAAAAATATCGATTTTCGATAAAAAAGTGTTGCAAAACGAAAAACTTGTGGTATACTAAATATATCGAAAAACGATAAAAGATTTTCGAAAAAGAATAATTTAATATCGCAAAACGGATTTAACAATTGAGCTCAACCATAAATCCAATAGGAAAACATTTTTTAGGAGATTTATCATGAACACAAAAACTATCGAAAACATCGTCAAAACAGTCGCTAAAGTTGCTATCAATCTTACAAATGTTGTTTTAGTCTTAACAATCCTTGCGGATTTGGTCTCACATGTTTACGGATACGATACTAAAGCCGTTGGACAATACGGTGTGATTGAATGGGCAGTCGGAAAAGATACAAACACTTGGCTAGTAACAGCACTGACAATCTTGACAAACAGTGCCATGATTTACGGATTGGCAAAACTCAAACATTTCATTGCAAACTTCACTGTAAAAGAAGTACTAGCTGACAAAACATACCGCTTCTTAAAACAAGCAAGTCTCTACACATTCTTTGTATCATTTCTTCAAAACTTTTTATCAACATCAATGCACCAAGCTCAACTTGTTTTTGATTTTTCAATTTGTGCTTATTTCTGCCTTGCTTTTCTACTTGTTAAATACCTACGTGGACGTCACGTGGCCTAACCCAAGAATCATTGTCATTTTACCAATTATCAATTAACTTTAAGAGGAGATTTATCATGAACACAAAAACTATCGAAACTGCTGCTAAAACTATTGCTAAAATTGCTATCAATATCACTATTGTGAGTCTTGTTTTAATCATTCTTGCTGACTTTGCTTCACATTTTTACGGTTACGATAAAATGGCCCTCGGTCAATACGGTATGATTGAGTGGGCAATTAGCAAGAGCCAACATACTTGGGGCATTACATTTTTGACTTGTCTGGTAAATGGTGCCATTATTTACGGACTTACTAAATTAAAAGGTTTACTTTCTGATTTGACAGTTGTTGATATTCTTTCAGACCGAACTTATAGCTTTTTGAAAAAAGCAACTCTTTACACATTTGTGGTATCAGTTTTCCAAAACATCTTGACAAATGCTTCTAATACAAGTAATATGACAGTTGACTTTTCAGTTTTTGGCTTTTTGGCCCTTGCTGTTGTGATTAGTAAATGGCTTCGCACTCGTCGCTTAGCTTAACGTGAAAATAATTTTAAGGAGACAATCATGAAGAAAACAAACTATAAAGCGTTGAAAGTTGCCAATGTTGTGATTAATATTGCAATCGTCTTAATCGTTTTATCTACAGTAGTTGCTATTTCTCTTTCGTTGACACAACCACATTTGAACTTGATGAATCAAGCTGGAGATGGTTTTTCATTTGATGTTAATATTCCAGAAAAGCTTTTGCATTCACCATCATTTCTTAGTTTGTTTGCTGTAAATTCATGCCTTTGGATTGCGCTCCTTGTTTTTGTGAAAATGTTTTTCAAAAATATTATCGATAATAATATTTTTACTCCAGAAAATGTAAAATTGGCACGTTATGTTGAGTACAATTTTATTGCCCTTGCATTTTTAGATAGTTGGTTCCAAAGTTTGTGTTCTGGTTCAGGAGTTTTATCTTTTGTTAACTGGGCTTATCTAGTAGCGGCATTTGTTGTTTGGGTATTTTCAATGATTTTAAGAGAAGCTAATGTCATTGCTGAAGAAAATGAATTTACAATTTAGAGGTAGTCATATGATTCAAATTAATCTTGATGTTGAATTAGCAAAACGTAAAATGAAATCAGGTGAATTGGCTGAACGCATCGGTATTACAAATGCCAATCTCTCTATCCTAAAAACAGGTAAAGCAAAGGCGGTTCGCTTAACGACACTAGATGCGATTTGTCGTGAGTTAGGCTGCCAACCTGGTGATATTTTAGAATACATTCCTGATGAAGAGTAATAAAAAAGCTGAAGCAATTGCTTCAGCTTTTTAGCGTTAATCAGGTGATTAACCTTCGATATATTCTTTTAATTCTTGTCCTTTTAGACCTGCATTTAAAGCGATGAGAAGTTTTAGGCGGGCTTTTTGTGCATTGAGTTCTTTGACAAACATAACGCCAGCATTAGCTAGTTGCACACCGCCTCCGTCGTAGGCATAAACAGGTTCAGCAATACCATTAAAGCAACGTGAGACAAGAACAACAGGAACCCCTTGCTTGATGAGGTCATAGATTTCTTCGGCAGCGCGTGGTGGCATGTTTCCAGCACCAAGTGCTTCGATGACCACACCTTGAACATTGCTTGGATTAAGGAAACTAATGATACCATCGCCACCCATACCAGCATAGGCTCTGATAATTGGAACAGTACCTGAAATATCTTGTAAGTCAAAACGAACACGTGGCTCAGCTGTTCGGAAGAAGAGAATATCGTGTTTCATGATGATGCCTAACGGTCCGTGGATTGGTGTTTTAAAGGTTGAAACGTTAGTAGTGTGAGTTTTTGTTACGTATTTTGCAGCGTGGATTTCATCGTTCATGACCACTAAAACGCCTTTACCAACTGCTTTTTCGTGGCTAGCAACACGAAGGGCGCTGAGGTAATTGTAAACGCCGTCACTTCCTAGTTCATTTGATGAGCGCATGGCACCAGTGAGAACGATTGGGATGTTAGGAACTTCCATGGTATCAAGGAAATAAGCTGTTTCTTCAAGGGTATCTGTTCCGTGAGTGATAACCACACCATCAAAGTTGTCAGCTTCCTCTTTAATTTTTTGATAGAGTTTTAACATGTGTTTTGGTGTGATGTGAGGACTTGGAACATTAAAAAAATCAAGTGCTGTCACTTGGATATTATCGAGATTAACACCGACATGATTCATCGGATTATCATTTTCTGGGCGGACATGGCCAGCTTCGTCAGCCTGCATTGAAATGGTTCCACCCGTGTGCAAGACAAGGATTTTTTTCATGACAATAAAACTTCCTTTTAAAAATGTGATATAATCTATTTTAACATAAAGAGGGAGGGCGAGAAACGGTTTGGCAATAAAAGCAGTATTTTTTGATATTGATGGGACACTTTTGAATGATCGTAAGAATGTGCAACAATCGACCTTGAAAGCTATTAATAGTTTGAAAAAACAAGGGATTTTTGTGGGAGTAGCAACAGGGCGCGGGCCAGGTTTTGTGCAACCTTATCTGGAAAATCTTGGCTTGGATTTTGCCATTTCTTATAATGGTCAGTACATTTTTACACGAGATCAGGTGCTTTATCATAATCAAATGGCTGTGTCGACAATTTATCGTCTGATTCGTTATGCCAACGATCATCGCCGTGAAATCTCTCTGGGAACAGCTTCAGGTTTGGTTGGTTCTCGCATTATCAACATGGGGACAAGTCGCTTTGGTCAAGTTGTCAGCACACTTGTTCCCAAGCGTTGGGCAAAAGGAGTAGAACGTAGTTTTAAACATTTTATCCGACGTTTCAAACCTCAAAATTTAAATGGCTTGCTAGCGATTATGCGTCAACCGATTTATCAAGTGGTATTTGTGGCAACTGAAGGTGAAACAGCCAATATTCAAAATGCTTTTCCTTACATTAAAGTCACACGTAGTAGCCCTTATTCAGCTGATTTGATTTCAAAAGGGCAATCCAAAGTCAAAGGCATTGAGCGAGTCGGTGAGATGTTTGGCTTTAGCCTAGATGAGGTCATGGCCTTTGGTGATTCTGATAATGATATTGAAATGTTATCTGGTGTCGGCACTGGCGTTGCCATGGGAAATGCTAAAGAATCTGTCAAAGCTATCGCCACTTACACGACAGACACCAACAACAACGATGGTATTTCAAAAGCCTTAGCTCACTACGGTTTGATTCACGTTGAAGTTGGTGAGCGCTTTGATAGCCAAGATGACAACTTCAATAAAGTCAAAGATTTCCACCATCAAATGGACGGGGAAACTTGTGAAACACCACGACTTTATGGTGCTGAAGAAGCTGACCATCGTTCAGACTTTAAGGTTGAAGAGATTGTCGAGTTCTTGTATGCGACAAGTAAAGGAAATCCAGAAGCTTTCAAGCAGTCAGTGGCTAATTTGCACGAAGCTGTTGATAAGGCTGTGACTAAGATTAAAAGTAAAGAGCACCCAGAAACACCACTTGTTGGTCAAGTGGATGCTTTGACAGATTTGCTATATCTAACTTATGGTTCATTTGTTTTAATGGGAGTCGACCCAAAACCTTTCTTTGATATTGTTCATGAATCAAATATGGGAAAAATCTTCCCTGATGGTCAAGCGCATTTTGACCCGATTACTCACAAGATTTTAAAACCAGATGATTGGGAAGAAAAATTTGCGCCAGAACCAGCTATTAAACGTGAATTGGACCGACAAATTCATAAATCACTTAATCGTCAAAAAAGAAACCAAGCTAGTCATTAGACTAACTTGGCTTTTTTCGTAATTATAGAATAGTTGATTAAAAATTATTATTAAAGAGAATTGATATTACTCAAGACTTAGAATGTCTTTTCGCTATCACGAACAACTAGCAAATCGACTTTTGCGTGGCGCATGATGTATTCTGATGAAGAACCGATAAGAAGTCGTTCAAAGGTATTAAGACCAGTTGCCCCAACCATAATCAAATCAGCTTTTTCTTTATCAGGAATATCACGAGCTAGGAGTGTTTTTGGATTACCAAATTCAATAACTTGTTTGATTTTAGTTAATCCTTTATCGCGAGCTTGTTTTTCGTAGTCATCCAATACTTCTTTAGCTTCTTGTTCGAGTTTTTCATAGACATAAGTATCGAAAGTAGCTACACTTTGAAGTGCGCGTGTATCAATGACATGTGTAAGTAGTAACTCTGCGTTATTGCGAAGTGCAATGTTTACCCCTTTTTCAAAAGCCAATTCTGATTCGTAAGAACCATCAATAGCAATTAGGATTTTTTCATAATGATGTGACATAAGCTGCCTCCTTAATTATGCTAGCAAGAGCGTAAAAGTTAGCGAAAACGTAGACTGGTAAGAAATCTTGGTTTTTATTGAGAACTAAGGTTAGTTATCCGTCAGCTGTTAGTAGTTAACAGCCTTGCGCATTCCAAACTTCCTGCCCATATCAATAATTTTAATAAGCTAGTCGGGATAAGATAATCAAACGTTAACCGCTTACAATTATCATGAGAAATATCCCTAAAATTATTATACTCTATTTGGTCGAAAAATGAAAGCGTTTAAGGAATTTTTCTGAATATTTTTGCTATAATGTTAAAAGTGAGGAAAAGTATGATTAAAGATATAAAATCGGTTTTAAAAGATTTGAATCAACACAAGTACATTTATGTCTTGAGAGCTAGTGTTCTCCAGTTTTTAATGACAACTGTTGTTGCTTACTTGTTAGCTCTCCTTTTAAAAGTTATTCTCATTAACTCAAATATTCCGGGAATAACAACGGATAATCTCTTAAGTTTTTTAACCAATCCACTCACCTTAGGTCTCTTATTTGTGTATCTTTTGTTGCTTGCTTTCTTGATTTATTTAGAGTTCTCTTTATTAGTAGAAATCATTGAAAGTAAGGAAGTAAAGTTAGAATTAGGAGTTTCTTATTTTAAGGAAAAAAGCCGTAGCTTCGTCAGATCTATTTCAGGTTGGCATTTTTTGGCTTTTCTGTTTTATTTGATACTGACAATTCCTTTTATTGAATTTTTGGTGTCATCGGCTCTATTAGAAAATCTCTATATTCCTAGTTTTATTTCTGGGGAGTTGATGAAGTCCACAAATGGGAAAATAATCTATTATGGTTTGTATGCTATCTTTGCTTACCTCAATCTGAGATTTATCTATGCCCTTCCTTTGGCAGTGACTAAGAAAGATAATCGCTTTGCGGTATTCTTGAAAGAATCTTGGCAGTTGACTAAGGGTAGGAAAATCTTTCGAGTGCTAGGTTTTGGGCTTGTGGTTTTAATCATCACGGCTATTATTAGCCTTTTGAGTGCTGCAGGAATTGGTTTAGCGGCTTTGGTTGACGGCAGTGAGAAGACTTTTTGGGTTGAGACGCTATTTTTATCATTTGTTTGGGGTGTTCTTTTTGCAGGACGTTTGGTCTTCAAGTTAGCTTTTCTTTCCTATTTATTAAAAGGTTTTGACCATAAAACTCCTCAAAAGCTTCCAATTGAAGGAAGGAAAAAGCAACATCGCGTGTTAGCTTTGACTGGACTTTTATTGCTTATTGGTGGTATTAATTTTACATACAACGCTTTGAAAGCTTCTGGAGGACCTTCAAAAAACTTATCCGTTATCGGACACAGAGGCATGGTTTCTCAAGGTGTTGAAAACTCTTTAGAGTCTTTAGAAGCAGCTGCCAAGGCAGGGGCGACTTATTCAGAATTAGATATTATGTTATCAAAAGATGGTCAGTTTATTGTTAGTCATGATGATAATCTTAAACGCCTGACTGGGAAAAATATTGCGATTTCTCAATCTCAAGCCAAAGATATCCTTGGCTTGAAATTAAAGCAAAGTGGTCATGAGTCACGCTTAGTTTCTTTCGAAGACTACGTGGCTAAGGCAAAACAACTTGGCATTAAGCTGTTGGTTGAATTAAAACCAACAGGAAATGAACCAGACAATTATGAACAACTCTTTGTGGACAAGATGAAAGACTTACATGTGGATTCTTCTTATCTGGTTATGTCAGCTGATTTAAAAACCATTGAGAAGGTAAAAGAACTTGACCCAAGGATTCAATCTGGTTATACCATTTCCTTCCAACTGGGTGATTTCACAAGTCAAAAGGTGGATTTTTATGCAATCGAAGACTTTTCTTATAATGAACTTCTAGCCCGCAAGGCTCATCAAAATGGTAAAAAAATCTATGTTTGGACGGTCAATTCTAGAGATGATATTGAAAGGTACTTAGAAACAAGTACTGACGGCATTATTACAGACTACACAACTAGCGTTCGGAAAATTGAAAAAGAGCTGGCATCCAATGACAGTTATCTTGATTATTTTTTAC
Source organism: Streptococcus equinus (assembly GCF_900101445.1). Classification (GTDB taxonomy): domain Bacteria; phylum Bacillota; class Bacilli; order Lactobacillales; family Streptococcaceae; genus Streptococcus; species Streptococcus equinus_B. The sequence continues at coordinate 1,190,570 of NZ_FNKE01000001.1, read as the reverse complement.
GATTAACGAACCTTTCTTGGATTGAAAAATTATAAAGGAAAGTTTATAATATTTGAAACGAGGTAAAATCTATGAAAATATTTGATAAATCTTCAAAGCTAGAACATGTTGCATACGATATTCGTGGGCCAATTCTTGATGAAGCCAATCGTATGATTGCTAACGGCGAAAAAATTCTTCGTCTTAATACCGGAAACCCAGCTGCCTTTGGTTTTCAAGCGCCTGATGAAGTTATCCGTGACTTGATTGCTCACGCTCGTAATAGTGAAGGCTATTCTGATAGTAAAGGGATTTTTTCTGCTCGTAAAGCTATCATGCAATACTGTCAGTTAAAAGGATTTCCACATGTGGATATCGATGATATTTATCTAGGAAATGGTGTCTCTGAGCTTATCTCAATGTCACTTCAAGCCCTTCTTGATGATGGCGATGAAGTCTTGGTGCCAATGCCTGATTACCCATTATGGACAGCTTGTGTCAGTCTTGCTGGCGGAAATGCCGTGCATTACCTTTGTGACGAACAAGCTAATTGGTACCCTGATATTGATGACATCAAATCTAAAATCACATCAAATACCAAAGCCATTGTTATCATTAATCCAAATAACCCAACAGGGGCTTTGTATCCAGATGACCTTTTGAAAGAAATCGTGGAAATTGCTCGTCAAAATGACTTGATTATTTTTGCAGATGAAATCTATGACCGTTTGGTTATGGATGGCAAAAAACACACTGCCATTGCTAGCTTAGCACCAGATGTTTTCTGTGTGTCAATGAATGGTTTATCAAAATCACATCGAATCTGTGGTTTCCGTGTTGGGTGGATGGTCCTATCAGGTCCAAAACAAAACGTTAAAGGATACATTGAAGGACTTAACATGTTAGCCAACATGCGTCTTTGTGCAAACGTCTTAGGGCAAAATGTTGTTCAGACTTCTCTAGGTGGTTATCAATCAGTCGATGAACTTTTGATTCCTGGAGGTCGTATTTATGAACAACGTAACTTCATCTATAAGGCAGTAAATGAAGTGCCTGGTTTGTCTGCAGTCAAACCAGAAGCAGGGCTTTACATTTTCCCTAAAATTGACCGAGACATGTATCAAATTGATGACGATGAACAATTCTGTTTAGAATTGCTAAAACAAGAAAAAGTCATGTTGGTTCCAGGTAAAGGTTTCAACTGGAATGAGCCTGACCACTTCCGAATTGTCTATTTGCCACGTGTTGAAGAATTAGCTGAGGTTCAAGAGAAATTAACTCGTGTCCTTAGCCAGTACAAACGTTAAGAACTAATTCATTAGAATGATATCGCTTTTTTAGCTTGGTAAGGCTTTAAAAACGAACGTTCTAATGAATTTTTTTAATTAAATTCAGGTTAAAAAGTATCCGCTTACAAAATGTCAGAAGATACAGAAATTTTCTGATAATTTGTTTGCAAAATAAGGGTTCCTTTGATATAATTGTAACGCAAATAACGCAAAGGAAGTAGAAAATGCCGAATTTATTAGAAAAAACACGTAAGATTACATCAATTTTGCAACGCTCTGTTGACAGCCTAGATACTGAATTGCCATATAACACAATGGCCGCTCAACTTGCTGACATTATTGATTGTAACTCTTGCATCATCAACGGGGGAGGAACCCTTCTTGGTTATGCAATGAAATACAAAACTAATACTGACCGTGTTGAGGAATTCTTTCAAGCAAAACAATTCCCAGAAAGTTATGTAAAAGCAGCTAGTCGTGTTTACGATACTGAAGCTAACTTATCTGTAGATAATGATTTGACAATTTTCCCAGTTGAATCAAAAGATATCTATCCTGATGGATTGACAACAATCGCCCCTATCTATGGTGGTGGTATGCGCCTTGGTTCTCTTATCATCTGGCGTAACGATGAAGAATTCTCAGAAGACGATTTGATCCTTGTTGAAATCGCCTCTACAGTAGTTGGTATCCAATTGCTTAACCTTCAAACTGAAAATCTTGAAGAAACAATCCGTAAACAAACAGCCGTTAACATGGCTATCAACACACTTTCATACTCAGAAATGAAAGCTGTATCTGCTATTTTGGGTGAATTGGACGGAACTGAAGGTCGTTTGACTGCATCAGTTATCGCTGACCGTATTGGTATCACACGTTCAGTTATCGTTAATGCCCTTCGTAAATTGGAATCAGCAGGTATCATCGAAAGCCGTTCATTGGGTATGAAAGGTACATACCTTAAAGTCATCAATGAAGGTATCTTCGACAAATTAAAGGAATATAATTAATGACAAAAGCTCTTATCTCAATTGATTATACCTACGATTTTGTAGCTGACGATGGTAAATTGACTGCTGGAAAACCAGCGCAAGCTATTGAAGATGATATTGTCCGAGTAACTAAAGAAGCGTATGAAGCTGGATACTATATCTTCTTTGCCATTGATGCTCATGATGAAGGTGATGATTTTCATCCAGAAGCAAAATTGTTCCCACCGCATAATATCAAGGGAACAAGTGGACGTGATTTGTATGGGAAACTAGCCGACTTGTATGAAACAATCCAGTCAGATCAACGTGTCTTTTGGATGGATAAGCGTCATTATTCAGCTTTTTCAGGGACTGATTTAGATATTCGACTACGTGAACGTCGTGTCACAACAGTAGTTTTGACAGGTGTTCTAACGGATATTTGTGTATTACACACAGCTATTGATGCCTATAATCTTGGGTATGGTATTGAGATTCCTGCTGCGGCAGTAGCGAGCTTAACACAAGAAAATCATCAGTTTGCTTTAAATCATTTCAAAAATGTTTTAGGTGCAAAGATTATTTAAGTTGAAAGAAGTGGATGACCACTTCTTTTTTTGCTTTAGAAGAAAAGTGTGAAAAATTCTCTGGAAAGAGCTTTCTCCCTTTCTTTTACATGTTAAAGAAAAGTAAAATATGGTATAATTTTAGGGACTATGTTGTAAATTTGGTTTACGATTTAATTTAATCAAGGAGAGATAGAGATGAAAATTTCTGAAGAAGAAGTTCGTCATGTAGCAAATCTGTCAAAATTGTCATTTTCTGAAGAAGAAACAACAGAATTTGCGACAACTTTGTCTAAGATTGTCGATATGGTAGAACTCTTGAACGAAGTTGATACAGAGGGTGTCCCTGTAACAACGACAATGGCAGATCGTAAGACTGTTATGCGCGAAGACGTGGCAGTAGCTGGTGACGATCGCGATGAGCTCTTTAAAAACGTGCCTCAATCTGAAAATTACTATATTAAAGTTCCTGCTATCTTAGAAGACGGAGGAGATGCATAATGTCATTTAATACAAAATCAATTGATGAGTTGCACAATCTTCTTGTCAATAAAGAAATCTCAGCAGTTGAATTAACAAAAGCAACACTTGAAGATATTAAAGAACGTGAAGCAGCTGTTGATTCATTCATCACTGTTTCTGAAGAAGCTGCGCTTGCACAAGCAAAAGCTATCGATGAAAAAGGTATCGATGCTGATAATGTGATGTCTGGTATTCCTTTGGCTGTTAAAGATAACATTTCAACACGTGGTATCTTAACAACTGCAGCATCTAAAATGCTTTATAACTACGAACCAATTTTTGATGCGACTGCTGTTGAAAAAGTTTACGGCAAAGATATGGTGGTTATCGGTAAAACAAACATGGACGAATTTGCCATGGGTGGTTCAACTGAAACATCATACTTCAAGAAAACTAAAAATGCTTGGGACCAAACTAAAGTTCCTGGTGGATCATCTGGTGGTTCTGCAACTGCAGTAGCGTCAGGTCAAGTTCGTTTGTCACTTGGTTCAGATACTGGTGGTTCTATCCGCCAACCAGCAGCCTTCAATGGTGTTGTTGGTTTGAAACCAACATACGGGCGTGTGTCTCGTTTTGGTTTGATTGCATTTGGTAGCTCACTTGACCAAATTGGTCCATTTGCTCAAACTGTTAAAGAAAATGCGCAATTGTTGAATGTCATTGCTGGTCATGATGCAAAAGATGCAACATCATCTGATCGCAAAGTCCCTGATTTCACTGGTAAAATCGGTCAAGATATTAAAGGCATGAAGATTGCCCTTCCAAAAGAATATCTTGGTGAAGGTATCGACCCAGAAGTTAAAGAAACAATTCTTAATGCTGCAAAACACTTTGAAAAACTTGGTGCTACTGTTGAAGAAGTTAGCCTTCCACACAGTAAATACGGTGTAGCAGTTTACTATATCATTGCATCATCAGAAGCTTCTTCAAACTTGCAACGTTTCGATGGTATTCGTTATGGTTACCGCACTGAAAACTACAACAACCTTGAAGACATCTACGTGAACACTCGTAGTGAAGGATTTGGTGATGAAGTGAAACGTCGTATCATGCTTGGTACATTTAGCTTGTCATCAGGTTACTACGATGCTTACTTCAAAAAAGCTGGTCAAGTTCGTACATTGATTATTCGCGACTTCGAAAAAATCTTTGCTGACTATGACCTTATCTTAGGTCCAACAGCACCAAGCGTAGCATTTGGTTTGGATACACTTAACCACGATCCTGTTTCTATGTACTTGGCTGATATTTTGACAATTCCTGTTAACTTGGCTGGTCTTCCAGGTATTTCAATTCCTGCAGGATTTGCTCAAGGTCTTCCAGTTGGTATGCAATTGATTGGTCCTAAATACAGCGAAGAAACAATCTATCAAGCAGCAGCTGCTTTTGAAGCAACAACTGATTATCATAAACAACAACCCGTTATTTTTGGAGGTGACAAATAATGAACTTTGAAACAGTCATCGGGCTTGAAGTCCACGTTGAGTTAAATACTAATTCAAAGATTTTTTCACCGACATCAACACATTTTGGTAACGACCAAAATACAAATACAAATGTTATCGACTGGTCATTCCCAGGTGTTCTTCCTGTTATGAACAAAGGTGTTATCGACGCTGGTATTAAAGCAGCACTAGCCCTTAACATGGACATTCACCAAAACATGCACTTTGACCGTAAAAACTATTTCTATCCTGATAATCCAAAAGCTTACCAAATTTCACAATTTGATGAACCAATTGGATACAATGGTTGGATTGAAATTGAACTTGAAGATGGTTCAACTAAGAAAATTCGTATCGAACGTGCTCACTTGGAAGAAGATGCTGGTAAAAACACTCACGGTACTGATGGTTACTCATATGTTGACCTTAACCGTCAAGGTGTGCCGCTTATCGAAATCGTATCTGAAGCTGATATGCGTTCGCCAGAAGAAGCTTATGCTTACCTAACTGCTCTTAAAGAAGTTATCCAATACACTGGTATTTCTGACGTTAAGATGGAAGAAGGTTCTATGCGTGTGGATGCCAACATTTCTCTTCGTCCTTATGGTCAAGAAGAATTTGGTACAAAAGCTGAGTTGAAAAACTTGAACTCATTTAACAATGTGCGTAAAGGACTTATCTACGAGCAAAAACGTCAAGCACAAGTGCTTCGTTCAGGTGGTCAAATCCAACAAGAAACTCGTCGTTACGATGAATCAACTGGTGAAACAATTTTGATGCGTGTTAAAGAAGGTGCATCAGATTACCGTTACTTCCCAGAACCAGACCTACCACTTTATGAAGTGTCTGACGAATGGATTGAAGAAATGCGTCAAACTCTTCCAGAGTTTCCAAAAGAACGTCGTGCTAAATACATTAATGAATTTGGCTTGACAGCTTACGATGCTGCTCAATTGACTGCAACAAAAGCAACTTCTGATTTCTTTGAAAGTGCAGTAGCTCTTGGTGGTGATGCTAAACACGTTTCTAACTGGTTGCAAGGTGAAGTGGCTCAATTCCTTAACAGCGAAAACAAAACACTTTCTGAAATCTTGTTAACACCAGAAAACCTTGTTGAAATGCTTGCTATCATTGCTGATGGTACCATTTCATCAAAAATTGCCAAGAAAGTCTTTGTTCACTTGGCTAAAAACGGTGGTTCTGCGCGTGAATACGTTGAAAAAGCTGGTTTGGTTCAAATTTCTGACCCTGCAGTACTTATTCCAATTATTCACCAAGTCTTTGAAGACAATGAAGCTGCTGTTGCTGACTTCAAGTCAGGTAAACGTAATGCTGATAAAGCCTTCACTGGATTCTTGATGAAAGCCACAAAAGGTAAAGCAAACCCACAAGTTGCCCTTAAATTGTTGGCACAAGAATTGGCAAAATTAAAAGAAGACTAAGATGTCTAAGAAATCATCCTTCGGGGTGATTTTTTAGCTAATATAAGCCAGATTATAATCTAAAGCTCAGCAAGTGCTGGGCTTTTTATAATGCACAAAACTGAAAGAATTTTTAGAAAGATTACTTTACAAAAAGTGTGAGAATTGGTGTGTTTTCTAGCTGCTAAATGTGTTATACTTGGAGCTGAATTTTATTTGGTAAGGTAGATGGAGTTAAGATGAATAAGATGTTTAAGGGAACTATTATGGTTCTTGTTGCAGGGATATTCTGGGGGATTTCTGGGGTTTCTGGGCAATATTTGATGGCCCATGGAATGAATGTCGATTTATTGTCTTGTGTGCGTTTAATTACCGCTGGTGTGATAATGACGACTATTGCAGCACTTAATCAGCGTGAGACGTTTTTGAAGGCTGTAACGTCATTAAAAGCGCTTGGTGGTATTGCCTTATTTTCTCTGATTGGGCTTGTGCTAAATCAGTACGCTTATCTAAGAGCAATCGAAAGTACCAATGCTGGAACAGCAACGGTTATACAGTACATGGCACCGATTCTTGTTTTGGGGTATGTTTCGATTAGGAAAAAGCAACTACCACGAGGAAGTGAAGTTCTAGCGATTATTTTAGCTATTTTTGGGACCTATATTATCGCAACGCACGGACGTCTAGATGGCTTAGCAATCACGCCAGTAGGTTTTGCTTGGGGATTATTTTCTGCGGTAACTTATTCGTTTTATATTATTTTGCCAGCGAAATTAATTCGTGAGTTTGGTAGCTTCACGGTGATTGGTCTTGGCATGATTATGGGGGGAATTCTTTTCCCAATCTTGGTAAAACCATGGCAATACACTTTAGTACTAAATCCAGGAAATTTGCTAGGATTGTTTGGTATCATCATTGTCGGGACAGTTTTTGCTTATAGCTTATTTTTAAAAGGAACAGCTATTGTCGGTGCAGTCAAAGGAAGTTTGCTTGCTGCTGTTGAGCCGATCTCTTCAGTATTCTTCTCATTGACGATTATGCACGAAATCTTTTACCCAATGGATTTTCTAGGCATGATTTTCATCGTCGGTGCGGTCCTATTAATTTCTTTACGAGATTTAGTAGTCGTCAAAAAACAATTGCATTAAATGTTTAAAGAGTGGTTTTTCGCTCTTTTTTTATTAAATTAAGGTATTATCCAATTCGCCATATTGGTCTAAATATGTTAAAATAAATAGTAAAATATATTTTTTTGGAGAGTAATTTGAGTATAGACGATTATAGGCCGACCTTCGTGGTAGAGGCAGTTTATGATTTAAAAGCAGATGATTTGTTGCGACATGGTATTCATGCCGTTTTAGTTGACTTAGATAACACACTAATTGCATGGAATAACCCAGATGGAACACCAGAAGTTAGGGCATGGTTGGATGAAATGACCATGGCTGATATTTCTGTGGTTGTCGTATCAAATAACAGTTATTCACGTGTTGATCGTGCGGTATCACGCTTTGGTGTGGACTTTGTTAGCCGTTCAATGAAACCTTTCACACGTGGTATTAATAAAGCCATCAAGCGTTATGGATTTGACCGTGATGAAGTTATCATGGTTGGTGACCAGTTGATGACAGATATTCGCGCTGCGCATCGTGCAGAGATTCAATCTGTTTTGGTTAAACCTTTGGTTAAATCTGATGCTTGGAATACTAGAATTAATCGTTGGCGTGAACGTCGTGTTTGGGCTAAACTTGAAGAAAAATACGGAAAAATCCAATATCAAAAAGGAATTTAATGGAAGAATTATTATGTATTGGCTGCGGAGCCAAAATTCAAACAGAAGATAAAGAACAAGCAGGATACACACCGAAAGCAGCTCTTGAAAAGGGCTTAGAGACTGGTGAATTGTATTGTCAAAGATGTTTTAGATTACGTCACTACAATGAAATCACTGACGTGCACATTACTGATGACGAATTCTTGAAACTTCTTCATGAAGTTGGGGATAGTGATGCACTTGTTGTTAACGTTGTGGATATCTTTGATTTTAACGGATCAGTTATCCCAGGATTGTCACGCTTTGTCTCTGGCAATGATGTTCTTCTTGTCGGAAACAAAAAAGACATTTTGCCTAAATCTGTAAAAACAGGTAAAGTGACACAATGGTTGACTGAGCGTGCCCACGAAGAAGGTCTTCGTCCAGTTGATGTTATCTTGACTAGTGCGCAAAATCATCAAGCTATTAAAGACTTGATTGAAAAAATTGAGAAATTGCGTCGTGGTCGTGATGTCTACGTGGTAGGTGTAACAAACGTTGGTAAATCAACACTTATCAATGCCATTATCAAAGAAATCACAGGAGAAAAAGACATTATCACAACGTCTCGTTTCCCTGGAACAACGCTTGATAAAATTGAAATTCCACTTGATGATGGGTCTTACATTTTTGACACACCAGGTATCATTCACCGTCACCAAATGGCGCACTACCTTGGTGATAAGAATCTAAAATACATCAGCCCGAAAAAAGAAATCAAACCAAAAACTTACCAACTTAATCCAGAACAAACTTTGTTCTTAGCTGGTTTGGGTCGATTTGATTTTATCTCAGGTGACAAACAAGGTTTCACAGCTTATTTTGATAATAATTTGAAATTACACCGTACTAAATTAGCTGGCGCTGATGCGTTTTACGACAAACACGTTGGTAGTCTTTTGACACCACCAAGTGATAAAGAATTGGCTGAGTTTCCAAATTTGGTTCGTCATGAATTTACCATCAAAGATAAAATGGATGTAGTTTATTCAGGACTTGGTTGGATTCGTATTAAAGCCTCACAAGCTAACCCAGTGAAGATTGCAGCTTGGGCACCAGAAGGTGTAGCTGTTCTTCTTCGTAAAGCATTGATTTAAAGAAAACTAAAAGAAAGGAAGTTCAAGTCAAAACAACTTGATTTGAACGGGGCTAGACACCAGGAAAATCGCCTGGTGTTGATAATGCCTTTATATTAAAGAATATGCTAACAAGTAAACAACGTGCTTTTTTGAAATCACAAGCACATTCAATGAAACCAATTGTACAAATTGGGAAAAATGGTCTTAACGACCAAATTAAAACAAGCGTCCGCAATGCACTTGACGCGCGTGAATTGATTAAAGTCACTCTTCTTCAAAATACTGACGAAGACATTCATGAAGTGGCTGAAATCTTGGAAGATGAGATTGGTTGTGATACTGTTCTTAAAATCGGACGTATCATCATTCTTTACAAAGAATCATCTAAAAAACAAAACCGTAAAATCTCACCAAAAGTAAAAGAACTGAATAAATAGTCTGTTTTTTAACGGGCGATGTAGTTGATTGAGCTTGGTAGGTAATACCAAGCTCGGAGGTAGTCGTATGGCATTAGAATTAGTTACTCCATTTACCAAAGTGGAACTGGAGAAAAAGGAAAAAGATAAAAATCGTAAGCAAATTGGTATTTTGGGCGGAAATTTTAACCCTGTCCACAATGCTCATCTCGTGGTTGCTGACCAAGTCCGCCAACAATTGTGTTTGGACAAAGTTCTTCTTATGCCCGAATATGAGCCACCACATCTTGATAAAAAAGAAACGATTGATGAAAAACACCGTTTGAAAATGCTTGAGCTAGCTATTGAAGGCGTTGAAGGTTTGGATATTGAAACAATCGAATTAGAGCGTAAAGGTATCAGTTACACTTACGATACCATGAAGCTTTTAATCGAAAAAAATCCAGACGTGGATTATTATTTCATTATCGGTGCTGATATGGTTGATTACCTTCCAAAATGGTACAAAATTGATGAATTAATCAAAATGGTTCAATTCGTTGGTGTGCAACGTCCTAAATACAAGGCAGGAACATCATATCCTGTCATTTGGGTAGATGTGCCAATGATGGACATTTCATCAAGCTTGATTCGTCATCACTTTGAGGTTGGCTGTCGACCAAACTTTTTGACACCACCAGCTGTTATCGACTACATTGAGAAAGAAGGTCTTTACCGTGACCTATGAGACTTACACAGCGGGAATCGAACGTGTTGAGCTTTTAGAAAAAGTTGCATCAGCCATGAGCGAGAAACGCTTTAAACACGTTCTTGGTGTGGAAAAAACAGCGATTGAACTAGCTGAACGCTATGGCTGTGATACTGAAAAAGCTGGACTGGCTGGTTTGATTCACGATTACGCCAAAGAACTTTCTGACCAAGAATTTTTAGACTTGATTGATAAGTATAAGCTTGACCCAAAACTCAAAAAATGGGGTAACAATGTCTGGCATGGCATGGTTGGTATTTATAAGATTCAAGAAGATTTAGGTGTGACAGATAAGGAAATCTTACGTAGCATTGAGACGCACACTGTTGGCTCTGGAGCCATGTCACTACTTGATAAGGTTATCTATGTTGCTGATTATATCGAGCCAGGTCGCTGTTTCCCATTGGTGGAAGAAGCGCGTGTGATTGCCAAAGAATCGCTTGACAAAGCTGTCGCTTACGAAACAGTTCACACCGTTGAGCACCTAGCCCACCAAGCCTTCCCAATTTTCCCACAAACTATTGAAACCTATAACGCTTATGTGGGGTATATGAGGTCTGATAAATGAAAACTGCTTTACTAGTCGTAGATATTCAAAATGATTTGATTGAAAATGTACCTTATCAAATGCAGGAGTGCCTGTCTATTTGGCAGCAATTAATAACAAGTTGTCGTGAAAAAGGTGTTGAAGTCATCTATGTTCGACATCATGACGAAGAGTTAGTTTTTGGTAGTCATGGATGGAAAATCTACGACGGTGTTGCTCCGAAAGCAGGAGAAAAAATTTTTGATAAGCAATATAATAGTGCTTTTAAAGAAACCTCGCTACAAGAATATCTGGCTAGCCAAGCGTTTAGTCATTTAGTGATTATCGGAATGGCAACTGATTACTGCATTGATACGACTGTTAAAGTGGCATTTGAACTAGGGTATCAGGTGATTATTCCTAAGAATGGAACGACTACTTTTGATAGTGATTTCCTGACAGCAAAGCAACTACAAAAACATTACGAAGCTATTTGGCATAATCGATTTGCCAAGGTGAAAACGATAGAAGAAATATTGAAAGAGGATTTATATTGACTAAAGAAGAACTTTTAGCTGTTGTTGTGAAAGCAGCTGATGAGAAACGTGCAGAAGATATGGTCGTTTTGGACCTTTACGGATTGACTAGTGTGACTGACTATTTTGTAGTCGTGAGCGCTATGAATACTCGTCAATTGGACGCTATTGCAGAAAATATCCGTGAAAAAGTTAAAGAAGCAGGTGGAGATGCTAGCCACGCTGAAGGTGATAGTCGTACTGGTTGGGTACTACTTGACCTTAACGATGTTGTTGTTCACATCTTCTCAGAAGACGAACGCGAACACTACAACATTGAAAAATTGTGGCACGAAGCACCTATGGTTGATGTGTCAGAATACCTTGCTTAAGGATAATCTTACCTTGCCATTTGGCAAGGTTTTTGAAACTTGAAGAGAAACGAAAATGAACAAAAACTACGAAAAATTTGCAGCGGTTTATGATGCAATCATGGACGACAGCCTTTATGACAAATGGACAGACTTTTCGCTCCGCCATTTTCCAAAAGATAAGAAAAAACTCTTGGAGTTAGCCTGTGGAACTGGGATTCAGTCAGTACGTTTTGCTAAAGCTGGCTTTGACGTGACAGGGCTTGATTTGAGTGAGGATATGCTTGAAATCGCAAGAAAACGTGCAAAAGCTGCTGGTGAGGACATTGAATTCAAACAAGGTAATATGCTTGATTTGTCGCAAGCTGGCAAGTACGACTTGGTGACATGCTACTCAGATTCTATCTGTTATATGGCTGATGAAGTTGAAGTCGGTGACGTCTTCAAACAAGTTTATGACAGCTTAAATGACGGCGGTGTCTTCATCTTTGACGTGCACTCAACTTATAAGACTGACACTGTCTTTCCTGGCTACTCTTACCATGAAAATGCTGAAGAATTTGCCATGGTCTGGGATACTTACGCGGACGAAGCACCTCACTCAGTTGTTCACGAATTGACTTTCTTCTTGCAAGACGAAGACGGACGCTTCACACGCTACGACGAAGTCCACGAAGAACGCACATACGAAGTCTTGACTTACGACATCCTCTTGGAACAAGCAGGATTCAAATCATTTAAACTCTACGCCGACTTTGAGGACAAAAAGCCACGCAAAAAATCAGAACGCTGGTTCTTTGTGTGCCAGAAGTAGGGGAGAAGATTCTCTAAGGAGCACATCATGACTATCACTGGTATCATTGCTGAATTTAATCCTTTTCATAATGGGCATCGTTATTTGTTGTCGCAGGCTGAAGGGGTCAAGATTGTTGCCATGTCTGGGAATTTTGTGCAGCGTGGTGAGCCTGCGGTTGTGGACAAGTGGACGCGTGCGGAAATGGCGCTGAAATGCGGGGCTGATTTGGTGGTTGAGTTGCCATTTTTGGTTGCTGTTCAGTCAGCTGACTACTTTGCACAAGGCGCGGTGGACATTTTAGAGCGTCTTGGTGTGGATAAGTTGGCTTTCGGCACGGAAGAAAATCTGGATTATCAACACTTTTCACAGATTTATGCGGATAATCAACAGAAAATGGTGGATTACTTGCAAAGTTTGCCAGATAATTTGTCTTATCCACAGAAAACGCAGAAAATGTGGGAGAAATTTGCTGATGTTAAATTCACAGGTGATACGCCAAACCACATTTTAGGGCTTTCTTATGCCAAAGCCTGCGCTGGAAAGGCGATTCAGCTTAGTCCTATCAAGCGTCAGGGAGCTGGTTATCACTCGCTAGACACTGATGTGGCTTTTGCTTCCGCGACAAATTTGCGTATGCACAGGCAAGACAAAGCTTTTGTGGAAAAATTCATGCCAGAAGCTGACCTTTTCCTAAGAGCTCCTCAGGTGACTTGGGAGAATTATTTCCAATTGCTCAAGTACCAAATCTTGACAAATCCTGATTTGACGGGGATTTTCCAAGTAAATGAAGAACTTGCCAGTCGTATTCGCTCTGCTATTAGGAGTGTAGCGACTGTGGACGAATTGGTGGATAAAGTCGCCACGAAACGCTATACGAAAGCGCGTGTGCGTCGCATTTTGACTTATATTTTGGTTGGAGCTGTGGAAAAACCACTGCCAAATGCGGTACATGTGCTGGGATTCACTGAAAAAGGGCAAAAACACCTGAAAACGGTGAAAAAGTCTGTGGATATCGTGGCTCGAATCGGTGCCAAACCGTGGGATGCGGTGACCCAGCAAGCCGACCAAGTCTATCAGCTTGGTAATTCACACCTTCAAGAACAAACTTGGGGAAAAGTGCCGATTAGAATCAACAAATAAGCGCTTACATAAATAAACTAAAAACTGGGCTTTTGTTGAGCTCAGTTTTCGCTTTTAATTTTTAGGAACATTTTACACAGCCCTGTCAAAGTGCTATAATAAAAAGGATTACGAATTTAGCTTTGCTAATTCAGTAGTTCAATGATTTGGCTATTTTACTGGTCAAATCACTTAATCATGCTAAAATAAATAATAATCTTTACAAAGGAGACTACCCATGGGACGTAAGTGGGCCAATATTGTTGCCAAAAAAACTGCCAAAGATGGTGCTAACTCAAAAGTTTACGCTAAATTTGGTGTTGAAATCTATGTAGCTGCTAAAAAAGGTGAACCAGATCCAGAATCAAACTCAGCTCTTAAATTCGTACTTGAACGTGCAAAACAAGCACAAGTTCCAAAACACGTTATCGACCGCGCAATCGATAAAGCAAAAGGTAATACAGACGAAACTTTCGTTGAAGGTCGTTACGAAGGATTTGGACCAAACGGTTCAATGATCATCGTTGATACTTTGACAAGTAACGTTAACCGTACTGCTGCTAACTTGCGTACTGCATTTGGTAAAAACGGTGGTAACATGGGAGCATCTGGTTCTGTATCTTACATGTTCGATAAAAAAGGTGTTATTGTCTTTGACGGTGAAGATGCAGATAGCATTTTTGAACAATTGCTAGAAGCTGACGTTGATGTTGAAGACGTTGAAGCAGAAGACGGTGTTGTAACTGTCTACACAGCTCCAACTGACCTTCACAAAGGTATCGAAGCTTTGCGTGCTAACGGTATTGAAGAATTCAAAGTTACTGAACTTGAAATGATTCCTCAATCAGAAGTTACACTTGAAGGTGAAGACCTTGAAACATTTGAAAAACTTGTTGACGCTCTTGAAGATGACGAAGACGTTCAAAAAGTCTACCACAACGTATCTGATTTCTAATCTGATAGTATAAAAAAGAGGACATTCAGTCGAAAGGCTGGGTGTCTTTTTTGGTTATAGCCAAAGCCTATCTCCCTGATAAAAAATAACTATTGGTAATCTTTGGGTATTTGGTTTACAATATTTCTAACTTAGAAAGTGGCTTCTTATAATTGATAGAAAGTGGGGTGCTTGTATGGAGAAAGTTATTGTTGGCATTTCGGGAAATATCAAAGAACTTCCAGCACGGTCTGGTTTGCCATATGATATGGTGTCACGACGTTTATCTGACGGGGTCAAGGAAGCTGGGGGGCTTCCGATTGTTATTCCTGTTGCTAGTCCAGACTTGGCTAAAGATTACATCGACATGATTGATAAACTAATCCTATCAGGCGGTCAAAATGTGACTCCTGAGTTTTATGGTGAAAGAAAATCAATTGACAGTGATGATTATAGCTTGGAACGTGATGAATTTGAATTGGCTTTAATTAAAGAAGCTTTGAAGCAGAGGAAACCGATTTTTGCAGTTTGCCGCGGTATGCAGCTGCTTAACGTTGCTTTGGGTGGCACTTTGAACCAAAAGGTTGAGCACCACTGGCAAAAAGAGTTTTCAGGGACATCACAAGAAGTTGAGATTCTGCCAAATAGCCGCGTTAGTAAGTTGGTTTCTAATGGTGCTTGGGTTAATTCTTTCCACCAACAAAGTGTGAAAGAGTTGGCACCAAGCTTAGTTGCGACAGCGCGTGACCCACGTGACGGCACGATTGAAGCTTATGAAAGTAAGGATGGAGCGCCCATTTTAGGCTTCCAATGGCACCCAGAATTACTATTAGAAAAAGCAGAGAGCCGTAAGATTTTTTCTTATGTGGTCAATAGTTTGTAGGGGGATGAAGTCAAAATGACATCAGATTTTTATGCTAAATTAGCAGCGGTTCGTCGTAGAATTCATGCGCATCCAGAAATCTCGGAGAATGAATTTGAGACGACTGCTTTTTTGAAGGAGTATATTTCAAAGTTGGGCATTCGTATCCTTGAGACGGATTTACCAACAGGTTTTATCGCAGAGATTGGTCAAGGTAAGCCTATTGTAGCTTTGCGAGCAGATATCGATGCTCTTCCGATTGTGGAGCGAAATACTTTTGATTATGCAAGCAAGAATGGTGCTATGCACGCTTGTGGGCATGATTTTCACCAGACTAGTCTTTTAGGCGCTGCTGAGATTTTAAAAGCAAAAGAAGAGCAGCTAAAAGGAACTGTGCGCCTGATTTTTCAGCCAGCAGAAGAAGTGTCAGTTGGTGCCTATCAAGTGATTGAAAATGGCGGCCTTAAGGATGTTTCAGCTATTATTGGCTACCATAACTATCCTCATTTGAAACCTGGGGAAATCGGGCTTCGCTCAAAAGCTATCATGGCAGCGGTCGATAAGTTTAAAGTCACTGTTAGTGGTGTGAGCGGGCATGCTGCGCGTCCAGATTTTGGGACAGATACGGTCTTAGCCATTACAACTATTGTCAATAATCTTCAGGCGATTGTCAGCCGTACGGTATCGCCTTTTGAGCCTGCAGTCTTGTCAGTGACGCACATTGATGTGGGCAGCGCGTGGAATGTCATGCCAGAATCAGGTTATTTTGAAGGGACAATGCGCTCATTTTCTGCGGAGACACGTCAGCATTTGCGTGATTCATTCACTAAAATTATCGAAAATACAGCAGATCAATTTGCAGCTCAAGTATCGATTGAATGGGGCAAAACGCCGACATTAACTTTTAACGATGAAGAGTTGACACCTTTAATTGCTAAAAATTCTGAGCGATTTGCCAAGGTTTTAGAAGTTGAACCTCTGACCATTGGTGAGGACTTTGCGGCTTATCAAGAGAAGATTCCAGGTGTTTTTGCTTTGATTGGAAGTAATGGCGATGAGGATGCGGCAGGGCTTCACCAAGATACTTTTATGGTCAAAGACGAAGCACTCAAAACAGCTGTGCAGTATTTTGTTGAAAATGCTATTTACTTGCTCGATTATTTTGCGAAGGATAAAGACTAGCTGGGTGATAAGATTTCTTTATCGCGGTGATAGAATTTAAGTATTTGTTAAGAAGTCGCTCTGATGTTAAGATGTAAGCAACTCTTAAAGAAGGTAGGAAACGATATGACGATTATGAAAAAAATGCTAGGAATAACAGGACTAGCTCTCGTCTCAGCAACGCTTCTTGCAGCTTGCTCATCAAAGTCATCATCAGATGCATCATCTGATAAGAAAGAGCTGACTTTTGCGACAGTTGGAACGACAGCACCTTTCTCTTACGAAGAATCAGGTAAACTAACTGGTTATGATATCGAGGTGGCAAAAGCTGTCTTCAAAGATTCTGATAAGTACAAAGTGACTTTCAAGAAGACAGAGTGGTCATCGATTTTTACAGGACTTGATTCTGGGAAATATCAGCTTGGCGGCAACAATATCAGTTATACCAAAGAACGTTCGGCAAAATACCTCTATTCTTATCCTATCGGGTCAACACCATCAGTTTTGGTAGTGCCAAAAGACTCAGATATTGCTTCATACGATGATATTGCAGGACATTCAACACAAGTGGTTCAAGGAACAACAACGGCGGCTCAGCTTGAAAAATTTAACACTGAGAATAATAGCAAAGCTGTTGACCTCAACTACACTAATGAAAATATCACTCAAGTTTTGACAAATCTGAATGACGGTAAGTTTGATTTCAAGATTTTTGATGCTCCTACAGTAAATACCATTATTAAAAATCAAAAATTGGATAATTTGAAAACTATCGAGTTGAAATCAGATGAACAACCTTTCATTTATTTCATTCTGGGACAAGATCAAAAAGACTTGCAAAGCTTTGTTAATAAGCGTTTGAAGACCTTGCAAAAGGATGGCACTTTGTCAGACTTGGCACAAAAATATCTTGGCGGAGATTATGTTCCAAGTGCTAAAGACTTGACTGTCCCATCGGAAAACTAATTTAGTTATAGTTTAAAACTATAACTAAACCTTGATTTTAACAATTTGAAACCTATAACTAATTAGGTTAGAATGATATCACGAGTTAAATGAAAAGAGGAAAATAGATATGAAATTAAAAAAATTACTTGGATTGGCTAGCGTAGCACTTGCTTCAACTGTTTTGTTGGCAGCATGTGGTGGTTCAAAATCAGCTTCAAATGATTCAAAACTTAAAGTTGGTATCATGACTTTGGATGATGCAACTGAACCACTTTGGGATAAAGTCAAAGAATTGGCTAAAGACAAAGGCGTGGAAATCGAATTGGTTGAGTTCACTGATTACAACCAACCAAACGAAGCCCTTCAAAATGGTGAAGTTGATGTCAATGCCTTCCAACACAAATACTTCTTGAACAACTGGAATTCTGAAAATAAAGGAACTTTGGTAGAAGCCGCTGACACACTTCTTAGCCCGATTCGTATCTTCTCAGGTACAGAAAATGGCAAAGCTAAATACACTGATGTCAAAGGCATTCCTAACAAAGCAACTATCTCAGTTCCAAATGATGCTTCAAATGAAAGCCGTGCTCTTTACCTTCTTCAATCAGCAGGTTTGATTAAATTGGACGTTAATGGTGACGAACTTGCAACAATCAAGAACATTTCATCAAATCCTAAAGATTTAGATATCAAAGAAGTTGATGCTGCACAAACGGCTTCAACATTGTCATCAGTCGATGCAGCTATCGTTAACAACTCTTACGCTCAAGCAGCAAAAGTTGATTACAAAACAACACTTTACAAAGAAGCAGTTGATAAAAACTCAGACCAATGGGTTAACGTCATTGCTGCTCAAAAAGATTGGAAGAAATCTGATAAAGCTAAAGCTATCAAGACTTTGATTTCAGTTTACCAAACTGACGAAGTTGGTAAAGTCATCCAAGATGCTTCAAATAACGTTGATATCCCAGCATGGAAGGGTGCAAAAATTTCTTCTAAAGACTAAAGGATTTTATTGAAGATTTAGAGCTGGCGTGTGTGAAACACGCCATTCTCTATTTTTAAAAACAACAGAATATGGTAGAATATGATGTTGGAAAGTTTTGAAAATTGTTTTAAAATGATAGAATTGATAAGACAATAAGTGAGTAAATCTTGAGGAGTTGAGTAAGAGTTATGACAAAACCGATTATTAATTTAGAGCATATCGATATTACTTTTCGCCAGAAAAAACGTGTGATTGAAGCGGTAAAAGACGTTTCAATTGCGATTAATAAAGGCGATATTTATGGAATTGTTGGGTATTCTGGTGCCGGAAAATCAACTTTGGTACGTACCATTAATTTGTTACAAGCCCCAACAGCAGGAAAAATCACAATTGGTGATGACGTGACATTTTCAGATGGAAAAGTTCAATTAAAAGGAGCTGCCCTTCGTCAAAAACGTCAAAAAATTGGAATGATTTTCCAACACTTTAATTTGATGGCACAAAAAACAGCACGCCAAAATGTGGCATTTGCTCTTCGTCATTCAAAATTAAGCAAAGAGGAAAAAGATCAAAAAGTCGCTGAATTGTTGGAATTGGTAGGTTTAGCTGATCGAGCTGAAAACTATCCATCACAATTATCTGGTGGTCAAAAACAACGTGTGGCGATTGCGCGTGCACTTGCTAATGACCCAGAAATTTTGATTTCTGATGAATCAACATCAGCTCTTGACCCAAAAACAACCAAACAAATTTTGGCATTGCTGCAAGAATTGAACCAAAAACTTGGTTTGACAGTGGTTATGATTACCCACGAAATGCAAATTGTCAAAGACATCTGCCACCGTGTCGCTGTTATGCAAAATGGTCGCTTGATTGAAGAAGGATCAGTTCTGGACATCTTCTCAAATCCTAAAGAACCATTGACCCAAGAATTCATCAAAACAGCAACTGGTATTGAAGATGCCTTGGTTAAAATTGAAAAACAAGCTATTGTACAAAATCTGCCAAAAGATGACTTGCTTGTTCAATTGAAGTACGCAGGAACATCAACTGATGAACCAATTCTTAACCAAATCTACAAACAATTCGAAGTTACAGCCAATATTCTTTACGGAAATATTGAAATCTTGGATGATACACCAGTTGGCGAGATGATTGTTGTCTTGTCTGGTGAAGCCTTTGCACTTGCAGGTGCGCAAGAAGCCATTGTTGCTGCTGGAATCGAATTAACAGTATTGAAACGAGGTGCCTAAATGATTGAATGGATTTCTACAAATATGCCTGATGTTTATCGCATTGGTTGGGAAGGGACAAATTCTTGGTCAGATGCCTTTTCAGCGACTATTTACATGACAGGTTGGTCTTTTGTTATCGGTGGTCTTTTAGGGCTTGTTATGGGCTTATTCTTGGTTCTAACAGGACCAAATGGCGTTTTGAGTAACCGATTCGGTTTTAAAGTCTTGGATATTTTCACGTCAATTGTGCGTGCCATTCCATTTATTATCTTGCTTGCGATTTTAAAAGGGTTCACTTATGCTCTTGTTGGAACAAACCTTGGTAAAACAGCGGCTTTGATTCCATTGTCTGCGGCAACCTTTGCCTTTTATGCTCGTCAAGTTCAAGTAGTCTTTTCTGAAATGGACAAGGGGGTTATCGAGGCGGCACAAGCTTCTGGTGCGACACTTTGGGATATTATCAAGATTTACCTTAGCGAAGGTTTGCCAGAATTGATTCGTGTGTCAACTGTGACTCTTATCTCACTCATCGGTGAAACAGCAATGGCTGGTGCCATCGGTGCTGGTGGACTTGGTTACATTGCCATCTATTATGGTTATAACCGCTCAGCAACGGATGTTACAATTATCGCGACACTATGTATCTTGGTTCTCGTCTTTATCATCCAATTTGTCGGTGATTTCTTAACCAAAAAACTTAGTCATAAATAATAATGGAAATAGAAAAAAGGAAGTTTCAATCGAAACTTCCTTTTTGGTGTTATTAAGCTTTTTTAGTTTTGTGTAGGATAAATCCAATAATGAATCCAACGATGGCAAAGCTAATCCATTCAAGGGAGAATTGTCCGAGTGGCACGAATCCATTGAAGAAATTAACAAGGCTTGCTGGTAGGCTGAAAAGTCCAGTCATTTTTGCAAGTGTTGAAAGGGCATCGTAAAGAGCTGGGATAGCTGCAAAACCAATTGTAATTTGGTAAACGATGCGATCTTTCTTGAAGAATTTTGATAGCAAGGCTAAGAAGATAATAACGACTGTTAATGGATAGAGCAAGTAAAGTACTGGAAGTGACCATTTGATCAATTCAGAAAGGCCACCGAAGTAGAAGAATAGAGCAATCAAAGTGAAAATAGTTGCCCAAGCAACGTGAGATACTTTTGGTTGCAATTTGTGGAAGTACTCTGCACAGGCAGTAATCAAACCAGTTGATGTTGTTAAGCAAGCAAGGAAGATAGCTGCGGCAAGGATGATTTGTCCGATACTTCCAAGATAGAAGTGAGCCGCTTGTCCAAGAATGTTACCACCATCGATTGCTTCACCTTTAAACATAAAGTGTCCATTGACAAAATCAAAGAGATTTTGTGATGAAGCTCCGATACGAGCTACAAAGATATAAATAAGAGCAAGTAGTACAGTAGCGATTAATCCTGATTTGAAAGTAAGTGTAGCAACTTCTGCTTTTCCTTTAGCACCGTGTGATTTGCTGGCATCGATAACGATAATAGCAAAAGCAAGTGAAGCAAGAGCATCCATTGTTCCGTAACCTTGAATGAGTCCAGCAACGAATGGAACATCTTTAAAGGCATTACTGATATCATTGGCAGCGTTATAAGCTGTTCCGATATCACCAGCTGGTTTTACAAATGAAGCCACGACTAAAATCGCGATGATAATCAAAAGCGCAGGTGTTAGGTATTTCCCGATACGGTCTGCGATTTTATTTGGTTTAATCGCTAAAAAGTAAGAAATCCCAAAGAAGACCAAACCGTAGATTACTTTAGCAATCAGATTGTCACCAAAGATAGGTTCAATACCAATTGAAAACGAAGTTGCACCTGTTCTTGGAATGGCGAAGAATGGCCCGATTGATAAGTAAAGTGCGATTGAAAATAGCAAAGCATAGTGACGAGAAACTGGACGTGCAAAATCTTCAATATCACTCGCACCTGAGTAGGCTACTGCGACGACCCCTAAAAGCGGGAGGGTCACACCAGTTAAACAGAAACCAAGAATGGCTAACGCAAGGTTACTACCAGAATATATCCCTAAAAAGGCGGGATAAATCAGATTACCTGCCCCAAAGAATAAAGCAAATAACATGAAACCGATGATAATATAGATATTTTTGACAGGTTTCATTAATGTCCTCCTAATAAACAAACAAGATGATATTTTGCTTAGTTAAACTCTCTCATTAAGCAAAATAATGTGCAGCTTATTATATCGAACTCCATTTCTAACGTCAATAGAAGAAAATCGCTGTTTTTTTGCTAAAAAGCTGACATTTGTTGTCATATCAAGGATAAGTCATGTTAGAAATAATCACAAAATTTTCAAAAAATTGAAAAAATCCGTATTTAAAGCGCTGTCATGGCATAAAAACTCCCATTATTCGTTTGACGAAGTGCCCGTTTTATATTATGATTAAAACCGTTAATATTTTTTTGAGGAGCTACCATGAAACGATTTATTAATGTTTGGAATAGAACTAGTCTCATCAAACGAATCATCATTGGTGTCATTCTTGGATTCATTTTAGGAATGACTCTTCCTAAGGTTTCAGCTATTGGTATCCTAGGTGATTTGTTCGTTGGTGGGCTTAAAGCGGTAGCGCCATTACTTGTCTTTGTTTTGGTTGCTAGTGCATTGTCACAAAATGAAAAAGGACAAAAGACCAATATGTCAACGATTATTGGGCTTTATCTTGTTGGGACCTTAGCAGCTGCCCTAGTAGCGGTTGTGGTGAATTACCTTTTCCCAATCACCCTTACCTTGGATACTGCCACGCAACCAAAATTGTCATCTCCTGAAGGGGTTGGGCAAGTTTTCCACAGTCTTCTACTAAAAATGGTTGATAACCCAATTAATGCATTGGGAACAGCTAACTATATTGGTGTATTGACTTGGGCTGTTATCTTTGGTCTTGCTTTTAGAAATTCAAATAAAGAAACGAAAGAGCTTTTACAAACCATCGCTGATGTTACGTCACAAGTGGTTCGTTGGATTATTAATTTAGCACCATTTGGTATCTTGGGTCTTGTCTTTAAGACAATCTCAGATAACGGAGTTAAGATTTTAGCGAACTATGGTTTCTTGATTTTAGCTCTTGTGGGAACTATGTTTTTTGTAGCCTTGGTCATTAATCCATTGATCGCCTTTCTATTCATGCGCAAGAACCCATACCCATTGGTTTTCCGTTGCTTGAAAGATTCTGGATTGACAGCCTTCTTCACACGTAGTTCTGCAGCTAACATTCCTGTTAATATGAAACTTTGTGAAGAGTTAGGCTTGAATAAAGATACTTATAAAGTATCTATCCCACTTGGTGCCACAATTAATATGGGTGGTGCTGCGATTACAATCAATGTCTTGACGCTTGCCGCGGTTAATACACTTGGCATTCACGTTGATTTTCCAACAGCTTTCTTACTAAGTGTTTTATCTGCTGTGTCTGCTTGTGGGGCATCAGGAGTTACTGGAGGGTCACTTCTTTTAGTTCCAGTTGCATGTAGCTTGTTTGGTATTTCAAATGACCTTGCAATGCAAGTAGTTGGTGTCGGATTTATTGTTGGTGTTGTTCAAGACTCATGTGAAACAGCACTAAATTCTTCAACAGATGTTCTCTTTACAGCAGTTGCTGAAAAATCTGTTTGGGGTAAAAAGAAAAAAGCTAATTAACTGACTAATAGCTGGGCGAAAGCTCAGCTATTTTTATATAAAGTCTTTTTATGGCTGGCTCAAAAAATAAGCACCTTTAAAATGTACCTTATTTGTGGTAAAATAAAACGGCATTAAAATAAGGTTTCTAAAGCATTTTACTTAGAAAAATAGATGAGTTTATTATAAAGGAGAATAAGTCATGAAAAATAATTCCATTAAGACGGTTGTGGCTACAGGGATTGGGGCTGCACTGTTTATCATTATCGGGACATTGATCAATATTCCAACACCTATTCCAAATACAAATATCCAACTACAATACGCTGTGGTTGCTTTGTTTGCAGTCATTTACGGTCCGACTGTTGGATTCTTTTCTGGCTTTATCGGTCATGCTTTGAAAGACGCCCTTCAATACGGTTCACCATGGTGGACATGGGTTCTTGTGAGTGGTTTGATTGGTCTAGCGATTGGTCTTGTAGCTAAAAAAATTAAGATCGAAAAAGGGCAATTAACTGGAAAAGATTTGGCTTGGTTTAACGGTGCACAAATTCTAGCTAACGTTATTGGTTGGGGAATTATCGCACCTTATGGAGATATTTTGATTTATAGCGAACCAGCAAGCAAAGTTTTTACACAAGGGATTATATCAGCAATCATTAATAGCTTGACAATTGCTATTGGTGGGTCATTGCTTTTAGCGGTTTATTCAAAAACACGCACACAATCAGGTAGCCTAACAAAAGATTAAGTTTTTGAAAAGCAGGGCTAGAAGTTCTGTTTTGGCTATAAGATAGCATTCTAGTATTATCCAGGCTCTTATGCGAGCCGTTTTTAACGGGGTAGGATGACAAAGTTGTCCTACTCTTAATCATTTTTTAGGAGAAGATTCATGGAACCCCTTATTCAGTTTAAGGATTTCACTTTTAAATATGATGCTCAAGCAGAGCCAACACTAAAATCCCTTAATCTGTCCATTGAAAAAGGGCAGAAGGTCTTGATTGTTGGACCATCGGGATCAGGAAAATCAACCATTGGACAATGTTTAAATGGGATTATTCCAAATATTAATCACGGAGAAAAAAGTGGTCAATTAACCATTGCAGGTAAAGATGCTTTTGATTTGTCGATTTATGATAAATCGCATCTTGTGTCTACGGTCTTGCAAGACCCGGATGGTCAATTTATCGGTCTAACAGTGGCAGAAGACTTAGCTTTTGCGCTTGAAAATGATTGCCTTCCTTTGTCTCAAATGACTGATAAGGTCAATTATTGGGCTGATAAGCTCGATTTGACGGCATTTCTAGACAGTCGTCCACAAGATTTATCGGGTGGTCAGAAGCAGCGCGTGAGCTTAGCAGGTGTCTTGATTGACGAGAGTCCGATTTTGCTTTTTGATGAGCCGCTGGCAAATTTAGACCCTAAATCTGGACAAGAAACGATTGAACTGATTGATCGTATTCACCAAGAAGGACAAACGACAACGATTATTATTGAGCACCGTCTTGAGGATGTGCTTTATCGTCAGGTGGATAAGGTCGTTTTAGTTAACGACGGTCAGATTCTATTTGATGGGCATCCTGATGATTTGTTAAAGAGTAACTTACTGGTTGAAAATGGGATTCGTGAGCCTCTTTATGTGACAGCTTTAAAAGATTTAAATGTCGATGTGACAAAAGCGGAGCATTTATCAGATTTAAATCAACTGGACTTGTCAGACATTACTGTGACAGGTTTGAGCCAATCAGGAAATTTGGTGCCAGCAGAACCAATTCTAGAAGTGAAACAACTGCAGTTTGCTTATCAGCCCGATACTCCGATTTTAAAAGATGTCAGCTTTGCTATTCATAAGGGTGAACGCATTGCTATTGTTGGAAAAAATGGAGCTGGGAAATCAACCCTAGCTAAAGCTCTTTGTCAATTCATCAAACCAGCTGGAGATATTTGCTACCAAGGCCAATCTATCATGCAAGATTCTATCAAGGAACGCGCTGAGAAAATCGGCTACGTCCTTCAAAATCCAAATCAAATGATTAGTCAAACCATGATTTTTGATGAGGTAGCCCTAGGGCTTCGTTTGCGTGGTGTGGGTGAGCAAGAAATTGAAAGACGTGTTCTTGAGACTTTGAAAATTTGTGGCTTGTATGAATTTCGTAAGTGGCCTATTTCTGCTTTGTCATTTGGGCAGAAGAAACGCGTGACCATTGCTTCTGTTTTGGTCATGAATCCGGAGATTATTTTACTGGATGAGCCGACTGCCGGGCAAGATAAGCGTCATTACACTGAAATCATGACCTTCCTTAATCAGCTCAATAAAGCTGGACATACCATTATTATGATTACGCATGATATGCAGCTGATGTTAGAATACTCAGACCGTAGTATCGTGGTGAGTGATGGGAAAATCATTGCTGACTGTTCACCAGTGGCCCTCTTTAATCAAGGCGACGTTTTGGAAAAAGCTAACTTGAAAAAAACAAGTCTTTTTGACCTGGCTGAAAAATTGGGCATTAATCCGATTGATTTGACGCATTATTATATTAAACAGCAAGGAGGATGTAATGGCTAATCATTTTCTTGGGTATCAATCTGGTCAAGGCTTTTTATACCATTTGTCAGGAGCTAGTAAATTAATCTTCTTCATCTTGGTATCTGTGGCTTGCATGACGACTTATGACACACGCTTGATTGCTCTTGTTGCTTTGACTTCGCTGTTGTTATTTAAATTGGCAAATATCCGTTGGAGCCAAGTATCCTTTGTCATTAAATTCATCGGCTTCTTTGCGCTTTTGAATGTGATAATGGTCTATTTATTTGAACCAAGTTATGGTGAGAGCATATACGGCGCTAAAACGGTCTTATGGCAAGGTTACGGGCGTTTCTATCTAACTAGTCAGGAATTATTTTATCTCTTTAATTTGGCCTTAAAATACTTCTGTACAGTGCCCTTGGCAGTTCTGTTTTTGATGACAACCCATCCAAGTCAATTTGCATCAAGCCTTAATCAAATTGGTGTTCCTTATAAAGTGGCTTATGCCGTTAGCTTAACGCTGCGCTACATTCCAGACGTGCAGGAAGAATTTTACATGATTCGAATGTCTCAAGAAGCTCGCGGTCTTGAATTATCTAAAAAAGAGAAATTGCTAGCGCGCATCAAAGGAAATTTACAAATTGTGATTCCCTTGATTTTCAGCTCTCTTGAACGTATTGACACGGTCTCAACTGCGATGGAGCTGCGCCGTTTCGGGAAAAATAAAAAGCGTACTTGGTACACTTATAAAAATTTCACCCCAGCAGATATTGTGACAATTGTTTTAGCTGCTTTGCTTGTGGTGGTGACATTATTACTTTTCAAATGGAATCATGGCAGATTTTACAATCCATGGCAAATATAAAAGCTAGCTCTTTTAGAGCTAGCTTTTTTATTTCAAATAACCAAGGTAATCGAATTTTTCAAAGGTATCATCACTGGCAATTGCAATGACTTCTGTATCAGCTTCAAATGCTTTATTGGGATCAATGTGGGTATCGATAGCAGATGATGTTGTTTGACGAGTACCGATGATATTGATTTCGTATTTGTTTCGAACATCTAGTTGAATCAGATTTTTACCAACCCAAGAATCTGGAACAGAGAATTCTACCATAGCTAATTTTTCTTCTAAATGAACAATGTTTTCGATGTGATGGCGAAGCATATTGGCAGCGACACGTTTACCTGAGTCTCGTTCTGGCATGATGACTTTACTAGCCCCGATACCGTAAAGGACTTCTTCATAAGTTTTGGTTTTAGCTTTAGCGATGATATTTTTCACCCCTAGTTTTTTACAGTGCATCACTGCTAAAACTGATGATTCGAGGTTGTTACCAGTAGCGACCACGACAGTGTCACATTGGTTAATCCCAAGAGCTTTCAAAAAGTCAATGTCAGTAATGTCTCCAACGGCAGCTTTTTTGACCACGTCAGAAACATTTTGAACAAGGCTTGGGTTGATGTCGATTGCGATAACGTCTTGTTCAAATTTACTAAGTTCTTTGGCGACATTTCGTCCGAAAATCCCAAGGCCAAGAACACCAAATATTTTTTTTCTCATAAATTTCCCTCTCTAACCGACGGTAATATTTGTCTGTGCGTATTGAATATCTTTTTCTTTCTTTTGAAGTAGGCTAAGAAGAACGGTAAGCGGACCGACACGTCCGATAAACATCATAGCCATGATAATAAGTCTTCCACCAGTTGATAATTGTGGTGTTAAATCCATGGAAACCCCGACCGTAGCAATGGCAGAGACAGCTTCGAATAGCAGTGGCAAAGGGTCGTGATGTGGTTCTAGTTGAAGAAGAAGCACATAGCCAACAATTAAGACTGAGAAGAAGAAAATCAGAACTGTCAACGTTTGTTTGATGACACGATTTGGAATGATGCGGTGGCGGAAGGTGACTTCCGTTTGACCGGCTAATTCTGATTTAAAAAGCAAGAAGGTAATGGCTACCGTTGTCACTTTCACCCCGCCAGCAGTACCACCAGGAGCACCACCGATAATCATCTGAATCATATAGAGGATGTTAGTAGCAGGATGAGTGTCCAGATAAGAAATGGTTGCAAAACCAGCAGTCCTCATTGTGACTGTTTGAAATAAGCTAACCATAAATTGCTGGAATGGATTGTATTGCCCAATGGTTTTAGGGTTATTAGCCTCGATAAGCCAAGTTAACACAGTTCCTAAAAGTAAGAGAACAGCTGTAGTAGCAAGTACCAATCGTGTTTGATTGCTTAGCTGACGTGTAAAGGTTTTAAGGCGATAAGGTCTATCTGCAAAGAAGTGCTTGATAGCTCGTTTGATATCAACCCAAACAGCAAAACCAATCCCCCCAGAGATAATCAAAGCCATAAAGAGCAGATTGAGCAGTGGATTGAGAACAAAAGGTTTTAAACTATCTCCACCAAGGTTATCAAAACCAGCATTACAAAAAGCAGAAACTGCTAGGAAGATAGCATTGAAAATCCCGTGTCCCAGTCCAAATCTCGGAATAAAATCAATGAGAAATAGCGCTGCAATCAAGCTTTCAATAATAAAGGTAATCTTATAAACGTTGAACAAATAACGTTTAAGGTGACCGCTATTGTCATAGCTAAGAGCGGATTGTAAGATATGTTGTTCAGATAAGTTCATCCTTTTTCTAAGGATGTAGGTACTAACGGCAAGTAAGGTTACCAGACCAAGACCACCAATTTGCATCAAAATGACTGCAATGACTTGTCCAAGACCATTGTAGACATTTGCCACAGGAAAGACCGATAAACCAGTCACACAAACCATCGAAACTACTGTAAATAAGTGGTCAAGATAGCCTGTTGCTGGGGCGTTTTGGTAGTGGGTAATAGGAAGTGATAATAAGATACTACCTATTAAGATAACAATCAAAAAACTAAAGGTTAACCGTTGAGTGCCAGATAGCCGTTTTAAAAATCTAGTCAATTGAAATATCCCTTTCCATAAAGATAGCAATTAAGTGGCTATTATACCAAGCCACTTAGTTTTTGTATCATCCCATTAAAGAGGTTTTTTGTTTGGCATACCAGCTTTGCGTGGGTATTTGTTTGGTGTTTCTTTTTTCTTTTCAAGAATAGTGATTTGACGACTGTCACCATTTGGCAATTCATAGTGATAGTTTTCAACAAGTTTTGAAAAGAGCACTGACATAGCATTTTTAGCATCAGCTAATTCTTCTTCGGCAGCAGAAGCTTTAAGAGCAATCAATTGACCGCCGACTTTCAAGAAAGGAATAGTTAATTCTGTTAGAACTTGAAGACGGGCAACAGCGCGTGCTGTTACGATGTCATAGCTTGCGCGAAAAGCCTTGTCTTGTCCAAAATCTTCAGCGCGTCCATGGTAGAAGTGAACGCCGTCTAAACCAAGCTCGTCAGCCAAAAGGTTAAGGAAATTGATGCGTTTGTTTAGTGAATCGATGATTGTGACATCAATAGCTGGGCACAAGATTTTAATAGGAATACTTGGAAAACCAGCTCCAGCTCCGATATCCAAGAGGCGGATATCTTGGTTAGTGATTTTGCCTTGCAAAACAGGTGCGATAGAATCGTAGAAGTGTTTAAGATAAACGCCTTCTTTGTCAGTGATGGCTGTCAAATTGATTTTTTGATTCCATTCAACCAAAAGCTCGAAGTAGCGTTCGAATTGTGTCTTTTGAGTATCAGTCAAGTCAAAGCCTTGCTGACGAAGTTTGTCATAAAATTCTTCAGGTGTCATATTGTTTGTTTAAAGAAAGTGATTTAAACTCCCTTTCTTTAAGTGTCCTTTCCATTTCAATCTATATCACCTTATTTTACCATAAAAAGTTTTGGAGTGATATCTATGACCTGTTTCGGATACGGTCAATTTTAGCAGGTATTAGCTAATTTCTTTTAGAATGGCATGAAAATTGATATAATAATCTTGAAAAGATTTAAATCGTTTTCGTGGGAAGCTTTTTACCTAGAGCCTTGGGGTTAGAAAGCTTAATTCAGTTAGAATGGGTGTCATACCCGAGGAGGAATTTATGATTTTTATTATTATTGCTATCATTGCCGTCCTAGTACTCTGGGGAGTTACTGCTTATAATGGACTTGTGAAAAGCCGCATGCAAACCAAAGAATCTTGGAGTCAAATCGATGTTCAATTGAAACGTCGTAATGACCTTATTCCAAATTTGATTGAAACAGTTAAAGGTTATGCTGCTTACGAAGAAAAAACATTTGCTAAAATTACAGAATTGCGTAGCCAAGTAGCACAAGCACAAAGTCCTGCAGAAGCAATGCATGCTTCAAACGCTCTTACAAAACAATTGTCAGGCTTGATTGCTGTTGCTGAAAATTATCCAGAACTTAAAGCAAACAATAGCTTTATTAAATTGCAAGACGAATTGACAAATACTGAAAATAAAATTTCTTATTCACGTCAATTGTTCAACACAACAACAGCAAACTATAACGTGAAGTTGGAAACATTCCCAACTAACATTATTGCAGGTCTTTTCGGATTTAAACCAAGCCAATTCTTGGAAACACCTGAAGATGAAAAAGAAACACCAAAAGTGTCATTTGATTTTTAATCAATTCGAAAATAACTTTTAAGACAAGTTATCTTAAACGAAAGGAATATAAAGAGTCTCTTTAGGTGGTTCAATGAGCTTAGAGAGACTCTTTCATTATAAGAGAAAATTATGTTATATGATCAAATTGCCAGCAATAAGCGCAAGACAGTTGTTTTGCTCTTTGTCTTCTTCTTGATTTTGGCAGCTATCGGTGCAGCAGTTGGATACCTTTGGTTAGATAGTTTAAGTTTTGGTGTTGTCATTGCTCTGATTATCGGTGGTATTTATGCAGTGAGCATGATTCTTCAATCCACTAATGTCGTCATGGCAATGAACAATGCGCGTGAAGTGACTGAGAAAGAAGCGCCGCAGCTTTATCATATCGTTGAAGATATGGCTATGGTTGCACAAATTCCGATGCCACGTGTCTTTATTGTTGAAGACGAGTCGCTTAATGCTTTTGCCACAGGGTCAAGTCCTGAAAATGCTGCCGTAGCAGCAACAACAGGTTTGTTAGCTTTGATGAATCGTGAAGAACTTGAAGGAGTTATCGGACACGAAGTTAGCCACATTCGAAATTATGATATTCGTATTTCAACAATTGCTGTCGCTCTTGCTAGTGCTGTGACAATGATTGCAAGCTTTGGAAGTCGTATGATGTGGTTCGGTGGAAGTAATCGTCGTCGCTCTAATGATCGTGATGAAGGAGCTATGGGGATTATTGTGCTCATCTTGTCTTTGATTTCACTTTTCTTGGCACCACTTGCTGCAACTTTAGTTCAGCTTGCCATTTCTCGTCAACGCGAATTTCTTGCCGATGCCAGCTCTGTGGAATTGACACGAAATCCAGAAGGCATGATTAAAGCTCTTCAAAAACTTGAAGACTCATCACCAATGCATCATCCAGTAGACCAGGCTAGTGCTGCCTTGTACATCAATGACCCACTTAAAAAAGGTGAACGATTTAGTTCACTCTTTAACACTCATCCATCTATTGCCGATCGAATCGATCGTCTTCGTCATATGTAAATGGTAAAAGCTCACAAGTTATTGTGGGCTTTTATCTATTATTCATAAGAATTCTAATATAATGAATTTGACATCAATATCATAAAGACAAGAGCTGAAAAAGCTGGTATAATGGTAAGGAAATTTAAAAGAGGTAGAATAATGATGATAGCTATTTCAGAAATAAAGAAAAATGCTGAAGGGGTTGCTTTTAATGAATCTTTGAATATTAAAGAAAAATTAATGCAACGCTCAAGCGAAGTTTTAGACGTCAAAGCAGTTTCTGTAAACGGAATTGTTTCATACGATGATGGATTGTACTTATTGAACTATCGAATGGATTATACTATTACTTTACCATCAAGTCGTTCAATGCAACCTGTTGATGTTCACCAAGTTGAAGACGTTTCAGAGGTCTTTGTTGAGTCAGCTGACCTTCA
The DNA here is from genome assembly GCF_900101445.1 of Streptococcus equinus. Lineage (GTDB taxonomy): Bacteria > Bacillota > Bacilli > Lactobacillales > Streptococcaceae > Streptococcus > Streptococcus equinus_B. Next base: position 1,158,671 of record NZ_FNKE01000001.1, on the reverse strand, counting down.
CGCCAAAGAAGACTTGGTCAAAGAAAATCTTGCTTTAGTATTAGAAGAGGATGTTATTGATTTGGAAGAAAGTGCCATTGATAATATTCTTTTAACAATTCCTATGCAAGTCTTGAGTGATGAAGAACGTCAATCAGATGACATGCCATCAGGACAAAATTGGTCTGTCATGACAGAAGAACAATACGAAGCATTACAGGATGAAAAGAAAAAGGAAAACAACCCATTTTCTGCTTTAAATGGCTTGTTTGAGGATTAATATAATTTTCATTAAAAAGATAAAATTTTCTTGAATTATCGTTTATACTTTGATATACTTTTAGGGCAATATAGTATACTTGGCTGAGTAGGTCATTTTTGAGAATTGTATTAAAAAGGGATAGAGTGATGGATAGATTCTTTCTCATAAATTGAGCGAAAATTAAAACGGTAACGATAGCTGTGTACTAGGCAATTATTAGATTTTATAATCTTTACATTAAATAAAAGGTTGGTGACAATGAGTAAAAAGATTTTAATTATTGAGGATGAAAAAAATCTTGCGCGCTTTGTGTCTTTAGAATTACAACATGAGGGGTATTCAGTAGTTGTTGAGACAAATGGACGTTTAGGGCTTCAAACTGCATTGGATGATGATTTTGATTTGATCCTACTAGATTTGATGTTACCTGATATGGACGGATTCGAAATTACACGTCGTCTTCGTTTGGAAAAAGACACATCAATTATCATGATGACTGCTCGTGATTCTATTATGGATATTGTTGCTGGTCTTGACCGTGGAGCAGATGATTATATTGTAAAACCATTTGCTATTGAAGAATTACTCGCTCGTGTTCGTGCAGTATTCCGTCGTCAAGATGCTAATTCTAAACAGGACAAAGAAGGTCAAGCAAAAGAAGGTCTCTTAGGTCTTCGTTTGAATCCACAAAACCGTTCTGCAGTGCGTGGTGATGATGAAATTTCATTAACAAAACGTGAATACGACTTGTTGAGCGTGCTTCTTTCAAATGTTAATCGCGTAATGACACGTGAAGAACTTTTGGCAAGTGTTTGGCGTTATGATACAGACATTGAAACAAATGTCGTGGATGTTTACATCCGTTACCTACGTGGTAAAATTGACATTCCTGGTAAAGAATCATATATCCAAACAGTTCGTGGAATGGGTTATATTATTCGAGAAAAATAATGATAAAGTACTTTAAAAAGTCATTATCTAAAAAAATTTCCTTAACGTCTCTTCAGTGGGTTTTGGTTATTTTATCGGTCTTCAACTTGCTCATTTATTTTGGGGTAACTCAGATATTTCTTGAACAAGACCGTTACAATACCGAACAAGCCACAGAAGTTGTTAGGGAGTTTTTGTCTAAAGAAACTTCTTTAACAGAAGAAAAATTATTAGACTTGTTGGAACAGTACAATGCTACAGGTTCACTTGTCGAAGAAGGTAATAAAACTTATATCTTTGATAAGCAGGGTGGCATTGATGACTTGGTTTTTGACAACCAAGATGTGTCTGTTTTTAATAAAAATAAACAATTAGTTTTGACAACCAATAAAGTCTTATCGACAATAAAAATTGGAAAAGTTGGTGAAACGATTAAACATCGTTCATCAGCTTTTAATGGTTTTTATCAAAGTGAAAAAGTTTATTCCAAAGATAGCCGTGAAGTTATCGGTTATGTGACGGTTTACCAGGACCTTACGACCTATTATATGGCGCGTCATGTTTTGGTTGTGATTTTGTTGGTTTCTGAACTGATTGAAGCTTGTTTGATTTTTAAAATGTTACTGGTGGTTTCTCATCGTTCCCTAAAGCCTTTAAGAGAGTTTCAAGCGTTTATAGATGAACTTTCTGAAAATCCAAGTGATTTGGCTTTAAGGTCAGATATTAAATCTGGTGATGATATTGAGAGATTATCAACGACTTTTGACAATATGCTAGAGCAAATTGAAGGTTATGCAAGACGACAAACACGTTTTGTTAGTGATGTTAGTCATGAATTGCGAACACCGATTGCTGTTATTAAAGGGCATCTAGGTTTGCTTCAACGTTGGGGTAAAGATGACCCTGAAATATTGTGTGAAAGTCTTGACGCTGCTTACCATGAAGCTGATCGAATGTCGATTATGGTAAACGATATGTTGGATATGGTTCGGGTTCAAGGTAGTTTTGATTTGCATAAGGGCGAAATTACTGACTTGAAGCAATCTATCGACCTTGTTTTAGGCAATTTCCGTATTTTGTATCCTGATTTTCGTTTTTCTTTGACGTCGTCGATTGATGATTGTATTTATGCTGAGATTTACAAACATCATTTTGAACAAGCTATTTTGATTTTAATTGATAATGGCGTTAAATATTCTTCAGGTAGTAGAAATATCCATGTGACTTTGGATATTTTAGGTGATGATGCGGTTGTGAAAGTTCGAGATGAAGGTGAAGGAATCTCTCAAGAGGATTTGAATCACATTTTTGAACGTTTCTATCGCACAGATAAGTCACGTAATCGTGTTTCGACACAAGGTGGGCTTGGAATTGGCTTAGCCATTCTTAAGCAAATCGTAGATGCTTATAACCTCAAAGTTAGCGTCAGCAGTGTGGTTGACGAGGGAACTGAGTTTACTTTGGTTATCCCTAGGGTTATGGCAAAATAACAGTAAATGACAGACTGAGCTCTCTTCTCGGTCTGTTCGTTTTTCTAATGAAGTATGTCAGGATATTTTGTTAGAAAAGGGAAAGCGACAACTGAGCCAGCGAGGGCTGGTATTACTTTCATAATGAGTGAATTTATGTTAAAATTAAGTATTAGAATAATTGGTAGAATGGGGTGTTTGTATGCGTTGTCCAAAATGTAATTATAATAAATCGAGTGTCATCGATAGCCGTCAAGCAGAAGATGGTAATACGATTCGACGACGCCGAGAATGTGAAAATTGTCATGCGCGTTTTACAACCTTTGAACGCGTTGAAGAACTACCCTTGTTAGTCATTAAAAAAGATGGAACGCGTGAACAATTTTCTCGTGAAAAAATCCTAAATGGAATTTTTCAAAGCGCACAAAAACGTCCAGTATCAAGTGATGATATTGAACAAGTGGTGTCTCGTATTGAACAAAAAATTCGTAGCGAATACGAGAGTGAAGTTCCGAGTACTGTGATTGGTAATCTGGTCATGGATGAGCTGGCAGAACTTGATGAAATTACTTATGTTCGTTTTGCCTCAGTTTATAAATCATTTAAAGATGTTGATGAGATTGAGGAACTTTTGCAACAAATTACGAATCGTGTGCGTAGCAAGAAGAAAAGAAGTAAGCTAAATGAGACCGATTGATGAATTTTCTTATGTCAAAAACAATAAGGTTTTGTTGGATTCTGATAGCCTAAGTCAGCTATATCATCCTGTTATCGGGAATCATGCGGTGCTTTTATATGAGTATCTGCTCGCTTTCTTTGATGATGGTATCAAACGTCATAAGTTTAGTGAGATTTTGAATCACTTACAGTTGAGTATGCAAGAGGTTGAGAAGGCTTTGGCTGTCTTAACTGCTGTAGACTTACTGGTTTTATACCAAACACGAGATGCTTATGTTTTGAAATTACAACCAGCTTTGAATCGTGAAACTTATCTAGCTAATCCTATCTATCGTCGTATGCTGGAACAAAGGATTGGTGAGGTTGCGGTGGCTGAGTTGGATGTGACTTTGCCTGATGGTGCGCGTGATATTTCTAAAAAATTCTCTGATATTTTTTCAGTTGATGAAAATCCAAAAGTGCCTAAGACAGTGTCAAAAAATCATTTTGATTTGGATAGTTTTGAGCGCTTGATGTTACGCGACGGCTTGCAATTCAAAGATGAAAAAGCTGATGTAGTGATGATTTATAGCCTGGCTGACAAGTACAGCATGAATTGGTTTGACACTTATCAACTGGCAAAAAGTACAGCCATTAATGGTAAGATTTCACCACAACGAATGACTGTGCAACTGGACCAGAAAAAAACGGCTAATAATCAAAACAAAGAGCAATTTGATGCTAAAGAGCAAGTGATTATCCGAGAAGCTAAGCAAGCATCTGCCAAGGAATTTCTTGAAAAAATCAAAGCGCCGCGCCGTGCAGTTGTGACTGAAAGTGAACGAAAAGTATTAGAAGAACTAGCTAATATGAATTTTCTAGACGAAGTCATTAATGTGATGGTTCTTTACACTTTGAATAAAACGCAGTCAGCAAATATCAACAAACCCTATATCATGAAGGTGGCAAATGATTTTGCTTACCAAAAGATTGCAACAGCAGAAGCAGCTGTTCTTAAGATGCGTAGTTTTGCGCAACGAAATAAAGAGCGCAAAGCGAAAGCAAAAGTGACTAAAACCAATGTTCCAGAATGGACAGCAAAAGAATACAAACATGTTGCGACAGCTGAAGAAAAGGCAAAACTTGAAGAGCTTAGACGTAGCATGTTAGAAGATTAAGGAGTGAGTGATGGAAAAAATCGGACAAACCTTGGCTAAACAGCTTCGCCAAAGTCGAACTGATCTTAATGAATTGACTCAAGCTATTTTAGCGGATAAGGAAATTGCTGATTTTATCACGTCAAATGGCTTGACCCAAGAGCAGATTAATCGTAGTCTTCCTAAGTTTAATCAGTTTATGGTAGAACGTGAGAAGTTCCAAAATCAAGATGCTTCATACGTGGCAAAGGGCTACAAACCAGCTCTTAGCATGAATGAAGGTTATGCTGATGTTATTTATTTGGAGACTCGCGAGTTGGTAGAAGCTAAAAAACGTCAAGATATCAAAAATCGTGTGACCTTGATTGGTTTGCCAACAAGTCTAAAACATATTTCAACGGATGATATTGACCTCGGCGACCCTAACCGTATCGAGATTTATAATTATCTGAATGATTATATTAAAAATCTTGAAGATAAACCGCAAAAGGGACTTTATGTTTTTGGAACCTTTGGTGTCGGGAAATCTTACTTGATGGCGTATTTGGCCAATCGTCTGTCAGCTAAGTATGGCAAGTCAACAACTCTCTTGCATTTTCCAACTTTTTGTGTTGACATTAAAAATGCCATTAATACTGGTACGGTAAAAGAGCAGATTGACCAAATTAAGCAATCTGAGATTTTGGTACTAGATGATATTGGTGCTGAGCAACAAAGTTCTTGGATTCGCGATGATGTGCTCCAAGTGATTCTTCAGTATCGTATGCAAGAAAATCTGCTAACGTTCTTCACTTCTAACCTTGATTTTAAGGGGCTTGAAGAACACTTCTCAATCTCACGTTCTGGTGATGAAACTTGGCAAGCCAAGCGTGTCATGGAACGTATCCGTTATTTAGCTCGAGAAATTCATCTTCAAGGTGAAAATCGACGCTAATTGTATAAATCATTAAAAGTGATAAATAGATAAAAGAATGTGAAAGGAATTTCGGCGAAGGCATCCAAGATGTTTTCGTGTGGCAAGCAGCCACTTAAAGTAGCGCTGAGCTGTTTTAACGAACAGGTATTAAGAATTATGGCTTTACCTACAGTTGCTATTGTCGGACGTCCGAACGTCGGCAAATCGACTTTGTTTAACCGTATCGCAGGTGAGCGTATTTCAATTGTTGAAGATGTCGAGGGTGTTACTCGTGACCGTATCTATACAACAGGTGAATGGCTTAACCGCAAGTTTTCATTGATTGATACTGGTGGTATCGATGATGTTGATGCACCATTTATGGAACAAATCAAACACCAAGCTGATATCGCCATGACAGAAGCAGATGTTATCGTCTTTGTGGTATCAGGAAAAGAAGGTGTGACAGATGCTGATGAGTACGTTTCAAAAATCTTGTACCGTACCAATAAACCAGTTATCCTAGTTGTCAATAAAGTAGATAACCCAGAAATGCGTAATGATATCTACGATTTCTACTCACTTGGTCTTGGCGATCCATACCCAGTTTCATCTGTTCACGGGATTGGTACAGGGGACGTTTTGGATGCAATCGTTGAAAACCTTCCAGTGGAAGAAGAAGACGAAAATCCAGACATTATCAAGTTCAGTTTGATTGGACGTCCAAACGTTGGTAAATCAAGCTTGATTAATGCGATTCTTGGTGAAGAACGTGTTATCGCAAGCCCAATTGCTGGTACAACACGTGATGCCATTGATACTAACTTTACTGACAGCGAAGGTCAAGAATACACAATGATTGATACTGCTGGTATGCGTAAATCTGGTAAAGTTTATGAAAACACTGAAAAATACTCAGTCATGCGTTCAATGCGTGCCATTGACCGTTCAGATATCGTTCTTATGGTCATTAACGCTGAAGAAGGTATTCGTGAATACGATAAACGTATCGCAGGTTTTGCTCATGAAGCTGGTAAAGGGATTATCATTGTTGTTAACAAATGGGATACTATCGAAAAAAATAACCACACTGTAGCAAAATGGGAAGAAGACATTCGTGATCAATTCCAATTCTTGTCATACGCACCAATCATCTTCGTATCAGCAGCAACAAAACAACGTTTGAACAAATTGCCTGAAATGATTAAGAAAATCAGTGAAAGCCAAAACAAACGTATCCCATCAGCTGTTCTTAACGATGTTATCATGGATGCGATTGCTATTAACCCAACACCAACAGATAAAGGTAAACGTTTGAAAATCTTCTACGGCACACAAGTTTCCGTTAAACCACCAACGTTTGTTATCTTTGTTAACGAAGAAGAGCTTATGCACTTCTCATACATGCGTTTCTTGGAAAATCAAATCCGTGCTGCTTTCGGTTTCGAAGGTACACCAATCAACTTGATTGCCCGCAAACGCAAATAAGATTAAAAAGCACCTTAAAGGGTGCTTTTAAAATGTACTCAAGATTATTTTTTAATCTAAATATTGATACACTTCAATTTTTAGATTTCATTTGCGAGCGAAGCGAGCATTAGACGATACTTTACGCCGTGGTGAAAGTGGCTAGAACTTAATAAAGTTAGCCACCCGAAAGTTTTGAGACCTTAGGCTCAAAACTTAGGCATGGAATTCCTTGGATTCCTTCAACAGTCCACTGGACTGTTGAACCTACCGACGGCACCACCTAAGTAAAGTATCAAAAAAATTTTTTTCTTCAGGTTAAGTGCACCCGTTAGGGTGCTTTTTTGATATATCTTCAGAAAATAATAAAACTGATTAATCATTTTTTCAAGCTAAAGAGAGTTGAATTTGATATAATTAAAGGATAAGGAAAAAGGTGGTGGCTTAGATTGGGTAGAATGATTCCAGGTCGAATTCGCAATCAAGGTATAGAACTTTACGAACAAGGTTTGGTTGATATTATCAGTAAGCGAGAAGATTTAATTCAGGCAAAGGTGGGCACACATCATCTTCAATATTCACTAGAAGATGAGCAAGTAAGGTGTGACTGTGACTTTTTTGCCAAGAAAAAATATTGTGAGCATTTAGCAGCCGTAGAATACTATCTTAAGAATAATACGGAAGGAAAAGAGTTATCAGATGAATTAAGCTCACATCAAGAAACACAGCAAGAAACCAAGAAAAATACCTCTTTTGGTAGTGTTTTTTTGGATGGCTTGGTGATTAATGATGACGATACCACAAAATATCGCCTGGCAGCTCATGGTAATCAAAGCCCATATTCATCAGATTATTGGTGGACGTTGAAAATCAATCGATTGCCAGATGACCGCGCTTATGTTGTCCGAGACATTAAAGCTTTTTTAAACGCTGTTAAAAATGAGGGCTATTATCAGATTGGAAAAAATTATTTTGAACCCTTGTCATTGATTCAATTTGATGAAGCCAGCCAAGAGTTGATTCAATTCTTATGGCGAATGATTCCAGATGGTGATCATCTTGATGTTGACTACATCTTACCAAATCATGGTCGAAATCTTTCATTGACAAGTGGAACTTTTGAAGAAGGTATCAACCTCTTTAATGACCTTTATGATTTTTCATTTGAACACAATCATCAAACTTATGGGCAGCTGATTTTTAGACCACTAAGTGGTTCAGAAGACTTAATTCAATTTAAAGTGGTGGTTCACCGTCAATCGATTGAATTAATCATTAGTGAAAAAGAATATCAACCGCTCTTTAATAATGCCTTTTTGTTCACAAATGGGTTTATTTATAGTTTGAATTTGAAGCAACAAAAGATTTTAACGGCCATTCGCAGTTTGCCAATTGAAGCGGATTTGGCGAAACATTTGTTCTTTGATTTAGACGACCAAGCAAAATTAGCTGCTAGCCTTTTAGATTTTAAAGAACTGGGCAAAGTGGAAGCACCGAAGAGTTTTGATATTCGTGATTTCAAAGTAGCCTTTTATTTAGAACTTAATGAATACCGAGAAGTTGCCTTGCATGTTTCTTTTGACTATGGTAATGTCACTGTTCATAGCAAACGTGAGCTTGAGGAATTACCGTTTGCCAGTCATTTTAAACATGAAGAAAAAGTCTTTAGAACTTTGGAAGCTAATGGTTTTTCAGCCTCATTCTTGTCTTATCATGCGCCGCTAGCTGATAAGGATTTGTACGATTTCTTCACACGAACTTTGGGACAATTAGCACGACTAGGTCAGGTTACTTTGTCTGATGAGCTTGAAGAGATGCGTCAATTTGAAGAACCACAGGTTTCTGTTCATACTAAAGGTGGTTTGCTTGATATCTCATTTGATTTTTCAACGGTTTTTGAAAATGATATTGATGATGCCTTAGAAGCACTCTTTAAAAATCAGCCTTATTTTGTCAATGGAGCTGGTAAGTTAGTTGTCTTTGATGAAGAGACTCAGCGTGTTAGTAGCACTCTTCAAAACTTGCGTGCTAAACAACTGGATAATGGGCATTTGCAGCTAGATGCTATTTCAGCTTTCCAAATTTCAGATTTGTTCCAAGGAAATGACCGCATTTCTTTCTCAAAAGAATTTGAACAATTGGCTCATGATTTAACCCACCCAGAAGAATTTGAGGTCACTTTGCCACCTCTACAAACACAATTGCGTGATTACCAAATGACTGGTGTTCGTTGGATGTCCATGCTTGACCACTACGGCTTTGGTGGTATTCTAGCCGATGATATGGGACTGGGTAAAACCCTTCAAACCATTGCTTTTCTAGCTTCGCATCTAACAGAAGAAAAGCGTATTTTAATCCTGTCACCGTCAAGTTTGATTTATAACTGGAAAGATGAATTCACTCGCTTTGCGCCTGAGATTGATGTGGCTGTATCTTATGGCTTAAAAGCTGTGCGTGATGAGATTATCGCTGAAAATCATCAGGTAGTGATTACAAGCTATTCTTCTTTCCGCCAAGATTTTGCGGAATACAATCAGTTGAATTTTGATTATTTGATTTTGGATGAAGCACAGGTGATGAAAAATACGCAAACGAAGATTGCGCATTACTTGCGTCAATTTGAAGTTAAGAATTGCTTCGCCCTTTCTGGAACACCGATTGAAAATAAACTCCTTGAAATTTGGTCAATTTTCCAAATTGTTTTACCAGGTTTATTACCAGATAAAAAACATTTCTTAAAAATGGATGCCAAACAAGTCGCTCGATTTATCAAGCCATTTATCATGCGCCGTCGTAAAGAAGAAGTCTTGCCAGAGTTGCCTGATTTGATCGAAATCAATTATCCAAATGAGCTAGATCGCAAGCAAAAAGCTATTTATCTTGCTCAGCTTCGTCAAATGCAAGAAACCATTGCTGGCGCTTCTGATGCTGACATTAATCGTCGCAAAATCGAGATTTTGTCAGGAATTACTCGCTTACGTCAAATCTGTGATACCCCAGCTCTCTTTATGGATTATCAAGGAGAAAGTGGGAAACTTGATAGCCTTCGTGATTTGTTAACGCAAATCAAGGAAAATGGTCACCGAGCACTTATCTTCTCACAATTCCGTGGCATGCTAGATATTGCTGAAAAAGAGATTGAAGAACTAGGTTTAACTTCTTATAAGATTACTGGTTCAACCCCAGCTAATGCTCGCCAAGAAATGACGCGTGCCTTTAACAATGGCTCAAAAGATACCTTCTTGATTTCTTTGAAAGCAGGAGGAGTTGGCTTGAACCTGACAGGGGCTGATACCGTTATTTTGATTGACCTTTGGTGGAACCCAGCGGTGGAAATGCAAGCCATTAGCCGTGCTCACCGTATTGGTCAAAAAGAAAATGTTGAAGTTTATCGTTTGATTACGCGCGGGACTATTGAAGAAAAAATCCTTGAAATGCAAGAAAGTAAGAAAAATCTTGTCACGACAGTTCTTGATGGTAATGAAACAAGAGCAAGCATGACCATTGAAGAAATCAAGGAAATCCTAGGATTAGAGCACTAAACTTAAAGTCAGTCTGCCTTAACGGAGACTGACTTTCTTTTTATGAAAACTTTGAAAAATAGGCTGAATTAGTTTATAATAAAAATGCTACAAAGTTGGAGCTACGTTTAAAAAGTTAGGGGCTTAGGCCTAGTTTTTAAGCGCTAGCATTTAGTTACTAGGACAAGGGGTTATCGAGGATAAGTTCCCTGTATTTCTTAGTGAGTGATGATAATTAATAAACATAACACGTTAAGAAAGGATGTGACACTGTGATTAGAAATCAGAGACGCTTTCCACTTGTTGCAGACGGAGAGCCAGTTAGCAATCCACCAAAAGTAATGGCTTTATATGAAAATGAAGATTTGATTACCAATATTCACGGTGCTTATCAAGATAAAAACTATGATGATGTTACTAGAGACTATAATTTTGTTGGCAAAGATGAAAAAGATGCCAGTCGAATGGAATCAGTGACTCAAGGTAAATCTTATGCTGAGTTAGCGCGTGAAGAAGCAAGACGTGATATTCGAAGAAAGCGTCAAGCTTATCTTTCAAAAGAAGTTAAAGCGCCTTCTAAAGCAGCTTTCCAGCAACAGCTTAAGGCAACATTGCCTAAGAAAACGGCAAAGCCTACAAGTAGTTTGAGTCATTTAGCTGAAAGATTGCATCAAGATGATTATATCTTGGCAGAAATTCCCGTAACCTATAAAAAGCCAGATAATTCATCAACAACTAAACCTAAGAAAAATAATTATGACTTCTTAAAAGAAAGTCAAATTTATAATAAGGAAGCCTTGCAAAGTCAAAGAGAACACAAAGTTGCTCAAGAGTTGAATTTAACACGCTTTGACGATGCAAAATAAACTGCACTGCAGTTGTATATAGAGGAGAAAACATGTCTAAAACCTATCATTTTATCGGAATTAAAGGATCTGGTATGAGTGCTCTTGCTTTGATGTTGCACCAAATGGGACACAAAGTTCAAGGAAGTGACGTTAGTAAATACTATTTCACACAACGTGGTTTAGAACAAGCAGGAATTGAAATTCTTCCATTTTCTGAAGATAACATCACATCAGATGTTGAATTAATTGCCGGTAATGCTTTCCGTGAAGATAACAATGTCGAAATTGCCTATGCTGTCAAAAATGGTTTCAAATTCAAACGTTACCATGAATTTCTAGGTGATTTCATGCGCCAATTCACAAGCTTTGGTGTAGCTGGTGCGCACGGAAAAACATCAACAACAGGTTTGATGGCACATGTTCTTAAAAACATTACAGATACATCATACTTAATCGGTGATGGTACTGGACGTGGTTCAGCTAACAGCAATTACTTTGTCTTTGAATCTGACGAATACCAACGTCACTTCATGCCTTACCACCCAGAATACTCAATCATCACAAACATCGACTTTGATCACCCTGACTATTTCAAGAGCATTGATGATGTCTTTGATGCTTTCAACGATTATGCAAAACAAGTTCAAAAAGCTTTGTTCTTGTTTGGTGATGATCCATACCTTCGTAAAATCACATCTGATGCAGATATTTACTACTATGGATTTAAAGATAGCGATGATTTCATGGCTTATGATGTTGTTCGTACAACAAACGGTTCTGCTTTCAAAGTAAAACACGGTGATGAAGAACTTGGTTCATTCCACCTTCCAGCCTTTGGTCGTCACAATATCTTGAACGCGACAGCTGTTATTGCTAACCTTTACGTAGCTGGTATTGATATGGAATTGGTAGCAGAACACATGAAGACATTTGCTGGTGTTAAACGTCGTTTCACTGAAAAAGTGATTAACAACACAACAATCATTGATGACTTTGCTCACCATCCAACTGAAATCGTTGCGACGCTTGATGCCGCACGTCAAAAATACCCAAGCAAAGAAATCGTAGCTGTTTTCCAACCACACACATTCACACGTACAATTGCACTTTTGGATGAATTCGCTAATGCTTTGAATCAAGCTGATTCAGTTTACTTAGCACCAATCTATGGTTCAGCACGTGAAGTTGACCACGGTGATGTTAAAGTTGAAGACTTGGCTGTTAAAATCAATAAATCAGCTAAAGTTATCAGCCTTGATAATGTCTCACCATTGCTTGACCATGATAATGCTGTTTATGTCTTCATGGGTGCTGGTGATATCCAAATGTATGAACGTTCATTTGAAGAATTGTTGGCAAGCTTGGCTAACAACACACAATAATAACCAATTATCTTGAAAAGGAGCGAAAGCTCTTTTTCTTTTGTGGGGGATTTTATGATTATCAGAAATGTACGCCTTGAGGATTTAGAGGCTATCGTAGCTATTGAACGTAAGAATTTTTCTGCGCAAGAAGCAGCAAGTCAAGAAGATATGAAAGAGCGCATTTTGACTATTCCAGATACTTTCTTGGTAGCTGAGCTTGATGGAGAGATTTGTGGCTATATTGAAGGTCCGGTGATTGGTCAACGTTATTTAACAGATGATTTATTTCATCATGTCGTTGAAAATCCTAAGCAAGGAGGCTTTATTGCCATTACTAGTCTTTCAGTAGCACCTGATTTTAAGAATCAAGGTATTGGCATGGCTTTGCTGGCTACAATGAAAGATTTAGCGGTTGCTAGGAAGCGTACTGGTCTTACCTTGACCTGTCATGAACAACTTATCCCTTACTATGAGAGAAATGGTTTTATCGATGAAGGTGAATCAGACTCAACTCATGGCGGTTCTACTTGGTTTAATATGGTTTGGGAGTCTCCAGTAGTAGCTTAAGAAGCGAGAAAGCGATTGTTAAGAATAGATAACAAAGACTGCTGCGAGTTGATTTTCACTATATTTTAGGATATAATGGCGATTGATTAAGAGTAGGAGGATAAGCTTTGACCGAATTTAACGACGATAAGCCAAAAACTCAGAAAGAAAAAAGTTTTAAGGAGCAAATTTTAGCTGAACTTGAAGAAGCTAATCGCTTACGCAAGCAACATGATTTAGAACTTCGCCAAAAGGAAAAAGAAGCAGAAGAATTTGCACGTCGAACGGCTGAACTAATGGCTGAATACGAAGCTGAAGATCGGAGAGAGCGTCAAGAGGCTAAGATCCGAGAGGAAAAACGCCGCCTTGAAGAAAAAGCTAAATCAGCTTTGGCTGAGAATCAGATTGAAACTAAAATAGATAATCAAAAAATTAAAGACGTACTGAGAAATATCGATCAAACTTTCAACCCTGATGGAGCAGGGTCAGCTAAGGCTGATGATGAACAAGAAAGTTATCTTGTGAGAGCAACGGATGGTGTGGGTTATGACGGTAATCCAGATATTTCTGATAAACCTTCAGGTGAGTCTGAATCAAAAGATAATCTTCAATTTGAGCAAGATTCTGAGCAATCAGAAGAGACTGATACAGACTTGGAGAACAAAGTGGGAACAAAACGCAGAAGAAAACGTCAAAAAACAGATAGCCTAGCAGGAAAAATTGCTTTATTCTTAATTTCAGCAATTATTATTGCTTTGATTGCCACAGGTTTCTTTGTATACCGTTATGTTGATAGTTCTATTAAGCCACTTGATAGTTCATCGAAGAAATACATTACGGTTGATATTCCAGAAGGCTCTGGAAATAAATACATCGGACAAATCCTTGAGAAATCTGGTGTGATTAAGAGCGCAACTGTTTTTAATTACTATACAAAATTTAAAAATTATAGTAATTTCCAAAGCGGGTATTATAATTTGCAACCAAGCATGGACTTGGATGAGATTTGTAAACAGCTTAAAGAAGGTGGAACCCCTCAACCAGAAAAACCATCACTTGGTAAAATCTTGGTAACGGAAGGATATACCATTAAGCAAATTTCTGAAGCTGTGACTAAAAATTCAGCTAAGAAACATGCCTCAACGCCATATAAGGCAGATGAGTTCTTGAAAGTTGTTCAAGATGACGCCTTTATTTCAAAAATGGCAGCTAAATATCCAAAACTTTTAGGCAGTCTTCCTGATGCCGATAAAGTAACTTATCGACTAGAAGGTTACCTTTTCCCAGCAACTTACAGTTATTATGAAAAAACAAGTATGGAAGATATTGTTGAAGATATGATTTCAACAATGGATTCTTACATGTCTCAGTATTATGATGCTATTGCTGCAAAAGGAATGACCGTCAATGATGTTCTCACACTTGCTTCATTAGTTGAAAAAGAAGGTTCAACTGACGATGATCGTAGAAATATCGCTAGTGTCTTCTATAACCGCATGAATAATAACATGCCTCTTCAAAGTAACATTGCTATCTTGTATGCGATGGGTAAACTTGGCGAAGAGACAAGTTTAGCGGCTGATGCAAGTATTGACACATCGATTGATTCACCGTATAATGTTTATACTAACACTGGTTTGATGCCTGGTCCGGTAGATGCTCCTAGCTTGTCAGCTATCGAGGCAACTGTTAACCCTGCTTCAACGAACTACTATTATTTCGTTGCAGATGTTAAGACAGGTAAGGTCTATTACTCAGAAAACTTTGATGATCACCAAGCTAATGTTGAAAAATATGTTAATAGTCAAATAAATGAATAATTGATGACAAACATGGTGTGACTAACATCATGTTTGTATTTGTAGATTATCCAAAAAATAAATTTTTAGAAAAGAGATAGAAAATGGCAGAAAAAACTTATCCAATGACCCTTGCTGAAAAAGAACAACTTGAACAAGAATTAGAAGAACTAAAATTAGTTCGTCGTCCAGAAGTTGTTGAACGTATTAAAATCGCTCGTTCATATGGTGACCTTTCAGAAAACTCTGAGTACGATGCAGCCAAAGATGAACAAGCATTCGTTGAAGGTCAAATCCAAATCATTGAAACTAAAATCCGTTATGCTGAAATCATTGATAGCGACGCTGTAGCTAAAGATGAAGTTGCTATCGGTAAAACAGTTACTGTTCAAGAAGTTGGAACAACTGATAAAGATGTTTATCATATCGTTGGTGCTGCTGGTGCTGATATCTTCTCAGGTCGCATCTCTAACGAAAGCCCAATCGCTCAAGCTTTGATTGGTAAAAAAACAGGTGACATCGTGACAATCGAATCACCTGCTGGAAACTACGATGTTGAAATCATCAGCGTTGAAAAAACTGCTTAATCATAAAAAAGGCTGTTAAGCCTTTTTTTGTTTGTTCTGTTAGTAAAAGAAAATTAAAACACCAGAAATAATTTTCTGGTGTTTTGGTTTATGGATTATTTACGGTGACGTTGTTTACCAGCGTTGCGGTTACTTTTCTTAGGTTTATTAAGTTGAGTAGTTGCTGCGGCAGGTGTAACGTCTTTGCGTTTAGTTGATTTGTAAGTTTTTGGAGGATTCTTTTCAAATTCTTCAGCGATTTGTTTACGAAGTTTTGGTTTAATGATAAACATTGTAATCAATTGTTGAATGATTGAGAAGAAACCACCGACCAACCAGTAAAGTAGAACACTTGCTGGCATGCTCATACCGAAGAAGACCATCATGAGCGGCATGACATACATTGTTCCTTTCATGGCAGCACGTTGTTCTTCAGCGACAGCTTGCATTGATAACCATGATTGGAAGAAGTAGAGGATAGCGATGACAGCTGTTAGTGGCATGCTACGGCTTCCAAGGTCAATGCCTAGGAAAGTACTTTCAGAAACACCTTGTGTGTATTGAGCTGCGAAGTACATAGCTGAGAAGAATGGCATTTGAACAAGAAGTGGAAGACATCCCATACCACCAAGCATGTTAATGCCGTTTTCTTTTTGCGCAGCCATTAATTCTGTTTGGGCAGCCAATTTTTCTTCTTGAGTAGTTGCATTACGCATGCGTTCGTTGATTGGTGCAAAGATTGGTTTTAAGTAAGCCATCTTTTCTGATTGGTAGCTTGCTTTCCATGATTGGTAAAGTCCAAGCGGAAGAATGATACAACGAACAATGATTGTTACTAAGATAATGGCTAAGCCAAAACCAAGGTCCATGTTGTTGGCAAAGTACTGAATCAGTTTTGCCATTGGTTCACCAAGCACATGCCAAATAGTCCCTGTTGGGTTACCATGTGAATCTCGGCTGACACAACCACTTAGTAAGAACAATAACGATAAGCTTAGTCCTGAAAAGAGGACGCGATTTAGTTTCTTTTTCAATTGATTGTTTCCTTTTATTATAATACCCTATTATTTTACTGTTTTTTCTGTATTTTCTCAATACGTCTGTAGTCTTATTTATAGAATTAGTTGGCAATTTGAAAATCAGTATAATCTTTAAAATTTGCCACTTTGACATCAACGTAGGTTACTTTTGCCCACTTGGATGGTCCTTTTCGAATTTCTTGGATAAATTTTGCCATTTTAGCGGAATCGTCGGACTGGGCGAGGATTTCAACGGTACCATCATCATTATTCCAGACGCGACCGTAAATATCACCTAGGCTTTGAGCAAGGGCGAAAGTCGAATAACGAAAACCGACTCCTTGAACTCGACCTGAGACAATTAGACGAACTTTTTTCATCTCAAATTCCTCCTATTATATGCTATAATCTTCTTATGACTATTATAACTTCTAAATCAAATAATCTCATTAAAAAGACTAAAAAATTATTGAAAAAAAAATACCGTGAGCATTCTTACTTGATTGAAGGGTGGCACTTGTTTGAAGAAGCGCAAAAAGCTGATGCAGAATTCTTGAACATTTTTGTTCTTGAAGAGTTTTCAGACCGCGTTGAGGGCTTATCTCATGTAACTTACGTGACGTCTGAGGTTTTAAAAGAATTAACAGACTCTAAGACACCACAGGGCATTATTGCAGAAGTGGTGATGCCAAGCTTGCCGCTAGCTGACTTGAAAGCTGGTCGCTACTTGGTATTAGAAGATGTTCAAGACCCTGGGAATGTCGGAACCATGATTCGTACGGCTGATGCTGCTGGTTTGGATGGGGTATTGATTTCTGAGAAAACGGCAGATATTTACAATCAAAAAACTCTTCGTTCAATGCAAGGTAGTCATTTTCATTTGCCAGTTTGGCGTACCAATGTTTATGAAGCTTGCCAAAAATTGCAAAGTCTTGGTGTGCCGTTAGTTGCTACGACGCTTTCAAAAGATTCTGTTGACTACAAGACTGTTGAGCACAAGGGTGAGTTTGCTCTTGTCATGGGAAATGAAGGAAATGGCATTTCAGAGCAAATGACAAAACAAGCTGACATCTTGGCCCACATCATTATGCCTGGACAAGCAGAAAGTTTGAATGTTGCTGTGGCAACAGGGATTGTTCTCTTTAGTTTAATTTAATCTTAAACGGTTTCATACTTTGAATTTTCTAGTCATCGTTTCAGTCTATTTTAAGCTGATATGCTATAATTAGGGTGAAAGAAGGTGATTCTAATGGGTGCATATAAAAAAGATAAAGAGTTCATGGAACTTGTTGGTCATCTCATCAAACACCCCCGTTTTCAAAAGCTAGACAATATTCCGCAGCATCATTATTCAACCCGTATGGAACATTCGATTAATGTGGCTTATACGAGTTATAAGATTGCTAAAAAACTAGGTTGGGATGAAAAAGCCACTGCGCGTGGAGGTCTTTTGCATGATTTCTTTTATTATGACTGGCGAGAAACCAAGTTCAATAAAGGGCATGCTTGGGTGCATCCTAGAATTGCCGTTCGAAACGCTAGAAAATTAACGACTTTAAACAAACGTGAAGAGGACATTATTTTAAAACACATGTGGGGAGCAACGATTGCTCCGCCGCGTTATAAAGAAGGTTACATTGTGACGATGGTGGACAAGTATTGGGCTGTTAAAGAAGCCATTACACCGTTTCGCAATCGTTTTGGTAAGAAAAGACGCTACAGTCGTAAGATTTTACCAAGTAACCATCGTTAATGAATAGTATTTATTAGGGAGGGAGATTCTTTTGAATCAGAACGATATTATTTACACACAGACCGATAGTGGTTTGAATCGCTTTTTTGCTAAAATATATGGATTAGTTGGTATGGGAATTGGTTTGTCAGCCTTTGTCTCATTCTTGATGCTTTATGTCTTTACTGACAATATGATTAACATCATGACTAATCACCCATTTATTTATTATGGTGCAGTTTTCTTGGAGTTGGCTTTGGTTTTCTTAGCTAGCGGTGCTGCTCGTAAAAATACACCATCTGCTTTGCCTTTGTTCTTATTTTATTCAGCTTTGAATGGCTTTACGTTAAGTTTCATCATTGTTGCTTACACACAAACAACGGTTTTACAAGCTTTTGTCTCATCTGCTTTAGTCTTTGGTGTGATGTCAGTCCTTGGTTTTGTCATTAAAAAAGATTTGTCTGGTTTTGCAAAAGCAGCCTTGGCAGCTTTGATTGGTATCATCATTGCAAGCTTTGTCAATATCTTTATTGGTTCAGGAATGATGAGCTTTGTTATCAGTATCATTTCAGTATTGATTTTCTCTGGGCTTATCGCTTATGATAATCAAATGATTAAGCGTGTTTATGAAGCGACAGGTGGTCAAGTTGGTGATGGCTGGGCTATTTCAATGGCACTTAGTCTTTACCTTGACTTTATCAACTTGTTCTTAAATTTACTTCGCTTGTTCGGAAGCGATGATTAATGAATTAACTAGTGCAACTTTGCTTGCGCTAGTTTTTTTCGTTTTTCAGGCAAAGGTCATTGGTCATTTCTTGTCTTTATGTTATAATAGTCCTAATATTTTGAAAATTCGAGGAATTAATTATGAAAACACCATTTATTTCAGCCAAAGAGCTTCAAAACATTACGAATGAATTTCCAACGCCATTTCACCTTTACGATGAAAAAGGGATTCGTGAAAAGGCTCGCGCTTTGAACAAAGCCTTTGCTTGGAATAAAGGGTTTAAGGAATATTTTGCCGTAAAAGCGACCCCAACACCAGCTATCTTGAAAATTCTGCAAGAGGAAAATTGTGGGGTGGATTGTGCGACGGAAGTGGAACTTTTAATGAGCCACAAACTCGGCTTTACTGATATCATGTTCTCATCAAATGATACGCCAGCGCGTGAATTCAAGTATGCTAGAGAAATCGGTGCAACCATCAACCTTGATGCTTACGAACATATCGCCTTTTTAAAAGAGGTGGCAGGCTTACCAGATACGGTGTCACTTCGATACAATCCAGGTGGTGTTTTCTCGCTTGGAACAGATATTATGGATAATCCAGAAGAATCAAAATTTGGGATGACCAAAGATCAGCTGATTCAAGGTTTTAAAGATTTGAAAGCAGAAGGTGTTAAAAACTTTGGTATTCATTCATTTCTTGCTTCAAATACAGTGACCAATGATTATTATCCAGAGTTAGCCCGCCAGTTGTTTGAATTAGCTGTTGAGGTGAAGGAAAAAACTGGTGTTGTGATTAACTTTATCAATTTATCTGGAGGAGTTGGAGTTAATTACCGTCCAGAGCAAAAAGCTAATGACATTGCGGTGATTGGTGAAGGGGTCCACCGTGTCTTTGATGAGGTGTTGGTTCCTGCTGGGCTTGGTGATGTGAAAATCTTTACTGAACTTGGTCGCTTCATGCTGGCGCCACATGGTTTGCTTGTAACCAAAGTTCGCCACCGCAAACAAACGTATCGCACATACATTGGTGTTGACGCCTCAGCTGTTAACTTGATGCGCCCAGCCATGTATGATGCTTATCATCACATCACAAACATGACAAATCCCAATGGAAAACTTGAGGTGGTCGATGTAGTTGGTTCCCTTTGTGAAAACAACGATAAATTTGCTAAACAGCGTGAATTACCTGAAGCGCGCATCGGCGATACCTTGGTCATTCATGATACAGGAGCACACGGTTTTTCAATGGGTTATCAATACAACGGTCGCTTACGTTCAGCTGAGATTCTTTACCAAGAAGATGGCAGTGCACGTTTAATCCGCCGTGCCGAAATACCAGAAGATTATTTTGCAACCATTAAAGGATTTGATTTTGAATAAGTCATAAAAGCAGTTTGCTAAGGACTAAAGATTGCCTATAGTTAGCTGTTTTTTTATTAAGAAAAAGCTTTCAAGAATTTGTAAACTCTTTCCATTTTTGCTATAATGAATTATGTAAAAAACTTAGGAGAAAATATTCATGACAACATTTCTTTGGATTTTGTTAGTTTTGGTTGCTTTGTTTGGTGGCCTTGTTGGTGGCGTTTTTATCGCTCGTAAACAGTTTGAAAAGGAAATCGGTGAACACCCACGCTTGACGCCTGATGCGATCCGTGAAATGATGAGCCAAATGGGTCAAAAACCTAGTGAAGCTAAAATTCAACAAACGTACCGTAACATTATCAAACAATCAAAAGCAGCTGCAGCAAAAGCTAAAAAATAATCTTTACGCTTTGGTTTGAAAAATGCTAAAGGCGGATGACTTATTGTTTGATAGTTTTTGCCCTTACATACAAGTCAGTCTTTAACAAACGTTTTCGAGCACAGAGCTCAGAAATGAATGACTCAGTTGGCTCACCAACTGGGTTTTTTCTAAGTCTAATTCCCTTATTAGAAAGAAGATTCTATGGATAATAGACCAATTGGTTTTTTAGATTCTGGAGTTGGTGGTTTAACCGTTGTGCGTGAATTAATGCGTCAACTACCACATGAAGAAATTGTATATATTGGAGACTCAGCAAGAGCTCCTTACGGTCCTAGACCTGCTGAACAAATTAGAGAATACACTTGGGAATTGGTTAATTTCTTGTTAACTAAAAATGTTAAGATGATTGTCTTTGCTTGTAATACAGCGACAGCAGTTGCTTGGAAAGAAGTTAAAGAAAAACTTGATATTCCTGTTCTTGGTGTTATTTTACCAGGTTCTTGTGCCGCGATTAAATCGACGCGTAACGGTAAAATTGGGATTATCGGAACTCCGATGACCATTAATTCAGAAGTTTACCCTGAAAAGATAAAATCATTATCACCCAAAATGGAAGTTAGCGGTCTAGCTTGTCCCAAGTTTGCTCCAATTGTTGAGTCAAATGAAATGGGGTCAAGTGTTGCTAAAAAAGTCGTTTACGAAAGTTTAGCGCCGCTTGTTGGCAAAGTTGACACATTGGTTCTTGGATGTACACATTATCCACTACTTCGTCCAATCATTCAAAATGTGATGGGACCGAACGTTAAACTAATCGATAGTGGTGCTGAATGTATTCGAGATGTGTCGGTGTTATTAAATTACTTTGAAATTAATCATAGTCGCACTGAAAATGCTGTTGATCACCATTTCTACACAACGGCAAGTAGCCAGCGCTTTAAAGAAATTGCTGTGAACTGGCTAGGAACTGACATTGATGTGCAACATGTTGATTTGGAAAAGTTGAACAAATAGAAATGAGATGGTAATAAATGGCTGATAAAATTTATGAGTATAAAGATAAAGAAAATTGGTTTCTTGGCGAGTGGGGTGGCTTCAATGCTATTTCAGGTCTTGGAAATGTCTGCGGTGACGATCTTTATGAATTGAGCCAACAAGTCGCAAAACTTGTTGCAAGCAAATGCTGTGGCAAATGTCACGGACACGGTGAAGGCGGCTGCCATAAAGATGAATTCAACGGTTACAATGTCACTGTTGTGAAAAAATCATCTGATTTTCAATTGATTCGCTTTGTTGTTGGCATGATTAATGAAGAAACTAATCGTCATTTAGAAGTGCAACAACGTGCGGGTGCGGTTGTGGTTACTGAAGATGACCAATTGTTATTTGTGCATCTACCAGAAGATGGTGTTGCTGCGTCAGCCTTTTTTGGAAAATCATCTGAAAATGCTTTTGGTGATACAATCCTGATTGCCACACGCAATGAAGGTAAAACCAAAGAATTTCGTAAAATGTTTGATCAACTAGGCATCAAAGTCGAAAACCTAAATAACCACCCAGAATTGCCTGAAGTGGAAGAAACTGGAATGACCTTTGAAGAAAATGCACGCTTGAAAGCCGAAACAATTTCAAAATTAACTGGAAAAATGGTTCTGGCTGATGATTCTGGCTTGAAAGTTGATGTCCTTGGCGGTCTTCCTGGTGTGTGGTCAGCTCGTTTCTCTGGCCCAGACGCTACAGACGAATCAAATAACGCTAAATTGCTTCATGAATTGGCAATGGTATTTGATATGAAAGACCGTTCAGCGCAATTTCACACAACACTTGTGGTTGCTGCACCAGATAAAGAAAGTTTGGTTGTTGAAGCAGATTGGCCTGGCTACATTGCTATGGAAGCCAAAGGCGACAACGGCTTTGGTTATGACCCACTATTTTTAGTTGGTGAAACTGGACGTCATGCTGCTGAATTGACAGCAGATGAAAAAAATGAAATCTCACATCGCGGGTTGGCTGTTAAGAAATTAATGGAGGCATTCCCAGTATGGAAAGCAGAACAATAATTGTAATGAGTGATTCTCACGGTGATCGTGAGATTATTAGCAATATTAAACAACGTTATCAAGGAGAAGTTGATGCCATTTTCCATAATGGTGATTCTGAACTACCAAGTTCAGATCCTATTTGGGATGGTATTAAAGTGGTTCGTGGTAATTGTGATTACGACAATGGCTATCCTGAAAGATTAACGACTTATCTTGATGATATTGTCATAGCACAGACTCACGGACACCTTTATAACATTAATTTTACATGGGATAGATTGGATTTATTTGCTCAAGAAGAAGATGCAGATATCTGCCTTTACGGTCACTTGCACCGAGCAGCAGCTTGGCGTAATGGAAAAACTGTCTTTATCAATCCAGGTAGTGTTCTTCAACCTCGTGGTGATGTCAAAGAAAAGCTTTATGCGAAAGTGACTATCACTAAAGACAAGATTAAGGTTGATTTTTACACACGTGACCACAAACTCTATCCGGTACTTTCAAAGGAATTTGACAGATGATAGCAAAAGAATTTGAAGAATTTCTTCTTAGCCATTTGGATCATTACTTGATTCCGGCAGAAGATTTGGCGATTTTTATTGATACGCATAATTCAGACCACGCCATGTTGCTTTTAGCTAATAATGGTTATTCACGTGTTCCTGTTATCACCAAAGATAAAGAATACGTTGGAACTATCAGCATTGCTGACATTATGTCTTATCAAGCTAAAAATCAATTGACCGATTGGGAATTGGCTCAGACTGATATTGGTAAGATGGTTAATACCAAATTACAAACCATTAGCGACACTTCAAGCTTAACAGATATCATGCACTTATTGGTAGATTATCCTTTCTTGCCAGTCTTAGATAAAAATAACCACTTCCTAGGCATTATTACGCGTAAATCGATTCTAAAGGCTGTTAATAGTCTCTTACACGATTTCACTGATTATTATACGATTACCCCGAAAGATGATTGATTTTATCCAAGAATTTATTGACAGTAAGTCTCTCTCAGAGAATTCTAAAAATGCTTATTTTTATGATTTGCAGCAGTTTGTTGAGGCTGTTGATGGCAAGGTCAGCAAAGAAAAGCTGGCGCTTTATGAGCATTCATTGGCACCTTTAAAAACCTCAGCCAAAAAGCGTAAGATTTCAGCGGTAAATCAGTTTTTGTATTTTTTGTATGATACTGAGCGCTTAGATCGTTTTTATAAATTAAGCAATAAAGAAAAATTGGCTACTAAACCGGTTAGTAAGGAGTTGCTGGATTATTCGGCTTTTTATCAAGAAAGTCCTTACCAGGCTGGTCAATTAATTGCGCTTTTGATGATTGAATTGGGCTTGTCGTCTAGTGACCTCCAAGGGTTAAAAGTTGCTGATTTGGACAAGACTTTTGCTGTTTTGCGCGTGCAAAAAGCTGGCTTGGTCAGAGTGCTAGAAGTTCCTGCAAAATTGCTTGATTACATGACCGCCAATTTGTCTGAAGAACAGATTTATCTTTTTGATAATCAAGGTAAATCTTATTCAAGACAATGGTTCTTCAATCAATTAAAAGCATTTTTGGCTTCTTTAGGTTTGGAAGACTTATCAGCGCAGGACATGCGCCATCAATATGTTTTACATCAAAAAGCAGCAGGAAAATCTTTATTAGAAGTTAGTCGCAATTTAGGGCTTAAGAGTCCAGTGACTTTAGAGAAATTTTATAACTAATGGATATTAAATTAAAAGATTTTGAAGGGCCTCTGGATTTGCTTTTGCACTTGGTCTCTAAATATCAGATGGATATTTACGATGTTCCAATCGTGGAAGTTATCGAGCAGTATTTGGCTTATATCTCAACCTTGCAAGCCATGAAATTAGAAGTGGCTGGTGAATATATGGTTATGGCCAGTCAGCTCATGTTGATTAAAAGCCGTAAGCTACTTCCAAAAATTGTTGAAGCAGAGCCAGAAGAAGATGACCCTGAACAAGAATTGTTGACACAAATCGAAGAATATCGTCGTTTCAAGGCGATTAGTGAGGAAATGTCAGCTCAGCACGATGAACGTGCTAAATTTTACTCAAAACCAAAACAAGAATTAATTTTTGAAGATGCGGTTCTGGCTCACGACAAGACGATTATGGATCTTTTCTTGTCATTTTCACATGTTATGGCTGAAAAGCAAAGAGAATTGAAAAATAGTCATACGGTTGTTGAGCGTGATGATTATCGCATTGAGGACATGATGACAGTTATTTCAGAACGTCTCAGTCAGTCTAAAAAACTTGTTTTGAACAAGGTTTTCAAAGAATGTCAATCTATTCCAGAAATGATTACCCTATTTTTAGCGACTTTAGAATTGATTAAAGTCCATGAGGTGGAAGTAGAACAAGAGGAAAACTTTGGAGATATTGTTTTACGAAGTGTTAGTTGAGTGAAAAAACGATAACCCTTGGTAAACAAACTTAAGAAAGGAAGTTATATGAACTATTTAGCTCAGATTGAAGCCCTTCTTTTTGTAGCAGGTGAAGAAGGCTTGAGCTTACGTCATTTGGCTAGTATGGTTAATTTAACACCAACGGCGCTCCAACAACAACTGGAAAAATTAGCACAGAAATACGAAGCTGACGAGTCATCAAGTCTTTGTTTGATTGAGACAGCAGGTTGTTATAAAATCGTGACTAAAGAGATTTTTGCTGATTTACTTCGTGATTTTGCAAAAGCGCCAGTTAATCAAAGTTTATCACGTGCAAGTTTGGAAGTTTTATCCATTATTGCTTACAAACAACCGATAACACGTATTGAAGTTGATGATATTCGTGGTGTGAATTCTAGCAGTGCTATCAGCAAATTAATGGCTTTAGGTTTAATTTGCGAAGCTGGTAAAAAAGAAGTGATTGGGCGACCAAATCTTTATGCGACAACAGATTATTTCCTAGATTTTATGGGAATTAATGATCTAAGTGAGCTGATCGACGTGTCAAATATCGAAGTGGTTGATGAAGAAATGACACTTTTTGAAGAGCCAGAATTAGCCCAAGAAGAAACAGAACTCGCTAAAACTGACGAAATGATGTAAAATAGCTAAAAAGCAGTTAAAGGAAAGAATATGAGAATTAATAAATACATTGCCCATGCGGGAATTGCCAGCCGTCGTAAAGCTGAAGACTTGATTAAAAGAGGTTTGGTAACCATCAACGGTAAAGTTGTCACAGAACTAGCTACAACGGTTAAAGCTGGTGATGTTGTTGAAGTTGAAGGAACACCAATCTATAACGAAGAAAAAGTTTACTACCTTCTTAATAAACCTCGTGGTGTGATTTCAAGTGTATCAGATGACAAAGGCCGTAAAACGGTTGTTGACTTGCTACCAAATGTTACAGAACGTATCTACCCTGTTGGACGTTTGGACTGGGATACCACTGGACTTTTGATTTTGACAAATGATGGTGATTTCACAGATGAAATGATTCACCCGCGTAATGAAATTGATAAAGTCTACTTAGCTCGTGTTAAAGGACTTGCGACAAAAGAAAATCTTCGCCCATTGACACGTGGTGTTGTTATCGATGGTAAAAAGACAAAACCAGCTCGCTACAATATCATTAAGGTAGATCCTGAGAAAAATCGTTCAGTGGTTGAATTGACTATCCATGAAGGACGTAACCACCAAGTTAAGAAAATGTTCGAATCAGTTGGACTTTTGGTGGATAAATTGTCTCGTACGAACTTTGGTACTTTGGATTTATCAGGACTTCGCCCAGGTGAATCACGTCGTTTGAGCAAAAAAGAAATTAGCCAATTGCATAATTTGGCTGTTAACAAACAAAAATGATAAAAAAACTACTTATTGCGCTTGTTAAATGGTATCAAAAACGAATTTCCCCCATGACCCCTCCATCATGTCGCTATCGACCAAGCTGTTCGAATTACATGATTGAAGCGATTGAAAAGCATGGGTTAAAGGGGGTCATTATGGGAATGGCAAGGATTTTGCGTTGCCATCCCTTTGTAGAAGGTGGGGACGATCCAGTGCCAGACTATTTTACTTTGAAGCGCAATAAAGATTATCGCAAAAAGAAAGAGGAAAGCTGAGCTTTCCTCTTTTTGTGTGTTAATATTTAGACCATGTTTTTGGGATGAAGAGGAGTAGCATTGGGTAAATTTCCAAGCGTCCTGCAATCATGGCAAATGACATGAGTAATTTTGAAAATGGACTAAAGATGGCAAAAGTTTGGCTTGTGCCAAGCATTGGTCCGATGTTGTTAAAGGTTGATGTTGCTGCGCTGACAACAACCATAAAGTTATTATTATCAAGGGATAACATCAAAGTCAATCCTAGAAGTAAGAAAATATAAAGTGTCAAATACTTAAGAACACCATGCTGAATTTCCTTATCAAGAGGTTGTTCGTTGATGTGAATAGTCATGATACGGTTTGGATAAAGAGTTGAGAGCACTTGATTTCTTGCGATTTTCGTTAGAATCAGTGCACGCATGACCTTAATACCACCTGCAGTTGATCCAGCAGATCCTCCGACAAACATGAGAAAGAGCAGAATAACCTGAGCAAATAAAGGCCAAACGGTCAAATCAGTTACTCCAAATCCTGTTGTTGTCATGACGTTAGCCACTTCAAATAATGAATTTTCCAAAGCCTTACCAGCGCTTGGGTAAAGGCCACTGACATTCAACCAGATTAGAGCTGTCGCAATCACAACAATCCCAATATAAGTTCTTAACTCCTCATCTTTAAAGAATGCTTTAAACTTACGAAGCAATAAGAAGTAGTACAAGTTAAAGTTAATACCAAAAAGAAGTACGGCGATTGAGACAATATTTGTGATTAGTGAACTGTTGTAATGGGCAATTGAATCATTGTAAACCCCAAATCCACCAGTACCAGCACACCCCATTGCTGTGATGACACTGTCAAAGGCAGGCATGCCAGCTACCATCAAAATAACCATCAAAATGGCAAACATGCTGAGGTAAATGACATAAAGGATTTGCGCTGTTTCTTTCAGTTTAGAAACCACTTTACCAAAAACAGGCCCAGGCACCTCAGCACGCATGACTTCCAAGTGACTATTTTTACTATTTTCCATAATGGCTAGCGCAAACACCAGCACTCCCATACCACCGATAAGGTGGGCGAAACTTCGCCAGAAGAGGAGAGAGTGTGATAGCACCGCAACATCAGGTAAGATAGTGGCACCGGTTGTGGTAAATCCAGAAACCATTTCAAAGAAAGCGTCAATGATACTTGGAATTTGTCCTGAAAGTACAAAGGGCAGCGCTCCAAAGAATGACCATAGTATCCAACATAGAGCAACGATTAAGAGTCCCTCTTTGGTGTAGACATGGTAATTCTTTGGCTTGAAAGCAACTCCAAGAAGTCCAATGATGACAAGCATTCCAATTGTGATGACCAGACTGTTAATCACGCGCATGTCTTCATGATAAATGAAAGCCACAATCACAGGCACCAACATCAAAGAAGCTTCGATTAAGAGTAATTTTGAAAGGAGGTAACGAACCATACTTTTATTCATAACTTACCTCGCTAACAAATCGTAGATGCGCGTGATGTTTTTCAAGAAGGTTACAACGACAATCTTATCACCAACTTCAAAGACATCCTCACCAGTTGGGTAAATGGTTTTGCCTTTGCGGATAATCGCAGCGATAAGAATATTTTCCTTGAATTTTAGTGATGACAGACTCTTACCTGCCATTTTATTGTTTTCACGAATTTCAAATTGCAAGGTCTCGATACGACCGTTAGCAACATGGTGCATGGCATCAAGGTTTGAGTCTTGGGCGTTTACACGACCACGAATGAAGTGCATCATGCTATCAACCGCAATACTTTTTGGTGTGACAATACTTGAAAATTGACTAGTATCGATAATCTCAAGCAAGCTAGTACGGTTAACTTTGGTGATATTTTTTCGCACACCAAGTGTTTCAAGGAACATAGAAGTGATGATGTTTTCTTCATCCACCCCTGTTAGTGTTGCGACTGCATCAAAGTTTTCCACACATTCTTCCAAAAGCACACTTTTAGCCGTACCATCACCTTGGACGACATGGACATTTGGAAATTCTTGGCTGAACATTTGAGCTTGCTCAGGATTATTTTCAATGACCTTAAGATTCATCTTAGTGTTCTTAAGAATGTTGAGCAAGTAGTAAGCAATGCGTCCAGCACCGATAATCATCATGTTCTTGATAGATTTGGTTTTTACAGAATTGTGGAAAAGAATCATGTCAATACGATTTCCTGTAACGAAAATCTTATCAGCTGTTTGTAGCGTTGCATCACCGTCAGGTATGATTAATTTTCCACGACGCTCGATAGCACATATCACTAAGTTACCGAATTTTTTACGGAATTGACTTAGACTCATGTGGCAAAGCTTGCTGCCATCAGAAATCACAAATTCCATCAGCATAACACGACCATTGACAAAGTGTTCAACAGAAAGGGCGTTTGGAAAGTCAACGGTGTTAGCGATATAACGTGCTGTTAACAGCTCTGGGTTGACAACCAAAGAAAAGCCAAGGAAATTCTTATCTTTGAAATAAGCATTTGAGTATTCTGGATTACGAACACGGACAACCGTTTCTTTAGCGCCCATTTGTTTGGCAAGAACGGCTGAAATCATATTAACTTCGTCTTTATCAGTCAGAGCAATGAAGATATCACAGTTAGCAACATCAGCCTGCTCAAGAATTTTAAAGTTAGCCCCATTACCAACGATTCCCATAATATCGTGACGTTTGGTAATGTTTTTTAAAACAGCTTCTTTTTCTTCAATTAAGACGACATTGTGTTTTTCTTCAACAAGTGAGCGACAAAGTGCGGTACCGACCTTACCTCCGCCGACAACAATTATTTTCATTTTAACCTCCGAAATATATCGTATCTATATTACTCTATTTTTCCTAAAAATACTAGCCATTCCAACGGTTGACAAGGGATTAAGCTTGATTTATCAAAGCTAACAATGATTGTTAAAATTAGGTTACAAATCATCAAAACGCTTGCGAAATGTCAGTGAGAGAACTATAATGAGTCGTTATCTAATTTTAGGGAGAAATTTCAATGCTTGAAAAGTTACGAAATGTTTTTATTGGTAATCCCCTGGAATCAGCTGGCGAGACTGACGAGGATCATCTGCTATCCAAATCACAAGCCTTGGCGATGCTGTCCAGCGATGCCCTTTCATCAATTGCTTATGGTCCAGAACAAGTTATCTTAGTTTTGACAACTATTTCTGCGGCGGCAATTTGGTGGTCTTTACCAATTGGACTTTTGGTTTTGGTATTGTTAGCAAGCCTAACGATTTCTTATCAACAAGTTATCCATGCTTACCCTAAAGGTGGCGGTGCCTACATGGTATCTACGGAAAATTTATCACCAAGTATGGGATTAATTGCAGGTGGTAGCTTGTTGGTTGACTATATGTTGACAGTAGCTGTTTCGGTTTCATCTGGTGCCGATGCTATTACATCAGCTTTTCCAGCCATTAAGGAATTTAATTTAGAAATTTCGATTGTTCTGGTTTTGGCTTTGATGTTTATGAATTTGCGTGGTTTGCGCGAATCGGCAAAATCTTTGATGATTCCAGTTTATTTGTTCATTGTAAGTATTTTATTCTTGATTGCTTATGGTGCCTTTCAAATTCTGACGGGGCAGTTGGCTTATACGGCAACAGCTCACATTGGTAAAGTGGTTCCAGGAGTGTCTATCATTCTTTTGCTGAGAGCCTTTACCAGCGGTTCAGCTTCGCTTACTGGTGTTGAAGCTATTTCAAATGCGGTGCCATTTTTCAAGAAACCAAAAGAAAAAAATGCAGCTGGTACCCTTGCCATCATGTCACTAATTCTTGGGATTATGTTTGCAGGGATTACATTCCTAAACTACTGGTTAGGAATTACGCCATCAGCTCATGTAACGATTTTGGCTCAAATTGCGCAACGTATCTTTGGTGATTCCACAATCGGAAATGCTTTGTTCTACATTTTCCAATTGTCAACAGCCTTAATCTTGGCGGTTGCTGCAAATACAGGCTTCTCTGCCTTTCCAATGTTATCTTTCAACATGGCTAAGAACAAATACATGCCTCACCTCTTTATGGAAAAAGGGGCACGTCTTGGCTATTCAAATGGTATCATTACCCTAGCAGTTGGAGCAATTGCTCTTCTTTGTATCTTTAACGGTTCAACTGAGCGTCTTATTCCGCTTTATACCATTGGGGTATTTATTCCATTTGCCCTTTCACAAACAGGGATGGTCATTCACTGGAAACACAAATTTGGCCAAGGCTATTTGAAACATTCTGTGGCTAATATCTTAGGAGCTATTATTTGTTACCTCATCATTTTGATTTTATTGATTTTTAGAATTGGTGAAATCTGGCCATTCTTCCCAATCATCTTTGTCTTGATGTTCTTGTTCCATTCTATTAAGAATCACTACAAGAATGTTGCCATGCAACTTCGTTTGACAGATGATGTTAAGAATATCCATTATGATGGTAATACGGTTTTGATTTTGGTCGGCAATATGACACAAGCAAGTATTCGTGCTATCAACTATGCTAAAAGTATTGGACAAACGGTTGTTGCCATGCACGTATCAACTTTGGAAACACGTGAAAAAGACTTAGAAGTTGAAGAAGAATTCAAACACTATTTCCCAGATGTTACCTTTGTCAATATTGAATCAAACTACCGTGATATTGTGAAACCAACGATGATGTTTGTTCAAAAAATGAATCATGAAGCTAAGAAAAATAATCACACCATGACAGTTATTATTCCAAAATTCATTCCAAAACACAGTTGGCAAAATATGCTTCACAACCAAATGAGTCTACGTATCCGTGCGCGTTTGCGTTGGTATGAAGACATCATCATTGCAACTTATTCATATCATTTGAAGAAATAATAAATCTTTAAGAAGCCTTTCATATCAAGGCTTCTTTTAATTTTTTAAAAGAAAAGGCTTACATCGAAAAAACATTGAAAAAAGCTGTAAAAACGTGACATTTTCGCGTTAAATACGTTGACTTTGCATGTTAAAGTGTTATAATAATTTACAAGAATTCGTTAGTTTAAATCAAACCTGTTATGATTTAAGTTAATGAATCGCCGCCAACCACGCTGTTTGCTGAGCTTGACTCCGGGCAGTGTGGTTTATTTTTATGTCAAAAAACTGAGAGGAATCGTTATGAATATCGAAGAACTTGATTATCAAGAAGAAGCTACTAAAGCCGTCAATCATGTCGTTCTTTTTCAACCACAAATTCCACAAAATACAGGAAATATTGCCAGAACTTGTGCTGCGACTAACACCCCATTACACATTATCCGTCCAATGGGATTCCCAATTGATGACCGTAAGATGAAACGTGCTGGCCTTGATTACTGGGATAAACTTGATGTGACTTTTTATGATAGCTTAGATGAATTTATGGAAAAATGTGATGGACAAGTTCATTTGATTAGCAAATTCGCTGAAAAAGTTTATTCTGACGAAAACTACAATGATGGCAAACATCATTATTTCCTTTTCGGTCGTGAAGATAAAGGACTTCCTGAAGACTTCATGCGAGCAAATCCAGAAAAAGCTCTTCGTATTCCGATGAACGATGAACACGTGCGCAGCTTGAATTTGTCAAATACCGTCTGCATGATTGTTTATGAAGCTCTACGCCAACAATCATTTCCAAATTTGGAACTCAGCCACACTTACGAGCATGATAAACTAAAATAAAAGAAAAGCAGTCCTTTAGGACTGCTTTTGACGTATAAAAGTCCAAAAAGTGAGGAAAATCAGCATAAAATCAAGCTTTTTCAGCCAAAAACATTGCAGAGCTTGATTTTTTTTGATATTCTAAGGGTGTCTTCAGGGCAGGGTGCAATTCCCGACCGGCGGTGTTGCCTCTCGTTGTTTGCTAAGAGAACGAGAGCAATATAAAAGTCCGCGAGCTGCTTGGCAGTTGATCTGGTGAGATTCCAGAACCGACAGTAAAGTCTGGATGGGAGAAGACCAAGAGTTTGCTTAGGCTTTTTGGCTACAGCGATATACTCGAACGCCTTCTTTCAATTTGAGAAAATTGGAGGAACTTTTTTATGCCTGAAACTATGACTAATACGCGAAAATTGGCTCATATTGCCATTTTATCGACGCTTTCGTTTTTGTTGATGTATTTGCAATTTCCCTTGATTCCATCAGCTAGCTTCTTGCAATTTGATTTTTCAATTCTGCCTGTTTTGATTGGTCTTGTGATGATTGATTTGCAAAGCGCGCTTGGGATTTTGATTTTGCGAACACTTCTAAAACTCATGCTAAACAATGGCGGTATTACTACCTTGATTGGTATGCCGATGAATGTGGTTGCTTTAGGAGTTTTCTTGCTAGCGATGGCTTTCATCTGGAATCGAAAACCAAGTTTGAAAACTTTTGTTTTGGCTTCAGTTGTGGGAACGATTGGTTTGACCGTGGCTATGTTGGTGTTAAACTATATCTACGCGGTGCCACTTTATGCCCAATTTGCAAACTTTGATATTTCAGCTATTCTAGGTTTAGGAAATTACCTTTTTGCAATGGTTGTTCCATTTAACTTGATTGAAGGAGTGATTTTCTCTATTTCCTTCTTTATCCTATGGACATGCCTAAAACCGATTTTAACCAAATAAATACATGATAAGTCTGGGACAGAGTCCTAGGCTTTTTAGTTAATCTGCTAATGAACTTAACCTTTGTTTAAACTGCCACAGTTTTGCCACAGAATTTAGAGGCTTTGGCTAGGCTTAAAAAATGAACTGCGTTATAATAATACTGTTGCACTAAATTCTCGTGAAAGGTATAAACATGAAACACAAACAAACCTATTTTACACTTGGCTCAACGTTTCTCGTGATATTTATGATGTTAGGCTACGTTGTAAAATTTTATCCTGAAGCTGTCTCAGGACTTGATTCAAGTATTCAATTAAGCGTTCGAGGAGACTTACCATCTCATCTGACTTCTTTCTTTAAAGTCATCACAAATTTTGGTCATGAAGCTTTAGTCTTTGTCTATACATTTGCAATTGCAGCTTTTTTCTATTTCCGAAAAAATTGGAAAACGGAAGGCCTTCTCTTAGCTGGCAATTTGGTTTTAATGGGGGCTTTTTCAACAGTCTTTAAGTACCTTTATAATCGTCCAAGACCAAGTTTGGAATTCTTGGTTAAACGTCCAATGGGGCCATCGTTCCCAAGTTGGCATGCGGCATCAAGTATGATTGTGGCTATCAGCTTGATGATTATTATCGAGCAACATTTGACCAAAACAGCAGCTAAGCGATTTTTGCAAGCTTTGGTGTTAGTACTTGCGCTTTTAACAGCTGTCTCTCGTATCTACCTAGGTGTGCATTACCCAACAGATATCTTAGGTGGCTGGTTGTTAGCTCTTGCTATCTCTCTAGCTGTATACCCAATTTATGACAAGAAGCGTTTTGAATGGCGTTTCCAAGGAAAACAGGATTAAGAATTAAAGAGGCGACCGATAGGTCGTCTTTTTAAGGTGACTTGAGTTTGTCTCGTGCTTAGAAAGTGTTATAATAAAAGCTATGAAAAAACGTTACAATACTCTAAATGATTATTATCGCGAGATTTTTGGAGAAAAGATTTTTAAAGTTCCTATTGATGCGGGCTTTGATTGTCCTAACCGTGATGGAACGGTAGCGCATGGTGGCTGTACTTTCTGTACGGTATCAGGTTCTGGTGATGCTATCGTAGCTCCAGATGCTCCAATTCGTGACCAATTTTATAAAGAAATAGATTTCATGCACCGCAAATGGCCAGAAGTTAAGAAATACTTGGTTTATTTCCAAAACTTTACCAATACTCATGACACGGTTGATGTGATTCGTGAACGCTATGAACAAGCGATTAACGAACCTGGTGTTGTTGGAATTAATATCGGAACACGTCCTGACTGCTTGCCTGATGAAACCATTGCCTACATTGCTGAGTTGTCTGAACGCATGCACGTAACTGTTGAGCTTGGTTTGCAGACCACTTATGATGAAACGTCTAAAATCATTAACCGTGCTCACACTTATGACCTTTACGTTAAAACGGTGAAACGTCTGCGTGAATTAGCTCCTAAGGTTGAAATTGTTTCTCACTTGATTAATGGTCTTCCAGGGGAAACCCATGAGATGATGGTTGAGAATGTTCGACGTTGTGTGACTGATAATGAAATTGACGGAATCAAACTTCATTTGCTTCATTT
Organism: Streptococcus equinus; assembly: GCF_900101445.1. Lineage (GTDB taxonomy): Bacteria > Bacillota > Bacilli > Lactobacillales > Streptococcaceae > Streptococcus > Streptococcus equinus_B. Next base: position 1,123,666 of record NZ_FNKE01000001.1, on the reverse strand, counting down.
GATGACAAGTACGAAAATGCAACGTGATTACCATGAAGGGCGTTTGAAATTGCTCAGTATGGACGAGTACGTTAACATCATTTGTGACCAATTGGAAATTATTCCGAAAAATATTGTTATTCACCGTATTACAGGTGATGCTCCGCGTGATATGTTGATTGGTCCAATGTGGAGTCTTAAAAAATGGGAAGTCTTGAATGCTATTGATAAAGAAATGGAACGCCGTGGCTCTTATCAAGGCTGTAAGGTAGAAGAGGAGTCTAAATCATGATAAAACGACCTTTGCATTTGTCGCATGATTTTTTGGTAGAAGTGCTAGATGCTAGTGCAGTAGCTGTTGATGCGACAATGGGAAATGGTAATGACACAGCTTTTTTAGCCCAGCATGCTAAAAAGGTTTATGCTTTTGATGTGCAAGAACAAGCTTTAAAAAGCACCAAAGAACGCTTAGAAAAACAAGCTATTTCAAATGCACAGTTGATTCTTGATGGGCATCAAAATCTTGACAAGTACGTTAGTGAGCCTATCCGCGCAGCGATTTTCAATCTGGGCTATTTGCCAAGTGCTGATAAAACAGTGATTACCAAACCAGATACGACGCTTGTAGCGATTGAAAAAATCTTAGAACGTCTTGAAATCGGTGGGCGTTTAGCCATCATGATTTATTATGGTCATGAAGGTGGAGACATGGAAAAAGACGCAGTGCTAGAGTTTATTTCAGCGCTCGACCAAAAAGAGTTTGCAACTATGCTTTATAAACCTCTTAACCAAATTCACCAACCACCATTTTTGGTAATGGTTGAAAAATTACGTTAATAATAAAACCTCTATGATTAAGGTCATAGAGGTTTTTCGTTATTAAAATTCAGGTTTGATGTAAATGCGGTTATCACCGAGCGGTACGATTGAGACTGGTTGGTCATAAAAATCAGATAAAATCTTTTCAGTCAGAACTTCATTTTTTGGTCCTTTGGCGATGATGTTTCCTTTTTTGAGTAGGAGAACATGGGTGAAGGAACGTGTAATTTCTTCAGCATGGTGAGTAACATAGATAATAGTTGGCGCATTTGGCAGACTAGTGATTTGCTCAATTTGCGTCAGCAATTTTTCACGTGCAAAAAGGTCAAGTCCACTAGTTGCTTCATCGAGAATCAGGATTTCTGGACTTTCCATTAAGCTCCTTGCGATAAGAAGAAGTTGCTTTTCACCTTGTGAAAGGCTAGCGTAAATACGTCCAAGCAGATGTTCACCTCCGATTGAGATGAGCATTTGTCTAGCTTCTTCGAGTTCTTTTTCGCCGTATTCAGTATAAAGGATGCTGGATTTGTATTTTCCAGTTAGGACGATTTTTTCAGCTAGCATGTGTGGTGAGAGTCGTTCGGCGATGAAAGAGCCAACGATACCAATTTTGGTACGCATATTGCTGATATCTGTGCCACCAAATTTATTCCCAAGAACTTCCACATTTCCCTGGCTGGTCCAATATTCTGCTGTGATGAGTTTTAGAAGGGATGTTTTGCCAGAACCGTTAAGCCCAAGAATTGCCCAGTGTTCGCCCTTGTTGACTTGCCAAGTGACATTATTTAAGAGTTTTTTATTCTGTCGTTCTAGACTAACATTGGTTAAAGAAAGTTGAATCATAGGAGAACCTCCGTCAAGTATTTGATAGTTATTATATCATTTTTCAGAAAATTTAGATATTTATTTCTGAAATAGTTTGATAAACAAAACTAAAAATTAGTAAAACTTTACTAAAACTTATTGACTTTGTTTAGGAAAGCGTTTACTATAATCATGTAATCAAAAAACAAAGTTGTTAGAAGAAGGAGAGTTCTATGAATCAAACGACTCATGCAAGCAAAGATTTGAAAAAATCTGCAGCTACTTCACGCATTTCATATGCTTTTGGGGCATTTGGTCACGATATTTTTTATGCGACCTTGTCAACATACTTCATCACTTTTATTACCTCACACTTATTTAATACAGGTGATGCAGCACAAAATAATCGCATGGTTTTGTATATCACTCAGATTATCGCAGGTTTGCGTATTGTTGAATTGATTATTGACCCTTTTATTGGAAATATGATTGACAATACAAAGACACGCTGGGGAAAATTTAAACCATGGGTAGTAGCTGGTGGTACAATCAGCTCACTTGCTTTATTGATTTTATTTACTGATATGGGTGGACTTAACAAGACAAATCCAGTGCTTTACTTGATTATCTTTGCCTTCATCTATATCACGATGGATATTTTTTATTCTTTTAAAGATATTGGTTTTTGGTCAATGGTTCCAGCACTATCATTTAGCTCTGAAGAACGTGAAAAAACAGCAACTTTTGCTCGTATTGGTTCAACTATTGGTGCTAACATTGTCGGTGTTGTGATTATGCCAATCGTTCTTTTCTTCTCACTTCATCGTAATGGCGGTGCAGGAGATAACCGTGGTTGGTTCTGGTTTGCCTTTATTGTGGCTTTGCTGGGTGTTTTGACAGTACTTGCCGTAGCCTTTGGTACACATGAAATCGAGTCTGACCTTCGTAAAAATACCGAAAAAACAGGCTTTAAAGATGTTCTTAAAGTCTTAACTAAAAACGACCAATTAATGGCAATTGCTTTGTCATATGTTTTGTATACAACTGGGATTAGTATTTTAAATGCGTCTGAATTGTATTACTTCACTTACATCATGGGACACGCCGCTCAATTTTCAATCTTAGGTACGATTAATACGGTTGTCGGTTTGCTTTCCGTTTCTCTTTTCCCACAATTAGCTGGAAAATTGAATCGTCGTAATTTGTTCTTTGCTTGTATCGCTGTGATGCTTTGTGGTATTGGGCTCTTTTCAGTAGCTGGAACATCACTAGCTCTTGTTTTACTTGCTGCTGAATTATTCTTTATTCCCCAACCTCTTGTTTTCCTTGTGGTCTTGATGATTATCACAGACTGTGTGGAATATGGTCAATGGAAACTTGGTCACCGTGATGAAGCTTTGACCTTGTCAGTTCGTCCTTTGTTGGATAAATTTGGTGGGGCTATTTCAAACCTTGTCATTGGTGCAGCAGCGGTTGCTGCTGGGATGACAACAGGTGCGACAGCTGATTCCATTACAAAAGCAGGAATTATTTCTTTCAAACTTCACGTCTTTGCTTTACCGTTTGCTTTGATTATTTTAAGTAGTTTGGTTTTCTTCTTCCGTGTTAAATTAACTGAAGAAAAACACGCTGAAATTGTTGAAGAACTTGAACGTACTTGGGGACATGAATACATCGAAGACGAGGTCGAAACAGATGGTGGTCTTAACATCTCAGCTCCAATTGCAGGTCAATTGATTGACTTATCAGATGTAGATGACCCAATCTTTGCCAAAGAAGGGCTTGGTAAAGGATTTGCCATTAAACCAAGCGATGGTTGTGTTTATGCGCCTTTTGATGCAATGGTTCGTCAAGTCTTTACCACTCGTCACGCTGTTGGTTTGGTTTCTGAAGATGGTATTGTCTTGTTGATTCACATTGGTATTGGAACCGTGAAACTAAAGGGAACAGGATTTGTCTCTTATGTGGTTGAAGGAGACCATGTTAAAAAAGGTGATAAATTGATTGAATTCTGGGATCCAGCAATCAAAAAAGCTGGACTTGATGATACGGTTATTGTCACTGTCACAAATTCACATGTCTTTAATGACTTTGTGATGAAAGCTCCTGCTGGCACAAACGTACAAGCTGGTGATGATGTGTTGACCTTGAACTAAGGAAATATGAAAAGGACTCAGTTTATGTAACTGGGTCTTTTATATAGAAGAAAGATAGTAGATGCTTGCAGTATTTGTTTGGCACTTTAATTCGAAAATATGCTATAATGTAGTCACTGTATTAAGAATAGAATATAGGTGATTAAAACCTATTTGAGATAGAAGAGGAGTAAGATTTATATGGAAGACCCGAGTCAGAATTTAGTATTGCAATTTGTTTTATTGTTAATTTTGACCTTATTAAACGCCTTTTTCTCAGCTTCTGAGATGGCTTTAGTGTCTTTAAATCGTTCACGTGTTGAACAAAAAGCAGAAGAAGGAAATAAAAAATATATCCGTCTTTTGTCTGTCCTAGAAAAACCAAATAACTTTTTATCAACGATTCAGGTTGGGATTACTTTTATTGGGCTGTTGCAAGGGGCTAGTTTGTCTGCTTCACTTGGTGGTGTGATTGCCTCTTGGTTTGGAAATTATGTCTGGGCAAAAACAGCTGGTAGCGTGATTTCACTTGTCTTTTTGACTTATATTTCGATCGTTCTTGGGGAACTTTACCCAAAACGTATTGCCATGAACCTTAAGGAAAACTTGGCGGTTATTTCAGCTCCAGTCATTATCCTTATTGGGAAATTGGTTAGCCCATTTGTCTGGTTATTATCAGCCTCAACCAATCTTTTGTCACGCATCACACCAATGACATTTGACGATGCTGATGAAAAAATGACACGTGACGAGATTGAATACATGCTGACAAATAGTGAAGAGACTTTGGATGCAGAAGAAATTGAAATGCTTCAAGGTGTCTTCTCACTTGATGAATTGATGGCGCGTGAAGTCATGGTACCACGTACAGATGCTTTCATGATTGACATCAATGATGACACACAAGAAAACATTCAAGAAATTCTGAAAAGACATTTTTCACGTATTCCCGTCTATGATGATGACAAGGATAAGATTATTGGTGTCCTTCACACAAAACGTTTGTTAGCTGCTGGTTTCAGCGAAGGATTTGACAATATTGTCTTGCGTAAAATCTTGCAAGAACCTTTGTTCGTTCCTGAAACGATTTTCGTTGATGATTTGTTGCGTCAATTGCGAAACACTCAAAATCAAATGGCAATCTTGCTTGATGAATACGGTGGTGTTGCTGGGATTGTAACCCTTGAAGATTTGCTTGAAGAAATTGTCGGTGAAATTGATGATGAGACAGATAAAGCAGAACAATGTGTTCGTGAAATTGGTGAAGATACTTATATTGTCCTTGGGACAATGACCTTGAATGATTTCAATGATTACTTTGACCTTGATTTAGACAGTGATGATGTCGATACTATTGCTGGATTCTATTTGACAGGGGTTGGTAACATTCCAAGTCAGGATAGTCGTGAAAGCTTTGAAGTTGATTCAAAAGAAAAACACCTTGTTTTAACAAATGATAAAGTAAAAGATGGTCGTGTGACGAAATTGAAAGTTGTGATTTCTGATATAGAACAGACCCCTGAGGAAGACTGAGCTTTTAGCTTAGTCTTTTTTCAATAGATTGATGTGATGGCTTAACGCCTTGATTGACTTAAAAAACTGATATATAAGAGCTGTTTTACTGGCTTTTTTATCACCATCTTTTCTCTGGAAAATGGTATAATGAAAATTAGAAAAACGGTTACAAAGGATGATAGAAAATGACTGAAATAGATTACGGAAAAGTGACAGGAATGATTCATTCAACAGAAAGTTTTGGTTCTGTAGATGGTCCTGGTGTTCGCTTTGTCATTTTTATGCAAGGCTGCAAGATGCGTTGCCAATATTGTCACAATCCAGATACTTGGGCATTAGAGACAAATAATTCTCGTGAACGCACTGTTGACGATGTTTTGGCAGAAGCCTTGCGTTACCGACACTTCTGGGGTGAAAATGGTGGGATTACCGTTTCAGGTGGTGAAGCCATGTTGCAAATTGAGTTTGTAACAGCCCTTTTTACCAAAGCTAAAGAATTAGGAATTCATTGCACGCTTGATACGTGTGGGTTTACATTCCGAGATACGCCTGAATATCACGAAATTGTGGATAAGTTACTAGCTGTGACGGATTTAGTTCTTTTAGATTTAAAAGAAATCAATCCTAAACAACACATTGTTGTAACACGTCAACCCAATACTAATATTCTAGCTTTTGCACGCTATTTGTCTGATAAAGGTGTTCCAGTCTGGATTCGTCATGTCTTGGTTCCAGGCTTGACAGATTTTGATGAAGACTTGATTGAGCTAGGAAAATTTGTTGAAACGCTAAAAAATGTGGATAAATTTGAAATTTTGCCTTATCATACCTTGGGTGAATTCAAGTGGCGTGAATTGGGAATTCCTTATACCCTTGAAGGGGTTAAACCACCGACTAGAGAACGTGTCCAAAATGCCAAAAAGCTTATGCACACGGAGTCTTACACAGACTACATGAAACGCATTCATCACTAGACAGGTTGACTATTGACATTGAGATGAATCTTTGATAAGCTCTATCACAAGGTGGACACTATGAACAGTTACAAAGTTTTAAAATTTGACGATCACTTCGTTTATTTAACGCAAGATGGCAAGATTAAAAAAATAGCGCGTGACTTATTTGATTTTGATATCGCACTAGGGGATAGAGTTGATTATATCCAAGATGGTGATATTGTCTTAGTGATGCCAAGCCAAGGAGAAATGGATATAAGCAGTGATAAATCTGTTAAGTCTGGGCTTTTACAAGGCATTCTTAATCTTTTCTTGGAAACTTTATCCATTCATAATAACGACTTAGGAAATCTAAAGAAGATTTTTTCACAACTTTTGGTCACACTTTTTATGGCATGGAGTTTGCTTGGTGTGGTTGTGATTGAATTATTACTTTTACTAGAATCCTTGATTTCTGTTATCTGGCGCTTACTAGTTAAAGGCATTAAGAATTTGCACATTGTGGATAATAGCCGAAAATATATGGCTTACCGCAAACGCCAAGAAGCTATTCGCAATCAAGAAAATCGTGAGGAAGAAGAACGTCTTTTACGTCTTGCTTTAGAACAGGAAAAGTTAGATAAAAAAGACCATGTTTCTGAAAAAACATCAGAAACTCTTACGACAGATTCAGAAAATACTCAGGAAGATTCTGTAAAAGAAACGAAAGAAATAGACTAAAAATGAAAGCATTTTTATCACTAGACATTAGAGCTTGTTGATAAAGGTGCTTTTTTGTTGGAATAATGGCTTAAAAGAGCTTGCTAGCTTTGCTATCTCCTTTAAATTTTGCTAAAATAAGAATAAATAATTATTATGAGGTAAAAAACATGTCTAAAATTTTAGTTTTTGGTCACCAAAATCCAGACTCTGATGCGCTTGGTTCATCAATCGCATACGCATACTTGAAACGTGAACTTGGTGTAGATGCTGAAGCTGTTGCTCTTGGAACTCCAAACGAAGAAACAACTTTTGCATTGAACTACTTTGGTGTAGAAGCACCACGCGTTGTTGAATCAGCAAAAGCTGAAGGTGCTGACCAAGTTATTTTGACAGACCACAACGAATTCCAACAATCAATCTCAGATATCCGCGATGTTGAAGTTGTTGAAGTTATTGACCACCACCGTGTTTCTAACTTTGAAACTGCTAACCCACTTTACATGCGTTTAGAACCAGTTGGTTCAGCTTCATCAATCGTTTACCGTCTCTACAAAGAAAACGGTGTTGCTATTCCTAAAGAAATGGCTGGTTTGCTTTTGTCTGGTTTGATTTCAGATACACTTCTTCTTAAATCACCAACAACTCACGCAACTGACCCAGCTGTTGCTGCTGACTTGGCAGAAATCGCAGGCGTTAACCTTGAAGAATACGGTTTGGCATTGCTTAAAGCTGGTACAAACTTGGCAACAAAATCTGCTGAAGAATTGATTGATATCGATGCAAAATCATTTGAACTTAACGGAAACCAAGTTCGTGTTGCACAAGTTAACACAGTTGACATCAACGAAGTTCTTGAACGTCAATCAGAAATCGAAGCTGCAATGACTGCTGCTATCTCTGCTAACGGATACTCTGACTTTGTTCTTATGATTACAGATATCCTTAACTCAAACTCAGAAATCTTGGCACTTGGTGCTAACATGGATAAAGTTGAAGCTGCCTTCAACTTCAAACTTGAAAACAACCACGCATTCCTTGCTGGTGCAGTTTCACGTAAAAAACAAGTTGTTCCACAATTGACAGAAAGCTTCAACGCTTAATCAAAGTGAGAAGAATAATAAAAAGGCGACTTAAGTCGTCTTTTTTATGTTATTCTTCCTCTCGGATAAAGGTGATGGTTTTGTCATCTGAATGGTCTTTGGCAAATGAGAAACCGTCGAAAGTTAATTTTTTGAGGTCATCAAGTGTTTCAATTTGCTTTTCAGCCATGAGTGAAACCAAGCGTCCTCGTCCTTTTTTAGAAATGGTTGAGTGGATTTTGAGTTTGCCAGATCGATTTTCCATAAAGATAACTTTTATCATGCGCTTACGGATGTTTGGTGAAAAGACCTGTTCGAATTCTGATGATAGAAGTGAGATGATAAGGTCATCATCTTGCACGTCTTTGTCATAATCTTCTCGCCAGAATTGTTTTAATGAGGTATTGTTGATTTTGAGATTGCCTTGAAAGTCAAGTCGGTGTGGTGCAATCAGTTCTGTCGGTTTGATTAGACCGTAAAAAGCTGTTGCAATGCGAAGGTGCTTATCGAGATAATCTTTCTCAGTCTGGCTGACATTTTGACGCTTTAAGTAACGGTACATGAGTCCGTCGTAAAGCACCCAAGCTGGGTAATATCTGGCATCTTTGTTAGCAATTCGTTGCCAGCGCAGCCATTCCTGGTCAGCCTTGACTGGATTGATTTTGTAAAAATTAGCCAAATCTTCTACAGAGTAATCTAGCATGGTCTCAAGAATGTCTCTGCTTTTTGATTCTAAGTTTTGGTTGGTAAAAGCGTCTTGATTAGTATTTAATTCTTTAGCGTTAGGGATAAGTAATTTCATACTGGCATTATAGCACAGACTTAAAAATTTCTTCAAAGATAAGTCCTCATAAATGTCGTAGCAAATCTTCTTATAGCAGGACACTTTGTTTTTTGTTACAATTAACATATGAAACTACAAGACTTGCAAGCTGGTGACTTGCTTTTTATGCGTGACAATCAAGCCATGTCTCAGGCAATTCAGAAAGCGACAGGACAGTACAGTCATGTTGCGATTTATTTTGACCAGATGATTTACCACGCGACAAAAAATAAAGGTGTTGTCAGAGAAAATCTTAGAGAGTTTTTGCTTACACATGAACAGCTTGTTTCGGTTTATCGCTATCCCAAAATCAATCAAGAGCAAGTTCTGGTGGCAGCAAAGGCCTTACTTGGAAGACCTTATAATGATAGCTTTTATCCAGATAATGGCGCTTATTATTGTTCGCAATATATTGCAGAAATTCTGCCAATTTTTAAGACCATTCCTATGCAATTTGGGGATGACCAGCACGTGATTTCAGATTTTTGGCAGACCTATTATGATAAATTGGGACTTGCTGTGCCTTTAAATCAAGCAGGAACCAATCCTAGCCAGCTATCGCAATCAGAGGATTTACAGTATTTAGGAGAATTACATGATTATCATTTTTAATCCAGATAAATTAACACGACAAACTTTCTTTAAGGATTTGGTTAACTTTTTGTACCAGACAGATGATGTGACCTTGCGCCAAATCAAAGCTAAATTTCAAGAAGTGCCAAAAATTGATCGTTTGATTGAGGAATATGTCCAAGCAGGTTATATTATCCGTGATAACAAACGCTATACAATTGGTTTTGAATTGCTTAACTCTCTTGAAAATATCAGTTTAGACAGTCAGATTTTTGTGGATGATGAGAGCCAAATATATGCTGAGTTGAAGAAACTTTCTTTTGAAACACATTTAGACAATGAGACAAATGACTTGGTTCTTGTTGAAAAAACAAGCATTGCTCGAGATGAATTGACGCTTTCTAACTACTTTTTCAAACTAGCTGAGAATTTACCAATGTCAAAAGCACAAGAAGTTTTGTTTGATTTGCTTGGAGATGTTAATCCGCAATACGCTTTGAAATACATGACTACTTTTCTATTGAAATTTGCAAGAAAAGACGAAGTCGCTCAAAAACGACCAGATATTTTTGTGGAAGCTTTGGAAAAATTGGATTACATTCGAAAAAATGACCAAGGCAAATACCAATTGAACATGACATTTGATAAAGAGACATTAATTTTTACAAGAAAATAAAGCAAAAAATCTGGGTGTGCCCAGATTTTTATGTTGCTGTTTTTATCATGAGATAAAGAAAATAAGGGGCTCCAATCACTGAAATAATCAGTCCTGTCGGAATACCTGTCCCGACAAGTAGGCTTCGTCCGATGGTATCTGCAATCAGCATTAAAATCATACCAATCAGCATGCTAGCAGGTAGGACGATTCGGTGGTCATTTCCAAATAAGCGGCGCGTGATGTGACCAGAAAGTAAGCCGACAAAAGTAATGTTTCCAACCAGCACAACGCTAAATGCGGCTAAAGATGTTGAAAGCGTAAGAGTCCAAAGTCGTTCTTTCTTTAGGTCAAGACCGAGAGCGATGCTCGTTTCTTGGCTAAACATCATCATGTTTAGACGGTAGCTGCGCCACAAAGTCACTCCCAAAATAATCCCCAGAAGAGGTGACATGATAGCCAGTAATTGCCAGTTTCCACCGCTTACTTTGCCACTTAACCATGAGACGACATAATCGGTTTTCCCGACATCAAGATTGGCAACGACAGACACCATAACACCTGAAAGCAAACTTGATATCCCTACACCTGAGATGATTAAGCGTGTTGGTTGAATTGGCTGATTTTTACGGTGAGAAACGACGTAGACAATGCTGATTGTTAAGAAACCACCAAGCATGGCTAAGAAAGGCATGAGTGTTAGGTTAGTAAGATTTGTGATATCTAGCACGCCAACCATCATAGCAATGACTAAGCCAGCTCCCGCATTAATTCCCAAAATTCCAGAATCAGCCAGAGGATTTTTAGTTAGGGTTTGTAACAAGACTCCTGACATGGCAAGAGAAGCCCCACCAAGCATACAAGCTAAGATACGAGGAAGCCTGATTTTAAAAACAATCAAAGACATTGTAGTGTCAGCTTGCCCCAAAAAGACTTGAAGGACTTTAATAAAGGAGGTATTAGCGTAGCCAATGGATAAAGAAAGTAGGAAAATAACTAGCAAGCTAAGAAGAAGGAGAAGTAATTGGCTTGTTCGTTTTTGCTTAGACGTCATAGATTTTCCCCTTTTCTGACCAACCAAAGAAAGCAAGGAAGCCCAACGATGCTGATAATGGCACTCAGAGGTGTTTCGGCTGGAGGATTGATGACTCGACTAAGCAAATCAACCCAAACCATGAAAGTCGCGCCAGCAAATGCCGTGAGTGGAAGAATCACACGATAATCTTTAGCGACAAAAAGTTTGATAAAATGAGGGATAATCAAACCAAGAAATGCAAGACTTCCCACCAAAGCAACAGCAGCTGCTGATAGAATAAGAACAATACTAAGCAGACAAATGCTAGTAGCCAGCGTTTTTTGTCCCAAAGCTTTAGCGACGGTTTCATCAAGGCAGAGAATGTTCAATTGATGAGACATTAGCTGCGCTAAGACCAGACCGACTAGGATAAAAGGAGCAATGATGGCAAGCATTTTCCAATTGGTCTGAGCGAGTCCACCAGCTTGCCAGCCAATCACAGCTTTTGACAAATCAAAATACAAGCTGAGTGCTTGACCTAAAGATGAAAAGAGAGTCGAAATCATAGCTCCCGCTAAAATGAGCCGAGTTTGCTGGTAGCCTTTTTGAGGATGGTAGCTAATTCCAAAAATCAAGCAAGCAGAAAGACTAGCACCAATCAGACAAAGCAAGAGTGTCATGCTGTAGTGCATGCTACCAAAAATGGCATAACCAGCAATCAAGGCTAGCCCAGATCCTGCATTTATTCCAAGAAGCCCAGGGTCAGCAATGGGATTTCTTGTCACCCCTTGGATGATGCTACCAGATTGAGCCATAGCTGCTCCAACTAAAATAGCAGCAAGGATTCTTGGCAACCGCAAATCAAAAATCACGTCTTGTAGGTTTGAATCAGATAACGGTGCTCTTAAAACACTAAAGACTTGCTGATTAGTGTAAGCAACCGCCCCAAAACGCAGACTTAAGTAACAACCCAGAATAAAAAGTATTGCAATACTGAAAAAAACAAGCCAAGGTTTACTTGGCTTATTTTTCTGAATAAGAAAGTTCGCTTCTTTCATGAGATTTCCTTTTTCAGAGAAGGGAGTCATAATCATTAGCTGTTAGCTTTTTTAATGGCTGCTGTGAAAGTTTCTAATTGTTTATCAAGTGAGATTGGGTCAGAGAAGTAGAAGAGATTTTCATCAACTTCAAGTACTTTTTGATTTTTAACCGCTGGAATATTTTTCCAAACATCACTTTCTTTTAGAGAAGCAGCAGCGTCATTGGTGTCTTTGCTGACATTGAGCACAAGATAGTCGCCGACATAATCAGCAAGTACTTCTTGTGAAATGCCAAACCAGCCAGCTGAGAAGACGTCTTTTTTGACAGTTTCGGGAGCAGAAAAGCCAAGTGAATCATAAATCAATTCGCCTCCACGCCCCCAGTTATTACCATAGAGGTAGATAGCTTTGTCATAAAAATCCATCACAGTGAAGCTTGTTGAGGCATCAAGGTATGGTGCAAGCTCTTCTTTAGCTTTAGTGGTTTTCGTTTTCCAATTATCAAGCCATTTTTGAGCTTTGTCTTCTTTGTCAAAGACTTTTCCAAGATTAGTCATCATTTCAAGATAATCGCTCTTACCATATTCAATGACTAAGACGGGAGCAATATCTTTTAATTCTTTGAGGTGTTCATCAGTTGAAAAAGCAATGATGAGGTCTGGCTCTTGCGCAGCGATTGCTTCGGTATCATCTGAGGTTAATTTCACCGCGTCAGCTAATTCATTTCCAAAAGCAGGACTATTTTTTTCTAAATCTAGTGAGTAACTAGACACATTAACGCCTAGTTCAAGAAGGTAGCCAGTGTAAGAGTAAGCAAAGTTAACGACTTTTTTAGGATTTTTAGGAATATCGCCTTGATAAGAAAATCCTGTGATTTTAGGCATGCTTGATAGCTCAGTGTTATCTGAAGTTGATGAGTTATTTTGACAAGCAACCAGCATAAGCGTTGCTAGAAATGTTGTTAAAGCGACAAAAAACTTTTTCATGTCTAAGGTCTCCTGAAATTTATGTGAGCTGATAAGTCAGCAAAATAGGACAGTTATGAATCGGATCTTGAACGATCTGTGCCTCGATGCTAAAAATATCTCTTAAAATATCAGTGGTCATTATTTCTTCAACCTGACCGTGATAGCAAATAGCACCGTTTTTTATGGCAATTAAGTTATCAGAAAAACGCGCTGATAAATTCAAATCGTGCAAAACCATGATGATGGTTTTATGGGCTTCTTGGTTAAGTTTTTTCAGCAATTCCAAAATTTCCAATTGATGATTCATATCTAGGTAAGTTGTCGGTTCATCAAGAAAAATCGTCTCAGTATCTTGAGCTAATGCCATGGCAATCCAAACGCGTTGGCGTTGTCCACCGGATAAGGCATCGACTTTTTTATTAGCAAGGTTAGTGATTTTTGTCATTTCCATTGCCCACTTGATTTTAGCTTTGTCAATATCGCTTAGCTGTCCAAAATAACTTTGGTGAGGAAAACGACCGTAAGACACGAGCTCATAGACGCTAATGCCTTCAGTAGCTTCAAGCATTTGTGGGAGCAGGGCAATTTGCTTTGCAATTTCTTTGGTTGGCAAGTCAGCGATGGCTTTGCCGTCAATTAAGATTTGCCCAGTTTTTACCGCTTGAATCCGTGTCAAAGCCTTTAGTAAGGTTGATTTACCGCAGCCATTTGCCCCGATGATTGTAGTGATTTTCCCGTCAGCTATCTTGGTTGATAAATCCTGAATAATCGTTTTATCATCATAAGCAATAGTGATATGTTCAGCACGAATTTCTGACATGGTGGCCTCCTTTCTCGAAAAAATGAATGTGGTTACAAGTCTCAAAAAAATCGAGAATTGTTTTTTCATTGTAACAAGAAAAAAGGCCTCTGAAAAGCCTTTTTTAAAAATATTTTTATAAAATTTTAATTAATTAGAATAATTCTAAATAGTAATTGTAATCGTTTTAGTTAAGGTATTTTTTGGCGATGTTCATATCACCAGCATAAGCTGTGCGTTCACCGTTAACGATTTGGTAAGCGTCAGCACCTTTACCAGCAATGATAACCGCATCATCAGCGGTTTGAGTGAGTGACATAGCTTTTGCGATAGCTTTTTCACGGTCGACTTCGATTTCAAGTGGTCGATTGACTTGGCTAGCAATCTCGTCTGCAATAGCTTTAGGGTCTTCGTAGTTAGGGTCATCAGCGGTTAGGATGACTTGAAGATTTGGGTGAGCGTTAATCACACGAGCAAAGTCAGCGCGGCGACTTTCACCTTTATTACCAGTCGCTCCTAGAATGAGGTGAAGATTTCCAGCTTGATGTTCTTCAACAACAGATAATAATTTTTCAAGGCTATCACCGTTGTGAGCGTAGTCAACGAAAACTTTGGCACCATTTGCCTGAGTAATGACTTCCATACGACCTGGCACGCTTGTTTCAGCAATTCCTTTTTTGATGTCTTCAGGGCTTGTCCCTAAACGAAGACAAGCGAGACCTGCAGCTAGTGCATTTTCTTGGTTAAAGGAACCAATGAGTTGAATGTCGTAATGTCCAGCTAGTTTTCCTGTCACGTCAAAGTCAAAAGCTCTGCCATTTTCAATAGTATTATCAGAATCCTTACCGTAAAAATCATGCGGAAGGTCAGCAACTTGCTCAGCAACGACTTTAAAATGATCCATGCCTGCATTGACAACAACAGCTTTGCTATTTGCCATCAACAGACGTTTGTGGTAGAAGTAATCTTCAAATGTTGGGTGTTCAATCGGTCCAATGTGGTCTGGACTGATATTAAGAAATGCTCCGACATCAAAAGTTAAGCCGTAAACACGATCAACAAGATAAGCTTGGCTAGACACTTCCATGATAAGGTGTGTCATGCCATTATCAACAGCAGTTGCCATCATCTTGAAGAGGTCAAGACTTTCAGGTGTGGTTAATTTTGATTTGAAGAATGTCTTACCATCAAGTGTTGTGTTCATTGTTGAAAACATGGCAGGTTTATGGCTTTGTTTCAAAATGTTGTAAGTAAAGTAAGCCGCTGTTGTTTTCCCTTTAGTTCCAGTAAAGGCAATGATTTTTAGTTTTTCTTCTGGGTGACCGTAGAATTCCATGGCAATCAAACTCATGGCTTTTTTTATATCTGTTACGATAATCGCAGGAATATCAAGTTCGTAGTCAACTTGGCTGACGTAAAAAGGTAAGCCTTTTTGGATAGCTTGTTCAAGGTATTCTTTTTTAAAAGTTGCCCCTTTAGCAAAGAAAAGGGTTGAACTATCGACATCACGACTGTCAAAACTGATTTTTGAAAAGCTAGGATTTTCCTTCCAAGTTAGACTGTAATGATTGTGGAAGATGATTTCGCGGAAATTATGGTCTTTTTTCAGAATTTCGAGGGTTTTTTCAAGTGTAATCATACACTCTATTTTAGACTTAATGTCTATGTTTTACAAGTCACAAGCAAAAGTTTATAATAAAATGTAACGCTTATTTTTAAAATTAGGAAGAATACTATGTCTGAAAACAAAACAAACGTGACACAGCAACAGCAGATGGTGCGTGGAGCTGCTTGGTTAACAGCTTCAAACTTCATCAGTCGTCTCTTGGGTGCCTTCTACATTATTCCTTGGTACGCTTGGATGGGGACTCATGCTGAACAAGCCAATGCTCTTTTTGGAATGGGCTACAATATTTATGCGGTATTCCTACTTATTTCAACAGCAGGGATTCCCGTGGCAATAGCTAAGCAAGTGTCTAAGTATAATACACTTGGTCAGGAAGAGACAAGTTATTATCTCTTACGTAAAATTCTAAAATTAACCTTGGTACTCGGCTTTATTTTTGCGGCTATTATGTATCTTGGAGCACCAATTCAAGCTGCTTGGAGTGGTGGTGGCGACGATTTGATTCGCGTCATGAAAAGTCTATCTTGGGCAGTCTTGCTCTTTCCATCAATGAGTGTGCTTCGTGGCTTCTTCCAAGGATTTAATAATTTAAAACCATATGCCATGAGCCAAATTGCTGAACAAGTCATCCGCGTGATTTGGATGTTATTGACAGCCTTCATGATTATGAAAATTGGTTCGGGTGATTACGTTTCAGCGGTTGTTCAATCAACCTTTGCAGCCTTTATTGGGATGATTGCCAGCGTCATGGTCTTGATTTTCTTCCTTTGGAAAGAAGGAAAACTTCAAGCTATTTTAGCTAAGGAGACTGAGGATATTGACATTGATGCTAATGCCATTATCATTGAAACTGTAAAAGAAGCTATTCCATTTATCATTACTGGAGCTGCTATTCAATTGTTCCAATTGGTTGACCAATGGTCTTTCATTAATTCAATGAAACTCTTTACGTCACACAGCTTGAAAGAATTGCAAATCTTGTATGCTTACCTATCAAGTAACCCAAATAAGGTAACAATGATTTTAATCTCGCTTGCGACTGCGATTGGCGGTGCAGGTATTCCGCTTTTGACAGAGAACTTTGTCAACAAAGATAAAAAAGCTGCGGCACGTTTGGTGATTAATAGTTTGCAAATGTTGTGCATGGTGCTTTTACCGGCAATGATGGGAGCTATTATTTTGGCACAGCCACTTTACACTCTTTTCTACGGTGCACCAAATAACGATGCACTTTGGCTATTTGTTGTAGCCTTGATTCAAGTGATTTTCTTAGCCCTTTATAGTTTACTTGCACCAATGCTACAAGCTCTTTTTGAAAATCGCAAAGCCATCAATTATTTTGCTTATGGTTTGGTGGTTAAGATTGTTTTACAAGTGCCGTTTATCTTTTTATTTAAAGCTTATGGTCCACTCTTATCAACAGCAATTGGCTTGATGATTCCAATTGTTTTGATGTTCAACCAAATTCATGCCGTAACACAGTTTAATCGTAAAGCCTTGTGGCGTGGGATTCTATTAGTTTGTATTTTGACGGCTATCATGGGAGTTGTCGTTGTACTAGGAACATTTGGACTTCACTTTTTCATCAGTCCAACGACACGCCTAGGCAGTGTGATTTACCTTGTTCTTATGGGAGCACTTGGAGTTGCTGTCTATGGATTCCTAGCCTTAGCAACACACCTTCTTGATAAATTAATTGGCAGTAAAGCAAAAACACTACGTAAAAAACTCCATTTAGAATAAAAAAACAGCCCAGTGGGCTGTTTTTTCATGAGCCTAGAAATAGAGAAGTGAATCAAGCCCATTGGGCTGTTTTTTCATGAGCTTAGAAATAGAGAAGCGAATCAATCCCATTGGGCTTTTTTAATTCAATAAGTTATAGTTTTTTCTTATAGCTAACTATCAGGAATTAGAATAACAAAAGCACACTAATTTTTGAGAATAAATGTTAGAATATAGTCTATAAATTTTGAATGAACGTTATGTTTTGAGATGAGAAGGGGGATTATTATGACAAGTGACTGTCGATTGGCTACAATTTTAGCGCATGCTGGTATTAAATCTGATGAAGCAACGGGAGCTCTTGCAGCGCCGATTCATTTTTCGACGACCTATCAGCACCCAGAATTTGGAAAATCAACGGGATTTGATTACACAAGAACAAAAAATCCGACACGCGCAACCCTTGAAAAGACCCTTGCAGCAATTGAAAAAGCTGATTATGCCTTAGCGACTTCATCAGGCATGAGTGCTATTGTTCTAGCACTTGAAATTTTTCCTGTTGGAGCAAAGGTGGTTGCTGCGCGTGATTTGTACGGCGGTTCCTTTCGTTGGTTTAATGACAAAGAAAAAGAAGGACGTTTTGTCTTTACTTATGCCAACACACAAGAGAAGCTTCTAGCTGAAATTACTGAAGAGACTGACATTGTCTACCTTGAAACACCAACTAATCCCTTGATGATTGAATTTGACATTGCAAAAGTAGCAGAGGTTGCGCATAAAAATGGGGCTAAGTTAGTGGTTGATAACACCTTTTATAGTCCGATTTATCAAAATCCGATTGAGCTTGGTGCGGATATCGTGGTGCATTCTGCGACAAAATATTTAGCAGGGCATAATGATGTATTAGCTGGAGTGGTGATTACCAGTGACCAAGCCATTTATGATAAGCTCTTTTATAATCTCAATACGACAGGACCTACCCTTTCACCTTTTGATTCTTACATGCTGATGCGAGGGCTTAAGACGCTCAAACTTCGCATGGAAAAAGCTACCGAAAATGCTCATGACATTGTAGCTTTTTTGGAAAATTCACCAGCTGTTAAAGAGGTGCTTTATACTGGAAAAGGTGGCATGATTTCGTTTAAAGTAGTTGATGAAGAAAAAATTCCTCACATTATTAATAGCCTTCAAATCATCACTTTTGCAGAAAGTCTTGGGGGTGTGGAAAGTTTGATTACTTACCCAAGGACACAAACCCATGCTGATATTCCAGAAGCTGTTCGCCTTTCTTACGGTTTGACGAATGATTTGCTGCGCTTGTCAATCGGTATCGAAGATGTTGAGGATTTG
Organism: Streptococcus equinus; assembly: GCF_900101445.1. Lineage (GTDB taxonomy): Bacteria > Bacillota > Bacilli > Lactobacillales > Streptococcaceae > Streptococcus > Streptococcus equinus_B. Next base: position 1,105,105 of record NZ_FNKE01000001.1, on the reverse strand, counting down.
ATTGATGATTTAAAAAATGCCTTGGAGGGATAGTATGGGAAAATACGATTTTACAACAAGACCAAATCGTTTGAAACAATTTACTTACAAATGGCAGAGCTCAGAAAACAATCCTGATTTGCTACAGTTATGGGTAGCAGATATGGATTTTTTGCCAGTTCCAGAAATCAAACAAGCTATTATTGATTACGGTCAAGAACACATTTTTGGCTATAATTATTTTAAAGATTCTCTTTACCAAGCTGTCATTGATTGGGAAAAAGAAGAGCACGGCTATGCGATTAATAAAGAAGATATTTCGTTTATTGATGGTGTTGTACCTGCCATTTCGGTAGCCATTCAGGCATTTACTGAAAAAGGTGATGCAGTTTTGATTAATTCGCCAGTTTATTATCCTTTTGCCAGAACCATTCGTCTTAATGATCGTAAATTAGTTGAAAATTCTTTGCAGATTAAAAATGGGCATTTTGAGATTGATTTTAATCAACTGGAAAAAGACATCGTAGACAATCAAGTTAAACTTTATGTCTTTTGTAGTCCACATAATCCTGGCGGACGTGTTTGGTCAAGTGATGAGTTGCAAAAACTTGGAGACCTCTGTCGCAAACACGGTGTGATTTTAATTTCGGATGAGATCCACCAAGATTTAGCGCTCTTTGGTCACAAGCATCATTCCTTTAATACTGTTGATGACTCTTTCAAAGATTTTGCCATTGCTTTGGCCTCAGCTACAAAAACTTTTAACATTGCTGGAACTAAAAATAGCTTTGCGATTATCCAAAATCCAGACCTTCGTCGAAAATTTCAACGTGTTCAGTTGGCCAATAACCAGCACGAAGTTCCAACCATTGGCATGATTACCACAGAAACAGCTTTTAGATACGGTAAACCTTGGTTAGAAGAACTCAAAAGAGTGATTGAAGAAAATGTGGATTATCTGACAGATTATCTCGAAAAGCATACTAAAATCAAGGTTATGAAACCAGAAGGAACCTATCTGGTCTGGTTAGATTTCTCTGCTTATGACATTAAGCAACCTGAACTTGGGGAAAAATTGCAAAAAGAAGCCAAAGTGGTCTTAAATGATGGGGCGCATTTTGGTAAAGAAGGCAAGACTTTTGCACGCTTAAATGTAGCAACGCCTTTTGAAACCATTAAGGAAGCTAGCGAGCGCATTGCTAAAGTCTTTGGAAAATAAGAAAAAGCGGGCTGATGCCTGCTTTTTTGTGATGCTTTTGGCAATTTTCGCTAAAAAATGTGACATTCGTCATAAAATTTTAGCAAATTTCCTTATTTTCTGCTATAATTGGTAAGGTTAAACTAAATTCAGTATAAAGGAGTACAATCATGGGAAAATTCCAAGTTATCTCACATCCGCTAATCCAACACAAATTGTCAATTTTACGTCGTACAACAACTTCAACTAAAGATTTCCGCGAATTGGTTAACGAAATCGCAATGCTTATGGGTTATGAAGTTTCTCGCGACCTTCCTTTGGAAGATGTTGAAATTGAAACACCTATCACAAAAACAACTCAAAAACAATTGACTGGTAAAAAATTGGCAATTGTTCCTATCCTACGTGCTGGTATCGGTATGGTTGATGGTTTCTTGAGCCTTATTCCAGCGGCTAAAGTTGGTCACATTGGTATGTACCGTGACGAAGAAACTTTGCAACCAGTTGAGTACCTTGTGAAATTACCAGAAGATATCGATCAACGTCAAATCTTTGTTGTAGACCCAATGCTTGCAACTGGTGGTTCTGCAATCTTGGCAGTTGATTCTCTTAAAAAACGCGGTGCAGCTAACATCAAATTTATCTGCCTAGTAGCTGCTCCAGAAGGTGTTAAAGCTCTTCAAGAAGCTCACCCAGATATCGATATCTACACAGCTGCTCTTGATGAAAAACTTAACGAAAATGGTTACATCGTACCAGGTCTTGGTGACGCTGGTGACCGTTTGTTCGGTACAAAATAATAAGCTAAAGGCTTAATAAAAAAGGTTTGCGTTCCAGCTAAGGAACACAAGCCTTTTCTTTTTAGTCAAATTAATCGTTCATTTTACTTGAAATGGTTTTAGCGAATTCCTGAGCTGCCAAAGGAAGAGTTTGCCAGTTTTTCCAAGCAAGCACAATGGTCCTAAATGGCTTTTCAGCAATGTGACGAATGGTCAAATCATCAAGTGTCAAACCGTCAAGAAAGTTTTCGTAAAGAAGACTAGCCCCTAAATCTTGTCGAATCATTTCCAAAATAGTGTAGTCATCATAAATTTCATAAGCGAAATTTGGTGTGATGTTAGCCTTTGCAAAAGCAGCGCGTGTTAGGCTGTTTTCCCCCTCGTCAAGTAGAATCAATTCTGTCTTAGCTAAGTCAGCCAGCGAAACGTTATCTTGTTTTGCTAGAGGGTGTTTGATAGGCAGTACAGCGTAAAGACAATCTTGGTAAAGGACTTGGGATTGTAATTGTCCGACATAATCGATATGCGTGAAACCTAAATCAACTTGTCCTGTATCTAGCCATTGGTGAATGCTGGTATAATCCCCTTGCTTAAGAACGAAATTGACTGCAGGATGTTTGGCTTTGAAGTCTTTAATAAAGGGTAAAATAAAATTTCGACTAGCAGAGGTGAAGATGCCAATGCGGATTTCAGCTTTATTGAGCCCTTGTAATTCCTCGATTTTTTTGGTTAGCTGCTTTTCCCCCTGAACAATTTGCTGGAAGTAGGGATAGAGAGCTTGACCGTCTTTGGTCAAATTGACGCCCTCGTGACCACGTGTTAATAAGCAAGTCCCAATTTCTTTTTCAAGATTTTTGATGGTCTGACTAACGGCACTTTGTGAGTAGTTTAATTGCTGTGCGGTTTTAGTAAATGACCCTAATTCGATAACTGAGCAGAAAATAGCATATTTTGAAATCATATTGTCACCTTTCGATAAGTAAAACTTATGTTTCTATTATATACTTTAATTTTACTTATATCCAATATCACCTTATAATAAAACAAGATATTAGGAAGTGAGAGGTGAAATTCATGGTTCAAAAACATGCTAAACTTTTTTCAGTGACCGTTCCTCTTGCGTGGGGGATGTCTTATCTATTTATGGCGCTTGGGGCTTCTGAAATTCCAGCCATTGAATTAGTAGCTCTGCGTTGTGGGTTAGCTTTTTTGGCTTTAGTATTAATTTTTTATCGCCATTTGAAAGAAACATTTTCTTGGAAATTGATGGCTTATAGTGCTTTTGCAGGAATATTATTATTTGCTGTTTTTTATTTTTTGATTGTTGGGGTCATTGATACGTCAGCTTCGACGGCTGGTTTTCTAGCTTCGACGACAGTAGTGATAGTTCCTACCTTACGTGCTATTGTCACTCGAAAAATGCCTGATATAAAAACAATAATCGCAATTTTGATTGTTTTATCAGGGCTTTATCTTTTGACGGGTGCAGATTTGTCACAATTTAATCTGGGTGCTGTGATGTGTCTGCTTTCTGCCACTTTATATGCTGTTTATATCATTCTTTCTAAGCAGATTGTTGAGAAGGTAGATCCGATGAGTTTAGGAATTTGGCAACTTGGTTTTTCTAGCTTGTATGCTTTAATAGGAACATTTTCTTTTGAGAAACCTGTTTTGCCACACTCAAGTATTGTTTGGTTCTCAGTTTTAGGCTTAGCGCTTATTTGTTCGGCTTATGGTTGGGTAATGCAAACTATCGTTCAATCGTATGTCAGCGCTGAGTTTACAAGTATCATGTTTACGCTGGAACCTATTTTTACAGCTATTTTTGCCTTTCTTTTCTTTGGGGAATGGCTGAGCGGTATAGCTTTTTTGGGAACGGTTTTGATTTTTGTCGGTGTCCTTTTAACCATTTATCAACCGAAAAAAAGCCGTTCTATTGTTTTACTTCAGGAAAAAGTCGAATATTAAAATTTTTCATTTGACCTTTTTTGACCATTTGACTATAATAGTCTCAGGTTAATATTTAAAACAAGGGCAAGAAAAAGTAGCATTGGGATGCTATGTCTATGTTTTCTAGCCTAGTAAAGGAGAAACGATATGATTCCTGTAGTTATTGAACAAACAAGCCGCGGTGAACGCTCATATGATATTTACTCACGTCTTTTGAAAGATCGTATCATCATGTTGACTGGACCAGTTGAAGACAATATGGCAAACTCTATCATTGCTCAACTATTATTCCTTGATGCACAAGATAATACAAAAGATATCTACCTTTATGTTAATACACCTGGTGGATCAGTTTCAGCTGGTCTTGCTATTGTAGATACAATGAACTTCATTAAATCAGATGTTCAAACTATCGTTATGGGTATGGCAGCATCAATGGGAACAATCATTGCTTCATCAGGTACAAAAGGTAAACGATTCATGTTGCCAAATGCTGAATACATGATTCACCAACCAATGGGTGGTACTGGTGGCGGTACTCAACAAAGTGATATGGCTATTGCTGCTGAACACCTTTTGAAAACACGTCAAAACTTGGAACAAATTTTGGCTGACAACTCAGGTCAAAGTTTGGAAAAAGTTCACGCTGATGCTGAACGTGATAACTGGATGAGCGCTCAAGAAACTCTTGAATATGGCTTCATCGATGAAATCATGGTTAACAACGAATTGAACTAATTTGTTTATAGACAAAGAAGAGGCTGAGATATAAAATCTTGGCCTTTTTTGTGCAAGCAGAGCAGGGATACATTTGCGGCTAATTGTGGTATAATCGATTTATGTTGGCAATTGATGAACACTTATTTGAAATTGATGAAGCAATCGATGAGGTTGCGAAAGCCTTTTTAGCTTTAGACGCTGTTCAGGCATATCTAGAGATTAAAAAGATTTTTTTAGCTGATACGGCTTTACAAGAAAGTATTTCAGAATTTCAGGACTTAAAGCAATCTTATGAAGAAGTGAAAGAGTACGCAGCCTTTCGCCCAGAAGTAAAAGAGCTACGTCGTCAGCTATTACAGAAAAAAAGAGAACTTGATTTGAATCGTACAGTTAGCTTATTAAGACAAAATGAAGTTGCTGTTCAAACGATTTTAGCAGAGTTGACTCAAGAAATTTCATCAGTGATTTCACCAACGATTTTTGTCGATACTGGCTTGCCTTTGGCACCCCATAAATCACACCATCAGAATTGTAGTAAGGGAGGAAAGAGAGATGTTTGAAAAGCAGGAACGTCAGGGAATTATCGTTTATTTGTACTATAACCGTGATGCTAGAAAATTAAACAAATACGGCGATGTTCTTTACCATTCACGAAAATTACATTATCAAGTTTTATATGTTAATAAAGAAGAAGCAGCGGATATTGTTGAAGAAATTTCAGCCTTAAAATTCGTGAAAGCCGTTTCTTTATCAGAAATTGATAATATTGATCAAGATTTTGTGGGCAACTTGGCTCATTTCTGATATAATACTATCTTGAATAACTTATAAGTGCTCAAAGAATAGTTTAAATTTTCAGAAAAATCAGTATTCTTTGAATAAACTTTTTATTAGAAAATAAGGAGATAACGTCTTATGCATAAAAAGATTGCGCTAACAGCGCTAACTTTTTTAGCCTCAATCGCTTTAGCGGCTTGCAGTAAGTCTCCAGATGTGACTGCAAATGCTACGGGTACAACAATTGGTGATACTATCAAAGTCGGTGTTAATCTTGAATTGACTGGTACAGTTGCTGCATACGGTAATGCTGAAAATAACGGGGTTAAACTCGCTGTTCAAGAGATTAATAAAGCTGGCGGTGTTGATGGGAAAAAAATCGAACTTGTCACAAAAGACAACAAGTCAGAAAATGCAGAAGCTTCAACAGCTGCAACTAACTTAGCTATCCAGAGTCAAGTAAATGCCATGATTGGCCCAGCGACTTCTGGTGCGGTTGCTGCAGCAAGTTTGAATGCCCAAAAAACAGGAGTTCCTTTGTTAACACCAAGTGGAACTCAAGATGACCTAACGCTTGATACGGTTGATGGTGTTAAAAAATATGTTTTCCGTACAACTTTCCAAGATAGTTTCCAAGGTCAAGTTTTAGCTCAGTATGCTTACAGAAATTTGAATGCTAAAAAAGTTGTCCTTTATTATGACAATTCAAGTGACTATGCTAAAGGGATTGCAGAAGAGTTCAAGAAAAAATATCAAGGCGATATTGTCACAACCGCTACTTTTGCTTCAGGGGACAAAGATTTCCAATCTGCTTTAACAAAAATTAAAAACTTGGATTATGATGCCATTGTAATGCCTGGTTATTACACTGAAACTGGTATTATCACAAAACAAGCGCGTGATATGGGCATCAGTGTTCCAATCCTTGGACCTGATGGTTTCAACGATGACAGCTTTGGTGATTTGGCTGGTAAAGCTAATACGAATGGTGTTTACTACGTATCTGGTTATTCAACCAAAACAGCACTTTCAGCTAAGGCGACAGACTTTATTAAAGCTTATAAAGCTAAATACGGTTCAGAACCAAATATGTTTGCAGCGCTTGCTTATGATTCTGTTTACATGATTGCAAAAGCAGCAGAAGGTGCTAAAACATCAATTGACATTGCTGATAACCTTGCTAGCTTAAAAGATTTTGATGGTGTGACTGGTACAATGACCATTGATAAAAAACACAATCCAATCAAAACCGCTTTGATGGTTGCCATGAAAGATGGAGCTGAGGCTTCAGCAGACGCCGTTGAAATTAAAAAATAAAACTTATTTGATTTGCTATTTGTTTTTATATCACATGACTAGAAAGTTTGGTATTTTATGTTTTTAGAACAACTTCCCCAACAACTGGTTAATGGTATTATTCTAGGAAGTATTTATGCTTTGCTTGCCTTAGGTTATACCATGGTTTATGGGATTATTAAATTAATTAACTTTGCACATGGCGATATTTACATGTTGGGTGCTTTTATTGGTTACTATGCGATTAGCACACTTCATATGAATTTTTGGCTTGCACTGATTGTGACAATGATTGCGACTGCCTTTATCGGAATGGTTATTGAATTCTTGGCTTATCGTCCTTTGCGTCACTCAACTCGTATTGCCGCCTTGATTACAGCTATCGGTGTTTCTTTTTTGCTTGAATACGGTATGGTTTTCTTTGTGGGAGCCAATACACGTTCATTCCCGCAAGCTATTGATATTGTTAGTTATAAGCTTGGTCCTGTGACGGTTACTAACATTCAATTGTTGATTTTGCTTGTCTCACTTATTTTGATGGTTGCTTTGCAATTGATTGTTCAAAAGACAAAAATGGGTAAAGCCATGCGTGCGGTATCAGTCGATAGTGATGCAGCTGAATTGATGGGGATTAATGTTAATTCGACAATTAGTTTTACCTTTGCCCTTGGTTCAGCACTTGCTGGAGCTGCTGGTGTTTTGATTGGACTTTACTATAATTCAATCGAGCCGCTTATGGGGATGACGCCTGGTATTAAAGCCTTTGTCGCTGCCGTTCTTGGTGGTATTGGAATCATTCCAGGTGCTGCTCTTGGTGGATTTGTGATTGGTATTTTAGAGACTTTATCAATTTCGGTTAACCTCTCAAGCTACCGTGATGCTATTGTTTACGCTGTCTTAATCATTATTCTTTTGGTAAGACCTGCTGGTATCCTCGGTAAAAATGTGAAAGAGAAGGTGTAGAAAATGAAAAAGAATCTAAAACTTAACCTTTCTTGGCTTGCGATTATTGTGGTTCTTTTTGGAATCATTGAATTATTAACCAAAACCAATATTTTAAACCTTTACTATATCCAAATCTTAATGGGAATTGGTATTAGTATTTTGATGGGACTTGGGACTAACTTGGTGCTTGGTTTCTCAGGTCAGTTTACTCTTGGACAAGCTGGTTTCATGGCAATCGGTGCTTATGCGACAGCCATTATTACGCAGCAAAATCCAACTTATGGCGGCTTTTACTTCTCAATGCTTGTTGGGGTAGTGATTGCGGTTTTTGTCGCTCTTGTCTTTGGTGTGCCAACACTTCGTTTGAAGGGTGACTATCTTGCCATTGCAACGCTTGGTATGGCTGAAATCATCCGTATCGTTATCGTTAATGGTGGTGATTTAACAAATGGTGCGGCTGGTTTGACAGGAATTTTGCCCTATACATCATGGCCAGTTATCTTTATCTTTGTAGCAGGAATCACCGTTTTGATTTTGAATTTCTTGCGTTCATCTACTGGACGTCAAGTTATTGCTGTGCGCGAAGATGAGATTGCAGCAGAAGCAATGGGAGTTAACGTAACGAAAATGAAAGTCATGATTTTCGTTATGGGAGCAATTATTTCTGCTATTGCAGGGTCTCTTTACGTTGGTTATATCGGAACAGTTGTGCCAAAAGATTTCACTATTATGAAGTCAATTGATTATCTCATTATTGCTGTGCTTGGTGGTCTTGGTTCAATTACAGGAACTATTCTTGCTGCTATTGTTTTAGGTATTTTGAACATGTTCTTGCAAAATGTTTCAAACCTTCGTATGATTATTTACTCACTTGCTTTGATTTTAGTCATGATTTTCCGTCCAAGTGGACTTTTAGGGACAAAAGAATTTACCTTGTCTCGATTCTTTAATAAAGGCAAAGGAGGTAATCACTAATGGCATTGCTTGAAGTTAAAAATCTAACTAAAAATTTCGGTGGTTTGACAGCCGTTGGTGATGTGACAATGCACCTTGATAAAGGTGAGTTAGTTGGGCTTATCGGACCAAATGGTGCTGGTAAAACAACGCTTTTCAATCTTTTGACAGGTGTTTACGAACCAAGTGAAGGATCAGTTTCTCTTGATGGTACATTGCTAAATGGTAAGAAACCTTATAAAATTGCATCGCTTGGACTTTCACGTACTTTCCAAAACATCCGTCTCTTTAAAGATATGACAGTTTTAGAAAATGTCCTTGTCGGTATGGCTAACCAAAACAAACCATATCTTTTAGCAAGTTTTCTTCGTTTGCCTAAGTTCTATCACAGCGAAGCGAAACTTCGTCAAAAAGCAATGAATCTTCTTGCTATTTTTGACCTTGATGGGGATGCGGAAACTTTAGCCAAAAATCTTCCTTATGGTCAACAACGTCGTTTGGAAATTGTTCGTGCCCTTGCGACAGAACCTAAAATTCTTTTCTTGGATGAACCCGCAGCAGGGATGAATCCACAAGAAACGGCAGAATTGACTCAATTAATTCGTCGTATTAAGGAAGAGTTTGATATTACCATCATGCTTATCGAGCATGATATGAGTCTTGTTATGGAAGTGACTGAGCGCATTTATGTTCTTGAATATGGACGTTTAATCGCTCATGGAACACCAGATGAAATTAAAACAAATCAACGCGTCATTGAAGCATATCTTGGAGGTGAAGGGTAATGGCAATGTTAAAAGTTGATAATTTATCAGTACATTACGGCGTCATCCAAGCTGTAAAAGACGTTTCTTTTGAAGTCAATGAAGGTGAAGTTGTAACTCTTATTGGTGCCAACGGTGCTGGTAAAACATCCATTCTTCGCACAATTTCAGGCTTGGTTCGTCCAAGTGCTGGTAAAATTGAATTTCTTGGTCAAGAAATCCAAAAAGAACCAGCTCGTCGAATTGTGGCAAATGGTTTGTCTCAAGTTCCTGAAGGACGTCATGTTTTCCCTGGTTTGACTGTGCTTGAAAACCTTGAATTAGGAGCTTTCTTACGCAATGACCGTGAAGAAAATCAAAAGAACTTGAAAAAAGTCTTTGATCGTTTTCCACGTCTTGAAGAACGTAAAATGCAAGATGCTGCCACACTTTCAGGTGGTGAACAACAAATGCTTGCCATGGGGCGTGCTTTGATGAGTCAACCTAAATTGTTACTCCTTGATGAACCATCAATGGGACTAGCACCAATCTTTATCCAAGAAATTTTTGATATTATCCAAGATATTCAAAAACAAGGAACAACGGTTTTACTGATTGAACAAAATGCCAATAAAGCTCTAGCAATTGCTGACCGTGGCTATGTGTTAGAGACAGGTAAAGTTGTTCTTTCTGGAACAGGTAAAGAATTATTGGAATCTGAAGAAGTTCGTAAAGCCTATCTTGGTGGATAAGAATAGACTTTTAACGGTTCTTGATGACGGGGTGGACAGAGGTCTGCCCTGTCTTGTTTTATTCATTTTCACCTTTTTAGAAATCGTTTGCAGTTTGTGATATAATAAATGTAAGAAAAATAAGCGGAGATTAATTATGGCAGTTAAAGATTTTATGACAAGAAAAGTTGTCTACGTATCACCAGATACGACAGTCGCTCACACAGCGGATATGATGCGAGAACAAGGTTTGCGCCGCTTGCCTGTTATTGAAAATGATAGACTTGTCGGAGTTGTTACTGAGAGAACAATGGCAGAAGCGAGTCCTTCAAAAGCGACAACACTTTCTATTTATGAGATGAATTATTTGTTAAATAAAACAAAAATTCGAGATATTATGGTGCGAGATGTCATTACCGTTTCACCATATGCTAGCCTTGAAGATGCTGTCTATGCCATGATGAAGAATCAAGTCGGAATTCTCCCAGTTGTTGAGGCGGGTCAAGTTTTCGGTGTGATTACTGAAAAAGACGTATTTAAAGCCTTTCTTGAAGTTTCAGGTTACGGAGAAGAAGGGGTTCGTGTTATCATAACGGCAGATGATACTGTTGGGACTTTAGCTAAAATTGTTGACACGATTTCTGCTGATAACCTTAATATCAAGCGTACAGTAGTTGCGACACGTAGATCAGGTAAGGTAGCTATTGAGATTCAAATCGATGGCAGAGCAGATGTTACGGATTTGCGTGAAAAATTGATTAATCAAGGTATTCAAGTTGATGCAATTGAATTGACATCAGCTAAAGTGATTGATTAAGGGAATATATAGAAGCATTGCTAAGATTAGCAGTGCTTTTTTGCTTGATTTTTGATAGAATAGAAGTATAAAATCTAATTTAAGGAATTTTCATGAAAAACGGTATAATCATTACATTTGAAGGTCCAGATGGCGCTGGAAAGACAACAGTTCTAGAAAAAGTGCTTCCAGTTTTGCAAGAGAAGGGCTATGATATTGTAACCACACGTGAACCTGGTGGTGTTGAAATTGCAGAACGCATTCGTGACGTTATTTTAGATGTTAAGCACGTTGCGATGGATAGTAAGACTGAATTGTTGCTTTATATGGCAGCAAGACGTCAACACTATGTTGAAAAGGTTTTGCCAGCTTTAGAGGCTGGTAAGGTGGTCTTGATTGACCGTTTTATTGATAGCTCAGTAGCTTACCAAGGGGCTGGTCGTGGCCTTGATAAGGAAGTTATCGCTAAGTTAAATGACTTCTCAACTGACGGTAGAGAACCTGATTTGACACTCTATTTTGATGTTGAATCAGAAATTGGATTGGCTCGAATTGCTAAGAATGCTGATCGTGAAGTCAATCGTCTTGATTTGGAAAAATTAGACATGCACAAGCGTGTTAGACAAGGATATCTAGCTTTAGCTCAGACAGAAGAACGCATTGTCACTATTGATGCGTCTCGTGATCTTGATCAAGTTGTTGCAGAAGCAACACAAGTGATTCTTGAGCGATTAAGCTAAAAAAGTAAAGGAATTAAAATGGATTTAGAGTGCTTGCAACCCCAACTTTTTAAAGACTTTAATCAGATTTTAAAATCAGATAGGATGAACCACGCCTATCTTTTTTCAGGGGATTTTGCCAGCTTTGATTTTGCACTCTATCTTGCCAAAAGTCGTTTCTGTGAGAATTTGCATGACGGTAGACCCTGTGGAAAATGTCGTGAGTGTCAGTTGATTGATGACAGTGATTTCTCAGACGTTAAGGTGGTTAAGCCAACTGGTCAGATTATCAAGACAGATACGATTCGTGAGATGATGCGTGACTTTTCACGTTCTGGATTTGAAGGGAAATCACAGGTTTTCATTATTCAGGATTGCGAAAAGATGCACGTCAACGCTGCTAACAGTCTCTTGAAATTCATTGAAGAACCACAAAGTTCTTCTTACATGATTCTATTGACCAGCGATGAAAGTAAAGTCCTTCCAACGATTAAGAGTCGTACGCAGGTCTTTCGTTTCCCAAAAAATAAAAAGCTTTTGGTCGAACAAGCTGAGAAAGCTGGCATTTTAAAAACACAGGCTGATATCTTGGCAGAATTGGCTAAAACGCCAGCTCATTTAGATGAGTTGATGGCTGATAAAAAGATTTTAGAACTTCTTCAAACAAGCGAACGTTTTATCTCAATTCTCTTTAGAGATAAGGCGGCAGCTTATCTAGAAACAGGGCGTTTGGTTCAGGCAGCATTTGAAAAGTCTGAGCAAGAACTTGTTTTTCAACTGCTACCTTTGTTCTTAGCAAAGCAGTTTAATCAAAAAGAAAGTCTAACTTATTTAGAGAAAAGTTATAAGGCACAGCAGATGTGGAAAAGCAATGTTAGCTTCCAGAATGTGCTAGAATATATGGTGATTTCATGACAGAAGTATTGAGTGTAAAATACGAAGAAACAGGCAAGGTTGTCTATGTTTTGCCAAATCAAAATTATCAAGTTGGTGACTACCTAGTCGTTAAAAATAAGAAAGGGTGCCGCTTAGCCCAAGTCGTTACAGCTAATGAAGACATGGACGACATTAAATTACCTGCTGAAATGGATAAGGTTTTGCGTCAAGCTAACGATAAAGATTTTCAAGCTTACCAAGAAAATTTAACCTTAGCGATGAATTCATTTGATAAGGTTAATGAGTTGATCGAGGCTAATCAGCTTAAAATGAAAGTCATCGACATTGTCTTTCCTTTGGAAAGAAGCTATGTCTTGATTACATTTTGTGCGGAAGACCGTGTGGATTTCCGTCAACTTTTGCGTGATTTAGCGGCTCATTTTAAGACACGTATCGAACTTCGTCAAATCAATAGTCGTGAAGAAGCTCAAGTATACGGTGGCGTCGGGCCTTGCGGCCGTGCCCTTTGCTGTGCTAGTTTCTTAGGAGAATTTCCACCAGTATCAATCAAAATGGTAAAAAATCAAGGCATGTCACTTAGCACTGGTAAAACGGCTGGTATCTGTGGTCGTTTGATGTGCTGCTTGAGCTTTGAAGATGAGTTTTATAAAACCTCTAAGGAGAAATTCCCTGATTTGGGAACAGAAATTGAAACAGTTGATGGATTAGGAGTAGTTGTGGGAATCGATGTCTTTTCTGATACCGTTAAGGTAAGATTACCTGAACGACATACTCTTTTAACTTATGCTTTAGAGGAGGTCAAAGTACGTGGATAAAAAAGAATTATTTGATGCCTTTGATGGCTTTTCACAAAATTTAATGATTACCTTGGCTGAAATTGAAGCCATGAAAAAACAAGTACAATCTTTGTTAGAAGAAAATACGGCTCTTCGACTTGAGAATGACAAATTACGCACTCGTCTTTCTCAATTGGAACAAGAAGCTCCTGTAAAATCTTCTAAACAAGGTAAGAAATATATCGAAAGTATTTACCATGATGGTTTCCATATTTGTAATGACTATTACGGACAACGTCGTGAAAATGACGAAGAGTGCATGTTCTGTATGGAAGTCTTAGATAGGGAGTAGTTATCTGATATGAAAGTACAAAAAAGTTTCAAAGGTCAGAGCGACTACGGGACATTGTATCTTGTTCCAACACCAATTGGTAACTTGCAAGACATGACTTTTCGTGCTGTGGAGACCCTTAAAACAGCTGATTTTATCTGTGCGGAAGATACCAGAAATACTGGGCTATTGTTGAAACACTTTGATATTGCTGTTAAACAAATTAGTTTTCATGAGCATAATGCTTATGAAAAAATCCCAGAGTTAATCGAGCTCTTGAAAGCTGGGAAAAATTTGGCACAAGTATCAGATGCGGGGATGCCATCTATTTCTGACCCAGGACATGATTTGGTTAAAGCAGCGATTGCTGAAGATATCACTGTTGTTGCTCTTCCGGGTGCTTCAGCAGGGATTACAGCCTTGATTGCAAGTGGGCTAGCACCGCAGCCTCACATCTTTTATGGTTTCTTGCCACGAAAATCAGGACAGCAAAAAGACTTTTTTGAAAGCAAAAAAGCTTATCCTGAGACTCAAATCTTCTATGAATCACCTTATCGCGTGTCAGATACCTTGGAGAACATGTTAGCTGTCTATGGTGACAGACAAGTTGTTTTAGTCCGTGAATTGACAAAACTTTATGAAGAATACCAACGCGGCGCAATTTCAGAAATTTTGGATTACATTGCTGAAAATCCACTAAAAGGTGAATGTTTGTTAATTGTGTCTGGTCAAGATGAAGCGGCACAGGCTGAAAAAGCAGCTGAAGACTTAAATCCTGCAGAACTTGTGGCTAGCTTAGTTGAAGCTGGAGACAAACCGAACCAAGCCATTAAAAAAGTTGCCAAAACTTATGGTTTAAATCGTCAAGAAGTTTATAATGCTTATCACGGTATTTTATAAAAAATCGGGATTATTTCCCGATTTTTTAGTTTGTTTACAATTTGATGTCAGGAAATATAACACGAGTAGTTATAAAGAAAACTGACCGAAAACTAACATCTTGTGTATTTTTGGAATCTCGCTAAAAGCTTTTAAAACAGGGCTGGATAAGCATTTTTCACTAAAATTAAGCTCTGACATCTCTTGTTATAAAATTAGAAAATTTAGAAAATTTATCCAAAAACCCTTTACTTGTCTAAAAAATAGTGTTATATTATCTAACATAAAAATCTAACGCATAGTTAGAGATTTGAAATTTGGTTTTAAAACTAAAACCTTAGAAAATAAAAGGAGTTTTTGATATGGATGCAGGAAGTATTGCTTTTATGATTATCTGTGCTGGCCTAGTCTTCTTAATGACACCTGGCTTAGCCTTCTTCTACGGTGGTTTAGGAAGACGTAAAAATGTCATCAACACTATGATGATGTGTGCGATTCCTATTGCAGTTGCTTCAGTAATGTGGATGGTTTGTGGTTACTCCCTTTCATTTGGCGGGAACGGAAGTCTTATTGGTAACTTCTCTCATCTATTCTTCAAAGGTGTTAGTGAATCAGCTAGTACGCGTGGCTTAGCTATTCCAGATGCCTTGTTCGCAGCTTTCCAAATGATGTTCCCAATTATCACAGTTGCGATTTTGACAGGGGCAGCAGCAGGGCGCATGCGATTTACACCATTAGTCATTTTTGTTGTTTTCTGGTTATTGTTGGTTTACTTCCCATTTGCACATATGGTTTGGGATGAAGGACTTTTGGCTCAATGGGGTACGATTGACTTCGCCGGTGGTGATGTGGTTCACATTACTTCAGGGGTTTCTGGTTTGGTATTAGCCATTCTTCTTGGTAAACGTCGTGACTATGACCGTTTAGAATACCGTCCTCACAATGTTCCTTTTGTTTTCCTTGGTGCAGGACTTCTCTGGTTCGGTTGGTTTGGATTTAACGCAGGTTCAGCTTTAGCAGCTGATGGACTTGCTGTTCATGCTTTTGTAACTACACATATTTCAGCCGCAGCAGCAATGCTTTCTTGGTTGATTGTTGAAAAAATCTTGACTGGTAAATTCTCACTTGTTGGTGCTTCAACTGGCTTGGTTGCAGGACTTGTCGCTATCACACCGGGTGCAGGTTTCGTTTCAACTTGGAGTTCACTTTTGATTGGTCTTTGTGTAAGCCCAATTTGTTATTTCGCTATTTCAGTTCTTAAAAGCAAATTTGGTTATGATGATGCGCTTGATGCTTTTGGTTGTCATGGTATCGGTGGTATCTTTGGTGGATTGGTAACAGGACTTTTCACAACACCAGAGCTTGCTCTTGATAAACACAATATTGGTTTGATTTACGGAAATGCACATCTTTTCCTAGTAACAATCGCAGCTATTATTTTCACAATCGTCTGGTCAGCAGTCGCAACATTTGTCATTGTTAAGGTTATCTCAATCTTTACAAGTATTCGTGTTGAAGATCGTGCTGAAGCTATTGGTCTTGATGACAGCGAACATGAAGAAACAGCTTACCCAACATTTATGGGCTTGGATTCATAAGCAGCGTTTGACTTGTCGAAAATAAAAAACTGAGTTAAACTAAGTTACAATAGAGACGTTTAGAAAGGGTGTACATTATGAAAAAAATCGAGGCTATTATTCGTCCAGATCGCTTGGAAGATCTGAAAGACGCCTTATCAAAGGCTGGTTTTACAAAAGGAATGACTGTCAGCCAAGTTTTAGGATATGGTAACCAACGTGGTTTTGCAGAATATGTTCGTGGTCAAAAGATTGTCCCAACCTTGCTTGCAAAAGTCAAAGTTGAAATTGTTACCCATGATGCAGCGGTTGACGAAATTGTAGATATTATCTGCAAAGCTGTTCACACTGGAGAAGTCGGAGATGGGAAAATCTTCATTCTTCCTATCGAAGAAGTCATCCGTATTCGTACAGGTGAACGTGGAGGAGACGCCGTTTAGGTGACAAAGATATCTCCAAAGTTAACATAAATGTGATGGAAAATCCGAGTTCAGATGAACTCGGATTTTTTGGTATTGAAAAAGCACCTTGCCATCGCAAAGTGCTATAGGGTTATTAACAAATCTTAGTTCCGTGTGCAGCTTGGGCACCAGTTTTTTCAATTAATTCTTGGTAATTGTCAGCTGTGACACCACCACCAATCATGATTTCAATGCGCCCGTTAGCGTAATCAACCAGTTCTTTAAGATGGTCAACATTTTCAAAAATATCGTTATTTTCTGAAGAACCGTGTGTCAAGATACGCACAAAACCAAGCTCAACAAGCTGGTCGATAGCTTCTTTTTGATCAGCAAGAGGAATTTGGTCAAATGCCATATGAAAGACTAGTGGCAAGCCTTGAGTTGATGGAAGAAGTTGTTCAATCCCTTCAACATCAATGTGGTTATCTTCAGTTAAAAGCCCAAGGACTAAGTTGTCACTTTCTAATTCTGCTGCACGAAGAATATCATCTTCCATGATTCGAAGTTCGCTATCATTGTAGACGAAGTTACCACCACGTGGGCGAATCATTGTAGCAAGTGAGATTTCTTTTTCGTGAAGATAGCGCGCAGCTTCTTTGATGACACCGTATGAAGGAGTTGTCCCACCAACGGCTAAATTGTCACAAAGTTCAACGCGTTTAACAGATGAGTCAAGTTGGCTGAGCAAAGTTGTGTTTTCAGCACAAAATTCTTTGATAATCATTTTTTCTCCTTAATGTTTGCTATTTACTATTATAACATGGTTATTCATAAATATTTTGGATAAAAATCCGTAAAAATCTTTACAAAATTCAGAAAATTGTGATATAATTTATACCATTATACGGAGGTATTTTTATGACAATTTACAATTTCTCTGCAGGTCCTGCAGTGTTACCAAAACCAGTGCTTGAACAAGCACAGCGTGAAATGCTTGACTACCAAGGTAGCGGCATGAGTGTTTTAGAAATGTCCCACCGTTCCAAAGAGTTTGATAATATCATTAAAGAAGCTGAAAAATTATTGCGTGAATTGATGGCAATTCCCGATAATTACAAAGTAATGTTCCTTCAAGGCGGAGCATCTACACAATTCACTATGCTTCCTTTGAACCTAGCTAAGGGACGTAAGGCATATTATCTAGTTGGTGGATCATGGGGTAAAAAAGCTTATGCTGAAGCTGTTAAATTGTCCAAATCCGTTCCTTTTGAACCCTTGCTCCTAGCCTCGTCAGAAGATACTGTATACGATCATATTCCTACATTTGATCCAAAAGATATTGACCCTGAAGCTGCATACGTTCACATCACAACAAATAACACCATCGAAGGAACTTCTATTTATGATCTTCCTGATACAAATGGTGTGCCAATTGTAGCGGACATGTCTTCAAATATTTTAGCGGTTCGCTACAATGTTGAAGATTTTGCATTGATTTATGCAGGTGCTCAAAAAAATATTGGTCCTGCTGGTGTGACTGTTGTTATTGTTCGTGAAGATTTCTTGAACGATGAACCAACCCTTTCTGCTATGCTTGATTATCGTATCCAAGCTGAAGCGGGCTCTCTTTACAACACACCACCTGCATACAGTATTTACATTGCAAAACTTGTCTTTGAATGGGTAAAAGCTTTCGGTGGTGTTGATAAGATGGAAGCTGCTAACCGTGAAAAATCAGGACTTTTGTATGATTTCATCGATCAATCTGATTTCTACACAAACCCTGTTAAGAATCCAGCAGAACGTTCAGTAGCCAATATTCCATTTGTGACACCAAGTAAAGAACTTGATGCTAAGTTTGTTGCAGAAGCAACACCACTTGGTTTTAAGAATATTAAAGGTCACCGTTCAGTTGGTGGTATGCGTGCAAGTCTTTACAACGCCTTCCCACGTCAAGGTGTGCTTGATTTGATCGAATTCATGAAAAAATTTGAAGCAGAAAACAAATAAGGCTTTCTGTCAATGATTCTGATTAGGAATAAACAAGATTTTTCTTTTATAGCGATATAAGCCATTTGAGTCTGAGATTTTATCCCAGGCTCTTGGTGTAAAGGGGTAATTATGGTATACAGTGTTAAAACATTTAATAATATTAATCAAGTCGGTCTTAAAGAATTAGGAAATCAGTTTCAAGTTGATGGGGATTTAGCAGAAAATCCTGACGCTTTTATTCTTCGTAGTCAAAATCTTCACGGCGTTGAATTTCCTGAAAATCTAAAAGCAATTGCCCGCGCTGGTGCAGGGACAAATAACATTCCAATTGCTGACGCAACAGCAGCAGGGATTGTGGTATTCAATACACCAGGTGCTAATGCTAATGCGGTTAAAGAAGCAGTTCTTGCCTCTATTTTAATGTCAGCGCGTGATTACATCGCAGCTAACGCTTGGGTCAATACTCTTTCAGGTGATGACGTTCCAAAACAAGTCGAAGCTGGCAAAAAACAATTTGCAGGGAATGAAATTTCTGGTAAAACGCTTGGCGTCATCGGACTTGGTGCTATTGGTGGACGCATTGCCAACTACGCCCAACGCCTTGGGATGAATGTTTTGGGTTACGACCCATATGTTTCTATTGAAACAGCTTGGAATATCTCTCACCATGTCAAACGTGTAGATGATGTCAAAGAGATTTTTGCAAATTGTGACTACATCACTGTTCACGTGCCATTGACAGATGAAACACGAAATACATTTGATAGCGAAGCATTTGGTTTGATGCAAAAAGGAACTGTTGTTATCAACTTTGCGCGTGGTGAGTTGGTTGATAATGCAGCGCTTTTTGAAGCTATCGAAGCTGGTGTTGTCAAACGTTACATTACAGACTTCGGAACTGAAGAATTGCTTAACAAAGATAAAATCACTGTCTTCCCTCACGTGGGTGGTTCAACAGCTGAAGCTGAACTTAATTGTGCTATCATGGCTGGTAAGACAATTCGTCAATTTATGGAAACTGGTGAAATTACGAACTCAGTTAACTTCCCTAATGTTCACCAAGCTTTGACAGCGCCATATCGTATTACATTGATTAACAAAAACGTGCCAAATATCGTGGCAAAAATTTCAACAGCTGTCTCTGAATTAGGTATTAATATCGATAACATCATCAATCGCTCAAAAGGTGATTATGCTTATACTTTGCTTGATCTTGATGAAACAGACAAAGCTAAAGTTGATCATTTAGTAGCCAACTTTGAAGCAAGCGATAATATCATTCGTGTTCGTTTGATTGCTAAGAAATAATAAAGATGAGCTGAGATTAAATCTCGGCTCTTTTTGTCTTTATTTGATATAATGAGGAAAATGATTTCTTGTTAGCAAAGGAGCAGAAGATGTTTACTTTTTACGAATATCCAAAATGTAGCACATGCCGTCGTGCTAAGGCAGAATTGAAAGAATTAGGGGCTGATTTTGAAGCGATTGATATTACGCTAGATACGCCAAAGACTAATCAAATTAAGTCATGGATTGAAAATTCTTCTTTTACAATCAAAAACTTTTTCAACACTAGCGGTCAAGCTTATCGTGCACTTGGCTTGAAAGACAAGGTTGATGGCTTAACGGTTGATGAAGCTGCTGACTTACTTGCTTCTGACGGTATGTTGATTAAGCGTCCTGTTTTGATTAAAGATGGTAAAGTGGTGCAACTTGGTCACCGAAAATCATACGCAGAATTATTGAAAAACTAAGAATGATTTCCTGAGTTTGACTCAGGATTTTTTTTAGTTTTGCAGTCCTTAAAAAATCAGAATATTTAATAGTTCTATCTTATTTCATGATATTTTTTGCTATAATAGTTCCATATCACACGATTTGAGGAGTTTTATGGTAAAGGAGTTGAGAGATGTTTAGGATAAGTAAGAAAGTTTGGCTGAGAATATCCTTGCTGATATTTTTAGTGATTGGGGCGTATTATTTTGCTTTTACAAGCCATCACCATTATCTGGGAGTTGAAGCTGATTTTAAGAATGGTAATTGGCGAGTTACAGATATTCACAATGGCGGCTTAGCCAAGGAAACAGAACTTTCTGAAGGAGATCTTCTTTTAAAAATTGATCAGCAAGAGAGTCAAAAAAACGTTTTGCTGAATAAATGGCTGATTGTTGAACAGGCAAAATCTGTCCTTGTCGAGCGTAATCATCAGGAAAAACGGATTGTTTTTAAGGGAAATCAGTCATTTAAATCTTTGTTTCTTATTTTTGAGGCGATAGCCTTTGTGTTGTTAGTTTGGGCGATTTTACCTTTAAAAAAAGACAAGACGAGTCGGTCAAGTAAGCGATATAGCTTGTTTTTAATTGCGACAGCATTTTTTCTTAGTTCCCTGATACCTTCGAGTATGGGAGATACTTTAGGACGCTTATTTGTGGTTTTGTATATCACCTTGCTTCCTTTTTTCATTGATGTTTTTTGGCGAGCAAGTATTCTTAAAGAAGCGGCAACAAAATTGTCTTCGTTTTCAAGGATTGTTATGGGTTATTCTTTGGTGACCGTTTTGATTTTCATTTTGGTCCAAGAGTTCTCACTTCCTTTGATTTTTGTAAAATACTTATCTGGTGGTATTTTTTATGTCAGCTTCTCGTTTTTGTTGATACTAGCTGCCCTTTCTTTGGTAAAGGATTATTCATCATTTCTTTTGCAGAAGGGTAATTTAATTTTATTGACGCTGCTTAGTTTGATTCCTTTATTTATTGGTTATGTTTTTCCTTTACCTTATGATCTTCCGTTTTCGTGCACGATTCCTCTGTTATTTCTTCCGATTACGGGAGCGGTGAATCATTTAATTGTCAATCGTTTAACGGTGACGAGAACGTACTTGCCCTTACCTGTGGTTTACGTTTTGGAAGCCATCGTGTCAACTTTTGTCATGATTTCATTTGCAGTGATGATGAAATTCATGCCGATATGGTTTGTGGCGATTTATTGTTTCTTGTTTATTTTGTGTTCTTTGCCGATTATCAAGGATTTTATGGACATGGCAAAGCAGCTAAATTATCGTCTGGATGGGCAAACAATTTTTTCTGCCGTTGAGATGGAACGTGAGGACATTGCCATCACTATTCATGACACAATCATTCAAGAGGTGATTTACCATAAAAAACAAATTGAGTCTGCAGGAGACGTCGACAAAAGTGAGGTCTTGAATACTTTGGATGATGTTGTTTTTGAACTGCGTGAGCTGTGCTCTAACATTTATCCTTTGATGATTAAGGAACTTGGCTTGAAAAATGCTATTTTGGAACTCTTGAATAAGTTTCAGAAAGAAGAACCAGTAACGATTGAACATGAGATGGCTTTTGACAGTTATCATTTTGAAAGTCGAGTGAGTAATTTTATTTTACGCTCGATAAAGGAATTGATTACCAATAGTATTTTGCACGGTAATGCTAAGCAGATTAAGTTAGCTATATTTGAGTCTAACAATCAGCTTGTGGTTGAAGTTTCTGATGATGGTAAGTTTGTTGAACGGCCAGATGACCACAAGAGCCATTTTGGACTTAATGTGATTGCTGAAAAATTAGCACTTCTAGGTGGTGAATTGCAAATTGAAAAGTCACCAACCAAAATAAGAATGCTATTGCCGAAAGGAGATAAGAATGATAAAAATAGCAGTGATTGATGACCACGAGTTGGTTTTACAAGGCATTTGTACACAATTATCTCAAGAAGAAAAATTTGACATTGTCGGTGCATTTACAGAAGTTGAAGAGTTGAAACTCTGTTTGTTGTGTAAAAAAGTGGATGTTCTAATCATGGATTTGATGTTGAAAGATATTCATGGTTTTGAGTTGATTGAACAATTAAAGCAAATGTACATTGATTTTCCAAAGATTATTCTCATTTCAGGATTTTATGAGCCTATGTTGCACAAGCGTGCCAATGAACTTGGTGTCAAAGCTTTTTTGCCAAAAGAGACATCTTGTACGGAATTAACGAGTACTATTATCAATGTCGCTAATGGGAATTGTGTCATTCCAGATAGTCTTTTAGAAGGTCAGAAAAAGCAATTGTTGACAGAGGTTGAATTGAGTATTTTACGCTTGATTGCTGAAGAATATTCTAATGCTCGAATTGCTAAAGAATTATTTATCAGCAGACGAACGGTCGATACCCATGTGACAAATATTTGCACGAAATTAAACGTTACAGGGCGAGTAGGTGCTGTACGAGAAGCTGTCAAATTAAAATTAGTCTAATTTTGAACCAAAAAGGTAAACAGATATTCGTAAATTACGGATGTCTGTTTTTTTGCGCTTTTGTATGATTGAAAGGTAAGGAAAAATGGAAAAGGAGACTATGGATGATTTGATGCGATATAAGGTAATGAAAGGAATTTGACTTAAGTGTTTTTTATTATGTTTATCATGATATTAGTTTAATGGGAAAATGAACAAATGTACAAAAGGGAAATCAGACTGGTTATTTCGGGAACATATTCAACTGGGAAAACGACAACAGCAACGGCATTGTCAATTGCAACTGGGATACCTTTGATTAATGCGCTGTCTGCTCGTGAAATTTTAACTGAAATTTATCCAGGTAGGAGATTTCAAGACATGAATGCTACTGAGCTCATGACTTTGGGATTAAAGAGATTTGAGGAGAGAATAAGAGAAGAGGCAATTCTGTACAAAGAAAATTCTAGCTTTATTTCAGATGGTTCGGTACTAAACGAATGGATTTACGGAACGGTTCGATTAAAAATAGGATTGAATCCTGGGTCAAGTTTCATCCATAGATTATCAAAAGCGATTTTAGGAATTCCTGGGAAAAGTTTCTATCGCAAATACATGGATGCTTATGGTCAAGTCGCGAAAATGCATTCGAAAATGTGGTATACCGATGTGGTGCATTTACCAGTAGAGTTTGCTATGGACCCAGATGGTCATCGACCAGTATCAGAAAAATACCGAACGTTATCTGATCTTGAAATTCAAGAAGGGTTTGCTGCAATTGGCAAACAACCTGAGCTAGTAACAGGCAGCCAAGAAGAACGCTTGGAAAAAATTATCAAACACTACGACCTGCCAATCGTAGTTCCAATTAAAGAAGCTGTTGCTAAAGCAGAGGAGATTATTGCAAGCAACAGAGAAGCGGTGTCAAAACGCATTATTGAACAATATAAGGAACCGTCATTAAAGGAAAAAGTTAAGTTTTTAACAGAATTTTAGGAGATAAGATGATTACATTTCAAAATATTAGTAAGATTTATCAAGTTGGAGACCAAGAAGTTAAGGCTTTGGATGATGTATCATTTTCAATTGAAAAAGGGAAGTTTACCATTATTTTAGGACCTTCTGGTTCAGGGAAAAGTACCATGTTAAATCTACTTGGTGGTATGGATCAAGCAACGAGTGGTAAGTTTTTATTTGAAGATACTGATGTGACGGGACTTAGTGACAAAGATTTATCAAAATACCGCAAGGATGTTGTTGGCTTTGTCTTTCAATTTTATAACCTTGTTCCAAGTTTAACGGCTTTGGAAAATATTAGCATCGCAGCTCAGTTGACTAAAAATGCAAAGCAATCCGAACAATATTTGGAAAAAGTTGGCCTTAGTCATCGTAAAAATAACTTTCCAAATCAGTTATCTGGTGGTGAAATGCAGCGCGTGTCAATCGCAAGAGCTTTAGCTAAAAAGCCAAAACTTTTGCTTTGTGATGAACCGACAGGAGCTTTGGATTCGAAAACTGGTCAGAAAATCATTGAACTCTTGAAGGAAACATCTGCTGATAAAGATGTGGCAGTTGTGATGGTAACACACAATGCAGAATTTGAAAAATATGCAGATAAAGTCATCTATTTAAAAGATGGTAAAATTGATGCTATTGTTAACAAAGATGCTCAAAATGGATAGATTGGAAGAATGATGAAATATCTTAATTTAAAACTCAGACGGGATATCAGACGTCATTGGCAACAATTCTTTTCAGTGTTTTTGATGTCCTTGTTAAGTGTGTTGATTTTTGTTGGGCTGCAAGGAGCTTGGCATGGTTTGGAGAAAAGTTTAGATACTTTTATCTCAGATTCGCACTTGCCTACGGTTTGGCTTCAAGCGGATGCTATCAGCAACAACCAACTAAAAGACATAAAAGCCCTACCTTGCGTGGATAGGGTTGATGCTAAGACAAAACTTCTAGCGAAGGTTGATCTTAAGAGTGATTCAGAAAAGTATCTAACCTTAGAATCGTTTGATGAATCGGCTAAAAAAGTAATCACTGTTGATAAAGGGAAAAACTTTGATAATGATTCTGAAGGCATTTGGTTAGATAGCAATTTTGCTAAGGAAAATCAGTTGACGCTTGGTGATGACGTTAGTCTTGTCATTGCTAATCAAACTGTTCATTTTCCAATTAAAGGCTTGGTAGAGTCAGCAGATAAGATTTATTTTACAGGAAGTCTTGAGTATTTAGCACCAAATTCTAAGAATTATGCTTACGGCTATGTGTCAGAAAATGCCTTAGCCAAGGTAACGAGAGGTCGCACAACTTACAATGCTCTCGATATTTATGCCAAAAAGGATGATATCAGACACGATATTGAAGAGATTTTAGGGGAGCATTTGCTTTCTTATGATAACCAGAAAACGTTGACAGAAGTGTCAGAAGCGACTGGACGTGTTGGACAAATTCGAAATCTGTCTTATCTTTTCTCTTTCATCTTTATCCTTTTAGCAATCCTTGCTATGTTTACGACCATTCGACGCCTGATTGAAAGTCAAACCAAAGAAATTGCAGTCATTAAAGCTTTGGGCTATTCAAATGGGCAAATCACTTGGCATTATATTTCTTTTGGCTTATTAGTTGGAAGTTTTGGAGCTTTGGCTGGCGCGGCTGTCTCTCCTTTGATGTCGCTTTTTGTGCTTGAGACACAAAAGACGATGTTTACCTTGCCAGATTGGCAGATTGCTTATTCGTGGTCATCGTTGGTTGTCATTTTGCTTGTCATCTTTATTTGTACCTTGTCAGCTTATTTGGCATCTCGTCAGGTCATTAAAGGATTACCAGCTGTTTTCTTACGTGGAAAAACGAAGAAAGTTCACCATGTGTTTCTTGAAAAACTTCCTCTTTTATGGAATCGTATTTCTGATGAGAGCAAATGGGCGATTCGTGATGCCTTTATTAACAGGGTGAGGGTGCTCATGGGAATCGTCGGTGTTGCAGGAAGTATGATGCTTTTGATTGCTGGTGTCGGAATGCCGATTTCAATGAACCATTTGGTGGATAAAGCTTACAATACTGATTTTTCATATACTAAACGCTTGACGGTTGCTAATTACAATCAAGCAGCTAAAACTTATCAAGGTCAAGGCGTGCAGATTAATCAGGCTCATTTTTCAAAAGATGATGGCTATAATCGCCTTTTGATTATTGTTAGTGATGGTGATTTTGTTAATGCAAGAACTGCTGACAACAATGCAATTGAAGAAGGCGGTATTTATGTTACCAACCGTTTTGCAGAATTAGCTGGTATCAAAAAAGGAGAAACTTTGAAAGTAACTCCTTATCAAGACGGCAAATCTTATTCATTTGAGGTCAAGGGAATTGTCACTAGTGAGACTAACCAAGGAGCATATGTCAGAGCAGAAACATTTGAAGCAGCTGGTGGCAAATTCACTCCGAAAACATTGCTAGTAGATAAGACCGTTTCAAAAGCTGATATCAAAAATGACCAAAATATTTTATCAGTCATCAATAAATCAGCACAAGAAAAAAATGCTTATGATTTTGTGAATAGTTTGATGAGTGTGTTCTTGATGATTATCGGCTTTGCTTTGCTACTTGTCATCGTTGTTCTTTACAACCTTGGTTCTCTGAATTTTGTTGAACGGATGCGTGATTATGCAACGCTTCAAGTTCTCGGTTTTTCTAAGAAAAATTTGCAATTGATTACCATGATTGAAAATCTAATGACAACATCAATTGGTTGGATTTTGGGAATTCCAATGGGAATCTGGTTCTTGAGATGCTACGTGGCAACCTTCTCAACCATTCGTATTGAATACACAGCCTACATCACTTGGCAAGTTCTTTTGATTGCTAGTGTCCTAGTCTGGGTGACATCTGCAGTCACAACCCTCATTATCAGCCATAAAATTAAAACCATTAATATGGTTGAAGCCTTAAAAGGAGTTGAGTAAAAAAACAGTCCAGTGGACTGTTTTTTCACGAGCCTAGCAATAGAAAAGCGAGTTAGGTCCAGTGGGCAGTTTTTTCATGAGCCAAGAAATAGAAAATCGAGTCAAGTCCAGTGGACTGTTTTTTCACGAGCCAAAAAATAAAAAATCGAGTCAAGTCCAGTGGGTAGTTGAATCTGTCGATGACACTACTTATAAATCAATTTCCAAGATGATTGGTGTGTGGTCTTGACGTGCGCCTGAGTCAATCATTTCTGATTTTGTTACTTTGTCTGCGATGCGGTTTGATGTGAGCCAGTAGTCAATGCGCCAGCCAGTGTTGTTAATTTTACTTGTCTTACTGCGTTGAGCCCACCAGCTGTATACGTTTGGAATGTTACCATGAAGGTGACGGAAAGTATCTGTGAACCCTTTAGCAAGCAGGTTAGTGAAACCAGCACGTTCTTCATCGGTAAATCCAGCAGAACGGCGGTTTGAATTTGGATTGGCAAGGTCGATTTCTTGATGAGCAACGTTGTAGTCACCAGTAGCTAGAACAGGTTTCTTTTGGTCAAGTTCAGCTAGGTATTGGGCGTATTTTTCGTCCCAAAGTTGGCGTTCAGCCAGGCGTTTAAGCCCGTCGCCAGCATTTGGTGTGTAAACTTGTGTGACAAAAAACTTATCAAATTCAAGTGTAATAATGCGTCCTTCACTATCCATGGTATCTGGAGCACCGATTTCTGGGAAAGAAATTTCTGGTGTTAAGGCTTTTTTATAAAGAAACATTGTCCCAGCGTAGCCTTTTCTGGCTGGTTCAACAGAAGAACGCCAAGAAATGTCATAGTCTGGGAAGTAGTCATTCAAAATTTGCAGGTGTTTCTTTGTAGGTCCTTTTGCTGAGAGTTTAGTTTCTTGGATAGCGATGATATCAGCATCCTCAGCTACCAAAGTATCGATGACTGCGCGTGAAAGAACTGCTCTAGCTGAGTCACTAGTTAAGGCAGCATTGATTGAGTCAATATTCCATGAAATGAGTTTCATAATCTTATCCCAAAGCTTTGATTTAACAAAACTTTTTCTTCTTTCTAAAGTCTAATCGTTAGTTTCTATTTTATCAAAAAATGAACTGGCATGCGATTTTAATGCTTTTTTCTTGTGATTGTTTTTTAAAGGAATATAATCTATTTAGATAAATTTCTAAATAGATTTTTTAGAAAAGTAGGGATTGTTATGGCATTTGCAGAGACATTTAAGGCACTTTCTCATCCCATTCGGCGAGAGATTTTGACCTTGCTAAAGGAAAATTCTTTGACAGCTGGTGAGATTACTAGTCATTTCGACCTTGCTGGAGCAACTATTTCGCATCATCTGAGCATTTTGAAAAAAGCAGGTCTTGTGGTTGAAAAGCGTGAGAAGAATTTTATTTACTATGAGTTATGTACTTCTGTTTTGGAAGATATTATGACTTGGCTTGCGGATTTAAAGGAGAGATCAGGAGATGAAAATTAAGAAAAAACAACTATTATCAACAATTTTTGTGATTATTTTGCCAGCTTTGATAGGAGCATTTTTCTGGAAAGCTTTGCCAGAGCAAGTACCAACTCATTTTGGAATTGATGGACAAGCTGACGGTTATAGTAGCAAGCTCTTTACCCTTCTTGCTTTTCCGATTTTATTTGTGCTTTTTCAAATTATCGCTTTAGCCTCACTTGAAAAGGAGTCTGTAAAAGTAACGGTTCCAGCTAAAATGAGAAAGCTCTATGCTTGGATTATTCCAGCTTTAAGTTTAATTGTTCAAGGCTCAATTTATGCGAATGCCCTTGGCTGGGTGAAGAGTAGCCCGACTCTTGTAACAGCTTTTTTGGGGATTATTTTTGTGATTATCGGAAATTATCTTCCAAAAACACATCGAAATCATACAATAGGGATTCGAATTCCTTGGACGCTGTCTGATGACAAAAATTGGCATAAGACACACCGCATGGCAGGTAAACTTTGGGTGCTTGGTGGTTTGCTTATCTTGCTTGAATCTTTTATCCAAATAGCACTTCCTTACGTGATTGCAGTGGTCATTGCTGTCATGGTTAGTGCACCAATTGTTTATTCATTTCTTCTTAGTCGAAAATCCTAAAAACTGATTTGCCTAGTTTTTTAGCCGTAAAATTGTTTAATTGTGTTATAATGATAGAACAAAATTAAAGGAGATAGTGTGATGAAAAAGACGGTATCCTATTGGTTAATTGCTTTATGGTTTTTAGTAATGCTAATCAGCTATTGGATTTTTTTACCGCCCATTAATATTTTTAGCGTAGCATTTTGGATTTTTGTTTTAGAGGGCTTGGCTTTGGCTTTTGGAGGCATTGCCTTGTTGTCTCTTGGTGGCAAAGTCCAACAAGTAACTTTCCAAGTGCCAGGCAGTCGTGTTAGAAAAGTGGTTTCAACGCCAAGACCTGCTTTTGGAAAAGTTTTGTCTGGCATTAGTCTTGCTATTGCAGTGATTTTACTTATTCTCGGGGCATCAACTTTTTTAAATTCTCGTTTGTTTAGAGCAAAAAGTTATGCTAATGTGATTAAGGTCAAAGATGCTGATTTTGCTTCTGACTTCCCAGAGACTGACATTTCTCACTTGGCTTTGCTTGACCGTTCATCAGCTAAGAAAATTGGTGACACTTACCTTGGAACGATTGATAAAGTTTCACAATTTGGCATTTCAGATGATTATCGTCAAGTGACAATTGGTGAGCAACCTTACCGTGTATCCCCTCTTGAATACAAATCTTTCTGGAAATGGTTTTCTAACCACAAAGATGGAATTGGCTACTATGTCAAAGTTAACCAAACAACTGGTAAAGCAGAGCTAGTTAAACTCGATAAAGGAATGAAATATTCAGATTCTGAGTACTTTTTCAATGATACGCTCCGCTATTTACGCCTAAAATACCCAACAGTGATTTTTGGAGACCCGTCGTTTGAAGTTGATGATAAGGGTAATCCTTACTACGTTGCAACAACTTATAAACCTAAGTTCATGTTGACATCTAATGACCCAACGGGAGCTATTTTGATTAATGCGGTTACGGGTGAGACAAAACGATATGCCCTTAAAGATGTTCCAAAATGGGTTGACCGTGTCTTTTCTGCTAATAATGTGATTAGCCGTGTTGATGATTATTACACTTATCAAAAAGGTTTCTGGAATACTGTCTTCAGCCAAACAGGTGTGAAAAAGACAACGGATAGTTATAACTATATCTCAATTGGTTCAGATATTTACCTCTACACAGGTATCACATCGGCTACTGCAGACTCTTCAAACCTTGGCTTTATCTTGGTCAACATGCGTACTCGTGAAGTGACAAATTACAAGTTAGCTTCAGCAACAGAAACAGCAGCTCAAGAATCAGCTGAAGGAGAAGTGCAAGAAAAACACTACGAAGCAACAGCGCCAACCTTGGTGAAATTGGACGGCAAAGCTTATTATCTTGTATCTTTGAAGGATGCTGCTGGTTTGGTTAAATCTTATGCTATCGTTGACGCAGAAGATTACCAACAAGTTACCGTTGATAATGACATCGAGACTTTGATTGCTAAGTTCACGGATTCTGATACTTCAGCTTTGTCAGGCGTTGCTGACAATTCTGGCGAAGCCAAAAAAGTCAAAGTGATTACTGGAGTGGTGGATAAATTAGCCAGCCAAATGATTTCAGGTTCAACAGTTTACTACATCTCATCATCAGGAGAGATTTACAAAGTTAAAGCAACGACTGATACAACAGACAAACTTCCTTTCCTTGCTGTTGGAGATGAGTTTAAAGGTGAACTTCAAGATGATAATTACTTGACTAAGTTTGAGATTACTAATCAAAAATAAACAGTAAAGAGTTTGGAATAAAAATTCCAAGCTCTTTTAGTAGTTAAAAATATGTCAATATCGTACTATAATATTGATTTAACTTTTTAAAATATAAGTACTAACTAGCTCATAGTGCTACAATGTTAGTATTAAAAATTGGAGAGAAAATATGAGAATTGAACATGTCGGTCTTTGGACACAAGATTTAGAGAATATGAAAGAATTTTATTGTAAGTTTTTCAAAGCGACAGCTTCAGAAAAATATCACAATCCGAATTCAAAGTTTTCATCTTATTTTCTAACATTTGCCGATGGAGCGCGTTTAGAACTTTGTCACCGTCCAGATATTGTTTCAGGGAATAAGGATACTTTCGGATTTGCACACTTGGCTTTTTCATTAGGAAGTGAGAAAGAGGTAGATCGTTTTGCTTATTTCATGGCAGAAAACGGATATCCTATTCAAAATGGTCCACGCAGGACAGGTGATGGTTATTATGAGGCAACTATTTATGATCCAGAAGGAAATCAAATAGAATTAACTGTTTAGAGTGTCATCAATAAGTGATTAGAGATAAAAAGTACGAAAACACTTTTTTCCATAGCTTAGTCATTTAACCTATAATCAGCTATAAAATTATGTTATAATTAGGTGTTATCAATAAGGGAGTTTCATTAGCTCCTATTTGAAAGGAAAGAAAATGACTAGTAAACAACCATTTTACATTACAACACCAATTTACTACCCATCAGGTAAGCTTCACATTGGTTCAGCTTATACAACAATCGCTTGTGACGTTTTAGCACGTTACAAACGTATGATGAACTATGATGTCTTTTATTTGACAGGGCTTGATGAACACGGTCAAAAAATCCAACAAAAGGCTGAAGAAGCTGGTATCACACCACAAGCTTATGTTGATGGTATGGCTGCTGATGTTAAAAAACTTTGGGAAATGCTTGATATCTCATACGATAAATTCATCCGTACAACTGACGATTACCATGAAAAAGTTGTTGCCGAAGTTTTTGAAAAATTGTTGGCACAAGATGACATTTATTTAGGTGAGTATTCTGGTTGGTACTCAGTTTCAGATGAAGAATTCTTTACAGAAAGCCAATTGGAAGAAGTTTTCCGTGATGAAAATGGTAAAGTCATCGGTGGTATTGCTCCTTCTGGACACGAAGTTGAATGGGTTTCTGAAGAATCTTACTTCCTACGTCTTGGAAAATACGCTGATCGTTTGGTAGAATTCTTCCACGCACACCCAGACTTCATTCAACCTGATGGTCGTATGAACGAAATCATTAAAAACTTCATCGAACCAGGTCTTGAAGATTTGGCTGTCAGCCGTACATCATTTACATGGGGTGTTAAAGTCCCTTCAAATCCAAAACACGTTGTTTACGTATGGATTGATGCTCTTCTTAACTATGCGACTGCACTTGGTTATGGTCAAGAAGACCACGCAAACTTTGATAAATTCTGGAACGGAACAGTCTTCCACATGGTTGGTAAAGATATCCTTCGTTTCCACTCAATTTACTGGCCAATTATGTTGATGATGCTTGACATGAAATTGCCTGAACGCTTGATTGCCCACGGTTGGTTTGTCATGAAAGATGGTAAAATGTCTAAATCTAAAGGTAATGTGGTTTACCCAGAAATGTTGGTTGAACGTTTCGGTCTTGACCCACTTCGTTATTACCTCATGCGTTCACTTCCAGTTGGTTCAGACGGTACATTTACACCAGAAGATTACGTTGGACGTATCAACTATGAATTAGCCAACGACCTTGGTAACCTTCTTAACCGTACAGTTGCCATGATTAACAAATATTTCGTTGGTGACGTTCCTGCTTACGTTGAAAATGTTACTGAATTTGACGCTGATTTAGCAGCATTGGTGGCTGAAAAAATCACTGAATACCACAAACAAATGAACGCTGTTGATTACCCACGTGCTCTTGATGCCGTTTGGAGTATCATCTCACGTACTAACAAATACATCGATGAAACAGCTCCTTGGGTACTTGCAAAAGATGAAGCTAAACGTGACGAATTAGCAGCAGTAATGGCTCACTTGGCAGCTAGCCTTCGTGTGGTTGCTCACCTTATCCAACCATTCATGATGACAACATCAAATGCTATCATGGAACAACTTGGTCTTGGTGCTAACTTTGACCTTGAAAACCTTGCACTTTCAGGTTTCCCAGAAGGTGTTAAAGTGGTTGCTAAAGGAACACCAATCTTCCCACGTCTTGACATGAAAGCTGAAATTGATTACATCAAAGCTAACATGGGCGCTGGCGCTGTTGTCGCAGAAGAAAAAGAATGGGATCCAACTGAAGTAGAACTTAAAAACGAGAAGAAAGCTATCAAATTCGATGACTTTGACAAAGTTGAAATTCGTGTTGCTGAAGTCAAAGAAGTTTCTAAAGTTGAAGGTTCAGAAAAACTTCTTAAATTCCGTCTTGATGCTGGTGATGGCGAAGACCGTCAAATCTTATCAGGAATTGCGAAATTCTATCCAAATGAACAAGAATTAGTTGGTAAAAAATTGCAAATCGTTGCAAACTTGAAACCACGTAAAATGATGGGACTTGTCAGCCAAGGTATGATTCTATCAGCTGAACACGATGGCAGCTTAACAGTCCTTACAGTTGATCCAAGCGTACCAAACGGAAGCCAAATCGGATAATTTTTATTAGCATAAATACTTAAAAATACTCAGTTCTCACAGTAGCTTTATACTGTAGGAACTGGGTATTTAGCTTGCTCTCAAATGAAAAGAAAATTGAAAAGATAAAGGAAATTCTGAAAAAAGACTGTTAATTTTCGCTTAAGTTTCATTTGATAAATTTACTGACGCATTGAACAACAACGTTTTTAGAATCGAGAATAAGAAATGACATTAAAAATCTTATCACGAGAAGATTATGAAAAACTAGACACACGTTTTAAAGAACGCTCTTTCATGCAATCGGTGCAAATGGCTGATTTGCTTGAAAAACGTGGCTTTGAAATCACATTTTTAGGCTTGAAAGCTGATGACGCAATTCAAGTAGCTGGTGTGCTTTACAGTATGCCGATGACTGGTGGACTTCATATGGAAATTAATTCAGGTCCAGCCTCAACCAATCCAAGCTACCTTTCTGAATTTTATAAGGAATTAAAACGTTATGCCAAGGAAAATGGTGCTTTTGAACTTGTTGTCAAACCTTATGATACCTATCAAAGTTTTGACAGTCATGGTAAGCCCAACGATGATGAAAAACCTGAGCTAATCACTTGTTTGACGGAGTTTGGCTACCACTATGATGGTTTACAAACTGGCTATCCTGGTGGTGAGCCTGATTGGCATTACGTAAAAGATTTATCAGGGTTAACACCCGAAACTCTGACAAAATCCTTTAGTAAAAAAGGTCGTCCTCTAGCTAAAAAGACGAATACGTTTGGTATCAAGGTTCGCAAGCTAGAGCGTGATGAATTGTATATTTTTAAAGAAATCACAGCGTCAACCTCTGCTAGACGAGAATACACGGATAAGCCTTTAGATTATTACGAAGCATTTTATGATAGTTTTGGAGAGGCTTGTGAGTTCATGATTGCAACGATTAATTTTCAAGATTATCTCAAAAATGTGCAAGCAGGTCATGACAAGATTGCAGCAGAATTAGCTGTTTTAAATCAAAAAATCGCTGATGGCGTTAACTCAGCCAAGGTTAATAAGCAAAAAGCTCAATTGGACAAACAAATTGCGACATTTGATGTTCGTCTAAAAGAAGCAAAAGCCTTGATTGAAAAACACGGTTCAGAGGACGTGGTCTTAGCAGGAAGTCTCTTTGTTTACACACCACAAGAAGCTGTTTATCTTTTCAGTGGTTCCTACACTGAATTTAACAAATTCTATGCCCCAGTTGCTCTGCAAGAACATGTGATGACAGAAGCACTGAAACGTGGTATTAATTTCTATACTTTCCTTGGTATTCAAGGGATTTTTGATGGTAGCGATGGTGTCCTTCGTTTCAAACAAAACTTCAATGGTTACATTGTCCGCAAAATGGGAACTTTCCGCTACTACCCACGACCAATGCTGCATAAAATCATTGCAATTGCTAAGAAAATCTTAAGACGATAACCCAAACGAGCCTTAGGGCTCGTTTTTTTTTAATAAAAACTCCTTTTTAAAACACTATTATGTTTTACATACTAGTTAAAAAGTATTATAATGTGAGCATAAGAGGTAACTTGCAATACAAACTAGTGAAAGGATGAACGATGAGAGAGACACAACTTTTAAAAGGTGTATTAGATGGATGTGTTTTACAGATAATTTCAAAAGAAGAAATCTATGGCTATGAATTGGTACAACGCTTAAAAACTGCTGGATTTGTCAATATTGTTGGTGGTACGGTTTATCCGCTTTTACAAAAATTAGAGAAAAAAGAAATGATTTCATCACAAATGAAACCATCTCCAGATGGTCCACCAAGAAAATATTTCCAAATAACGGAAAAAGGTGAAGAATATTTGGGTGATTTTTGGAAAGAGTGGCATGATTTAGTTTCTAAGGTATCAGAATTAGAGGTGAATGATAATGGAAAAGATGATTAATTATTACGAAGAAACTCAAAAAGTAGTAGAGAGTTTTTCGCAATTTGACAAAGAATATTTTGAAAAAGTTGAAGATTATATGCGCTACTCTGCCATCTTACGAGATGAAGACGCAGTTCGTGAACTTATTTTTCAATTGGCACTTGACCTTAAAGATGCTGAGAAAGACGGATTAACTGCTAAAGAGTTTTTTGGAGATAATCCCAAGAAAATGGTAGATGAACTCGTTAAAAATTTAAAGGCTTCCTCGAAGGTATCAATAGCAAAATTCTTTATCTTTCTCTTCACAGTTATTTGTTATGGACACTTTTTAGGTGATTACTCATCTAATGGGGCAGTTTCATTTAATGTCGTTGAATATTTGAGTAGTATCATTTTTGGTGCTGTCATTTTAGCTATTTTTATTCTTTTTTATAAAAAAAGTGTTTATGACTTCACTTTCCGAAAGAATATGTTCTTAAATTCAGCCACTTATGCACTGCTTGGAATTTTTATAGTTGGTATTGTTTTCTTACTAAATGAATTCGAAAATGTCGTTACAGTAAGTAGTTTGACTCTCTCTCCATTGTTTAGTGTTATTTTAGCTTTAATTTTAAGTGCAGTTGCGATATATATATCAGTCAAAAAGATTTTATTTAAGCCTTTTATTCCAATTATAGTGGGATATTTCATTTCAGGAACTTTAAGAATGATTATTAATTTAACTAGAGTTCAGAATATATTTTTAGAATATTTGCCAGTCATTGTGATTTGTGTTGGGATACTTTTATTTTTAAAACAATCACATATTTTGAAGTTTAAACAATCATAATAACCCAAACGAGCCTTAGGGCTCGTTTTTTGGTATACTAGTGGTATTAATTATCAAGGAGAGAAAAAATGACTTTTGAAGAAATTTTGCCTGGTTTGAAGGCTAAGAAAAAATATGTGCGTACTGGCTGGGGCGGAGCAGAAAATTACGTTCAGCTTTTTGACAGCATCGAGCAAAATGGTGTGGCACTTCCAGTAACACCATACTTCCTCATCAATGTGTCAGGCGAGGGTGAAGGTTTTTCAATGTGGTCACCAACTCCGTGTGACGTCCTAGCTACTGACTGGGTTGAAGTTCATGACTAAAGTACTTATCACAGGTGTAAGCTCAGGAATTGGGCTTGCTCAAGCGCGACTTTTTTTGGAAAATGGCTGTGCGGTATACGGCGTTGATAAGTCGCAAGCGCCTGAGATTCACGATGATAATTTTCATTTTCTACAGTTAGATTTGACGACGGATTTAGCTGCGCTCTACGATTTTGTATCTGACGTGGATATCTTATGTAACACCGCTGGAATTCTCGACGCTTACAAGCCTTTGCTTGAAGTATCAGACGACGAATTGGAACGTGTTTTTCAGACCAATTTCTTTGCGACAGTTAAAATCACCCGTCATTATTTGGCAAAAATGGTTGAAAGACAATCTGGTATTATCATTAACATGTGTTCGGTTGCTTCATTTATTGCTGGTGGGGGCGGAGCAGCTTACACAGCTAGTAAGCATGCCCTTGCAGGTTTCACGCGCCAGCTTGCACTTGACTATGCTAAAGACAAGATTCAAGTGTTTGGTATCGCACCAGGTGCGGTCAAAACAGCCATGACAGCTAGCGATTTTGAACCAGGAGGTTTAGCTGACTGGGTTGCCCAAGAAACACCAATTGGACGTTGGAGCCAGCCTGAAGAAATTGCTGACTTGACAGAATTTTTAGCATCAGGAAAAGCCACATCTATGCAAGGTGAAATCATCAAAATCGATGGCGGCTGGAGTTTGAAATAAATAGAGATAAGGAGACTTCTAAAATGAAGAGGAGAAAACCATAGGCTACTCTCTGTCGAACTTGTAAATTGAAGTAAGACAGAAAAGAACAGGAGAAAGCTTATGAATGCACAAGAACTTTGGAATAAATACAAAAAAATAAATCCTTCAATCGGAGATGATATTGATGCTTGGCAATTTGGAGTAGAAGCTGATTTGTTAGCGCAGCTAGTCCTTGAAGGAACAAAAACAGCGACAGCGTCGGCTTATGATTTATACGCTGTTGATAATGATCCGCTACCTGAGGTTGGGTCTTATGATGTGGTTCTCGACAGTCAAGACCAAGCAGTTTGTATCATTCAAATCAAGAAAGTCTCTGTTGTGCCATTTAATCAGGTGTCAGCAGAGCACGCTTTCAAAGAAGGTGAAGGTGATAGAACGTTAGCTTATTGGCGTGATGTCCACGAGAACTTTTTCAAACCTTATTACAATGAATACGGTCTGACATTTAACGGTGATAGCCAAATTGTTCTTGAAGAATTTGAAGTGGTCTATCCCACACTTTAGTATGACAATTACTTGTTATAGTATCAGTTTGAGAAACGAACATGTGTTAAACTGTGCTTAGACATTAATTAGGAGGAAATCCATGAAATTAGCTATTTTAGGAACAGGAAAAATCGTTGAAGAGGTTTTACCAGTTTTAAAAGAAATTAATGGAATTGAATTATCAGCGATTTTATCTACACCTCGCAGTATTGAAAAGGCTGAAAAACTAGCTGAGCTTTATGCGATTAGTCAAGCTAGCAGCGACTACGATAACATTTTGGCAAATCCAGATGTGGATACGGTTTATGTTGCCCTTCCAAATCACTTGCATTATGACTACGCTAAAAAAGCTTTGCTAGCTGGCAAGCACGTCATTTGTGAAAAGCCGTTTACACTTACTTTGGCTGAGTTCGAAGATTTGGCTAAAATAGCTGAGCAAGAAAATCGAATTTTACTTGAAGCCATTACCAACCAATACCT
The DNA here is from genome assembly GCF_900101445.1 of Streptococcus equinus. Lineage (GTDB taxonomy): Bacteria > Bacillota > Bacilli > Lactobacillales > Streptococcaceae > Streptococcus > Streptococcus equinus_B. The sequence continues at coordinate 1,067,203 of NZ_FNKE01000001.1, read as the reverse complement.
TGGCAATTTTGCTTCTATTAAAGCTAATCTTTCAAAACTTGGTGAAATCAAGATTGTAGAGTGCAATTACTCACAATATTCATCTCGTTACGATGCCTTTAAACGTGGTGAAATTGCACCAGCTTTTGACCCAGCAAAAGGTGGCGGAGCTCTTCGTGACTTAAATATTTACAATATTCACTTGGTGGTTGGTTTGTTTGGTAAACCTGAAAAAGTTCAGTACTTGGCAAATGTTGAACGCGATGTGGACACTTCAGGAATTTTGATTATGGATTATGGACATTTCAAGGCTGCTTGTATTGGTGCTAAAGATTGTAGTGCTGACATCAAGTCTACTATCCAAGGAAATAAAGGCTCTATTGCTGTACTTGGACCAACTAATAGTATGCCAGAATTGTCCCTAGCTCTAAACGGTCAAAGTATGACAATGATTAACGAAAATTCCTTAAATCATCGTATGCATGATGAGTTTGTAGCCTTTCAAGCCATTATCGAACACAAAGATATGGCAGCAACAAAATTAGCACTTGACCACAGCCGTCTAGTCATGGAAGTTTTGGACGAAGCTGTTAAGAGCATGTAGTTAAGGTGCAGATGCTATAAAATTAAGCCTTGAGGCGGTAAATGTGATATAATGGAGTAGCTTGTGTAAGTTGATTGAAAATTTTTAGTTAACTTACAAATCTACTCTATTTTTTTAAGGAATGAAATCATGTCAAATTATGCAATTATTTTAGCAGCTGGTAAGGGAACTCGTATGAAATCTGACCTTCCTAAGGTTCTTCATAAAGTTTCAGGAATTACAATGTTGGAACATGTTTTCCGTGCGGTATCAGCTTTGAATCCAGAAAAAAACGTTACTGTTATTGGACATAAAGCAGAAATGGTTCGTGAAGTTTTAGCTGGCAAATCAGAATTTGTCATGCAAACAGAACAACTTGGTACTGGTCACGCTGTCATGATGGCAGAAGATGAATTGGCTGGTCTTGATGGTCAAACACTTGTTATCGCAGGTGATACACCACTTATTACTGGCGAAAGCTTGAAAGAATTGATTGAATTTCACGTTAGCCACAAAAATGTCGCAACTATTTTAACAGCGACTGCTGAAAATCCATTCGGTTATGGACGTATCATCCGCAATGAAAATGGTGAAGTGCTTAAGATTGTTGAACAAAAAGATGCTTCTGAATATGAACGTCAAGTCAAAGAAATCAATACAGGAACATACGTTTTTGATAACAAACGCTTGTTTGAAGCTCTTAAAAACATCAACACAAACAACGCTCAAGGTGAGTACTACTTGACTGACGTTATTTCAATTTTCCGTAACGCTGGTGAAAAAGTTGGAGCATATGTTCTTCATGATTTCGATGAAAGTCTTGGTGTTAACGACCGCGTAGCTCTTGCGACAGCAGAAGACATTATGCGTCGTCGTATCAACAAAAAACATATGGTTAATGGTGTTACTTTCCAAAATCCAGCAGCAACTTACATCGATGTTGACGTTGAAATTGCTCCTGATGTGATGATTGAAGCCAACGTTACCCTTAAAGGAAATACAAAAGTTGGTGCAGGTTCTGTTTTGACAAATGGAACATACCTTGTTGATTCAACAATCGGTGAAAATGTGGTTATCACAAATTCTATGATTGAAAAATCAGTGGTTAAAGATGGCGTTACAATTGGTCCATTTGCTCACGTGCGTCCTGATTCAACACTTGAAGAAAAAGTTCACGTTGGTAACTTCGTTGAAGTGAAATCATCAACAGTTGGTAAAGGAACAAAAGCAGGTCACTTGACTTACATTGGAAATACAACAACTGGACACGATGTTAACTTCGGAGCTGGTACAATTATTGCTAACTACGACGGACAACACAAATTCAACACAACTATTGGAAATAATGTCTTTGTTGGAAGTAACTCAACAATCATTTCTCCAGTAACTTTGGGTGACAATGCCCTTACAGCAGCTGGTTCAACAATTTACCAAGATGTTGAAAAAGATGCTCTTGCTATTGGACGTGGTCGTCAAGTTAATAAAGCAGGTTATGCCCTTAACAAACCACACCACCCAAATAACAAAAAATAATCATTTTTGCTAAACTTTTTGGCATTTGAAAAGAGGATGACAAGCTCACCCTCTTTTTCTATTTTTTAGAAAAATTAAGTAGATTTCACGGATATTTCAGCAGTTTAAGCGTATTGGAATAGCAATTCTTGGGACTTTGTAGTAAAATTTAATGTGGAAATATTTTAAGGGAGATTGCTTAGTATGGATTTTGAAGAAAAAACGCTCAAGCGAACAGAGATTTTTGATGGGCATGTGATTAAAGTTGTTGTCGATGATGTTGAATTACCAAATAATCTAGGACAAGCCAAACGTGAATTGATTTTTCACCGCGGAGCAGTTGCGGTTTTAGCTGTAACTGATGAGAATAAAATTATTCTGGTTAAACAATATCGTAAGGCTATTGAAAAAGTTTCTTATGAAATCCCTGCTGGTAAGCTCGAAATTGGTGAAAACGGCTCTGAACAAGATGCCGCTGCGCGTGAATTAGAAGAGGAAACAGGATACTCTGGCGAGTTAAAACAAATTCATGAGTTTTACACTGCCATTGGTTTTTGCAATGAAAAAATTAAGCTTTATCAAGCAACTCATTTGCAAAAAGTGCCAAATCCACGACCACAAGATGATGATGAAGTTTTAGAAATTCTTGAGTTAAGCTATCAAGAATGCATGGATTTGGTCAAATCTGGAGCAATCGAAGATGCTAAAACAATCATAGCCCTTCAATATTATGCTCTGCATTTTGGAGGATAAAAAATGGGTAGACCACTTTTAACAGACGAGATAATCGAACGTGCTAACCGTGGTGAAATCTTTTATGACGATAATTACTTAGAAGATGATGAAGAAACGAAGGTCATCCGAACAGACCAATATGATACATTGACTAGCTATGATCCATATGAGGATTATGAAGACTCTCGAGGTGTTTTGGACAAATGGAAAGACCGCAAAAAAGACGATCAGCATGTTTACAAAAGTCGTCGAATTGAAAATGCGAAACGCAGTAAATTTCAACGAAAACTTAACATGATTATGTTTGTAGTTGTTATTTTATTGATTGCACTCTTTTTCGCAGTATTTAATCTATAAAAAATTAGAAGGAGAAGCAAGGGTAATAACTCTGGAAATAACAGTTGGTATTGCTCTTGTATTTTTGAGATGAAAATTGGAATTATTGCAGCAATGGAAGAAGAATTAAAACTTCTTGTTGAAAATCTTGGTGACAAAACAGAACATGACATTTTGGGAAACACTTACTACGAAGGTAAGCTAGGAAAACATCAAGTTGTCCTTGTTCAATCAGGTATTGGTAAAGTTATGTCAGCTATGTCTGTTGCCATTCTTTCTGACCATTTTGGCGTTGATGCTGTGATTAATACTGGTTCAGCAGGTGCAGTAGCTCCTGGCTTGAAGATTGGTGACGTTGTTGTGGCTGACAAATTAGTCTACCACGACGTTGATGTGACAGCTTTTGGCTATGATTACGGTCAAATGGCTGCGCAACCACTTTATTTTGAATCAGACCAAAACTTTGTTAAAACATTTGAACAAGTGTTAACGGAAGCTAACATTGATAGCAAAATTGGTTTGATTGCGACAGGTGATTCATTTATTGCTGGGCAAGATAAAATCGATGCGATTAAAGCACGCTTCCCAGAAGTTCAAGCTGTTGAAATGGAAGGAGCTGCGATTGCGCAAGCTGCTCACAATTTGCACAAACCATTTATCGTTGTTCGTGCTATGTCAGATACAGCTGCGCACGATGCCAACATTACATTTGACGAATTCATCTTGGAAGCTGGTAAACAATCAGCAAAAATCTTGATGACATTCCTTGAAAAATTAGCTTAAGTCAGAAAAAGCCTGAGGCAAGTGCCTCAGGCTTTTAATATGAAATCTTAGTCAACCTTTTGAACATAAATTTGTTCAGCGATTCGTTCAGGAATCACGAGTTGGCGTGATTGATAGGCAAGAGTATGTGTCTTAGCATAGTCATCAACTTTAACCAATTCAACAGTATCGTTAATTGCTAAGCCGTGTTCTTCAAGGTAGTTTAACAAATGTGCTTCATCGTGAGTACGGCTGATTTGGTAAGTGCCAAGTTCTTCAATCTGGCTGAGTGTTTGGTTGTGAACTTCAATCAAGAGCTCGCCTTTTTTAGGAATTGTCCCACCGTGAGGGCAAAATTCAGGATAATTGAGTTTTTCTTCAAGGCGGTCAATGAAGATTGTAGAGACTGTGTGTTCAAGCACCTCAGCTTCTTGGTGGATTTCATCAGCATTGTAATGAAGGTGGTTAGCCAAAAAGACCTCGATGAGGCGGTGTTTTCGATAAAGTTGTGAGACTAATAATAAACCTTTTCTAGTCAGGTAGTAGCCAACCTCTTTGTCTTTTACGATGAGCCCTTCAGCAATCATTTTTTTGACCATTTCGGTTACAGCTGGTGCAGAGACTTGCATTAAGGCAGCAATTCGTTTATTGGTTATCTTAGTTTTAGTTTCTCCTAGTTCATGGATACATTTTAGATAATCTTCTTTATTTGGTGTCATCTTATCTCGCTTTCTGTTCTTCTATTATAGCAAAAATCTTTTAGCCGTGAGGTGGAAAGCTTGTTATTATAGGATTATTTTAGGAAAACAAGCAAAAAATCAAGGCAGGAAGTCCTAGCTTGATTTTTAGGGATTATTTAAAGTTGTAATCTTTGACAATGTCAATCTTAGTAATGGTAATATCGCTAGTTGGTTTGTCGTTGCTATCAGTATCTACTTTAGAGATAGCATCAACAACATCCATACCATCGATAACTTGTCCAAATACAGTATAGTTTTTATCTAGGCTTGGGTTACCACCTTTGGTATAAGCGTCAATGATTGCTTTTGGATAGCTGTCGCTTGAGAGCTGACTAGATTGGTCAGCTGGATTTTGGTTAATGAAAAATTGACTACCATTGGTATCAGCGCCAGCATTTGCCATGGCTAGTGCACCGCGGATGTTATAGAGGTAAGGTGAGATTTCGTTAGCAAAACCATTACCAGAATCGATTTTCTTGTCTTTACCTTTCCAGATAGACTCTCCTCCTGTGCCATTTCCTTTAGGGTCACCAGACTGAATCATAAAATCAGAAATCACGCGGTGAAATAGAAGCCCATCGTAGTAACCTTTCTTAGCATGAGTTAGGAAATTTTCCACAGCAAGTGGTGCGTATTTTGGAAAGAGTTTAATAGTAATGTCACCTTTAGAGGTATGCATGATGACTTCAGCTTCATTTTGAGCAACATCTGTTGATAATTGAGGAAAAGCAGACGCATCTGCCTGAAGAGCTTTTTTGATCTCTTTTTGGTATGCTTTTGATGATGATGCGCTGGCACTGGCTTGTGCGGCAGAAGAACTTGCTGCTGTCTTAGCATCGACATAATCATTTCCACGAATAGCTCGGGTCATGTTTTCACAACCAGATAAAGTAGCCAAGCAGGCGATTGTTAAACCAAGTGACAATAGTTTTTTCATGTTACCTCCTCATTGACAAATAGTTGTCATATCAGTAAATCCTTATGGTGACAAAGTGTCAGTAAATTTATTGAAGTTATTTAGCTATTTCATTTTATCATAAATCTACGCTAATAACCTAAAAGCTTAAAAAATGCTATAATAAGGGTATGGCAAAATCAAAAAGTAGAAGAAAAGGTCGTAAAACACGGCGACCGACAAAAGCAGAAATAAAAAGACAAAAGGCACTGGAACGCTTTATTTTAGCAATTGTGACAGCGGTTATTTTTTTCTTTGCGATGGCTCGTTTGGGAATCTTTGGAATAACGGTTTACAATCTTGTGAGGCTAGCAGTAGGAAGCTTGGCTTACGTGTTGATGGTTGCAGTCCTACTCTATTTTCTTGGATTTAAGTGGTTTCATAAGCAGACTGGTCTGATTGGCGGTTTTGTGGTGACCATGATTGGTCTCTTGTTAGAATGGCATGCTTATCTTTTCTCGTTGGCAGCTTTTCGCAACAAGGAAATCTTCTCCACAACAGCTGGCTTGATTTTTAGCGATTTAGTCAAGTTCAAAGTCACTAAATTTGTTGGTGGCGGTATGCTTGGTGCTGTTTTATACAAACCCGTTGCTTTTCTTTTTTCAAATGTTGGCACATTTTTGATTGGGGGACTTTTCATTATTCTTGGACTCTTTTTGATGAGTCCTTGGGAAGTTTATGATCTCATTGATTTCTTCAAAGAAAAATCACAAGAGTGGTCTGCTAAACATGAAATCAGAAAGCAAAAACGCTTTGTCAAACGTGAGGAAAAACGTGCGCTTGCCGAGCAAAAACGTCAAGAAAAAGCTCAAAAAGCTGAAGAAGAACGTTTGGCTCAGTTAACGGTTGATCAAGAGACTGGTGAGATTTTAGATGGTCCAGATGACAATGAAGCATCGTTGTTTGACAATATTCCAGCTGAAAATGCTGCAGTTGAACCTGAAATTTTGGCTTATGAGCATGTGCCAGAAGGTTTGAAAGAAGCAGCTTCTGAAGAAAATCTTGAACCAGAAGTGACACCAGCTGAGCAAGAAATGCTTGATCAAGAAGATGATGGGGAACCATTAGAAGTTGATTTCACGGCTAAGGCAAATCTTCTTTACAAGCTTCCAACCATTGATTTATTTGCACCTGATAAACCAAAGAATCAGTCAAAAGAAAAAAACATTGTTCGCAGAAATATCAAAGTTCTAGAAGACACCTTTAATAGTTTTGGTATTGATGTCAAGGTTGAACGAGCTGAAATCGGTCCGTCAGTTACAAAATACGAAGTAAAACCAGCTGTTGGTGTGCGTGTCAACCGCATTTCAAACTTGGCTGACGATTTAGCGTTGGCGCTCGCAGCAAAAGACGTTCGTATTGAAGCACCGATTCCAGGTAAGTCATTAGTTGGTATTGAGGTACCAAACTCAGAGATTGCTACAGTTACTTTCCGTGAACTTTGGGAACAAGCAGACACAGATCCCAATAAACTTCTTGAAGTTCCACTTGGTAAGGCTGTTAATGGAACTGCTCGTACCTTTGACCTCGCTCGTATGCCTCACTTACTTGTGGCAGGTTCTACAGGTTCAGGTAAATCTGTTGCCGTCAACGGTATCATTGCAAGTATTTTGATGAAAGCTCGTCCAGACCAAGTCAAGTTTATGATGATTGACCCTAAAATGGTTGAGTTGTCTGTTTATAATGATATTCCACACCTATTGATTCCAGTAGTGACAAATCCACGAAAAGCAGCGCGTGCGCTTCAAAAAGTGGTTGATGAGATGGAAAATCGTTACGAACTCTTTAGTCATTTTGGTGTCCGAAATATTGCTGGTTACAATGCCAAGGTTGAAGAATTTAACGCACAGTCAGAGCAAAAACAAATTCCATTGCCACTTATCGTGGTTATCGTGGATGAGTTGGCTGACTTGATGATGGTTGCCAGCAAAGAAGTGGAAGATGCCATTATTCGTTTGGGACAAAAAGCGCGTGCGGCTGGTATTCATATGATTCTTGCCACACAACGCCCATCAGTTGATGTCATCAGTGGTTTGATTAAGGCAAATGTGCCATCACGTGTTGCTTTTGCCGTATCATCTGGGACAGATAGTCGTACCATTTTGGATGAAAATGGTGCTGAAAAACTTCTCGGACGTGGTGATATGCTCTTTAAACCAATCGACGAAAATCACCCTGTTCGTTTGCAAGGTTCATTTATTTCAGACGATGATGTCGAACGCATTGTTGGCTTTATTAAAAATCAAGCGGAAGCTGATTATGATGATAGCTTTGACCCAGGAGAAGTTTCTGAATCAGATTTGAAATCAGGTGGTGGTGGCTCACAAGAAGGAGACCCACTCTTTGAAGATGCTAAAGCCTTGGTTCTTGAAACTCAAAAAGCAAGTGCTTCAATGCTACAACGTCGTTTGTCAGTCGGATTTAACCGTGCCACTCGCTTGATGGATGAATTAGAAGCAGCAGGAGTCATCGGACCAGCAGAAGGAACAAAACCTCGTAAAGTCCTAATGACCAAACCAACTCCAGAAGCATAATAAAAAAACGTTAGCCAGAAGGTTAACGTTTTTGTTATGCAAGTGTAAAAACTAAAATTAAAACAATAATGTAAAAAATAAAAGTGACGATAAAACCTGAACGCCAGAAAAATTTACCAAAGCGACGGTAAGAAAATGAATGGTTTTTCTTTAAGAAAAATGCTGTTAAGGTAAGCGCCAGTAAAGATAAGCAGATTAAGTAATAAAAGAAAACACTGCTATCTAAAAATTTACTAACAACCAGAGCAATCTCGAAAGCAAAAAGTGGAAAAGCAAGGTCAGTAAAGAGAATTCCAAAACGTTTTAAATTGAAAAAATTAACAAGAATATAAGAAAAAATAGGTGTTAAAAAGATAAAAGAAAAGGAAAATAATTTGTACATCATCATGTCTTATATTTTATACTGAAAGTTTGAAGAAGTAAATGATTAGAAGATTTTTCTTGAAAAATACTTTTAAAATTTTTATCAAGCTAGTAAAGGAAATTTAGCCGAATTAAAAAAGTTGAAAGTGCTTGCTTTTAAAAACTAAGCTAAAACTTGTCAAATCAAGCATTTTTTAGGAAATATTTGATGCAAATTCCTTGCTTTTTCTCTAAATTAATGTATAATTGATGAGTATGCTATTGAGCATATCTGTGGGAGGTAAAAATCTTAATTACCGCCAAAACCACAACAGGAGGATTTTATAAATGGCTAAAAAAGTCGAAAAAGTTGTTAAACTTCAAATTCCTGCTGGTAAAGCTACACCAGCTCCACCGGTTGGACCAGCTCTTGGTCAAGCAGGTATCAACATCATGGGATTCACTAAAGAATTCAACGCTCGTACAGCTGATCAAGCTGGTATGATCATCCCAGTTGTTATCTCAGTATATGAAGACAAATCATTTGATTTCGTAACTAAAACACCACCAGCTTCAGTTCTTTTGAAAAAAGCTGCAGGTGTTGAAAAAGGTTCAGGAACACCTAACACAACTAAAGTTGCAACAGTTACTCGTGCACAAGTACAAGAAATTGCTGAAACTAAAATGCCAGACTTAAACGCTGCAAATGTTGAATCTGCAATGCGTATGATTGAAGGTACTGCTCGTTCTATGGGATTCACTGTTGTTGACTAATCAATAGCAACCCAATTAGTGGATTAATTGAGGTAAACACACTGTACCGTTGAGATTAATTCACGCTAGACCCGCAAGACTTCATCGTAATTTGATGAGTGACGTGGGAGATTTTAAATCAAATCGATATGACCACATTACAAGGAGAATTTTAAATGGCTAAAAAAAGCAAACAAATGCGTGCTGCACTTGAAAAAATCGACAGCACTAAAGCTTACAGCGTAGAAGAAGCTGTAGCTCTTGCAAAAGAAACAAACTTCGCAAAATTTGATGCATCTGTAGAAGTTGCATACAAACTTAACATTGACGTTCGTAAAGCAGACCAACAAATCCGTGGTGCAATGGTATTGCCAAACGGTACTGGTAAAACACAACGTGTTCTTGTATTTGCACGTGGTGCTAAAGCTGAAGAAGCTAAAGCTGCTGGTGCAGACTTCGTTGGTGAAGACGATCTTGTTGCTAAAATCAACGACGGTTGGCTTGACTTTGACGTAGTTATCGCTACACCAGACATGATGGCTATCGTTGGACGTCTTGGACGTGTCCTTGGACCTCGTAACCTTATGCCAAACCCTAAAACTGGTACAGTAACTATGGACGTTGCTAAAGCAGTTGAAGAATCTAAAGGTGGTAAAATCACTTACCGTGCTGACAAAGCAGGTAACGTACAAGCTATCATCGGTAAAGTATCATTCGACGCAGACAAATTGGTTGAAAACTTCAAAGCTATCCACGAAGTTATGGTTAAATCTAAACCAGCTACTGCTAAAGGTACTTACATGACTAACTTGTCAATCACTACTACACAAGGTGTAGGTATCAAAGTAGATCCAAGCTCATTCTAATTGATACATTAATGAAGAATCCGTTTCTTTGAAACGGATTTTTTTATGGGCTGTGTGATCTCTCTAATGAAATGAAAAGGGAAATGATTTATCTGTTTGAATCACATAGTTGATCTGTTTTTAATCTTTCAAAATTCAACGAATTTTGCTAGGTAAAATAGGCAAATTATGTTAAAATAATAAAGATAAAAAAAGGAGTAACTTGAAGTGGAACCTAAGTATAAACGTATTTTAATTAAATTATCTGGTGAAGCGTTAGCTGGTGAAAAAGGTGTCGGAATCGACATTGAAACTGTTAAAACTATCGCAAAAGAAATTGCTGAAGTACATAGTTCAGGTGTAGAAATTGCTTTGGTTATTGGTGGTGGAAACCTTTGGCGTGGTGAACCAGCTGCCGCAGCTGGTATGGACCGTGTTCAAGCTGACTACACAGGTATGCTTGGAACAGTTATGAACGCTCTTGTTATGGCTGATAGCCTTCAACAAAATGGTGTTGATACTCGTGTTCAAACATCAATCCCAATGCAAAACGTTGCTGAACCATACATCCGTGGTCGTGCGCTTCGTCACCTTGAAAAAAATCGCATCGTGATTTTTGCTGCTGGTATCGGCTCACCTTACTTCTCAACTGATACAACAGCTGCTCTTCGTGCCGCTGAAATCGACGCTGAAGCTATCTTGATGGCTAAAAATGGTGTTGATGGTGTTTACAACGCCGATCCTAAGAAAGATGCTAATGCTGTCAAATTTGATGAATTGACACACGGTGAAGTGATTAAACGTGGTCTTAAAATCATGGACGCAACTGCATCAACACTTTCAATGGACAACGATATTGACTTGGTTGTCTTTAACATGAACCAAGCTGGTAATATTAAACGTGTTGTCTTTGGTGAAGCTATCGGTACAACCGTTTCAAATAAAGCTGAACACCACGACAAATAATTGTCAGCTCTGCTATTTCCCAAAAAACAAGAAATGAGGACTAATACTATTTATGGCTAATGCTATTATCGAAAAAGCTAAAGAACGCTTTGAACAATCACACAGCTCATTAGCACGCGAATTTGCTTCAATTCGTGCTGGTCGTGCAAATGCATCTCTTTTGGACCGTATCCAAGTTGAATACTATGGTGCAATGACACCACTTAACCAATTGGCTTCTATCACAGTTCCAGAAGCACGTGTTCTTTTGATCTCTCCATTTGATAAATCATCATTGAAAGATATCGAACACGCCATCAACGCTTCAGACCTTGGTATCAACCCTGCTAACGACGGTTCAGTAATCCGCTTGGTTATTCCTGCCCTTACAGAAGAAACTCGTAAAGCACTTGCTAAAGACGTTAAAAAAGTCGGTGAAAATGCTAAAGTTGCTATCCGTAACATCCGTCGTGATGCTATGGACGAAGCTAAAAAACAAGAAAAAGCTAAAGAAATCACTGAAGACGAATTGAAAGTTCTTGAAAAAGACATTCAAAAAGCAACTGATGAAGCTGTTAAACATATCGATACTATGACAGCAAACAAAGAAAAAGAATTGCTTGAAGTCTAATTAATAAGAAAAAGGTTAGGGGGTGGACTTTCCACTCCCTTTTATAAAGGAAGAATAAATGAATAATTTACTTGCCACTGTCATCACAGGACTTGTGATTGACGAAAATGCGAAAGCGTATTTTGTACAAAAAGATGGCGTGACTTTTATGTTAGACAAGGCTGAAGGTGAACATAAGATTGGTGATATGGTCAAAGGATTTGTCTACACTGATATGCACCAAAAAGCTCGTATGACAACAGCAGAAGTTGCTACAACTCGTACTAGCTACGGTTGGGGTGTTGTCACAGAAGTTCGCCGCGATTTGGGTGTCTTTTTGGATACAGGTCTTGCTGACAAACAATTTGTTGTGTCACTTGATGTCTTGCCTGATATGAAAGAACTTTGGCCTAAAAAAGGTGATAAACTTTATGTTCACCTTGACGTGGATAAAAAAGACCGTATCTGGGCAATTCCAGCGCAACCTGAAGTTTTCCAAAAAATGGCTGGACCAGCTTACAATAACATGCAAAATGAAAAATTGCGTGCCATTGTTTACCGTTTGAAATTATCTGGAACATTTGTTTATTTGCCAGATAATAACATGCTTGGTTTTATTCACCCAAGTGAACGTTACGCAGAACCACGCCTTGGTGAAGAAGTAACTGCACGTGTTATTGGTTTCCGCGAAGTTGATCGTACTCTTAACTTGTCATTAAAACCACGTTCATTTGAAATGCTTGAAAATGATTCACAAATGATTTTGACTTATTTGCAATCAAATGGTGGCTTTATGACATTAAATGATAAATCATCTCCAGCAGATATCAAAGCAACATTTGGTATTTCTAAAGGTCAATTTAAAAAAGCACTTGGTGGCTTGATGAAAGCACGTAAAGTGAAACAAGACCAATTCGGTACAGAATTAATCGAAAACGAGGATTAAACATGAAAAGATTACAGTGATGCCTCAAGCAAAGCTGTGGTCTTTTTTGTTTTTAAAGTAAAAATTGAAGTTGTATTTTAGTTTTTGAGCTCGTGAAAAAAATGTCCACTGGACATTTTTTTTGCTATAATAGACTCACTAGATTTTTGGAGGTTATAGAATGGAACGTGCGATTTTTGCGGGTGGTTGTTTCTGGTGCATGGTGCAACCATTTGAAGAACAAGATGGTATTTTATCAGTTCGTTCTGGATATACTGGTGGGCATGTGGAAAATCCGACTTATGAGCAAGTTAAGGCTCATGAGACTGGACATACTGAAGCGGTTGAGATTATTTTTGATGAAGAAAAAATCTCTTATGGTGATTTGGTAGAGATTTATTGGGCACAGACTGATCCAACCGATGCTTTTGGGCAATTTGAAGATCGTGGTGACAATTATCGCCCTGTTATTTTTTACAGTGATGACCGTCAAAAAGAAATTGCTGAAGCTTCAAAAGCAGCATTGCAAGCCTCAGGTCGATTTAAAGATCCGATTGTCACAGCTATTGAACCCGTCCAACCATTTTATGTGGCAGAAGATTATCACCAAGGTTTTTACAAGAAAAATCCTGAACACTACGCTGAAAGTAGCGCTATCAGACATGCATTTTTGGAGGAAAATTGGAAATGAGAAAGTCATTTTACACTTGGTTGATGACGCAACGTAACCCAAAAAGTCATGAACCTGTAGCGATTTTAGCTGACCTTGTTTTTGAGGATACCACTTTTCCAAAGCACACTGATGATTTTGAAACCATTAGTCGTTATCTAGAAGATGAGGCTAGCTTTGCTTTTAATCTCAGTGAATTTGATAAAATTTGGGAAGATTATTTGGCACATTAAGGTAAGCTAACTTTAAATCAAAAAGGAAATCACGGTAAGTCGTGATTTTTTGTTTTAAATAAGCTATAATAGGCTTATCAAACACAAAAGAAAGAGGGACTCTATTTGCAAGAGCATTCTGTTGAAATTACCTTAAATCATCCTGATGATGTGCTAGCGCTATTTGGCTCAAATGAACGTCATTTGAAATTAATCGAAGATAATCTAGGGGTTATCATTCATGCTCGTACAGAGCGAGTGCAGATTTTAGGAGATGATAAAGAAAGTGTCGAATTAGCGCGTGTGACCATTCAAGCTTTGTTAGTATTGGTTTCTCGTGGTATGTTGGTCAATACATCTGACGTTGTAACGGCTCTTTCAATGGCACAAAATGGCTCTATTGACAAATTTGTTGCCCTTTATGAAGAAGAAATCATTAAAGATAATTCTGGAAAACCGATTCGTGTTAAAACGCTTGGGCAAAAGGTTTATGCGGATAGTGTCAAATCACACGATGTGGTCTTTGGGATTGGTCCTGCAGGTACTGGTAAGACTTTCTTAGCGGTGACTTTGGCAGTGACAGCTTTAAAACGTGGTCAAGTTAAGCGTATTATTTTGACACGTCCAGCAGTTGAAGCAGGTGAAAGTCTTGGATTTTTACCAGGTGATTTAAAAGAAAAAGTTGATCCATACCTTCGTCCTGTCTATGATGCTCTTTATCAAATTTTAGGAAAAGAGCAAACAACTCGTTTGATGGAGCGCGACATTATTGAAATTGCACCGCTTGCTTATATGCGTGGTCGAACACTTGATGACGCTTTTGTGATTCTTGATGAAGCACAAAATACAACCATCATGCAAATGAAGATGTTTTTGACACGTCTTGGTTTCAATTCTAAGATGATTATCAACGGTGATACCAGTCAGATTGATTTGCCTAAGAAAGTCAAATCTGGTTTGATTGATGCGACGGAAAAACTAAAACACATCAAGCAAATTGATTTTGTTCATTTCTCAGCGAGCGATGTGGTTCGTCACCCTGTGGTTGCTGAAATTATCAATGCTTATGAAAAAGACGCTGAGCGCAAAATTACCCACCATCAAAAAGAAGTTATCGATAGCAAAAGTGCCTCAGGCTTTGCTAGCTATGAAACTATTGGTCAGCCAGCTAGCACCAAAGAAGAAAAATAATTTTTTCAGTCACACAAAGGTGTGGCTTTTTTTGATTTAAAAAATGATTTTCATATTTGCGAATTCTTAATTAGGCTAGTTTTCTAGTGTAAAATAAGGTATATTGAAATTTTTCAAGATATTTTCAGAGATAGAAATAAGTTAAAGTGCATCAAAGGAGAAGTTTTATGGATAATCGTGAATTGCTTGAGAATTTGTCAGAAATGAGTAGCCAACTGTCAAAACAAGCTGAAGAATTGAATCAAAAGTTTAAGCTGATTGACCAGTATTCTTCATTCAATCAGGAAAATAGTTCAGAGTTTTTCGCTACCTTTGGGGAAGAAGCTAAAGATTTAGCTTGTGAATTTCAAGCTTTGTTATCTTACATGACACCTAAAAGAATTTAGTCAAATTGATAGGATTCTAGGATTTTTTGGACAGAAATGCCAGATTATCTAAAAAAACTAGTAAAATTCTCTTTTTTAGGTAAAATAAATATAGACATTGTACCTGGAAGTTTCAAAAAATTTCCAGAAAAGTACAATTCTTATCTGAAAAAATTTATCAGGAGGAGATTTATGTGTGATCGTGCGTCACTTGAAAAATTAACTAAGATGAGTGAAATGTTGACTAGTCAAGCTGAAAGACTAGAAGGTGATTTGAAGGCTTTGGATTCTGAAATTGAAGCTGATGTTTTAAAAAATCTAGGGGATCAAGCAAAGCACTTGGCTAGTGATTTTCAAGATTTGATAACTCATATCGATGAAGAGATGGTAAGTCCAAGCGAAAACCAGAACAAATAAGTTGCCCTTTTTGAGGGTCGCTTTTTTAATAGAGTTTGAGGAAGAAAAATGCTCGAAAAACAGTTAAGAGAACATAGTGTGCTTGAGACAAAGCGGTTGATATTGCGTCCAGTGACAATGGCTGATGCAAAGGCTATGTTTGCCTATACGTCAGATGTCGAAAATACCAAATGGGATTTTCCAGCCAACCAGTCTATCGAAGAGACCGAAAAAGTGATTGAAAATATTTATCTCAAAACACCTCTTGGGCGATATGGAATTGTCTTAAAAGAGACTTCAGAGTTCATTGGGACCATTGATTTGATGAACTGGTCAGATGGAAAAGAAGCGGAAATTGGTTATATTATCAATAAAAAGTTTTGGGGACATGGTTTAGCCACAGAAGCGAGCGCTAAAATTTTGGAACTGTGCTTTAAGGTTTTAGAATTTGAGAAAGTACATGCCTTTTGTGCCCTTGAGAATCCAGCTTCTGCTCGTGTTTTGACTAAAATTGGAATGACAGAGCTTGAACGCCTCCCAAATGATAAAAAATGTCCTGGTGGCTGGGTCACTAGTCAGCATTTTTGTGTGACAAAGGTAAACTATTTAAAATAAAAGGTTTCATAAGAGATTTGTCAGTTTTTTGATTAAATTATCAAAAAATTGACATTTTTTGGTTGCGCTTCCAAAAAAATATGCTATAATATAGACAAATATGCAACCGATTGCAATAAAAGTTGGAGGAATGCCTATAAGAAAATGACGTGCTAATTATTCTTTCTAGACACGCAGGTATATGTCGGTGATTGGACAGGTTTCACGCATAATACTGCTTTATTTTTTAGTTATCTTTGAAAGCGGTTGCGTATTTTAACTTATCTTTATAGGAGATTATTTATGTCACTTCGTAATAAAGTAAATATGAAAAAGAAAATGAAAAAAGGTTTAGGCTCTCTTTTAGTTTTGACAGCAGTCAGCGCTGGAATTTTTGCACAAGCTAATGCTGTTAAGGCTGATGAACAAGTCTCAATGAAAGAAGGAACAGTGCTTCACGCATGGTGCTGGTCTTTCAATACTATTAAAGATAATATGCAAGCCATTAAGGACGCTGGTTATACTAGTGTTCAAACATCGCCAATTAACCAAGTTGTCGTTGGTGACGGCGGTAATAAGAGCTTGAAAAATTGGTACTATCAATACCAACCAACACTACATACGATTGGTAACTACCAATTAGGTACAGAAGAAGAATTTAAAGAAATGAACCGTGTGGCTGATCAATATGGTATTAAAATCATTGTTGATGCTGTCCTTAACCACACAACATCTGACTACAACCAAATCAGTCAAGAAATTAAAAGTATTCCAAATTGGACACATGGTAACAAAGAGATTAAAAACTGGAATGATCGTTATGATGTGACACAAAATGCTCTTCTAGGTTTGTATGATTTGAATACTCAAAATCCACAAATCCAACAATATCTCTTGAAATTCTTGAAACAAGCAGTTGCTGACGGTGCTGATGGCTTCCGTTACGATACTGCAAAACACATTGAACTACCAGGTGAATATGGTAGTAATTTCTGGAATGTTATTTTGAATAATGGATCTGAGTTCCAATATGGTGAAGTTCTTCAAGATAGCATTTCACACGAAGCTGATTATTCTAAATTGATGAGCGTTACAGCATCAAATTATGGTAATCAAATTCGTAACGACTTGAAAGACCGTCGCGCTGCTGCGGGTAATTTGATGAATTATCAAGCGCAAGGTGTTGATCCAGCAAATCTTGTTACTTGGGTTGAATCTCATGATACTTATGCTAATGATGATCAAGTTTCAACATGGATGAGTGATGATGATATTCGTCTTGGTTGGTCAATGATCACAGCGCGTGCTAAAGGTACACCATTGTTCTTCTCACGTCCAGTAGGTGGAGGAAATAACACTCGCTTCCCTGGTCAATCACAAATTGGTGATGCTGGTAGCGACCTTTACAAAGACCCAACAGTCAAAGCGGTGAACAAATTCCACAATGCCATGGTTGGTGAATCAGAATACATTCGCAACCCTAATGGCGACGAACAAGTGGCTATGATTGAACGTGGTAAGAAAGGTGCTGTTATTGTTAACCTCGGAAATGGTGATAAACAATTGAATTCAGAAACAACAATGGCTGACGGTACTTACACAGACCAAGTTTCTGGACGTCAATTTAATGTTTCAAATGGTCATATTACTGGTAGCGTCTCATCTCGCTCAGCGGTTGTTTTGTATGATGCTAAACCAGATGAAACAGCACAAGTTTCAATTGACGGTTACAAAGAAGGTGACAACAGCATTTCTGCAGCTACAGAAGTGACATTGAAAGCTAAAAATGCTGAATCAGCTACTTATAAAGTTGATAATGGTCAAGAAGTAGCTTTCCAAGATGGTGATAAAATCACTGTTGGTGAAGGGCTTGAAGCTGGTCAATCAACAACAGTAACTGTGACTGCAACAGGTGCCGATGGTCAAGCAATCACTAAAACTTATACATTCACAATGAAAGATCCTAGCGCTGAAACAAGCATTTACTTCCAAAATCCAGATAACTGGTCAGATGTCTATGCTTACATGTACTCAGCTAAAGACACTAAACTTCTAGGTGCATGGCCTGGAACTAAGATGACAAAAGACTCAACAGGTCGCTACACTATCTCAGTTCCTGCATCATATGCTGAAGAAGGTGTGAAAGTCATCTTTACAAACAACCAAGGTTCTCAATTCCCTCAAAAAGAAGGATTTGATTTCAAAGCTGAAGGTGTTTATTCTAAAGCTGGCTTAGTTCCAGATGTTCCTGCTGGTAAAACACGTGTGACATTTGATAACCCTGGCGGTTGGGATAATGCCAATGCTTATGTTTACTACGGTAACCCAGTTCAATACCCTCTTGGTGCATGGCCTGGAACACAAATGACAAAAGATGATGCTGGTAACTTCTACCTTGATCTCCCAGAAGAATACGCTACTGTAAACGCCAAAATCATCTTCAACCAACCAGGTACTAGCAACCAATTCCCTTACAGCGTCGGATTCGACCTTGTGAAATCTGGTAACTACAATAAAGATGGTCTAAAATAGTCGGTCATTAACTAACTTTTTAACACAATTCTGACTCCTTTTCCCAGAAAGAAGTAGCTTTCCTCAGGCTACTTCTTTTTTTATGATTAAATGGTACTAAAAAGTTTCTTAGTGCCTAAAATGGCGCTGTTATCCTTAATATGGTATAATATCCTTGATATAATTAGTTTTGAAAGAAGATAGATATGTACGTTGAAATGATAGATGAAACTGGTCAAGTTTCAGAAGAAATTAAAAACCAAACTTTGGATTTATTACAATTTGCTGCTGAAAAGACTGGTAAAGAAAATAAAGAAATGGCAGTGACTTTCGTGACTAATGAGCGCAGCCATGAATTGAACTTAGAATACCGTGACACAGACCGTCCAACGGATGTTATCAGCTTAGAGTACAAACCAGAATCAGATTTGACTTTCTCAGAAGAAGATTTAGCTGAAAATCCTGAGCTAGCTGAAATGCTAGACGAATTCGATGCTTATATCGGTGAGCTCTTTATTTCAGTTGATAAAGCGCGTGAACAAGCGGAAGAGTACGGTCACTCTTTTGAACGTGAAATGGGATTCTTAGCGGTGCATGGTTTCCTACACATCAATGGTTACGACCATTATACCCCAGAAGAAGAAAAAGAAATGTTTACTTTACAGGAAGAAATTTTAACTGCCTATGGACTTAAGAGACAATAATTCCCCTAAAAAGTGGAAAAATCGCACCTTGGTATCTAGTATGGAGTTTGCCATCACTGGAATAGTTACAGCCTTCAAGGAAGAAAGAAATATGCGTAAACACATGGTGTCAGCTATTTTAGCAACTGCAGCAGGAGCTGTTTTTCGTATATCTGCGATTGAATGGTTATTCTTATTTTTAGCCATCTTTTTAGTCATCACTTTAGAAATGGTCAATTCTGCGCTTGAAAATGTGGTTGACTTGGCTAGTGATTATCATTTTTCAATGCTAGCAAAAAATGCCAAGGATATGGCAGCAGGAGCGGTGCTGGTGGTATCAACCTATGCCGTGATTACAGGATTGATTATTTTTGTACCGAAAATTATTGCCTTGATTTTTGG
Organism: Streptococcus equinus; assembly: GCF_900101445.1. Taxonomy (GTDB): domain Bacteria; phylum Bacillota; class Bacilli; order Lactobacillales; family Streptococcaceae; genus Streptococcus; species Streptococcus equinus_B. The sequence continues at coordinate 1,047,623 of NZ_FNKE01000001.1, read as the reverse complement.
CAATCGATAAAATATTTTTGCAAATAATGAAAGGAGTAGGGACGTTTGACGTCCTTTATATCTTATGTTTAAATCAGGTTTTGTAGCGATTTTAGGTCGCCCAAATGTTGGTAAATCAACATTCTTGAACCACGTTATGGGGCAAAAAATTGCTATCATGAGCGACAAAGCTCAAACAACTCGTAACAAAATCATGGGTATCTATACAACAGATACTGAACAAATCGTCTTTATCGATACACCAGGAATTCACAAACCCAAAACAGCACTAGGTGATTTCATGGTTGAGTCAGCTTACAGCACACTTCGTGAAGTTGAAACTGTTCTTTTCATGGTACCAGCTGACGAAAAACGTGGTAAAGGTGACGATATGATTATCGAACGTTTGAAAGCAGCTAACATTCCAGTCATTTTAGTGATCAATAAAATCGATAAAGTGCACCCAGACCAATTGTTGGAACAAATTGATGATTTCCGCAGCCAAATGGATTTCAAAGAAATTGTGCCAATTTCAGCTCTTCAAGGAAATAACGTTGAAACACTTCTTAATATCTTGAAAGATAACTTGGAAGAAGGTTTCCAATATTTCCCTGAAGATCAAATCACTGACCACCCAGAACGTTTCTTGGTGTCAGAAATGATTCGTGAAAAAATCTTGAAGTTGACAGAACAAGAAGTGCCTCACTCTGTTGCGGTTATCGTTGATTCAATGAAACGTGACCCAGAGACAGACAAGGTTCACATTCGTGCAACAATCATGGTTGAACGTGACAGTCAAAAAGGTATTATCATCGGTAAAAAAGGTGCTATGCTTAAGAAAATTGGTAAAATGGCTCGCCGTGATATCGAAATCATGCTTGGTGACAAGGTTTACCTTGAAACTTGGGTTAAAGTTAAGAAAAACTGGCGTGATAAAAAACTTGATCTCGCTGACTTTGGTTACAACGAGAAAGAATATTAATAGGTCATTTAATTAGGAGGTGTTTGTTGATGAGCACCTCCTCTTTTCAAATAATATTTAGAAAGGAGCAGGACATGTTCGTGTTGCTTTGAACACGGACGAAAGGCTGTGTAAAATAGATAGGTCATTTCAGAAATCAGGATTTCTGATGACCTCCTAATTTTACTTTGCCTTTTACGTCCTTTGTATCAGAAAGATGCCGGAATTACCTGAGGTTGAGACTGTTCGTCGTGGTCTTGAGCGTTTGATTGTTGGGCGAAAAATTGTGTCGGTTGATGTTCGTGTACCGAAAATGGTTAAAACGGATTTAAGTGCTTTTGAGTTTGATTTACTTGGTCAAACCTTTCAGTCGATTGGTAGACGTGGGAAATATTTGTTGTTGAATTTAGATGATCAAGTAATTATTTCTCATCTGAGAATGGAAGGAAAATATCTGCTGTTTGAGGATTACGTTCCAGAAAACAAACATTTTCATATCTTTTTTGGTTTGGACAATGGGTCGACTTTGGTTTATCAAGATGTCCGAAAATTTGGCACGATGGAGTTAATGGCTAAAAGTCAGGTTGCAGCTTATTTTCAAAAAAGAAAACTAGGTCCTGAGCCAACCAAGGAAGACTTTGATGTGGCAGAATTTGCTAGAAAGTTGTCTGATTCTAAAAAACTCATAAAGCCTTATCTTTTAGACCAGACTTTGGTGGCTGGTCTTGGAAATATCTACGTGGATGAGGTTCTCTGGGCAGCTAAAATTCATCCTGAACATCAGGCTGATAGTCTTCAAAAAGATGAAATCAACTTGCTTCACGATGAGATTATCCGTATTTTACAACTTGGCATTGAAAAAGGCGGTTCAACTATCAGAACTTACCAAAATGCGCTTGGTGAAAATGGCAGCATGCAAGACTACTTGCAAGTTTATGGAAAGACAGATGAGCCTTGCCCACGCTGCGCCACACCAATTGAAAAAATAAAAGTAGGAGGTCGCGGGACGCATCTTTGTCCTGCTTGTCAAAAACGATGACGAAAATAATTGGAATAACAGGAGGTATTGCTTCTGGCAAGTCAACCGTTGTTGCTGAAATCAGAAAGCATGGTTATCAAGTGATTGATGCTGACCAGGTGGTTCACGAACTTCAGGCTAAAGGAGGAAAACTTTATCAAGCCCTTTGCAGCTGGCTTGGTACTGACATTCTTCAAGAAAATGGTGAACTCGATCGTAAAAAATTAGGTCAGTTGATTTTTTCAAGCAAAGATATGCTAGAAAAGTCGTCGCGTCTGCAAAATGGTATCATTCGAGAAGAATTGGCTAGAAGGCGAGATGAGCTTGCGAAAACTCAGGAAGTCTTTTTCATGGATATTCCGCTTTTGATTGAACATGATTACATGGATTGGTTTGATGATATTTGGTTGGTTCATCTTGATGAGAAAACACAACTGGAACGTCTGGTGCTGCGCAATCATTTTTCAAAAGAAGAAGCTAAGAAGCGTATAGCTAGCCAAATGTCGACGGAAGCTAAAAAGCCTTATGCTGACAAATTGCTGGATAACAGTGGTGACCTTTCTGAATTAAAAGTACAAATTGCTCAGCTTTTACAAGAATTATAGGCGATGATTGATTAGAAAATCGTCTGCTTTTCTGCATATTTTTCAGGAAAACGTTTTGCGTAGCAAGTTTTTAGTAATTCTTTTGGAATGTGCTATAATAGCAATTGACGTTTTTTTGAAAAGAAGGTGAACAATCATAAGTAACGAAGTTAATTGGAAACAAAATTTACGAGTGGCTTGGCTTGGTAACTTTTTTACTGGGGCAAGCTTTTCGCTTGTTATGCCATTTATGGCTTTGTATGTAGAAGAACTAGGCGCTCCCAAAAATAAAGTTGAATGGTACGCTGGTCTAGCGGTATCTTTATCAGCTTTAGCCTCTGCTTTGATTGCTCCGGTGTGGGGGCGGCTCGCTGACCGATATGGCCGTAAACCGATGATGGTTAGGGCAAGCTTGGTCATGACCTTTACAATGGGTGGCTTGGCTTTTGTTCCTAATGTCTTTTGGCTTTTAGCACTGAGGCTATTAAATGGTCTCTTTTCAGGATACATTCCTAACTCAACAGCCTTGATTGCCAGTCAAGCTCCTAAAAATCGTTCAGGTTATGCACTTGGAACGCTAGCAACTGGTATGATTGGCGGGAGCCTAATTGGTCCCTTACTTGGAGGAGTGTTAGCTGAATGGTTAGGCATTCGACAAGTCTTTTTACTGGTCGGTTTTATTTTGTTAATCTGTAATTTGCTGACAGTCTTTTTGATTAAAGAAGATTTCAAACCTGTGGCTAAGGCCAATGCCATGTCAACTCGCGAACTCTTTTCATCAATTAAGGACAAGCAAATTCTAATCGGGCTTTTTGTGACAAGTATGATTATCCAAATTTCAGCACAATCTATTGCCCCAATTTTGACCTTATACATTCGTAATCTTGGACAAACTGAAAATCTCATGTTTGTATCTGGTCTGATTGTGTCTGCTCTTGGTTTTTCAAGTATGTTATCGAGCTCGACTCTTGGTAAAATTGGTGATAAAATAGGTAATCATAGACTACTTTTGATAGCTCTATTTTATAGCTTTAGTATGTACGTCTTGTGTGCCCTTGCAAGAAATTCACTTGAACTCGGAATTGTGCGCTTCTTGTATGGTTTTGGTACAGGTGCGCTGATGCCAAGTGTTAACTCACTACTGACTAAAATCACGCCAAGAGAAGGAATTTCACGTATTTTCAGCTATAATCAAATGTTTATGAATATCGGACAAGTCGTTGGACCGTTTGTTGGCTCAGCTATCGCGACAGGAATGGGATACCGTTCAGTGTTCTACGTGACAAGTCTTATCGTCTTTGTAAACTTTGTATGGAGCCTTATCAGTTTTAGAAAATATTTAAAAGTTAAGGAAATCGTGTGAGAGTAAAGATTAATTTGAAATGCAGTAGTTGCGGCAGCAAGAATTATTTAACAAGTAAAAATAAAGCAACTCATCCTGACAAAATTCAGGTTCCTAAATACTGTCCCAAAGAGCGAAAAGTAACCCTACATATTGAATCGTAGGGATATTTATGATAGAATAATTAAGACCATAGTGTAGGAAAGGAAATAGAACCCAGAAGCAAAAAGTAGCGGATTTTTTCCCAGAGTTAAGCTTCTGACGCGTTCTTAGTGAAACATATGTACAATGTACTACTGACAATTTTGCTGGTATTATCTGTTATTATCGTGATTGCCATTTTTATGCAACCACAGAAAAATCCAAGTAGCAACGTATTTGATAACAGCGGTTCAGAAGCTTTATTTGAACGTACTAAAGCGCGTGGCTTCGAAGCGTTTATGCAACGTTTTACAGCAGTTCTAGTTTTCTTTTGGCTAGCAATTGCTTTAGCGCTAGCAATCTTATCAAGTAAATAGATAGCAACTGACGACAAAGCTGCATCTTAGCTTACGTTGGCTGCGCATCTTGAATTTTGTACGAAAATTCATGAGCTGGTCATTCAGCTCATTTTTTATTATTAAGTAAGTAGTGAGGAGTCTGTCCAATAGCGGATTGGAATTTGAAATTCAGTGACTTTTCACAACTTCCATCAAGCTAGAAAACGAGAGGATAGAAGATAGCGGGGCTTTTTTTGCGAATCGGTCTTGCTAATAATCACAATTATGAATGAAAATATTATTGCTTATTTAAAAGAGCATGGAAAAGTTAATATTAACGATTTGGCAGCTGGTTTGGATATGACTGGTGCTGAAAAATTTCCATTGCTTGTTAAAGAAATTTCACAGTTAGAAAGTCAGGGTGAACTCCGTTTTGATGATAGCGGTAGCCTTGCTCTTCGTAAAAAAGTAGAGAAGAAAAAAGAAATTACGGTCACTGGAGTCTTTCGTGCTAACAAAGCTGGTTTTGGTTTCTTGTCTGTCGATGAAGACGAAGACGATATGTTTGTTGGGCGAAATGACGTTGGTCATGCTGTCGATGGTGACACGGTTGAAGCTGTGATTAAGAAACCTGCTAACCGTCTTAAAGGAACAGCCGCTGAAGTCCGCATTGTCGGAATCGTTGAACGCAGTTTAAAAACTGTCGTTGGGAAATTTATCCTAGACGATGAAAAACCAAAATACGCTGGTTACATCAAGTCTAAAAACCAAAAAATCCAACAAAAAATCTACATCAAAAAAGAACCTGTAGTTTTAGATGGAACTGAAATCATCAAGGTTGATATCGATAAATACCCAACGCGTGGTCATGATTACTTTGTCGGTCATGTTCGTGATATCGTTGGTCACCAAGGTGATGTCGGAATTGATGTTCTTGAAGTCCTTGAATCAATGGACATCAAATCAGAATTTCCAGAAGACGTTATGGCTGAAGCTAATGCTGTTCCAGATGCGCCATCTGAAAAAGATTTGATTGGTCGTGTTGATTTACGTAATGAAATCACATTTACCATTGATGGTGCTGATGCTAAAGACTTGGATGATGCGGTTCATATCAAACTTTTAGATAATGGTAACTTTGAGTTAGGTGTTCACATCGCTGACGTGTCTTACTATGTCACAGAAGGATCTGCCCTTAACCGTGAAGCAGTAGCCCGCGGGACATCTGTGTATGTAACTGACCGTGTGGTGCCAATGTTGCCAGAACGTTTGTCAAATGGTATCTGTTCGTTGAATCCGAATGTGGACCGTTTAACACAATCATGTTTGATGGAAATTGACCGTAATGGTCACGTGGTGAATCACCAAATCTGTCAATCAGTCATTAAAACAACTTTCCGTATGACTTATAGTGATGTCAACGACATCATTGCTGGTGATGAAGAGTTAATTGAAAAATACCAACCAATCGTTGAGTCAATTCACCACATGGCTGCCCTTCACAATATCTTAGAGAAGATGCGCGTGCGTCGTGGGGCACTTAATTTTGATACTAGCGATGCTAAAATCATTGTCAATGACAAAGGGATGCCAGTTGACATCGTGATTCGTGAGCGTGGAATTGCAGAGCGCATGATTGAATCCTTCATGCTGGCAGCTAACGAAACAGTGGCAGAACACTTTGCAAAACGCAAATTGCCATTTATCTACCGTATCCACGAAGATCCTAAAGCTGAAAAATTACAAAAATTCCTTGATTACGCAAGCATTTTTGGAGTGCAAATTCACGGGACAGCTAACAAAATTAGCCAACAAGCTCTTCAAGATTTCATGGCAAAAGTTGAAGGAAAACCAGGTGCTGAAGTTTTGAATATGATGCTTCTTCGTTCAATGCAACAAGCACGTTATTCTGAGCACAATCATGGGCACTATGGCTTGGCTGCTGAGTACTACACACACTTTACAAGTCCAATCCGTCGTTACCCTGACCTTCTTGTTCACCGCATGATTCGTGAATACACACAAGTGACAGATGAGAAGATTGAACACTTCAGAAATGTGATTCCAGAATTGGCAACATCATCTTCAACTCTAGAACGTCGTGCGATTGATGCCGAACGTGTGGTTGAAGCGATGAAAAAAGCTGAATACATGGAAGAATACGTTGGACAAGAATTTGATGGTGTGGTGGCTAGCGTCGTGAAATTTGGTATGTTTATCGAATTGCCAAATACCATTGAAGGTCTTGTTCACATCACAACCTTACCAGAATTCTATAATTACAACGAACGTACTTTGACCCTTCAAGGTGAAAAATCAGGTAAAGTCTTCCGCGTTGGTCAACAAATCAAGATTAAATTGACACGTGCCGACAAAGAAACTGGTGATATTGACTTTGAATACATTCCAAGTGATTATGATGTGATTGAAAAAGTGAAGAAATCACGTAAAGACCGTTCTGGAAAAGACAAACGTCGTCCAAAATCTGACAATCACAAAGACCATAAAAAAGATCACAAATCAAATAAACAACGTAATCATAAATCGTCAAAATCATCTTCTAAAAAATCAGGCAAGAAACCTTTCTACAAAGAAGTAGCTAAGAAAAAAACTCGCAAAGCTAAAAAATAAAAGGTGACAAGCCTCATTGCTAAGCCAAAAATTTTGACACAAGAGAGGTAGCTTAATATGCCAAAAGGTGAAGGAAATGTCGTTGCCCAAAATAAAAAGGCACGTCATGACTATAATATAGTTGATACCATTGAAGCTGGAATCGTCTTGACAGGAACTGAAATCAAGAGTGTTCGTGCTGCACGTATTCAGCTAAAAGACGGTTACGCTCAAATAAAAAATGGCGAAGCTTGGTTGATTAATGTCCACATTTCTCCTTTTGAACAAGGAAATATCTGGAACCAAGAGCCTGAGCGTACACGTAAATTATTGCTTAAAAAACGTGAAATTGAAAAATTATCAAATGACTTAAAAGGAACAGGAATGACTCTTATTCCTCTTAAAGTTTATTTGAAAAATGGTTTTGCTAAGGTTTTACTTGGAGTGGCTAAAGGGAAACACGATTACGATAAACGTGAGACAATCAAGCGACGCGAGCAAGACCGTGACATCAAACGTCAAATGAAAAATTTCAACGCAAGATAATAAAACAAAAGGAGTTTGGATTTAATCCAAACTCTTTTTTAAAGCATTTTTTTCAATTCTTCAATCAAGATGTGATTGTCTTCAATCATTTCTTCAATTTTTCCCTGTAAAGCAGGAGTGAATTCTCCTACACAGGTGTGCAATTCCTGTTCAACATCAGCTTGAAGGGCTTTACCAGCTTCTGTAAGGGCAATAATCAGCTGACGATGGTCTTCTTTAGGACGAATGCGTGTTAGATAGCCTTTGTCTTCTAAACGCTTGAGAAGGGGTGTTAGCGTATTGCTAGCAAGATCTAACTGCTTTCCTAATTCACGCAAAGCAAGATTGTCAGTTTCCCAAAGTGCTAAGAGAACAATATATTGCGTATAGGTTAAATCAAATTTGGCTAGTTTTTGTTTATAAAATTGGTTGAAAACCCTATTAGCATTATAAATCGCAAAACATAGTTGATTAGTTAAAGTAGGATGTTGTTCTGGCATAACGTCCCTTTCTTTGTGTTTACTTGCTCTTATCATAACATAGAAAAAAATAAATGTAAAAGTTGACAACTTGAAAATGGAGTAGTAAACTATAATCAATCGCGCGCGACTGATTATAAAAAGAGGTTGAAATTATGGAAAATACAATCGAATTATTACAAAAAATCGGAAATAAAATTTTAAATCAAGCAAATATTCATGATCTTGTCGCTTTGAACTTTGAGGCACAAGGATTTTCAAAACTTGGTGACAAATACAAAAGCCACGCTTTGGAAGAACGTGACTTTTCACAAAAACTCTTTAATCGTATTTTAGATTTGGGAGGTAAAATTTGCTATCAAAATCAAGTCAGCTTTGGAGTGCCAGCTAGTCCTTTGGAATGGCTAAGACATGATTTGGAAGTTTCAAAAGAAGGATTGAAAGAATTATTGCCATTGGTTGGTGCTGCATCTAATGATTTGGTGACTTACGATTTGTTAAAAGATTATTATAAAGATGAAGATGATGATTTGCAGTGGACACAACAACAACTAGATTTAATTGATACTGTTGGTTACCAAAACTGGTTAACACAACAGCTTTAAGGAGAAAACATGACTTACGATTATGATGTGATTTTTATTGGCTCAGGACATGCTAATTGGCATGCAGCAGTGACTTTGTCTCAAGTCGGCAAAAAGGTTGCCATTGTTGAAAAAGACGTTACTGCTGGTACTTGTACTAATTATGGCTGTAATGCCAAATTTTTATTAGACAGTCCATTTGAGTTTATCGATGGTCTTTCACGTTATGAAAAAGCTGGCATTACTGGAAATACTAAGGTTAACTGGCAAGAGCTTATGGCTTATAAAAAATCTGAAATTCCGACTTACGCTCCTCTTATGGAAGGTATGTTTGCGCAAATGCAGATTGATTTGCTAAAAGGTTATGGAAAATTAGTTGACGCTCACACGGTCAGTGTGGATGAGGACAAAGTCAGCGCTGAGTATATCGTTCTTGGAACTGGTCAACGTCCAGCACGTTTGGCTATTAAAGGACAAGAATATCTTCATGATAGCCGTGATTTCCTTGATTTAGATGAAATGCCAAAACGCATCACTTTTATCGGTGCAGGAATCATTTCTATGGAATTTGCTACCATGGCTGCTAAACTTGGTTCTGAAGTGCATGTTATTGAATACGCCGACAGAGCTTTAGCGGCTTATCAAGAAAATTATGTTGATAGTGTGGTAGCTAAAATGACAGCAGAAGGTATTCATTTCCATTTCAACCAAGCAGTTCAAGCAGTTGAAGAAACTGACGCTGGTTTACGTGTCACAACGGCGCAAGGTTTGGAATTAGAGACTGATTACGTTCTTGATGCAACAGGACGTATTCCAAATGTTGAAAATCTTGGTCTTGATGAACTTGGCATTGCCTACAATCGTTCAGGAATCGTTGTTAATGATCACCTGCAAACTTCTGTGCCAAATATTTTTGCCAGCGGGGATGTCATTGATAAAACAATCCCACGTTTGACACCGACAGCAAGTTTTGAATCAGATTATATTGCAGCTTACATTCTTGGAGTAAATCAAGAAGCAATTCAGTATCCAGCTATTCCAAATCTTGTTTATACTTTCCCTCGCATTGCACAAGTTGGGGTGAGTGTTGCTGAGGCTCGTGAGAATGATGCTTACCGCATTGTTGAGATTCCATTTGGACAACAATTGAAATTCCAGACAAAATTGGAAGATGAAGCGCATGTGACACTGATTGTTAATCAGAATAAAGAATTGGTCGGCGCTAGCCTTTTAGGTAATGAAGCTGGTGAGATGATCAATCTTTTGACATTGATGACTAATCAAAAAGTCACAGCACGTGACCTTAGTCAAATGATTTTTGCATTTCCAGGTACAACTAGTGGATTACTTAGCGCAGTAAAAATGGCATTAATGTAAGCAAAAAAGCTTGAACGGATGTTCAAGCTTTATCTATTTATTCGAGCCAAGTAATGACTTCATTTTTAGGTTTACGTGAGCGTGGGTGTTTTGGATCGCGTAGTCGATAACCAAATGATACCATACTTGCAATACCCTCTTTATCAGGATTAATAATACCAGCTTTGGCAAGAATAGCATTGACTTTGTCATAGTTAAAGCCTTCGATCGGGCAAGAATCAATACCAATCATGCTGGCTGATGTCATCATATTTCCAAGAGCAATATAGGTTTGTTTAGCGGTCCAATCAAAGAGGGCGCGTGGATTATCAGCAGTTTTCATATCATTTTTTTGGAATGATTCGTAAGTAGCTAAACGGCTGTTTAGAGCATCACCTTCACCGAGACCACGTCGAACGAGGCTATCTTTGACAGAGTCAGAATCATAGCGAGCATTTTTTTCCGCAAGTAGCAGAACAAAATGACTGGCCGTATCAAGTTGAGATTGTGCTCCCCAAGCAACTGCCTTAAGTTCATCACGAAGTTTAGCGATTTGCTCACGATTAAGAACCACAAAACGCCAAGCCTCTAAACCAATTGAAGAAGGGCTTAACCAAGCTGTATCAAGGATGTATTCCATATCATCGCGTGAAATGTCTTGGTCATTGTAGACACGGACGGCAACTCGATGGTCAAAGGCATCGAGAACTTGTTTTTTGATAGCTTCTTTACTCATGCTAGCCTCCTAGTTTTCTTTCTATCATAGCATTTTCAAATCGTTTTAGCCAGTTTTCAGGCATAGAAAAAGAGCCGAAGCTCTTATTTTAATTGTTTTGTAAGATGATTAATTTGGTCAATTAGATTGTTAAAATCGCAAGGTTGAGACAATCTCATGAACTCTAATCGAGTTTTATGAAAGACTTCCCCTATGATAGGGATAAATTCTCTACCTTTGTCGGTAATGTAAACACGTTTGGTGCGACCATCACGAGTAATGGCAACAAATTCTCTACGGGCTAGTTTATCGATGATTTTTGTTAGAGAAGGCGGAGCAATACAAAGAATGTCAGATAAGTCTTTGTAACGTTTGCCATTTTCTTGGTTTAAAATAAAAAGAACTAAAGCGTAAGAATGTGACATTCCAAGTTCTTTAAAAGCAGCTTCTGTAAATTTATCAAGAGCACGATCCAATCTTTTGACCGAAAAGAATAGGCAACCATCCAATACCTCTTGAATCATATTATCGGACATGATGATCTCCTTGATGAAAAGTTTACAGTGATTATCTTAACACAGTTGCAGAAATATGACAAATCTGTCATTTTTTGATATATAAAAAGACCACGACAATGTCCAGTCAAGGTCTTCAAAAAAGTTATTGTAATTGATTAGTAATTTGGTTTAGTTCAGCAAGAAGATTATCGGAAAAACCGGTTTTGACCAAACGATTGAATTCTTCTTGTGTCTCAATGTGAGCTTGGATAATATCTGGAATTATCGCTTTTCCTTTATCTGTGAGGTAGACACGTTTAGTACGTCCTTCACAAACGACTTTAACAAATCCTTTGTGGACAAGTTTTTCGATAAGTCTTGTCATAGATGGGGCTGCAATGCAGAGCATTTTAGCCAAGTCTTTTTGAATTTTGCCATTTTCATGACTTAAAATCAGAAGAATAGAAGTGTAAGATGGATTTAAACCGACTTTTTGAAAGGCATTTTCGGTTAATCTATCAAGTGCTCGATTTAGTTTTTTTACAGTAAAAAAGAAACAAGAGTCCAAGTGATCTTGGGCAGAATTGGGCATATAATTCTCCTTTTAATTTTAATTATGGACAATATGTTAGCAAACTAAGAAAAAGATGACAAATAATTTGCTCAAGAAAGTGTATTCATTATCGTTGATATGAAAGCGTTTATTAAAAAATGAGCTCCAAAGATTTGGAACTCACTTTCTAATTTTTCTAAAATTATTAGATTCTATAATAATGGCATGATGACATTGACCCAGAACCAAGATAAAGGCATAACAAGAACCATTGCTGGAATCATATCAGCGGTTGGAAACATTTTGACACGAATCATACGAAAACCTGTTGCGACCATCAAGAAACCACCACAGGCTTTGAAATCAGCAATCATATCAGGCGTTGTTAATGGCACAATGATTCCCGCAAGTAAGAAAAGAGCGGTAAAAATGACAAATTGTGGAATAGCAATCAAAGAAACCACAAAGCCAAGGTTACAAGCAAAGATAGCTGCGGTGAAGAAATCAAGAATTGATTTTGAAATCAGGATAGTTGAGTCGCCAGTCATCCCAGAATCAAGACTACCATAGATACCAGTACCGCTAGCGCAGAAAAGAACGATAACAGTTAGTAAAGTTGCTAAAAATTCATCGTTTGATAGTTGGCTGTGTTTTTGTGGCAAGATTTTTGAAACAGCCTTTTGCATCAAAGAACCACCTTTATTAATCCATCCTCCAAGATTAATGGCAAGTCCGATAGCTGTTCCAACAACGATAGCAAAGATAACTGCAGGCATGTATTTCATGAGCCCAATGGATGAAATCCCCATTCCCATTGAACAAACGCCAAAGATAAGATTTAATTGGTTTTTAAAATCCTCGGATAAGATATGACCAAAAATTCCACCGAGAATTCCGCCAAAAATAATGGCAAATGAATTGATGATGACACCAGTTGGCATAAAATTCCTCCTTTTTGATAGTAAAATAAGACAAAAAAATAAGCTCACTTGTGCAAAGTGACTTAACTTGAAACCATAAGGTCATTAACTAGTGTAACACGATTTAGTCAAAAATCAATTTGCTTTTGGTGATGAGATATTCTAAAATGGAATAAAAAGGAGGCTGCTGATGAATCTTCAAAAATTGCAAGTATTTTTAACCTTGTGTGAGACTCTTAATTATACTGAAACTGCTGAGCGCTTGTACATTAGCCAAGGAAATGTATCAAAGCAAATCATGGCCTTAGAAAAAGAACTCGGGGTGCAGTTATTTGACCGTAGCCGTCGTCATATCAGAATCACCAAGGAAGGGCAAATGGTTGAAACTTATGCCAGACGGATTTTAGACAGTTACCAACAGATGACTATGGAGCTTTCGCAGTTACATGAAGAAAAAGAGCACAAGCTTTTACTTCATGGTATTCCAAGTATGCCTTTTTATGCCATCATTTCTGAAATTGCAGGCTTTAAAAAACGCCATACGAATTTTGAGGTTAGCGTTGAAGAAGAAGAGGCGGATGTCTTGTTGGATAATCTCCTTAAACACAAGTGCGATATTATTTTTGCGAGACAATTTAACAATAAGTTACCAAAAGAAGTTGAAATGCTTACCATCGACCAAGACCGTTGGGTGGTTGTTTTGCCAAGTCAGCATCCTTTAGCAAGAAAAGAAAGCATTAACCTTAAGGAGTTAGAAGGGGAAAAATTCTTACAACTTAGCGAGAAAACGCAGTTATTACAGCCTCTTCTAGAACTGTGTCACGCTTATCAATTTGATCCCAAGATTACCTATAAAGGCAATCGTATTAATTTAATTATTGATTTTATCGAAAATGATTTAGGGCTTTCTCTCATGATGGAAAAGATGGTTAGACCCTTTGAGGGCAAGCAGATTGTGTGGCGACCACTTGATATTGAGACAGAGTCTCTGATGGTTTTGATGAAATTAAAGGCAAATAAATCAGAAGCTGTCCAACAATTTTGGCAGGAAATGCAGGAAAAGTATGCAAAAAAGGATTGAGTTTTTCTCAATCCTTTTCAATTTTAGCTAAAAATTCTAGTAAAAAACTTTCGGCAAGAGAACCGTCTTTAATGGCTTTTTTGGCATCTTCGATTGAAAACCAGTCCCAGTCATCAATCTCGTGATTTGGAGTGATGTCTCCGGTCACCGTTACGGCAAAATTAATCATGAGTGAATTGCTGCGCTCGTAGTATTTAGTGGCGTTAAAGGTTAAGGATTTAACTTTCAAGCCTAATTCCTCATCGATTTCTCTAGCGACAGTTGTCTCAGCATTTTCGCCTTGTGACACATAACCAGCTAGCAAAATGTGTTCAGTCATCTTATACTGCTTGATTAAGAGAATTTTATCATGACTTTCGTTAAATAAAATGGCACTGATAGCTGTATTAAAGACAGGAAAGCGAAAGCTATCACACTGTGAACAATAAGGAATGTCACCTTCGTCTTTTAAAAATTTCTTTTCTAAAGGGTGTCCACATTCGGGACAATAAGTCATTGTTTTATAAAACATAAGAGCCTCTTTTTGGATTTCTTAGGCTCATTTTAGCAGTAATTGAGGTTTCCTGCAATATAAAATCTTCCTAGTGTTACTAGGAAGATTTTTGGTTTATGAGAATTAGCCTTCAAAATAAAGCAATTCTTTTGGTGTGTGTGTGAAGACTTCAAAGCCAGATTTTGTGACGTGACCACAATCTTCGATACGAACACCAACTTTACCAGGAATGTAGATACCAGGTTCAACTGAGAAACACATACCTTCTTGGATTTCCATATCGTTACCTTCCATGATTGAAGGGAATTCGTGACAAGTCATTCCAATACCGTGTCCAAGACGGTGGTTGAAGTATTCACCGTAGCCTGCTTTTTCAATGACTTTACGAGCAGCTGCATCCACTTCACTAGCAAGAACACCTGGTTTGATGAACTCTAGAGCTGCCAGGTGAGCTTCTAAGCACAAGTTGTAAATGTCTTTTTTGAATTGGTCAGGTTTACCAACGGCAACTGTACGAGTCATGTCACTAGCGTAGCCGTGCATATCTGTTCCAAGGTCAAACAAAAGTAAAGCATTGTTTTCGATTTTGTTTGTGCCTGGGATACCATGTGGGTTAGCGGCATTGTTACCAGTCAAGACCATAGTGTCAAAACTCATTTTTTCAACACCTTGCTTTTTCATTTCAAATTCAATCATGGCAATAATGTCAGTTTCAGTGTTGTTAAGTGAGATGTTATCAAAACCAACTTTAACAGCTTTGTCTGCAAATTGACCAGCAATCATCATTTTATCGATTTCATCTTGAGATTTGATAAGACGCATTTTTTGAACAAATGGTGTCAAATCTTCAAAACGTCCATCAAAGACAGTTTGCAAACCTTGGAATTTAGTAACGTTCAAATTATCAAATTCAGCAAAGATTTTGGCGCTATCTGTTGAAGGAAGACCATTTTTAATTTTTTCCCATGGATTTTCTGAATCAACATAACCAAAAACAGGGAAATTAACAAGTTGGCTTGCGCGTGCGACTTCAAGAGCTGGAACAAAAAGTGCTGGTTCGCGGTCAGCGTAAACAAACAAGAACATTTGACGTTCGTGTGGATCGCAGAAGAAACCAGTCAAATAGTTAACAGTTACTGGATCAGAGAAAACAGCAATATTTGCCTTTTCTTGATTCAAATATGAGCGGATTTGATCTAATTTAGACATGAGAAACCTTCTTTCTAATTACCCCCATTTTTTCAAAAAAATCACAAAAAATCAAGAGTTGAAGACGAAAAAATTAAATACACTTAATTTTCATAAAATCATGCTAAAAAACTTTAAAAAGATGAAAGAGTTTCAGAAGTTTACCAAAAAGATAGCAGAAAATTTTCTGAAAATAACTACTTTTTGACTTTTTTGCCCTTTTATGAGAAAAATTGGACTTTAAACGTTTTCAAAATATGAAAAGTTTTCAAAAATTATAAGTTTGCACTTGAAAGTGTTTCCAAAAGGTGCTAAAATATTTGTGAAAGCGAAATTTTCAAATAGAAAGGAAGTCCAATAATGAACACTGATGATACGATTACAATTTATGATGTTGCACGAGAAGCAGGCGTCTCAATGGCAACAGTTAGTCGTGTTGTAAATGGCAATAAAAATGTAAAGGAAAACACTCGTAAAAAAGTCCTTGAAGTTATTGACCGTTTAGACTATCGTCCAAATGCAGTTGCTCGTGGTTTGGCAAGTAAAAAAACTACGACAGTTGGTGTTGTTATTCCAAATATCGCTAATAGCTATTTCTCAATTTTAGCGAAAGGTATCGACGATATTGCTGCAATGTACAAATACAATATCGTTCTTGCGTCAAGTGATGAAGACGACGATAAAGAAGTTAATGTTGTTAACACTTTGTTTGCAAAACAAGTGGATGGTATTATCTTCATGGGACACCATTTAACTGAAAAAATTCGTGCAGAGTTCTCTCGCTCACGCACACCAGTGGTTCTAGCAGGGACAGTTGATTTAGAACACCAACTTCCAAGTGTTAATATTGATTACAAAGCTGCCGTGGCTGATGTTGTTGATATTTTGGCTAAAAATAACAAAGATATTGCCTTTGTTTCAGGACCACTTATTGATGACATTAACGGTAAAGTTCGTCTTGCAGGATACAAAGAAGGACTTGAAAAGAACAACCTATCATTCAAAGAAGGACTTGTATTTGAAGCTAATTACAACTACAAAGACGGTTATGAACTAGCTCAACGCGTGATGAATTCAGGTGCTACAGCTGCTTATGTTGCTGAAGACGAACTAGCTGCAGGTCTTTTGAATGGATTGTTTGCCGCAGGTAAAAAAGTTCCTGAAGACTTTGAAATTCTTACAAGTAATGATTCACCAATCACATCATACACTCGTCCAAACCTAAGCTCAATTAGCCAACCGGTTTATGACCTTGGTGCGGTAAGTATGCGTATGTTGACTAAAATCATGAACAAAGAAGAACTTGAAGAAAAAGAAATTATTCTTAATCACGGTCTTAAATTGCGTGGTACAACACGTCAATAATTCCAAAAAGGATACTATAACAAAATCAGCCTTTGGGCTGATTTTTTTGAGTCTTAGTGAAAAAATTTACAAAATAAGCTATAATAGAATTTATGAAAGTTTTACTGTATTTGGAAGCTGAAAATTATTTAAGAAAATCAGGAATTGGTCGTGCCATCAAGCACCAAGAGCGTGCGCTTAGCATGGTTGGCCAAGATTATACAACTAATCCAAACGATGACTATGATTTGGTTCACATCAATACTTATGGCATTAAGAGTTGGAAATTATTGAAAAAATCCAAAAAAGCAGGTAAAAAAGTCTTGATGCATGGTCATTCTACCGAAGAAGATTTTCGTGACTCTTTTATCGGCTCTAATTTAGTATCACCAATTTTTAGATGGTATCTTTGTCATTTCTACAATAATGCGGATGCTATTATTACACCGACTGAATACTCAAAATCATTAATTAGTGGTTATGGCGTTGATAAGCCAATTTTTGCTGTTTCAAATGGAATTGATTTGTCACGTTATGTACCAAATCCAGCTAAGGAAGAAGCTTTTAGACGTCACTTTGGTCTTAAACCAGATGAAAAAGTTGTGATTTGTGCTGGACTTTATTTCATGCGAAAAGGTATTGATGACTTTGTTAAAGTAGCAGAGCAAATGCCTGATGTGCGTTTTATTTGGTTCGGTGAAACGAATAAATGGGTTATTCCTCATAAAGTACGAAGCATTGTGACTCGTAAGCACCCAGATAATGTGATTTTTGCTGGTTACATTAAGGGTGATGTCTTTGAAGGTGCCATGAGTGGGGCAGATGCTTTCTTCTTCCCAAGTCGTGAGGAAACAGAAGGAATTGTCGTTCTTGAAGCACTTGCTAGCCACCAACATGTGGTTTTACGTGATATTCCTGTCTATCATGGTTGGGTTGACAGTAGCTGTGCGGAGTTAGCTCATGACGTTGATGGCTTTGTTAAATCCCTTCGTAAGGTTTTATCAGGAAATAGCGAAAAACAAGAAGCAGGTTATCATATTGCTCAAAGTCGTAGCATTGATAAAGTTGCTCATGAATTAGTTGATGTTTATCACAAAGTAATGGAGTTGTAAAATGAGAATTGGTCTTTTTACGGACACTTATTTTCCTCAAGTTTCTGGGGTAGCAACAAGTATTTGTACCCTCAAGGAAGAATTGGAAAAAGAAGGACACGAGGTCTATATTTTTACAACCACAGATAAAGCGGTTAAACGCTACGAAGATCCAACGATTATCCGACTTCCTAGTGTGCCTTTTATTTCGTTTACAGATCGCCGCATTGTTTATCGTGGATTGATTTCGTCTTATAAAATTGCCAAACAATATAAATTAGATATTATTCATACCCAAACGGAATTTAGCGTTGGGATGCTTGGAAAAATGATTGCTGCAGCTCTTCGTATTCCAGTTGTTCACACTTATCATACACAATACGAAGATTATGTTGGCTATATTGCTAAAGGGAAAATCATCAAACCAGGTATGGTCAAGTATGTCATGCGTGGCTACATGAATGACTTGGACGGCGTGATTTGTCCATCTCGTATTGTGCTAAATTTGCTTGATGGTTATGATATCAAGATTCCAAAACGTGTCATTCCGACAGGTATTCGTGTGGAAGAGTACGAACGTAAGGATATTACGAGAGAAGATGCCCTAGCTCTTCGTGAAAAACTTGGAATTGCTGAAGATGAGACTATGCTACTTAGTCTGTCTCGTATCTCTTATGAAAAAAATATTCAAGCCATCGTCCAACAATTTCCAGACGTTTTAGCACAAAATCAAGCCGTTAAATTGGTTATTGTTGGTGATGGACCATATTTATCAGATTTGAAAAAAATGGTTGAAGAGCTTGGTATCGAAGATAGTGTGATTTTCACGGGAATGGTTGCCCATGATGAAACAGCTATTTACTATAAAGCTGCTGATTTCTTCATTTCAGCGTCAACCAGTGAAACTCAAGGTTTGACTTATACTGAAAGTCTTGCTAGTGGAACACCAGTCATTGCACATGGAAATCCTTATTTGGATGACATCATTGATCAAAAGATGTTTGGAACATTGTTCTACCAAGAAGAGGATTTGGCGAATGCTATTTTAGATGCGATTGAAAACACACCTGCCATGGATGACAAAGCTTATCAAGCAAAAATGTATGCTATCTCTGCAGAACATTTTGGAAAATCGGTCTATGCTTTTTATCTTGATGTCTTGATTTCAGCTAAGAACAAGAAAAAAGAAAAATTCTCTTTAACGGTTCGTGGTCAAAAAGAAAAAACGTCTGTGAAGTTAGCACATTCTGCTATTAAATTGCCAGCAGAAGCAGCCAAAGCTACGGTTAAGACCTCAGCGAAAGTTTTCAAGGCTCCAAAACGCTTGATTAATTCAATTCGAGATTTCCTTGACTAAGTTCTTGAAAAATAAAAAATTCGTGTTATAATATCTATCGAAGACAAGTTGAACAGGGTTCAACCTTTAGAGCGAGTGCCGGTTGGTGAGAAGGGCGCAGGGTTGGCTGATTCAATACTACTTCCTTTGCTTTTTATGCAAACATAAAACGGTGGCTACGATATAGCCGATTTGAGGTTTACGACTCTTTTTTGTCGTAGATAAATGAAGGTGGAACCACGTTGCGACGTCCTTTTTGGACGTCGCTTTTCTTTTATCTCGGGGAAAAATTTTTGTAAACTCATCAAGTTCCTTTTGCCCGGTTCCCAAAAAGGAATTCTCAACAATGTAAATCTTTTAAAGGAGAATAGTATGGTTAAAATTACTTTCCCAGATGGCGCTGTGCGCGAATTCGAATCTGGAGTAACAACTTTTGAAATTGCTCAAAGTATTAGTAATTCACTAGCTAAAAAAGCTTTGGCTGGTAAATTTAACGGAGAATTGATTGATACTACTCGTGCAATCACTGAAGATGGTAGCATCGAAGTCGTAACACCTGATCATGAAGATGCTCTTGGTATCTTGCGTCACTCAGCAGCTCACCTATTTGCTCAAGCTGCAAAACGTCTTTTCCCAGACCTTTGCCTTGGTGTAGGTCCTGCAATCGAAAATGGTTTCTACTACGATACTGATAACAAATCAGGTCAAATCACTGATGAAGACCTTCCTCGTATCGAAGAAGAAATGAAAAAAATCGTTAAAGAAAACCTTCCATGCGTTCGTAAAGAAATCTCTATCGATGAAGCGCGTGAATTGTTCAAAAACGATCCTTACAAACTTGAATTGATCGAAGAACACGGTGAAGACGAAGGTGGTCTTACTGTTTACACACAAGGTGAATTTACAGACCTTTGCCGTGGCCCACACGTTCCTTCAACTGGTCGTATCCAAGTCTTCCACCTATTGAACGTTGCTGGTGCTTACTGGCGCGGAAATAGCGATAACGCCATGATGCAACGTGTTTACGGTACTGCTTGGTTTGACAAAAAAGACCTTAAAGCTTACCTTAAACAACGTCAAGAAGCTAAAGAACGTGACCACCGTAAACTTGGTAAAGAACTTGATTTGTTCATGATTTCTCAAGAAGTTGGTCAAGGTCTTCCATTCTGGTTGCCAGATGGTGCTACAATCCGTCGTACTTTGGAACGTTACATCGTTGATAAAGAAGTAGAATCAGGATACCTTCACGTTTACACTCCACCTTTGGCTTCAGTTGACCTTTACAAAACTTCAGGTCACTGGGATCACTACCGTGAAGATATGTTCCCAACAATGGATATGGGTGACGGTGAAGAATTCGTTCTTCGTCCAATGAACTGCCCACACCACATCCAAGTTTACAAACACCACGTACACTCATACCGTGAATTGCCAATCCGTATCGCTGAAATCGGTATGATGCACCGTTACGAAAAATCTGGTGCTTTGTCAGGTCTTCAACGTGTTCGTGAAATGTCACTTAACGATGGTCACTTGTTCGTAACTCCTGAACAAATCCAAGAAGAATTCCAAAAAGCTCTTCAATTGATTATCGACGTTTACGAAGATTTCAACTTGACTGAATACCGTTTCCGTCTTTCACTTCGTGACCCTAAAGATACTCACAAATACTATGATGACGATGAAATGTGGGAAAATGCACAATCAATGTTGAAAGCTGCCTTGGATGAAATGGGCGTTGAATACTTCGAAGCTGAAGGTGAAGCTGCCTTCTACGGTCCAAAACTTGATATCCAAGTGAAAACTGCTCTTGGTAACGAAGAAACATTGTCAACAATCCAACTTGACTTCCTTCTTCCAGAACGCTTTGGTTTGACATACATCGGTGCTGATGGTGAAGAACACCGTCCAGTTATGATTCACCGTGGTGTTATCTCAACAATGGAACGCTTCACAGCTATCTTGATTGAAAACTACAAAGGTGCATTCCCAACATGGCTTGCTCCTCACCAAGTAACTGTTATCCCAGTTTCTAACGAAGCTCACGTTGACTACGCTTGGGAAGTTGCTAAAGTTCTTCGCGACAAAGGTGTTCGTGTTGATGTCGATGAACGTAACGAAAAAATGCAACTTAAGATTCGTCAAAGCCAAACTAAGAAAATTCCTTACCAATTAATCGTTGGTGATAAAGAAATGGCTGATAAGACTGTTAACGTTCGTCGTTACGGAAGCAAACAAACTCACACTGAATCAATCGATGAGTTTGTAGAAAATATCCTTGCTGACATCGATCGTAAATCACGTCCAGACGCTGAATAATTCCTTATATTTGCATAATAAATTCGGTAAAAAAGAAGTCCTGCGGGGCTTCTTTTTGTGTCCTTTTAAACGAGTGATTTTTCCAGATTTGCAAAAGTTGATGCATTTACCTTGTAAGTGTTAAAATTAAAGTAAGCGCTCGCAAAAAGGGGGAGTTACAGAATGCGAAAACTTAAAAGACGCTTGTCGTCTGTGCTGTCAGGCCTAGTACTAGTGATTGCGACTCTATTTTCTGGTCTGGGTCCTGTAATTATTAACGCCGATACGACGTCGACATCTTCATGGAATTTTGAAGAGGCAAGATTTAAGGATTTGGGAACGATTACCGATACAGTAACGATTGATGGTTTAACTCTGCTGGCTACCAAAGAGAAGCCTTTAGAAATTAAACCAGAGGTAGTGACAGTTGATAGGAGTGATTATTCATATGCCTTAAGCTTACCTGCTCAAGGAAGTAAAGAAATTCAGTCTGCACAAGTTACAGTTTCTGGGGATTGTACGATTAAAGTGACTTTGAAAAATGCGTCAGATGTGGAGCAGGCAAATCTGACTATTGCAGATAGTCAAGGTCAAGAATTAACAAGTCTTGCTGCAGGAAATGCCGCTAGTACAGAGTCTTATGCGTATTCTGGTGGAGCTGATAATCTTTATCTTTATTCAAAGGATAGCGACATTGACGTTTTCAAGATTGAACTTGAGGCAACTGATGAAAGTACGACAGAAGAGTCAATGACACTTAATACTAGCGATTTGCTTGGCAATCAGGAAGACAGCTCATGGCTTGAAGAAAGTAAAGTAGCAACTGGTCAAATTGCTGACGGTTGGTACTATATTAAAAATATTAATAGTCAAAAATATCTTGAAGTAGCTGATGGTAAAGATGCTAATGGTGCAAATGTTCAACAATTTTCTGGTAATGGTTATCCATGCCAAAAATGGTATGTCAAAAATGTTGGCAATGGATACATTACTTTAAAAACAGGTATGTCATCAGGACGTATGCTTGATGTAGCAAATGGTGGTGCTTCAGATGGTACTAACATTCAAATTTATGATGCTAACGGTCTTGATCCTCAAAAATTCTTACCAGTTAAAACTGATCAATCAGGTGTTTTCTGCCTTCAAACAAAATGTTCAGGCAACAAGCAAGCACTTGATGTATATGATTGGTCGACAGCTGACAAAGGAAATATTGATACCTGGACTTATAACGGTCTAGCCTGTCAACAATTCCGTTTTGAAGCAATCAATGAAGATACTAATAGTCATAATTCTCAATCAGCTGGTAAACATTCACCACTAGGTAATGTCTACCCAGAGCAACAATTACAGTTTGTTAATACCCAAGATGGAAATTATCTTAATGACACTGGCAAAAGTGGTGCAGCCTTAACCTCAGTTAAGTCAAGCGGTGCATCAAATAGATGGATTTTGTCTTACGTTAATAACGGTGTTTATCGCATTGTTAATAGTGATACTGGTTTTTGTTTGACACCATATTCTAGTAAAGCAAGCGCAGGTGCTGGTGTTGCTGGAGCAGCAGTATCTAGTGGAGATAAATCACAGTACTGGCAAATTATTGCTACTAAAAAAGATGCTTATGGAACAGCTCTAAATTACAAGATTGTCAATAATAGTAATACCAATTTAGCATTAACGTTATCCAATAATAGCTATAGACTAGAACAGTATAACGGTTCAGCCGCTCAAAATTTACGTGTTAATTCTTATGGAGTTGAAGGGTTTGCTGGTTACTCTAAAGATATGTCAAATCGTGAAAAAGCTTGTGTCACAGGTGGAGTATTTGGTAAAGTTGTAACGGTTAAATCTTTGAAGGAACTACAGAATTATGCGGCGGGTTCAACACCTTATACCATTGTTATTGGTGCTAATCTCTCACAAAATGCATTAACTAAAGTAAATGTTGGTTCAAATAAAACCTTTGTTGGTTCTTATCAAGCAAATACTTTGAACAATATTCATTTTAGAAATATTCAGGCCTCTGGAAATAATATCTATAAAAATATTACTTTTACACATTCAGTATCTATTAATAATAATGATGATATTCAAATGTATATTTCAGATGGTAATAATTTTTGGCTTGATCATTGTTCATGGCCTGGACATGATATGAATAGAGATGCTAATATTCATCATAATGATACAGATAAATTTTTGTATGTAGGGTTAAAAGCTAACTTTGTTTCTGTTAATGGATGCTTCTTTGGTGGGCATAAATATGGCTTGATTTTAGGCTATCCTCAAGAAGATGGAAAAAACACCTATCAAGGTTATCCATGCATGACCATTAGTAATAGTTACTTTAGACAAACTTTGACAAGAGCTCCTGGTTTGATGAGATATGGCTATTTCCATTGTTATAATAACTATGTGTCAGATTTTGATTTAGGATATACACCGTATACTGAATGCAATATTTATTCTGAAAAAAATGTTTTTGAAGCTGGTAGTCATAAAGGTTGTGTAGTCAATGCGATGAATAACATTGGTAGATTTACAGATAGTGGAAGTATTTTATCATGGGATATTTCGACTGCCAAAATTGCTGGTGGAACAAGTTGGAGACCTAGTGGTAACTATGGTTATGCGACACGTTCACCTCAGGATGCTAAAAATTGGGTAGTTAAATATGCTGGTGTTCATAACAGCTCTTTAGTATATCCAATTAATTAACAAATATAAAAGTACAAAGAGAAGGAGCTCGCAAGAGCTTCTTTTTGTGTCTTTTTAAACGAATGATTTTTCCAGATTTGCAAAAATCTAAGAATGCCAAAATGAAATGTTACAATTAAGAAAGCGTTCGCAAAAAAAGGGGGAGTTAAAATATGCGAAACTTTAAGCAACATTTTTTGTCGCTTGGCTTTGGTCTTTTAATAGCTTTAGCATCGCTTTTGTCTAATTTAGGACCTGGTCCAGTGATTGTCAAAGCTGATTCTTCGGTAGCTTGGAATTTTAGTGATTCGTCATTTAAAGATTTGGGTCAGTTAAGTTCTGAAAAAACGATTGATGGTTTGACCTTCTTGGCAAATGAAGAGTCACCATTGTCCATCAAAGCAGAAGAAGCTAAAGTTTCAGAAAGTAATTATTCATCTGCCTTGCAGTTAAATGCTACAGGCAGTCAGGATAAGGCTTCATTGAAATTTTCAGTATCTGATAACGATGTGATTAAAGTCGTTTTAAAAAGTGCTTCACAGACTGATGAGAGTCATCTTGTTTTAGCTGATAGCCAAGGTCAAGACCTAACCAATCTGACTGCAGGTGCACAAGCCAGTGAAGAAACTTACACTTATTCAGGTGAAGCTGGTGAGCTTTATTTATACGCTAAAGACGCTGACCTTGACTTGTTTAGTATTCAGGTAGAAGCAACGTCTTCTGATGATGCCGTTTCAGAAAGTCAATCAAGTGAGGCTGCTAGCAGTTCAAGCGAGACAAGTGATGTTGATTTGTCCCAAACAGAAAGTGCTGATGAAAGCTTAATCTCCTCTTCATTAGCAGCTTCAAATGGTGCGACAGTATCAACTTATAACGATCTTCGCTCTGCTATTTCCAAAGCTGAAAAAGCCGGTGGCGGAAAGGTTTATGTGAAGGGGAACAAGATTGCTTGTGACGGGCAAATTGCTTTGTCTAAAGCAAATGCTAATGTTCAAATCATCGGTGTGCAAAATGCGGATGGCTCTTACCCAGAGCTTGATTTTTCAAACTTTATGGCAAAATACATCGGCAAAGCCTCATCAGATGCAGCAGTCGGTGTCAGAATTTCTGGTTCAAACTACACTCTTCAAAATCTGATTATCGAGCATGCACCAGATAACGGTATCCAAATCAAAGGAAAAACTGCTGGTAATAACAAGGTTTCAAATTGTATTGTCAGATATAACAATGATGCTGGTTTGCAAGTGACAGCTGGCGCTTATCGTAATACGATCGAAGCGGTTTACAGCTACCGTAACTGTGATGTCTACACTCGCGGGGGAAATGCTGACGGCTTTGCGCCAAAACTCGGTGCAGGTAGCGGCAATACCTTTACTTACTGTTATGCTTGGGATAATTCTGACGATGGTTGGGATTCCTTTGATAAAGCAGGTGATGTGACACCAGATATCACTTACACGAATTGTGCAGTTTGGAATAACGGTAACCCCGATGTCTTTACCGGAAAATATGATTTTGACCACAAAAAAGCTTTAGATGAAAATCTTCATCTGGTTCAACTCATCAAGGCAAAAGATGGCTCATTTGCTTCAAATTATGTAAAAGGGAAATTTGCTTTGCCAACTGGAAACTTCATCAAGACTGACGCTGGTACGATTAGTCTTTCAGCTTGGACTGGCAATTCATTTGACGGTAATCCAAATGGCTTTAAACTTGGTTCTGTCAATTCAAAATCAAGTGTGACACGTAAATTGTCATATTGTCTTGCTTTTGATGAAGCTAAAAAAGGTTTTGATAACAATAATAGTTCCGTTACAGCTTATTTAGACCACTGTGTGGCATTTGATAATGGCTACAACTATTACATTCAACCATTAACCATTAAAGGCTGGTCTGCAGTTCAAGGCTTTGCTGGTAAGAGTGGTGATAAATTACCAAATGGACGTTCTGTCACAACACCATCATCTGGCAGTCAATCAGCCATTCGCAAGTCAGTTGAAAATACTAAAAACTCAATTATTGCTAGTTGCCAAGCCAATAAAATTCCTGGCAAAGTCGGCTTTAATATTTATTAATCTAGCATAGTATTGTGAAAATCTAAAAAAAATAGCTCCTCAATCGAGGGGCTATTTAGTGATAAAAACTTTGTTATGAATGATTATAACAAGTGGTATTCTTTGAGTAATTCTTCGATATAAGTGCCGTGCACTTTCTTAAGAGCTTCTTTGAGGACGGCTTTTTCTGCCCAAGGAATATCAATCTCTGTTAGTGATTTTTGGTCATTTAGATAGTAAAGGGCATTGAGTAGCATGCGAACATCAAAGGCTGACGCGAAGACTTCAGGAACACCGCGGTCAACATCAAGTAGTGTGTAGACGGCTTCCATAGCTGTTCTGACAGAATATTCTGTGGTAAAGACAGTGTCACGTGGTGTTTCAGCATAGTTACCAATAAAGGCTAAGTTTTGACTGTCTTTTGGCACTACCAATGGGCGGTCATTCAAGCCACGTGGCATGAAGTAAGTAGTGATGTAAGGCATGTGGCAAGGAATAGTTGAAGCAGTATCAGCAATTTCTGCAATTTCAGTTTCAGGGACTCCCATGTGGTAGAGCCATTCTTGGCAAAGTTCTTTACCAGTACATTCATCAGGGCGTTTTGCAATATAATTTCCCTTACGGTCTGTGTAAAGAGGGTAAAGCCAAACGACCAGTTCATTATCTTTTTGAACTTTGAAATGCGGTTGACGGCTGATAGAATAACCAAGGAGCCAGTTAGAATCTTTAATGCTTGTTGGACCGCTGGTTACGATTGAGCCACTGTATGGGTCTTTGTGGTTAACAGCTTCGATATAAGGTGCGATGCGTTTGTCCTTGAATGTGATGGTAGCTGAGATAGTCCAGTTAGCATCTGGAATGTTTTGGCAGAATTTTTCTGGGTGACCAAAGCTTTCATCTTGGGCAGCCAATTTTTGCCAGAGTTCCCAGCTAGCCCCTAATTCGTGTTTAACTGGGGCTGGGTGGTCGTTGTCACCATAAGTTGTGCTTTCGGTGATTGAACCATTTGTGACAAAGACCAAATCATTTTCACTTAAAAAGAGTTCTTTTGCTTGACCTGCTTTTGTAAATTCAAGCTTGCTTGCCACTTTTTTATTGCCTTTGCGGTTAACTAAAATATTTGTCACGGTAGTATCATAACTAAAATCAACACCATGTTCAGATAAGTAATGGACGATTGGTAAAATCAAAGATTCGTATTGGTTGTATTTTGTGAAGCGAAGGGAAGAAAGATTTTTGAGGCAACCAACGTGTTGAATAAAGCGCATGAGATAGCGGCGCATTTCCATGGCACTTGACCAAGGTTCAAAGGCAAACATTGTACACCAGTAGAGCCAGAAATTAGAATTGAAAAATTCGTCATCAAAAACTTGGTCGATTTGAACATTTTCTAGTTTGCTTTCAGGCATTAAAATCAAATCAATGATTTCTTTGATGGCTTTTTCAGAAAGGGTTAGGTGACCATCGTTGGGCAGAGCTTTTCCTCGATTGCAAATGATACGTGTCTTGGCATAACAAGGGTCTTCTTTGTTGAGCCAGTAGAATTCATCCAAGATTGAATGGTCTGGATTTTCGAGGGATGGAATGGAGCGGAATAAGTCCCAAAGCACTTCAAAGTGAGGTTCCATTTCACGACCACCACGAATAATATAGCCTAAGCGGTCATTCTTGATACCATCCATGCTGCCACCAGGAAGACTCAATTCTTCTAGAATATGAATGTGGTCACCAGGCATTTGGGCATCACGGACAAGAAAGACAGCAGTTGAAAGAGCTGCTAAGCCACTTCCGACGATATAGGCTGATTTGTCATCGACGTTTTCAGGTTTTTTAGGACGAGCAAATGCTTCATAATTTCCGTTTGAATAATACATACATGTCAACTCCTTTGTTAAAATCACTTTTATTAAAACGCTTTCTTTGACAAAATAAAATAGACAGGAAATCTTTCCTGTCTAAATTTTTGACACATTGCTGACTTTGTCTAGTGATTCAAAAGTTGATAAATACGCTTGGCTAAGGTGTTGGGATTTTCTTGCAAACCAGAGTCAATCCAATCAAGGATAAAACCAACCAAGCCATACTTGCAAAAATGTACTTTAAAATCGAGTTCTCTAGCTGGTAAGTCAGGATTTTTAGTCTTTAAGACCGGCTTGATTAATTCGTAAGCTCGGTCATATAAAAAATGTTCCAAATAATTACGATTGATAGAATAATAGGTGTTGCAGACAAATGCTTTGTTGGCTAAAATGTATTGAAAAATCGCAAGCATGCCTTTTTCCCAAGAATCGTCTGTTCGGTTATCACCAATCATTTGCTCACCATCTGAAATGTATATCTTTTCAAGCAGGTCATACAAATCATTGAAATGATAGTAAAAGGTTTGACGATTGACATGCATGCGCTGAACCAATTCAGTTACAGTTACCTTGTCAAAGGATTTTTCCTGCATAATTTCTTTTAAAGTGCGGGCAAAAGCCTCTTCAGTTAATGTCTTCATAAATTCCCCTTCATCTATAACTATTTTATCATAAGCCCCTTTAAAAAAGGTGTTAGCGCTGTAATGTGCTATAATTGACCTATGAAAATCGGAGATAAAGACTTTTTCTACTTTTGGGAAAATAGCAAAGCTGCAAGCACAAGTGACAAAGCACGACTTGTATTACAAGAATTAATGGACATCTTAGACATGCCAGAAGAATTATCTGGCGAGATTGCCGAGACTCGTAAGCTCTTAAACCATTTTTCAGATGATTTGGCTCCTAATCATCCTTTTTGGAGTGAGTTGGCAAGGTTGGTTCAAATAGCTTACCCAGGAGAAAGCATGGCTGAGGACAATTTATTAGCGCACCAAGTCCATCAATGTCGTTATGTGATTTCTGCCTACCAAGCTCAGTGGGTTAGAGAAGAATTTCCTGCTAAGTCAGATTGGCAATCTATGTTAGCTTACTTAAAAGATAAAAAAGAGCGACGGTTTTGGCGGAGGCGATTTGATTTTGATTTGACAGAATCAGCTAGGCTCCATAATAAAGCACCCAAACGTGCCATTTTAGGATTTGAGCTACCAGTTAATCTAAAAATTTTGCTGGCTTTTCACACAGAATTTATCTTAGATAGCAGGGGACATTTTGCTAATGAAATCGACCCGCAAGGTCAGACACATAATGGCATTATCAACGGAGCTAGTTTTAACTATGCCAATCGTAACGACCAGAGACACTATGAGCTTGACGTTGCAGCGATAAAACGTCACGACCCACTCTTTCGAAAACGCATTTTAGCAAATCAAGGCAATGCATTTCGAGCACCGCTCTGGATTAAGCGCCGTCGTCACGTGGATTGGGAGCGCAGCTATTTTAATAAAAAAGGCCACTACGCCAGACAAGGGCGTAGCAGCTATCAAAAGGTAAAACAATTGATTCAAAGATTTCGAAAAGATTTACACAACTGTTCGTAGGTTAATCTGCGAACATTTTTTGAATAGCCAAACGGCATTTCGAAAGAGCGCTTGGGATATTTTCAAATAAGAAAGTCAAGGTTCTCATCACGGTTACTTCAGCAAGAGCAAAAATGAGGCAAAGCACCATGCTTTCATTGCTGAATTCATTTAGCATGAATAGTGAGCGTAGCGATGGAATAAGGCTACAAATAATGAAGCCAGCAAAACATGTGATAAAAATAGAAATCTTATACTTGTTGAGAGGTCTTGAAACGTTTCTTAAAATCAAGAAACCAACAACGGCGAGCAGGTAAGTGCTGGCGATACCGATATCGTTTTGCGGAATATCAAATAATTGTCCAAATACTACCAAGCAAGCAATGGCTGAAAATGAAGTGAGCGAAGCTGGCAGAGCTGTCAGAATAGTTTCTTTTAGGAAGTTCTGATTTTTCTTGACGGTGTTTGTTTCTAATGATAGTAAGAATGCTGGAATCCCGATATTGAACATTGAAATGAGAGAGACTTGAGTAGGCGCGAGGGGATAAGTAAAAATCGTAATGATTGAAAAGATAGCTAGCAACATTGAAAAGATATTCTTGTATAAGAATAAGGTTGCTGAACGAGTGATGTTGTTAATAATTTGGCGACCTTGAGAGACAATATCTTTCATTCTTGAAAAATCTGAATCAAGCAAGACAACCTGGGCAGCTTGACGAGCTGCTTCGCTACCACTTCCCATTGCAATAGAGCAATCAGCTTCTTTCATAGCTAAGATATCATTAACACCGTCTCCAGTCATTGCGACTTTGTATTTGTTCTTTTTGAAAGCAAGCACCAAATCTTTCTTTTGTTCGGGAGTCACTCGCCCAAAAATGGTATGACTTAGCGCAGCTTTTTCAATGTCTTCCTTAGTTTTTAAAGTACTGGCATCGATGTAGTTTTCTGAATCTAAAATCCCTGCTTGATTAGCAATTTTTGAAACGGTTAGAGGGTTATCACCAGATATGACTTTAATGGCAACGTCGTTTTCATTGAAAAATGAAAAAATTTCTTTAGCGTTTGCTCGGATATCATTTTTGATAGCTACAAATAGAAGTGGTACTGCATGGTCTTTGGTCATTTCAACTAAAGCTAAGATGCGTTTACCGTCTGAAGCATATTGAGTGAGTTTGGTTTGATTGACTTCTAGCATGTCCTGGTTTAGTAAGATATCAGGGGCACCTAAACGATAAGTGGTGTTTTCTGTTTTGATTTGAGAATATTTTACTTTTGATGAGAATGGGGTTGTTTCAGCATTTTTAAAGGCTTCTTTTGAAGTGAAATATTCTCGCAAAGCTAGCATTGTAATATTAGAATCAGGGATGGTGTTGATGTATTTAGAGAGGATTTCTTGGTTAGTGGCTAACTCTTTTTGAGCGACATGCTCGGGTAAGACAAGATCCGTTACAGTCATTTTATTTGCTGTGATGGTTCCTGTTTTATCCACGCATAAAATGTCAACACGAGCCAAAGATTCAATGCTTTTCATGTCGTGTAACAAAACTTTTTTTCTAGCTAATTTCATTGCACTGATAGCAAGAGCAACAGTTACCAGTAAATAAAGCCCTTCAGGAATCATTCCAATCAAAGCACCAACTGTTGAGACAATACTGTCGCTAAACGTTTTATGATTTAAAAATAGCGACTGGCTAAATAAGGTAATGCCGATAGGAATAATGATAATTCCGGCAAATTTGATGATGCCTTCGATAGCACGAATCATGTCTGTTTTTTTGTGTTTTACTTCTTTGGCTTTTTGCGTTAGCTTGGCGGCATACGAATCGTTTCCGACTGCGGTTAGTTTTGCGAGGCATTTTCCTGAGATAATAGAACTACCTGATTTTAAATCGCTACCGATGACTTTTTCGATTTCATCTTCTTCACCTGTTAGAAGAGATTCGTTGACGGATACTTTCCCATCAACTAAAGTGGCATCTGCAGGGATTTGTCTTCCTTCATCTAGTAAAATGATGTCATCCAGCACCAATTCATCGATTGGGATAGACTGATATTTTCCGTCTCTGATAACTTGGTAGGATGATTTTGAAATGACATTCAGCTGGTCTAATACTTTTTTAGAGCGCAGTTGCTGAGCAATTCCGATGATAATGTTAATGATGATAACAGGTAAAAAAGTTAAACTTTTAAAAGAACCAGCAATAATCAATAATAAGGTGATAATAGCAAAGATTAAATTGAAGTAGGTAAAGATATTTTGACGAATGATAGAGCTTGTTGTTGCCGCATTCTCGTCAATCATTTTATTATTTTGACCATTTTTTAGACGTTCTTCAACATCTTTGCTTGATAAGCCTGAAATGTTATTTGTTATCAGTTTTTCATCCATTTTTGCTATCTCCTGAAATCTAATACTAAAAAAATTTAATGATTCTTACGATGTCAGGGTAATTCTACTTTACTTTTTTAGGGAAATCAAGGAAAAACGGGGTCTCAAATTGTAAGATTTTTGTGGCAAGTTTAGCTAGCTTTGGAGCTTTTGAGAGGAATTATGGTATGATGAAGGTAAGAAATTAAGCAAGTCGAGGTGTTCTATGGCAAAGGTTTATGTAGCAGATGATGAGAAGAATATTCGTGAGTTGATTGCCTCATTTTTGCGCGATCAAGGCTTAGATGTTGAAGCCTTTGAAACGGGTGATCAGTTGCTTTTGCGTTTTATGGAAGAAGAAGCGGATGTGGTTATTCTTGATGTCATGATGCCAGGAACAAGTGGTATTGATATTGCGGCTATGTTGCGCAAACGCTCTGAGGTGCCGATTATTCTTTTAACTGCGCGTGATAGTGATGATGATTTTGTGAAGGGATTTTCAGCTGGGGTTGATGATTATTTTACCAAACCATTTTCACCCTTGAAATTGAGTTTGCGTGTCAAAGCCATTTTGGCACGTCAACCAGTAGCTAAAGAAGCTACAAATGAAGAGGCTAAACCTCTTGCTTATGAAGGTTTGGAGCTTTCAGATAAGGACCGCTCTGCTACTTATCAAGGAAAACATATCAAGCTGACCAATACAGAATTTGAGCTATTGAAAGTTTTGTTGTCACATAGTGAGGAGGCAATATCGCGCGATGACCTTTTACGTCAAGTATGGGGGTATGAAAGTGACGTCGAAACGCGTGTGACAGATGATACCATCAAACGCCTGCGCAAAAAATTGAGAGGGGTTGAGAGTCATGTCCTTATTGAAACGGTTTGGGGCTATGGGTTCAAGCTCACGAAAAAAGACTAAAAAAGACAGTCACTTAAAGAAGAAAAGGTGGCAATCGCGTTTTCGAACGACCTTATTTTTACAGCCACTGACGATTTTGATTACTTCCTTTGCCATTATTTTGCTGGTTTTTAATGGGCTATTAAAGTTATTTCTGGCTGAAGAAGCTTTTACAGCGATTCAAAATCAATATGATACCTTAGATGCGCTTTATGTTGGTGAGGATTTGCCAAAGATTTCAGATGGTAATATCTTTGAAACCACGTACGCCATCGTTGATGAAAACTTTAACATCAAATACATTTCAGCGTCGACTTATGATTTGTCTGAGAAGCAGATTTCAGAAAAAGTAGTTGATTATTTTTCGGATAATGAGTCGATAGATTGGTTTGATGAAGAAGTTGACAGCAAATCGCAGCATTTTAAGAAGGTCAAGGTCTATGATTCGACTTATATGGTTAAGATGCAGGAATACCCTGGCACTTTTTCAGAAAGCCATATCAAGCAAGACAGTGATGACAGCAAGGCACAGAATTATTATGTTTTCGTCTTTGCCAATGTTACTCCGATTGCGGACTTTGAAACTTATATCAACTACCTTTTGCTTTCGTTGATGGTGATTGTTGGTTTGATTGCTATCATAACCATTTTCTTAACTTCGCGGAAATTAGATAAGCATTTTGGGGCTTTAAAATCTTATATTTTACGCGTTGGTAATCGTGAGGGTGATTTGCAGCCAGAAAATTTTGCTTACCGTGAATTTAACGAAGTTGGTCAGACTGTCGAGAAGATGAATGACATGATTGATGCTAACCAGCGCAGTCAGCAACTCTTTTTCCAAAATTCTTCTCACGAGCTGCGCACTCCGCTCATGTCTATTCAAGGTTATGCAGAGGCTATCAAAGAAGGAGTGGCTGCGGATGACCAAGAAGCTGCTAGTGTGATTTTAGATGAAAGCAGGAAAATGGCAGAGCTGGTAGATGATATTTTAACTTTGTCAAAAATGGAATCTGCTCAGCAACCTTTGAAATTAGAAACCTTCAATATGGTTGATTTGCTTTACGATGTGAGTTGGCACTTAAAAGCTAAAGCAGATGCGCGTGGTCTTGTCTTTGACCATCAATTTTCATCAGATTACCTTGATATTGAGGCAGATGAAAAACTCATTGAGCGTGCTGTGACCAATATTTTGTCAAATGCTGTTCGTTACGCCAAAAAGACAATTGGAATTTCTTGTAAAATACTAGAAAATGAGCGACTCGAATTGCGTTTGTCAAATGACGGAAAAGCTATTTCTGATAAGGATAAAGCTCATCTTTTTGAACGCTTTTATAAAGGTGAGGGAGGGCATTTTGGTATCGGACTTGCCATTACTAAGGAAATCATTGACCGTCATCATGGTGATATTCAAGTGGTTTCAGATGACAAGGAAACTTGCTTTGTCATCACTCTTCCACTACATCAGCATTAAAAAACACCTGTTGGGACTTAGTTCTCAGCAGGTATTTTTATCTTTCTTACACATTTGTAAGCGGGAGCTTCTTTAAAATGAGGTAAACTAAATAAGGTCAAAACTTGCCACACTTTTGCCACAGCTTTTCGAGACTTTATCCAAGCTTTCTCAAGTAATCTTCGTTATAATATGGTTACAATATTGAAGCGAGGAAAAGATGAAAGGAATTAAGAAGTATTGGGCTATTCTTGCCTTACTTGGTTCACTTGCTTTGGGGCTTTTAGGAACTTATGCCTATCATCAATTTGGCTATAAGTTAACGACAAATGAAGTCAAGCGAATTGCCTACCAAAACGCAGGAATTAAGAGTAAGGATATAAAGTCACAAGAATTTGTAAAAAGTAGAACTGGTTTAGCAGCAACTTATGTGGTTAAACTAGAAACAAATTCAAAATCATATGCCTATACTATCAATGCTTCCTCAGGTTCTATCATCGAACGACACTACAAGAAAAAATAAGCCTTGGCTTGGTATTGGTAAAGAATGAAATGAAAGAGGAATTCAATCTTATTGCTGAATTGAATGTAATATCAAAATGAAAAAGAAGATTATGTATGTATTGCTATTAATCGTTTTGCCACTTGCTTTGATTAGTTACCTTTTAGAAGTATTTGGGTTAAAACTCATCAGTTGGCGACGATAAGTTATCACAAATAAGGGAGGGGATGCGATGACAGAAACAGGATCACAGAGAAAGTACATTCAGATTTTAACTGGAATTGGATTTATTATTTCCATTGCTTTGTTTATTTTCTTCAAACAGCACCCAGCTTACTTCCAAGTTGGCGGGCTTTTCCAAAGTTATTTAGGAAATCTTGGCCTCTTTGCACCGCTGATTTTTATGGCTTTGCAAGTGGTTCAGGTGATTTATCCAATTGTTCCTGGTGGGATGACCAGTGTGATTGGTTATATTGCTTTTGGTCCGATTTGGGGATTCATTTATAATTTCACTGGTATCTTTATTGGTTCTCTTATCGCCTTTGCTTTAGCGAGACGTTACGGAGAAACATTTGTGAAGGCTTTTGTTTCCCAAGAGACTTACGATAAGTATATTGGCTATCTTGACAAGAATAACGGGAAATCTTATGCGATGATTCTTGGAGCTGCTTTTGCTCTACCTGGTTTCCCAGATGACTTTCTTTGCATGGTTTCTGGCTTATCGAAAATGTCATTTAAGAAATTCGTTACGATTTTCCTGATTACAAAACCTGTCACACTCTATCTCTACACGATTATTGGTTACAAAGGACTTAGCTATTTGCTTACCTTATTCCAATAAAAAAAGCTCCAGCTTTAGAGCTGGAGCTTTTTTTTGACTTTTTATTCGGCTGCTTTTTCCCATTTTTTAGATAAGTGACGAGAAATCGTTGAAATGCTAAAGTTAATCACAAAGTAAATGGCAGCGATAAGGGCATAAAGGGTAAAGACTTGACTGGCTTCAAAATAACGTCCCATCAAGATTTGGCTTTTACCGAATAATTCCTGAATAGCGATAACAGAGTAAAGAAGTGAAGTATCTTTAATAACTGTTACAAATTGTGAAATGATAGCTGGCAACATTTTACGAAAAGCTTGTGGGAAGACAATGTAGATAAAAATCTGGAAGTTTGTCATTCCTTGAGCTAGACCAGCTTCGGTTTGCCCGTGGTCAACACCATTTAAACCACCACGAATGATTTCTGCTAGAGCAGCAGAGGTAAAGACAGTGAAGGCTGTGATACCAGCAGGTGTTGATTTCATTTGGAAAACAAGGAAGATAATGAAAATCCAAAGCAAGTTTGGAACGTTGCGGACAAATTCAATATAGATACTTGAAATCAAATGAAGCACAGGATTTTTCCCATTTCGCATGACGGCAAGAACCGTTCCAATAAGCGTTGAGAGTACAATGGAAATAAATGAAATATAAATGGTTAGCCACAATCCTTGGAGGATGAAGCTAAGGTTGGTCGGTGTTAATACTGACATTTAATTCTCCTCCTAAAGTGAATATGATTTTTTGTTTTCTTCTTCTTTGTGGCGTGCCCAAGTTGCTAGTGGGAAGCACATGATGAAGTAAAGGAGTGCTGCACCAGCAAATGCAGGAACATAGTTGGTTGTTTCGTAAGCCCAAGCTTTGGCTGTGAACATGATATCTGCTCCAGAAATGATGGCAACAGTAGAAGTATTTTTAATCAAGTTAACCACTTGGTTAGTTAGTGGTGGCAAGATAGTACGTACAGCTTGTGGCAGGATAATCAAACTCATGGTTTGACTATAAGTGAATCCTTGTGAGAGTGCCGCTTCTGTTTGACCTTTTGGAACGGCTTCGATACCTGAGCGAATGACTTCAGCGATATAAGCCCCGTGATAAAGTCCAACACAAAGGACTGCTGTAAAGAATGTTGAAATCATGATAAGACCATTAGTCATAATGGCGAGACCATAATAGACGAAAACAAATTGTACCAAAAGTGGTGTGTTTTGAAAGACTTCTACATAAACACGAGCAATAGCTTTCAAGATTTTGCTTTTTGATGATGACATTGCACCAAAAATCACACCGAGAACAAAGGCTAAAAGCAAAGCACAAAATGACATTCCTAAGGTGTATAGAAAACCTTTGGCAAATTCACCAAAGTTGGCAAAGAAATCTGCCCAACGTGAGAGGGCAAATGGACTCGCTGCTGCGGTTGTTAATAAAAACATGTCAATTCTCCTCCCTTAATTATTCTCTGCTTTTGCAGGTTTTAAATCATATTTATCGTAAAGTTTTTGTAGGCTACCGTCAGCTTTCCACTTGGCTAGTAAGTCATTGACATAATCAATGGTTGCTTGGTTAGATTTTTTAGCTGCGATACCGTATTCTTGAGTATTGAAACCTTCGTCGATAATGGCAGTTTTTTTGCTGACATAACCAGTCAAGATTGACTTATCAACTGAGAAAGCATCGATACGTTTCGCGTGAAGTGAAATAGCTAGTTCTGGGAAAGAACCAAGTTGAACAAATTTGAATTTCAAGTTATGTGCTTTTCCGTATTCTTCAATTGTCAGCTTAGTTGTTGATCCTTGAGCTACTCCGATAGTCTTACCATTGAGGTCAGAGATCGTTTTTAAACCTTTACCTGTATTAACTAAAAAGCCAATCTCGTCATAATAGTAAGGATTTGAAATAGCATAGGAAGCTTTACGTTCATCAGTAATCGTATAAGTAGCAATCAAAAGATCGATTTGTCCATTATCAAGAAGTGCTTCACGAGTTTGGGTTGTAACAGCTGTGTAAGCAACTTTAACACCAAGTGTCTTAGCGATTTTTTTAGCTAAATCAATTTCCATTCCTTCATATTTACCGCTCTCAGCTGAATAATAGCCGAAGTTTGGAACGTCTTGTTTGACCCCGACTTTAAGGACACCAGCATCTTGGATTTTTTTGATCTGCTCAGATGTAGTATTTGCAAAGGTTTTTGAAGCAGTGAAAAAGCTCATAAAGAGCAGTGATAGGCTAGCTAAAATGGCTAAACAAATTTTTTTCTTCATAAGAGGCTCCTTAATGTTTAGAGACATTATCACTGGTGTGATTAATAACTTTGCTCAAGAATTGTTTAGCACGTGGTTCAGTTGGGTTATCAAAGAAACCTTGAACATCTGTTGTATCAACGAGAATTTGACCTTCAGCCATGAAAATAATGCGGTCAGCAACTTCACGAGCAAAGCCCATTTCGTGGGTAACAACAACCATATTCATGCCTTCTTTAGCAAGATTTTGCATGACAGCAAGAACATCACCGATAGTTTCTGGGTCAAGGGCTGATGTTGGTTCGTCAAAAAGAAGGAGTTCTGGTTGCATTGCAAGACCACGAGCGATTGCCACACGTTGCTTTTGACCACCAGATAGCATGCCTGGGTAAGAATCTTTACGATCCCACATATTAACGTAAGTTAAGAATTTTTCCGCAATTTCTTCTGCCTCTTCTTTTGATTTTCCGAGGACTTTGATTGGTGCTAAGGTTACATTTTCTAACACGGTTTTGTGCGGATAGAGGTTGAAATGTTGGAAAACCATACCAACTTCTTTACGAAGTTGCACCAAATCTTTGGCAGAAGCGTTAGCTAGCTCATGCCCATTGACTTTTAAGCTACCTGTTTCGATTGATTCAAGAGCATTCATTGTTCGGATAAGAGTTGATTTACCAGAACCTGATGGGCCAAGAAGAACAACGACCTGTCCTTTCTCGATTTCTAGGTTAATATTTCTGAGGGCGTGATAGTCGCCATAGTATTTTTCAACGTTTTTAAATTCAATAAGTGCCACACTTGTCTCCTTTTCAAAGATAAGATTTTCTTGTTAGGTTTTCTAACATCTAACAAGCTCGGTTAGTTTATCTTACCACATTGCTTTGTTAACTGTCAAATATTTCAGAAAATTTAAATAAGTAATAAACAAAAATAGATTGAATTTTAAGGTTAATTGTTACTTTCTGGTTTCAAAAGTATCCAAGGTTTCCAATTAATCTTGAATTTTGATATAATTAAAGGTAGAGGTCATTTTTGTAAATAAAATGACATAGAAATTGTTGTTTGAGAATTTTTTATTCTACTGACATAGAATTGAAGAGGTGACATATGAAAAAAATTCTTATTGTTGATGATGAAAAACCAATTTCAGATATTATTAAATTTAACTTAACTAAAGAAGGTTATGAAACTGTTACGGCTTTTGATGGTCGTGAAGCAATTGCTAAATTTGAAGAAGAAAATCCTGATTTGATTATCTTGGATTTGATGTTGCCAGAATTGGATGGACTTGAAGTTGCAAAAGAAGTTCGTAAAACAAGTCATATTCCGATTATTATGCTTTCTGCTAAAGATAGCGAGTTCGATAAAGTTATCGGTCTTGAAATCGGAGCAGATGACTACGTCACAAAACCTTTCTCAAATCGTGAATTGTTAGCACGTGTCAAAGCACACCTTCGTCGTACTGAGAACATCGAATCAGCAGTTGCTGAGGAAAATGCTTCTTCATCAAATTCTGAAATTACCATCGGCGATTTGAAGATTTTACCTGATGCCTTTGTTGCTCAAAAACGTGGCGAAGACATTGAATTAACACACCGTGAATTTGAATTGCTTCATCATTTAGCTACTCACATGGGACAAGTGATGACGCGTGAATACCTTTTGGAAACTGTTTGGGGGTATGATTATTTTGGTGATGTCCGCACAGTTGACGTTACCATTCGTCGTTTGCGTGAAAAAATCGAAGATACTCCAAGTCGTCCAGAATACATTTTGACACGTCGCGGTGTTGGTTACTATATGAAGTCTTATGAATAATACAATGGTACAGAATCAATATCTTTTTGAACAAGCCATTCTTTTCTTGTTAGCTTTTGTGGCCATTTATTTTATCCATTTGGCTATCAGAGATTACAGGACGTCTGTTAATATTCGTCGATTGAGTGGTAAGGTTCGTGAACTGATTACAGGAAAATATACAGAAGATATTATCATTGAAAAAGACAGAGATTTAGCAGAGTTGGCTGGTCAGTTAAATGATTTGTCAACTGTCTTTCGTTTGGCTCAAGAAAATCTAGCTCAAGAAAAGAATCGTTTAGCAAGTATTTTGTCTTATATGACTGATGGGGTGCTAGCGACTGACCGTTCTGGAAATATCACCATGATTAACCAGACCGCTCAAAAGCAACTAAATCTTGAGCGTGAAGAAGCCCTTGGGATGAATATCGTTGACATTCTTGGTGATGATAGCGATTATTCTTACCACGATTTGGTGTCTAAGACGCCAGAAATTGTTCTAAACCGTCGTGATGAGACGGGAGAATTTATTACTTTGCGTATTCGATTTGCCTTAAATCGTAGAGATAGTGGCTTTATTTCTGGGCTGATTGCTGTCTTGCATGATACGACGGAACAAGAAAAAGAAGACCGTGAACGTCGCTTGTTCGTTTCTAACGTTAGTCATGAATTGCGTACGCCACTTACTTCGGTTAAATCTTATCTTGAAGCGCTGGATGAAGGGGCTCTGAAAGAAGATATTGCACCAAGTTTCATTAAAGTTTCTTTGGATGAAACCAATCGTATGATTCGCATGATTTCAGATTTGCTTAATCTGTCTCGAATCGACAATCAAACGGTGCAGCTAGAAGTCGAAATGACTAACTTCACAGCCTTTATGACGTCTATTTTGAATCGTTTTGACCAAATTAAAAGTCAACACACGGTTGCTGGCAAGCAATACGAGATTGTCAGAGACTATCCAATCAAGTCAATCTGGGTTGAAATTGACCCAGATAAGATGACACAAGTCTTGGATAATATCCTAAATAATGCCATTAAGTACTCACCAGATGGTGGGAAAATCACTGTCAGCATGAAGACGACTGAAACTCAGTTGATTATTTCGATTTCTGATGAAGGACTTGGTATTCCGAAGAAAGACTTGCCGTTAATCTTTGACCGTTTCTACCGTGTTGATAAGGCTAGAAGTCGTGCCCAAGGTGGTTCAGGGCTTGGACTTGCCATTGCTAAAGAAATTGTCAAACAACATAAAGGATTTATTTGGGCTCAAAGTACCTATGGTAAGGGCTCAACATTTACAATTGTTCTTCCGTATGAGAAGGATTCTGATATTTATGATGAATGGGAGGATGACGAGGACTAGATGTCTGAGAATGCTTTTAAATACAGTGTCTTAGCCTCCGGTTCAACTGGAAATTCATTTTATGTGGAAACGCCACAAAAACGTCTTTTGATAGATGCAGGTTTGACTGGTAAGAAAATTACCAGTCTTCTTGCTGAAATTGACCGAAAACCAGAAGATTTGGATGCTATTTTGATTACGCACGAACACTCTGACCATATTAAAGGAGTTGGAGTGCTGGCTCGTAGATACAATCTTGATGTGTATGCCAATGCCAAAACTTGGCAAATGATTGATGATCGCAACATGATTGGAAAACTTGATGTTGGGCAAAAACATGTCTTTGAACGTGGTAAAACATTGACCTTTGGTGATATTGACATTGAAAGTTTTGGAGTCAGCCACGATGCTGTTGATCCACAGTTTTACCGTTTGATGAAAGATAATAAGTCATTTGTCGTGCTGACTGATACTGGTTACGTTAGTGACCGAATGGCGGGTGTGATTGAAAATGCTGATGGTTATCTGATTGAGTCAAACCATGATGTTGAGATTTTGCGTGCGGGTTCTTATCCTTGGAGCTTGAAACAACGTATTCTATCTGATCGTGGTCACTTGTCAAATGAAGATGGTGCTGATACCATGATTCGCACTATCGGCAATCGCACAAAAAGAATTTACCTTGGACACTTAAGTAAGGAAAATAATATCAAAGAATTGGCACACATGACTATGGAAAATAACTTGATGCAAGCAGATTTTGCTGTTGGTCATGACATGACTGTTTTTGATACATCACCTGATGAAGCAACGCCTTTAGCAGGTCTATAAGAACAAAAACCTAGCACGAAAGAGCTAGGTTTTCTTGTTACCCTAAAAAACGTCCCTATAATAGAAAAGAATTACAGGGATTTTAGGGAGAATTCCCATTTTTTCTAACTTTCTGGTATAATAAAATAGTCTATAAAAAGAAAATTATTGTTTTAAATAAGCTAGCCTTTTGAGATTAGGAAAAGGCTTAATTGATTAAAAATAGACCAATTTTTGAAGGGAGATTTATCTATGCAAGCTTTAGATACAAAACTTCAGCGAGACTTTGGAATCGCATTTGAAGATAAAACATTGCTTGAAACTGCATTTACTCACACATCTTACGCTAATGAACATCGCCTCCTAAACATTTCACACAATGAACGCTTGGAATTTTTAGGAGACGCGGTTCTTCAACTTTTGATTTCTCAGTATTTGTTTAAAAAATATCCGAAGAAACCAGAAGGTGATTTGTCTAAGATGCGTTCTGTTATTGTTCGTGAAGAATCATTAGCAGGCTTTTCACGTTACTGTGGTTTTGATGAATTCATCAAACTTGGTAATGGTGAAGAAAAATCTGGTGGACGAAACCGCGACACTATCTTAGGTGACTTATTCGAAGCCTTTCTTGGTGCACTTTTGATGGACCAAGGGGTTGAAGCGGTTAATAAATTCTTGAATCAAGTCATGATTCCACAAGTTGAAAAAGGTAACTTTGAACGTGTCAAAGATTACAAAACAACCTTGCAAGAATTATTGCAAGGCCACGGTGATGTCACTATTGACTATCGTGTGTCAAATGAATCTGGTCCTGCGCATGCCAAAGTCTTTGAAGTGACAGTGTATGTCAATGACGAAGCTAAAAGTAAAGGAATCGGAAAATCTAAGAAATTAGCTGAGCAAGATGCTGCTAAAAATGCGCTTGCCACTCTTCAATAAGACGTTTGAAAGGAATTCGTAAAGGCAAATGTCCAACCTGCCCTAGGTCATATGATACGTGTTTGACGTAGCCTAGAAGACGATAAGAAGGTCTGTTAAGCTCTTCTTGTTTGTTAGCTCGGGAAGGTATTTGCCTTTTCATCTCTCATTTTATGTATTTAAAAGAAATTGAAATGCAGGGCTTTAAGTCCTTTGCAGACAAGACAACAATTGAATTTGATAAGGGAGTTACAGCCGTTGTAGGTCCAAATGGTTCTGGTAAATCTAACATTACCGAAAGTTTACGTTGGGCGCTTGGGGAATCTTCTGCTAAAAATTTACGTGGTGGCAAGATGCCAGATGTCATTTTTGCTGGAGCTGAAAACCGCAAACCATTGAATTACGCTCAAGTTGTTGTTAGCTTAGATAATTCAGATGGCTTTATCAAAGATGCTAAAGAGACGATTCGAGTAGAACGCCATATTTACCGAAATGGCGATAGCGAGTATTTGATTGATGGTCGCAAGGTGCGTTTGCGTGATATTCATGATTTGTTTATGGATACAGGTCTTGGCCGTGATTCTTTCTCAGTCATTTCGCAAGGTCGCGTTGAAGAGATTTTCAACAGTAAACCAGAAGAACGTCGTGCGATTTTTGAAGAAGCGGCTGGTGTTTTAAAATACAAGACACGTAAAAAAGAAACACAAACTAAGCTTAATCAAACCCAAGATAACTTGGACCGTCTAGATGATATTATCTACGAACTGGAAGCTCAAGTGAAGCCTTTGGAACGCCAAGCGCAAGTCGCTAAAGAGTTTATTGGTTTGGAAGATGAGCGCAAACAACTTCACTTGAATGTCTTGGTAGAAGATATTCAAACTGATAAAGTCCGTTTGGATAGCTTGAAAGAGGACTTGGCTAGCATCAAGTCAGACTTGTCAGCTTATTATGAACAGCGCCAGCAATTTGAAAAACAAAATCAAGCCTTAAAAGCAAAACGTCACCAATTGTCTGAAGAAATGGCGACAAAACAGGCTGGCTTGGTAGATATTACAAAAGCTATTTCTGACCTTGAACGCCAAATGGATTTGATTGCCTTAGAATCAAGTCAAAAAGAAGAGAAAAAACAAGCGGCTACTAGCCAATTGACTGAGCTTAAGGCTAGTCAGGAAAGCTTACGAGAAGAATTAGCGCAAAAAGAAGGTCAGCTCGCAAAATTAGATGACGAATTAACCGAAACTACAGCAACGATTCAAAAATTGCAAGCTGAATTGGATC
Organism: Streptococcus equinus; assembly: GCF_900101445.1. GTDB lineage: Bacteria > Bacillota > Bacilli > Lactobacillales > Streptococcaceae > Streptococcus > Streptococcus equinus_B. Next base: position 1,003,580 of record NZ_FNKE01000001.1, on the reverse strand, counting down.
GCTTTTCAACTGACCCAGATCAAGTCATTGAAAAATTACGTGAAGAATTTGTTAGCTTGATGCAAGAAGAAGCAGATTTGTCTAACAAGTTAACCATGACACAAGCTGATATTGATAATCAAAAACAATTATCAGAATCAAAATCTGAAGAATTAGCACAGACACAGGCTAATTTGGAAGAATTAAAAGCAACTGCTAAAGAATCTCTTGAAAGCTTTGAAGTCGCATGCAAACAAGTTAAAGAGCTTCTAGATGCTTATCAGGAATTGTTTGCTAAGACAAGCCAACTTGAAAAAGATTATCAAGCTGAGCAGACGAAAATGTTTGACCAATTAGATGTCATTAAATCTAAGCAAGCTCGTAAGTCTAGTCTTGAATCTATCCTTAGAAATCACAGTAATTTCTACGCAGGTGTTAAGTCTGTCTTACAAGCTTCTAGTCAACTTGGTGGTATCATTGGTGCTGTAAGTGAGCATTTAAGCTTTGACCGCAAGTATCAAACTGCCCTTGAAATTGCTCTTGGTGGTTCAAGCCAACATGTGATTGTTGAAGACGAGGCGGCTGCCAAACGTTCAATTGCTTTCTTGAAGAAAAACCGTCAAGGACGTGCCACTTTCTTACCACTTACGACTATCAAGGCTCGCCATTTATCACAACAAAATCAAGCTATTTTGTCTTCTAGCCAAGGTTTCCTTGGTGTGGCAAGTGACTTGGTGTCATTTGATAAACGCTTGGACAATATTTTTCAAAATCTTCTTGGAGTGACAGCTGTTTTTGATACGGTCGATAATGCTAATAAGGCTGCTCGTGCATTACACTATCAAGTGCGTTTGGTAGCTTTAGATGGTACTGAGATTCGCCCTGGTGGGTCATTCTCAGGTGGTGCGAACCGTCAAAATAACACCACATTTATCAAACCAGAGTTAGACAATCTTGTGGCTGAATTAAATGACCTTCAAGAAAAACAAGTCGCACAAGAAAAATTGGTTCAAACTCTTCACGAAACATTGCTAGCTAACAAAGAAGAATTAGCTAGCCTGAAAGCTCAAGGTGAAGAAGCTCGTTTTGCAGAACAAAAAGCTGAATTGGAATACCAACAATTGGCTGAACGCTTGAACGATGTTAAGCAACTCTGCAAACAACTTCAAGAAAGTGAGACTGATAACAGTTCAAATGATTTGGAATCTCAAAAAGCTCACTTTGAAGCTGAGTTAACAAAAGTTGCTGAACGTAAGCAAGAGTTGACAAGCCAGATTGACCAAATCAAAGAAAATAAAAATGCCATTACGCAAAAAGTTGAACAACTTCGTCAAGACTTGTCACAAGCGAAACTTCAAGAGCGTGAACTTCTCAGCGAACGCAAGTTTGAATCTGCCAACAAGACACGCCTTGATATCAGCTTAGCTGAAAATAAAGTAGAAATGGCAAAATGTGAAGATTTACTTGCCTTTCATGCGAGTGATCAAGAAATTGAAAACTTGCCACTTCTGAAAAAACAACATGACGAAGCTGTGACAAGAAAAGCAAGCGAAGAAGAACGCTTGGTTAGCCTACGTTTTGAACTTGAAGATTGTGAAGCTAATCTTGAAGAACTCGAAGAACAAGTTGCCAAAGAAAATCAAAAAAATGAAGAATTAATCCGCAAACAAGCCCAAGTTGAAGCCCAAGTTGCTCAAGTTTCTGAACGTTTGCGTGGCTTCACACACGATTTGACAGAAGATTATCACATGACCTTGGCTGAAGCTAAAGAAGCTAGTCAGGTTGTGGAAGATATGGCTATTGCTCGCGAACGTTTGCAAGATTTGCGCCGCCGTATCAAGGCATTAGGACCAATCAACTTGGATGCTATTGCTCAATACGATGAAGTCAATAATCGTTTGACTTTCTTAAATGGTCAAAAAGAAGATTTGGTTCATTCTAAGAACCTTCTACTTGATACCATTAATGACATGGATGATGAAGTGAAATCACGCTTCCAAGTAACTTTTAATGCCATTCGTGAATCCTTCAAGCAAACCTTTACGCAAATGTTTGGTGGCGGTTCTGCCGATTTGTCATTGACAGAAGGTGACTTGCTGACAGCAGGGGTTGAGATTTCTGTCCAACCACCAGGTAAGAAAATTCAATCCTTGAATTTAATGTCAGGTGGGGAAAAAGCTCTATCAGCTTTAGCTCTGCTATTTGCCATTATTCGTGTCAAAACCATCCCATTTGTTATTCTTGATGAGGTGGAAGCAGCGCTCGATGAGGCAAATGTCAAACGTTTTGGTGACTACCTCAATCGCTTTGATAAATCAAGTCAGTTCATCGTTGTCACTCACCGTAAGGGAACAATGGCAGCAGCTGACAGCATTTACGGGGTAACCATGCAAGAATCAGGAATTTCACGCATCGTATCCGTTAAATTAAAAGATGCTGAAAATCTTGTGGAATAATCATTAAAGGGTAAAAAATGGTAATAAACTAATTGCGCACAGTTTAATAAAATATCACGAAAAATACTTAGTGATAAAACGCGTTGCAACAAGCTATGGTAGAAATAATGTTTATCCGTTTTATTGGGATATTCCTGGGGGTAGCGTTGGGAGTGAGGAGTTGCCGAAAGGTGCTGCCATCAGAGAGTGTCTTGAAGAAGTAGGACTTCAGATCAAAATAGATGATATTATTCATGAAGATAGTAATTTAGATAATGGTGTTGTATACACTAGATTAGTTTATGCTGCTCATCTTCCTAAGAATAAGGAAATAAATGTCACATTAAATCCCGAAGAACATACTGATTATCGTTGGATAAGTGTTTTGAATGATTTGGACGGAGAAAAAATTGTTCCATATCTGGTAGATATTCTGAAAAATGAATAGTAATTCAGATTTTAAAAGCCTAGCAATAGCTGGGCTTTTTGCCGTTATTCTTGGGTTGTTACGTCGCTTTGAGTATTTTCTTGTGTGTCAGAAGCTTGCTCATCTGTTGTAGTTTCGCCATTTTGCAAGTTTTGATTAGTGTTTTCTTCTGGCGTTTCTACTGACTCAGATTCGGTTTGTGAGACTTTGCTGTAGTTGTTAGAAACTTTATAGAAAACGCTGTTTACGAATTGTTGTGTTGATTCATAGTCGAAACGGCTAAGCTGAGTGGCAAAGAGACGATCACGACCGTAGTCTGATGGGTCAGAGTCAGTGATACTAAAATGCCAATCAGGAATTTGATTACCTGCAGCATAGTAGTACAAGATGAAACCACCGCCTCTTTGAGAAGAGACTTGAGAAATAGCTTCGCCTTTATCATCGTAAGCGAGAGCAGACAAAGTCAATCTACCATTTTCTGAGACAATGCCTTCTGGAGAAAATTCGAAAGTAAAGCCGTTGGCGTCTTGCCATGTTCCAGCAAGACTTGAAAAATCACCTTGAGCTAGCGCCGCAAAATCCAATTGACTAGCTTCTTTGCTAACTTGTCTAGAATCGACGATAGTTTTTCCATCTTTAACTAAATCGTTGGTAATCTTTTTTTCATTTGGCAGTTGGAATAAATCAAGGCGCTTGTCGCCTTCTTTTTTCTTAGCAGAAGATGAAGTGCTTTTGCCCTTAGTGCTTCGGTGAAGGTGTTGACTGGCTGTTACACTTGTATGCTTGTGTTGCGAATGCTGATTGAGAGCCAAAGCCCCTCCACACACAGTCAGTACCAATAAGCCAGAAATCCAGAAAGCGCGATTTGTTTTTTTCATCATTGTTTACCCCTTTAAATATTCTTCTAAATAATCTATTCGAAAAAAATTTTTAAAACCTAGCCTTTTTTCAAAAAAATTTTAAAAAATTTTTTGCTAGCGACAAGTCGAAAAGAATAGATTATTAGCAGGAAAAAGTTGGCGTTTTTTGCTAGAATAGAATTATGTAATATTGAGGGAGAGAAAAATGGTAAAACTTGTAGCGACAGATATGGATGGCACTTTCTTGACTAGTAAAGGCTTTTATGACAATCAACGCCTCCATAATGTCCTCGAAAAATTTGAAAAGAATGATATGTTATTTGTGGCAGCTAGTGGGCGTTCAATGCTTGCTTTGGAAAAAATGTTTGCGCCACATGCTGATAAAATGGCTTTTATTGCTGAAAATGGAACACTTGTTAAAGTCGGTGAAAAGACAGTTTTTGAATCTGGTTTAACAAAACCACAATTTTTAGAGATTACGGATACTTTAATTGAAAGTCCTTATATGACAGGTTATGATTTCTTATTATCTGGTGAAAATGGAGCTTACTTGCATCCTAAGGCCAGTGATGAATACCTTGAATTTATCAGTCATTACTATGAAAATGTGCAACGTGTTGACAATCTAGCAAATGTTACTGATAATATCTTGAAAGTGACTGCTAACTTTGCAGAAGATACGGTTCGAAAAGGTGAAGCTTGGTTTAACCAACGTATTGATTACGTTAAAGCAGTAACAACAGGCTTTAAATCAATTGACATCATTCTTTCTGATGTCAACAAAAGAACAGGCCTTGAGGCACTTTGTGACTCTTATGGCTTATCAGCTGCGGAAGTTGTTGCATTTGGAGATAATCTCAATGACTATGAAATGCTTGAATTTGCCGGAAGAGCAGTCGCAACCCAAAATGCTCGTCAAGAAATCAAAGAGATTTCTAGCGAAATTATCGGACATTGTGATGAAGAGTCAGTGATGGCTTATATGGAAGGATTAGTTGATTAATGGCAGATATTAAATTGCTTGCCTTGGACCTAGACGGCACACTCTTTAACAGCCAAAAAGTTGTCACACGAGAAAATAAATTGGCTCTCAGAGCCGCGCGTGATATGGGCGTTAAAGTAGTTATCACGACAGGACGACCTCTTAAGGCTATCAGTGGTTTACTTGAAGAGTTGGACTTGATTTCTGATGAAGATTATCTGATTACCTTTAATGGTGGCTTGGTGCAAAAAACGACCGGTGAGATTTTGGCAAAGAGTGAGCTCAGTCGTGCTCAGCTTCAACTCTTGTACCGTCATCTTGAGCCCTTAGCTCTACCATTTGATGTGCTTAGTGATGGTATTGTCTACAGTCTTTCCTGTCGTGGCAATGAATCACACTACCCGCAAGCAAATCCAACTCTTGAATTTGTAACGGTTGATAGCTTTGCTGATATTCCTGAAAATGTGATTTACAACAAGGTGGTTAGCGTCACAAAACCAGAATTTTTGGACCAACAACTCTTAAAATTACCAAAAGAACTACATCAACATTTTGAAATTTTTAAATCACGTGATATTATAGTAGAAATGATGCCTAAAGGTGTTCATAAAGCTGCTGGTTTGAATCAACTAGTTAAACGCCTAGGCTTATCATCAGAAAATGTCATGGCTATGGGTGATGAAGAAAACGACCTTTCCATGTTAAAATGGGCTGGGTTAGGTGTTGCCATGGCAAATGGTGTTGCAATCGCAAAAGAAACAGCAGATGCTGTGACAAGTCGCACTAACGATGAGTCTGGCGTCGCAGAAGCTGTTAAAAAATACATTTTAGAAGCTAAGTAGAAAGGATAAGAGGACAAGCATGTTCTCTTGGTAGCTTAATATGGGATTATTTGATCGTTTATTTGGAAAGAAAAAGGATACGAAAGAGCAGCTTGAAGGACAAGAAACTGCTCAGGCACTTGAAGAAACTTCTGCTGATGAGAGTAAAGAAGTAGCCGAACCAGCTGACGTTCAAGCTCAAGCAGAAGACGTGATTGAAAGTGAAGTAACTCCAGTTTCTGAAGAAGCTAGCCAGCTTGAAGAAACTAAGGAAGCAGCTGAAGCTGATTTTTCAGGAGTTATGGCAGATTATTATGCTAAAAAAGAAGCTGCCAAAGAAGCTTTAGACCGTGGCGAAACAGTCGAATTTGAAGCTGTTGAAACAAAACAAGAAGACGTAAAAGAAGAACCAAAAGAAGCAGCTAGTGCACCTGTTGAGACTGAAGAAGAAAAATACAATCGTAGTCTTAAAAAGACACGTACAGGCTTTAGCGCACGTTTGAATGCCTTTCTAGCGAATTTCCGTCGTGTGGATGAAGATTTCTTTGAAGAATTAGAAGAAATGCTTATCCTTTCAGACGTCGGTGTTAATGTGGCAACACAATTGACAGAAGATTTGCGCTATGAAGCTAAACTAGAAAAAGCTAAAAAAGCAGATGATTTGAAACGTGTCATTATTGAAAAATTGGTTGAAATCTACGAAAAAGACGGCGTCTTTAACGAACAAATCAATTTTCAAGATGGCTTGACTGTCATGCTCTTTGTCGGAGTCAACGGAGTTGGTAAAACAACATCAATCGGTAAGCTTGCTTACAAATATAAAAATGAAGGCAAGAAAGTTATGCTTGTTGCAGCTGATACTTTCCGTGCTGGTGCCGTTGCTCAGCTTGCGGAATGGGGACGACGTGTTGATGTCCCAGTTGTGACTGGACCAGAAAAAGCAGACCCAGCTTCAGTGGTCTTTGATGGTATGGAAAGAGCGGTCGCTGAAAATGTTGACGTTCTGTTGATTGATACTGCAGGTCGTTTGCAAAACAAAGATAATTTGATGGCAGAGCTTGAAAAAATTGGTCGAATCATTAAGCGCGTGGTGCCAGATGCTCCGCACGAAACCCTTCTTGCCCTTGATGCTTCAACAGGTCAAAATGCTCTTAGCCAAGCAAAAGAATTCTCAAAAATCACACCATTAACAGGACTCATCTTGACTAAAATCGATGGAACTGCCAAAGGTGGTGTTGTTCTAGCTATCCGCCAAGAACTTGATATCCCAGTTAAATTCATTGGATTTGGTGAAAAGATTGATGATATTGGCGAATTTGACTCTGAAGACTTTATCCGTGGTCTCCTAGAAGGGATTATTTAAAGCCATGCTTAACTTTGTTAAAGCTCATCTATCGACAATTCTCTTGACCTCATCGACACTTGTCTTAACTCTGATTTATCTTGCTGAAGCCAAGTGGCAAATCATGGCGGTTTGGGGAATCTTGACATTGTTTAACATTATTAGACTAGCTGTTGCTTACAAGAAAAATAACTAAAAAATACCCACCAGTTTATTAATCTGGTGGGATTTTATTATTTAAAAGACGCGATAAACGTAAGGATTATCAGGGGCATCTGTTTCTTTAATCTTAGAAATGTGTAGGACTGGTAAGTTTTGTTCCAAAGTCTTATCGTATTCAAGACTAATGGTACCAGTTGCTGTAATCCATGTGTTGTTTGGATAGCTAGTAGTATTGCCAGTTGTTAAGAGCCCGTAGACACCTGAATCGGCAATACAGTGTATGATACCAAAACGGAAAAGAAATTGATAACCATCGTGACCTGGTTCATTGTAAACAAAGCCAGTATAAGTGATGTTACGTCCAGAAAATTCATCGGGATAAAGGTAGATGAGCTCCATGATTTCCATGTAATTATCTGTCGTAATGGTCAAATCACCAGAACCTTTGTATTTTTTCATTTCTTTTCGCATTTCCTTATCGTAAGCTGCAGAAGTGAAATAAAGGCTGGTATCTGGTTTTAGGTATTGGACACGTGTCCCATCTTCGCTGACTGTTCCAGTTGAGCCTGCTGCAAGTGGAAAGTGGTAACCTTTAGCAGAAACCGTTGTAGAATCCAAGGTTACTGTTGGAACTAAAAGTCCGATAAGTACTGGAATGACCAGAATCATTGGACTAGTGATTTTTGCCAATTTTCCATGCAAATGGCTGTGCATTTTCAAATCTTTAACCCAGATAATCAATTGCACGATAGCTAGAACAAATGACAGCACCATGGAAATGTATGCTAGATAAGCGTAGTGGTTATTGATGTACTGATTTAATTTTCCAGAAATCTGTAGGTACATGGTTAATTCAAAATAACCAGCAAGAATTAAAAATCGAATCATCCAATCACCCCCACAAGTAGACAGTAAAGGATAATCATCCCAGCAGAAACGCTAATGAATTGCACAATAAAACGTTTCTTAAAGGAATTGAGCATCATCATGAGGTTTTTGATATCCACCATTGGACCAATCAAAAGAAAGGCAAGGACTGGTGCAGTCCCGAAACTTGAGAGAAGCGAAGCACCGATAAAGGCATCAGCTTCACTACAAAGTGATAAGATGAAGGCCAACAGCATCATCACAAGTATAGCTGTCAAGGCATTTCCACCGATTTTTGTTAGGATATGGGTCGGTAGATAAATCTGCATAGCCGAAGCTACCAATGACCCAAAGACCAGGTAACGACCGGTGTCGAATAATTCATCGATAGCATGTGCTAAAACGAGGAAAATCTTGCGATACCAAGGTTCACCAGAGTAATTGTGAAAATGACATGGCGCAATATCTTCTTTTAAGATATTGTCATCGACCACAAAACCAAGCATAATTCCAAGCGTGATAGCAACTACAATAGCACCAAGAAGTCGCAACCACAAGAAGCGCCAGCTATTTCCAAAGGCTGAGTATGTTGCAAAAAGCACAATAGGGTTGATAATGGGTGCTGTGGCTAGAAAGGGAACAGCAGTGTAGCTAGGAACTTTTTTCTCTAGAAAGCGCGTGATGATAGGAATAATCCCACATTCACAGGAAGGGAAAATAAAACCAACGAAGGTTCCAAAGAGAATTCGTAGGAATTTATTCTTAGGGAGGTAACGTTGCACCAAATCAGGTGTCACGTAAACCTCGATGAAACCAGATAAAATCGTTCCAAGCAAAACAAAAGGCAAGGCCTCAATGATAATGGAGATAAAAATCGCAAACCATTGTAAGACACTTGCTGGTAAGTGAGTAAAAATGTCCATAAAACTTAATGAGTCGCTTTCTTATCGTTTTTATCCTTACTTTCCTTTTCTTTTTCAGGGTCACTAGAGACTTTTGGAAAACTTGCAAAGTTTGCAAACATTGACTCTAAATCGTCCTGACGTTTGTGAGTGATTGCCATAAGATGGACACCTCTTTTCTAAATATAGTCACCAGTTATTATACTATCATTTGAAAAAATCAGCAAAAGCTAAGCGGATATTTATAAGATAGAATTTGATAAAATTCGGTAAAACTTAAGTTAAAAATCACCAAAAGAATCAGTAAAAATCCCAGTTTTAAGAGTTTTTTTGATATAATAGATAGGCTATGAAAAATGAAAATATACATAAAATTGCTCAAGAATTAACAATTAAAGAGAACCAAATTGCCAAAGTTCTCGAGTTGACAAGCGAAGGAAATACCATTCCTTTCATCGCTCGTTACCGTAAAGAAATGACTGGTAATTTGGATGAAGTTCAAATTAAAGCTATCATTGATTTGGATAAAAGTATGACAGCTTTAGCTGAACGCAAAGCAACGGTATTAAGTAAAATTGAAGAACAAGGAAAATTAACAGCTGAGCTCAAAAAAGCAATTGAGGCAGCTGAAAAATTAGCTGACGTTGAGGAACTTTACCTTCCTTACAAAGAAAAACGTCGTACCAAGGCAACTATTGCTAGAGAAGCAGGGTTATTTCCCCTAGCACGCTTGATTTTACAAAATAAAGCTTCGCTTGAAAAAGAAGCTCAAGCATTTATTTGTGATGGATTTGAAACAGCTGATAAAGCTATCGCAGGGGCATGTGAAATCTTGATTGAATCCTTCTCAGAAGACAATCGCCTTCGCTCATGGGTTTACAATGAAATCTGGTCTTATAGCTCGATAATTTCAAGCGTCAAAGATGAAACAGCCGATGATAAAAAAACATTCCAAATCTATTATGATTTCTCAGAGAAAGTTTCTAAAATGCAAGGCTACCGCATCTTAGCTCTTAACCGTGGTGAAAAGCTTGGGATTTTAAAAGTTGGTTTTGACCATAATACTGACAAGATGATTCGTTTCATGGCGTCACGTTTTAAAAACAGAAATGCTTACATCGACGACGTCATCTCAAAAACCATCAAGAAAAAAATCGTTCCTGCTATGGAACGCCGTATTCACAGTGAATTGACAGAGAGTGCTGAAGATGGAGCTATCGAGCTCTTCTCAGAAAATCTTCGCAATCTTCTTTTGGTGTCACCGCTAAAAGGGAAAATGGTTCTTGGTTTTGACCCTGCCTTTCGTACAGGTGCTAAGCTAGCCGTGGTTGACCAAACCGGGAAACTCATGACAACGCAAGTGATTTACCCAGTTGCACCTGCTAGCCAAGCCAAAATTGAACAGTCTAAAAAAGATTTAGCTGAGCTCATTTCTAACTACGGCATTGAAATTATCGCTATCGGAAATGGAACAGCCAGCCGTGAAAGTGAAGCATTCGTAGCGCAAGTCTTGAAAGATTTTCCAGAGGTTTCTTACGTTATTGTCAATGAAAGCGGAGCTTCTGTCTATTCCGCTTCTGAGCTTGCTCGCCATGAGTTCCCAGACTTGACCGTTGAAAAACGCTCTGCCATTTCTATTGCTCGTCGTCTTCAAGACCCTTTGGCAGAATTGGTTAAAATTGACCCAAAATCCATTGGTGTCGGCCAATACCAGCACGACGTTAGCCAGAAAAAATTGGCTGAAAACCTAGATTTCGTTGTTGATACCGTGGTTAACCAAGTCGGGGTGAATATTAACACAGCAAGTCCAGCACTCTTGTCACACGTATCAGGTCTAAATAAAACCATTTCAGAAAATATCGTTAAGTACCGTGACGAACATGGTCGTATTAGTTCACGTGAAGAGATTAAGAAAGTGCCACGTCTGGGTGCTAAGGCATTTGAACAAGCAGCAGGTTTCTTACGCATTCCAGGAGCCGAAAACATCCTTGATAACACTGGTGTTCACCCTGAGTCATATAAGGCAGTTGAGCGCTTGCTGAAAGAACTTGATATCACTGATTTGGATGATTCGGCTAAGGCAAAACTTCAAGCAGTGTCTGTAAAAGATATGGCTGAAACAATCGGACTAGGTCAAGAAACGCTGAAAGATATTATTGCTGATCTCTTAAAACCAGGTCGTGATTTGCGTGATGATTTTGAAGCACCTGTCCTTCGCCAAGATGTGCTTGATATTTCTGACCTTGAAATCGGACAAAAATTGGAAGGAACTGTTCGAAATGTCGTTGATTTTGGAGCCTTTGTTGATATCGGTCTTCACGATGATGGCTTGATTCACATTTCACAAATGAGCAAATCCTTTGTCAAACACCCTAGCCAAGTCGTTTCCGTTGGTGATGTGGTCACAGTGTGGGTTTCAAAAATCGATAAAGAGCGTGGCAAAATTAACCTTTCTTTGGTAGATTTGCGTGAACTTAACTAATTACGTCAAAGAAGTTTCACAAGAAGATTTTGGAAAAGCCTTCCGACATACAGCAATCTGGAATACACGTCTTAGGACAACTGGCGGACGCTTTTTCCCAGCTGATGGGCATCTAGATTTTAATCCAAAAATCCTTGAGGTGTTTGGAATGGAGACTTTTCGAAAGATTGTTCGTCATGAGCTTTGCCATTATCATCTTTACTTTGAAGGAAAAGGTTACAAACACGCTGACGCAGATTTTAAGCACTTACTTCAAAAGGTTGAAGGCCTTCGCTACGCACCGACTATGCCAAGTGAGACGCCTTATCATTGCTATTGTTGCCAAAAATGCGGGCAAGAGTATCGCAGAAAACGCCGTGTTAATACCCAAAAATACCGCTGTGGCCGCTGCCATGGCAAACTCTTAGAAATCAAAAAGCAAAAAACATAGAGAAGTATCAAATTAATTATAAAATCAGTCGTAAGGCTGATTTTATTTGTAAAGAAATTAGGTATAATCATTATAGTGAGAAATGAAGGAAGGGATAAAGATGAAATCAGCTCTTTATAAACAGCGAAAGAATAAACTGGTTTGTGGTGTTTGCGCCGGAATTGCTGATAAGTTTGGCTGGGACTTGCCTTTGACACGTGTCCTAGCAGCATTGCTAATGTACTTTTATGGCTTTGGCATTTTGCTTTACATCCTCTTAGCAATTTTTCTTCCTTACAAAGAAGATATCACTCGTGACCAATATGGTACAGGGCCACGTAGAAGAAAGGATGCTGAAGTTGTCGACGATGATGACGACAATGACGGCTGGTTCTGGTAATCACTGACAAATTGAGTTTTTAATGTTGCAGTCAAAAAAGTCTAGATAAGTATAACAGGAACTTATCCTAGTCTATGAAACAAGAAAAGGTTTGGGAAAAGTCCCAAGCCTTTTTACGTGTGCCTGGAAAAGCTAAGAATTAATTTTCAAAAGCTTGCGTGAGCGCTTACTTTTTAGGCTGATTGTGATATAATAATGAAAAAAGAGAAAAAGGATTGAACAGAATTGTTACTTTAGTGAAAATGGACTTGCTATAAGAAAAGCCTATTTTTATCGTTTTCAATTCATTTTACATTTTTGTAAAAAGTTCATGGTATGAGACATGTCAGTTACTGTAAAAATGTTAGTCGACAAGGTAAAACTTGATGTTATCTACGGTGATGATGACTTATTATCAAAAGAGATTACAACGTCAGATATTTCACGTCCAGGACTTGAAATGACTGGCTATTTTGATTATTATTCACCAGAGCGTTTGCAGCTTTTAGGGATGAAAGAATGGTCATATCTAACGAAAATGACCTCACACAACCGTCGTCATGTCCTAAGAGAAATGATTAAACCAGAAACACCAGCCATTATTGTGGCGCGTAATTTGGCTATTCCAGAGGAAATGATTAGTGCTGCTAAGGAAAAAGGCATTGCGATTTTGCAAAGTCACGTCCCAACCAGTCGTTTGTCTGGTGAAATGTCATGGTATCTTGATTCTTGCTTAGCAGAACGTACAAGTGTCCATGGTGTTTTGATGGATATCTACGGCATGGGTGTCTTGATTCAAGGGGACTCTGGTATTGGTAAAAGTGAAACAGGTCTTGAGTTGGTTAAACGTGGTCACCGTTTGGTAGCAGATGACCGTGTGGATGTTTTTGCTAAAGATGAAGAAACCCTTTGGGGTGAACCAGCTGAGATTCTTCGTCACTTGCTAGAAATTCGCGGAGTTGGGATTATCGACGTTATGAGCCTGTACGGTGCGAGTGCTGTTAAGGATTCATCACAAGTTCAATTAGCCATTTACCTTGAAAATTATGAGTCAGGAAAAGTCTTTGACCGTCTTGGAAATGGTAATGAAGAACTTGAGTTGTCAGGAGTCAAAATTCCACGTCTACGTATCCCAGTTCAAACTGGTCGAAACATGTCAGTTGTTATTGAGGCAGCTGCCATGAACTATCGTGCCAAACAAATGGGATTTGATGCGACCAAGACTTTTGAAGAACGCTTAACCCAACTCATTACAAAGAATGAGGGGAACCAATGATTAATCCAATCGCGATTCAATTTGGTCCCTTTGCCATTCGCTGGTATGCGCTTTTCATTGTTTCGGGTATGCTTCTAGCAGTTTATTTAGCTATGAAAGAAGCACCACGACGTAAGATTATTCCAGATGATATTTTAGATTTTATTTTGATTGCTTTTCCATTGGCGATTATCGGGGCTCGTCTTTATTACGTGATGTTTGATTTTGACTATTACGCTAGTCAGCCTTGGACTGAGATTTTTGCGGTATGGCATGGAGGTCTAGCCATTTATGGTGGCTTGTTGACGGGAGCCATTGTTCTCTTTGTCTTTTCATATTATCGTGCCATTAATCCACTTGATTTCTTGGATATTGCAGCTCCTGGTGTGATGATTGCGCAAGCAATTGGGCGCTGGGGAAACTTTATCAATCAAGAAGCTTATGGTAAAGCCGTTAAGAGTCTCAACTACTTGCCTGATTTCATTAAAAATCAAATGTATATCGACGGTAGTTATCGCGTTCCGACCTTTTTATACGAGTCAATGTGGAACTTGCTTGGGTTTATCATTATCATGAGTGTGAGACACCGTCCACGTTTTCTAAAACAAGGAGAAGTAACATTCTTTTATTTGATTTGGTATGGTTGCGGACGCTTCGTGATTGAAGGCATGCGAACAGATAGTTTGATGTTCTTAGGTATGCGAGTATCACAATGGTTGTCAGCTGTACTAATTCTTCTTGGAATTGTCTTGGTCGTGTGGAGAAGAAACCAAAAAGATATTCCTTATTATCAGGAATAAGTGCTTAGGAGATAGGAGATAAGATGTTAGAAGTAGCTTTGTTAATTTTTGCCATCGCTTTTGCAGTTATGGTTGGCGTTTTTATACCAATTGGTGTTAAACTATATAAAACAGTTGATGTTGTTAATGAGACTATTGAGGAGTCAAAAGAAACGATTAAAGTGTTGACAAGTGATGTGAATGTATCCCTTCACCAAGCCAATGAAATCCTCGCTAAAGCTAATGTTTTAGTAGAAGATGTCAATGGCAAAGTGTCAACAATTGATCCTTTGTTTGTCGCAGTAGCAGACCTTTCAGAATCAGTTTCTGATTTGAATGCGCAAGCGCGTCGTCTCTCTCAAAAAGCAACTCAAGCAACATCAAATGTTGGTAAAGCTAGTGCAGCTTATGCTGTCGGTAAAGTTGCCTCAAAACTATTAAAAAAGGAGAAAGAGCATGAGTAAATTATTGAGAAATGTGATTATTGGTGTTGCCTCAGGTGCAGCTGCAGCTTATTTCCTATCTACTGAAAAAGGTAAAGAATTACAGAAAAAAGCAAGTAAAGCATATCAAGCTTACAAAGAAAATCCTTCTGAATACCATCAAAAAGCAAAAGATAAGGCAACAGAATACACTGACTTAGCAGTAGACACTTTTAACGATTACAAAGAAAAATTTGAATCAGGTGAGTTAACAACTGATGAATTTCTTGAAGTCGTTAAAGAAAAAGGTCAAGCAGCTGCTGACTATGCGACTGAAAAAGTATCAGAATTAACATCAAAAGTATCTGATGTCGTTGACGATGTTGCTGATAAAGCAGGTGACGTCAAAGAAGATGTGGAAGCTGAAGTTGATGATATTATCATTGACTACACAGCAAAAGAAGATGAAGCACCTTCTGAAGAACCAAAAGCTGAATCTGAAAAATCAGAAGAAGATACTAAAGCATAATAAAAAAGCGGTCCAAGGGGCCGCTTTTTTCGTATTAAAAAACTCCCAGCAATGGGAGCTTTTGTTTATCAATGTCTTAATGACCAAATAATGCTTGAAACAGCTGACGTAATGGCTAGGCTGATAAGAGAGGCAAATAAGAAAGCCCAGATTGGCGCCAGATTCAAGACAAGTAAAAAGAAAGATACCACAACAGTGGAAATAGCAAATAAAGCGATACGGGCAAAGAACATGAGTTCCTTGAGCTTAGCGCTTCTGTGATTAATTTCCTGAAATTCGTAAAATTTAGGGGTATCATCTACCTGAAGATGTTGTTCTTGTTCTTCAAGGTCTTTATGTTGCTTTAACGGTGTTGGCATAATCCCTCTCCTCTATTTCAACTGATATCATACCATAAATTAATATATTTGTCACCTTTTTTTAAAAAAAGCTCTTGACTCTTTGTCAAAAATATGTTTAAAATAGTTGTTCCTCTTTTTTGTTTCAAAATGAGGATTTCTTTTTGAGTCTCTCCTCTCATAAAGTTTTGCTCATTCTGAAGCTAGATAAAAATACTTTAGAAAGCTATAACAAAAGGATTCTGAGGAGATCTGAGTGACGAATTGTTATAGGAGTGGTATAATTAAAACGTTATGGAAAAAATAATTATTACTGCGACAGCTGAATCTATTGAGCAGGTCAAAGAGCTCTTAGATGCAGGTGTTGACCGCATTTATGTGGGTGAAGAAAATTATGGTTTGCGTTTGCCGCACAATTTCACGTATGATGAACTTCGTGAGATTGCTGATATGGTTCATGCCGCTGGTAAAGAATTGAGTGTTGCATGTAATGCATTGCTCCACCAAGACATGATCAATGCCGTTCGACCATACCTTGATTTCTTGAAAGAAATTAAAGCTGATTACGTGGTAGCTTGTGATGCTGGACTTTTCCACATCAACAAACACGAAGGTTACAACTTCAAGATGATTTACGATGCTTCAGTTTTCGTGACATCAAGTCGTCAAGTAAACTTCTGGGGTGACCACGGAGCAAGTGAAACAGTTCTTGCGCGTGAAATCCCATCAGCAGAATTGTTCCAAATGTCAGAAAATCTTCGCTACCCAGCTGAAGTACTTGTTTATGGGGCAACAGTTATCCATCATTCAAAACGTCCTTTGTTGCAAAATTACTATAATTTTACACACATTGATGATGAAAAAACTCGTGAACGTGGTCTTTTCCTTGCTGAACCAAGTAACAAAGACTCACATTATTCAATTTATGAAGACAAACACGGTACACACATCTTCGATACTGACGACCTTGATATGATGCCAAAAATAACAGAGTTGGTTGAACACAACTACACACACTGGAAATTAGATGGTATCTACTGCCCAGGTCATGATTTTGTTGAAATTGCAAAAATCTTTGTGAAAACAAAAGCCTTGATGGAAGCTGGTGAATTCACATCAGATCAAGCTTTCTTGTTTGATGAAGAAATCCGTAAATTGCATCCAAAAGGTCGTACACTTGGAACTGGATTCTACGAATTTGATCCAGAAGAAGTCAAATAAGGTTCACGCAAATATCTGTTTATCATGATTGAGTTACTATTTCAGGGCATGATAAGCAGGATTACACAGTTAAATGGATAAAGCTTAGCGTTTATCAAAAATCATTTTTACTATCTTGAAAATAGGAAGATTATAATGTCAAAAAATAATTTTAAACGTCCAGAGGTTTTAGCACCTGCTGGAACTCTTGAAAAATTAAAAGTCGCTGTAGATTACGGAGCAGATGCAGTCTTCGTAGGTGGTCAACAATACGGTCTTCGTAGCCGTGCTGGTAACTTCTCTATGGAAGAATTGCAAGAAGGGATTAACTATGCCCATGCTCGTGGTGCCCGTGTGCACGTCGCAGCTAACATGGTTACTCACGAAGGAAACGAAGTCGGTGCAGGAGAGTGGTTCCGTCAACTTCGTGACATGGGATTAGATGCTGTTATCGTATCAGACCCAGCCATGATTATGATTTGTTTAACAGAAGCACCAGGTTTAGAAGTCCATGTGTCTACACAAGCTTCTACAACTAACTATGAAGCTTTCGCTTTCTGGGAAGAAGTTGGTGTTTCACGTGTTGTTTTGGCGCGTGAAGTTGGGGTTGCTGAAATTGCAGAAATCCGCAAACACACATCACTTGAAATTGAAGCCTTCGTTCATGGGGCAATGTGTATCGGTTACTCAGGACGTTGTGTCCTTTCAAACCACATGAGTCACCGTGATGCTAACCGCGGTGGTTGTTCACAATCTTGCCGTTGGAAATATGACCTTTACGATATGCCATTTGGTCAAGAACGTAAAAGTCTTGAAGGCGAAATCCCAGAACCATTCTCAATGTCATCAGTTGACATGTGCATGATTGAACACTTGCCTGATTTGATTGACAATGGTGTAGATAGCTTCAAGATTGAAGGTCGTATGAAATCAATTCACTACGTATCAACAGTAACAAACTGCTACCGTGCAGCTGTTGATGCTTACCTTGAAAGCCCAGCAAAATTCGAAGCCATCAAAGGCGAATTGCTTGATGAGCTTTGGAAAGTTGCTCAACGTGAATTAGCAACTGGTTTCTACTACCAAACACCAACAGAAAACGAGCAACTCTTTGGCGCTCGTCGTAAAATACCACAATATAAATTTGTCGGTGAAGTTGTTGCCTTTGATGAAAGCACAATGACAGCAACAATCCGTCAACGTAACGTTATCCTCGAAGGAGATAAAGTCGAATTTTACGGTCCAGGTCTTCGTCACTTTGAAACAACTATCAAAGACTTGCACGATGCTGATGGCAATAAAATTGACCGCGCTCCAAATCCAATGGAATTACTAACAATCACTGTTCCACAAGCGGTTCAACCCGGCGACATGATTCGTGCTTGTAAAGAAGGGCTCGTTAACCTTTACAAAAACGATGGTTCCAGCAAAACTGTTCGCGCATAATTAATGCAGTAATAATAAAAAAATGAACGACTGATAAACATTTGTGTTTAAGTCGTTCATTTTTTGTTGAAATTTTGCAACTGAGATTTTCTAACTGTCGGCGGCACTAAGCTTAGACGCTTGATGTCATCAATAGGAATAATGGTTGAAATGTTTTTTTGGAAGTTCTTCAAAATGAGCTTGCCATTTTTAGCATCGTATTTGACCAAATCCCCTGTGAAACTTTCGTCCTCATAAATGGCATGAAGGGCAAGATGCTTGTCTTGGGCTTCCTTGATGATGGTAATGATTTTATTAGCTTTTAAATTAATCTCACTTGTCCGTGGCGCTCGAAAGTCAATGTAAGCTTGCGCTTGCTTTTTAAACTGCTTAATAATTTTTTTCATAGTCATTTATCCTAAAAATTGATAAAATGATTATACACCTTTTAAGAAAAAAAATAAATAATCAAAAGTTTAGAAATTTTTTACGAATATATTAAGTAGGAGGAGATAA
The DNA here is from genome assembly GCF_900101445.1 of Streptococcus equinus. GTDB lineage: Bacteria > Bacillota > Bacilli > Lactobacillales > Streptococcaceae > Streptococcus > Streptococcus equinus_B. The sequence continues at coordinate 985,069 of NZ_FNKE01000001.1, read as the reverse complement.
ATATGTCAGAATTTAAATTTGAAATCGTTGAACACTTGCTTACCCTATCAGAAAGCGATAAAGGATGGACAAAAGAATTGAATCGTGTCAGCTTTAACGGTGCTGAACCAAAATTTGATATTCGCTCTTGGAGCCCAGACCACAGCAAGATGGGGAAAGGTGTGACACTTACAAACGATGAGTTTAAAATCATTTTGGATGCTTTTCGTTCATGATAAAAAAAGTCAGCTAATCATTTTTCAAAATGGTTGGCTGTTTTTTTTGTGTTTAAGGCTGGTCAAATGCCACATTTTCCTCTATAATAGCCCTTGTAAACGTAATCATAAGATTTTTAGGTGAGGACAAATGGCAAATTTACAGTATAAAAACTATATTTTTGATTTTTACGGTACCTTGGTTGATATTGAAACCGATGAGGAAAATCCTCAATTATGGGAACAAATGGCAGAGCTTTATCGTGCCTATGGAGCTGATTATACTGGGCAAGCTCTAAAGACACACTACGATGCTTTAATTAAGCGACAAGAAGAGCAGTTGCGTAAGCGACTCAAACTGGAATATGTCGAAGTTGATTTGGTTCACGTCTTTATCGAACTCATGTTAGAAGCACCGCAAAAACATGCGACAGATAGCATTATCCTAGATTTAGAAACTTGGGGAAATCTGATTGCTCAGACTTTTAGAATGCTGTCACGTAAAAAATTGCAAGCCTATGAGCACACATTAGCGACTTTAAAAGCATTAAAAGCAGCAGGCGCCAAAGTTATCTTACTGTCAAATGCCCAACGAGCTTTCACTCAAGCAGAGATCGAAATGACAGGTTGTAGGGAGTTTTTAGATAAGATTTACATCTCGTCTGACCACAAAATGAAGAAACCACAAGTCGATTTTATGAATCTTGTTTTAGAAGAAAATCAGCTTGATCCAAAAGAAAGCGTCATGGTCGGCAACGACTTCACCAGTGATATGGCAATCGCGCAAGCAGCAGGCATGGATGGCATTATGCTAAACACCTTCCCATACAGCCAAGAAGACATTCAAAACCTTAACACCATGAATGCCAAAGTGATTGATGATATCAGTGAGTTGGTGGGGTGAGAGAATGAAAAAGAGTTTGGAATTTTTCCAAGCTCTCTTTATGGTATAAAGATTAGTAACATTTCAAATGCTATAATTTCTTAACTTTTTGTTTGAATAATAAAGTAAAGCAACTAGAAGTAATGCTCCTGCAAACACCACAACAAAAATGCGCCATGATAAGAAATCAGCAATAAAACCAAAGAAAAGAGAACCGATGGCAAGTGTTGGAATGGTCACTGTATAAAAAGCACTAAACACTTTTCCAAGGTGCTCATTTGGAATCTCAGTTTGTAAAATTGGCTTTTGAGCAACATGTGTTACTCCTAAAAATAGGCATGACACAAACCAAATTAGCAAGATGACGAAACGATTTTGTGTCAATGCAGTGGATCCAATTCCGATTCCAAAAATAATCGTTGCTAGCCAAAAAGCTTTACCGTAACTCAGTTTTTGTAATAAATAATTTGCCACAAAGGTTGTTCCGAGCAAAGTTCCCACAGCACAAGCAGATACTAAAAGACCATAAAAGGCAGAGTTACCAACTTCTTTAGCAATTAGGAGTTGATAAACGTTGAAACCACCAAAGAGAAAGTTAAGTATAGCCCCTCCAAGCGTAATTGAAAATACGACCTTATTTTTCAAAATAAAACGAAGTCCGCTAAGAAAGTCTGTTTCTTCAACACTTTTTTCAATTTTTTCTTTAAATCTTATCTTTCTGAACAAAATGATTGATCCCAAGAAAGTAAAGACATCAATAAAAAGTAAAGGAATATAACTGATAACAGAAAGTAAGAATCCACTAATAGCAGTGAAGACGTATTCTGTTCCGTTGTAAGCTATAGACATATACATCTCTGCTTTTACTAAATCTTTTGAAGCAACAATCTTTGGAACCAGCGCGTCTTGAACAGTGTAAGTATTTAGCCCGACAGTTGAGGCAATGAAAACGCAAGTAAAAATAATGGCTAAACTAAGATTAGCATTTATGCTTTTTAGGCACATTCCTACAATGATACCTAGTACGGCTAATAGTTGTGCCCACTCTAATAGTACTAATAGAAATTTTTTAGGGTGAGAGTCAATCTTCTTTCCAAAAACAAAAGAAAAGGTATTGGGAATAAAAATCAAAAAATTCAATAACCCAACATACCAAGCACTATTTGTCATTTCTAAGACATACCATGACAGAACAATAGTGTAAATTGAATCACCACAATTGCTAATTAATCGTCCCAGAAATACATGACTAAAGTCTTTATATTTTTTTAATATCATAAATCGTCCTTTCGCTGCTATAATTATAGCTGAATTCAATATTTTGTCAATATAAAAAATATTTCGATAATTTTTGCTAAGTTAAATTAAAAAAATCCCCAGACTAATATGGGGATTCCTTCACAAAAACAATTCTTCCAATTTGACGATAATGTCGCTGATTTCTTCTGGGCTTTTTTTAAAGTCACTTTCAATCCATGCAGAGATAATACTTTCGAAAGAGGCGCAGAAGGCTTCAATAATCAAATCATCAGTTATTTTACTTTTTTGCTTGATTCTATTTTTGAGATTAACATTTGTTGTGACCAATCGTTCTAGTAGCACACGAACGGTTTTTGAAAATTCTACATGAGGCGCTTGTGAGATGACTTTGAAGTGCTTGGCATCATCTTTAATACACTTTAGACTTTCGAGGATTTTATCTGGCTTATCAAGGTTTCCTTTGGATAAAATATTCCAGAATCTTTCGGAGGTTTCGTCACTGATGGTTGTTGCTAGATCATCTTTATCAAGAAAATGCTGGTAAAAAGTTCCACGGCTAACACCAGCTTTTTTGGCAATGTCAGCGACTGTGATTTCTGAATAAGTTTTGTCAAAAAGCAATTCAATAAGGGCGTTTTTTAGGCTTTCAACGCTATTTGTTTTTCGATTAATCGTCATATTATTCCCTTAATTAAACATATTATTAAAATCTGTTATGGTTTTTGGTTTGTTAATATTGTATTATTTTTTCGTAAAATGTTAAAGCGTTGACTTATCGTATTAAGCTTTTTGAAGCATAATGGGGTATGAGTTTTTATGAAGAAAGGATAGGAATATGTCAAAGACAAGAAAAGTATTTGGGTTTGTCGGATTGGTTCTTGCCATGTTTATGGGAGCTTTGGATGCTACTATCGTTAATATTGCCTTACCAGACATTATGAAGCATCTCAATTCTAGTTTGACAGATACGAGCTGGGTTTCAACGATTTATGTTCTGGCAATGGCTGCTTTTATTATTACAGTCTCTAAAATCGCTGATTTGTATGGGCGTAGATTGGTCATGCTGATTGGTGTTGCTATATTTGGAGTCTTTTCATTTGCCTGCATGATGGCAAATTCGCTAAGCTTTTTAATTGCTTTTCGCTTTTTCCAAGGAATCGGTGGGGCAATTCTGACACCGATTGTTTTACCAATGGGGATTGCACTTTTTGGAAAAGCAAACACAAGTAAGGTGACAGCAGTTATAGGTGCATTCAGCGCTTTGGCTGCAGCAAGCGGTCCAGTCATCGGTGGCTTTATCATTAATTGGGCAAGCTACAATTGGATTTTTGGAATTAATATTCCAATTGCCTTGATTTCTTTTGTGCTTATTCTAGTTGGCAACGAGGAATCTTATGATTTTAGTATTGCTAAAGAAATTGACTGGCTTGGCATGCTATTTTTGACTTGTGCCTTAGGAGGTTTGACATTTGGTCTTTTAGAAGGAAGAGAATATGGTTGGACGTCAACCATCATTTTATCAAGCTTTGCTATTAGTTTAGTTGGTTTAATCTTGTTAATTTTCGTAGAAGGAAAAGTAAAATCACCGATTATTGAATTGTCACTGTTCAAAGAAAAGACCTTTACAGCCTCAAGCATCATTTACATGATTTTTGGTTTTGCAATTATTGTGCCGTCATTGATTTTGAATTACTTCCTTCAAAATGTTCGTGGCTATAGCGCCCTTCATTCAGCTTATCTCATCGTGCCAACCTCTTTAGCGATTGCTGTGGGAATGCCTTTAGCAACCAAAATGTACCAAAAACTTTCTGCGAAACTTCTTATTGGTATTGGGATGTTTATCACAGCAGCTGGACTTTGTATGCTAAGTTTAGTTCAATTTGAAACTTCAGAAGCTATTATCATTTGTTGTAATGTGATTATTGGTCTTGGTTTAGGGTTTATGGCGATGTCTATGACTGCTTCTGTAAGATACCTTCCTGTTATTAAAACAGGAATTGGTTCTGGGATTGTCAACGCCTCAAGATATATCGGTCAGGCAGTTAGTATGGCACTGCTTGTGACTATTTTAAATGCCAATATTAACACGGCTAAGGATAATATCAGACATGATGCTTATGTCCAAATCGATAAGCATCAGTTATCAAATTCAGTGAAAACAGTTGCTAAAAAAGAAATCAAAGAAGTATTTGAATCTACAAGCAAGACCACTGATTCTTCTAAAAAACAAAATCAAATGCTGACGAAGGTCAAAGCTGCGGCTAGAAAGACTGATAATCTCCCTCTTCCTAAGAAAGGCAGCGATTATCGAAAACTCTATGATGCCAATAGTCAATTAGTCGCAGGCTCAGAAAAAGTCGTAGCCAACCTTCCAAAACAAATCAGCTCAGCCTTAGCACCTTTAAGCCAAGGTCAAGCGCAACTAGGACAAGGAATTCAACTCCTAGCCCAAAAAGAAGAACTAACCGATACCTTCCAAAAAATTAAAGACTCAAAAAACAAAAATCTTAGCCAAGCCTTCAACCAAGTCTTTATCATCGCATCGCTCATTGTCCTAATCACAAGCCCACTCGCTTACTTCACTGATAAAAAAGAAGAAAAGTGATGGAGAAAATTTGAGTATAACAAAACCACTAGCTTAGCTAGTGGTTTTTATTCTATAATCTTTCCGCTAAATTATTTCATTGTAGGGAATAACAAAGCGTCACGGATTGTTGTTGTATCTGTAAGGAGCATGACAAGACGGTCGATACCGATACCAAGTCCACCTGTTGGTGGCATACCGTATTCAAGGGCTTCGACGTAGTCGTAGTCAACACCTGTTGCTTCGTCGTCACCAAGTTCTTTAGCTTTAGCTTGAGCTTCGAAACGTGACAATTGATCGATTGGGTCGTTAAGCTCTGAATAAGCGTTACCGTATTCTTTAGTCATGATGAAGAGTTCGAAACGGTCAGTGAAGCGAGGATCTTCTGCATTTTTCTTAGCAAGTGGAGATACTTCAACTGGGTGTCCGTATACGAATGTTGGTTGGATCAATGTTTCTTCAACAAATTCTTCGAAGAAGGCGTTGATGATGTGACCAACTGAAGTGAAGTGTTTTTCAACTGGAACGTTTTTCTCTTTAGCAAGTTCTTGAGCTTCTTCAAGAGTCATTTCTTTCCAGAAGTCTACACCAGTAACTTCTTTGATAGCGTCAACCATGTGGATACGTTTGAATGGTTGGTCGATAGCAATTTCAGTACCTTGGTAAGTGATAGGTCCGTTACCGTTAACAGCAGCAGAAGCGTTTTGGATAATACCTTCTGTGATGTCCATGATGTCTTTGAAGTCAGCGTATGCTTCGTAAAGTTCGATCATAGTGAACTCAGGGTTGTGAGTTGCATCCATACCTTCGTTACGGAAGACACGTCCGATTTCGTAAACTTTTTCCATGCCACCAACGATAAGACGTTTCAAGTGAAGTTCCAAAGCGATACGAAGAACCATATCCATGTCTTGAGCGTTGTGGTGAGTGATGAATGGACGAGCAGCAGCACCACCAGCTTCGTTGTGAAGAACTGGAGTTTCAACTTCTAAGAAGCCAAGTCCATCAAGGTAACGACGGATTTCTGAGATGATTTTTGAACGTGTGACAAAGCGTTCGAAGCTTTCACGGTTTGAAATCAAATCAAGGTAACGTTTACGGTAGATTGTTTCAACGTCTGTAAGTCCGTGGAATTTTTCTGGAAGTGGACGAAGTGCTTTAGACAAGTGAGTGATGTGAGTTGCTTTGATTGTCAATTCACCCATGTCTGTACGCATGATTTCACCTTCGATACCGAGGAAGTCACCGAGGTCTGCTTTTTTGAAAATTTGATAGTTTTCGTCACCAACAGCATCTTTACGGACGTAGATTTGGATTTGACCGTCGCGGTCTTGGATGTGTGCAAAACCAACTTTACCTTTACCACGTTTAGTCATTAGACGACCAGCGATAGTAGCTGTTTCGTTAATTTCATGTAATTCTTCTTTGGTTTTGTCAGAGTATTTTTCTTTTAATTGACCAGAAGTAGCTGTGCGTTCAAATCGAGTTCCGAAAGGATCGATGCCTTGTTCAGCCAAAGCTGCCATTTTTTCACGACGCACGATTTGTTGGTCGTTTAATTCTTCGATGTGTTCGTTTGACATGTTTTCCTCCAATATATATTCTTTCCTATTGTAACATAAATGACGCTAGAATTCACTTTATTTTTGCTTGTGTTAGGGTGGCTTTTGGCAAGAAAGTGTTTTCCGGTCGCAGAATTGACTTTAATTGAAAAGAAGGGCAAAAAATAGTATAATATGTGACGGTAAAAATAACTTAGAGAGAAAAGAGATTCATGATTACTTCAATTGTTTTTGATGTTGACGATACGATTTATGACCAACAAGCGCCTTATCGCATTGCCGTTGAGAAATGTTTCCCTGATTTTGATATGAGTAAAATCAATCAAGCTTACATTCGTTTCCGTCATTATTCAGATGTTGGCTTCCCACGTGTTATGGCTGGTGAATGGACAACTGAATATTTCCGCTTCTGGCGTTGTAAAGAAACGTTGCTTGAATTTGGTTACCGCGAAATTGATGAAGCGACTGGTGTGCACTTCCAAGAAATCTACGAAGAAGAATTGGAAAACATCACAATGCTTGATGAAATGCGCATGACGCTTGATTTTCTTAAAGAAAAAGGTGTTCCAATGGGAATCATCACCAATGGTCCAACTGAACACCAATTGAAAAAAGTTAAAAAACTTGGTCTTTACGATTACGTTGACCCTAAACGTGTCCTTGTCAGCCAAGCGACTGGTTTCCAAAAACCTGAAAAAGAAATCTTCAACCTTGCTGCAGAGCAATTTGACATGAACCCTGCAACAACACTTTACGTTGGTGATTCTTACGACAACGATGTTGTCGGTGCCTTCAATGGTGGCTGGCACTCAATGTGGTTTAACCACCGTGGTCGTAGCTTAAAACCTGGTATCAAACCAGTTTATGACGTGGCTATCGATAACTTTGAACAATTATTTGGAGCTGTAAAAGTTCTCTTTGACCTTCCAGATAACAAGTTCATCTTTGACGTCAATGACAAGAAAAACCCAATCCTTGAAATGGGAATCAACAACGGCTTGATGATGGCAGCAGAACGTTTGCTAGAAAGTAACATGAGTATTGATAAAGTTGTTATCCTACTTCGTTTGGACAAACAACAAGAAAAAATTCTTCGTATGAAATACGCAAGAAACAGTAAATAAGCAAAGAAAAGCTCTCCTTATGGAGAGCTTTTTTGTACTTAAATTATTTTTCTTTGTAATAAGTATCGTTCCATTTGATACAAGAGTATTGATCGAAGTCAAAGGTTTCAATGACGGTAACACTGCCATTGTCCAAGCCACCATTTGAGCGTAGCACCGCAGGTTCATAACCAAGCAAACTTCTGATTGAAGCTGTAAAATTAGCGCCGTGTCCAACCAGAAGAACATGCTGGTAAGGTTGTCCTTTCATTGAACGGATAAAGCCTTCGACACGTTTTGTAGTTTGGTAAAGTGATTCAGCGTTGAAAATATCGTTATCAAATTTCGCCAGATTATGTCGGAAGGCATCCATTTGTGTTGGGTAGATGTCAGTCATTGTTGAGATTTTACTACCTTCAAGTCTTCCAAGATGCCATTCGCGTAGCGCTGGTTGAAAACTGATTGATTTTGGATAATTGCTACGTGACATGATGATTTTACAAGTATCACTGGCACGTTTTAAATCGCTGGAAAAGACAGCGTCGAATTTGATATCTTTGAGGTAGTCTCCTAATTTTTCAAGGTCTCGAACAGATTCTTCTAATAGTGGGGAGTCGCCATTTGCTCCTTGAAAACGCCCTTCGAGATTCCATTGTGTTTTACCATGGCGTACAAAATAAAATTTCATTCTTGTACCTTCTAATCTAAACCATTATTGGTGTGACTCGTCGCGTAAGTCAGCAAAGCTTGCACCGACAAAATCAGCCAAGGTTTGGCTATCGATGCGGATTGAGCGTCCAACTTCACCGGCAGAGACAATCATTGTTCCCATTTCTAGAGCACGGTTATCGATAAAGATTGGGAAATTGTGTTTTTGGTGAATGCCGACAGGATTATTTGCTCCGTGGATATAACCTGTTGTTTTTTGAAGATTCTTTTGTGGAATCATGCTGACTTTTTTATTGCCAGAAACTTTAGCTAGTTTTTTCTCAGAAAGGTGCTCAGTAATTTGAACAATTCCGATAAGTGGACCAGTTTTGTCACCAGTCAAGGCTAGGGTTTTGAAAATATCTGATTTTTCAATGCCTTCAGGTAGCTCGTCTTTCAATGCGTTGATGGCTAAGCTATCGTGTTCAATTTTGGCTTTATCTAAAATTTGGTCGACCAAAGTCTTTTTAAGTTTTGCTTTTTTTGCCATATTCCCTCTCAAGCTTTCTATTTCAGTCTATTCACCTACTATTTTACTAAAAAAATAAAAAGGTACAAGTTTTACCTTTTTATAGCGTATTGTAATAAGCTTGAACAAGTTCAACAAAATCTTCAACGTCATAGTCACTACCAAAATAATCATTAGCACTTTCTGACCAATAATCAGTTGGGTCAACGTGGTCAGTTCCGCCAAGGTAGTTGCTAACCATTTCGTGTGTCCAAATGCTTCCGTCACCATTTTCTTGACCAAGTGTCACGGGAAGGTCATATTTTTTAAGCATATAGGCCGTGTAATAAGCAGCATTGGCTAATTGTCTTGCAAAGCCATCTTGTGAGGTTTCATGTGTTAATTCAAATTGAATGTAGTAAGGATTGGCTTTGGTACCAGCGCCTTGAGCTTCGTATTTTTCATCAGCAATACGAAGAATGGTTGCATCGTCGATGAAAGAATGGACAAAAATGCCTTCTTCATTATAATTTTGAACCATATAGTTCACTTCACTTTGGATGGTTGAATCATCAACGCCAGTATCGTGAATAATGATTCCACGAGGTTTACCATCAGATGTTTTATAAGCGCTTTGTTCAAAGCTCTTTTCAATACTATCTGTAATCTCGCTGTGTGAATAGGTAAGTGTCCCAGCAATATATTGGTTGATGGCGTTAGTTTGCTGTAGTGAAATATCTTTGGTGTCGATATAGTAAGTCTCACCATTCATGTCAAATTCTGCAAGGGTAGCTTCACTTTCATTTAGTTTAGCCTTGTAATAATAAGCATTGATAGACAACTCAGTGTCTTTTGGAAGACTGGTGCTTGAGCCATTTTTTGTGTAAATATTAGCTTTAGTGCTTGAGACAGTGGCTGTTTGAGATGCAGTGTAGTTACTAGCTGATGACAAATCCAAACCTTGATCAAGCGCGTGGGTAATGATTCCTGAAAAGAAAAGTTTTGAAAGAATGATTAAAAGGGCAGCAAAGGAAATGACTAAGACAGAAATATTTAGGTAAACTGATTTTTGATGTCGTTTACTGCGAGAGAGATGTTTCTTTATTGTCATGCCTAAATTATAATTTGATTGGCTTAAAGAAAAATAAAAAGGGCTAGCGAGTTGCTAGTCCTTTATTTGTTATCGGCTTTTCCGAAAAGTTTTTCGTACGTTTCTTTTCGATCTTTGGTAACGGCGATTTGGTTCAAATCAAGAGCAGAATCAAATCCGCCGAGGTAACCTTGTGATGTATATTGATGAAGATCGTAATCCAAGTCTGTTTGTGGAGCGGCATCGTAGTAGCCAGAGTCAGAACCATAAGCAGGAATCCATACGGCATCAAAACCGTCAACAGAGATTTCTTGCTCGGTCATGAAGTAAGTACCAATGTAGATACCAACTTTTTCAGCTCCAAGTCGTTTTAATTCACTTAAGAATGCCTGTACACCTTTATTCATGTCTGACATAGTCGCTTCCTCAACGTCAATCCAGTAGAAAGTAGGTTTGTAAGGTGAAGCATTTTCGTAGAAGGTTCTTGCTTCATTTTTCATTTCCTTGACGCTTTTTCCGAGGGCGTAACTGTAGACAGCTACAGGAACATTTCGTTTTTGAAATTCTTTGATATGTGTCTTAAATGATTTATCGATACCAGTTGTATAGGCAGCGTTGCTATCTTTGCTGATTTGTGACCCTCCATAGACACGCACGATAGCACCAGAAATATTTTGAGATAAAGTGTCATAATCAATTTCATTTGGTAGTTGCCAACCTGAAACGTCGATAATCGGATTAAGAACAAATTCTTCATCAGTTTTAGAAGTTGATGTAGTAGGGGTCGTGCTTGCGCTACTCATAGTCGGGATAGAAGCCTTAGCCGAAGCCAGTTGTTGCTTTCGTAAGCCATCAGAGTGAGCTTTACCAATCACGAGAAGCAGCCCAAACAGGGCAAAGAAAACTACAACAACAATTGGTTTTAATCGTCTTCTCATTAGTCATATTTTAGCGTAAAAAGAATCAAAAATCAAAACAATGATCATTTTGTAACCAATTTGTCATATTTTTTAACAAACTATCTATGGACATCACGAAAGTCAGTAACGCCAGTAAAGCCTTTGCAATAAGCTTTTCTGAGATATGTTATTTGAAAAGGCTTTCTAGTTCTGTAACAATTGTTTCAGGTTCTGTTTTTGCAGAAAAGCGTTTGATGACATTTCCGTTTTGGTCAATGAGGAATTTGGCGAAATTCCATTCAATACGTTTGCCAAGCGGACCTTTTGCCTGACTTTTTAGCCAATCATAAAGTGGGTCAGCATCTTTACCATTAACTTTGATTTTAGCAAAACGTGGGAAAGTAGTTTGGTAATTTAGCGTACAGAAAGTATTGATTTCATCAGCAGTTCCTGGCGCCTGATTCATAAACTGGTTGCAAGGAAAATCTAAAATTTCAAAGCCTTTGTCATGATAAGTATCGTATAGGTTTTGCAAACCTTCGTATTGTGGTGTTAAGCCACATCCAGTTGCTGTATTAACCACCAAAAGAACTTTGCCTTGGTATTTTGAAAGAGAAATATCAGTACCGTCTTGAGCTTTGACGGTGAAGTCGTAGAGATTAGTCATGATTAAGCTCCTCTGTGTAAGTGATGATTTGGTCGACAGTATCACTTAAGAATCGGATAGTGTCGCGCAGTGGTTGAGCTGTTGAAATGTCAGCGCCGATTAATTTTGCGGTGTCAAGTGGAGTGCGTGAGCCACCAGATTTTAAGAAATTAAGCCAATCTTTGTCACCGTTTGGATTGTTTTTCAGATTAAGGTAACCAGTAGTTGAAATCACCATACCAGCTGAGTAAGTATAGCTGTAAAGTCCCATATAGTAATGACTTTGACGCATCCAAGTGAGAGCAGCGTCGTCATCGATTTCAACCGCATCACCCCAGAATTGACTTAGGACATCTTTCATAATGCTGTTAAGTTGTTCAGCACCAAATGTTTTTCCTTCTTCAATCAGATTATAAACACGACGTTGGAAAGCCGCTTCCAATAAATGGGTGATGAAGTTGTGGAAGTAAGTATCTGTCAAACGATGCGCTAGCGCAAAACGTTTTTGGCGTGGGTTATCAAATTGTTTTTCAAGATAATCACTTAAAAGAAGTTCATTGAAAGTTGATGGGGCTTCAACATAATAAGTTGACATATGTGTGTTGAAGTAGCTTTGGTTATTGTCTGAGAAGATAAATTGACCAGAGTGCCCAATTTCATGAATAAGTGTGTAAACGTCAGACATACGACCTGTCCAACTCATGAGGATATAGGGGTGAACTTTGTAAGGGTCAGCAGCATAACCACCAGAATCTTTGTTAGCATTAGCGGCAAAGTCAACCCAGCGTTCTTTTCTAAAACGAGAGACTTCGTTTGCGTATTCTTCTCCAAGAGGTGCCACAGATTTCATGACTAAATCATAAGCGTCATCAATAGTAACTTCAGGATTAAGTTCAGCGTCCAAGTCAAGTTTCCAGTCAGCAAATGTCATTTTATCAAGACCATTGACGTTGGCAACGTGTTTGAGATATTTTTGAGCTACTGGAGCAAATTCAGTCATGATAAGGTCGATTTGTCGGTCGAACATGGCACGGTCAACCTCTTGCTCAGCTAAAAGATAATCAAAGACTGAGTCATAGCCACGCATATCGGCGATGAGTTTTTCAGATTTGACTTGGGCAAGATAAGCGCTAGCAGCGGCATTTTGGTGTTTGCGAAGCCCTGCTGAGAAAGAACGAAAAGCTTTTTCACGAACGTCAGCATTTTCATGGTTTTGATAGAAGTTTTCATAAGTGACAAAAGAGTTTTTATAGATTTTACCATCAACTTCAAAATCGTCCATTTCAAAGTCACCTGCACGCATCTTAGTGTAAATATCTTGCGGTGCTCCAAAAACTTCGCCAAGGTTAGTCAATGTTTTTTCAACTTCTGGTGAGATAAAGTGACTCTTCTTGATTTTGGCTTGACGAATTTCTGCGCTAAAATGTGGGTTAGCTTCTAAAGTATCAAGAATGTCAGAATCAGCAGTAGCAAGAGCAGTGTCAAAGAAGCTGAGCTCTACGTTAGCTTTTGTAAAGAAATCTGCACCAGCCTTAGCAATCTGCGCAAATTCTTCATTGCTAAAATCTGTTGTTTGTGGCATAAAAGCGTAGTTGTCAATGTGACTCATTTCGATGTAGATTTGCTCAATTTCATAAAGCGCACGAGTAAAGTCATCAATTGTTGAGAGTTTATCTTGGTAATTTTTCTTGAAAAGATTAATATCTTCTAGTGTCTTTTCGATGTGACGCAGGAAATCTTCGCGGTCTTGGTAAAGAGCACTCAAATCCCACAGTTCATTTTCAGGAAATTCAGAACGGTGTTTTAATTCCATGGTTTTACCTCTTCTTATAACATTATTATGGAACAGTATATCAGAAAAAAGCGTTTTACTGAAAAGAGAGCTATTATTTTTTGGAAAATTTTTTTGAGTAAAAGATAGAATTTTAGTAAAGCGGTGACATCGCTTATCTAACAAGCTTTGTCAGAAATTCTGGCTAACAAGTTTATTTAAAAAAGTCAGAAAATTATATAAAATAATGTGCAATTTATAGAAATTGGGTTACATTTTCCGTAAAAAGTGGTATGATTAAGTAGTACGCTTGTAATAAAGGATTAAAATCCGAACAAAAAAGGAGTGAAGAGTGTGACAATCCAAAAACTGGAGAACAATGATACCCAGTCGATCATTACCGAGGAAGTCAAAGTACTAAAAAGCTTACTCGATGAAACAACCCATCAAATGGTTGGTGATGAGGTATTCGCTAAAATTCAAAACATTGTTGAATTGTCAGCAAGTGATGAATACGGCAAACTTGAAGAACTAGTAGCTCAGTTAACCAACGAAGAGATGGTTGTTGTGTCTCGTTATTTTTCAATTTTGCCACTGTTAATCAACATTTCTGAAGACGTTGACTTTGCTTATGAAATCAACTACCAAAATAATACAAATCAGGATTATCTTGGCAAACTCTCTATGACTGTTGACATGGTTTCAGAAAGCGAAAACTCTAAAGAAATCCTTGAAAACGTAAATGTTGTACCTGTCTTGACTGCTCACCCAACACAAGTTCAACGTAAAACGGTTCTTGAATTAACAAACCATATTCACGACCTTTTGCGTAAATACCGTGATGTGAAAGCAGGAGTTGTTAACCGTCAAAAATGGTACACTGACTTACGCCGTTACATTGAAATCATCATGCAAACGGACATCATTCGTGAGAAAAAACTTAAGGTAAAAAATGAAATTACCAATGTAATGGAATATTACAATGGATCCTTAATTCAAGCGATTACTAAGTTGACGTCAGAGTACAAACGTTTAGCTGCTGAAAAAGGTATCGACCTTACAAATCCAAAACCTATCACAATGGGTATGTGGATTGGTGGTGACCGTGATGGTAACCCATACGTAACTGCTGAAACTCTTCGTTTGTCAGCTACTGTTCAAAGTGAAGTCATCATCAATTATTACATTGAAAAATTGACAGGTCTTTACCGCACATTCTCACTTTCAACAACGTTGACTAAAATCAGCCCAGAAGTTGAACGTTTGGCAGAATTATCAAGCGATAAATCAATTTATCGTGAAAATGAACCATACCGTAAAGCTTTCAACTACATCCAATCAAAATTGATTCAAACATTAATTGAATTGAAAGCTGGTCCAACTATTTCACGTCGTGCACTTGAAAATAGTAAACTTGGTTCAGACGTTTACGCAAGCACTAACAACGCAAGTGTTATTGCTAAGTATTTGCAAAACAAAGTTAATAAAGTTTCATCAGAACTTCAAGATGAAATTCCAAGTTATAAAACAGCTAAAGAATTCAAAGACGACTTGCTCATCATCAAACAATCATTGCTTGATAATGGAGACGATGCTCTCTTGACAGGTGACTTTAGCGAGTTGCTTCAAGCCGTTGATGTCTTTGGTTTCTACCTTGCAACAATCGATATGCGCCAAGATTCAAGCGTTAACGAAGCTTGTGTCGCAGAATTGTTGAAATCAGCAAATATCGTTGACGACTATAGCGCTCTTTCTGAAGAAGAAAAAGTTAAAGTTCTTCTTAAAGAATTGCAAGAAGACCCACGTACATTGTCATCAACAAATGCTGAAAAATCTGAACAACTTCAAAAAGAATTGGCTATTTTCCAAACAGCTCGTTACCTTAAAGATAAATTAGGTGATGAAGTCATCAAACAACACATCATTTCACACACTGAAAGTGTTTCTGATATGTTTGAATTGGCTATCATGCTTAAAGAAGTTGGACTTCTTGATAACCAAAAAGCGCGTGTTCAAATCGTACCACTTTTTGAAACAATCGAAGACCTTGAAAACTCACGTGGTATCATGGAAGAATATCTTGATTATGATATCGTTCGTCGTTGGGTTACAGCTAACAAAGGTTACCAGGAAATCATGCTTGGTTACTCAGATAGTAACAAAGACGGTGGTTACCTATCATCTGTATGGACACTTTACAAAGCTCAAAATGAATTGACTCGCATCGGTTCAGAACGTGGCATTAAAGTGACATTCATCCATGGTCGTGGTGGTACTGTCGGTCGTGGTGGTGGCCCATCATATGAAGCAATCACTTCACAACCATTTGGTTCTATTAAAGACCGCATTCGTTTGACAGAACAAGGTGAAATCATCGAAAACAAATACGGTAATAAAGATGTTGCTTACTACAACCTTGAAATGTTGCTTTCAGCGACAGTTGACCGTATCGTTACTCGCATGATTACAAATCCAGATGAAATCGATACTTTCCGTGAAACAATGGATGGCATTGTGACATACTCAAATGGCGTTTACCGTGATTTGGTATTTGGCAATCCACATTTCTACGATTACTTCTTCGAAGCTACTCCAATTAAAGAAGTATCAAGCTTGAACATTGGTTCACGTCCAGCTGCTCGTAAGACAATCACAGAAATCTCTGGTCTTCGTGCAATTCCTTGGGTATTCTCATGGTCACAAAGTCGTATCATGTTCCCAGGTTGGTACGGTGTTGGTTCTGCCTTCAAACATTTCATCGATGCTGAAGAAGGTAACCTTGAAAAACTTCAACACATGTATGAAAAATGGCCATTCTTCCATTCACTTCTTTCAAATGTAGACATGGTATTGTCTAAATCAAACATGAATATTGCTTTCCAATATTCAAAATTGGCTGAAAGTGAAGAAGTTCGTAGCGTCTTCAATGTTATTCTTGACGAATGGCAATTGACAAAAGATGTTATCTTGGCAATTGAAAAACATGATAACTTGTTGGAAGAAAATCCATCACTTCGCGCAAGTTTGGATTACCGCATTCCATACTTTAACGTTTTGAACTACATTCAAATTGAATTAATTAAACGTTTGCGCCACGATGAGTTGGACGAAGATTACGAAAAACTCATTCACACTACAATTAATGGTATTGCCACAGGATTACGTAATTCTGGCTGATATGTTTAACCAAGGTCAAGGTCTGGGATTAAGTTCTCAGACTTTGACTTTTTTTTAGTCCAGAAAGATGATATAATGTCATATGATAAATTCGAAGATATTATAGGTGACTCTATGAAAATTGATAAAAGGCATCTCCTAAATTACTCTATCCTAGTGCCTTATTTAATCCTTTCAGTAATTGGACTGATTGTTGTTTATTCAACAACTAGTGCGACACTGATTCAGTATGGTGTGAATCCCTTTATGTCAGTACTGAACCAAGGTGTTTTTTGGTTAATCAGTCTATTTGCAATTGGTTTTATATATAAGTTAAAATTAAACTTTTTGAAAAACTCTCGTACATTGACAATGACTATGATGGTAGAAGTAGTGCTTTTGTTGATTGCACGTTTTTTCACCAAGACCGTCAACGGTGCCCACGGTTGGATTGTCATTGGTCCTATTAGTTTCCAACCAGCTGAGTATTTAAAAATCATCATTGTGTGGTTCTTAGCCTTTACATTTGCAAGGCGTCAAGAATTGATTTCGACATATGACTATCAAGCTTTGACTAAGCGCAAATGGTGGCCAACTAAGCTTAGTGATTTGAAAGATTGGCGCGTGTATTCGTTAGTTATGGTTCTTTTGGTTGCGGCGCAGCCTGACCTTGGAAATGCAGCTATCGTCGTTTTGACTGGTTTGATTATGTATTCTATCAGTGGTGTAGGTTATCGTTGGTTTTCAGCTATTCTGGCAACCATCACAGCCTTCTCAACTGTCTTTCTTGGAATAATTGCTATTGTCGGGGTTGATAAGATGGGGAAAGTTCCTGTCTTTGGTTATGTTGCTAAACGTTTCAGCGCCTTTTATAACCCATTTAAAGACTTGTCCGATTCAGGACACCAATTGGCACACTCTTATTATGCAATGAGTAACGGTGGCTGGTTTGGTCGTGGTCTTGGAAATTCTATCGAAAAAGGTGGCTATCTCCCAGAAGCAACCACAGACTTTGTTTTTCCAGTCGTGATGGAAGAACTTGGCATGATTGGTGCAAGCCTCATCCTAGCTTTGCTATTTTTCCTAATCTTACGCATCATGCATGTTGGTATTAAGGCTAAAAATCCATTTAACTCGATGATTGCTCTTGGAATTGGTGGGATGATTCTAATGCAAACCTTCGTTAATATCGGTGGTATTTCAGGCTTGATTCCATCTACAGGGGTTACCTTCCCGTTCTTATCGCAGGGAGGAAATAGTGTTTTGGTCTTGTCGGTAGCGGTTGGTTTTGTTTTGAATATCGATGCTAATGAAAAACGTGAAGAAATTTATCGCGAAGCAGAAGCAGAGTTACGAGCAAAACAACGAGCAGCCCAAATCCACGAAGAAGATAACGTTATTGATTTAGATAGCTTTTATTAATAAAGTAAAACTCTCCTAGATATTTAGGAGAGTTTTTTGTTAAAGAAAAGAAGAAAAGTGAACTTGAAAATGGAAGTTTCTTTCATGTAAATACAAGCAAAAATGGTTGTATTTTGCCTATTCACACCCTTACAAAATGAAGAAATCTTAAATTAAGCAGTAAAATACTTGCAATTCTTGCATAATTTGTTAAAATAGTAAGGTAAAGTTAGACTGTATTGCCTACTGTCTATCTATAAAATATATTTTATTGGAGGCTTTTACCCAAATGGCAAAAGAAAAATACGATCGTAGTAAACCACACGTTAACATTGGTACAATTGGACACGTTGACCACGGTAAAACTACTTTGACAGCTGCAATTACAACAGTTCTTGCTCGTCGTCTTCCAAGCGCAGTTAACACACCAAAAGACTACGCTTCTATCGATGCTGCTCCTGAAGAACGCGAACGCGGTATCACAATCAACACTGCACACGTTGAATACGAAACTGCTAAACGTCACTACGCTCACATCGACGCTCCAGGACACGCGGACTACGTTAAAAACATGATCACTGGTGCTGCCCAAATGGATGGTGCTATCCTTGTAGTAGCTTCAACAGATGGTCCAATGCCACAAACTCGTGAACACATCCTTCTTTCACGTCAAGTTGGTGTTAAACACCTTATCGTCTTCATGAACAAAGTTGACCTTGTTGATGACGAAGAATTGCTTGAATTGGTTGAAATGGAAATCCGTGACCTTCTTTCAGAATACGATTTCCCAGGTGATGAACTTCCAGTTATCCAAGGTTCAGCACTTAAAGCTCTTGAAGGTGACACTCACTACGAAGACATCATCATGGAATTGATGGACACTGTAGATGAATACATTCCAGAACCAGAACGTGATACTGACAAACCATTGCTTCTTCCAGTCGAAGACGTATTCTCAATCACTGGTCGTGGTACTGTAGCATCAGGACGTATCGACCGTGGTACTGTTAAAGTCAACGACGAAGTTGAAATCGTTGGTATCCGTGACGACATCCAAAAAGCTGTTGTTACTGGTGTTGAAATGTTCCGTAAACAACTTGATGAAGGTCTTGCAGGGGATAACGTTGGTGTTCTTCTTCGTGGTATCCAACGTGATGAAATCGAACGTGGTCAAGTTCTTGCTAAACCAGGTTCAATTCACCCACACACTAAATTCAAAGGTGAAGTTTACATCCTTACTAAAGAAGAAGGTGGACGTCACACTCCATTCTTCAACAACTACCGTCCTCAATTCTACTTCCGTACAACTGACGTTACTGGTTCAATCGAACTTCCAGCAGGTACTGAAATGGTAATGCCTGGTGATAACGTTACTATCGACGTTGAATTGATTCACCCAATCGCCGTTGAACAAGGTACTACATTCTCAATCCGTGAAGGTGGACGTACTGTTGGTTCAGGTATCGTTTCAGAAATCGAAGCTTAATTTTAGTTAATTAATTAAGTTCCCAGATAACAATTATTAGTCAGATAGTAATTGTGGAAAGAGTCCCGAAGGGGGCTCTTTTTTTGCAATTTCTTTCATGATTATGTGTAAAAATCCCCTCGAACCTTTAAAAGATGCTGAAAATATGATAAAATAAGGGGGTAAATAAAAATAGAAGAGGTATGTGAAATGTCACGTAAACCATTTATCGCTGGTAACTGGAAAATGAACAAAAATCCAGAAGAAGCTAAAGCATTCGTTGAAGCAGTAGCTTCTAAATTGCCTTCATCAGAACTTGTTGAAGCTGGTATCGCAGCTCCTGCACTTGACCTTTCAACAGTTCTTGCTGCAGCTAAAGGTTCAAACCTTAAAGTTGCTGCCGAAAACTGCTACTTTGAAAACGCTGGTGCTTTCACTGGTGAAAACAGCCCTAAAGTATTGTCTGAAATGGGAACTGACTACGTTGTAATCGGTCACTCAGAACGTCGTGAATACTTCCACGAAACTGACGAAGATATCAACAAAAAAGCAAAAGCTATCTTTGCTAACGGTATGCTTCCAATCATCTGCTGTGGTGAAACTCTTGAAACTTACGAAGCTGGTAAAGCTGCTGAATTCGTAGGTGGACAAGTTTCTGCTGCTCTTGCTGGATTGTCAGAAGAACAAGTTTCTTCACTTGTTATCGCATACGAACCAATCTGGGCTATCGGTACTGGTAAATCAGCTAGCCAAGACGACGCACAAAAAATGTGTAAAGTAGTTCGTGACACAGTTGCAGCTGACTTCGGTCAAGCAGTAGCTGACAAAGTTCGCGTTCAATACGGTGGTTCAGTTAAACCTGAAAACGTTGCAGCTTACATGGCTTGCCCAGACGTTGATGGTGCCCTTGTTGGTGGTGCATCACTTCAACCAGAAAGCTTCCTTGCACTTCTTGACTTCGTAAAATAATCAGGAATCATTGAAGCCATATTAAAAACTACCTGTCCTAGGACAAGTAGTTTTTTTGTACAAAAAAAGACTTGGATTTTATTTCCAAGCCTTTTAAGTTTAATAACGTCTAAGAATTTTTTTGAGATTATGGATAAGTTTGTATTTGAGAGGATGTGGGTAATAACGGAATGTTCCCATCTTACGTGTGATGTAGCCGTTATAATTTTGTTTAAAGCGTAGAACGCCATCAGAACCATCAAACACTCCTGTAATACCTAAGAGGTTATAAGTAGTAATACCGCGTTTAATAGCTTCTAGCATAACGTATTCTTGAAGAAGAGCTGGTGCATAGAATTTATTGAACTCAGGGTAAGAACCAGAGAAGAGGTAGACAGCTTCTTGTTTAGTATAAACGAAGAGGCTACCTGCTAAGATAACGTTTTGTGAACCATATTTTTCAATGAATATTTTGGCTTCTGCAATACGTGTATCAAATGTAGCTGATTGACTTGATAATTCACGCAGCTGATTTTGTTTCTTTTCAGATCCGTTATTGTTTTCAATAGCTGTACGAAGTTTCTCGATTCGTTTTTCGAGTTTAGCTTGGTCGCTTTCGAGGTGTTTGAGATAATCTTGGAAATTAAGGCTTGCTACCATAAATTCACAAGCGTCACCAAAGCTATCATAGAAATCTTGATAGTAGTCTAGTGATTTATCGACATAATCTCTGCGGTTAGAAGTTGCAGAAGTGATTTCTTTGAAGAGCGGAAGCTCGCTACGATCAAGTTTTCGAAGAGTAATTCCAAATGTTTTAGCTTTCTTAACAAGTGGACGACCTTTTTTACTGAATGATTTTAGTAAGGATTTTTCATCCAAATCGGTCAAATCTTTGACGTAATGCCAATCAGGCTCACCGCCAGGGTAACCTGTCATAAGGCCGTCGTGTTGATAGCCTAGTGATGTGAAATCTTCAATCAAGTTGATTCTTTCATCATCAGTTGCTTCACCATTGGTATCAAAGTGTTGATAGGTATCAAATGGTTTAACCAATAATTCGATGGCACCATTTTCTTTGGCGTAGCTTTGAAGGCCTTGGTAGAAGGCTTTTAGGTAAGACTGATCACGAGAAGCAGGACCAGAATTGATTTCCATATGAAGTCCGCCAGCCACTGGTATAGAGTAAAGGACACCAGCAACTTGGATTTCATCAGCTTCTTTTAACCCAAGAAAAGTGACTTGGTAGCCACGTTTTTCAAGCAAATCTGCCATTTCGACAGATTGCATGAAAGATTTGTAGTTGACGGTATTGCAAAAAGTCTCAAAAACTTTTTTATCGATAATCTCAAGAGACATTAATGGCTATTTCTCCTTTGTTTGCGAATGTTATAAGCCAAGTTTGATAGTTTGTAAAGCAAACCATTTACTGGTATGTTAAATTCACCAATGAATTCTTCGATTGTAGGGTTGAAGTTTGATTTGAATTTAGTCAAACCGTCATCAAGTGTTCCTTCGACACCACCCATATTTGCCCAGATGATGCCATCGGCGTAAGCATCTTCAAATACTTTTGGATAAAGTGAGTATTGAGGGTAGAATTTCTTGAATTCATCGTTCATACCAGCGTAAAGCATTTCCATAACGTTACCAAATGACACTGACAAGATACCAGCGATGATTAATTCATCAGGGTATTTTTCAACGAATTCTTCAAATTCTTTGATGTATTTTGTAACAGAATTTTTTTGTTGAGTGAGTTTTGTCAAACGTTTCTTTTGGTGTTCAGCTGTTTCAGCCAAGTCTTTTTCGATTTGAGCCAATTGTTCTTTGTATTCAGCTAAACGTTTTGGAAGGTTAACTTTTGCCAAGTGAAGGTAAGCATCGTCACCATAAATTTCCATCATTTTACGGAAGTAATCTTCGTTACGAAGAGCAACCCCTTTACGGTTTTCTGTAAGGGCAACGACGTCAGCAAAAGCTTTCACATCATCGATTGTACCACGTGTAGTGATAACACCACGGTGAACAGCGTCTTTCATCAAACGTTTTGTGTGTTTAGGGAAAGTTGATGTCATGTCTTCTTGTGTGTAGACATTAGCTTGGAAACGTGGTTGGATGCTTTCAGCAATAGTTGTTGTGCGTCCAGTCCATTCGCAGCCAGCAGCTTTTAAGTTGTCGATAGCAAGAAGTGTGTCTTTATTTTCATCAACTTCTTCACCAATTTTGTATTGTTTAAGCAACAAAGCTGGGTCCATTTTGATGAAAAGGGCGTGTTTTGTTTTACCGTATTTTTTAAGTGATTTGATGACAAATGCAACGAGTTCTTTGTCACTGTAATCCATAATTGGTCCACGTGGGATGTAAAGCATGGTAAAGCCAAGTGGCAAAGCTTTGATAAGGATAGAAGCAGAAGCGACTAATTGGTCATCTTTGTAAAAACCAATGCGTTCGTTGTCCCAATTATCTTTAACTTTTTCCCAATTTGATGATTGTAAAAGGTTTGTTTGATTGCTTGATTTTGCAAAATTATCGTGTTCTTCAGCTGAGATACCGATTTTATAGCTATACATTATTCTAAGACCCACTCTCTAAGGGCGTGTGCAACGCCGCTTTCTTCGTTTGATTTTGTAATATATTTAGCGATTTCTTTAAGTTCTGGTGTACCATTTTCCATAACAACTGGGTTACCAACCGCTTCTAACATAGCACGGTCATTTTCGGCGTCACCGATAGCCATAGTTTGGTCAGCAGTAAGTCCCATTTTTTCAGCAAGGTGCTTGATGGCATTTCCTTTGCTGGCTTTTTTGTTCATGAATTCTAGGTAAAATGGTGTTGATTTAACAATCGTGTATTTATCGAAGAATTCTTGTGGAATTTTTTCGATGGCAGCATCAAGAACTTCAGGTTCATCGATGTACATCATTTTAATAATTTCTTTATCGCCCATTTCTTCTGGAGTGCGGTAAAAAATTGGCATATTAACCAAACTTGATTCGTGAACCGTGTATTTTCCAATGTTGCGGTTAGCCGTGTAAATACCTTTTTTCGTGATAGCATGCATATGAACATCTAATTTACGGCTAAGGAATTCAATATCAAGATAGTCTTCATAGGTCATGGTTTCTGTGATGATGTTTTCACCAGTTGAAGTATCTTGGACTAGCCCACCATTGAAGGTGATGACATAATCGCCTTCTTCTCTTAGATTTAATTCGTTAAGAAGTGGCTGAACACCTGGGATAGGACGTCCAGTTGCGATAATGACCTTAACACCTTGTTTTTTAGCTTCTTGAACAGCTTCAAAAACCTCAGGCGTGACTTTACGGTCGTTGGTTAAAAGTGTGCCGTCGATATCGACAGCGACTAATTTAATAGACATAAGGTTAGTTTACCCCTCCTAAAGAATCTCTACCTATATATCTTACTAAAAAGTGGCTTATTTGTCATGGGGAACACAAGGAATTCTAAGAGGTATCGTTTTCATTTTAAAAAATGTCAAATGAAAAAAAGGAGTGGAATAAAACTTAGACAATTGTCATCAGTTTTATTCCTAACTCCTTAGTGATGAGAAACAAAATGATCGTTTGAAATATAGCTCATAAATTCTTTTTTGGTATGAGCAAATAAGTCATCATCGCTGAGCATTTCTTTTGGAAAATAGAAGCGTCTATCTCCATAAATCGTCCCTGTCAAGGTTTTTACGATAGGTGAGATGGTTGAAAGTTCAACGACTGAACCATCTTTTTGAATCATATTAATCTCAGTGCGAGGTTCTTTCTTCTCAGGGCGGTAAATGTCATAGGGGAGGTCAAAATTAACGTGGATACCGGTGTAATAGTTTGGATCAAAACCAACAGATTTCACCAATTCAACTAAATGATTGAGGTCTTTACGAGATTCTTCTTCGAAAGTTACGGATTTGAAAACCTTACGGTTAACAAAACGGCTGGCTAAATCTGCTAGAATGTCATCTTCAGCAGTCATCCAAGCTTGAAAATAAGTGTTCATCACACCATCATCCAGAGATAAATAATCAGCTAGACTAGCTTGATTAGCCAAAAATGGGATGAGATTTGGTGACGTTTTTTCAAAGAAGTGGCTATCAATGTGATAAAGGTATTTGGCACGTTTTAAGAGATTTTGCAGCAAGACTTCCATAGCTCGGCTAGCGGGGTGGAAATAGACTTGCATGTACATTTGAAATCGACTGACAATGTAGTCTTCGACAGCGTGCATGCCGTTATATTCAAAGACAATGCCATCAGCTGTTGGACGAATAACACGCAAGATGCGTGTCAAATCAAATTGACCATATCTTGCTCCACTGTAGTAGGAGTCGCGCAAAAGGTAATCCATTCGGTCGCAGTCAATCTGGCTAGAGATGAGTTGCACCACTTGCTTGTTGTGGTATGTGTGGTTGATGACACTTGCAACTTTTTCAGGAAAATCTGGTGATACTCGGCGTAAAATCGCATTAACTTCTGTATCAGGATTAGTGATGATTTCTTGGGTGATGGCCTCGTGGTCAGTATCAAAAAGCTTTTCAAAAGTGTGCGAATAAGCACCATGCCCCACATCGTGTAAGAGGGCTGCTACCATGGTCAAAAGATTTTCATTAGAATCCCAAATCTCTGGAAATTTGGCATCAAAAATCTCAGTTACTCGTCTAGCAATTTCATAAACGCCTAAGCAATGTGAAAAACGGCTGTGCTCAGCACCATGAAAGGTGAAAACTGTTGTCGAGACTTGTTTGACACGACGTAGACGCTGAAATTCTTTACTATTGATAAGGTCATAAATGACCGGATGATTGACGGTTATATAATTGTGAACAGGGTCACGAAATACTTTTTCATTCATAGTTTCATTATAACAAAAAAGCTAAAAATGCTAAGGGTTTAGCTCTTGAAATAATCTTGTTTACGAAAGTAAAAAAATTGCTTATAATGGAGTCTATGACAAATGAACTTATCTTACGTTTAATCCAGATTTTTTTGGTTTTCTTAATTATTTGGATTTTTGGAAATATCATCTTGCATGCCAAGAAAAATAAAATTAACTTAAAGGAAAGATTCTGGACTGGTCTTTGGATAGGCTATCTGACAGACTTACTAGATACGCTGGGTATTGGAACCTTTGCGACTAGTACGGCGCTTTTTAAGGCGACAAAATTGGTCAAAGATGATAAACAAATTCCTGCGACCTTGTCAACTGCTCACGTCATTCCTGTCTTGATTGAGGCGCTTTGCTTTATCACGATTGTGAAAGTGGAATTGCCAACCTTGTTAGCGATGGCAACGGCTTCTTTTGTGGGAGCTCTTGTCGGGACACGTCTTACGAAAAACTGGGACACACGTCATGTGCAAAGAGCTTTGGGAACGCTATTGATTATTGCTGCGCTTATCATGGTTTATCGCATGATTGCAAATCCTGGTGCAGGAATGGGTGACGGTGTTCACGGTCTTCATGGCATATGGCTTTTTGTTGGTATAGTGTTCAATTTTACGATTGGTATTTTGATGACAATGGGATTGGGAAACTATGCTCCAGAATTGATTTTCTTTTCAATGCTCGGAATTAATCCGTCGATTGCTTTGCCAGTTATGATGTTGGATGCTGCTGTTATTATGTCAGCAAGTACGACAGAATTTATCAAATCTGGTCGCGTGAATTGGCCAGGGGTTCTAGGAATCATTATTGGTGGTTCTTTTGGTGTCTTGACGGCTGCCTTTTTCCTTAGTCAGCTAGATATCAATAAGTTTAAAATACTGATTGTTTTCATTGCTATTTTTACTGGAACTAGTTTACTTCGTTCATCAGCAATTAAGCGTTAAAATAGCGTTATTATTAGCTTTACGAAGAAAGAATTGGTATAATTTTAGAGAAAGGAAGAAGCTTACTTAGATGAAACTTCATATTAAGAATAAAATTGATTTAGATGGACAAGTTGAGTTAGTTGAGCAATCATACCCAGTCAAATTAACCGAAAAAAATGGTCATATCTATCTTACCTATACCAATGAAGAAAAAGAAACGGTTATGCTTAAGTGTAATGACCAAGAGTTGATTATGACACGTTTTTCAACGCCAAAATCAATCATGCGATTTCATCGCGAACTGCCAGCTATAGTTGCTATTCCAACCCCAGTTGGTATGCAACATTTACAAACACAAACCAGTGTTTATGAGTTGGATACCAAAGAGCAAAATCTTAAAATCCACTATCAACTAAAACAAGTTGAAGGGGATAATGTTTTTGCAAACTATCAGCTAGAAATCAAGTGGTTGTAAGCCTAACCAAAGCTTGATATATCAAGCTTTAGCTACTTGTAAGATTAGTTGACAAATGGTTTTAAAATTGATATGATTACTCTGTATTCAAGGGAGTAGCAGACGGGTAAAACCCGTGACATGGTCGTCATTACGAAAGAAATTTCCGGCCCTGTCTTAAACAGCGAGACTTGTTTTAAAAAAACAGGTCTCTTTTTCTATAGAGGAGACCATAGGAGGAAGTTATTTTGTCTAAAGAACAAAGTAAAGCTCTGTTTTATACACAGAGCAAAGATGAAACATTGGAAACTCTGAAGTCATCACGTGATGGTTTGTCTACAGCCGAAGCTCAAAAACGCTTGGACGAATTTGGTCACAATGAACTTGATGAAGGTGAAAAACGTGGTTTGTTTGCGAAATTCATCGATCAGTTCAAAGATTTGATGATTATCATTTTGTTGGTCGCTGCGGCTCTTTCTGTTATTACAGAAGGAATGCACGGATTGACAGATGCTTTAATTATTCTTGCTGTTGTCATCTTGAACGCAGCATTTGGTGTTTACCAAGAAGGTCAAGCAGAAGCTGCGATTGAAGCACTTAAAGACATGTCTAGTCAGATTGCGCGTGTTCGTCGTGATGGCCATGTAGTGGAAATTGACTCACGCGAATTAGTGCCTGGTGATATTGTCATGCTTGAAGCTGGGGATGTTGTTCCAGCAGATATGCGTCTTTTAGAAGCTGCGTCATTGAAGATTGAAGAAGCAGCTTTGACTGGTGAATCTGTTCCAGTTGAGAAAGATTTGTCTGTTGAGGTTCCAGCTGATGCAGGTATCGGTGACCGTGTGAATATGGCTTACCAAAACTCAAACGTTACCTACGGACGAGGTGTTGGTGTGGTTGTTAACACTGGTATGTATACTGAAGTTGGTAAAATTGCTGACATGCTTGCAAATGCCGATGAAACAGATACACCACTTAAACAAAGTCTTAACCAATTGTCTAAAGTATTGACTTACTTGATTGTTGGGATTGCTGCCGTTACTTTCCTTATCGGTGTCTTTGTCCGTGGTGAAGCTCCACTTAACGGTTTAATGGTTGCCGTTGCACTTGCGGTTGCTGCTATTCCAGAAGGTTTGCCTGCCATTGTAACAATCGTTTTATCAATGGGGACAACAACCTTAGCCAAACGTAATTCTATCGTTCGTAAATTGCCAGCTGTTGAAACACTTGGTTCTACAGAAATCATTGCCTCAGATAAAACAGGGACATTGACAATGAATCAAATGACAGTTGAAAAAGTGTACACAAATGGTCAATTGCAAAATGCTACTAGCGAAATTGCAGCTGATAACAACACACTTCGTATCATGAACTTTGCCAATGATACAAAAATTGATCCAAATGGTAAATTAATCGGAGACCCAACTGAAACAGCACTTGTTCAATTTGGTCTTGACCACAGTTTTGATATTCGTGAAGTTCTTAAAAAAGAACCACGTGTGGCAGAATTACCATTTGATTCTGAACGTAAATTAATGTCAACGATTCACAAAGAAGCTGATGGTAAGTACCTTGTTGCTGTTAAAGGTGCTCCAGATCAATTGCTTAAACGTGTGACTCGTATCGAAGAAAATGGTCAAGTTCGCGATATTACAGCAGATGAGAAGAAAGCTATTTTAACTGTCAATAAAGATCTTGCTAAACAAGCTCTTCGTGTTTTGATGATGGCTTATAAATATGTTTCTGAAGTGCCAACACTTGAATCAGATATTGTTGAATCTGATTTGATTTTCTCAGGTCTTGTCGGAATGATTGACCCAGAACGTCCAGAAGCAGCGAAAGCTGTTGCTGTTGCTAAGGAAGCTGGTATTCGTCCAATTATGATTACTGGTGACCACCAAGATACAGCGGAAGCTATTGCTAAACGTCTTGGTATCATTGAAGATGACGGTCAAGACCACGTCTTCACAGGTGCGGAACTTAATGAATTGTCAGACGAAGAATTCCAAAAAGTCTTCAAACAATACTCAGTTTATGCGCGTGTGTCTCCTGAACACAAAGTTCGTATCGTAAAAGCATGGCAAAATGAAGGTAAAGTTGTTGCCATGACTGGTGATGGTGTTAATGATGCGCCATCACTTAAGACGGCTGATATCGGTATCGGTATGGGGATTACTGGTACAGAAGTTTCTAAAGGAGCTTCTGACATGGTCCTTGCTGACGATAACTTTGCAACGATTATCGTTGCCGTTGAAGAAGGACGTAAAGTCTTCTCTAATATTCAAAAATCAATTCAATACCTTCTTTCAGCTAACATGGCTGAAGTCTTCACAATCTTCTTTGCAACACTATTTGGTTGGGACGTTCTTCAACCTGTTCACCTTCTATGGATTAACTTGGTAACAGATACGCTACCAGCGATTGCGCTTGGTGTTGAACCAGCTGAACCAGATGTGATGACTCACAAACCTCGTGGACGTAAATCAAACTTCTTTGATGGTGGGGTTATGGGGGCGATTATCTATCAAGGTATTTTCCAAACCTTACTTGTTTTAGGTGTTTACGGATGGGCATTGATGTTCCCAGAACATGCTTCAAATCGTATGATGCACGAAGATGCTTTGACAATGGCATTTGCAACACTAGGTTTGATTCAATTGCTGCATGCCTTTAACGTTAAATCTGTCTACCAATCAATCTTTACGGTTGGAGCTTTCAGAAATAGAACCTTTAACTGGGCAATTCCAGTAGCCTTCTTACTATTGATGGTTACTATTGCGGTACCTGGATTTAACCAATTATTCCACGTTTCACACTTGAGTGTAACACAATGGTTGGCTGTCATCATCGGAAGCTTGCTCATGGTTGTTTTGACAGAAATTGTCAAAGCTGTCCAACGTGCTCTTGGTCAAGATGAAAAAGCTATTTAAAATATGCTAACTATTAGCTAGGACAAATTGTCCTAGCTTTTTTGCTTTCTGAAAATCTTTGAAAAATTTATGGTAGAATATTCTGGGGAGGCTTTCATGATTAAAGCAATTATATTTGATATGGATGGTGTTTTATTTAACACTGAGAATTTTTATTTTGACCGTCGTGAGGCATTTTTAGGAAGTAAAGGCATTTCTATCAAGCATTTGCCACCTAAATTTTTTGTTGGTGGACGTATGGATCAGTTCTGGGAAAAAATCTTAGGTGACAAGATTTCAAACTATGATACAAAAGCTTTGGAAGCAGAATACACTGCTTATAAAAATGTTCATCGACCAGATTATAGTCAATTAGTTTTTCCAGATGCCAAAAAGGTACTTGGTGATTTAAAAGCAAAAGGATATGTTTTGGCTTTGGCTTCAAACACTGTGCGAAAAGATGTTGAGCGAGCTTTGACAAAATGTGGCTTGTTTGACTTTTTCACTTATATTTTGACAGGTGATGACTTCAAAGAAGGTAAACCAAACCCAGCAATTTATAACGCCGCTTGCGCTAAATTAGGATTCGATAAAGGTGATATTGTTATTATTGAAGATAGCCAAAAAGGAATCCAAGCCGGTGTGGCAGCGGGAGTGCGAGTGATTGCTATTCGTGATAAAGTATTTGGCATTGATCAATCACAAGCTAGTGTCTTGGTTGATAGCTTAACAGAAGTTATGCAAGTGATTGAAAAAGAAGCTTAATGGCATTGTCATATTGAAAGGTAATTGTTTTAGGAATTGTAGCCTAAGCTAGGTAAATAAAATGGCTGCTAATGGTAGCCAATAGCAATTTTACAGCCTTTATGATAAAATAAAAAGGCAGTAAGGAAATCTATAAAAGCGTCAAAAAGTAAAGATAAGCTGACTATAGATTTGATTAATTAAGTCCAAAAAGCAGATTAAAAATTCCTATTTTCATCTTGCTTTCTTAACGGACTCAATATCTTATGTTAACTGAATACGTTCTACGAGTTGTGCAAAAAAGAAAATTTTTTCTAGAGCTTAAGAGCTCTTCGTCAAAATTCCTATTTTTGCTTTACTCGTTTAACGAACTTAATATCTTAAGTTAACTGAATTCGTCCTAAAAGCGTCGTGAAAAAGATAATTCTTCTTGTGTCACAAGACACAGCGTCGAATTCCTATTTTCATCTCGCTTTCTTGACGGACTAAATATCTTAATAAAGGAGTTATCTCATGGAAGTGGCTGAAATCCGCCAAAAAATAGTAGAAAATCAAGAGAAGTTGACTAGCTTCAGGAGGTCTCTTTGACTTAGATCGTTTGGAAGAAGACATTGCGCTTCTTGAAAATAAAATGACTGAGCCAGATTTTTGGAATGACAACATTGCAGCGCAGAAAACATCTCAAGAATTGAACGGTTTGAAACAAACCTATGAAACATTTAACGAGATGCAAGAATTGTCTGATGAAACAGAACTATATTTGGAAATGTTAGATGAAGACGATTCTGTTCAAGCTGATTTAGAAGAAACTCTTGAAAAACTTGATAAAATCATGACAAGTTATGAAATGACACTTCTTTTATCAGAACCTTATGACCGTAACAATGCCATCTTGGAAATTCACCCAGGATCAGGTGGTACGGAAGCACAAGACTGGGCTGATATGCTTTTCCGTATGTACACACGTTATGGAAATGCCAAAGGCTTTAAAGTTGAAACCCTTGACTATCAAGCTGGTGATGAAGCTGGTATCAAATCAGTAACCCTTTCTTTTGAAGGACCAAATGCTTACGGACTTTTGAAATCAGAAATGGGTGTTCACCGTCTGGTTCGTATCTCACCATTTGACTCAGCTAAACGTCGCCATACGTCATTCTCTTCTGTTGAAGTGATGCCAGAATTGGATGACACTATTGAGGTTGAAATCCGTGATGATGATATCAAGATGGATACTTTCCGTTCAGGTGGTGCTGGTGGACAAAACGTCAACAAGGTTTCTACCGGTGTTCGTTTGACTCACATTCCAACAGGAATTGTTGTTGCGTCAACTGTTGACCGTACTCAATACGGTAACCGTGATCGCGCTATGAAAATGTTGCAAGCAAAACTTTATCAATTAGAACAAGAGAAAAAAGCGCAAGAAGTGGATGCTCTTAAAGGTGATAAAAAAGAGATCACTTGGGGTAGCCAAATCCGCTCATATGTCTTCACTCCATATACAATGGTTAAAGACCACCGTACAGGCTATGAAGTTGCTCAAGTTGATAAAGTCATGGATGGTGACATTGATGGTTTCATCGACGCTTTCTTGAAATGGCGTATTGATTAACTCGAAAGTAAAATTTTAGGATAACAAAATCGTAAAGGAAAATACAAATGGCATTAATTGAAATGAAAGGTGTAACTAAAAAGTATCACCGCTCAACAACTGCTTTGAGAGATATCAATGTATCTGTCAACCCAGGTGAATTTGTTTATATTGTTGGTCCTTCTGGTGCTGGTAAATCAAGCTTTATTAAATTGCTTTACCGCGAAGAAAAAGTGTCTGCTGGAACACTTAAAGTTGGGGAATTTAACCTTACAAAAATGAAAAAACGTCAAATCCCAATTTTGCGTCGTAGCATTGGCGTTGTCTTCCAAGACTACAAACTTCTTCCTAAGAAGACTGTTTTTGAAAACGTTGCTTATGCCATGCAAGTTATTGGTGAAAAGCCACGTGAAATCAAAAAACGCGTTCCAGAAGTGCTTGAACTTGTTGGACTTAAACACAAAATGCGTTCATTCCCAGACCAATTATCTGGTGGTGAACAACAACGTGTGGCAATTGCGCGTGCCATCGTTAACAATCCAAAAGTATTGATTGCTGACGAACCAACTGGTAACCTTGACCCAGAAATTTCTTGGGAAATCATGCAATTGTTAGAACGTATCAACCTTCAAGGGACAACCGTTCTAATGGCAACACACAACAAACAAATCGTTGATAACCTTCGCCATCGCGTTATCGCAATTGAAGAAGGACGTATTGTACGTGATGAAGAGGAAGGAGAATACGGATATAATGATTA
Source organism: Streptococcus equinus (assembly GCF_900101445.1). GTDB lineage: Bacteria > Bacillota > Bacilli > Lactobacillales > Streptococcaceae > Streptococcus > Streptococcus equinus_B. The sequence goes on along the minus strand of NZ_FNKE01000001.1, from coordinate 952,680 downwards.
GACACTTTTTCCGCCACTTATGGGAATCTATTAAAAGTTTAAAACGAAACATCTGGATGACCATTGCATCAGTCAGCTCAGTTGCGATTACATTGACACTTGTTGGTATTTTTGCAGCTGTTCTCTTGAACGTTGAAAAAATTGCTCAAGGTATTGAAAATAATATTCAAATTAGTGTTTATTTGGATGTTAACTCTGCTGATAATTCAGAAACAAAAACAAATGAAGTTGGTGAAACTGTTCAAAATGATGCTTATCACCAAGTTTATGACCAAATCAATGCACTTTCTGGTGTTAAATCAGTTACCTTCTCAAGTAAAGATGACCAATTAGCTAAGTTGAAAGAAACATATGGTGATGACTGGTCAATGTTTGATGGAGATTCAAATCCATTGCAAGACGTTTACGTTGTAGAAGCGACATCAGCATCAAAAGTTAAGAAAGTTGCTAATAAGATTTCTAAAATTGAAGGGGTTGAATCAGTTAACTACGGTGGTTCAAACTCAGATCAACTCTTCAAGATTTCTAAATTTATCCGTACATGGGGATTTGCAGGTACTGTTCTCCTTGTTGTCGTAGCTATTTTCTTGATTTCAAATACAATTCGTATGACAATTATGTCTCGTCACCGCGATATTGAAATCATGCGTTTGGTTGGTGCTAAGAACTCTTATATCCGTGGCCCATTCTTCTTTGAAGGTGCTTGGGTTGGTTTGCTTGGTGCAATTGTTCCATCAATCATCATTTACTTCGGTTATAAAGCCGTTTACGCATCAGTAAATCCACAATTCGAGGTCCAAGGTTTGACACTTTACCCAGCTGACACATTCCTTCCAATGATTATCGGTGGTATGTTTGTTGTGGGTATCCTTATCGGATCACTTGGTTCAGTTATCTCAATGAGACGTTATCTTAAAATTTAATCTAAAAAAACAACTTCTGATTTTCAGAAGTTGTTTTAATTTATAAAGTTTGTAATAGCAGTGACGATTTGGTCTTCTTGTTCTTTTTGAGAGATGCTAGCTTGTCCATCTTTTGCCTGATGACCATAGTCTCCAAACTCGCTGTGGTTCCCACCAGAGATGCTAACGTAGTTGGTATCTTTTGGGAGCCTTTTTTTAGCGTCCTCATATTGCTTCCACTTGAGGATTTTGTCCTTGCTAGCTGTGATTGAGAGAACTTTTAGTTTGTCTTTTGACAAGTCTGTTTTTTCACTTGGGTAGCTTGCAAGGAGGATTAAACCAGAAATGTCTGTCTTTGCTGCGTCAGCGTTTAAACAAGCTACAACCCCACCTAGGGAGTGTCCAGCAAGGTAGACATTTTTTAAGTTCTTTTCTTTGATGACTGTTAAAGCTTTTTGGCTTGATAGCACAGGAAGATTTAGCGGTGTTTTCAAGATATAAACATCATATCCTGACTTGGTTAAATTATTAGCCAAGCCAGCGTAGGCTTTTTCTTCGACAAGAGCACCTTGGTAAAAGACAATAGTTGCTTTTGCGCTTTCTTTACTTTCAAAGAGTAGATAATCTTTTGTGATTTTAGCGGATTTAGCGGCTGCCATAGAGCTCTGGTGTGCCTGGTAGGTTTTGTAACGAATAAAACCAAGACTTAAAATAAATAGGGCTGCTAAACAAACTAAAAAGTAGAGTAGGCATTTTTTAAGTTTTTTCATAGTGTGTTAAAATACGGATTAAAATTCTTTTCATGTGCGATAGTCGTTTCACGACCATGGCCAGGGTATACGGTGAAATGATTTGGCAGACTAAAGAGCTCTGTTTTAATGCTATGAAGCAATTCTTCAGCATTACCAGTTGGCAAATCAGTTCGCCCAATGGTTTCACGAAAGAGTGCATCACCAGTAAGAACAAGTTCATCATCAGGGAAAACTAGCGAAACACTTCCCCATGAATGTCCTGGTGTTTGACGTGCTTGAAAACGAAAACCAGCTAATACGTAATCTTCTTGATATTGGAAGTGGTGTTCAGCGGGTTTTAAAATCACATCATCCATATCAGCATGGCGGTCTAGTCCTGAGAAATTATCTTTGGGTGAATAAAGCCAAGAAGCTTCTTTTTCAGAGATATAAACAGGCGGCTGCCCAAAGGCATCACGAATAACATCAAGTCCCATAATGTGGTCGTAGTGAGCGTGTGTGATTAAGATAGCAGCTACGGGTTTATCAATTGCTGTAATTTTTTCTTTAATTTTATCTGTATCGCTACCAGGGTCAACAACGATGATAGCTTGGTCATTGACCAATAAGTAGGTATTTTCACGTGCAACATGGTTTAATAATCTAAAAATCTTCATAAAAAAAGTGTATCAAAAAAGTCTTTAAAAGTCATATAATGTCTTTTTTGAAAAGGCAACTTTTCACCATCTTATTTTTTGGATTAGGTGAATGTGTGTCCTAAAAATGGTATAATTTAAATGTTATGATGCAAGTTAATTCTCAAAAATATGCTGTTGTGGATTTGGAGGCAACGGGTGCCCACGCAATGGCAGAAATTATTCAGGTTGGCATTGTCATTATTGAAAATAATCAGATTGTGAAGACCTATCAAACGGATGTTAATCCGCACGAGGCTTTGACTGAACACATTATTCATTTAACAGGGATAACAGATGAGCAATTGGCAAAAGCGCCAGATTTTTCACAAGTTGCTCAAGAGATTTATCACTTGATTTCGGACTGTGTTTTTGTGGCTCACAATGTGAAATTTGATGCCAATCTTTTAGCAGAAAAATTATTCTTAGAAGGGTACGAATTACGTACGCCGCTTGTTGATACGGTAGAGTTATCACAAGTTTTCTATCCGACCCTTGAAAAATATACGCTAGGTCACCTAGCAGATGTTTTACAACTAGATTTGACAGATGCGCACACGGCTATTTCTGATGCTTATGCGACTGCTCAGTTATTGTTAAAACTAAAAGAAAAAATGGAAAGTCTGCCCAAAGAATTGCTAGAGCAGCTTTTGCCATTCTCAGATAATCTCTTATTTGAAACGGGAATGTTGGTTGAGGAGAGCTTTAAAAAGGCGAAAGTCATGTCAAAAAAAGATTACCAAGAAGTTGGTGGCTTGATTTTACGACGTGCAAAAGCAATTGGCAGTGAGCGTAAGTTGTCTGATGATTTTGAGTTAAATATGGCACTTCTAGGCTTGGATGCGCGTGAGAAGCAGAGTCGCTTTGCTCAAATGGTTAAAGATGATTTTCAAAGTTCAAAAATCTCATTCTTAGAAGCTCAGGCTGGTCTAGGAAAGACTTATGGTTATCTTTTGCCACTTTTGCAGTTAGCACAAGATGAGCAAATTATTGTTTCGGTGCCAACAAAGATTTTGCAAGACCAAATCATGGCTAATGAAGCTAAAAAGATTCAAGAGGTCTTTCACATTTCTTGCCAATCCATCAAAGGACCTGGCAACTATATTAAGTTGGATTCTTTTGCGGAAACCTTGCACCGAGAAGGGGACAATCGCTTAGTTAATCGTTATAAGATGCAATTGCTTGTCTGGTTAACAGAAACTCTAACGGGAGATTTGGATGAAATCAGACAAAAGCAGCGTTTTGAAGCTTATTTTGAACAGATTAAACACGATGGTAATTTAAGCGAAAAATCGCTGTACAAGGATGTTGATTTTTGGAATCGTACTTACGAAAATGCTAAGCACAGTAAGCTTTTGATTATTAATCATGCGTATTTCTTAGAACGTGTTCAAGATGATAAGGCGTTTGCGGCTAAGAAGATTTTGGTATTTGACGAAGCGCAAAAATTGATTTTGAATCTAGAACAATTTTCACGACGTCGTGTTAATGTAACGCAGTTGGTTCAAAAACTTGAAAAGCATTTGGATGCTACCCTGCCAACGCTTGAAAAACGTTTGATTGAAAGTCTTTCTTTCCAATTGAGCCATCTTGCCACACGTTTTTACCAAAATCAAGAAACTTACGTGACGACAGAGGATGCGCATCGACTGGAACAAGCTGCTAAAGAGTTACTTGCTCTTAATCCCGAGTGGCGTTATCTGTGCTTGGAAGATTTGTTAGCCCTATTTGCACAGCCGTTCACAGATTTTTGGTTTGAGACAAGTTTTGAAAATGAAAAACGTCAGACTTACTTAAATGCAAGTAGTGATGAACTCTTGAATTTCCAAGAATTCTTGCCAGAAACACGCAAGACTTACATGGTTTCTGCGACATTGCACATTAGTCCGCAAGTTAGTCTTGCAGGTTTGCTTGGTTTTGAGCAGTATCATTACATGAGCATTGAGCGAGACAAGCAAACGTCGCAACGCATTTGGATTGATGAAGAGATGCCAAATGTAGCTGAGATTTCTGATGAAGCTTATGCTAAGGCTATTGCTGAGAGAATTTATCAGATTAGGCAATTGGATGAACAGATGTTGGTGCTCTTTAATTCTAAAAAAGCCATGTTTGATGTTTCAGAGCTTTTAGATGAGATGGACCTTCATCATTTGACACAAGAGAAAAACGGGACAGCCTATAATGTCAAACGTCGTTTTGAACGCGGAGAAAGTCATATCTTGCTTGGGACAGGAGCTTTCTGGGAAGGTGTTGACTTTGTGCAGTCAGATAAAATGATTGAGGTTATTACACGCTTGCCGTTTGAAAATCCTAAGGATTTATTTGTTCAGAAAATCAGTAATCATTTGCTAGCGCAAGCTAAATCACCGTTCAATGATTATTCTTTACCATTGGCTATTTTAAAACTAAAACAAGCGATTGGAAGAACCATGCGACGTGAAAATCAACGTTCGGCGGTGCTTTTGCTTGATCCACGAATTTTGACAAAATCGTACGGAAAAATTATCAGTGATGCTTTATCTGAAGAATTTTACATTTCTCATCAAAAATTTTCAAAGAGTCTCACTGAAATAAAGAATTTTCTGCTATAATAAAAGAGATAAACAAAAAGGGAGAAGTAAATGAAAAAATTAACACCAGTAAAACAGTATTTACTTGGTTTTAGCTTGATTTTATTAGTTCTCTTGCTTTCTGCTGCGACTGTTTTGGATTTAGCGATTCAGCCAAAACGAAGAGCAGAAAAATTGGCGACCCAAGTAGCCATTGAAAAAGCTGATTTGGTTCAAACGTCTTCTGTTGACCTTTATAATGGTTCTAAGACTTATTATAGTGTTTTTGGAACGACAGCTTCAGGTGATCAGAAGATTGTTGCTGTTGGCGAAGACAATGGTAAGGTGTTTGTCTATTCTGTCAACGATGGAATTAGTCGTAAGCAAGCTGAGCAAGTTGCTGCAGCTAATGGTGCGACAGGAATTTCAAAAGTTGTTTACGGAATTGATGGCAAGACCCCAATTTGGGAAGTCACAGCTACTGATGGTTATTATCTTGTGAATTTTGAAACAAGTGAGCTCGTGAAGAAGGAGGGCATATGACAAACTTATCAAATCGCGTGTTGAACATGGAAGAAAGTGTGACTTTAGCAGCGAGTGCGCGTGCCAAAGCCTTGAAAGCGCAAGGACGTGATATTTTATCACTAACATTGGGAGAACCTGATTTTGTAACTCCTAAGAATATCCAAGATGCAGCAATTGAAGCTATTCAAAATGGTAAAGCAAGTTTCTACACTGTTGCTTCTGGACTTCCAGAATTGAAGGATGCAATCAACAATTACATGGAAAATTTCTACGGTTATTCTGTTAACCGTAATCAAGTAGTTGTTGCAACAGGTGCAAAATTCATTCTCTACACTTTCTTTACAACTGTTCTTAATCCAGGCGATGAAGTTATTATCCCAACACCATGTTGGGTGTCTTATGTCGATCAAGTTAAAATGGTTGATGGTGTTCCTGTAACAGTTGCGACAACTGAAGCAAATGACTTCAAAGCTACTGTAGAACAACTTGAAGCTGCTCGTACAGATAAAACAAAAGTTCTTTTATTGAATTCACCATCTAATCCGACTGGTATGATTTACAGCCGTGAAGAATTAGAAGCAATTGGTAATTGGGCTGTTGAACACGACATCTTAATCTTGGCAGACGATATTTACGGTCGTTTGGTATATAATGGAAATGAGTTTACACCAATTTCATCAATTTCTGAAGCTATCCGAAATCAAACAGTTGTTGTAAATGGTACTTCAAAAACTTATGCTATGACTGGTTGGCGTGTTGGTTTTGCAGTTGGTAATGAAGAGATTATCTCAGGTATGGCAAAAGTTATCAGCCAAACCACTTCAAACTTAACGGCAGTTTCACAATATGCAGCGATTGAAGCTCTTACTGGTTCACAAGACTCTATCGAAGTTATGCGCCAAGCCTTCGAAGAACGTCTAAATACTATTTACCCATTGCTTTGTGAAGTTCCTGGATTTGAAGTCATTAAACCACAAGGTGCTTTCTATCTTTTCCCTAACGTGAAAAAAGCGATGGAAATGAAAGGTTACACTGATGTGACTACCTTTACAACAGCTATTCTTGAGGAGGCAGAAGTAGCCCTTGTTACTGGTGCTGGGTTCGGTGCTCCTGAGAACGTTCGTTTGAGCTATGCGACTGATTTGGATACTTTGAAAGAAGCTGTAAGACGTTTGAAAGCATTCATGGAAAAATAAGATGTCCAAAAAACGAAAACTTATTATTGCATTAGTTGCTTTTTCAGGAATCGTTGCAGTTGGATTAGGGATTCATTTTAAACCAACTTCTCCAGAATTAACCAAACTGGGGGAGTATTCAGTTACGTCTAAAGGCATGCGCTTTGAGATTGATTTGGCTAGCAATAGCACGACTGGTTATACTTGGACTGCCAGTGATGTGGATAAGGAAAATTGCACCTTAGATGATATTGTTTATCAAGCTTATCCTAGTAAAGACAATCGAGTCGGGTCTGGTGGCTACACTCGAGTTACTGGAAAAGTCAAAAAAGCTGGTCAGATGCAATTCAATTTAAAGTATTGCCAAGATTGGAAAGGTGGTAAGCAAGAAATGGCTTACCGCGTAACTATCAGTAGTTCAAAAACTAAAGTTAATAAGATTAAACTGACAAAAGTGTCAGAGTAATATTTGAAAAGAGGAATTATGTCTAAAGATTACGTATCAATTATTGATGTTAAAGATCATGTTGGCGAAGAAGTCACAATCGGGGCTTGGGTAGCTAACAAATCAGGAAAAGGAAAAATTGCTTTCTTACAACTTCGTGACGGGACAGCATTCTTCCAAGCAGTTGCTTTCAAACCAAACTTTATCGAAAAATACGGTGAAGAAGAAGGAACTGAAAAATTCAACACAATCAAACACCTTAGCCAAGAAACTTCTATCCTTATCACTGGTATCGTAAAAGAAGATTCACGTTCAAAATTTGGTTACGAACTTGATGTGACTGACCTTAAAATCGTTGGTCATTCAGAAGATTACCCAATCACTCCAAAAGAACACGGTACTGATTTCTTGATGGATCACCGTCACTTGTGGTTGCGTTCACGTAAACAAATGGCTATCATGCAAATCCGTAACGCTATCATCTACGCTACATATGATTTCTTTGATAAAAATGGTTTCATCAAGTTTGATAGCCCAATCTTGTCAGGAAACGCTGCTGAAGATTCAACAGAATTGTTTGAAACTGACTACTTTGGTACACCTGCTTACTTGAGCCAATCAGGTCAATTGTATCTTGAAGCTGGTGCTATGGCACTTGGTCGTGTCTTTGACTTTGGTCCTGTATTCCGTGCTGAAAAATCAAAAACTCGTCGTCACTTGACTGAGTTCTGGATGATGGATGCTGAATATTCATTCCTATCACACGAAGAATCTCTTGATCTTCAAGAAGCTTACGTTAAAGCACTTATCCAAGGTGTTCTTGACCGTGCTCCTCAAGCACTTGAAATCTTGGAACGTGATGTTGATTTGCTTAAAAAATACATTGCAGAACCATTCAAACGTGTTTCTTACGATGATGCTATCGACCTTCTTCAAGAACACGAAAATGATGAAGATGCTGATTACGAACACCTAGAACACGGTGATGACTTTGGTTCACCACACGAAACATGGATTTCAAACTACTTTGGTGTTCCAACATTCGTTATCAACTACCCAGCAAGCTTCAAAGCCTTCTACATGAAACCAGTTCCTGGTAACCCAGAACGCGTCTTGTGTGCTGACCTTCTTGCACCAGAAGGATACGGAGAAATCATCGGTGGTTCAGTCCGTGAAGATGACTATGACACACTTGTTGCTAAGATGGATGCTCTTGGTATGGATAAATCAGAATATGAATTCTACCTTGACCTTCGTAAATACGGTTCAGTACCACACGCTGGATTCGGTATCGGTATCGAACGTATGGTAACATTCGTAGCTGGAACTAAACACATTCGTGAAGCTATTCCATTCCCACGTATGCTACACCGTATTAAACCTTAGAAAGTTGACCGCGACGCTTTAAGAATGAAAATGAAACTTTTTCATTCTTAAAGCTAGTCAGTCCTTTAGCTAAGTTCCAATAGGACTTAGCGTGTCAAATCAGCGGAGCGAAGTGAAGCGAGATTTGACTAAGGAGTGGTATTAAACCTTAATAAATAAAGATTATTAGAGCCTGAACTTTTGAGTTCAGGCTTTTTAAGTTTATTTAAGAAATGTTTGCTAGAATATCTCTGAGAGGTGATTAACATGATAACTTATATCGCGAAAATTACCTTTTTTGATAAGACATTTTGTATTGCACTAGACCTAAAAAGGGTGTCACACCCGCTTCTAGAACAGATTAAACGACAAGTAGGTTTAGTTGAGCATGATTTACAAATCTGGCAAGAAGCTCTTTCAGATAGCTTTAAAAGCTTAGCAAGTGATACTTTCTTCAGTAAAACTTTTTTTATCCGAGCTTTGCAGGAACACTTTTCAGATTTAGGAAAGCACGAGGCAGTTGCTTCGATTACTTGCCAGACCTTGACATAAGTTAAAATCCCAGCCTAATTGGTTGGGATTTTTGTTTTAGTTTTTAGCAGTCATAAGGTTTGGTGCAAAAGTTTTAAGTGATTTGATGATAGCAAGCACCAAAGCAAGGCTAATAAGACGGTCAGCGTAATCAGTAATGGCTTGAACCAAGACTAAGCTCGCTGTCATGTCAATGCCTAAGCCGTGAAGAATTTGTGCCAAGATACCAGAACCACTTGAAGTGATACCATGGAAAAGAATGACTGTGATACTTGATGAAACAACTGTTCCAGGAAGTGAGACAAGTAAGCTTTTCCAGATTAAGTCTTTTGATTTGCAAGTTTCTTTGACTAGGAAACCTGTGATAAAGGCAGCTACGATAGCTACTGGTGCAAAGTAAATAGCAAAGATATCAGTAGTCATCCAGCTGATTAATGCGCTGACAATAGCAGCACCAGCACCAAGCCATGGTCCAAAGACCACAGCGACTAACAATGTTCCAATCATATCAAGGTAAATTGGCAGGCGTAAGAATAAAGCGATATTTGCGCCAATATAGTTAATAGCAATGGCAATTGCCATAAAAGAAATGATACGAATTGATGAATTTTTCATGATTTAACTTTCTAACTTTAGATTTTTGAGATCATCTTGAATGATGTCTTTTTGTGCATCTAAAAGTACGGTTAGAAAATCTTCCCAGAATAGGCTTGGGTTAACCTGAGTCAAAATAGTGCTGTTCTTAGGTTTGTGGTAAAAATCGTATTGATCGACGACTGTTTGCCCAATAGCGATGCCGTCAGTAACAACATCAGTGTAAGCATCAAAACCAGAGCAGACCTCGCTGTTGACAAAGTAGGCCAATGCGAGAGGGTCATTAATCACACAGCCAATGATATGTTCGTATTCCCAGTGAAAATCAAAGTAAAAACGGGTAATCTTTGTGATGAATGCTGTCATTTCAGCGTTAATACGACTCATATATTCTAAATGATTTGGTGTTAAGACAATGTGGCGAGTGACGTCAAGCCCGACCATTTCGACTTTACGACCTAAGCGCTCAAAAGTGATTTGTGCAGCATGAGGGTCGCACCAGTAGTTGTATTCAGCAACAGGTGAACAATTGCCGTGTGATTTGAAATTTCCTCCCATGCTGACAAAACGGTGACAGTTTTCGCCGAGCTTAGGATTTAGTTCAAGAGCTTTTGCGATATTAGTTAAAGGACCAAGGGCAATGATAGAAGTATCTTTAGGGTCTTTAAAGTAATCGGCTAAGAATTGCTCTGCTGATTTTTCTTGAACATGAGGAGTGTGTTTGAGTTGGAAATCATTTTCGCCAAGACCATCCATACCATGAGTATCTTGGGCAGAAACGTAATCGCGTGTTAGCGGAGTAGCAGCTCCTTGGTAGACAGGAACATCTAGTCGATCAAGCAGTTCCAAGCTTGTAAAAGCATTTTTTACACCTAGGTCTGTTGGACAATTCCCTGCGACGATGGTGATGGCAACCACTTCTAAATTTGGATGTTTAAGGGCATAAAGTAGCGCTAGTGTATCGTCGATACCAGGATCACAGTCAATAATAATTTTTTGCTTAGTCATCGTTTCCTCCTTTCTTAAAAAATGTTTATAGAAAATAAAAAATGACCTTGTTTTCTAAAAAACAAAGCCACTCAAAAAAGACGCTCAACAAGGAGCAGTTCTCAATTTGTAGATAGCTAGTTTTTTATTCTGGGAGTTTTCGAACCAGTCCAAAAGTAGTACTTTTGATTATGCACGCCTTCTATTATATAAACAATTTGCTTTTTTGTAAATATTTGAAAATAAATGCATTTTTATTTATTAATATGTTTCAATTTTCAGAATATTTTGTTATAATAATCCTAATCTATTTGAGAGAAGGTGAAAATTTATGGCGAAAACAATTCACACGGACAAAGCGCCAGCAGCAATTGGTCCTTACGTTCAAGGAAAAGTTGTTGGTAACTTCCTTTTTGCTTCAGGTCAAGTTCCTTTGTCACCTGAAACTGGTGAAGTTATTGGGACAAGCATTCAAGAACAAACCAAACAAGTCCTTAAAAATATTTCTGCGATTTTAGCAGAAGCAGGTACTGATTTTGACCATGTGGTTAAAACAACATGTTTCTTAAGCGACATGGATGACTTTGTTCCATTTAATGAAGTTTACGCTACGGCTTTTAAAGCTGATTTCCCAGCGCGCTCTGCTGTTGAAGTTGCTCGTTTGCCAAAAGACGTCAAGGTAGAAATTGAAGTCATCGCTTATCTCGACTAGATGTTCTCTTAATATTATTTGACACGAAAAAAGTTCGCTACTCTCTCGGCGAACTTTTTTCTATTGTGTTAGATTGATTAATTTGCTTTTTGCATTTTTTTGGCGGTTGTCATCATCAAGCGAATACGGTTTAATTGGTTAACTTCTGATGAACCTGGGTCGTAATCGATTGGTGAGATATTGGCACCTTTGAATTGTCGGCGGAGTTCTTTTAACATCCCTTTTCCGACGATGTGGTTTGGAAGGCAACCAAATGGTTGAAGACAAACGATATTTTTAACACCGTTATTTAGTAATTCAATCATTTCACCAGTTAAGAACCAACCTTCACCAGTGTGGTTACCGATTGAAACGACTTTTTCAGCACCTTTAGCGATGTCATAGATTGACTCGATTCCATCGAAACGCTCAGATTTTTCAAGAGCTTTGTTCATTGGTTTTTCAAGAAGGTTGATGGCATCGATACCAAGTTTTGCTAGGCGTTTTGATTTTTGGCTCATGTTGAGCTCGTCAGCTTTCCAAATTTGGTTGAAGAGTGAGTAGTTCATAAAGCCAATCAAGTCTGGAACAACGGCTTCGCCACCTTCGTTTTCAATGATAGCGACAATGTCGTTGTTGGCTGTTGGAGCGTATTTGACAAGGATTTCTCCGACTACACCAACGCGTGGTTTTTGACCAAAGTCGATGGTTTCAAGATTATCGAAGTCTTTGATAATGCGTTTCATGTTATGGTTGAATTCGAAGTAAGAGCCTGATTTGACATTCTTACGAGCGACTTCAAGCCATTTCTCGTATAAGGCATTGGCAGAACCTGGAACAGCTTCATAAGGACGAACGCGGTAAAGCACTCGTTCAAAAAGGTCACCATAGAGCACGCTGATAAGCAGGCGTTTAACAAATGGTAAGGTTAAGTTCCAACCAGGTGTTTCTTCGGTACCTTGATTACCCATAGAGACAGAAACCACAGGAATTTGAGGATAGCCAGCGTCTTTTAAGGCTTTTCGCAAGAGCGGAATGTAGTTGGTTGCACGGCAACCTCCACCAGTTTGAGTCATCATGACGCTGGTATTGTTGAGGTCGTATTTTCCACTTTGAAGTGCTTCGAGCAATTGTCCGATAGTGATAATAGCGGGGTAGCAAGCATCGTTATGAACAAATTTTAGACCGACATCAACGGCTTTTCTGTCCATGGCTGGGAGAATCACAACGTTGTAGCCAGCTTGTTTGAAGGCTTCTTCAATCAGACCATTTTGGTGAATAGGTGAAAGCATTGGCATAAGAAGGGTGTGTTTCTTCTTCATATCTTTTGTAAAGACAGGTTCTTTGCTTTCTTCATCAGCTTGGCTGGTAAATTGTGGAGCTTGGTTGAAAATGTGACTGAGATTAGCTTTTTTAGCTTTCTTGTCACGTTCTTCAACGGCAGCTTTAAGAGAACGAAGACGAATACGGATGGCACCAAGGTTGCTTCCTTCGTCGATTTTTAGAACAGTGTAAAGCTTGTTGTGAGCTCGCATGATTTCTTCAACTTGGTCAGTTGTGACAGCATCAAGTCCACAACCAAAGCTATTTAATTGGACTAATTCAAGGTTAGGATTTTTAGAAACGACTTTAGCAGCAGCATAAAGACGTGAGTGATAAACCCATTGGTTAACCACGCGCAAACCTGAAACTTCTTCAAGTCCAGCTACCATATCTTCTGTTAAAACGTGGAAACCTTCTTGGGTGATGATGTTAGCAATCCCGTGATTGATTTCTGGGTCAAGGTGATATGGACGACCAGAAAGCACAATCGCTTTTTCATTGTTGAGGGCTAGCTTGCTAAGGAGCTCATCTGCCTTATCTTGTAAATCTTTCTTGAAGTCAGCTAAGACTTGGTAACCATGTTCAACTGCCTCGCGAATATCTGCTTCTGTAATGTCATCATAGTCTGCAAAGCTTTTGACAAGTGATTTGACAACAGATTCATGGTCAGCCAAGTTAACAAATGGATGGAAGTATTTGACCTCACCGTTTCGGATAGGGTCCATGTTTTTTTCGATGACTTCTGGGTAACTTTGGACGATTGGACAGTTGTAGTGGTTTGGTGCTTTACTATTTTCAATTTGTTCGTAAATGACACTTGGATAGAAAATGGCATCAACTTTACGGTCGATTAGACTTTGAATGTGACCGTGCACCATTTTGGCAGGGTAACAAACTGTATCACTTGGGATGGTCTCGATTCCCTTTTCAAATAATCGTTTGTCTGATTTTGGTGAAATTTGAACACGGAACTTCAAGTCAGTAAGAACAGTGTGCCAAAGTGGGTAATTTTCGTACATGTTAAGGACACGTGGAACCCCAACAACACCGTGGACAGCGTCTCGTTTTGACAGTGCTTTAAATTTAAAGAGTTTTTTATATTTGTAATCAACCAGATTTTCTTTTTGGTTGCTGCGGTCAAATTTGATTTTAGTTACTTTTTCAGCACCGCGTTCGCAGCGGTTACCAGTAACGAATTTTGAACCGTCGTTAAAGATGGTAACGGTCAATGCGCAGTTATTTTCACACATACCGCAACGGGTAAATTCTTTTTGAGTGGTAAAGTGATCAAGTTCTTCAAGTCCCATCAAGCTTGATTTTGTGCGATTGGCTGTAAGTGATGTTTCAGTCATGCAATCCCTCCTTTACTGTGCCGCGCTGACTTCAAGAGCAACTTCTTGGTTGGCTAATTCATCTTCGTATTTTTCTTTAGCGATAATAGCGCAGCCATAAGCTCCCATAAGTCCAGCAATGCTTGGTCGAACGACTTCGCGTTCGCTGACGAGTTCAAAGGCACGAAGAACGGCTTCATTATAGAAAGTTCCACCTTGAACGACGATTTTTTCACCCAAATCTTCGGGACGTTTTAATTTGATAACTTTGTAAAGGGCGTTTTTGATGACAGAGTATGAAAGCCCTGCTGAAATATCAGCAACCGTAGCCCCTTCTTTTTGAACTTGTTTTACCTTAGAGTTCATAAAGACTGTGCAGCGTGACCCAAGGTCGACAGGGTGTTTTGCAAGAAGAGCGACTTTGGCAAAATCTTTGACATCGTATTTAAGAGATTTGGCAAAGGTTTCAATAAATGAGCCACAACCTGAAGAGCAAGCTTCGTTTAACTGGATACTCGATAAAGCGCCATCGCGAACACTCATGGCTTTCATATCTTGACCACCAATATCAAGGATAAAATCAACTCCTGGGTTGAAGTAGTTAGCTGCTTTAAAGTGAGCAACAGTTTCAACTTCACCGTAGTCAACGTGAAGAGCAGCTTTAATCAAATTTTCACCATATCCAGTCACGCAAGAACGAGCAATGAAAGCATCTTCAGGCAATTGGTGGTAAAGTTCTTTTAGGATGGCAATGACATTTTCAAGAGGTTGCCCTTGGTTATTGCCGTAGTGTTGGAATAAAATAGCTCCTTTAGGATCTGTGAGGACAACTTTTGAAGTGGTTGAACCTGCATCGATACCAAGGAAAAGAGGCCCAGAAGCAGTTGCGATATCTTTGTATTCAACGCTTGCTTCATCATGACGGGCACGCCAAGCATCAAGTTCAGCTTGGTCTTTGAAAAGAACATCAAGAGTATTTTTAGGAACTAAGGATTTTGAAGTATTATTTTCTAAATTATGAATGATTCCAGATAAGTTGATTTGGGTTTGATTCTCATCAAGAGCAGCTCCCATAGCAACAAAAAGTTGTGGATTTTCAGGGAAAATTACATGTTCTGGTTTGATATCAAGGGTTTCAATGAAACGCTTACGAAGTTCACTCATAAAAAAGAGCGGTCCACCAAGAAAGGCGATGTTTCCAGTGATTTTACGCCCAGAAGCTAATCCAGCAATAGTTTGATTGACAACAGCTTGGAAAATCGAAGCTGCAATGTCTTCTTTTCTGGCCCCTTCATTAATTAAGGGTTGGACGTCAGTTTTAGCAAATACCCCACAACGACTGGCAATTGGGTAAATGGTTTCGTAACCTTTGGCAAGTTCATTGACCCCGTTGGCATCTGTTTTTAACAGTCCAGCCATTTGGTCGATGAAAGCTCCCGTACCACCGGCACATGTTCCGTTCATGCGTTGTTCAAGAGTATCACCAAAGAAGGTCATTTTGGCATCTTCACCACCAAGTTCAATCACCACATCAGTTTGTGGAATGAATTTTTCAACGGTAGTAGTCGCAGCAATAACTTCTTGGACGAAAGGAATTTCAGCCACATCAGCTAAGCCCATACCCCCAGAACCAGTAATGGCAATACTGACAGTTTGGTCGCCAATTTCAGAAATGGCTTCATTTAAAACCTTAATAGTTGCTGTTTTGACGTCAGAAAAGTGACGCTCATAACGTGAAAAGAGTAACTGATAATTATCGTCGAAAATGACAACTTTAACAGTGGTCGATCCGACATCTATACCTGCTTTATACATTAATAAAAAACCTAAAAGTGTTAGAAGGTAGTAGATAAATATCATTCCTAAAAATGACTCATTATCTAGCAACGAATAATGTAGTTACGTCGACAGTTCTTTAACACTATTTCAATCCTTTCTTACTTATCTCACACGCTGTTAATGTCACAACAGAATGTTGCTTATTCAACAGAGTGTTTGTTATAATAGTATTATAAAACACTCATTGTCAATTGCAATCGCTAATTTTTTAACTTGTGTTGTTTAAGCAACACATTCCCGACAATCTGTTGTTTATCTCGGAGGAATAGCTCATGAAACTTACTGATATTCGTTATTTGAGAACAGAAAAATTGATTTTTGATGCCTTTGCCAAACTTCTCAGCGAAAAACCTTATGAGAAAATTACAGTGCAAGATATTGCTGATGAGGCCATGATTAATCGTGCCACTTTTTATGCGCACTATGCTGATAAAGATGACCTTCAAAAAGGTATTCAACAACAAGTTCTAGAGCAAATGTCTGACATGATTGATGCAGCACAGATTACAAACGGTGAACGTGTAAAAGTTAAACGAGCTGAGAAACTTTTAACGGAGTTTTATCATGGATTAGAAAAAAATGCTGCGATTGCTAAAATAGTTCTAAAAAGCATTTCTCAGGAAGTCATGCAAGAAGAATTTGGAAGTTTGGTACATGAAAAATATGACCATTTGCTTGCAAAACTAAACGTCACTGAATCTGGAGAACAAGTGCCAACAGAATTTATCGTGGCCTATCTGACCAGTATTTTTTCAGGGACTTTACTTTGGTGGATTAAGTCAAATTTTTCAATGCCAGCAAAAGAACTAGCCCGCTTGGTTTTGACCTTGGTTAGTAATGGTCATCTTACTGTTATGGGCGTCATCATCGACCGAGAAGATTAGTAGAAAAGAGCTGAGAAGTCAGCTTTTTTGTTTTATTTCTGGTATAATGGAACAGACAGAAAGAAGGATCTTATGAGCCAAAAACAGCTAATGAAAGATAGCATTGATCATCACGATTATCCAATTGAAGAGGGAGTTATCATCGATTCTCTGGATATTAGATTACAAGAGATTATCAAAAAGCAGCATCCCAATCTTGCTGAGGGTGCCTTTATTAGCCATAAGAATCTGACTTATTATCGTCTTCTTTTTTTAGAGGAGATTATTGATAAAGCCAATCGTAAAAATGATTATGTCCGTGAAGCTGTCTACGATGCGACTAAGCACCAAGGGTATACGGCTTTAGATGTCCAAGACCAATTGGACAGAAAAATCACTTTTGGACAAAAAATTGCGGATGATGTAGCTCGTTTTGGCGGGTCATGGACGTTCATTATCACTTTTATCTGCTTTATGGGAGTTTGGATGGCTTTAAATGTTGTGAAGCCTTTTGGCATTGTATTTGACAAATATCCCTTCATCTTGCTAAACCTTGCTTTGTCAACGCTGGCAGCGATTCAAGCCCCTTTGATTATGATGAGTCAGAACCGTGCTTCAGATTATGATCGCTTGCAAGCCAAAAATGATTACAATGTTAACAAGGTATCAGAAGAAGGGATTCGATTGTTACATACAAAATTGGATCACTTGGTTCAGCAAGACCAGTCGGATTTACTAGAAATTCAGAAATTACAAACGGAAATGTTAGCTTCTTTGACAAAACAACTAGTGAGTATGCAGGAAGAACAGGCACGTTTAGTGGGGCAAATTGAAAAAATGAGAAGGAGCGAAGAAAATGTCTGATAAAGAGATTAACTTAGTTATTGTAACTGGGATGAGCGGTGCTGGTAAGACAGTTGCCATTCAATCCTTTGAAGATTTAGGGTATTTTACCATCGATAACATGCCACCAACTTTGGTGCCAAAATTTATTGAATTAGTTGAAAAAACAAGTGACAATAATCGTGTTGCTCTTGTGGTGGACATGCGTAGTCGCCTCTTCTTCAACGAAATTACTTCTGTTTTAGATAAAATTGATTCAAATCCAAAAATTGACTTCAAGATTCTTTTCTTGGATGCAACTGATGGCGAATTGGTAGCCCGTTATAAAGAAACACGTCGTAGTCACCCATTAGCAGCTGATGGACGTATTTTAGACGGAATCAAGTTAGAACGTGAATTGCTTGCGCCTTTGAAAAACTTGAGCCAAAATGTGGTTGATACAACAGAATTAACCCCACGTCAATTGCGTAAGACAATTTCTGAACAATTTTCAAGCGATGAAAATCAAGCTTCATTTCGTATTGAAGTCATGAGTTTTGGTTTCAAATATGGCCTACCACTCGATGCAGACTTGGTATTTGACGTACGTTTCTTGCCAAATCCATACTACAAACCAGAACTTCGCAATCAAACAGGTCTTGAAAAAGATGTTTATGATTATGTCATGAATCATGAGGAATCAGAAGATTTCTACCAACATTTGATTGGCCTCATTAAACCTATTTTGCCAGGCTACAAAAAAGAAGGAAAATCTGTATTGACCATTGCTATTGGGTGTACAGGTGGTCAACACCGAAGTGTTGCCTTTGCTCATCGCTTAGCTGAAGAGTTAAAAGCGGATTGGGTGGTTAATGAAACCCACCGCGATAAAAATCGTCGCAAGGAGACTGTGAACCGTTCATGAGAAAACCTAAAATTACCGTTATCGGTGGAGGAACAGGGATTCCCGTCATTTTAAATAGTTTGAGACACGAAGAGGTCGATATTACAGCCATCGTAACGGTTGCTGATGATGGAGGCAGTTCAGGAGCCCTGCGTTCGGTTATGCAATTGACACCACCAGGAGACCTTAGGAATGTCCTCGTGGCTATGAGTGATATGCCTAAGTTTTACGAAAAAGTCTTTCAATATCGCTTTGCGCAAGGAGACGGTCCGCTTGCTGGCCACCCTCTTGGAAATCTTATCATTTCAGGAATCGCTGAAATGGAAGGTTCTACTTACAGCGCTATGCAGATTTTGACAAAATTTTTTCACGTTACAGGGAAAATTTACCCAGCAAGTGAAAACCCATTGACCTTGCATGCTGTCTTTAAAGATGGCTATGAAGTCGCTGGTGAGAGTCATATCGCTGGTTATCAAGGAATGATTGACCATGTTTATGTGACCAATACTTACAATGACGACGAACCGACTGCCAGTCGAAAAGTAGTTGATGCAATCATGGATAGTGACATGATTGTCCTTGGACCGGGTTCTTTGTTTACTTCGATTTTGCCAAACTTGGTTATTCCTGAAATCAAGCAGGCACTTATTGATACCAAAGCTGAGGTTGCTTACGTTTGTAACATCATGACGCAATATGGTGAAACCGAACATTTCACAGATGCTGACCACGTCGAAGTGCTCAACCGTCATCTTGGCAAAGACGTTATTGATACGGTTCTCGTCAACATTCAAAAAGTGCCGCAAGATTACATGGACCACAATAAATTTGATGAGTATTTGGTTCAAGTTGAGCATGATTTTGCAGGGCTTCGTAAGCAAGTCAAACGAGTGATTTCATCTGATTTTCTTCGTTTGGAAAATGGCGGAGCTTTTCACAATGGCGACTATGTCGTTGAAGAATTAATGAACCTTGTGAGGGTGAAGAAGCGATGAGTTTTACAGTAAAAGTTAAAGAAGAATTGTTGAATTTATCGCGATTTGATAAGAGTGAATTATCAGCTATTATCAAAATGTCAGGAAGCCTCGGCTTAACAGGTGCTGGACTGACCTTGTCAATCACAACAGAAAATGCCAAGGTAGCCCGCCATATCTATGAACTGATTGAAACGATTTATCAGGTTCAGCCTGAAATCAAGTATCATCAAAAGACTAATTTGCGAAAAAATCGTGTTTACACCGTTTTTGTCGCTGCAAATGTCAGAGAGATTTTGAACGATTTGCAGCTGGCTGATTCTTTCTTCGGGATTGAAATGGGGATTACCCCAAGCATCCTAGAAGATGATGACAAGGGACGTGCTTATCTGCGTGGTGCTTTTCTGGCTACGGGAACTATTCGTGATCCAGAATCAGGAAAATACCAGCTAGAAATCTTTTCCGTTTATCAAGACCACGCCGAAGATTTGGCAAACTTGATGCGAAAATTTATCCTTGATGCCAAGGTTATTGAACACAAAAATGGTGCAGTGACTTATCTTCAAAAGGCTGAAGATATCATGGATTTCTTGATTGTCATCGGAGCGATGGAATGTAAAGAAAGCTTTGAAGAAGTTAAGATCATGCGTGAGACGCGTAATGACGTCAACCGTGCCAACAATGCGGAAACAGCTAATATTGCAAAAACCGTGACAGCCAGCATGAAGACCATCAATAACATCATTAAAATCATGGATACCGTTGGACTTGAGACTTTACCAATTGAATTGCAACAAGTGGCTAAGATTCGTGTAGAAAATCCTGATTACTCGATTCAACAAATCGCAGACCATTTGGAAGGAACTTTGACCAAGAGCGGTGTCAATCATCGATTGCGTAAAATCAATAAAATTGCAAATGAATTATAGAAAAAGTTAAGGAGAAGCATATTATGGCATGTACAACTATTTTAGTCGGTAAAAAAGCGTCATATGATGGTTCAACCATCATTGCTCGAACTGAAGATTCACAAAGTGGTGACTTCACACCGAAACAATTTATCGTGGTTAACCCAGAAGACCAACCACGTCATTACAAATCAGTCTTGTCTTCATTTGAGATTGATTTGCCAGATAATCCAATGCGTTACACATCAGTGCCAGATGCTTTGCGTAAAGATGGTATCTGGGGAGAAGCTGGTATTAACGAAGCAAATGTTGCCATGAGTGAGACAGAAACCATCACGACAAATGCGCGTGTCTTGGGTGCTGACCCGCTCGTTGAATCTGGGATTGGTGAAGAAGATATGCTAACATTGGTGCTTCCATATGTTCGCACAGCGCGTGAAGGGGTAGAACGCCTTGGTGCTATCCTAGAAGAATACGGAACATACGAATCAAATGGTGTGGCTATTTCAGACGTTGATGAAATTTGGTGGTTAGAAACTGTCGGTGGCCACCACTGGATTGCTCGTCGTGTGCCAGATGATTGTTACGTCACAAATCCAAACCAACTTGGTATTGACCATTTTGAATTTAACAATCCTGATGATTACATGTACTCAAGTGACTTGCGTGAATTCATCGAAGATAATAACTTGGATTTGACATATTCAAACGAACACTTCAATCCACGCTATGCTTTTGGTAGCCAACGTGATAAAGACCGCCACTACAACACACCACGTGCTTGGGCAATGCAACGTTTCTTGAATCCAGAAATCGAGCAAGACCCACGCAGTTTCTTTATTCCATGGGCTCAAAAACCTTATCGTAAAGTCACTGTCGAAGATGTCAAATACGTTTTGAGCAACCACTATCAAGACACTGAATTTGACCCATATGGTCCAGAAGGAAATGCTGTGACACAACGTACATTCCGTACAATTGGTATCAACCGCACAAGTCAAACAGCTATTCTTCAATTGCGACCTGACCAACCACACGACACAACAGGTATCCAATGGTTGGCATACGGTTCAATGCCATTTGGAACAATGGTGCCATTCTTTACTCAAATTTCAACAACACCAGCTTATTTTGCAAATACTGGCGAAAATGTCTCAACAGATTCATTCTACTGGGCAAATCGTTTGATTGCAGCTATTGCCGATCCACACTTCCACCAACACGAAGGTGATATTGAAGCATACGTGGAAAAAACAATGGCAGCAGGACATGCCCGTATCAAACGTGTTGATGCCGCTTTAGCTAACGGCGAAAGCGTTGATTTTGATGCTGAAAATCAAGCGATGAGTGATTACATCCAAGAAGAAACTCAAAAACTGTTGAATAAAATCCTCTTTGATGCAAGTAACCTCATGACAAATCGCTTCTCAGTAAGTGACTAATAGTAAAGATAAATCCTCTGAAAATTTTTCGGAGGATTTTTTGTATGAAAGCGAAAAAATTTACAAAAAATGCTTGCAAAAAGTTGAAAGTTTGGATATACTTTACTGGTAAACCATTAACTAGTTAAGAAAAGGAGCCATCATGAAGAAGAAATTTCTTTTGTTGATAAATGTACTTGCGCTTTTGCTTGTTTGGCAAGTTAGTCATATTAAGCAGGTTGCTGCAGATGACAAGATTAAAGTGGTAACAACTTTTTATCCTGTCTACGAATTTACCAAGGCTGTTTCTGGTGATACAGCTGATGTATCAATGCTGATTAAAGCTGGGACAGAACCACATGATTTTGAACCATCTACTAAAAATGTAGCTACGATTTCAGATGCTGATATGTTTGTCTACATGGATGACAGCATGGAAACATGGGTTAAAAAAGTCAAAAAATCAATTGATTCTGATAACCTAACTATCGTTCGAGCAAGTGGAGATATGCTTCTCATGGCTGGTACAGCTGAAGAAGAAGGCGAAGACCATGACGAGCATGAAGGACATAGTCATGAATATGACCCACACGTCTGGTTGTCACCAAAACGCGCGGTTACTTTGGTTGAAAATATCCGAGATGCTTTTGTTGCTAAATACCCTGATAAAGCTGATACTTTTAAAGCCAACAGCGCTGCTTACATTGAAAAACTCAATGACTTGGACAAAGCCTACACAGATGGACTTTCAAATGCCAAACAAAAAAGCTTCGTCACTCAGCACGCTGCTTTTGGTTATTTAGCACTTGATTATGGTTTGAACCAAATCTCAATTGCTGGGATTTCACCAGAAGTAGAACCTTCAGCAAAACGTATTGCGAGCCTTACAAAATACGTTAAAAAATACGATATCAAATACATTTACTTTGAAGAAAATGCGTCAAGTAAAGTTGCTGCAACGTTAGCAGATGAAGCTGGTGTGAAAACAAAAGTTTTAAATCCGCTAGAAAGTTTAACCAATAAACAAATCAAAGCTGGCGAAGATTATTTCTCAGTTATGAAAGAAAACTTGAAAGCTTTGAAATTGACAACTGATGTCAAAGGTAAAGAAATCAAAGCTGAAACAGATGACACGAAAACTGTTCAGCACGGCTATTTTAAAGATAAAGATGTCACTGACCGCAAATTAAGCGATTGGACAGGGAAATGGCAATCTGCCTACCCATACCTTCTTGATGGCACACTTGATCCTGTCTGGGATTATAAAGCTAAAGCTTCAAAAGGTGAGCAAACTGCCCAAGAAGTTAAAGATTATTACACAAAAGGGTATCAAACGGACGTTGAACAAATCATCATCGATGGTAAGAAAAACAAAGTTACTTTTGTTCGAAATGGTGAAAAGCATACCTACACTTACAAATACGTAGGTCACAAAATCTTGAAATACAAGAAAGGTAACCGTGGTGTTCGTTATTTGTTTGAAACAGATGACAAAGACGCTGGTGAATTCAAATACATTCAATTCAGTGACCACAATATCACCTCGACAGATGTTGAACATTTCCATCTTTTCTGGGGTAACAGTAGCCAAGACGAAATTCTAAAAGAAATGGATCACTGGCCAACTTACTTCCCAGCTAAAGAATCTGGTCAAGAAATTGCCCAACACCTTGTTGCTCACTAAAATAATTAAAGGTTTGAATCAAATGATTCAAGCCTTTTCTTTTTAAAGAGAAGTGGTAAAAAGCTGATTTTTGAGAGCAGGACATCGCGTTGCCAGCTTATGAAAACTTTGCTATAATGGGTTAAGATAGCACTTACAATTTAGGAGGCCACGTGAAAGACAAGCAAGTGACAAAATTCTTTTTAGCTTGTTCGACCTTAGTTACTTGTATGACATTGGGAATTAACCTCACTTTCAGGCATGCTGCTCACGCTGTTATTGCTGAATCAGGTCAAGTTTCCCCTACGGCGACAGCTGATTTTATTACAAGTATCGGCGAAACAGCTCGACAAATTGGTCAAGAAAGAAATCTTTATGCTTCAGTGATGATTGCTCAAGCTGTTTTAGAATCAAGTAGTGGCCAATCAGCACTCAGCCAAGAACCTTATTATAATTTCTTTGGGGTAAAAGGGGCTTATAATGGTAATTCAGTCGTCATGCAGACTTGGGAAGATGATGGCAGTGGAAATACTTATGAGATTGACCAAGCCTTTCGCTCATACAACAGCTTAGCAGATTCGCTCAATGACTATGCTAATTTATTGAGTTGGAATCTTTATGCGGATACTTGGAAGTCAAATACCTCTTCTTATCAAGATGCCACAGCGGCTCTGACTGGTCGTTATGCCACAGATACTGCTTACGCTGATAAGTTAAATGCCTTAATTGAGCAATACGGCTTAACAAGCTATGATGAGCCGTTGGTAACCGATGACGCTCAAGAAACTACCGAACAAGATACCCAAACTCAACAAAACAATCAAGCTACTGAAACTGTTAATCCAAACCACGTTTGGAACAAATACCGCGGTTCATACACTAGTTCAGATATTCTAGCAGAAGATGAAGCTTGGCTAGCTTATATTAGATAAAAAGAGCGTAAGCTCTTTTTTTTGTTGTCCTATTTACAGAAAAACAAAAAAGCCATCTCGATTGCTCGAAATGACTTCTTGTAATAAATGCGATTTCTTATTTTGTGAAACCGTATTTTTTGTTGAAGCGATCCACACGACCATCTGCTTGAGTGAATTTTTGGCGACCAGTGTAGAATGGGTGAGAATCTGATGAGATTTCCACACGTACAAGTGGGTAAGTAGCGCCTTCAAATTCTACAGTTTCGTCAGAAGCTTTTGTAGAACCGCTAAGGAATTTGTAACCAGTAGTTGTGTCCATGAATACTACTGGACGGTATTCTGGGTGGATATTTTGTTTCATTGTTAAAAGTTTTCCTTTCTGCCATGGTGATTTTTTACGCACCATAGTTATTTTAACTTCTATAGTTTATCAAATAATGAGATATTTGACAAGACTTTTGTGCAAAATAATTGAATTGAAATATAATTGTTAAAAAACGCTCTATAGCAGGCCTGAGCTTAGTTTTTTGAGGCTAGTAAATCTTTGATTTCTTGATAGATTTGCTCGTTTTCCTCAAGGCTGTAAGAATTGGCTCCGCTGGCAAGTGGGTGCCCCCCACCGTCGTGGCGTTTAGCAATCTCGTTGATGACTTGTGTTTTACTACGCAAGCGAACACGGTAGTTACCGTCAGCTTGCTCAACGAAAATCGCCCAAGATTGAACACAATCAATACGACCTGGAGCACCAACGATAGCAGAAGTTTCAGCTTCAGTGACATTGTATTTTTTCATAGTTTCTTGCGTCAACACCACACGCGCAGCCCCATTATCATCAACTTCTAAGTTATCATAGACAAAGCCTTGAAGTTTGGCAATTTTAAATGAAATAGAGTCCATTTGGCGAGCTAGACTTGAAAAATCAAAGTCATATTCACGAAGTTTACTTGCAATCATGAAGGTTTTGCTGCTTGTAGCTGGGTATAAGAAACGTCCAGTGTCTCCGACAATACCAGAGTATAGAAGTCGTGCAGCTTCGCTAGAGACTTTTAGACCAGTCGAAAAGGCAAAGTCTGAGATGATTTCACTTGCACTTGATGCTTTAGTATCCACATAGAGCAGGTCACCATAAACATCATCGTTAGGGTGGTGGTCAATCTTGATGAGGCAATCGCCGTTTGTGTAGCGGTCATCATCGATACGAGGGGTGTTGGCTGTATCTGTGACGATAACCAAAGCACCGTCGTAATCGCTGTCCGCGACCTCATCCATACTTGTCACCCAAGCAAGTGTCGGCTCATTAAAACCTGTTGCTAAAACTGTTTTATTTGGGAAATTATGCTTAATTAATTCACGCAAGCCTGCTTGACTACCAAGAGCATCAGGGTCAGGTCTTTGGTGACGGTGAATGATAATGGTGTCGTAAGATCTAATTTTTTCTAAAATTTCTTCAAATGTATTCATATCTAAATTCCTTTGTAAGCTAGAGATTTATCCTATTATAGCATGAAATGGAGTATTATTTAAATCTCTAATCTCTTTCATCTTTGGGGGATTTACCAAAGTGCTCACGGTATTTTTTATAAAAATAATTTTTATTTGAAAAACCAACGTTTTGTGCGATTTCATAAATTGGCATGCGTGTTGATTTTAAAAGTAGCTGTGCTTTCATTAATTTTCGCTGATTGATGAGCTCTGTGAAAGTTGAGCCAGATTTGTCTTTAATAAGATTGCTAAGGTAATTCTTATTGAAATTAAGTTGTTGTGCCAAGTCGGTTAAGGTTAAATCTTGATAGTGTTCATCAATTAGTCGAATAACCTGAAGATAGGGTGTTTCTTCCAGTTCAATTTTTTGTGTTTGATCCATTTTTCCCATGGTACGTGCGATTTCATAGAAGAGGATTGGCAAGTAATGACTAATAATTGTTTGAGAGAAATCACTTGGGATAAAGTATTCAGTCATCATTTGTTCAATGATTTGTTTGATGTGCTTGTTATCTTTTGTGGGTAAAACTAGGTAATTAAGTTTGTGGTGATTGGTTGAATTTGCTAATAAAAGTTGGTATAACAAACTATTTTGCCCTTGGAGTTGGGTCAACCAATCAAGGGAAACATTGTTATTTTGAAAAAGGATATTGATCAAGATGTCTTTCTTACCTAGAGCTGAGATGGAGTGTCTACTACCAGAGTCCATTAGTAAAATGTCTCCTTCATCCAATGTAAAATCCTTCCCATTAATGACTTGGTGGCAGCTTCCTTTAAACATAAAATTGAGTTCTAAGAATTGATGAGAGTGCTCTGGATAATCAGCGTAGCGATTGTGTTTTGAAATATGGATGTCTTTATTATCAAAAAATAAAGTATTTGGAAGTTGCATGATACCATCGATAATTTTAGTATCTTTCAAGTCTGGGATGAAGCCAAGACTTTTTTGTTTCTTTTCATGGTCAGTTTCTTTCAAAAGTAATTCTTCAAGTGTCATTTTAAATACCTCATGTCTCCATATCTGTAAATATGATATGATTACACTTTCTATCTGTTATTGTACCATAAACTGAAATAGTGTTAAATAGTAAATGTAAACGGTTAATAAATAGAAAGGAGAAAAAATGACTTATCATGTAGCAATTGACATTGGTGCTTCAAGTGGACGTGTTATTCTTGCAAAAACTGGCAAAAGGCTTGATATAACTGAAATTCATCGTTTTAAAAATGGCTTTACTAAAAGTGATGGTCATGACAGATGGAATATTAATCATTTGATTGAGGAAATTTTACTTGGTCTTGAAAAAGTAAAAACTTATGGTGTTGATACCTGTACAATTGGTATTGATACTTGGGCGGTTGATTATGTTCTCTTGGATGAAAATGATGAATTATTAGCTGATCCTGTAGCTTATCGTGATGCACGAACACAAGGAGTCATGGCGAAAGCTTTTGAGAAAATGTCAAAATCAAAAATTTACCAAAAAACTGGTATTCAATTTTTGAATTTCAATACTTTATATCAATTATGTGCTGAAGATAGGGAGTTACTAGCAAAGTCTAAAACGATTCTTATGATTCCTGATTATATCGCCTATCGGTTGACAGGAAAAAAAGTGGGTGAGGTTACAAATGGCTCGACTACTCAGTATTTGAATATTCATAGTCGTAATTATGATAAGGAACTTCTGAATATTGCTGGACTTGATTTAGATAAGTTTCCAGAATTGGTTGAAACTGGAACGGTTATTGGAAAACTGTCTTCAGACTTGTATGTTAAGTATGACTTACCTGAAGCTACAGTTATTGCTGTTGCAACGCATGACACAGCTTCAGCAGTTGTTGGTGCACCTGCCACTAATGACAATTGGGTTTATCTGTCAAGTGGAACTTGGTCTTTGATTGGTGTTGAAAATCAAGAGCCAATACTAAGTCAGAAGGCATTTGAAGAAAACTACACAAATGAGTGGGGAGCTTACAAGACTTACCGTTTCTTAAAAAATATTACTGGAATGTGGACGGTGCAAGAAATTGCTCGGATGCTTGATTATCAGTATACATTTGCAGAAATGGCAGAGCAGGCCTATCAAGTTGAGCCATTTTTACAATATGTAAATTTAAATGATGATCGATTCACTAATCCAGATAATATGATTACAGAAATTCAGGATTATTGTCTCGAGAGTGGGCAAATTGTTCCTGAAACGGTTGGTGAATTAGTGATGTGCGTGTACTCAAATTTAGCACTTGCTTATGCACATGAATGGAAAGTTCTTGAAAAATTAATCGGTCATGAATTGGAAGTTCTCCATATTGTAGGTGGTGGTAGCAATGTGAAATTGCTCAATCAATTGACTGCTGATGTTATTGGAAAGCCTGTTGTTGCAGGACCTGGTGAAGCTACAGCTCTTGGAAATATCATGGTTCAGATGATAACTTCAGGAGAGCTTCAAGACTTAAGAGAAGCACGACTATGGTTAAGTGAAAACCAATCATTAGAACGCTATGAACCACGTCCGATTGCTGACCGTGACCACTTAGAAATTTATAAAAAAACCGTACTTTAAAAAAGAGGATAATATTATGGCAAGTAAAGAAACAATTGAAAAAGCATATGAAGCAGCAAAAGCACGTTATGCAGAAGTAGGTGTTGATACAGACGCTGTTCTTGAAAAATTACAAAATGTAAAACTTTCAATGCATTGTTGGCAAGGTGATGATGTTAAAGGATTTTTGACACCAGAAGGAGAATTGACTGGTGGAATTATGTCAACTGGTAATTACCCAGGTGCTGCTCATACACCGGAAGAATTGCGTGCTGATCTTGAAAAAGCTTATTCACTTATTCCAGGTAAACACAAACTTAATCTCCATGCGATTTACCTTGATACGGATGAAGCTGTAGATTTAGATGAAATCGAGCCAAAACATTTCGAAAAATGGGTTGATTGGGCTAAAGAGCAAGGAGTTGGTCTTGACTTTAATCCGACATTTTTCTCACATCCAATGATGAAAGATGGCTTTACTCTTTCTCATCCTGATAAAGAAGTTCGTGATTATTGGATTGAACATGGGAAACGCAGTCGTCGCATTGCAGAATATTTTGGTAAGGAACTTGGTCAACCTTGCTACACTAATTTCTGGGTTCCTGATGGCTTTAAGGACAACCCAATTGATCGTATGGCACCTCGTAAACGCTTGATGGAATCACTTGATGAAATCTTCTCTGAAGAAATTGATGAACAATATAATATTGATACTGTTGAAAGTAAATTGTTCGGTCTTGGTGCTGAAGCTTACACAGTTGGTTCTCATGAATTTTATATGGGCTATGGTTTAACACGTCACAAGACAATTTTGCTTGATGCAGGACATTTCCACCCAACAGAAGTTATTTCTAATAAAATTTCTTCACTTGCTTTATTTAGTAATCGTTTGATGCTCCATGTGTCACGTCCTGTTCGTTGGGATTCAGATCATGTTGTGATTATGGATGATGAGTTGCAAGAAATTGCTAAAGAAATTGTTCGTAATGATTTACTTGACCGTACAGCAATTGGTCTTGATTTCTTTGATGGCACAATCAATCGTATTGCTGCTTGGGTTGTTGGAACTCGTAATACCCAAAAAGCTCTTTTGAAGGCTATGCTTGAACCAACACAAGAATTGAAAGAAATGGAAAATCAATTTGATTTCACATCACGTTTAGTTTTGACAGAAGAATTAAAAGATTTCCCATACAGCGATGTTTGGAATTACTTCTGCCTTAAAAATGATGTTCCAGTAGGTTTAGATTGGTTTAAAGAAGTCAAAGATTATGAAGCTAAAATTTTAGCAGAACGCAATTAATAAGCTAAGAGGGAGAAAAAATGACAAAATTTGTAGAATCATCATTTGTAAAAAATATGCGTAATATCACTCGTGAATCTTATCTTCGATATTGGGATGAACGCAATGGCGGTAATGTTTCTTATCGTTTAACTGCTGAAGAAGTAGAAAGTTTTGAAGATGTAGCAGATGCTAAGCGAACTTATGAACTTGGCTTTGATGCTTCAACTTTAGCTGGATATTATTATTTAGTCACAGGAACAGGCTGTCATTTTAGAAATGTCTACGATAACCCTGAACGTGACCTTGGTTTGGTCAAAATTTCTGAAGATGGAAAATCATATGGTATTGTCTGGGGATTTAATGAAGGTGGACGTCCAACATCAGAATTTCCAAGCCATTTGATGAGTCATATTGAACGATTGAAAGTTAATTCTGAACAACGTGTTGTTTTCCATTGTCACCCAACAAATTTGATTGCTTTGACATTTACACAAGAATTATCAGAACGCCATTTATCACGTCTTTTATGGAAAATGCAAGCTGAATCAATTGTAGTTTTCCCAGAAGGAATTGGTGTCATTCCTTATATGACACCTGGTACAAATGAAATTGGGGAAGCAACTGCAGTGAAAATGTCTGATTATCAGGCTGTTTTATGGCCACATCATGGCTTATTTGCTTCAGGAGCATCACTAGACGATACGTATGGATTAGTCGAAGTTTTAGAAAAAGCTGCTATGATATACTCTCAAGTTGGTGCACAGGGTGGAAATATCAAGCAAGAAATTTCAGATAAACAATTACAAGAAATTGCTGACTATTTTGGTGTCAAACCGCATGATGGATTTTTAGAATAAAATTTTAAAGTACTCTCCTCAAAAATAAGCCAATCTCTAATAAGATTGGCTTTTGGTATGCTTTTGATCATAAATAGTTAGGTAAACGAGACAGCACCTAAAATTATTGGTAATTTTGGTTATAGTTCTTGTACAAGAATTTTTTGGCAGGTAGTACAGTAGCTTAGGGATTTACTAAGTAAAGCAGCTATTAGATAAACAATCCTAAAACTTTCTTTTTCATAATATCCAAAAAAGCAAGGTCGCAGAGGCTCGACTTTGCTTTTTTATTGATAAAACTAAAAAATAAACCTGAGGGATATCATCCTCAGGCTTATTTCCTAGTTAATTTTTTTGCGACTTGCTTTATTAATAGTCATTGTGGCGTCACCAGTAACGTAGATACCTTGAACATCACCAGTATTCAAAGCTGCGATAGCTTCGTTTGAGAAGTGCATAGCGTTAATAGTGAAGTTGATTTCTTCGATATTTGTTTTTGCAGTAAAAATTTTATTTTCTTTAGTATTAGTGACGCTGAGTTCTTTTGGTAACTCGGAAAGTTCACCGATTTTTTCGTTTACGTCGATATCAAGGACTTTGAGGTGTTTGTAAATGGCAAAGCAATCTTCAAATTTTTCAATCATAAGAGTGGCATAGTGATTAGAGTTTATCATGACTGCTAAGCCAAAAGCACCGCTATTAAGTTTGCTGTCTTTACTAAGTTCAATTTGGAAGATTTCGTCGTGTTCTGTTTGGCGAACAGCAAGAAAACTTGGCACGCCAAGCCCGTCTAGTTTTTCAGTTGAACCAGTAAGAGTTAGCGTATGATTTTTGAAAATAATGCGGCTAGCTAAGCTATCACGTAAGCTAATCCATTCAGGATTTAGTTCAGTAGTTTCAAAGGTATCAATAAAATCGGTTGCTTTTTGTTCAGAAAGAATCTTTGCGTGTTCTGGAAATGCTGTCATATCAACTGTTTGAGTTGGTGTGCCATTGTTGATGACAGGCCAATCTCCAGACCAATCAACGGGATAGAGAAGTGTTTCGCGTCCGATATTTGTGTATTGGACAAAACCAACACTAGCTGGTCGTGTTCCAAGGCAAGTTAGCCACCAATTGCCAAGTTGGTCTTGAAAAAGGTCGGCGTGACCAATGTTTTGAAGTGGTTGTTCAGCGCGGTCACGGTTAGTAAAAAGTGGATTATTAGGTGCAGCTTCATCGTAAGGTCCCCAAAGATTTTTACTTCGGAACATGGTAATCATATGCCCCATGCCTGTTCCTCCTTCTGCAAGAAGAAGGTAGTAGTAATTACCTTTTTTGATAATATGAGGCCCTTCCACATCACGTCCACCAGATCCATAAGTTAAAATTTCAGCTGGACGAAGAGTCTGACCAGTTGCTATGTCAATTTCAATTTGTTGGATTGCCTTTTGCCCATTTTCAAGATAGCCAGTGAATTGGACATAAGTTTTTCCATCTTCAAAGTACAAGTCTGGATCAATCCCAGGAAAATCAACTTCAATACGTTTGTTTTCCCAAATAATCTTTTCCTTGTCCACGCTTAATTTTCCACGAATAATAAAGTTTTTCCATTCAGCAAAGTTTGTGGTAATGACGTAAAAGTAGCCTTCGTGATATCGAATACAGACAGCAAAAATTCCTTCATTTGATTTTGCTTGTCGTAAGTCAGCTTGCTTGTGATTTTTAACGATGCTGGGTAATTTTGTCCAATTAAGAAGGTCTTTTGATTTAGATACTGCAATTCCAGGGTAGTATTCAAAAGTTGAATTAACAAGGTAAAAAGTATCATCGACACGTACGATAGATGGGTCTGGGTACATTCCACGTAAAATAGGATTTTGGTAAGAAGTAATAGTCATTATAAATTCCTTTCAATAAAAGCCGAGTGATTAACTCGGCTAGGTTTAGTTGTGATTGTAAGTTTTCCAAGCTTCTAGGATATCTTGATAATTTAAGTCAACTGTACTGTTAAAGCGTTTATCAGCATGATTGAGCTCATCGCCACCAACACCGATGGAAACACTGCCTGCACTGTTGATTGCTTTAACTCCAGCAACAGAATCTTCAATACCTACGCAATCATAAGGAGAGATATTTAAAGCAAATGCTGCTGCTAGAAAAATATCTGGAGCAGGTTTTCCTGCTGTGACTTTTGCAGGATCTGCAATAGCATCGAAGCAATCTGTTAGACCGAGTTTTTCAAGAATTAGGGGGCCATTTTTGCTGGCAGAAGCAAGCGAAATCTTAATGTCATGCTTTTTGAAATCATCAAGCAAATCCTTGATACCTGGAAGAATATCTTTTTCAGAAAGAGCATCTAGAGCTTTAACGTAAGCTTGATTTTTCTCAGCAGCCAAGGCTGTGAATTTTTCCTGAGAGACTTGAATGCCTAAAAAATCTAGAATGATACGCAGAGAATCTTCTCGACTAACACCTTTTGTTTTCTCTTCTAGTTTATCAGGTAATTCAGCATTAAAATGTTTTTTTACTAAATGGTGCCAAGCTGCAAAATGATAGACTGCAGTATCAGCAATAACGCCATCAAGATCAAATAATACACCTTTCATGACTTAATCCTTTCTTTGAGATTTAACTGGTGTTGCTTCGAGAAGTTCAGCAATTTTAGCAAGATTTTCTTGGGAGATTGTGATAAATGGCAAGATTTCATTTAATTTTGCAAGAGATAGTTTGCCGAGTCCTCCATTAACAGCGTCAGGGTCTTTACGGAAGAAATCAAGGATAGGGTCAATCTGGTCAATTTTTTCAACCAAGTAGCTATCTGCCATAATTTCAGCAGCAGAAGTGTTAGCGCAATAACGTTCGATGTAGTCTTTATTTGGTTGGTAGCTAATGGCATAAGTCCCTGCCGTCAAATCAAATTGTCCACCAAGTCGTTCTTCGGTGTTAACTAAGACTTTACGATTTTCAGAACGTGGAAGAGTAAGGTGAGCTGTTGAGCCAAATGGCACTGTTAATGTCATGTTAATTGTGTGGTTATCATCACTTTCAATTTCGTAAGCGACAGCGATTTTGCCATAAGGAGAGTCAAAGTAGCCGTTAACTTTGTTGAGACGTGCATCAAATTCTGGTGCCAAGTCAAATTCTTGGTAGCCTTTTTGAGGATTTCGAATTCCTAAAACGTATTTATAAGCCCATTCCATGATGGCTCCGATTGAATAGTGATTGAGTGAATTCATTCCTTCAGGATTCATTGAACCGTCAGGCATGACAGAATTCCAGCGTTCCCAGATAGTGGTTGCGCCAAGATTGACAGCGTAGAGCCATGATGGATAATCTTCGTGAAGAAAGATTGTTGTTGCTAGTTTATGATGACCATATTTTGAGAGCATTTGGTTAGCGTATGGTGTGCCGACAAAGCCAGTTTTTAGGTGATTGTCGTCTTTACCAAGACGATTAACGAGGTCACCAACTACTCGGTTAGTTTGTTCTTCGGGAATAAGGTTAAATTGAAGAGCAAGAGCGTAAGCTGTTTGGGTATCAATAGTTAGACGACCATTTTTAGAAATATATTCGTCGTGGATGGCTGTTTTAATAGCTTGTGAAAGTTCGGCGTACTTGAGAGCATCAGCAGAATTTCCCATCAGTTTAGCTGTTTCAGAGACAATGTACGCTGAATAATAATAGTAAATAGATGCAATAAAGTCTTCGTCAGTTTTTCCTGTTGGCATGGCTGGATTTTCACCGTCAAGTGCAAGCCAGTCACCAAATTGGAAACAATTTGTCCAAAGGTTTGGTGTTGATGTGTTGCGAGTAATCCAATCTACCCAATCACGCATTGAGTCATAATGTTCTGTGAGGATACTTGCATCTCCAGTTGCTTGGTAGGCATTCCAAGGGACAAACGTTGTTGCATCGCCCCAAATAGCTCCTCCGCCATCATCATTTCCAAATGCTGGCGCGTACATTGGTGCACGGCCGTCATTTAGTTTTTGTTCAATCGCCACATTTTTTAAGAATTTACGATAAAAAGCGTAAGCATTCATATTTAAAAGAGCAGTATTAGAAAAGACGTTAGCATCTCCAGTCCATCCTAAGCGTTCGTCACGTTGCGGACAATCTGTTGGCGAATCCACAAAATTACTCTTTTGTCCCCAAATAACATTTTTGAATAAGCGATTGACCTTACTGTTTTGAGTTGTGATGTTACCAGTACTTTCCATATCAGAGTAAATCACATCAGCTTTGAAGTCATCAGGATTAAGGTTTTCAATGCCTTCAACTTTCATGTAACGATAACCGTAGTAAGTAAAGCTTGGTTGTACCCATTTTTCAACACCGTCAGAAATGTAGTCAAAAGCTGCGCGTGCTGTACGAAGGTTTTCACGATAGAAATTACCTTTTTGAAGAATTTCACCAACTTGAATGTGAATTTTAGTGCCTTTTGGAGCACGGTTGTAGAAGCGGAAAAGACCAGCATGGTTTTGTCCAAAATCAAGTACGGTTTCTCCTGCAGGTGTTTGAATCACTTCTTTGACATCAAGAGTTTCTTTGACGACAAGTGGCAGACTAAGTCGGTCAGATAGAATACTTTTATCTGCTTCACTGATAACAACTGGTTGCCAGTCTTTGATTTCAAAAGTGTCATCACGGTCTTCACCGTAGTAAATAGATGATTTGGTGACATTCCCTGCTGTTGTTTTCCAACTTTGGTCAGTGGTGATGATTTCATGGCTGCCGTCTTCATAATCAATATGATATTCAGCGATAGCACGGTGTTGGTCACCATAGATGCATTTCATTCCTTCGATAAAGCCATAAGGTCCTTTAAACCAACCGTCAGCTGTTGAGATAAGCAAGTCGTGTTCACCTTTTTGAATGGCATCAGTGATGTCATAAGTTTGTACTTGAATCCATTGAGTGTAGTCATCAACACCTGGAGCAAGAAATTCATTTCCGACTTTTTTGCCATCAATAAAGGTTTCGTAAACACCAAGAGCTGTCATGTAAAGACGAGCTTTAGCAACTTTTTTAGAGATATTTACACTTTTATGAAAAAGAGTATTTTGAATATCTTTGTCAGCATTTGTAATCCATTGTGCTTCAAAGGCTTCAGTCATTTTTCCGGTTTCAAAAAATGTTGAAGCGCTGATAATCTCACCAGATTCTCGTTTGATATTGACGATAACATCATAACGAGTGCGTGGACTTAGCGGGATACTTGGTTCAAAAGCGTTGTTATCATAAGTAATAAAATCACTTTGGTAGTCCGTGTTATTATCGTGCTTGATGATGAGTTGTTTTTTGATATTTTCGCTCGCATCAGATTCAATTTTAAAATTGATATGAAGACTATTCAATTGAAAACCGATTGGTTCAGTCATGTGATTAATAGTAATAGCTGTTATTTTCATAGTTATCTCCTTAAAGTGCTGCGTTAAAATCACCACAAGTTGGGTCGACAGGGCTGACACCTTCAAAGGCTTCTTTACCTGTCATTTTACGAATGATGGCTTTGACATTTGCCGTATTTCCTGTGTATGCATTGATGTAAGTTGAAAGATAAGGCACATCAAATAGGTGATATGGATTTGCAGTTGATACGAAAACAGTAGGAATAGCTTTTGCAAACCATGGGGCATTTGCTGCCATTAAATGAATCCAATCAAGTCGTGTTGTGGTTTGGTTAGAAGCAGTCTCGACGTTTGCAACATAGAAAGCAAGGTCAAATTTTTCCTTCAAATCACAAACACCTTCTTCAAACATTTCATGGAAATCCATTTGGAACGGAGTCACTTCAAAACCAGCTTTTTCAAGTTCTTCTTTGAAAAGGTCAGAGACTTTACCACCTTCTTTGAAACCACCGTCGTCTGAATCACCAAGAACAACTAAGCGAACACGAGGTGTTTTTTCTGATGAAATTGGAAGAAGCTGATCGCGGTCTTTGACAAGGGTAACAGATTGTTTAGCAATATTTTCAGCGATTGTTAGATGTTCGTCAGATTTCAAATCCAAATTTTCAGGGATGTCGATACCTAATTTACCATCTGTTGTTAAAATGTTTTGGGCAACTTTAGTTGCAAGAATGCGTGCGACTGCTTCGTTGAGGCGTGCTTCAGAGATAAGTCCAGCTTCAACAGCTTCTGTGATAGCTTTGTAATCTTCATCGATATTTTTATTAAAAAGAATCATATCAACTCCTGCATTGATTGTGGCAGGAAGTAATTCTTTACGAGGAAGGATGACATTGTAGCCGACCATAGCTGTGGCATCTGTCATGGCAAGACCATTAAAGCCAAGTTCTTTGCGAAGAAGTCCATTGATCAAAAGTTTTGAAGCAGATGCCGGACGTAAATCTTTGTCTGCAATACCTTTTTGTAATTTTCTTTCCCAAGCAGGTTGATAGATATGCCCAATCATGATAGTTGAGATTCCTTGGTCGATAAAGGTTTTATAAATGTGTCCGTAAGTACTTGACCAGTCTTCAGCTGACAAACTATTGATACTTGATAGCAAATGTTGGTCGCGTTCATCAACACCATCACCAGGGAAATGTTTGATAACAGGGATAACATGATTTTCTTCAAGACCTTTTCGTTGTGCTTGTGCCATTTTGAGGACACGTTTTGGGTCTGAACCATAAGTTCTAGTATTTGTGATAGGATTGCGGAAGTTGTTGTCGATATCGACGATAGGAGCAAAAGACATGTTGCATCCAACTTGGTTAGCTTCATAGCCAGCCACGTTTCCTAGTTGGAAAGCTGCATCAGTATTATCGGTAGCAGCCATCTGCATCGGCATGCCTAGCCATGTTCCTTCTGAGATAATGCCATTACCCCCTGATTCTAGGTTTGCTGCAAAAAAGAGCGGGTATTTGCTGTGGTTTTGAATTTGTTTAATTTGACGCTTGATATCAGCTGCAGGAGCAGGTCGGAACATCATGCCACCTGGTTTGTATTTATCGATAAACTCATCAAGGTCAACCATCTTTTCATCTTGACCAATCACAAAGAATAATTGACCAATTTTTTCACTGGTAGTCATTTGTTTGACTTGTTCAAGAACATAGTCGATTTCGTTTTGTGATAAATTGAAAGGTTTTGTTGTTAAATCAATCATATTATTTCTCCAAGTCTAAAATATTTACGCTTACAGTTTATCTCAAAAAAATATGGGATACTATTGCTAAAATTAAGTAGTTTTGTGTCGATTTCACAGATTTTAAGAAATGCACTTGTACTTTAATTTTATTTTACGTAAAATATGAAAGGATAATAATCTAAAAAGTCGATATCTTATATGAAATACCTGTGAAAAGTCGATTTTGTTAGAAAGGACCTCAAATATGGACGCAGAAATACTTGATTTATTGCGTAAAAATAATCAAAAATCAATTGAATGGCAAGTGATAAAAGAAGGCTTTAATGCTGATATAGCAACGCATTTAGGAGATGAGCCAGTTTATAAATTCTATCAAACGCTTACTGATGATTTAGAAGTGACAGCAAGTCCAATTGCTGTTTCAGTTCAACCAGTTGAATCTTATGTGCCATTTCATGTTCATAATTATGTTGAGCTAGTTATACCAATTGTGGGTTCATGTGTTTTTGAATCTCGAACTGGAACTGTCGAAATCAGAGAAGAAGATATTATGATTGTTGGACGAGGTACCATTCATCGTGTTCATGACATTTCTCCAGAAACTATTGTGGTCAATATTGCACTGAAGCCATCGGCCTTTACGTATAATGATTTGAATTTTATGTTGCAGCCAGGTGGTGGACAAAATATTTCTAACCTTTTGTTTACTATTTTGAACAATGAAAATTATGGTGATGGGCAATACAGCTTGTTTAAAATTGAGCATGATGCAAAGATTGTTTCTCTGATTCATGACACTATTGAAGAGTATTATCAAAAAGATATTCAAGCTAATCAGATTATTCATTTCAATATTTTAACTCTTTTTTCACGTTTGATTCGTCAGTTTTATCACACGGACTATTCGTTAGAACAAACGAAAAAGCACCAAAATATATTGATGCCAATGCTTTTGTACATTGAAGAACATTTTTCTGACATAACTTTAGAAGGGATGGCAGAGCATTTTGGGTTTAATCCAAATTACTTGTCGTCATACTTGAAAAAGAATACAGGACTAACTTTTATTAAGCTAGTTCATTTGCAGCGTGTCAATGTCGCGGCTGAGTATTTGCAATATACAAAAGCTTCGATTGAGCAAATTTCCTTGAAGGTTGGTTACGAAAATCCGTCTTATTTTTATAAGATGTTTCGAAAAGTTTTAGGAGTTTCTCCAAAAGAATTCCGTCTAAAAAATAAAGTACAAGATTAATTTTCTTGTACTTTTTTTGTGCGATATTGTTTAGGTGAGAGTTTTGTGAAGTTTTTAAAGTAGTGATAAAAGTAGTTTTCAGATGAAAATCCAAGAGCTATTGCAATTTCAGCAACGGTTAAATTAGTGTTACGAAGTAATTCTTTTGCACGTTTGATACGAATAGTTTTAGCATAGCTGATAATCGTCATGTTGCAATGTTTTTTCAATAAACGGTTAAGGTATTCAGAGTTATAATGCATCTTTTCTTCAATCTTTTTGCGTGTAATATCACCATAATGTAACTCAATTAAGCTCGTTAAGCGGTTAACTAAGTGTTCTTCTTTGCTAAGGTCGATATTAACTGGACTTACTTGAAAATGATTTTGATTTTCGAGTTCTGTCAAAATGCGGAGTAGTAGGCCTTTTTGAAAATAATCTGCACCAACTTTAGAAGTTGCAAGTTCAAGTTGCATAGCGTCAAGTAAGTGGTGAAAAATACTATCCTTTAAAGGAACAGCTGGTGAAAATTCAATATAACTGCGCCTCCAATTGTCTTTACCATCTAAATCATCTAATAAGAATTGAAAAATTTGTCCGTTTGTAGCTTCTGACTCTTTTAAAGGAATTAGAGTGTCTTCTAAAAATTTTTGAGAAATATTTAGAAACATAACTTGTCCGTTTTTGATAATCTCACTATGCGCGATGCGACGATTGAAAAGGCAACCTTGCCCAGCTTGGTAAAGATACTCTTTGTCTTCAATTTTATTAATGACAGAACCAGAAAGAACATACATCAATTCAAAAGAGGCGTTTTGATGTAGAATATCGACATTTTCTGAAATAAAGTAGTGGATTTTACCTTCTTGAACATTGATATAAAGGATTTTTCCATTGATTTCTTTTTTATAAAAAAGTGCTAGAGGAGCAGAGTTTTCTAGTCTAGGCATGTTATCTATGGTAATAGAACTTTCTAGATTTTGAAATTCTTTTTTGATATTTTCTAACATACAAGACTCTTTTCTAAGTTGATTTTTTACAGTAAAACGTTTTCAAAAAAGCGGATATTTGTATTATAGCACAAAATTATTTTGGGTAAAATACAATCAGAAATCAAAGGAGGGAGTTAGAGATGAGAGAAAAAATAAGTTTAAACCAATCTTGGCTATTTCACCTTGGTGAGTTACCGAATCCACCCAAAAAATTAGCTAAAAAAGCCTTTGCATTTGGTGGCTATACAGCTAGTTTGCCTGAGGAAAATCAACCACGCTTACCGGTGAGCCCAGGAGGTAATCATTTTTTAAAATTGATTGCTCAGGGTGATGCCGAGATTGGACTAAGAAATCTTTGCGGGACAGATTTGAAGAGCCATTTAGATGATTCTTGGACAACAGTTGATTTGCCACATGATTGGAAAGTTGCCTTACCTTATGAGGATAATCCGATGAATTTGATGGCAGGTTCAAAGCCTGATGGTGTGGGCTATTATCGTAAACGCTTTGCTGTCGCAGAAAATGCTAGATTGAACAAGCGAGTAATACTTCACTTTGAAGGGGTGAGTCGCTTTGCAGATATTTGGTTGAATGGCGCTTATCTTGGACATAATAATAGTGGCTACAATTCTTTCTCATTTGATGTCAGTGAGATGCTTTATTATGGCGATGAAGGAAAGAATACCCTGCTGGTAAAAGCTGATACGACAGATGGAAGCGAAGGCTGGTGGTATGAAGGAGCAGGAATTTACAAGGATGTTTACCTTGAGATAAAACCAGAAATTTATCTAAATGAAGATGATTTTTATGTCTATACAAAATCTTTGAGTGATGATACGGCAGAGCTAGGCATCGAACTTTCAGTGACAAATGAAAGTAGCAAATCAGTCAAAATCGCACCGCAAGTTTCTCTTTCAGACCAAGTCATTACATTTAATGAACAAGTGATTGGACCACTTGCCACAGTAGCTTTTTCTAGTGAGCTGACTTTGGAAAATCCGAAAATCTGGTCACCAGAACATCCAAATTTGTACCAAGCAAAAGTCGAAATTTCTGGAGATAATCTTTCTAAATCATTTGGTATTCGAACTTTTTCTTATGACAAGACAGGATTTTATTTGAATGGTCATCCGTACGAATTGCACGGTGTTTGTGAACATCAGGATTTTGCGGGAGTTGGAGTGGCTCTTTCTAAAGATATCATTGATTACAAAATTAAAGTCATGAAGGAAATGGGGGTTAATGCATATCGAAGTTCTCACCATTTTGCTTCAAAAGAACTGCTAGAGGCTTGTGATAAATATGGAATTCTTGTCATGAACGAAAACCGTCTGCCAGAAAGCAGTCCATGGCGTTTAACTGATTTAGAAAGAATGGTAAAAAAATCTCGTATGAACGCTTCTATTGCCTTCTGGTCAATTAGTAACGAGGAACTAATTGGAAATACAGCTTTTGGCAGTCGCAATGCTACACGCTTTGCTCAGTTAATCAAATCTTTGGATTATGAGCATTTACTTGTATCTGCTGAATTATTAAGTCCAGAAGGATACGTTGATGAAGATTATCTTCAACATTTTGATATTCTTGGAGTTAATTACCCAGAAGCAGGTGTGATGGGAGCAGGTGCTGAAATTATTCATCAACAACACCCAGACTTACCAATAATGTCTACGGAAAATGCTTCTTATTTTTCAACGCGAGGTATTTATAAGGACGATGCCGATAATTGTCAGTGTAATAACTTTGGTTCCATGTATTCTATGGTACTTCCTGGAAAACGTCAGCCAGGAGATCCGGGTGTGGGAGGAACGGCTCATCCCGAAGAAGTTATGTGCTATCTGAAAGATCACCCTTATATGGGCGGTGTCTTTCTTTGGACGGCTTTTGATTATTTTGGAGAACCATCGCCGTTTGGTTATCCTGGAATCGGCTCTCAATTTGGTATTTGTGATGGTAATGGCTTTCCAAAGGATTACTATTATTATTACAAGGCTCACTGGACAACTGCCCCAATGGTCCATGTGATGCCGCATTGGAATAAGGAAGGTTTAGAAATCGATGAGTCGGGAAAAACACCAGTTCGTGTCTTTTCAAATGCTGATTCAGTTGAAGTTTTTATCAATGGCGTTAGTCAAGGTAAAAAAGAAATTACGGATTGTCAAGCTAATTATAAAGTAGTTTATCAAGCAGGTGAACTTAAAGTTTTAGCTTATAAGGATGATGAGATTGTTGCGCAAGATATTAAACATACCTCAGGAAGAGTAAACGATGTTGTGGCAACAAAACTTTATTCTGGAGATCACCTTGTCTTATTTGAAATAACTGCTTTGGATGAGAATGGTTACGCAGTTCCAACAGCTTGTGATGACATTTTAGTTACAAGTGAGAAAGGAACAGTTATTGGCCTTGGCAACGGAAATCCAGCGGATATTTCTGATTATAAATTATGCGAAATTAGCCTATTTTCAGGCAAAGCACTAGCTATTGTTGCCAAAGATAAAGATAATCAAGCAGCTATATCACTTTCTCTAAAATCTGTGAAATAGACACAAAAAAGCTTAATAACGGATATAGAGAAAACGGTTACAGATTTGTATACTATAATCACAAGTTAAAAATCAGAAAGGTAATACTACTATGAGTACTGCAAAAACAAAAATCGGTGTCGTCAGCATGGCTACTCTTGCCATGTCAGGGTCAGTTGCAGGTTCAGCCATTGCTGCTATCTCTGCAGATTTTCCTAACACTCCCATCTCAACTGTTCAGCTTCTATCTACACTCCCAGGATTAGGAGCACTTATCATTACACTTATTGCAGGTCAATTGGCTATGCATGTATCAAAGAAAAACTTAGTTTTACTTGGTGTTGCTTTGGTTACAATTGGTGGTTTGATTCCAGCATTTTGGAATAGTTCAATGATTGGCTTACTTGCTTGTTCAGTGATTTTAGGAACAGGTGTTGGGTTTATTTCAACAATTAATCCGATGCTCTTATCTCAATACTTTGACGGTGAAGAACGCTCATCAATGATGGGAATCAACACTGGTATGACTTCACTTGGTTCAATGATTCTTATGGGTGTCGGTGGCGTGCTTGGCGGTCAAAACTGGCGTAATCTTTACTGGGTATTTGCTGTCGGAATCTTAGTCTTTCTGCTAGTGTTAATCTGCCTGCCAAAAGATGAACCTGAAAAAGTGATGGTTACAGCTGATGGAAAAAAAGAAAAAGTATCAACAGTGGCAGTTTTGAAAGAATT
The DNA here is from genome assembly GCF_900101445.1 of Streptococcus equinus. Lineage (GTDB taxonomy): Bacteria > Bacillota > Bacilli > Lactobacillales > Streptococcaceae > Streptococcus > Streptococcus equinus_B. The sequence continues at coordinate 909,819 of NZ_FNKE01000001.1, read as the reverse complement.
ACAAGCTCCTGTTTATATCATCATCTTCATTGCATTTCTTCTTGGAATTGCCTATACAGCATATGCAGCCAATCTCTCAATCGTTGTTGCAGAACGTGGTGTTGGTGGTACAGCGATGACTGGTATCATTAATGCCGTTGGTACTATCGGAGGTATCGCAGCTGGATTTGGTCTTAAGTACATTCGAAAAGTGACAAAGCCAAATACACTTGCTTTTGGTTTCATCGCTTTGCTAGTCACACTTGTTTTGACTTACTTGTCAGCAAATCCATTTGTCTTGATGATTGCAGCTATTTTTGCAGCTATGGCTATGGTAATGGTTATGGCAACTTGCCCATTCTTGTTGTCAATGGTTTCTAAACCAGCTCAAATTCCAGTAGTTATGTCAGTTTACGCCTTTGTTAACTCACTTAGCTCAGCTATTGCTCCAAAATTAATTAGTCTTTTACATGTGCCAGCTGGTGTGCCATCATTTATCTTTGCTGGTGTGGTTTCTATCCTTGTTGCAGTTGTTCTTATCCTTACACGTTTTGGTGAAAAAGCCGAAAGCGGTGCCTTCATCCCAGACGGACGCGGAACAGCCGAAGAAGCTGCGCGTGCATAACATATTAAGAGCTACAGAATTTATTTGAGTTTTGTAGCTCTATTGTATATATTGGAGAAAACTTATGAAACAATTATTATTTAATGAAAACTGGAAATTTTGGAATGATAAAAACTCTTTTGCTTTAGTATGGAATATTCCAGAAACAGCGCAAGAAGTAACGTTGCCACATGACGCTATGATTCATCAAGAACCACATGCGGATAGCTTAAATGGTGGTAATACAGGATTTTATGATGGTGGTAATTATGTTTATGTTAAGAATTTAGTTGTCACTTCTGATATGTTAAATCAAATTATTGCATTAAGATTTGATGGGGCGTATATGAATACTTACGTCTATGTCAATGGACAACTTGCAGGCAGTCATCATTATGGTTATACTGGCTTTGTTGTTAAGGTAAATGATTTTGTTCATGAAGGAAATAATGAAATTCGTGTTCAGGTTCGAAACGGCGCAATGAGCAATAGTCGATGGTATTCAGGTAGCGGTCTATATCGCGATGTTTATCTTCTTACAAGTAACTTATTACACATTGAACCTAAGGGGACAATGGTTAAGACGTTAGAAATTGATCAAAATGATGCTATGATTGAAATTTCAGTTCCAATTAGCAATGCATCTCCACAAGCAAAGACAACATACGTTTGTTTTGAGATAAAAGATAATGAAGGAAAATGTATTTGTAGTGACAAACGTCCGTACTTTTTATACAGCAATGAAAGTAGAAAAATCAGTGGTCGCTATTTAATAAAAAATGCTAATACCTGGAGTGCAGAAAATCCTAGCCTTTATACGATTAAAACTTCTATCGTTTTTAATGGTGAGCAAGTAGATATTGATGAACGCACATTTGGTATTAGAACTCTTAGTGTTGATTCAAAAAGAGGACTACGAATTAACGGTCAAACAACTAAATTAAGAGGAGCTTGTATTCATCATGACCAAGGTCTTTTAGGGGCAGCAACTTATGAAGCTTCAGAGCGCCGTCGTATTAAGATTTTGAAGGAAGCAGGCTTTAATGCTATTCGAATGTCTCATCATCCATCATCTCCTGTTTTGTTAAAAGTGTGTGATGAGTTAGGGATGTATATCATGGATGAGACTTTTGATATGTGGACACGTTTTAAATCTGATCACGACTATAGTCAGTTCTTTAAAGATGATTGGAAGACAGATGTGAGAGCAATGGTAGAATCAGATTTCAACCATCCAAGTGTAATTCTTTATTCTATCGGAAATGAAATTCCAGAAATTGCAACTCAACAAGGTAGTCATCTTGCTAAAGAAATTAATGACTTTATTAAACTGTCCGATGATACAAGACCGACCCTTGCAGCTATTAATGGTGTTTTTGTTTCAGGTGATTCAATGGATGATATTATGAATGATGTTTTAAAACACCATCCAGAAGCTTTGGATGAAGATGGTAATGTAAATGATTTTATGTCTGCACTGGAAGATAATATGGACGAAATTGTTACACATGACATTGTTAGTAAGAATCTTGAAGTAGCTACTGCGATGACTGACATTGCTGGGTATAATTACATGACTGCTAGATATGAGAAAGATAGTAAAGAGTATCCTAATCGTGTTATGGTTGGTAGTGAAACTTACCCTCCAGAAATTGCTCGAAATTGGAAATTAGTAAAAGAACTGCCAAGTGTTATTGGAGACTTTACATGGACTGGATGGGACTATATTGGAGAGGCTGGTATTGGAATTCCAGCTTATCGTGAAGGAGAAGGTGGACTTGGCGCAACGTATCCATGTCAATTAGCATATTGTGGTGATATTGATATAACAGGATTTAGACGTCCTATGTCATACTATCGAGAAATTGTTTTTGGTAAGCGAAAAGCTCCGTATATTGCAGTTCAAAATCCATATCACTATGGAGAAACACTATTAAAAACTTCATGGATAATGTCTGATGTGGTATCTTCTTGGACATGGTCAGGCGCTGAACACAAACCAGTAATTGTTGAAGTATATGCTCCTGGAGATGAAGTCGAATTATATCTTAACGACCGTTTGATTGAGAGAAAAAACGTTGGTGAAGAGATCGGTTATTTAACACGATTTGAAACTGTATATGAACCAGGTGAATTAAAGGCTATTAATTATCAAAACGGTGAAGTCATTTCATCAACTACCCTAAATACGGCTAATAAAAATGACTCACATTTGGTTGTTCAGGCAGAAAATCAAAACGAAGACTTGCTTTACTTATCCATTGAAAATCGTGACAATCAAAATAGAGTTATCACAGATTTAGAAAAGCATCTTAAAATAGCTGTAGAAGGTGCTGATTTGTTAGCTTTTGGTAGTGCTAACCCTAAACCAACAGGAATTTATCAGTCTTGTGAGACAACAACTTTTAATGGGAGAGCTTTAGCAATCTTAAGAAAGAATCAAAATGTCGTAAAAGTTTGTGTGAATAGTGGTCAAGAATCGTGTCAATTATTATTAGATTAGTGTAGACAGATATCCCCCCTTTGCAGCTTGGTTAAATCGCTTATTTTAGCGATGAACAATCTGTAAAAATGATACGTTAAATCTGGCATTTTTAACTTGATAAGTATTTTAAAAATGCTAAAATTAAAATGTAAACGTTTTCTAAAAACAAAAAATCATAAGGAGGCTATGCTCATGTCAGTATTTTATGTTCCATCTCAAAACCTTATTGGTCGCGGAGTGATTAAAGAAATCGGAAGTCATATTAAAGAATTAGGCTACCAAAAGGCTCTTTTGGTAACAGACCATTTTATTGCTGGAAGTGATATTTTACCTAAAGTAACTGCACCTCTTGATGCAGAAAATATTGATTATGTTGTTTATAGCGATGTTGATCCAAATCCAACAGTCAAAAATGTCGAAGAAGGTCTAGCTACTTTGAAAGAAAATGCTTGTGACTTTATCATCTCACTTGGTGGTGGTTCACCACAAGATGCTGCTAGCTGTATTTCAATTTTGGCAACAAATGGTGGTCGTCCGCAAGACTACGAAGGTGTCAACAAATCATCTAAAAAAGGTCTTCCTGTTGTAGCCATTAATACGACTGCAGGAACATCAGCTGAAATTACAATCAACTACGTCATTACAGATGAAGAGCGCAAAGTTAAAATGGTTATGGTTGATAAAAATAGCTTAGCCTTGATGTCAGTTAATGATCCAGAACTTATGGTTTCAATGCCAAAATCATTAACAGCTGCAACAGGTATGGATGCTTTGACTCACGCAATCGAAGCCTTGGTGACACCAGGTGCTTACGGTGCAACGAAAAAATTGTCAATCGGAGCAATTGAGCTAATCAAAGAATTTTTGCCACGAGCTGTTGAAAATGGTGAAGATTTGGAAGCGCGTGAAGCTATGGTCAATGCTATTTTCTTAGGTGGTATGGCATTTAATAATGCAGGACTAGGTTATGTGCACGCGATGGCTCACCAACTTGGAGCAGTTTACCATTTGCCACACGGTGTCTGCTGTGCCATGATTTTGCCAATCGTCGAACGTGAAAATGCCAAACACGTTCCAGCAGCTTTCCGAGATGTGGCTAAAGGACTAGGACTTCATACAGAAGATAAAAGTGACCAAGAATGTGCTGATTACGCTATTGCAGAAATTGAAAAATTGTCAGCAACAGTTGGTATTCCTAAGAAATTGACTGAGCTTGGTATCAAGGAAGAAGAATTCGACTTCGAATTTCTTTCTAAAAACGCTTTGCTCGATGCCTGCGCACCAGGTAATCCATTTATGCCAACACTTGAAGAAACAATCGAACTTTACAAACAATTGTTTTAAATAGAAAAAAGCCAGGTTTCAAAATGGAACCTGGCTTTTTTATGCCTTGATTTTCTTGTATTCTTTATGATTGATTAGTAAAAAGAATAAAAGACATAAAATAAGTTGAACTGTAGATGAAATAGGTGTTCCAAGGCCAATATAGAACAAGCTTTTTTGTGGAAGTAAGCTCATGAAGTAGACCACAGGAATTCTAATGAAGAAAGCTCCGATGATACCCTGAAGCATGACAAAAAATGTTTTTCCTAAGCCATTGAAGTATCCAACGAAGCAGAATACAACACTGATAATCATGCAGTCAATAGCGTATGATTTTAGGTAATCATGAGATGATTTGATAAGTTCCATATTTTTTGAAAAAATGGAAGACATGGTATCACCATGTGTAAAAGTTAAAATAGCCATGACAAAGCCTACGATAAGGCTTGATAGGATTCCGTATTTTAACGCTAAATTTGCTCTGTTTTTTTGCTTAGCACCAATATTTTGAGCGACAAATGCTGACATTGATTGCATATAAGCTGAAGGAATCAGCATGATGAAGACACAAACTTTTTCAGCAATTCCAACGCCACCTGATGCCACAATTCCAAGATTATTTGCTGTAGCCTGAATAAAAAGAAATGATAAAGATACAAGTAAATCTTGTGTAGCCACAGGAGCACCTAATTTGAGGAGTATTTTCCAAATGTGTTTATCAATCTGTAAAAAGGATCTTGTAAAATGAAATGGCAAATCTTTTTTCTTGATGATTAAAAGAGAAGTGATAACACTAATTGCTTGGGATAGAACTGTTGCAAGTGCAGCGCCTGAACTTCCTAAATTCAAAACTGCGACAAAAAAGATATCAGCGATAATATTGATAATACAGGCAATTAAAACAGTAATAAATGGTGTTGTAGAATCACCAATTCCCCTGAAAATAGCACCAAGCAGGTTATAAGCTACAATAAAAATAGCGCCACATCCGCAGATAAAAATGTATTTTTGCGTGGCATGTACTGCTGAGGTAGGGGAGTGAAGAAGTTTAGCTAAGTCACTGCTGTAAATGGTTAATAATAGAACGAGAAAAAAAGAAAGAACAAGAAATAAAGTGCAGGCTGCTCCGATGTATTGCCCTGCTTTTTCTTTTTGATTTTGCCCGATTAAGCGCCCAACAGCAATCGTGATTCCCATAGCAAGCCCGATGACAGCGGTTGTGACTGTTTGGAGTAGTTGACTGCCGGTTGCTACTGCTGAAACATCAATAGCTTTTGCAAATTGTCCCACAACAATAAGGTCTGCTGCTCCATATAGCGCTTGAAGTAAAAGTGTTAATAAAACTGGTATCGCAAAGCCAAATAGCGATTTAAGAATTGGACCTTTGGTAAGAGAAATGGACATGATTAACCTCCTTTATAATAAAAAAAGCTGGACAAGGTAGGAGAAAACTCTCTACCTTATCCAGCACCATTTTCTATGATACCCTCCGGTAAGCATAGATATTGTATCAAAGCCAAATTTTATTGTCAACGAGGAGACTAGATTGGAATATAAAAATACCTATTTTTGAGAAAAATTTCTTTGCAAAACAAAAAGAATGTGTTAAGATAGTACCTAAAAAATTTAATTAGAGGAGGCTAACTTGGATACAACAACGTTAAAAGACTTGGCAAAGACAGAATTACATTGTCACTTGGATGGTTCGATTTCATTGGAGACAATTCGTCAATTAGCAGATATGGCAGATATTGCTGTTCCTGAATCTGATGATGAATTGAAAAAGCTTGTCGTGGCACCTGCTGAGGCAGAATCTTTGATGGATTACCTTAAGGCGTTTGATTTTATTCGTCCGCTTTTACAGACAAAGAAGGCTTTACACTTAGCGGCTTACGATGTGGCTAGACAAGCTGCGCAGGAAAATGTGATTTATACTGAAATCCGTTTTGCGCCTGAATTTTCAATGGATGAAGGATTGACTGCTTCTGAGACCGTTGAAGCAGTTCTGTCAGGTCTTAAGCAGGCAGAAACAGATTTTGGCATTGTGGCTAAGGTTCTCGTCTGTGGCATGAAACAATCACCTGCCCATGTGACGCGTGATATTTTTGACCATGTTGTCCAGTTAGCTGACAAAGGATTAGCTGGTTTTGATTTTGCAGGAAATGAACTAGATTTTCCACCTGCAGAATTAGAGGCTATCATTAAGCACACTCAGGAGTTAGGACTTCCTTTGACATTTCACGCTGGTGAATGTGGCTGTGCTCATTACATTGTGGATACCATTGCTCTTGATATCAAGCGTATCGGACATACCACAGCCATTTATGACCAACCTGAATTGATTCAAGAATTTGTCAAAAAAGGAGTGACAGCTGAGTTATGCTTGACAAGCAATCTCCAAACCAAAGCTGCGAAATCTTTAGCTGAGTTTCCTTTTCTTACTTTGAAAAATGCTGGTGCTAAGATTACCATTAACACCGATAACCGTACGGTTTCTGACACTAACTTAACAAGAGAATACGCGCTCTTTGCCAAACACTTCGGCGTTGGCATCGATGATTTTCTAACATTTAATAAAAATGCTATCCAAGCATCCTTTACCACAGAAGCTCAAAAAGCTGATTTATTATCGAAAATTGACAATTTATATAAAACATTTCTGTAAAAATATGCTACAATAGTGGTAATTTATGTTTGGAGGGAACTATGGCTTTAGTTAAGATTGTCTATGCCAGCATGACAGGAAATACTGAAGAAATTGCTGACATTGTTGGAAATAAGTTCGAAGAACTTGGACACACTGTCGAAGTAGACGAATGTACAACAGTTGACGCAGCTGATTTTGAAGATGCTGATGTTGCGATTGTTGCATCATACACATACGGTGATGGTGAATTGCCAGATGAAATCGTTGATTTTTACGAAGATCTTGCAGATGTTGATTTGACAGATAAAATCTTCGGTGTTGTCGGATCTGGTGATACTTTCTACGATTACTTCTGTAAAGCAGTTGACGAATTTGAAGCACAATTTGCCTTGACTGGCGCAACAAAAGGTGCGGATTCAGTTAAAGTTGACTTGTCTGCAGAAGATGAAGATATTGCAAATCTAGAAGCTTTCGCAGAAACTATTTCTGAAAAAGTAAACTAAATAAAAAACTGAGGTTGGAGTGTGCTCCAATCTCTTTTTTTCTCTTCCTTTCATAAAGAATGTTTTATAAAGTGAGGTGTCATTATGACCAAAAATAGAGATTATGATTATGGTTTTCACGATGATCTTACCCCGACTTATTCGACGGGGAAAGGGTTAACCGAAGAAATCGTGCGAAACATATCAGCTTACAAGCATGAACCCAAATGGATGCTTGATTATCGTTTGAAGAGCTTGGAGTTGTTTTATAAACTCCCCATGCCTGATTTTGGACCTGATTTGTCTGGAATTGACTTTGATGATGTCATTTATTTCCAAAAATTAGCTGATAAGAAGGTTAATGACTGGGATGATGTTCCAGATAAGATTAAAGAAACTTTTGAACGTTTGGGCATTCCACAAGCCGAGCGTGACTACCTTTCTGGTGCGGTAGCCCAGTATGAGTCTGAAGTGGTCTACCATAATATGAAAGAAGAGTTTCAAAAACAAGGCATTATTTTCACTGATACTGATACGGCTTTGCAAGAATATCCTGAACTATTTAAAGAGTATTTTGGGAAAATTGTTTCAAACAGTGAACACAAATTTGCAGCTCTAAATGGTGCTGTTTGGTCTGGTGGAACTTTCATTTATGTGCCAAAGGGTGTGCAATGTGACATTCCAGTACAGACTTATTTTCGTATCAATGGTGAAAACGCTGGGCAATTTGAACGTAGCTTGATTATTGTTGATGAAGGAGCTTCAATTCAATACATTGAAGGTTGTACCGCTCCCAATTACACGACCAATAGCCTTCATGCGGCAACGGTAGAAATTATTGTCAAACGTGATGCTAGTTTTCGCTACACGACTATGCAGAACTGGTCAGATAATGTCTATAACCTAGTAACGGAACGTGGTAAAGTTGAAGAAAATGGCATGTTAGAGTGGATTGACGGAAATCTCGGAAGTAAGGTTAATATGAAATACCCATGCTCGATATTAGACGGTTCACACGCCAAAACTTCAGTGCTTTCTATGGCTTTTGCCAATTATGGTCAACACTTAGATGCTGGCTGTAAAGTTTATCACAATGCTCCACATACCTCATCAACCTTGATTTCAAAATCAGTGGCTAAAGATGGCGGAAAGACTGACTATCGTGGTTCAGTTTATTTTGGCAAGCATAGCGAGGGCTCAAAATCACACATTGAGTGTGACACGATTTTGATGGATGATTTATCAAGTTCAGATACTATCCCATTTAATGAAATTCATAACTCAAATGTATCTTTGGAACATGAAGCTAAGGTCTCAAAAGTTTCTGAAGAACAACTTTACTACATGATGAGTCGAGGAATTTCCGAAGAAGAAGCAACAGCCATGATTGTTAATGGCTTTATGGAGCCAATCACCAAAGAACTTCCTATGGAATACGCTGTTGAGATGAATAGTCTAATTACTATGAGTATGGAAGGCTCTGTTGGTTGAGTGTTTGAAAATTCTAAAAATAACATTTTTATCTCTAAAGCCTTCTTGTCAAGCTATTAACTTTTCTTTATAATGGAAGCGATATGAAAAAACTTGAGTACAGATATGGTCAGCTACGTAAATTTTTAGTGGTTTTCGGTCTGCTTAGTATAGGTGGTTACTTTTTCATTTATATTATTAGACATTGGCAGTTGATTATTGCTTTTTGGCAATCTAGCTCAAAGACAGCTCTAACACAGTTTTTGATGCAGTTGCGAACAAAAAATCTGCTGAATATCACTATTTTGCTATTTTTGACAGCTCTGACAGCAGCCATTCCTTTTATGTCGAATGCGATTTTTGCTATCTTTAATGGCTTGATTTATGGACCTGCTATTGGATTTTTGATGAATCTCTCAGCAAATGTCCTTGGAAATTTTCTCTTTGTCAGAGTTCTGGAAATGATTGATTTGAAGGACAATGATAGCAAGTTAAAGAAACATTTTGCAGGATTAAAAAATGTCATCGATGCTGTTGAAAATCAAGAATTGGGAATCATGCTTGGTTATATGATTCCTGTGATTCCAACCCTGCTCATCAATTATCACGTGGCAAAAATCAAATTGCCTTGGCGCAGATGGTTTCTCTACGTTACAATTGGAGTAGCTCCGAGCAGTTTATTGTATGCGTTAGGTGGAGATGCGGTTGTCGCAGGAAATCTAAGACTCATTATTGTACTGCTTGTTATTTTTATTGCCATCAGCTTATTGGGAACTTATTTCAAACGAAAAAAGAATAAGTTATCTTTATAGTAGAAATTCAAAAAAAGATAAGGATAGAGAAAAAATGTCAGTAAAAGATTTGGATGTTATCCGTCAAGAAATTGATCAAGTGGATCAGGAATTGGTTGCACTTCTTGAAAAACGTATGACCTTGGTGAACCAAGTAGCAGCGTATAAAAAAGCTACTGGAAAAGCTATTTTAGATACCAGTCGTGAAGATGCTGTCTTAAAAAAAGTGGCTAGCCGTGTTCAAAATAAAGCTTTTGAGGCAACATTAGTTGATACTTTTGTGGACATCATGAAAAATTCACGCAACTATCAATCTAAGCAATTGAAAGCTGATTTAGATTAAGAAGGTAGCTCTAATGATTAAAAAGTTAAAAGATAACCAAGATTATTCTTATGGTGTCCTCTTAAAAGTCATCGGCGCAAGTCTTCTTATTGGATTTCTGATAGGCTGTGTCGATACTGTATTTGGTCGCGTCTTGTTAATGCTTAGTGCTTTTCGAACAGAAAACTTCAATTATGTGATTCCATTTTTGGGCTTAATTGGGCTTGTTATTGTTTTTCTTTATCAAAAAGCGGACAGTCGAGCTAGCAAAGGAATGGGGCTACTTTTTGCGGTGAGTCAAGGAGATGAAAAGGAAATTCCTTTGGTTATGTTACCTTTGGTGACCGTAGCGACTTGGCTAACTCATCTTTTTGGAGGAAGTGCTGGACGTGAAGGTGTAGCTGTTCAATTAGGGGCAACCATCTCTCATGCTTTTAGCAAGTTTTTCTCTTTTGAAAATAGCTCCCGCTTGTTTCTTGTAACGGGTATGGCAGCTGGTTTTGCTGGTTTATTTCAAACGCCATTGGCGGCTGTCTTTTTCGGACTTGAAATCCTAGTTCTTGGCAAGTTACAATTGTCAGCTCTTTTGCCAATGACAATTGCTTCGTTTGTGGCAAGTGCAACATCACACACATTAGGATTAGAGAAATTCTCCCATTTTGTTGATGTTTCATTGACGTTTAATCCATGGCTATTTTGCAAACTTGCTTTGTTAGGACTTATTTTTGGGCTAGTCGGTAATGCCTTTGCAGCTTTGCTTGCTTTTGCCAAACAAAAAGCAAAAGAGGTCATGGATAATCCTTACTATCGTATTTTATTTGGTGGGATTGTACTTAGTCTTCTTTTCTTGATGTTGTACCATGGGCGTTATTCAGGCCTTGGAACTAATCTGATTGATGCTAGCTTTTCTGGGAAAGACATTTACTTTTATGATTGGCTTTTGAAGTTGGTCTTGACTGTGGCAACTTTGGCAATCGGTTTTCAAGGTGGAGAGGTCACACCGCTTTTTGCCATCGGTGCTTCACTTGGTGTTGTTTTAGCAAATGTCTTTGGTTTACCAGTTGAATTCGTTGCTGCAGCTGGCTACATCAGTGTTTTCGGAAGTGCTACAAATACGCTTTTAGCTCCAATCTTTATTGGAGGAGAAGTCTTTGGTTTTGCAAATTTACCATATTTTGCTTTGGTTATGATTTTTGCTTACAGCCTTAATCGAAACCACTCTATTTACACAGGACAAGAAGTTTTAGCCTTCTAGAAAAAAGCTCAAAAAAGTCAGGCATTTTGCTTTACAGCCATAGGTATTTTTGGTAAAATACGAAGAGTGTGTAATGGACGCACTAAAATACGGCTAATCCGCTGGGACAAGCACCTAATGATTAGTAAGATAGGAGAATAAATAAATGAATCCATTAATTCAAAGCTTGACTGAAGGTCAACTACGTACTGACATCCCTGCATTCCAACCTGGTGATACTGTTCGTGTTCACGCAAAAGTTGTTGAAGGAAGCCGCGAACGTATCCAAATTTTCGAAGGTGTGGTTATTTCACGTAAAGGTCAAGGGATCTCAGAAATGTACACAGTTCGTAAAATTTCAAGTGGTATCGGTGTTGAACGTACATTCCCAGTTCACACTCCACGTGTAGAAAAAATCGAAGTTGTTCGTCACGGTAAAGTACGTCGTGCTAAACTTTACTACTTGCGTGCATTACAAGGTAAAGCTGCTCGTATTAAAGAAATCCGTCGTTAATTTTGACGATAAAGATTCGATAATAAAAATCTGTCCTAGCGACAGATTTTTTCATAGCTCCCCTTAGTTCAATGGATATAACAACTCCCTCCTAAGGAGTAGTTGCTGGTTCGATTCCGGCAGGGGAGAGAAGAAGCGAGTTTATTTAGGTCATCCAGACTGGGCTAAATTGACTTGTTTGACCAATAAAAGGCTGAGCCCAGTAGGGTTCAGTTTTTTTCTTTTCTTGAAAATGTACAGGAAAATCCCTGAAAAACACGGCTTAAATTTTTCTGAAAAATTCTCGTATTTTCACCAGCTTTTTTCCTCAATTCTAAATAAAAAATGATATAATATTTTTTGACTAGAAACGAAGGAAGTAAAATGGCGAGAAAAAAATATTCTATTGATAGTCGCATTGACTATTCTGTAATTTTACCAGTTTTTTTTCTTTTGCTAATTGGTTTGGTAGCCGTTTATATTGCAACTTCAAATGACTATCCTGGAACAATTGCAAAAGTAATGACGCAACAAGGCGTTTGGATCTTTTTGGGCTGTGTAGTTGCCTTTGTTGTCATGCTCTTTAGTACCGAATTTTTATGGAAAGTCACCCCTTATTTGTATGGCTTGGGCTTGGCTTTGATGATTTTACCTTTAATTTTTTATAGTCCAGAATTGGTAGAGTCAACCGGTGCCAAAAACTGGGTAACCATTGGGTCAGTGACCTTATTTCAACCTTCTGAATTTATGAAGGTCTCTTACATTTTGATGCTTGCCAGAGCATCTATTTGGTTTAGACACAAGGTGCCAGAAGATACTCTTAAAAATGATTGGAAGCTTCTTGGAATCTTTGCATTGATTACCTTGCCTGTCATGGTACTTTTAGGTTTGCAAAAAGACCTAGGAACAGCCATGGTCTTCTCAGCTATCCTAGCTGGTTTGATTTTGTTATCAGGTATTTCTTGGTGGATTATCTTACCTGTTGTGATTGCAGTAACGGTGATTATTGGTGGTTTTCTAGCTCTATTTTTATCACCTCACGGCAAAGATATCTTCTATGGCTTGGGAATGGATACCTATCAAATTAACCGTATTTCAGCTTGGTTAGATCCATTTTCATACGCTAAGTCAATTGCATACCAACAAACTCAAGGGATGATTTCAATTGGTAGTGGTGGTCTTAACGGTAAAGGCTTTAATGTCATTGATCTTTCTGTTCCTGTTCGTGAAAGTGATATGATTTTCACGGTTATTGCTGAAGACTTTGGCTTTATTGGTTGTGCGGTTGTCATGACTTTATATCTTGTCTTGATTTATCGTATGATTCGTGTGACTTTTGAGTCTAATAATCGATTCTACACTTACATCTCAACTGGATTTATCATGATGATTTTGTTCCACATTTTTGAAAATGTTGGTGCTGCGATTGGTATTTTGCCTTTGACAGGTATTCCGTTGCCGTTCATTTCACAAGGTGGGTCATCATTGATTACTAATTTGATTTGTGTTGGTTTGATTTTGTCAATGAGTTATCAAAATAATTTGCATCACGAACAAGAAATCGAAGAACATTTCAGAAGAAGTGAACGTTATTAAAAGAGGTTTGGGACGTCTCCCAAGCCTTTTTTGCTGCCCAAAAAAAGTGATTTTTCCGTCAAAAAAATAGTTTAAAAATTCTGTTTTCTTGTGTTGGAAATTGATGGGGTAGAGACTATAAAAAAATGTAAAATTGTGATATAATATCAGTTATGAATTACCATGATTATATCTGGGATTTGGGTGGCACTTTACTCGATAATTACGAAATGTCCACTCAGGCTTTTGTGAAAACTTTAGCTGATTTTGGCTGTCAAGCATCGCATGATGATGTCTATGAAAAGCTGAAGGAATCAACAGATGCCGCTGTTAAAAAATTTATCCCAAACCAACCACAATTTTTGAAAGCATATAAAGCATTAGAAGCCGATTATTTGAAAACACCGGTTCTTTTTACAGGCGCCAGCGAGGTTTTGCAGGCAATTGTGGCTAGCGGTGGGAGAAATTTCTTGGTTTCTCATCGAAATAAACAAGTCCTTGATATTTTAGAAAAAACAAAGGTACTTCCTTATTTCACTGAAGTCGTGACATCAGAAAGCGGCTTTGCTCGTAAACCAAATCCAGAGTCAATGTTATACCTCAAAGAAAAGTATAAGATTGATAATGCTTTGGTTATTGGAGATCGTGAAATTGATAAAGAAGCAGGTCAGGCTGCTGGCTTTGATACCTTGTTAGTTGATGGAAAAAAATCCTTATTGGAGATAGTGAAGTAAATGACGGAAGAAAATAAAAATTTAGCAGAATTAGCGAAAGAGTACGATGCGAGTCAGATTCAGGTCCTAGAGGGACTTGAAGCTGTACGCATGCGCCCAGGGATGTATATTGGTTCAACGTCAAAAGAAGGCTTGCACCACTTGGTCTGGGAAATTGTCGATAACTCAATCGATGAAGCCTTGGCAGGATTTGCCACACACATTGAGGTTTTCATCGAGAAAGATAATTCCATTACAGTTGTCGATGATGGGCGTGGTATTCCTGTTGATATTCAAGAAAAAACAGGTCGTCCAGCCGTTGAAACGGTCTTTACAGTATTGCACGCCGGTGGTAAATTCGGCGGTGGCGGTTATAAAGTATCAGGTGGTCTCCACGGGGTAGGTTCATCTGTTGTTAACGCCCTTTCAACACAATTGGATGTGTCTGTTTATCGTGATGGAAAAATCCATTATCAAGAATATCGCCGCGGTCATGTTGTTGATGATTTGAAAGTTATTGGTGACACAGATCGTCACGGTACAACCGTTCACTTCACTCCAGACGGTGAAATCTTTACAGAAACAACAGTATTTGATTTTGATAAATTGGCTAAACGTATTCAAGAACTTGCTTTCTTGAACCGTGGTTTACGCATCTCAATCACTGACAAACGTGAAGGTATTGAACAAGAGCAACATTATCACTACGAAGGTGGTATCTCAAGTTACGTTGAATTTATCAACGAAAATAAAGATGTTATCTTTGATAAACCTATTTACACTGATGGTGAAATGGATGGTATCTCGGTTGAAGTTGCTATGCAATATACAACTGGTTACCACGAGACAGTGATGAGCTTTGCTAACAACATTCACACACACGAAGGTGGTACTCACGAACAAGGTTTCCGTACAGCATTGACACGTGTGATTAATGATTATGCTCGTCAAAATAAATTGCTTAAAGAAAAAGACGATAACTTAACAGGTGATGATGTCCGCGAAGGTCTAACAGCTGTTATTTCCGTCAAACACCCTAACCCACAGTTTGAAGGACAAACCAAAACAAAACTTGGTAACTCAGAAGTTGTCAAAATTACTAACCGTTTGTTTAGCGATGCCTTTGGACGTTTCTTGTTAGAAAATCCTCAAATTGCTAAGAAAATCGTTGAAAAAGGAATTCTTGCTTCTAAAGCGCGTATCGCTGCGAAACGTGCACGTGAGGTAACACGTAAGAAATCAGGTCTTGAAATTTCAAACTTGCCTGGTAAATTGGCAGACTGTTCTTCAAACGACGCAACAATGAATGAATTGTTCATCGTCGAAGGGGACTCTGCGGGTGGTTCTGCAAAATCAGGACGTGACCGCGAGCACCAAGCAATTCTACCAATTCGTGGTAAAATCTTGAACGTTGAAAAAGCAAGTATGGATAAAATTCTTGCTAACGAAGAAATCCGTAGCTTGTTTACAGCTATGGGAACAGGTTTTGGAGCAGATTTTGATGTGACAAAAGCTCGTTACCACAAATTAGTTATCATGACCGATGCTGATGTCGATGGGGCTCACATTCGTACTTTGCTCTTGACATTAATTTACCGCTTCATGCGTCCAGTATTGGAAGCAGGATACGTATATATCGCACAACCACCAATTTACGGTGTTAAAGTTGGTAGTGAAATTAAAGAATACATCCAACCTGGTGCTAATCAGGAAGTTGAACTACAAGCAGCAATTGAGCGCTACAGCAATGGTCGTTCAAAACCATCTGTTCAACGTTACAAAGGTCTTGGTGAAATGGATGACCACCAACTCTGGGCAACAACAATGGATCCAGAAAATCGCTTGATGGCGCGTGTATCTGTTGATGATGCTGCCGAAGCAGATAAGATTTTTGATATGCTTATGGGAGATAAGGTTGAACCACGTCGTGAGTTCATCGAAGAAAATGCGGTTTACAGTACGCTTGATATTTAATCGAATATTAACATAAAAATACTGCACACAATCTCTAAGTATGTTATAATCGTAATGTTATAGCTATTTTTTACGATAAAAAAGACAATTTATAAGGAGTTTTAAATGTCGAGCGGAATTATTTTACTGCTTGTAGCAATAGTTGTTTTAGTCATTATTGCTTATCTAGTTGGCGTCATCGTACGCAAACGAAATGATTCATTGATTGCAAGTTTGGAAGAAAGAAAGCAATCGTTATTTGGATTACCAGTCAATGAAGAAGTAGAAGCTGTTAAAAATCTTCACCTTATCGGACAAAGTCAAACAACATTTCGTGAATGGAACCAAAAATGGGTTGACCTTTCATTAAATTCTTTCTCAGATATTGAAAATCATATTTTTGAAGCTGAAGACCTTAACGATAGCTTCAAATTCATCAGTGCGAAACACGAAATCGACAATGTTGAAAGCCAATTGAATTTGGTTGAAGAAGATATCAATGCTATTCGTGAAGCACTTGCTGTTTTGAAAGAACAAGAAGAAAAGAACAGTGCGCGCGTGAAGCATGCTTTGGACTTATATGAAACACTTCAAGCTTCTATTTCAGAAAAAGAAGACAATTTTGGTTCAACAATGCCTGAAATTGAAAAACAATTGAAGAACATCGAAGCTGAGTTCTCTCAATTTGTAACACTTAACTCAACAGGTGACCCAGTTGAAGCCTCTGAAGTGCTTGATCGAGCTGAAGAACACACCATTGCACTTGGTCAAATCTCAGAACAAATTCCAGCAATTGTTGCTAAATTGGAAGATGATTTCCCAGATCAACTTGATGATTTGGAACAAGGTTACCGTCGTCTACTTGAACAAAATTACCACTTTGCTGAAAAAGACATCGAAGCTCGTTTCCAAGAAGTGCGTGATGCCATTCGTGCAAACTCATCAGAACTTGTGACTTTGGATCTTGATCGTGGTCGTGATGAAAATGAACACATCCAAGAAAAAATCGATTCATTGTATGAATTGTTTGAACGTGAAATTGCTGCTCACAAAGCTGCGCTTAAGGACAGCAAAATCATTCCAGATTACTTGGCACATGCTAAAGCCAATAACGAAAAATTGGAACACGAAATCAAACGCTTGTCTCACAAGTATATCTTGAACGATAACGAAAACTTGAGCCTTCGTTCATTTACTAAAAACTTGGAAGAAATCGAACAAGAAACATTGCCAATCGTTGAAGTTTTTGATAACCAAGATAAACCATTCTCTGAACTTCAATTGATTTTTGATCGCACATTGAAGACCCTTGATGCGGTTGAAGAAGGTCAAATGCAAGTCTTCGAACAAGTTAAAAAAATTGAACAAATCGAAAGCGTTGCTCGTCAAAGCTTGGATCAATACATTAATCGTTTGCACTCAATCAAACGTTACATGGAAAAACGTAACTTGCCTGGAATTCCTCAAGATTTCTTGAGCGCATTCTTCACAACAAGTAAACAATTGGAAGTTTTGATTGATGAACTTAGCCGTGGACGTATTGATATTGAAGCAGTTTCTCGTTTGACAGATGTTGCTACTGCAGCGATTGCTAATCTTGAAGAAGCAACTTACCAAGTTGTTCAAAATGCAACATTGACTGAACAATTGTTACAATACTCTAACCGTTACCGTAGCTTTGAACCAAGCGTTCAAAGTAGCTTCGAACATGCTTTGCATCTCTTTGAAGTAGATAACAATTATCAAGCATCATTTGATGAAATCTCATATGCACTTGAAACAGTTGAACCAGGTGTAACAGATCGTTTTGTTTCATCGTACGAAAAAACACGTGAACAAATTCGTTTCTAAGACGATAATGTCATATAAGAAAAAGGTTTAGAAATTTTCTAAGCCTTTTTTGATGCCTCGTTTTCTATGTTTGGTTAAGTCTGCTTAATTTTTTTGCTATAAATATAAAAAATTCTAAAAATTTAGCTTGCTATTTTCAGAATTTTCTTGTAAAATAACTTTAATATAAAAAAGCGATGATAGAAAAAGCCTGAGACAACAGACAGAGAGTGCTTGGTGGTGAGAAAAGCGTGCAATCCTTAGGCGACACATTCTTGAGTGCGTGTGCGAATGCTTCTAGCTAGTAGTGCACGACGGATGGATCCACGTTACGGGTCAGAAGTCTTGTACTTCATGAGAACAGTTAAGGCGACTTGCTGTTGAATCAAAGGTGGAACCACGTTGTTAACGTCCTTGCAAAGTTTTTTGCGAGGGCGTCTTTTTTATATCAGAAAATAGAAAGGATCTTATTATGACAACTATTAAAGGATTGAGAGAAATTGAACCTTACGTTGCCGGAAGCCAACCAAGTGGTGAAAATTTAATTAAACTAAATACAAATGAAAATGCTTATGGACCAAGTCCAAAAGTAGCAGAAGTTTTTTCACAGTTTGATGTCCATCAATTGCGAAAATATTCGACTTTGGATCAAAAATCATTACGTATTGCGCTTGCTAAGCAACATGGACTTGATCCTGATCAGATTATCGTTGGAAATGGTTCAGATGATATTTTATCAATGGCTTTTCTAGCATTCTTTAATAGTGATGAACCGGTTTTATTTCCTGATTTGACTTATGGATTTTATAAGGTTTGGGCGGATTTGTATCACGTGAATTACCATGAAATTCCATTGAATGAGCAGTTTGAGATTGACTCTAGTGATTACATTGCTGACAATGGTGGGATTATCATTACTAACCCTAATGCGCCGACTGGTATTTATAAATCACTTGACGAGCTTGAAAAGATTATCCGTGCTAATCAAGATGTGGTGGTTATTATTGATGAAGCCTACATTAACTTTGGTGGTCAAACAGCTCTGCCATTGCTTAAAAAATATGAGAATGTTTTTATCACACGAACATTTTCAAAAGATGCTTCACTTGCTGGTTTGCGAGTTGGCTATGGTATGGGAAGTCCAAAATTAATGGCAGTAATTAATGCGGTTAAAAATTCCGTTAATCCATATAATGTTGATTTGATTGCTGAAAAATTATCGCTTGCTGCTGTTGAGTCTTGGGATTACTACGAAGACACTTGCCAAAAAATCATGGCAACCAGAGATTGGTTTGCAAAAGAGTTGAGATTTTTAAACTTTAAGGTTTTAGAATCAAAAACAAACTTTGTCTTGGCAGAATGTCCTGATAATGGTGCGGCTTTATTATTTAACTATTTGCAGGCTAAAAATATTTATGTTCGCTATTTTCCAAAAGTTGAACGCATTAAAAATCACTTGCGTATTTCGATTGGTCGACAAGATGAAATGGAAGAAGTGCTTAAGGCGATTAAAGAATTCTTGGCTGTAGGTTTGAAATGATTTGAGGAGTGATGGAATGAAAAAAACGACTTTACCAGTAGGGATGCACGATAAATTATTCAAACGCGCACGTGTAACCTACAAAATTGAACGAGATATCAGTGATTTCTTGATGAGTCAAGGCTTTAATCGTATCGAAACACCGACCTTGGAACATTTTGAAGTCTTTAGCGATACGCTTAATAAAAATAATTACAATTTTTTTGATAAAAGTGGCGAACTGTTGACCCTTCGTCCGGATATTACTAGTCAGATCGGACGTGTGATTGCTTCAACCCAAGTTGAAACGCCGATTAAATTTTCATATTCAGGCAAGGTCTTCAAATACAATGAAGAAATGCGTGGCTTGATGAATGAGCACACACAAGCAGGGATTGAAATCGTTGGTTATCCAGCTAAAGAGGCGGTCTATGAAGCCATCGCTTCAGCAAAAGCATCGCTTGATAAGGCAGATATCCCATCTTACCAATTTGAGTTTTCACATGCTGGTATTTTACAAACTATTTTTGATGATCTGAGTTTACCAGCTGCAGCGGAAAAAGAATTGGACGTGGCACTTAAAGACAAAAATATCACGCAATTAAATGAGTTAACGAAGAAGTATCCAAGTGAATTTGACGATTTCTTGAAAAACTTGCCTTACCTTTTCGGTGAAAGTCATCAAGTGCTTAGCAAAGCTCGTAAACTTGTCAAAAATGAGGCTATCTTAGCTGCTTTGACTGATTTGGAAGATTTGTTGGCACAAGTATCTGATATTTTACCTGAAAGCAATATTGATTTGGCTCAAATCCCATCCATGCCATACTATACTGGCGTGATGTTCAAAGTCTTTGGGGACAAAGTTCCAGATGCCTTTGCTTCAGGTGGACGCTACGATAAGTTATTTGAACGTTTTGGTGCTAAAAAATTAACAGCGGTTGGTTGGGCAGTAGACATTGATGCCATTTATCAAGCGGTACACGATAGTTTAGAAGGAGGTGCCTGATGGAAAATCAAATTACGATTGCTTTAACCAAAGGACGTATTGAAAAAGATACCGTGAAACTTTTGGAAAAAGCTGGTTTTGACATGTCTTTTATGGCGGATAAGGGACGCAACTTAATTTTTGAAAGTCCAGACAAGAAATTCCGCTTTTTGCTTGTTAAGGCACCAGATGTGACGACTTATGTTCGTCATGGTGTTGCTGATCTTGGGGTGGTCGGAAAAGACTTGCTTATTGAGCATCCGATTGGTTATCTTGAAATGCTTGATTTGAACTTTGGTTTGTGTAAGTTTTCTGTTGCTTCAACGGATGCCTACAAACCACATGACCACAAGCGCAAGCGTATTGCCACAAAATACCCAACAATTGCCACTGATTATTTTAATAAAAAAGGCGAAGATGTTGAAATTATTTCAATTCAAGGGAGTGTTGAGATTGCTCCAGTTATCGGCTTAGCGGATGCTATTGTTGATATTGTAGAAACAGGAAATACTTTGGTTGCCAATGGCCTTAAGGTTTACGAAGATATTTGCCGTATCTCAGCTCGCCTGATTGTTAATAAGGCGGCTTTGAAAAATAATCCAGAAATCATGCCATTTATCCAGAAATTGGAAAGTATCGTTGGAAATGAGGAGGTAGTTTTTAAATGAAAGTTTTAACAGGAACGACAGAAGACATTTCAAAAATTCTCTATCAAGAGCAACTGGAATTAAGCAAAGAAAACCTTGATGTCGACGATGCGGTTCGTCAAATTTTGGAAGATGTCAAGAAAAATGGAGATGAGGCTTTAAAAGCTTACTCTGAAAAATTTGACAAGATTACTTTGGATAACTTTGAAGTGAGTCAAGATTTGATTGACCAAGCTTTTGAAGAGATTGACCCAGAAGTCTTAGAAGCTCTTAAAAACGCCAAAGCAAATATTGAAAGTTATCACAAACAACAATTGGAATCAGGCTTTGAAGACCAACCGACTGACGGTGTTATTCGTGGACAATTGATTCGTCCAATCGAACGTGCAGGGGTTTATGTGCCAGGTGGAACGGCAGCTTATCCATCATCAGTATTGATGAACGTGATTCCTGCGAAGATTGCTGGTGTTAAGGAAATTATCATGATTACACCACCACAAAAACATTTTGAGCCTGCCATTTTGGTAGCTGCTTCACTTGCTGGTGTCGATAAGATTTTTCAAGTTGGTGGTGCTCAAGGAGTTGCGGCTCTTGCTTATGGTACAGAAACGATTCCTCGTGTTGATAAGATTACAGGACCTGGAAATATCTTTGTTGCGACAGCCAAGAAAATGGTTTACGGTCTTGTTGGAATTGACATGATTGCAGGACCATCAGAAATTGGAGTGATTGCTGATAGCTCAGCAAATCCTAAATACGTTGCTGCAGACTTACTTTCTCAAGCTGAACACGATGTACGTGCCCGTGCAATTTTGGTAACTGATTCGGCTGAATTAGCTGAAGCTGTTGAGGTTGAGATTGAAGAGCAACTTAAACGTTTGCCACGTGAAAACATTGCTCGTCCTTCAGTTGAAAATAATGGTCGCATTATCATTGCGGATTCAGTTGATGCGATGTTTGATTTGATGAACCAAGTGGCACCAGAACACTTGGAATTAGCTATGGATAATGCTTATGATTACCTTGATAAGGTGCAAAATGCAGGGTCTGTTTTCCTAGGCCATTTCACAAGTGAACCAATTGGTGATTATTATGCTGGAGCAAATCACGTCTTGCCAACAACAAGTACTAGTCGTTTTTCATCAGCGCTTGGAGTACATGATTTTGTGAAACGAATTCAGTACATGCAATACTCAAAAGCGGCTGTTAATGCGGCTAGTCACGATATTACGACGCTTGCTTATGCCGAAGGTTTGCAGGCTCACGCTAAAGCAATTGAGGTGCGCCATGACTAAGGTAAAAGGATTATTAGTGATGGATGTGGATTCTACACTCATCCAAGAAGAAGGAATTGACTTGCTTGGTGAAGAAGCGGGTGTTGGTGAAAAAATTGCTGATATTACGGCGCGTGCCATGAATGGCGAGCTGGATTTTAAAGAAGCTTTGGATGAACGTGTCAGTTTACTAAAAGGATTGCCAGAGACGATTTTTGATAAAGTTTTAGCTCGCATGCATTTTACAAATGGTGCTGAAAAATTGGTGGCTGAACTTCATCATCGTGGCTATAAAGTTGCTGTGGTATCGGGTGGTTTTCATGAAACCGTTGATGTCTTGGCTAAGCGCATCGGTCTTGATTATGTTAAAGCTAATCGTTTAGAAGTTAAAGATGGCGTTTTGACAGGAAAAGTGCTTGGTGATGTGGTCACTAAAGATGTCAAAAAAGCAAGCCTAATCGAATGGGCAGCTGAAAATGGCTTAGACTTAAGTCAAACCATTGCTATGGGAGATGGAGCCAATGACCTTCCAATGATTAAAACAGCTGGTATCGGAATTGCCTTTTGTGCCAAACCAGTTGTGCGAAAAGAAGCCCCTTACCAAATCAATGAAGCTGATTTGTATAAAGTGATTGATATTTTAGATAGTCAAAAATAGATAAGAGTATCAGAAAGGAGTTGTTATGAGACAAGCAGAGATTGAACGTAATACCTTTGAAACCAAAATCAAATTGAGTCTTAATTTAGATGCTCAAGAACCAGTTGATATTGATACTGGTGTCGGTTTCTTTGACCATATGCTGACTCTATTTGCAAGACACAGTCGCATGTCTCTTGTAGTTAAAGCCGATGGAGACCTTCATGTTGACAGTCACCACACAGTTGAAGATGTTGGGATTGTTTTAGGTCAAGCTTTGAAAGAAGCTTTGGGCGATAAAGCAGGTATTAACCGTTACGGAACGTCATTTGTTCCAATGGATGAAACACTTGGAATGGCAAGTCTTGATTTGTCAGGACGTAGTTACCTTGTTTTTGATTGTGAATTCGATAATCCAAAACTTGGCAATTTTGATACAGAGCTCGTGGAAGAATTCTTCCAAGCCTTTGCTTTTAATGTTCAAATGAATTTGCACTTGAAGGTTTTACACGGTAAAAATAACCACCATAAATCAGAAAGTCTTTTCAAAGCAACTGGACGCGCTCTTCGCGAAGCTATTACCATCAACCCGGAAATTCACGGCGTGAATTCAACAAAAGGTTTGCTTTAATGAAGTAGAAAGGAAAATCAGCCTAAACACCTTTAGTTAGTGGTGCTTACAAGGTTTGATAACTTAGCTTATGATTATTGTAATTGATTATGATGCAGGAAATACTGCTAATGTTTTAAGAGCTTTGAAAAAAATTGGCGTTCAGGCTGAATTATCCAGCGACCCGACAAAAATTTTAGCGGCTAGCGGTCTGATACTACCTGGTGTCGGTGCTTATCCAGCAGCTATGGCTGAATTGACTAAGCGTGGTTTGGTTCCAGTGATTAAAGAAGCAGTTGCTAAAGGAACACCGTTACTTGGCATTTGTCTTGGAATGCAGGTCTTGACTGAGCTCGGTTTAGAACATCAAGAAACAGCAGGTTTTGGTTTTATTCCAGGTGTTTGTAGAGAAATCAAAGCAACCAAAAACATGCCAGTGCCACACATGGGCTGGAATAATTTGACAGTCAAGCATGAAAGTCCTTTAACGGATGGTCTTGAAGGACAGTCTGTTTATTTTGTTCACAGTTATTTTACAGATGTCCCAAAAGAATACATCGATGTGACTGCAGATTATGGCATTGATGTGCCAGCTATGATTCACAAGGACAATGTTTATGGTGCCCAGTTCCACCCAGAAAAATCTGGTGATGTGGGCTTAGGAATTCTAAAAAAATTTATTGCACTGTGTGAGAAATAAGTTTCACAGTATTAGGTAGCATTTTAGAAGAGAAAAGGAGTTTTATATGCAGATTCTTCCAGCGATTGATATCAAAGAAGGACAGGCGGTCCGTCTTTTTAAAGGTGATTTTAATCAAAAGACTGTTGTTAACCCTGATGTTATTGGGCAGTCGAAAATCTTTGCGCAAGCTGGCATTGACTTTATTCACGTTGTTGATTTGGATGGCGCTCTTGATGGACGAGCTACAAATCGTGATTTGATTGCCAAATTGAAAAAAGAATCTGGACTTGGTGTGGAAGTTGGTGGCGGTATTCGCACGCTTGAACAGATTGAAGATTATCTTGCGGTAGGTATTGACCGTGTGATTATCGGCTCAATGGCCGTGAAAAATCCAGATTTTGTCAAAGCAGCCCTGGAAAAATTTGGTAGTGACAAAATCGTTGTCGGTATTGATGCCAAAAATGGCATGGTAGCTACAGAAGGTTGGCTTGAAACCAGTAATGTCGATTACATCAGCTTAGCTAAAGCCATGGAAAAAATTGGGGTGACTCTCTTTGTCTACACTGATGTTGACCGAGATGGGACACTAACAGGACCTAATTTTGAACACTATGAGCGCTTGGTGGCTGAGTTGACAACAGCTAAAGTCATTGCTTCAGGTGGTATTGCTGAGCAATCTGACTTGGTGAAATTGCAGGAAATCGGAGTTGCTGGAACAATCGTCGGTAAAGCTTACTATAATGGCAATATTACCCTTGAAGAATTAAAAGCTTTTGGAGGATAGTTTATGCTGAAAAAACGCATTATTCCATGTCTTGATGTCAAAGATGGACGTGTGGTCAAGGGGGTTAATTTTGTTAATTTAACCGATGTTGGGGACCCAGTTGATGCCGCGCGTGCTTATTATGAAGCAGGATGTGATGAATTAGTTTTCTTGGATATCACAGCAACGCACGAAAAACGTGATACGACAGTTGATATGGTAAGACGTGTTGCGGACCAAGTTTTTATTCCTTTTACAGTTGGCGGTGGTATTCGTTCGGTTGAGGATATGAATAAAATGCTTAAAGCTGGTGCTGATAAGGTGGCTGTCAATTCCTCAGCTGTTGCCAATCCACAACTCATCAAAGAATGTGCTGAAAAGTTCGGTAATCAGTGTGTGGTATCAGCTATTGATGCTCGTAAGGAAGCAGATGGCACTTGGCATGTCTATGTTGCTGGTGGTCGTACGGACACTGGTATTGATTTGATCGAGTGGGCTAAAAAAGTAGTTAGTCTTGGTGCGGGTGAAATTCTTCTAACCAGTATGGATAAAGATGGCACAAAATCTGGCTTTGATTTGGAAATGTTAAATGCCGTTGCTGATGTGGTGAATGTTCCTATTATCGCTTCAGGCGGTGCTGGAAATATTGAGCACATGGTTGAAGTCTTTGAAAAGACAACGGTTACGGGTGCTTTGGCAGCTTCGATTTTTCACTTTGGTGAGGTGTCAATTGCAGATACTAAAGCTGCTATGGCTGAGGCTGGAATCGAGGTGAGACGATGAGTGATATTAAACTTGATTTTGCCAAACAAGATGGTCTTCTTCCAGTCATTGTCACTGATTACAAGACTGGTCAAGTTTTGATGTTGGCATACATGAATGAAGAAGCTTATCGATTAACCTTGGAAACTAAGCAAATGCACTACTGGAGCCGTTCGCGCAATGAACTTTGGCACAAAGGAGCGACAAGTGGTCATTATCAATACGTCAAATCTATTAAAACCGATTGTGATTGTGACACATTGCTTGTGACTGTAAAACAAGAAGGAGCAGCTTGCCACACAGGTGCTTACAGCTGTTTCTTCAATGATATTTTATAGAAAGGAAAACTATGTTAGAAACACTTTATAAAGAAGCCTTAGACCGTAAAGAAAATCCTAAAGAAGGTTCTTACACTAATTACCTTTTTGACAAAGGATTGGATAAGATTTTGAAAAAAGTTGGTGAGGAAGCAACTGAAGTTGTCATCGCTGCTAAAAATGCTGACAAAGATGAAATCGCTAATGAAACAGCAGATGTTTTGTATCACTTGGCTGTCATGCTAGTTGAAACAGGTGTTACAACTGATGATGTAGAAGCTGTTTTGAAAGCTCGTCAAGGCAAAAAAAGCAACGTTCATGACCGACCAGAAATCACAAATTATTAAGCAGAAGAGGTAGGAAAATATTTCCTACCTTTTCTTTATGTTTCTAAAAGCAATCGATTGCATTGATTCTTGGTGTGGTGTTATAAATAAACTAGAATTCGTTGTCTAAAAACGAAAATTATTTTACGAAAACGCTTGCGTAAATGTAAAGTATTTTGTATACTGAAAGCATAAAATACTACTAATTTTAAGACGGAGGTCTTCTATGAAAAAGGTAAGTCGGCTTTCTTTCCCAGAAAAGCGGGAGTACTTTGGGATTCGTAAGCTAAAAGTTGGTGTTGCTTCGGTTGCAATTGCAACAGCTTTGTTTTGGGGTGCTAGATTAACAAGCGTTTCAGCAGATCAGATTACTGCTCAAGTAGCTACTTCAGAAGTAGTTAGTGAGACGCCTTCTCCAGATGATAGCAGTGAAGCACTTCTTGAGTCAGAGAAAGCCGTTGATGTTAATCAAACGATTGAAACAGTTAATGCTTCTGACGTAGTTGATAATAGCGAAAGTCAATCGACTGAGCCAGAGAGTCCAGTGGTAGAAGAAACTGAGCCAGAGTCACAGCCTCAAGAAGTTATTTCACAGACACAAGAGGTTCAAGGAACAGCAGCAACAGCTGAAATTGCTGATGTAAAAACAGTGACAAGTGCTGAAAACAGCAATCAGGTGAATCTCCTGAAATCTTCTCAATCTGATAATCAAGTGTCAAATCCTCCAATTGCTGAAGATACGATTCGTGTGCATTTCCAAGCGGTTACGGATGATAATTACACTCAGTATGGCTTGTGGACTTGGGGAGCTGTAGTTGAACCGTCTGATGGCAATAATTGGCCTGCAGCGGCAACGCCATTTTCAGCAAATCAAAAAGATGATTTTGGTTATTATATTGACGTAAGACAGGCAGCTAGTCACGGTGATATTGGTTACCTCCTTCTTAAAAATGGTGAGAAAACTAGTGACTCTGACCAAAGTATTAAACCTTTATCAAAAGATGTAAATGAAGTTTGGGTTACGTCTGATTTTACGACTTACAGCTATAAGCCGCTGGCAGATGACCGCATCATTCGGATTAATTATAAGCGTGATGATGGTAATTATGACGGTTGGGGTCTCTGGGCTTGGGGCGATGTAGCTGGGCAATTTGGTGCATGGCCATCAGATGCTCTTGATTTCATTCAGGAAGGTGCTTATGGTCGCTACATCGACTTACCTTTGTCAAAATTATTAGACTCAAATATTGGTTTTTTATTGGTCAATCAAAATGACCCAGAAAAAGCAGGCAATAAAACGCTTGATATGAGTTTTTCTGACCGTGATGTTCATAGCCAAATTTTCTTGCATAATGATGATACGACTGTTTACACTAACCCATATTATGTTGCGACGGTGACAGGACAAGATTTTTCAAAAGCGACACCTGGAGTTCACAATATTTCAGTATCAGCAAGTAGCTATCGACCTTTTAATTACAATGAAACTGATTTAATTGATGTAACAGTTACTAATCCAGAAAATGTCGATATCACGCGCATGCAAGTTGACACCACACAAATCGGTGGCGGGATTATTGAGATTTCACCAGAGCTCAATCGTGTCACAATTACAGCAACATCAGATACTCAGCCAGGAACTTATGAACTTCCTGTTCGAGTCTTCGACAAAGACAATGGCTACTATGACACAACAGTATCGGTCACAGTAACGAAGCGTGTCAAACAAGCTGGTGACGTGGATTGGGATGAACAAGTGATTTACTTCATGTTGACTGACCGCTTTTATAACGGAGATCCAAGTAATGACAACCCATATCATCAAGATTACGCTGGCGCAGTTAATCAAGCTGGTGTTTATAAAGGTGGAGACTTTAAAGGGGTGACTGCAAAACTTGATTACCTCAAACAACTTGGTGTGACAAGTATTTGGGTTACACCAATTGTTGATAATATTCCGCAAGATGTTAGCACAGAAACTGGTAAAGAATATTATGCCTACCATGGTTATTGGGCAGAGGATTTTGAAAAGCTTAATCCGCATCTCGGCACGCTTGATGATTTCCATGAGTTAATTGACCAAGCTGCTGAACGTGGTATTAATATCATTGTCGATGTGGTACTTAATCACTCAGGTTATGGTACAGAAGGTAAATTTGCAGGCATGGTGCGTACGCCAGAAGAAGACAAGGGTGATGATATTCAAGGCTCACAATCAGGCCTTCCAGATTTCAAGACAGAAGATGCGGCTGTTCGCAAACAATTAGTTGCTTGGCAGACAGCTTGGCTTGAAAAATCAACAACTGCCAAAGGAAACAGCATTTATGCCTTTCGTGTCGACACCGTTAAACACGTTGATGACACGACTTGGCAATATTTCAAAAATGAGCTAGCGCTAAAAGACGCTGATTTCCATTTAGTTGGAGAAAGTTGGGGTGCCAATTATAAAGATACCAAGGGTGATTTAGGCACTGGTAGCATGGATAGCTTGCTTGATTTTGGCTTTAAAGATATTGCTAAGTTGCTAGTTAATGGTCGCTTGAAAGAAGCAAATGACGAATTGATTGCCAGAAATGATGCGCTCACTAGCGCTTATACCTTGGCACAATTTCTTGGAAGTCATGATGAAGATGGTTTCTTGTATAGCATTGGTGGCGATTTAAATAAACTAAAACTAGCAGCAACGCTCTTACTAACAGCTAAAGGACAACCAGTCATTTATTACGGTGAAGAATTAGGGCAATCTGGTGCTAACAACTGGCCATACTATGATAACCGTTATGAATTTGACTGGGATGACGTGGCTGGAAATGCAATCTTAGAACATTATCAAAAATTATTGGCCTTCCGTCGTGATAACAGTGAGTTGCTGGCGCGTGGTAGTCGCAGTACAGTAGCAGTTAATGATAGCCAAGGTTGGCTTCTTGCCAAACGAGCAAATGATTCAGATGCAGCCTATATTTTGTACAATTTGAAAGACCAGTCACAAAAACTTCACTTGCTTTTGTCTGATGCGGCCACAGTGACTGATTATTACACAGGAACGACTTATCAAGCTCTTCTTGGACAAGATGGTCAGTACTATCTTGATATTGAAGCGCCAGCTATTTCAAAAGGTGGTACCATGTTGCTAAAAGTGTCTGTAGGCGCTATTACACAAGCTTTTATCGCTCAGACAGAAGAAGAGCCAATTGCTGAAAATACGCTGCGCGTTCATTTTAAGACCTTGCCATCAGATGATTTAGCCAGTCTTGGTTTATGGACTTGGGAAGATGTTGAACACCCATCTGAATCTTGGCCAAACGGCGCGATTAACCTTTCTAATCTTAAACACGACGCTTACGGTTATTATATCGATGTGAAATTGGTCGATGGTAATCGTCGCAAAGTTGGATTGCTCATCAATAATACTAGTGGTGAGAATGTTTCAGGGGATAAGCTGGTTAACCTTATCAGCCAAGACATGAATGAAGTTTGGTTTGACGAGGATTATAATGCTAACTATTATGCTCCACTTGAAAAAGGAAAAATCCGTATCAATTATTATCGTAGCGATGGCAATTACAAGAACTTGGCAATTTGGTTGTGGGGAAGTGCAGACAGTTCCATCACAAGTCGTCTAGGTTCTTGGCCTGATGGTGTTGATTTTGAAAACTTTGGCAAATACGGTGCTTATATCGATGTGCCACTAGCTGATTTTAATGAGCTTGGTTTCTTGCTCCTTGATGAATCAAAAGAAGGAGATAGCGCCAAGATTCAACCAGACAATTACACCTTTAAGGATTTAGCTAATCAAACACAAATTTTCTTGAAAGATGAGGATAAAACCATTTATACGAATCCATATTTTGTAAGCACTATTCGCTTAACATCCGCACAACAAATTAGTCAATCAGAACTTGTCGCTGTTATCAGCAATCTAGCAGACGCCGATAAAGCTGAACTCCTAGAAAATCTTAAAGTGACTGATAAGGCTGGCAATGCTGTTGCGATTACAGATATTACTCTCGATAAGGCAAGCAATAAAGTTACTATCACAGGTGATTTTTCAAGTGACGGTCTCTATACAGTAAGCTACAATGGTGATCAATACCAGGCACAGCAAAGTTGGCAATACACAGATTCTAAATATGCCTACGATGGTGATTTAGGAGCGCGTGTTTTTGATAATGGAGCGCGTGTTGATTTGACCGTTTGGTCACCAAGTGCAGATAGCGTTTCTGTTGTTCTTTATGATAAGGATGACCAAACCAAAGTCGTTGGCAAAATCGCTATGACTAAAGGGGATAAAGGTCAATGGTCAGCTAGCCTAACACCAAGTCTTGGTTTAGGGGTTAGTGATTATCGTGGTTATTATTACCATTATGAAATCACTCGCGGAAAAGAGACTGTTCTAGCACTTGACCCTTATGCTAAATCATTAGCTGAGTGGAATAGTGATTTGATTGGAACTGATCCATCTTATAAAGTGGCTAAGGCAGCTATTGTTGATACTAGCGCTATTGGCAATCAAGACTTGACTTATGCGGATATCAAGGGCTATAAAGATCGTGAAGATGCTATTATCTATGAAGCGCATGTGCGTGACTTTACGTCAGATACAGCCATTTCAGAAGAACTTCGCAATCAATTTGGTACCTTTGCGGCATTTGCTGAGAAATTGGATTATCTTCAAAGCCTAGGTGTCACTCATATTCAATTGCTTCCTGTTATGAGTTATTACTACGTTAACGAAGTGATAAATAACAAGCGCTTAACAGATTATGCCTCAAGTAATACAAACTACAACTGGGGTTATGACCCACAAAGTTACTTTGCGTTGACAGGAATGTACTCTGAAAATCCTGCTGACCCAGCAAAACGTATTGAAGAATTTAAAAACTTAATTAATGAAATTCACAAACGTGGCATGGGAATTATCCTAGACGTCGTTTATAATCACACAGCTGACCTTGCTATTCTTGAAGATTTGGAACCAAATTATTATCACTTCATGGAAGCAGATGGCAAGGCTAAGACAAGCTTTGGTGGTGGTCGCCCAGGAACAACTCACTATATGACACGTCGCATGGTGCTTGATTCAATTGCCTATTGGACAGAAGAATTTAAAGTGGATGGTTTCCGTTTTGATATGATGGGTGACTTAGATGCTGAGACTGTTCAAATGGCTTATGACAAAGCGAAATCTTTGAATCCAAATGTTATCATGCTTGGTGAAGGTTGGATTACTTATGCTGGTGATGCCAATGATAGCCGTCAACCTGCTGACCAAACTTGGATGGCACACACAGATAGTGTGGCTTCATTCTCTGATGATATTCGTAATCTCCTTAAATCAGGGTATCCAAGCGAAGGTACACCATGCTTTATTACAGGTGGGGTTAAAAATTTGCAAGAGCTCTTTAATAGCATTAAGGCTCAGCCAAATAATTTTACTGCTGACGATCCAGGTGACGTGATTCAATACATTGCAGCTCATGATAATCTAACCCTTCACGATATTATTGCTAAATCAATTCACAAAGACCCATCAGTAGCAGAAAATGAAGCTGAAATTTTACGTCGTCAACGTTTGGGAAATCTTATTATCTTGACTTCCCAAGGAACAGCCTTCATCCATTCAGGACAAGAATATGGTCGTACCAAACAATTCCGTGATGAAGCTTATAAGACACCAGTAGCAGCTGATCAAGTCCCAGCAAAATCAGATTTGCTAACAAATGCAGATGGTACACCGTTTGAATATCCTTACTTTATCAGTGATTCTTACGATTCGACGGATGCTATTAATCATTTTGATTGGGCAAAAGCAACTGACAGCAAGGCTTACCCAGAAAATGCTAAAACACAAGCTTATACCAAAGGCTTAATTGCCCTTCGTCGCTCAACAGATGCCTTTACCCTTAAGACAAAAGCTGATGTTGATAGCAAGGTCAAACTCATCACCATTCCAAACGAAAACGGAGTTGGTCAAGAAGATTTGATTATCGCTTACCAAACACAAGCAAGTAATGGTGATATCTATGCAGTCTTTGTTAATGCCGACAGCAAAGCGCGTGAGTTTGTCTTGTCAGATGATTACAAAGCTCTTCTTCATGGAGAAGTTCTTGCTGACGCTGATACTGCAGGTGTCGATGCAATCTTGAATCCAAATGGTGTGGCGTTTACGGAAAACAGTATTACCCTTAATCCGCTAACAGCGACAATCCTACGTTTGAGAAAGGCAACTGCAGAAACAGAACGTACTCTTTATGACCAAGCAAGTGGCGTAAGTGTCATTTTAGCTCCAGGTGAACGTGAAGAGATTACACAGATTGAAGTTCATCACAAAGAAACAAATGACAGCCAAACACCAAAAGTTTTGCAAGGTAAAGATTATGATTTGTATGATATCGAGACAGAGGATGCAAACGGTCATGTTGTTAGCACAACTCAAAAAGATCAAGTCATCTTACCAATTGATGCTGGAAAAGCTGTCGCAGAAGTTTTCTATCTTCCAGAAAATGCCCAACCGCAACTTCTAGCCTTTAGAGAAGTTAGCAAGTTAGTGGCTGGACAAGTCGTTAAATTCGTCATCTTCGATGTTGACCACTTCAGCCAATATGGCATTGTTTATCAAGACCAAGTGGCAAAAACTGAAGTGCTAGCAAATTCTAATCAAGCGGTGCAAGCTGCAGCGCCAGCCAAAACTCAGACTGCAGTCCAAAATCAATCTGCTTCTCGAGTCCTTTCTGACCTTCAAAAAGTTGCTGTTGCTGAAAATAGTACGGTTACCTTGCCAGAAACTGGTCAAAAAGATAGTAAAACTCTAACGTTTGTTGGTCTTCTAAGTCTTGCTAGTCTAGCAGTGTTAGAAGTAAAAAGACGTCAAAAAAGTCACTAACATTTAATATCTTACTTTCCTTATACAAAGAACTCCTCTTCTAAAACCGAAGGGGAGTTTTGCTTTGTATTAATGTTTTTGTAACCTCTTTCCTTTAAAAAATTATATAATAGTAGTAAGAATTGTAAGGGGGAGTTGGTACTATGCATATATTAATCGCACCTGATTCATTCAAAGAAAGTCTATCAGCACTTGAAGTTGCAAAAGCTGTTCAAAAAGGTTTTCGAAAAGCTTTGCCAAATGCTACTTTTGATTTAATGCCCGTTGGTGATGGTGGTGAAGGAACCTTAGAAGCTTTGACTGACGGTCTTCACTTAAAACGTGAAAGTCACACGGTAACAGGCGCATTTGGTCAACCTGTTGAAGCCCATTATGCGACTAACGGTCGCTTGGCTGTTTTTGAAATGGCAGACATCTGTGGTTTGGAAAAGGTGCCAACTGATCAGCGTAGCCCATTAACCCTTACGACAAAAGGCGTTGGTGAAATGATCGGTCATTTGGTTGATCTTGGTGTCGAAGAAATCATGATTGGTGTTGGAGGCAGTTCAACCAATGATGGTGGTCTAGGTATGGCAGCAGGTCTTGGCTATCGTTTCTTTGACAAAACAGGTCATGAAGTCGAAGCGGTTGGCGAACACCTTGGTGATATTACCATGGTTTCTTATGAAAGCTGTCGTTGGGATTTATCTCAAACGAAGGTGACAGTCATCACTGACGTGACAAATCCTCTATGTGGTCCAAATGGGGCAACCTATATTTTTGGAGGACAAAAAGGGCTTGCAAAAGATGACTTTGCAAGCGTTGATAAAGATATGGAAAGATTTTACCAAACTTTTTTCCCAGCCGTTTTGGATTTGGCTGGAGCGGGAGCAGGTGGCGGAATGGCAGCGGGCTTAGCAGCCTTTGCTGGAGGTCAAATCATTTCTGGCATTGATGCTGTTCTTGACATGCTTGATTTTGACCAACGTGTTCAAAAAGCTGATATCGTTGTTGTCGGCGAAGGACGAATGGATAAGCAAAGTCTTTCAGGGAAAGCTCCTGTTGGTCTAGCTCAGCGCACGCCTCGTGGTAAATTAGTCATTGCCATCTGCGGTAGCCTCAAAGATGATTTGCCAAGTTTCCCGATTTCTAACATTCAGGCAGCCTTTCCGATAATTGCTGACGTTGATACTTTGGAAAATACCCTTGATAAAGCTGAGCAAAATCTGGAACGCACCGCCCAAAATATTGGAAATTTACTAAGCTTTACTAGATTTTAATCCTTGTTAAATAATTTTGACCAGAAGCCTTTTTTAGGGGCTTCTTTTGGTTTTTCAGCTGTAGCCGGAAATTGTTCAGATAGTAGAGGATTAGCTACATTTTCAGCCTTGGTTGAATGAACGATAATGCCGTAAGGTGATTGAGCATTCTTCTCATCAACAATGGTCGCTTGAATATTTTTGTCTTGAGCAATCTTCATGTAAAACATTTGGTTTGAGACGGAGAGCTTTGGAGAAATTTTAACTAATATTGTGTCGTATTGTTTAGCTAATTGTCCTAAAATATCACTAAAACGATTTTTAACTTCTTCAAAACGACTATCTTCAAGAGGAATTGATAAGACGACACGTTCGGCAAAAGTTCCAAAATAAAGACGTTGTTCATCAGGATTTAAGCGTTTTTCGCCTGTTGCGGCTTGTAAAACTTTATTTTCTAAATCAGTCATAGCAGGACCCTCCATATGTTCTTACAATCATTATAAGTTAAATTTACTAAACTGTCAGATTTGGGCTGTTTTGTTATTGAAAACTGTGAAAAGCTATGAAAGTTGGTAGCGATTTTCAAAATTTCTCGTTTTTATTTGCTTAAGCGCCGATATTATGGTATTATTTTAGTGTAAAAATATTAAAAACTCATAAGGAGAGTAACATAATGTCAATTATTACTGATGTTTACGCTCGCGAAGTCCTTGACTCACGCGGTAACCCAACACTTGAAGTAGAAGTTTACACAGAATCAGGCGCATTTGGTCGTGGTATGGTTCCTTCAGGAGCTTCTACTGGTGAACACGAAGCAGTTGAACTTCGTGACGGAGACAAATCTCGTTACAACGGTCTTGGTACTCAAAAAGCTGTTGACAACGTTAACAACATCATTGCTGAAGCAATCATCGGTTTCGATGTTCGTGATCAACAAGCTATCGACCGTGCTATGATCGCTCTTGACGGTACTCCAAACAAAGGTAAACTCGGTGCAAATGCTATCCTTGGTGTTTCTATTGCCGTAGCTCGTGCAGCAGCTGACTACCTTGAAGTTCCACTTTACAGCTACCTTGGTGGTTTCAACACTAAAGTTCTTCCAACTCCAATGATGAACATCATCAACGGTGGTTCTCACTCAGACGCTCCAATCGCTTTCCAAGAATTCATGATCGTACCTGCTGGTGCACCTACATTCAAAGAAGCTCTTCGTTGGGGTGCTGAAATCTTCCACACACTTAAGAAAATCCTTAAAGAACGTGGTCTTGAAACAGCTGTTGGTGACGAAGGTGGTTTCGCTCCTAAATTTGAAGGAACTGAAGACGCTGTAGAAACAATCATCAAAGCTATCGAAACTGCTGGTTACAAACCAGGTGAAGATGTATTCCTTGGATTTGACTGTGCTTCATCAGAATTCTACGATAACGGAATCTATGACTACACTAAATTCGAAGGTGAAGGTGCTGCTAAACGTACTGCTGCAGAACAAATCGACTACATCGAAGAATTGGTTAACAAATACCCAATCATCACAATCGAAGATGCAATGGACGAAAACGACTGGGACGGATGGAAAGAACTTACTAAACGTCTTGGTAAACGTGTTCAATTGGTCGGTGATGACTTCTTCGTAACAAACACTTCATACCTTGCACGTGGTATCAAAGAAGAAGCTGCTAACTCAATCCTTATCAAAGTTAACCAAATCGGTACTTTGACTGAAACATTCGAAGCTATCGAAATGGCTAAAGAAGCTGGTTACACTGCAGTTGTATCACACCGTTCAGGTGAAACTGAAGATTCAACAATCGCTGACATCGCAGTTGCAACTAACGCTGGTCAAATTAAAACTGGTTCACTTTCACGTACTGACCGTATCGCTAAATACAACCAATTGCTTCGTATCGAAGACCAACTTGGTGAAGTAGCTGAATACCGTGGATTGAAATCATTCTACAACTTGAAAAAATAATCTTTGATTATATCAAGTTAAAAACCTTAGCTTAGGCTAAGGTTTTTTTGTGCTTAAAAAAATGTATTGACATCTTGTCGATAAGATAGCTTAGTTAAGTGAACACAAAAGAGATTATAAAAATGCTTGAAGAGAGTTTCTTCAAGCATTTTTTGTAAAATCTTATTTTTCAAATTCAGCTTTGCTCTTAGTATCGGCATACTCTTCAGCGACTTCTTTTGAAAGGATGTCGTTATAACTTGGTAGTGTAATATTAGAACCATATTTGTTTTTCAGGGCTGTGGTTACGAGGCGATAAGCCAAGTTAGCATTACGTGAAAGAATTGGTCCGTGGAAGTAGCTACCATAGACGTTTTTGTAATGAACGCCTTCAGTGCCGTCTTCTTTATTATTACCATTTCCGTAAACACATGTTCCAAGTGGTTTTTCATCTTCTGAAAGGAAGGTACGTCCTTGGTGATTTTCAAAACCGTAATAAGTTTCGTTAAATTCATCATTGTGAATTTTGATATCACCGATAAAGCGGTTATTATTTTGGCTTAGAGTGTAGTGTCCCATGACACCAAGACCATCAATTTTTTCACCGTTTGCTTGGACGTAGTATTGACCTAGAAGTTGGAAACCACCACAGATTGCAAGCATAACTTTGTCTTTGTTGATGAAATCAGCAATGGCTTCTTTTTTGCCTGGCAGGTCTTTAGCGACGATTGATTGTTCGTAGTCTTGCCCGCCACCAAAGAAAGCCATATCATAGTAATCGGCATCAAAGCTATCACCAAGTGACACGATATCAAAGGTCATTTTAGCACCTAGTTTTTCACCGACGTATTTCATCATGAGGATGTTACCATTGTCACCGTAGGTATTCATAAGGTTACCGTATAGGTGAGCAACGTTTAATTCGTATTGATATTCTTTATTTGCAGGAGATTGTAGTGAAGTATAAGTCATTTTAGTTCATCTCCTTTCCAACAGCGTGACGACTCGCTAAGATTTCGCGGAATTGAAGCATGGCTGTGTAAGTCGCTAAGATATAAGCATGGTCAGTTGGTTGAGCTTCAATCAAAGCCATGATATCTTCTAAGCTTTCAGCTTCTGTAATTTTATCTTCATCGTAACCAGTGACACGTAAGCGACGTGCAATTTCAGAGTGGCGCACGCCTCCAGCAAAGGCTTGTGGAATATCCATATCTAAGATAGATTCAAAGTTAGCATCCCAAATCCAGCTGGTATCAATTCCGTCAGCGTAGTTGGCATTAAGTAGAACTGATAGTGTGAATGGGTACGGCGCCAACTTAATCATGTCAAGGGCTTGGCTAGCACCAACTGGGTTCTTAATAAGAACCAAAGTACATGATTTGTCACCAATTTTGAAGGTTTCTTGGCGACCGAAGACAGCACGACTCTTGTCAAATCCGGCTTTGATTTTTTCAGGAGAAACGCCGAAGAATTCAGCAACAGATACAGCAGCAAGGGCATTGTAAATGTTGTAAAGACCACCAACGTTAATCTTGTAGTCTTGCCCATCGATGACAAATTCAGATGTTGTATTTGTGATTTTTGTCAAATCTGTCAAAGCATAATCAAGTTCTGGACGGTGGAAACCGCAACTTTCACAAACGTAATCACCAAGGTTAGCATAAGTGTTGAGTTTGTACTTCAAGATGCTTTGGCATTGTGGGCACAAGATACCTTCAGTGTTGTAGTGTGCCAATTCAGGCGCATGTTTTTCAGTATCAAAGCCATAGTATTTGACTGGATTGATGACGTTTGTTGAATTGAAGAGCGGGCTATCTCCATTAGCTAGGATAGTTGCATTTGGAGCTTTAGCAGCACCATCCAAAATCATTTGATAAGTTGTATAGATTTCACCATAACGGTCCATTTGGTCACGGAAAATATTTGTGAAGACAAAAAGACTTGGAGTGATGTATTCTGTGATTTTTGGAAGGCTAGCCTCATCAATTTCTAGCACAGCAATCTTTTTACCTGATTTTGCTCTTTTAGCTGTTAAGAATGTCGATGTGATTCCGGTAATCATGTTAGCCCCACTAGGGTTTGTCACGATTTCACCAAAAGCTTCACGCAAAATGCCTACTGTCAAAGCGGTTGTGAGGGTTTTTCCGTTTGTACCAGTGACAACAACAATCTCATAATCTTTGGCAATCGTATCTAAAATGTCTTTGTCGAATTTGAGGGCGATTTTTCCAGGCAAGGTTGAGCCACGTCCCATTTTTGAGAGAATGGCGTGAGCTGCTTTACCAGCCGTAATTCCCATTAATGTGTTTACTTTCATAGGAATATTGTACCACAAAAAGGAATATTCGAATAAAGAAAATCTGTTTTAAAAGTGGTATAATAGAAAGGTAGTTTTATTTAGTTAGAGAAAAGAGATGTATGTATGAGTAATTTAGCGGCTATTGATGCCAAATTCTGGGCAACTTTAGTTGAAAATCCATGGACTATTGTTGTTCATTTACTAGATATTTTAATCGTAGCATATTTTATTTATCGTTTAATAAAAGCCTTAGCGGGCACGAAGATTATGTCCTTGATTCAAGGGGTTGTCTTCTTTATCATTTTGAAATTTGTCGCCGAGTGGATTGGCTTTACGACAATTTCTTATTTGATGAATCAAGTTATCACATACGGTGTTATTGCGTGTGTTGTTATCTTTGCTCCTGAGATTCGTTCAGGTCTTGAAAAATTTGGTCGCTCAACTCAAGTTTTTTCACAAACTCAACAAGTTAGCGACGAAGAAAAACTGGTTGAAGCCTTGGTAAAATCAGTCGCTTACATGAGTCCTCGTAAGATTGGTGCTTTGATTTCCATCGAGCGCACGCAAACTTTGCAAGAATATATTTCTACAGGGATTCCTTTGGATGCTGATATTTCAAGTCAATTGTTGATTAATATCTTCATTCCAAACACACCTTTGCATGATGGTGCGGTAATCATTAGCGGTAACAAAATTGCGACAGCCTGTTCTTACCTTCCTTTGTCTGAGTCAATGGCCATTTCAAAGGAATTTGGGACACGTCACCGCGCAGCTATTGGCCTTTCAGAAAACTCAGATGCCTTGACCATTGTTGTCTCAGAAGAAACTGGTGGCATTTCTATCACGTCAAAAGGTGAGTTTTTACATGACTTGACCAAAGAGAATTTTGAAGCGATTCTTCGTACGCATTTGATTACAAAAGATGAGGAAGAAGAGCACTGGTATCAAAAAATTTGGAGGAAGAAAAAATGAAAAAGTTTTTCAATAGTCAATTCTGGTTGGTTATTGTGTCAATTTTCTTTTCCATTCTCCTATTTTTGACTGCCACAACAAGTAACTATACGCATGTTGGGTCGCAGGTATCTGGCGCAACAGAAACTTTTACCCACACCCTAACAAACGTGCCTATCGATATCAAATACGATAGCGATAAGTATTTTATCAGTGGTTATTCGTATGAAACGGAGGTCTATTTAACATCAATCAACCGTGTTAAATTGGACTCTGAAATCAATAGTGACACGAGAAGTTTCAAGGTTGTTGCTGACTTGTCGAACTTAGGTGAAGGCACTCAAACGGTGCCTCTTAAGGTGACTAATTTGCCATCAGGTGTTACAGCGACAGCTTCACCGAACAATATCTCAGTGACTATTGGCAAAAAGAAAACCAAGACATTTGATGTTCAAGGTGTCATTGACGATAATCAAATTGCCAAAGGCTATGAGCTGAAGAAAGTGTCAACCGACATATCTGAAGTAGAAGTTACAAGTGCAGAATCAATCATTGATCAAATCGATCATGTGGTTGCTAAATTGCCTGAAAATGAAGTCTTAAACGGCAATTACAATGGACGTGTCGCTCTACAAGCTGTTGCCTCAGATGGTACAATTCTCGCTAGTGCCATTAATCCGTCAAAAGCTCGACTTGAAGTGACAGTTAAGAAATTGACCAAAACTGTTCCTGTGACTGTTAAGATGACTGGAAAAATGAATGATAAACTATCAAATATCTCTTATAGCCTCAGTCAAGATCAGGTGACGATTGCTGGTAGCCAAGATGCTCTTAACGCTGTTAATGAGGTTGTTGCTAATGTTGATGTTTCAAATGTGACAAAAGATACCAATTTGAGTGTCAACTTAACAGCAGATAACGTGGCAGTAGAGCCTTCTGTAGTGACGGTACAGTTGACAGTGACGAAAAAATAGTTCATAATAGCTAGGACTATATATTAAAGAATATTGGACAAGCAAGTTTCTTGTCCTTAGGAAATGAATATTAGTAATGGAGGAAGCGAATTTTTCGCTAAAAAAAATAATGGGAAAATATTTTGGAACAGATGGTGTTCGTGGAGAAGCAAATGTTGAGTTGACCCCTGAGTTAGCTTTCAAATTAGGACGCTTTGGTGGCTATGTTCTTAGTCAGCATGAAACAGGACGTCCAAAAGTATTTGTAGCACGTGATACTCGTATTTCAGGTGAAATGCTCGAATCAGCTTTGGTAGCTGGTCTTCTTTCAGTAGGTATTGAAGTATACAAACTTGGTGTTTTAGCAACTCCAGGTGTTTCATACCTTGTTCGTACTGAAAAAGCTAGCGCTGGTGTTATGATTTCTGCTAGTCACAACCCTGCTCAAGATAACGGTATTAAATTCTTCGGTGGTGATGGATTTAAATTGGCTGATGATCAAGAATTGGAAATTGAAGCTCTTCTTGACGCACCAGAAGATACACTTCCACGCCCTTCAGCAGATGGTTTGGGAACACTTGTTGATTATCCAGAAGGTCTTCGTAAATACGAAAAATTCCTTGTCTCAACAGGTATTAGCTTAGAAGGTATGAAAGTTGCTCTTGATACAGCAAATGGTTCAGCTTCTGTATCTGCACGTGATATTTTCCTAGACCTTGATGCTGATATTACAGTTATCGGTGAAAATCCAGATGGTCTTAACATCAATGATGGTGTGGGATCAACTCATCCAGAACAATTGCAAGAACTTGTTAAAGAATCAGGTGCTGCAGTTGGTCTTGCATTTGATGGTGACAGTGACCGTTTGATTGCCGTTGATGAAAATGGTGAAATCGTTGATGGTGATAAAGTTATGTACATCATCGGTAAATACCTTTCTGAACGTGGACAATTGGCTCACAACACAATCGTAACAACTGTTATGTCAAATCTTGGTTTCCACAAAGCACTTGACCGCGAAGGGATTAACAAAGCAATCACAGCTGTTGGTGACCGTTACGTTGTTGAAGAAATGCGTAAATCAGGTTACAACCTTGGTGGTGAACAATCAGGTCACGTGATTATCATGGATTACAACACAACTGGTGATGGTCAATTGACTGGTATCCAATTGGTTAAAGTCATGAAAGAAACTGGTAAACCACTTTCTGAATTGGCTGCCGAAGTTACAATTTACCCACAAAAATTGGTTAACGTTCGTGTTGAAAACAGCATGAAGAGCAAAGCTATGGAAGTTCCAGCTATCGCAGAAATCATCAGCAAAATGGAAGAAGAAATGAACGGTAACGGTCGTATCTTGGTTCGCCCAAGTGGTACTGAACCACTTCTTCGTGTTATGGCAGAAGCTCCAACTGATGAAGAAGTTAGCTATTATGTTGATACTATCGCTGATGTCGTTCGTAAAGAAATCGGAATTGACTAATTTAAAATAACTGAAAAAGGATTGAGCAGCAATGCTCTCCTTTTTTGCTTGCTAAGATTTTATTGTATTTAATTCATTGGTTATCTCACCTAAAAATGTTATAATAGCGTCATGCTAACAAAACCAACATCAGCTTATGTACATATTCCTTTTTGTACGCAGATTTGTTACTATTGTGATTTCTCAAAGGTTTTTATCAAGAATCAGCCTGTCGATGAGTATTTGCAGGCTCTTATTCGCGAGTTTGAGTCTTATGATATTAAGAAATTGCGTACTTTATATATCGGTGGTGGTACACCAACCTCAATTACTGCAGAACAGCTGGAGTATTTATTGACGAATTTGACTAAGCACTTGGATTTGAGTGTTTTGGAAGAATTCACCATTGAAGCTAATCCTGGTGATTTGACGGAAGACAAGATTGAAGTGCTCAAGCGTTCAGCAGTTAATCGCGTTTCACTTGGCGTTCAGACTTTTAATGACAAGCATTTGAAGCAAATTGGGCGTAGCCATAATGAAGCTCAGATTTATTCAACGATTTCGAATTTGAAAAAAGCTGGTTTTCATAACATTTCAATTGACTTGATTTATGCTCTTCCTGGTCAGACTATGGAAGATGTCAAGGAAAATGTGGCTAAGGCGATTGCTCTTGATATTCCACACTTGAGTCTTTATAGCTTGATTTTGGAACATCACACGGTCTTCATGAACAAAATGCGTCGTGGAAATCTGCAGTTGCCTAAAGAAGACTTGGAAGCGGAGATGTTTGAATACATTATTTCAGAGTTAGAAGCTAATGGCTTTGAGCACTATGAAATTTCAAACTTCACCAAACCAGGTTTTGAAAGCCGTCATAATTTGATGTATTGGGATAATGCAGAGTATTTTGGTGTGGGAGCAGGAGCTTCTGGCTATTTAAATGGCGTCCGTTATCGTAATCGAGGGCCAATTCAGCATTATCTTAAAGCAGTTGCCCAAGGTAATGCTAGATTATCAGAAGAAAAATTGACAAAAGATGAGATGATGGAAGAAGAATTGTTCTTAGGATTACGTAAAAAATCAGGTGTTTCTATCGCCAGATTTGAAGAAAAATTCGGCTTGTCTTTTGAAGAACGTTATGGTCAAATTGTGAGAGACCTTTGTCAGCAGGGCCTATTGGTTCCAGATGATAAGGTGGTACGCATGACCAAAAAAGGACTGTTTTTGGGAGACACAGTCGCAGAGAGATTTATATTGGAGTAAAAAAGATGGGATTAAGTTATCAAGAAAAATATCAAGTACCTTTTTATGAAAGTGATATTAATCAAAATATGAAATTATCACAACTCTTATCGCTTGTTTTGCAGGTTTCTGGCAAGCAATCGTTAAGTCTTGGAATGAGTGACGAGTATGTTTTTCAAACTTATAATCTTGTCTGGATTATCACAGAATACGCTATTGAGATCGACCGCTTGCCTAAATATACCGAAAATATTGTAATCGAGACGGTGCCAACAGCTTATAACAAGCTCTTTTGTTACCGTGATTTTAATGTCTACGGTCAAGATGGTGAGAAGATTTTGACCATTCATTCAACCTTTGTTTTGATGGATTATGACACCCGCAAAGTACATCCTGTTGTCGATGATATTGTCGATGTTTACCAAGTTGAAAAAGTGAAAAAAATCTACCGTGGTCCTCGTTATGAAGGTTTGGAAAATCCAGAAGAAACTCTTTATCATGTGCGTTTCTTTGACCTTGATTTGAATGGACATGTCAATAACAGTAAATACCTTGAATGGATGTATGATGTTTTAGACGTTAACTTTTTGGAAAAATACATTCCACATCACATTAATTTGAAATATGTGAAAGAAGTTCAATATGGTCATGACATCAAGTCACGTGTTGAACGTGTTGGCTTGACAACCAAACATGAAATTGTCACACAAGGAGCTCTTCGAGCTCAAGCACGCATA
Source organism: Streptococcus equinus (assembly GCF_900101445.1). Taxonomy (GTDB): domain Bacteria; phylum Bacillota; class Bacilli; order Lactobacillales; family Streptococcaceae; genus Streptococcus; species Streptococcus equinus_B. Next base: position 865,680 of record NZ_FNKE01000001.1, on the reverse strand, counting down.
GAATGGAAAGCAAAATAAAAGCTCTGCTATTTTTAAAATAATTAAGGAAAGAAGTATGAGTAATGACCTTTTAACTGGTATCAGAAAGGTCATTTACTATTTATATTGGAGGAAAAATGACTTACAAAGGCTATTTAATTGACTTAGACGGAACGATTTATAAAGGAAAAGACCGTATTCCTGCTGGAGAACGTTTTATTCAACGTCTTCAAGAAAGAAATATTCCCTATGTTTTGGTGACTAATAATTCAACACGTACACCTGAAAAAGTCCAAGAAATGCTTGCAACACAATTCAACGTTCACACACCGCTTAATACCATTTACACTGCAACAATGGCGACGATTGATTACATGAACGATTTGAATCGTGGCAAAACGGTTTACGTGATTGGCGAAACTGGTTTGAAAACAGCGATTGCTGAAGCAGGTTATGTTGAAGACACTGAAAATCCAGCCTATGTTGTTGTAGGACTTGATACTGATTTAACCTATGAAAAATTAGCAGTAGCGACATTGGCTATTCAAAAAGGAGCTGTCTTTATTGGAACAAACCCAGACTTGAACATTCCAACAGAACGTGGCTTGATGCCAGGAGCTGGTGCAATTAACAATCTTTTGGAAGTTGCTACACGTGTGAAACCAGTCTACATCGGAAAACCAAATGCTATTATCATGAACAAAGCCTTGGATGTTCTTGGCGTTAAACGTGAAGAAGCAATCATGGTCGGAGATAACTACCTTACAGATATTATGGCAGGTATCCAAAATGATATCGCAACGCTTCTTGTCACAACTGGCTTTACCAAACCTGAAGAAGTGCCAACACTTCCTGTAAAACCAGACCATGTTCTTGCTAGTCTTGATGAATGGAATTTTGATGAAAAATAAACTTTGGACTTTTGGTACTTGGTTGTGGCTGCTATCATTAGCAGTCCTTGTAGCCATTTATGGCGCGTGGTTAATCTATCCTCTTGAGATTGATTGGCTCAAGTTAACTCTTCAAGTGACCATTACAAAAGCTGACCTCTTAAAAAACTTCAACATCTTGATGACTTATCTGACAAATCCCTTGTCACACAGACTTGTCATGCCAGATTTTCACTCATCAGCCAGTGGTCTCAAGCATTTCCGTGATGTTAAGCATCTATTTCACCTAGCCCAAGCGATCTTTCTAGTCCTTTTGTACCCGACTTGGCGTTTTTGGAAAAATAGCAGAGCAGAAAAATCACTCTTTTTGCATCAAAAAGCTTTTGGCTTAGCAGCTATTTTGCCAGTTGTCATTGCAGTAGCGGGTGCCTTGATTGGTTTTGATCAGTTTTTCACTCTATTTCATGAAGCCCTTTTTCCAGGTGATACTAGCTGGCTCTTTAACCCAGCAACTGACCCAATCATTTGGGTCTTACCAGAAGATTACTTCATGCATTGCTTTATCATCTTCTTTGTGACTTATGAGGCGCTTATGCTTAGCTTAATTGCCATAGCTCACAAACAACTGACTAGCCGCTTAAACCATAGAAAGGATGTACAAAATGACGCTTGATTGGTATTACTGGCTTTTATTTGCTGTATCGTGGCTTTTTGCCATTACCTTTTGGATAAAATCAACCACCATTTCCCCAAAATGGCTGCGCCTTACCTACGTCATTTGTGGCGTCATCGCCTTTCTTCTCCCCTTTTTCTGGGGCTGGTTGGTCAGTTAGGGGAAGATTTTTAAGTAAGGAGAAGTATAATGTTTAAAACTTATCCAGCTACTTTTCACAAAGAGTCTAATGGAAGTTATTGGGTTGAGTTTCCCGAATTTGCTGGTGGAACTCAAGGAGATAACTTAGAAGAAGCTAGAATAAATGCCAAAGAGTTTTTATCAGGAATTTTAGAAACTTACCAAATTGAAAAAATGCCTTTGCCAAAACCTAGTGAGTTAGAAAAAATATCTTCTTCTGATGGGCAGGTTGAGCTTGTTAAAGTATAATTCCAACTAAAACTTTACTGAAAATGTCTTTCAATGTTTTTCAAAAGTTTTCTTTTATGGTAAAATTGAAGGTGAATTTATTTAGAATTAGATAGGTTGGATTGTTTACATGGAAAAAACTTTCTTTATGATTAAACCAGATGGCGTGAAACGCGGTCTTGTTGGTGAAGTATTGCGCCGTATTGAACGTCGTGGTTTCAAAATCGAAAAATTGGAAATGCGTATGGCTACTCCAGAATTGTTGGAAAAACACTACGAAGATTTGGTTGACCGTCCATTCTTCCCACTAATCGTGGACTTTATGACAAGTGGTCCAGTGATTGCTGGTGTTATGTCTGGTGAAGAAGTGATTTCTTCTTGGCGTACAATGATGGGTGCAACTAACCCTAAAGAAGCTCTTCCTGGAACAATCCGTGGTGACTTTGCTCAAGCACCAGCAGAAGGAGCAGCAACATTTAACATCGTTCACGGTTCAGATTCACCAGAATCAGTTGAACGTGAAATTGCCCTTTGGTTTGGGGAGTAATATTTTGAAGCAGTCTTTTGGGCTGCTTTTTTTGTTTTCCATCACCAAAACCACCTAGAAATTCTCTAGGTGGTTTTTCCTATATGGGTCATAGGTTTGCTAGATTAGATTAGCTCAGTCATTCAGATGGTCGATGGCATATTGTGCTTCTTCGGTGGTGAATTTTGCGCTGTGTTCAGAAGTGAGTTGTTCGTAGATTTCATCTGATGACAAGTTTAGTGTTTTCTTATAACTTTTTGCTTTTTCCAAGGCAGCTTTCTTATAGTCTAATTTGGCATGGTCGATAGCGTACTGAGCTTGCTCAGCAGTGAATTTATCACCATTTTCGTTAGATAATTGGTCGTAGATGCCTTGTTTTGACATGTGCATAATCTTGTAATAGCTCTTTGCTCTCTTAAGCGCAGCTTTTTTGTAATTAGCTTTCAAATGGTCAACAGCATATTGAGCATCTTCGGCAGAATATTTTTCAATATCAGATGTCAATTGGTCATAAATGCCTAATTTTGACATGTTCATGAGCTTGTAGTATTTTTCAGCCTTGTTTAGAGCTTTTTTCTGGCTACTAGTCGCTGCAGCGTAGACGACATGAGGTTGCGAGACAAGTGGCGGACTTGTTATGAAAAAACTAGACAATCCTAATAGTGCCACAGCACAGGCAATAATTATTGTTCTCTTTTTCATGATGTTCTCCTTATCAACGGTTAAGTGTGTGAGATAGGATAATACAGTTTAAAATGAAGTGTGGAAGTAAGTTATTTGTCTAATTTTCACTTAAATGATAGCGCTTTATTTACAAAATGTAAAGAATTTTGAGGTTCTTTTTGATAGATGATTTTCCTTGCTTTTATCGCTTGTTACAAACTTTTTATAGCACCCAAGGTGTTTATTTGTTATAATAGAAATAATGAATAATTGTATAGGATTATAGGATAGATGGATATTCAAGAATTAAAAAAACGACAAGAAAAGATTCGCAATTTCTCAATTATTGCGCATATTGACCACGGGAAATCAACTTTGGCTGACCGTATTTTGGAAAAGACTGAAACAGTTTCTAGTCGTGAAATGCAAGCTCAACTCTTGGATAGCATGGATTTGGAGCGTGAACGTGGTATCACAATCAAACTAAATGCTATCGAGTTGAACTACACAGCTAAAGACGGTGAAACTTACATTTTCCACTTGATTGACACACCGGGGCACGTTGACTTTTCATACGAAGTGTCACGTTCTCTAGCGGCATGTGAAGGGGCAATTTTGGTTGTCGATGCGGCACAAGGTATCGAAGCTCAAACCCTTGCTAACGTTTATTTGGCACTTGATAATGACTTGGAAATCTTGCCAGTCATCAATAAAATCGATTTGCCAGCAGCAGACCCAGAGCGTGTGCGCCAAGAAATCGAAGATGTTATCGGTCTTGATGCTTCTGAAGCCGTCCTTGCTTCTGCCAAAGCTGGTATCGGGATTGAAGAAATCCTTGAGCAAATCGTTGAATACGTACCAGCACCAGCTGGTGATGTTGAAGCACCACTTCAAGCTCTTATCTTTGACTCTGTTTACGATGCTTACCGTGGGGTTATCCTTCAAGTACGTATCGTCAATGGTATGGTGAAACCTGGAGATACTATTCAATTGATGTCAAATGGTAAAACATTTGATGTTACTGAAGTTGGTATTTTCACACCAAAAGCAGTTGGACGTGATTTCTTAGCAACTGGTGACGTTGGTTATATCGCAGCCTCAATTAAGACAGTAGCTGATACTCGTGTGGGTGATACTGTTACGCTTGCGGACAATCCAGCAGCAGAACCGCTTCATGGTTACAAACAAATGAATCCGATGGTCTTTGCAGGTCTTTACCCAATCGAATCAAATAAATACAATGACCTTCGTGAAGCGCTGGAAAAACTTCAATTGAACGATGCCAGTCTTCAATTTGAACCAGAAACATCACAAGCCCTTGGTTTTGGTTTCCGTTGTGGTTTCTTGGGACTTCTTCACATGGATGTTATCCAAGAACGTTTGGAACGTGAGTTTAACATTGATTTGATCATGACAGCACCATCCGTTGTATACCATGTCAATACGACTGATGGAGACATGCTTGAAGTATCAAACCCTTCTGAATTCCCAGACCCAACTAAGGTTGCAAGTATCGAAGAACCATACGTTAAAGCACAAATCATGGTTCCGCAAGAATTTGTCGGAGCAGTTATGGAACTTGCACAACGCAAACGTGGTGATTTTGTCACAATGGATTACATCGATGAAAATCGTGTGAATGTCATTTACCAAATTCCGCTTGCTGAAATTGTTTTTGATTTCTTTGATAAATTGAAATCATCAACACGTGGTTATGCTAGCTTTGATTACGAAATTTCAGAATACCGTAAATCTAAATTGGTTAAAATGGATATTCTCCTTAACGGTGATAAAGTCGATGCCCTTAGCTTCATTGTTCACAATGAATTTGCCTATGAACGTGGTAAATTGATCGTTGAAAAATTGAAGAAAATCATTCCACGTCAACAATTCGAAGTGCCAATTCAAGCGGCTATCGGTCAAAAAATCGTGGCTCGTTCAGATATCAAAGCCCTTCGTAAAAACGTTTTGGCTAAATGTTATGGTGGTGACGTTTCTCGTAAACGTAAGTTGCTTGAAAAACAAAAAGCAGGTAAAAAACGTATGAAAGCTATCGGTTCAGTTGAAGTGCCACAAGAAGCATTCTTGTCAGTACTTTCAATGGATGACGAAAGCAGCAAAAAATAAATGATAAGCAGCTGAAAGACCTTCTTTCAGTTGTTTTTCTTGTCAAATTTTTGACCATAAAAACCGTAAAAAGAGAATTATTAGAGAGTTGTGCAAATTTTCAGTATTTTTATGGTACAATAGAATTAAAACTAAACCGTGGGAGAGTTGTATGAAATTATTGACAAATGTGTCACAGTTACAAGGAACTTTGCGTGTTCCTGGCGATAAATCTATCAGTCACCGTTCAATCATGTTCGGAAGTCTTGCTAAGGGGAAAACAACTGTTCGCGATATTTTGCGTGGTGAAGATGTTTTGTCAACTATGCAAGTTTTTCGTGATTTAGGGGTTGATATCCAAGATGATGGAGACCTTGTTACCATCACTGGTGTTGGATTTGGTGGGCTTAAAGCACCTCAAAACAAACTTGATATGGGAAATTCAGGGACATCAATTCGCTTGATTTCAGGTGTTTTGGCTGGACAAGATTTCACTGTTGAGATGTTTGGTGATGACAGTTTGTCAAAACGTCCGATGGACCGTGTGACGATTCCACTTCGTCAAATGGGGGTAGAAGTTTCTGGTCAGACTGAGCGTGATTTACCACCACTTGTCATGCACGGAAGTAAAAACCTTAAGCCAATTCATTACCAACTTCCTGTGGCTTCTGCTCAGGTAAAATCAGCTCTTATCTTTGCTGCCTTACAAGCTGACGGTGAATCAGTCATCATTGAAAAAGAAAAAACGCGTAACCACACTGAAGACATGATTGTCCAATTTGGCGGAAAAATTGATGTCAATGGCAAAGAAATCCGCATCAAAGGTGGTCAAGAATTTACTGGTCAAGACGTGGTCGTTCCAGGTGATATTTCTTCAGCAGCTTTCTGGCTAGTTGCAGGTCTCATTGTTCCAAATGCCAAAGTGGTGCTTGAAAATGTCGGAATCAATGAAACACGTACAGGTATTCTAGATGTCATTGAAGCAATGGGCGGTAAAATGACTATTTCAGATGTTGATGACATTGCCAAATCAGCAACTCTTACAGTAGAAACATCTGAACTTTACGGCACTGAAATCGGTGGTGAAATCATTCCTCGTTTGATTGATGAATTGCCAATTATCGCCCTTCTTGCTACCCAAGCAAATGGCACAACAGTTATTCGTGATGCAGAAGAGTTAAAAGTCAAAGAAACAGACCGTATTCAGGTGGTTGCGGATGCTCTTAACGCTATGGGAGCTGACATTACGCCAACAGATGACGGTATGATTATCAAAGGTAAAACACCGCTTCATGGTGCTAAAATCAATACCTTCGGTGACCACCGTATCGGTATGATGGCGGCAATTGCTGCGCTTTTGGTGTCAGAGGGTGATGTTGAGTTAGAGCGCGCAGAAGCAATCAACACAAGCTACCCAAGCTTCTTTAGTGATTTGGAGGTCTTGTCACATGGCTAGAATTATTATTGGATTTATGGGGTCTGGTAAATCAACCATTTCCTCACTTTTAGATAAAGATTATATCGACATGGATGCTTTGATTACAGAGCGTATTGGCATGTCAATTGCGGACTTTTTTGAAAAAGAAGGCGAAGCAAAATTCCGTGAGATTGAATCACAAGTTCTAGCAGAATTGGTGGATTCTGAGCACGTCATTTCAACTGGTGGTGGTGTTGTGATTAATCCGATTAATCGTGAGATTTTAGCAAAAAATCCTGAAACCATCTACCTTAAAGCTGATTTTGAAACGCTTTATGACCGCATTAAAAATGATAGCCAAAATGTACGTCCTTTATTTGTAAATAATAGCAAAGAAGATTTCAAAGCTATCTTTGATGGGCGTAGAGACATGTATGAGTCTGCGGCTACCCGCATTATTGAAGTTGCTGGCAAAACACCAGAAGAAATTGTTGAGGAAATTGGATGAAAGTTGGCTATTTAGGACCAAATGGTTCCTTTACACACAATGTTGCTGTTAAGGCATTTCCTAGCGCTGATAGGGTGCCTTTTGGCAACATTACAGAAGTGATTAAGTCTTACGAAGAAGGTCTAGTGGATTATGCCATTATTCCTGTTGAAAATTCCATTGAAGGGTCAGTTCATGAAACCTTGGACTACCTTTTTCATCAAGCAAAAATTGAAGCGGTTGCGGAAATGATTCAGCCCATTAAACAGCAGCTTTTAGCAACGTCGCAGGACAAGGCGATTGAAAAGATTTTTTCACATCCTCAGGCAATTGCTCAAGGGAAAAAATACATCAAGTCTCACTACCCACAGGCACAAATTGAGATGACAGCGAGTACTGCTTACGCAGCGCGTTTTATTGCTGAAAATCCTGACGAGCCGTTTGCAGCGATTGCTCCAGTTGCTGCCGCAAAAGAATACGGCTTAGAGATTATTGCCAAAGACATCCAAGAAATGGATGAAAACTACACGCGCTTTTGGGTGCTCGGTCGAAAGAAATACACTTTTGAATTGACTAAGTGTCAACAAAAAGTCTCTCTTGCCTTGACTTTGCCAGACAACCTTCCAGGGGCACTTTATAAGGCTTTGTCTGTGTTTGCATGGCGCGGAATTAACTTGACTAAAATCGAAAGTCGTCCTTTGAAGACAGCGCTTGGAGAGTACTTTTTCATTGTTGATATTGATAATACCAATGAAGCTCTGGTCTCTTTTGCGTTGGAAGAATTGCGACTGTTAGGCATTGATTATAAAATGCTCGGAAATTACGACGTTTACAAGTTATGATTTCGTTCTAATGTCATTTTTTAGTATAATAATAGTGTAGTCGTTTCGTTAAACTTGTACTGACTTTAGTATAGCTAGATTGAAAGAGTGGTATGAGATATGGCACAAGATAAATTAAGTCGACACGAAGAATTAAGATATGAATACCTTTTGGGAAATTTAGAATACCTAAATCCGCAACAAAAGGAAGAATTTGGTTATCTCTATCATAAAAAGCAGATGAGTATGCAAGAGATGTCATCTGGATATCCTTCGTCTGCCAATAAAGAGCCAAATTATGAACGTTATGATGATTATGGCGACTATTATGAGTATTATGATTACTACGATGACGACTATGACGATGATTATGATGCCTATGTGACTTACGATGAATACGACGATTATGATGATTATGATAATCAAGTGACCTCACAAGGTTTGCCAAAATATCCGCAGGCAAAAAAGTCACGGACTTCAAAGCGAAAGAAAAAGGCAAAAAAGCAAACTTCTTATTTAGATTATTACGAAGGAATCGCTCACGAAGAACCTAAGGCGCCAAAAGCAAAGAAGCCCAAAAAGAAGAACCATAAAAAACGCTTCAAGCATTTTTTGCAATTTTGTGGTTTCTTAGTTATTATCGTTATGATTGGCATGGTTTACATGTTTTATCATGGGGTTCACGAAGTTTCTAGTGGCGAGACGAATTATTCAGCTGCAGTGGTAGAACCTTTTAACGGTCAAGATAGTCATGATGGGACTAATATTCTGATTCTCGGAAGTGACAAGCGGATTTCGCAAGGCTCATCTGATGCCAGAACAGATACTATCATGGTGATGAATATTGGCAACAAAGAAGGTAAAGTTAAGTTAGTTAGCTTCATGCGTGATACTTTGGTGAATATCAATGGTGTCAGCTATAATGACTATGCTAATGATCAAAAGCTAAATGTGGCCTTTAACATTGGCGAACAAGATGACCGTCAAGGTGCTGAGCTCATGCGCAAAACCTTGAAAGATAATTTTGATATTAACGTCAAGTATTATGTCATGGTTGATTTTGAAACATTCGCAGAAGCAATCAATACGCTCTTTCCAAAGGGCGTTGAGATAGATGCTAAGTTTGGTACGGTTGATGGTCAAGAAGTGTCATCAGTAGAAGTGCCAGATGATCTTAACATGCAAGCAGATGGCAGCGTTCCTAATCAAACCATTGAAGTTGGTCAACAACGCATGGATGGACGGACTTTGCTAAATTATGCGCGTTTCCGTAAGGATGATGACGGCGATTATGGTCGTACACAGCGCCAGCAACAAGTTATCTCAGCAATCGTCAATCAAATCAAAGACCCTTCAAAACTTTTCACAGGCTCAGCAGCAATCGGCAAAATCTATGCCCTTACCTCAACCAACATCTCTTATCCATTTCTTGTCAAAGAAGGCTTGGGTGTGGTGACAAGTGGTCAAAAAGGAATTGAGCAAAAAACAGTTCCTGCAGAAGGCGACTGGACCGATGATTACGATATGTATGGTGGCCTTGGAATTGCTATTGATTTCAATAAATACCAAAAAGAGTTGAAGGACCTTGGGCTACGTTAATAATATGATATAATAGAGAGGCAGTTAAGCTTCTCTATTTTTTATAGGGAAGAAACCGAGAATAAGATATTACTGATGGCTTATATAAGTCAGGCATGAAAGGAAAATATGTTAGAAAAAAATAGCATTGTAGAGGTTGAAATCACAGATTTATCACACGAAGGAGCAGGGGTTGCCAAAGTTGATGGCTTCGTCTTTTTTGTTGAGAATGCTCTTCCAGGTGAAAAAATCAAGATGCGCGTCTTGAAAGTGAAGAAAAATATTGGTTTTGGTAAGGTTGAAGAATACCTAACTATTTCTGAATACCGTAACCAAGATTTGAATGTGGATTATTTGCGTACAGGAATCGCGGATTTTGGACACTTGGCTTACGCTGAACAATTGAAATTTAAACGCAAACAAGTCGCTGATAATTTGTATAAAACAGCTGGTATTTCAGACGTTGAAGTGTTAGAAACACTTGGTATGGAACACCCTTACGCTTACCGCAATAAAGCACAAGTACCAGTTCGTCGTGTTAACGGACAGTTGGAAACTGGTTTTTTCCGCAAACACTCACATGACTTGATGCCAATTTCTGATTTTTACATTCAAAATAAAGAAATTGACCGTTTAATCAATTTCACACGTGATTTACTTCGTCGTTTTGACCTCAAACCATACGATGAAAAAGAGCAAACTGGTTTAATTCGTAACTTGGTGGTTCGTCGCGGACATTATTCTGGTGAGATGATGCTTGTCTTTGTCACAACACGTCCGAAAATTTTCCGCATCGAGCAAATCATTGAAAAAATTGTTGCAGAATTTCCAGCGGTGAAATCAGTCGTTCAAAACATTAACGATAAAAATACCAATGCCATTTTCGGCAAGGAGTTTAGAACACTTTACGGTAAAGATACGATTGTTGACAGCATGCTTGGCAATCAATATGAAATTTCAGCACGTTCATTCTACCAAGTGAACACTGAAATGGCTGAAAAGCTTTACCAAACAGCGATTGATTTTTCAGATTTGACAGCTGATGATATCGTGATTGATGCTTATTCTGGTATCGGAACTATCGGTCTTTCATTTGCGAAAAATGTTAAAGCTGTTTATGGTGTTGAAGTGATTGAAGAAGCTGTTGAAGATGCGAAACGCAATGCTGCGCTTAATGGTATTACCAATGCTCACTATGTGGCAGACTCAGCTGAACACGCCATGGCAACATGGAGCAAAAATGGTATCAAACCAAGCGTTATCTTGGTTGACCCACCACGTAAAGGTTTGACAGAAAACTTCATCAAAGCAAGCGTAGCCATGCAACCAGAAAAAGTTACTTACATCTCATGTAACCCAGCAACCATGGCGCGTGACATCAAACTCTACCAAGAACTCGGCTACAAACTCCAAAAAGTACAGCCAGTGGATTTGTTCCCGAATACGCACCATGTTGAGTGTGTTAGTTTATTAGTTAAAACCGCAGAATAAAGACTTATTTATGAAAGGGAAATATTATGGGATTATTGGATTTATTTAGGAAGAAAAAGAAAGCAGAATCGATTGATGTTTTAGATGATGACAGTTATATTCAAGAAATTCGTCATTCTAGTCAAGAGGCTTGGCATCAGTATGATGTTTTATTAGCTGCTCGGGGTTATGGTTGGAATGCAATGGTTGATTGGGCTAACTATATGAGTGAGGCAGATTTAATGAATATTTCTACCATAACTTATAGTGTATTGCCTGGTTCTAAAGAGGTTGAATGCATTGAAAGTTTTCGTCGGAATGGAAATGATCTTTCTAAAATGACAGAGTTAAAAGATGAACAATCAAGCTTGGCAATTGGTGGTGAAAGTAAAACCTTGAAGGTACCAGTAAAAATTGTTTGGTTTAATCAAACAAGAACGTTAAGATTTTTTACTTTGTTTCTTGATGATGAAAAACTTATGGAACGCTATATTGAAACCATGATTCGTAGAACATTTTCAACGTCTGATGCAATGAAATTGGCAAAGCATAAGTAGAAACAGCTACATAAAGGAGACCAAAAAGTATGGCAAATATAATAACGTGTATTCGAATGATTTGTAGTATCGTGTTAGTCTTTTGTCCTGCTTTTTCGGTCTCTTTTTATGTACTTTATGTCTTAGCTGGGATGACTGATGTGCTAGATGGCATTGTGGCTCGGTATTTTAAAACTGTCAGTGATTTTGGTTCGAAGCTTGACACGGTTGCTGATTTTATCTTTTGTTTGGTTTGCTTTATCAAAATCATTCCAGTATTAAAGCTTGAAAGCTGGATGGTTATCTGGATTTTTGTGATAGCATTCATTAAGTTAATTAATCTCATCTCTGCTTATGTCGTGCAGAAGAAGTTTGTCGCTTGTCACTCAAATCTCAATAAGTTAACGGGCGCTTTACTATTTTGCCTGCCGTTAACCTTAAAAGTAATTGACTTACGTTATAGCATGGTGGTGATTGGTACTGTGGCGACATTTGCTGCGATTCAGGAAGGGCACCTTATCCGAAAAGGTCTCAGTTAAAGGAGGCAGGTATGAAAATCATTGAAGCTGGTAGACAAAATCAAAAAGTGATTATAATGCTCCATGGTGGCGGGCTGTCTTTGTGGCAATATCAAGCTCAGATGGGTTTGCTGTGTGAAAATTATCATGTGGTTTTGCCGATTCTTGATGGACATGCTGGAAGTGATGCCGATTTTACAAGCATCGAAGATAATGCCAATCGACTTCTGGATTATATTGATAAAACCTACGGTGGTTCAGTTTTTTTGATTGCTGGTCTGTCACTTGGAGCTCAAATATTGCTTGAAATGCTTGCTCAGCGAAAAAACATTTGTCAGCATGCTATCATAGAAAGTGCCTCAGTTATTCCAGATAGGCTGACAGGTAGTTTGATAGCTCCGCTATTTTCAATGAGTTACCATTTGATACAAAAGAAGTGGTTTGCCAAATGGCAGTTTCACTATCTTGGTATGCGAGCTGATTTATTTGAGCACTATTATGAGGATACAAGGAAGCTTTCAAAACAAAACTTGATGGCATTTACAAAGGCTAGTAGCTTGTATCAAGCAAAGCAAAGTTTGAAAGAATCATTTGCGCGTGTTCGTATCATTGTTGGAGAAAAAGAATCTAAGATAATGCTTGCTTCAGCAAGGTATTTGCACGAGCTTTTGCCAGACAGTCACTTGGAAATCAAAGTTGGTCTGGCTCATGGTCAGTATGCGATTAACCAGCCAGATTTATATGTGAAAGAGCTTTTGGAGAGTTTACGATTAAGGAGTGAGTGATATGGCGTCAAGTAAAGAATACTTAGCTTTTATATTGGACCAACTTTCAGAAATTCCAGAGATTTCCTACCGTGCAATGATGGGAGAATACATCCTTTATTATCGTGGAAAGGTTATTGGTGGGATTTATGACAATCGTTTTTTGCTTAAGCCAACCAAGTCTGCTATGGCTTTATTACCAGAAGCAAGGCTTGAGATTCCCTACGAAGGGGCTAAAAAGATGCTTTTAGTCGATCAACTTGATGACAAAGCTTTACTCAGCCGCTTGCTGCAAGCCATGTACGAAGAATTACCTGCCCCTAAGAAAAAAAGAAACTAGCCCATCAAAGGTTAGTTTTTCTTTTGTCATAATGACTTGATTTTGCTACAATGAAAGCAAAGAGTGATAACGCTTTCTTGGGTGATTAGGAGGTATTGATTATGGAATACATCCAAGTGACAAAAGATAATTTAGAAAACGAGCATATTTGCTGTGCTATTTCTAACAACAAAGATGCTCAAGTCTCGTCTAAAAAAGCTTGGTTATCTGAGCGCTTTGATGATGGACTTGTTTTTCTAAAAAGTGTTGAACGTGGCAAGTGTTTTATCGAGTATATCCCTGCAGAAAAGGCTTGGAATCCCATTGAGGCAGAAGATTACATGTATATTGATTGTCTCTGGGTTTCAGGTTCTTTAAAAGGTCATGGTTATTCGACTGATTTGCTGGAGGCTTGTATCGCTGATAGCAAAGCAAAAGGGAAGAATGGCTTGTGTATCTTAGCAGCAGCTAAGAAGAAACCATTTCTTGCTGATCCAAAGTACCTAGCTTACAAAGATTTTAAGGTGGCTGATGAAGCTGATAATGGCATTCAACTTTGGTATCTGCCGTTTTCCGATGATGCTAAAGTACCAAACTTTAAAGCTTGTGCCAAACACCCTCACATCGAAAAATCAGGTTATGTTTTGTATTACACCAGCCAATGTCCTTTCAATTCTAAGTATGTCCCAATCCTTGAAGAAACAGCTAAGCAAGAAGGGATTTCTTTTAAGGCTATTCAAATTACGGATAGGAAAACAGCGCAAGCTGCGCCGACACCCATAACGACCTACGCTCTTTTTTACAACGGGGATTATGTCACAAATGAGCAGATGAATGCCAAAAAATTTTTAAAACTCGTCTCAAAAGTTGGAGGATAATAATTTTTCACTAAAAGAGGTAAGTATGATTGAGTTGAAACCACTTGTTTCAAGTGATCGTGAACAATTTATTAAAGATAACCAAGAAGCTTTTAATTATGGAGCTTTAGAGGAATTTGGTCTTCGAGATGACCATTTTGAAGAAGATGGTCAAATCATCTCTCGAGAGACAATTGAAGAATCCATAGATAGTGGAGAAGTCTACCGTATCCTTGATGATGGAAAGGTTGTCGGTGGTGTTGTAGTCCGTATCGAGGGAGATAGAGGAGATTTGGATTTGCTTTTTGTTTCTCCAAAATGCCACAGTAAGGGAGTTGGCTACGGCGCTTGGTGTCAAATTGAAAAGATGTTTCCTCAGGTGAAAATCTGGGAAACTGTGACGCCATATTTTGAAAAACGTAACATTCATTTTTATGTGAATCGCTGTGGGTTTAAGATTGTTGAATTCTTTAACAGCCATCACAAAGATCCAAATGATGATGAGGCTTCAGAAATGTTTCGATTTGAAAAGCACTTATAGTTTCAGATTTTAGGAGGGCAATATTATGACTAAAGGAAATGGTATCTTAATTGGTATGGGGTTTGGAGTAGCCATTGGTGCAGGAATAGGCTTTCTAACACATAATATTGGACTATGGATGTCACTTGGTATTGCCTTTGGGGTTATGGTTGGACTGTTTATTGACAAAGATGACGATGATGAAGCTGAGTAATTTTTCAGAGAAAGAATAAGATGTTAAACTGTAGCTGTTCTTGCTGCAGTTTTTTGATTATTTTAAAGGAAGATGCAAGATAAAAGCTAAAAAACAGTTGTTCTTTGTAAGTGCTGTCTTTTTGTGCTACAATGCAAGTATCATAATATTCTGATAATTCAAAAGGAGGTTTCTGGATGAAAACAGTACTTGTAACGGGTGGCACAGTCTTTGTTAGCAAATATACAGCGGCTTATTTTGATAAAAAAGGCTATGACGTCTATGTGCTCAATCGAAATACCAAGACACAAGTCGAAGGCGTGACTGTGATTCAAGCTGATCGACATGATTTGGGTAATCGATTGAAGAGTCTCCATTTCGATATTGTTTTGGATGTGACAGCTTATAACGCTAATGACATTTCTTGTTTAGTAGAAGCACTCGGTTCATTTGGGACATATATCATGATTAGTTCAAGTTCTGTTTATCCAGATGACGGCGCGCAGCCATTCTTAGAAACATCACAGCTCGGTGAAAATAAGTTCTGGGGACAGTATGGTCTAGATAAGATTGCAGCAGAAAAACGTTTGGTTGAGCTGGTTCCAGAAGCTTATATTTTACGTCCGCCCTATCTTTACGGACCGATGAATAATGTTTATCGCGAAGCTTTTGTCTTTGATTGTGCTAAAGATGATTTGCCATTTTATCTGCCACACCACGGTGAATTAAAATTACAATTCTTTTATATCAAGGATTTGTGTCGTATGATGGAAGCTATTATTGAAAAGCAGCCAAAAGAGCACATCTATAATGTTGGAAATACTCAAGCGATAAGTGCTCGCCAGTGGGTGAAGCTCTGCTACGCCTGCAGTAATAAAATTCCAGAATTCATCGAAGTCTTTGATGAAGTCAATCAGCGCAATTATTTTAGCTTTTACGACTACGAGTTCTTCTTAGATGTCAAAAGACAAGAGGAATTGTTGCCTGAGTTAACTCCTATAGAAATAGGCTTAAAAGAATCCTACGCATGGTACGAAAACCACGTCTTCGATGTCAAAAAGAAACCATTTTTTGATTATATTGAAAAGCATTTGAAGGGAAATGACATCAACTAAAGCGCGTGATAACTAACACAGAAGACTAATCTGAACAAAGAAAGAGGTTGTATTATGGCGGCTATTGAATACAAAGCAATTCATGATTTTAAGTGCAGTGATTTGGAGCGTTTATTTCTTTCAGTGGAGTGGTCATCAGGGCATTACCCAGAAAAGCTTGTCCTAGCCATGCAGAATTTTAATACTGTCTATTCGGCTTGGGATGGCGACCGATTAGTTGGGATGATTTGTGTCATGGATGACGGGGTGATGAATGCTTATATTCATTATTTACTTGTTGATCCTGCCTATCAAGGTCACACGATTGGAAGTAAGTTGATTCAAATGGTCAAAGAAAAATACAAGACTTTTATGCGAATTGCTGTGATTGGCTACAATAAGGAGATTGATTTCTATGAAAATTGTGGCTTTGTCAAAAGCGAAAATTGCTCAGCTTTGTTTATCACCTCTTTATGGACGTAAGGTTAAATAATAGGAACGAAAATTAAATAAAAAGGGCTTATTGGTAATAGTCGAAAAGAAGGGCGTTTTACAAATTGAAAATGTCCTTTTCTTGACTGTAACATTAGGTTATAGTTTATACTATATGTAAGAAGATTACGATATGGAGGAACTATGCTTAAGATATCAGAGTTTGCAAAGTTAGCCAAAACAACGAGACGTACATTAATTTTTTACGATAAGAAAGGCATTTTTTCACCAGCTAAGACAGGTGAAAATGGCTACCGATTTTATGAAGCAGATCAATTATATCGGTTCGAGTTAATTTGTGGGTTGCGTCAATTAGGTATACCATTAAATAAAATAAAATTTCTTTTAGAATCAAAAGGGCAAGAATTAGAAAAATATTTAAGTGGATATCAGTTGCAAATTCGAGAAGAGATTAAAAGACTACAATACTTAGAGCAACTTTTGGAGCAACAAAAGGAAGTTTCTCATTCTTATGAGACAATGTTATTAAACCAGGTTTCGATTGAACATGAAACAAGTCAACAATTTTGGTGTTCAGAACGTGAAGTGGATTGTATGCCTGAAGACATAGCAAGACTTTATGCAACATTTATGAATGAACTAGGTGATGTAGCCAGTATAAATCAAAGCCAGACTGGTTTTTTAACAGAATTAGCTTTGTCACAAGGTGAAAACTATATGGCTGCGCCATTTCGTTTTATTAAAGCTAGAACAGAATTAGACAGTAAGACTTTGTCGACTTATTTGGAAAAACCGGAAGGGGATTATTTGTCAATAAAAGTTGAAACTTCACTAGAAGGTATTCTTAAGGGGATTAAGCTTTTAAATAAGTATGCTCAAGAAAATAATATACAAGTAATTGATAGGCTTTGGCAACTTAATTGTGATCATCATCTTATAAAAAATGGTTCTTCAGCTCAGCAAATTTTGCAATATCAAATTGTGGAAGGAGATTAATATGACATCCTTATTTGATAGTATCTCAGAATATAATCAGCCATTAGCTGCGCGTGTTCGTCCGCGAAATTTGGATGAATTTTTTGGGCAAAGTCATTTAATAGGGCCTGGTAAAGTTTTACGTAAGATGATTGAGCAAGGACAATTGTCTTCGATGATTTTTTGGGGACCCCCTGGGGTTGGCAAGACAACATTAGCTAACATTATTGCTAATCAAACCAAGGCAAAATTTATCACTTTTTCTGCTGTAACGTCAGGAATTAAGGAAATTCGAAAGATTATGCAGGAAGCTGAGGAAAATCGCCAGTTTGGTGAACGAACACTGGTTTTTATTGATGAAATTCATCGCTTTAATAAGGCTCAGCAGGATGCATTTTTGCCCTTTGTAGAGAAAGGAAGTATTGTACTTATTGGGGCAACAACCGAGAATCCGTCATT
This sequence comes from Streptococcus equinus, assembly GCF_900101445.1. Lineage (GTDB taxonomy): Bacteria > Bacillota > Bacilli > Lactobacillales > Streptococcaceae > Streptococcus > Streptococcus equinus_B. The sequence continues at coordinate 847,974 of NZ_FNKE01000001.1, read as the reverse complement.
TGAAGTAAATAGTGCCTTGTTATCTCGTAGTAAAGTTTTTGTTCTTAATCAATTGTCAATTGCAGAAATGGTTGAATTGCTTAGTCATGCTTTAAAAGACGCACGAGCATTTCCTAATCAAACGATAATTATTAGTCAATACAATCTTAAAAAAATTGCTATATACGCTAATGGAGATGCTAGAGCGGCACTTAATACTTTGGAGCTTGCTGTTTTGAATAGTGAGGATATTGATGGTAAGGTTACTGTGGCTGATGATGTTATGGAAGAGCTAATAGAAAAGAAAATGCTCTTTTATGATAAAACAGGTGAAGAACATTACAATATCATTTCTGCCCTTCATAAATCTATGCGAAATAGTGATCCAGATGCTGCGGTATATTGGATGAGTCGGATGCTTGACGGTGGTGAAGACCCACTTTATATTGCACGTCGATTAATTCGTTTTGCTTCAGAGGATATCGGATTAGCTGATACGCGAGCACTTACTTTGGCAATAGATGTTTTTCAAGCTTGTAAATTTCTTGGAATGCCTGAGTGTGATGTGCATCTGACAGAGGCTGTCATTTATTTGTCACTAGCCCCAAAATCAAATGCTGTTTATAAGACACGTCTAAATGTTGCAAAAGATGTTAAAGATAGTATGAATGAACCTGTTCCACTACATTTGCGTAATGCTACCACAAAACTAATGAAAGAAGTTGGCTATGGAAAAGGGTATCAGTTAGCACATCATTATGAAGATAAATTAACTGATATGCAGACCATGCCTGACAATTTAGTAGGACATACTTATTATCATCCTACAGAGGAAGGTAATGAGCGTCGTTTTAAGGAACGTTTACATTATATTAAAGAGTGGCATAAATATCACGATGGCAAAATGTAGTATTAGGAAAAAATTTAAATGGCTAAAGAAAAAAAGTCTAGCTGTAAAATCAATGATTGTTGAATTTTCAGTTATTTTAGCGCATTATTTGCACCCTGACTTTAATAATTTTCATTTAGATTATCAGCTATTGTTTCAATTCCTATGATTTTATACTTGACTGTCTCGTTACGTCACAGTTTATGATGTTAATATCAATAAAATAGAGGAGAACTTTATGGCAAATATTCTTTTAGTAACCGGACATACTTATCCAGAAATATCAATCGGAACAAAGCAGATTGTTAGAAAGCTTGAGCGAGAGTTACCACATCTTAAAATAGATGACTTACAAAAACTTTATCCAGATTACCACATTGATGTCAAATCTGAACGAGAAAAGTTAGAATGGGCTGATATTGTCATCATTCAATCTCCGATTTTTTGGTACTCAATGACTTCGCTCATCATGCGTTGGATTGAAGAAGTCTTTGGACATGGTTGGGCATATGGTAGCGAGGGACATGCTCTTGATAATAAAAAATTGATTATTGGGTTGACGGCAGGTTCAACTAATGATGATTACAGTGAACACGGAAAAATGGCTGTAAAATCCTATGAAATGACTAAGTTGATTGAACAAATTTTTAAAGATGGTCGTATGTCAATTCTTGCGACTATTTTTACAGGTGGTGTCTTTAATACAGGAAATCTTGATAGCAATCAAACAAAAGCAATTGACAGTATAACAGACGAGCATGTTCGAAAGATTTTATCAATTATCAAAGAACATATTTCTGACAACGCTTTCTGAAAATGTGTGTTATACTTAAGGTAACAGATATGAAAGGGGTGCCCATATGGTTAATGAATACATGCAAAAAGCTATTGAAGAGGCTTACGAAGGGATTAAAAAAGGAGATGGTGGTCCCTTTGGTGCTGTTATCGTAAAAGATGGCAAGATCATTGCTAGTGGGCACAACATGGTTCTAGCTCACCACGATCCAACAGCACATGGAGAAGTAACGGCAATCAGAGCAGCAGGTCAAAAACTTGTCACGCATGATTTGTCAGGAACAACTTTGTTTACAACTGGAGAGCCATGCCCAATGTGTCTAGCAGCTTGTCTTTGGGCAAATATTGATAAAGTCTATTATGGTTGTACGATTGCTGATAATGCCATGATTGGTTTTCGTGACCAACGCTTTGATGAGCTTATGGGAGGACGAAAAAATCTCCCTGAAGATTACCTTGTTCAACTTAGTCATGATGATTGTTTGAAACTCTTTAAAGATTATCAAAACATGCAACATAACCTCTACTAAGAAATTGTAGATAAGTTAAATCGACTGTAGCACAAGTTGTTGCAGTCTTTTTTCTTGATAAAGTGATATAATGCTAGGGAGTCGATGTCAATTTAGAAGGTGAGTGTAGGATTAGTCATGTTATGTCATGAATTTGGTGATTCTTCAAAACCGATTATCATCTTGTTACCAGGAACTATGTGTCACTGGTATGCTAACTTTGCAAAAGTTATTCCTAGTTTGATAGAAGATTTTTTTGTCGTTGTCATTTCCTATACAGGATTTGATATTAATGACAAGAGTGATTACACGTCGGTTTTAGCAGAAGTTGAAAAGATAGAAGCACGTATTAAGCATTCTTATCAGGGAAAAGTGTTAGCTGTCTATGGTTCTTCACTTGGTGGCACTTTTGTAGCACATTTAGTGGCAAGAAGAAAAATCCGGTTATCTTATGCAGTGATTGGCAGCTCTGATTTTGACCAGTCACGTCGACTGCCTGCTTATTTGAAGAGTAAGCTCTTGGTTAATCTGATGTGGCCATATGTGGCAAAAGGGCACTTTAAGCCAAAATGTCTGCACAGCTATTTTGAAAAAGCATCTGCAAAAGATTCTTATGTAAAAGAAATCTTTTCTTTTGTAAAAGGAATGAAGTTTGTCAGCAAGACATCACTCTTTAACCAATATTTTTCTGACTTAGTCACCCCATTGCCTTGTCATGTAGAAAGTAGCGATTGTCAGGTGCACATTTTTTACGCGGAGAAGATGGGAAAGAAATACTTGAAACGGTATCAAGAGCATTTCAAAAATCCTATTATCCATAGACAAAATTACCGTCACGAGGAACTCTTGGTATCTTATCCTGAAAAATGGTATCAATCTGTGATGGCAATTTGTAACATTTAATAAAAATAAGAGAGAAAAGGAAAAGTAAATGAATATCGAAAATCTTGAAAAATGGCATTTCGAGCTGACCGAGAAAGCTTGTAATAGTTTGCTTGATTTGGTTTTAAAAGGTCAGAAAAGAGCGACGTCAAGCAGCTTAGCAGCCTTTGAACTTGGTGATGAAACTATGCCAAAAGAAGGAGAGTTAAGTGTCATTACTGATTGGGATGGCAATCCTCGTTGTGTGGTGAGAACAAATAAATTGCACATTCTTCCTTATGAGGAAATTACTTATGACCTTGCTAAGCTTGAAGGCGAAGATGAGACGTTAGACTCTTGGAAAAGAAGCCACGAGCGTTTCTTCACTCGTGAGGGAGAGATGCTTGGGTATCACTTTTCACCACAAATGTCAGTTGTCTTTGAAGAGTTTGAAGTTGTAGAGGTTTTGTAGAAAGTAGGCATTTGAATAATTTTAATATCTGAGGTGAAAATCTCAGATATTTTTTATGAAAAAATCAGAATTTTTCCTACTGACAGTTTTTGATTATCTTAGATAAGCGTATATCAGCGTGTAGCGCTTTCATTTTGGATTTGGAATGATTTTTCATTCTGAAGAATGTTTTTGGTGGAATAACGGGCAAAAAATGCGCAAATACTAAGTTATTTTACCCGATGAGACCTAGAATTCTCACTTTCGGTGTGATAAAATGGTAGTATGAGTTCTCGTAAGCGTCTGAGAACAAATAAAAATAGGAGGAAAAGATGGACGCTTTTAAGTATATTAAGCCAAAACTGTTTAGCACTCTTAAAGATTATTCGGGTGCACAGTTTGCAAAAGACCTTGTTGCAGGGATTATTGTGGCGATTATTGCCCTACCATTGTCAATTGCCTTAGCGATTGCATCAGGTGTTAATCCAGAACAAGGTCTTTATACTGCAGTTGTCGCAGGTTTTTTTATTTCATTTTTAGGTGGTAGTCGTGTTCAAATTGGTGGACCGACAGCAGCATTCGTTGTTATCATCTACGGTATCATTGCTCAATATGGTATGGCAGGTCTTACCATTGCAACATTCTTAGCTGGTATTATGATGATTGTTATGGGGCTTCTTCGTTTTGGAGACTTGATTAAATTCATCCCTAAAACAATCACAGTTGGATTTACATTAGGTATTGCTGTTGGAATCTTTGTTGGTCAATTAAAAGATTTCTTCGGACTAAGTATGGGTGCCGTTCCAGCTGAATTCGTTGAGAAAATGGTAGCTTACGCTCAACACATCAATACAATTAACTGGCCTACTCTTTTGATTGGTATGATTGCTTTGCTTATCCAAATCTTCTGGCCACGTGTTTCTCAAAAAATCCCAGGTTCTCTTGTTGCTATTATCGTAACAACAGCTCTTGTTGGATTTGGTCACATGTCAGTTAAAACAATCGGTGACTTGTACACTATCAAAGCTGGTTTACCATCATTTACAATGCCTGAATTGTCATTTGGTCTTATCCGTCAAATGATTTCACCAGCCTTCACTATTGCAATATTGGCTTCTATCGAATCACTTCTTTCATGTGTGGTTTCAGATGGTATGATTGGTAGTCACCACCGTTCAAATGCTGAATTGGTCGGACAGGGTGTTGGTAACATGATGTCTGCTCTATTTGGTGGTATCCCTGCTACAGGGGCTATCGCTCGTACAGCAGCTAACGTTAAAAATGGTGGTCGTACACCAATCGCTGGTATGACTCACGCTGTGACATTGCTCTTGATCCTCTTGTTCTTGATGCCTTACGCGTCACTTATCCCAATGAGCTGTCTTGCTTCAATCTTGATTATGGTTGCCTATAACATGAGTGGATGGCGTACATTCGTTCACATGCTCAAAAAAGCACCTAAGAGTGATATCGCTGTTTTGGTAATTACACTTGTGTTAACAGTCTTCTTTGACCTTGTTGTAGCTATCGAATTTGGTATGGTTTTGGCTGCCTTCTTATTCCTTAAACGTATGTCAGACGTTGCCGCAGTTCGCCAATGGGTTGATAAAGATAGCCTTGATGACGCTGAACTTTCAGAAAACACTGATTTGAAACATGTGCCAAGTAACACAGTTGTTTACGAAATCTTTGGTTCATTGTTCTTCGGTGCAGCAAATGACTTCCTTAACTTCACTCATGAAGAAGGAAAAAATGTCTTGATTCTTCGTATGCGTAATGTTCCAGCGATGGATATTTCAGGACTTGAAGCTCTTGAAGAAACACTTGAAATCTGCCAAAAACGTGGCATGACATTGATTCTATCTCACGTTAACAAACAACCATATCGTGTGATGGAAAAAGCTGGCTTTATCGAAAAAGTTGGTCAAGAAAATCTTTGCGAAAATATCGATGCTTCACTAAAACGCGCAGCAACTTTAGCAAAATAAGATAGATGAAAGGATGTCCTTTGGGCATTCTTTTTTTGTGATTGTGTCAGTTTTTCTAACTCATTTTTGGGGATGAAGGAGTTAGCAGTAGGGCTTTTTCTTTTTAATCTTTGCTAAAAGTGAAAAATCAAGAATATCAGAAGTAGTGGATTTTGTCATAAAAGTAGCTAAAAAGCTCGTGTTTTCAAGCAATTTCACCATTTTTCAGCCATAATTGACATCTTACTATCATAAAGTGAGTTTTTTGAAATTTTTATTAATTTTAAAATTTTCTGTATTTTTAGAAAATAGTGTGTTATAATACCAGACATACCGAAAGAAAGTTTATGGTAGGAGGAAATTTTTTATGGAAAGTAAATCAACTTGGAAACGCGTTGGTTTGGGAGCGGTAAGTTTGGCTTCTGTTGCTCTCTTGGCTGCATGTGGTGGTGGTAATAAATCAGCTGCTAACAAAAACGAAATCAATTGGTACACACCAACTGAAATCTTGTCTCTTGATATCTCAAAACACACTGACCAATATTCAGCGTTAGCAATCGGGAACTCATCAAGTAATTTGCTTCGTGTCGATAAAAAAGGTGAACCAAAACCTGACTTGGCAAAAAGTGTTGAAGTATCAGAAGATGGTTTGACTTATACAGCAACTTTGCGTGATGGTCTTAAATGGTCAGATGGCAGTGCTTTGACAGCAGAAGATTTTGTTTACACATGGCAACGCATGGTTGACCCAAAAACAGCTTCTGAATATTCTTACTTAGCTGTTGAATCTCATTTGGAAAATGCTGATAAGATTAATTCAGGTGAACTTTCTGACCTTAGCCAACTTGGTGTTAAGGCAGATGGCAACAAAGTTATCTTCACCCTTACAAGTCCATGTCCACAGTTCAAATATTACCTTGCCTTTTCTAACTTCATGCCACAGAAAAAAGCATTTGTTGAAAAAGAAGGCGATAAATACGCTACAACTTCTAAAGACCAAATCTACTCAGGTCCATACACTGTAAAAGGTTGGAACGGTAGTGACGGTACTTTCAAACTTGTAAAAAATAAATACTACTGGAATGCTAAGAACGTTAAGACTGACAAAGTTAACCTTCAAGCAATCAAAAAAGCTGATACAGCAGTTCAAATGTATAAAAATGGTGAGCTAGACACAGCAAATATCTCAGCAACATCATCTATCTACAAAGCTAATAAAGGAAACAAAGATGCTGTTCCAGTACCAGAAGCTCGTATGACTTACATCGTTTATAACGAAACTGGTTCAGTAGCTCCTCTTGCCAATGAAAAAATCCGTCAAGCACTTAACCTAGCGACTGACCGTAAAGGAGTTGTCGAAGCAGCTATCGATACAGGATCAAAACCAGCCACAGCTCTTGCAACACCAGGTCTTGCTAAATTAACTGATGGTACTGACCTTTCTAAATACGTTGAACCAGGTTACAAATACGATGAAAAAGCTGCTGCTAAATTATTTAAAGAAGGTTTAGCTGATCTTGGTACAAACTCAGTTAAATTGACAGTGACTGCTGATTCAGATGATGCCGTTACAAAAGCAGCTGTTGACTACATCAAACAAAGTTGGGAAGAAGCTCTTCCAGGCTTGAAGATTGAAGAAAAATTTGTTACCTTTAAACAACGTCTTGAAGATACTAAGAACCAAAACTTCGAAGTTGCCCTTGTATCATGGGGTGGAGATTATCCAGAAGGATCAACATTCTATGGTTTGTTCTCATCAGCTTCAGCTTATAACTATGGTAAAGTATCAAGCCCAGAATTTGACCAAGCTTATAACAAAGCTTTGACAACTGATGCTTTGGATACTGATGCAGCAGCAGCGGATTATAAAGCAGCTGAAAAAGTCCTTTACGAAGGTGCACACTACAATCCAATTTACTTCCGTAGTACTGAATGGCTTCAAAATCCAGATCTTAAAAACCTTGTTCGTAACTCAACAGGTCTAACAGTGGACTTTAGCCACGCTTATAAAAAATAAGCATTAGAATTTAGTTTAACCAAATAAGCCCAACTGATGTTTGGGCTTATTTTTTTGTGTGTGATATTTATACTTTTTATGTAAAAATATGTAAAACGATGTTAGCTTTTATACAGTGACAAATACTTTGAGAAGTATGATTATTTGAGTGATTAAAGCTCTAATAATCGCTAAAAATGATAAAAGAAAACTGATTGTAAATCACCAAAACAAGTGAATTTTTATAAAATAACGAACAATTTCCATCTCTATCAACCTAAATGTTTACAAAATGAGTGAAAAATGAGTGTAAGCACTCTTTTTGAAATTTTAATTAATTTTCAAATTTTCTGTATTTTTAGATAATATTGTGTTATAATACATAACATACCGAAAGAAAGTTATATGGTAGGAGGATCTATTATGGAGATCAAAACTTTAAAACGTGTCGGTCTTGGGGCTGTCACATTGTTGTCTGTTGCTACACTAGCAGCATGTGGTGGAAATAATTCATCATCAAAATCTGCTAGCAAAGATATCAATTGGTTCGTACCAACTGAAATCAGCACACTTGATATTTCAAAAGTAACTGATACTTACTCATCAATTGCTATTGGTAACTCAGGAAGTAACCTTCTTCGTGTTGATGAAAAAGGTGATTTGAAACCTGATTTGGCTGAAAAAGTTGACGTATCTGAAGATGGTTTGACATACACAGCTACACTTCGTGATAACCTTAAATGGTCAGATGGTAGCAAATTGACAGCTGAAGATTTCGTATACAGCTGGCAACGTATTGCTGATCCAAAAACAGCTTCTGAATACTCATACCTTGTTTCAGATGCTCACGTTTTGAATGCCGAAGATGTCATTGCAGGTACTAAAGGTGTTGACCAACTTGGTGTTAAAGCTGATGGCAACAAAGTTATCTTTACTTTGTCAAACCCTTCTCCACAATTCATGAGTCTTCTATCATTTGCAAACTTCATGCCACAAAGTAAAGCATTTGTTGAAAAAGCAGGTGACCAATACGGTACAACTTCTGAAAAATCATTGTACTCTGGTCCATACACAGTTTCAAAATGGAACGGTACAAATGGTAACTTCACACTTGTGAAAAACAAATACTACTGGGATGCTAAAGACGTTAAAACTAAGAAAGTAAACGTTCAAACAATCAAGAAACCAGATACAGCTGTTCAAATGTACAAAGATGGTGACCTTGATACAGCAAACATCTCAAACACAGAAGCTACATTTAAAGCTAACAAAAACCGTAAAGACGTCGTTCCAGTTCCAGAAGCAACAACAGCTTACATGGTTTACAACCAAACAGGTACAGTAACTGCTTTGAACAACCTTAAAGTTCGTCAAGCACTTAACCTTGCAACTGACCGTGAAGGTATCGTTAAAGCTGCCATCGATACTGGTTCAAAAGCTGCAACTGCCCTTGCACCAACAGGTCTTGAAAAACTTCCTGATGGAACTGACTTGGCTAAATACGTATCACCAGGTTACTCATACAACAAAAAAGAAGCAACTAAACTCTTCAAAGAAGGTCTTGCTGAACTTGGTACAGATTCAGTTAAATTGACTGTAACTGCTGACTCAGACGCTCCAGTTGCTAAAGCAGCTGTTGACTACATCAAACAAACTTGGGAAGAAGCTCTTCCAGGCTTGAAAGTTGAAGAAAAATTCGTTACTTTCAAACAACGTCTTGAAGATACTAAGAACCAAAACTTCGATGTTGCCCTTGTTCTTTGGGGTGGTGACTATCCAGAAGGATCTACATTCTACGGACTCTTCACTACTGGTTCATCATACAACTACGGTAAATTCTCAAATGCTGATTACGATGCTGCTTACCAAAAAGCCATCACTACAGATGCTCTAGATGCTAAAGCTGCTGCTGATGATTATAAAGCTGCTGAAAAAGCTCTTTATGACAACGCACTTTACAACCCAATCTACTTCCGTAGCACTAAGTCACTTCAAAATCCTGACCTTAAAGGTCTTGTTCGTAACTCAACAGGATTGCAAGTTGACTTCACTCACGCATACAAAAAATAAATCATTCTAGTGATGATGAGACAAGGTTCGAGCCTATCGAACCTTGTTTTTTTATGACTTAAAAAATGGTACAATGAAAGTATCATATTAGTAAAAGGAAATATATGCGTTTAGATAAATTTTTAGTTGAAGCAGGTCAGGGCTCACGCACAGAAGTCAAACAACTTCTTAAGAAAAAACAAGTCTCTGTCAATGGAAAAATCGAGACTTCTCCCAAGACACAAATCGATGAAAAAGCTGACCAGGTCATTTGTCAGGGGCAAAATCTCTCTTATGAAAAATACGTTTATTACATGCTTAATAAGCCAAAAGGAGTCATTTCTGCAACCGAGGACAATCATCATAAGACGGTTCTGGATTTACTTGATAAGACCGCTTGGGATAAAGAAGTCTTTCCTGTTGGACGATTAGATATTGATACTCACGGGCTTTTACTTTTGACAAATAATGGGAAATTAGCGCATGCTATGCTTTCGCCTAAAAAGCATGTTGACAAGCTTTATCGCGCTAAAGTAGCTGGGATTATGACAACTGAAGATGTCGAACGTTTTGCTAAAGGCATCGAGTTGAAAGATTTCACGTGTCAACCAGCGCAGCTAGAGATTTTAGAAATTGATGAAGCTGCAAAGACAAGCTTAGTTGCTATCACAATCAAAGAAGGAAAATTCCACCAAGTCAAACGCATGGTATTAGCTTGTGGTAAGGAAGTCACAGACTTAGAACGTTTGAGTATGGGATCATTACAGTTGGATGAAAACTTATCACTTGGTGAGTGGCGTCGATTGACAGCAGAAGAGCTAGCGGAACTAGAAGAATTTGACGTTGAACTGTAAATTTCTTGCAGTACTTATTTGATTATTTAGCCTAATCATGTTAAGATAATAGTAATAAAATCAATTGAGCGAGGTGTATTAAGGTGGCATTTGGTGAAAACGGACCACGTAAAAAAACAGCGTTTGAAAAACTGACTTTAGTAGTTGTTATCTTAATGGTTCTAGTAACTGTAGGTGGTCTTATTGCGACTGCTATTGGTTCAATTATTTAAAGAACGCTGAAGAGGCGTTTTTTTATGCTTTTGCACATCCAATTTTAGTGCAATTGTGATTACAATGAAAGAATAGGAATTAATAATGAGTATGTTTTTAGATACTGCCAAAATCAGCGTTAAAGCTGGTCGTGGTGGTGATGGCATGGTTGCCTTCCGTCGTGAAAAATACGTCCCTAATGGCGGTCCTTGGGGAGGTGACGGTGGTAAAGGTGGTTCAGTCATCTTTAAAGTTGACGAAGGACTTCGTACATTGATGGACTTCCGTTACAACCGTATTTTTAAAGCTAAATCTGGTGAAAAAGGGATGACAAAAGGGATGCACGGACGTGGTGCAGAAGACCTTATTGTTCGTGTCCCACAAGGAACAACTGTTCGTGATGCTGAGACAAATAAAGTTATCACTGACCTTGTTGAAAATGGTCAAGAATTTGTTGTGGCTCATGGTGGACGCGGTGGACGTGGTAATATCCGCTTTGCGACACCACGTAACCCTGCACCAGAAATTGCTGAAAATGGTGAACCAGGTGAAGAACGTGAACTTCAACTTGAATTGAAAATCTTGGCTGATGTTGGTTTGGTTGGATTCCCATCAGTTGGTAAATCGACATTGCTAAGTGTTGTCACAGCTGCTAAACCAAAAATCGGTGCTTATCACTTTACAACAATCGTGCCTAACCTTGGTATGGTTCGTACAAAATCAGGTGACAGCTTTGCTATGGCTGACCTTCCAGGATTGATTGAAGGTGCTTCACAAGGTGTAGGTCTTGGAACACAATTCCTTCGCCATATCGAACGTACACGTGTTATTTTGCACGTTATTGATATGTCAGCAAGTGAAGGTCGTGACCCTTACGAAGATTATGTTTCAATCAATAACGAACTTGAAACTTACAACCTTCGTTTGATGGAACGTCCACAAATCATTGTTGCTAACAAAATGGACATGCCAGAAGCAGAAGAAAACTTGAAAGTCTTCAAAGAAAAATTGGCTGCGAACTACGATGATTTCGAAGAAATGCCAATGATTTTCCCAATTTCAAGCTTGGCTCACCAAGGATTGGAAAATCTGATGGAAGCAACAGCAGAATTGCTTGATAAGACTGATGAATTCTTGCTTTACACTGAAGATGATATGATTGACGAAGAAGTATACTACGGATTTGATCCAGACGAACGTCCGTTTGAAATTTCACGTGATGACGATGCTGCTTGGGTATTGTCAGGTGAAAAACTTGAAAAACTCTTTGTCATGACAAATATGGAACGTGACGAATCAGTTATGAAATTTGCACGTCAATTGCGTGGTATGGGTGTCGATGAAGCCCTTCGTGAACGCGGTGCTAAAGACGGAGATATCGTTCGAATCGGTAACTTCGAATTCGAATTCGTGGATTAATATAAGATACAAAGTCCGTTAAGCGAGCAAAGCAAAAATAGGAATTTTAACGAAGAGCAACGAGCTCTAGGAAAAATTGTCTTTTTTGCCCAGCTCGTAGGACGTGTTCAATTGTTACGCTAGTACTACTTCGAAATTGGTTTAGTATTTTACGTTGTAGCAGGTGTTTATCAACGATAATAAGTTTTATAGATATTTTTAACGGGAGGTTCTTATGGGTGAAAAACCGATATCTTTTAGAGATAAAGATGGTAATTTTGTATCAGCAGCCGATGTTTGGAATGCTGAAAAGCTAGAAGAACTTTTCAATACCCTTAATCCAAATCGACGTTTTCGCTTAGAACGTGAAAAATTAGCAAAAGAAAAAGCGGGAGAAGCAGAAGACCAAGAGTCTTAACCTGCACTCCTACTTAAGCTCAGCTTTTTAGCTGGGCTTTTTTAGTTGCTTTCTAAGGATTTTTCAGTTAAATGGTAGTGTTTTCTTGCGACGGTTTGAATAAAATGTTGGTCATGAGAAACGCTGATGATGCATCCAGGGTAATTGATGAAAAGATCACGGATAAGTGGCTGGCTAGTTGGTGAAAAATGTCGTGTTGGTTCGTCGAGAATAATCACTTGATTTTTGGCAAGGACCATGTGGGCTAAGAAAAGTTTAGCTTTTTGCCCACCAGATAGGTTAAGAGTAGAGTGTTCCATTTCCTCTCTTGTAAATTGAAGGCAAGCTAGAATCGTTCTTGCGGTATTCTCATTTGCCACATCGTCTAAAAAGTTAAGAGCTGAAATCTCTTTTGAAAAGAAACTATCATAATCTTGTGGCATGTATCCGGTAGATAGGTGCTGATTTTGGTTTAGGTCTTGATAAATCTGTTTGATTAATCTTGTTTTTCCAATGCCATTTTTACCTGTTATCACTAATTTATCTTGTCCGAAAATATCTAAATTAATTATCTGTCCACTTGGTAACTGATGATTTTTCCAAGATAGAATTCTTTTATTTTTATCAAGGGTTGAAATATCATTAAAAAAGAGTGCGATATTGTCCATGTTTTCTGGAAATTCGGTACGATTACTATCTTCTTTTTGATACCTTTTTTCAAGCGAAAGAACATTTTTCATCTTTTTAGCCGCCAGTCTTCCAAGAGTGCTGTCATGAGTGTGCCTAACATTGTATTGGGCAGCTTGGTGGAGACGCTGGATTTTTGCGTCTCTTTTTTTCTTTAAGCGACAGTCGTTTTTGGCTTCTTGTAACTGTTTAGTGTAGGCACTTTGACGCTGTTTAAGGTAATCTTGGTATTTCCCTTGGAAATAGCTAGCGCGAGGAAGTTGACGATGCTTAAGAAGTTCAAGGTGTAAGATGGCGGTAGCAGTATCTTCAAGCATAGCTTCATCGTGAGAGATAAAAATAATGGTTTTATTAGATTCTTGAATGAATTTTTTTAAGACTACTTGACTGTCAATATCAAGATCGCTGCTTGGCTCATCTAATAAGAGTAAATCAGCTTCTTGTCCGGTTAATTTAGACAGTTGAAGTTTGAGTTTCTCACCGCCTGATAAGCTAGATAACAGTTGATTTTTTTCTTCTAATGTTGCAAGATCTAACCCTAGTTGCGCAGCCATTTGATAAAAAGTTGTATAATTGAAAAGATAATCCATATTCTTATAAAGAAAATCAGAGATGGTCTGGTCATTTTCATTTTTAGACAGGGATTGTGGAAGGTATCCGATTTTTTTAAACTGATTACGAATTTGTCCAGTATAGTCAGCATAGCTGGCAATTAATTTTGGGGATACGATAGTTTTTAGTAGGCTTGATTTGCCTGTTCCTTCCTCTCCAATAATGGCTAATTTCTCACCAGGATTTACAATGAGATGCAAGTCTGTAATGATTGGCTTAGAATCCTTGAGATGGTGTATGGATAACTGATTAATTTCTAGCATAAAATCCTCGCTTTCAAAAAAACACACTCTACCATAGCAGGTAGAGTGTGAATCTCATTATGGTCAACGCTAAAAATACCCAACACGTCTGATGGATAAGCAAGAGAATAGAGAAGTGCACTAAAAACAAAACCTGATATGGTATACCAAAACGTTTTGCTCTTAGTTGTTCATCGTTAAAAATCCTCCTACTTGATTTGCTTTCATTTTAGCAAAAGGATGCTATTTTTGTCAAAGAATATGCGAAAATCCACAGTCAAAAGGCTGAGGATTTTTGAAATTAATAATTTTCAGCTCGGACTTCAAAGTAAGATTGAGCGTGAGCGCAGACTGGGCAAACTTTTGGTGCTTTTGTACCAACAATAATGTGACCGCAGTTTCGGCATTCCCAAATCTTAACTTCGCTCTTTTCAAAGACTTTAGCAGTTTCGACATTTTTGAGAAGAGCACGATAGCGTTCTTCGTGGTGCTTTTCGATTTCAGCGACCATGAGGAATTTTTTAGCAAGTTGAGGGAAACCTTCTTCTTCAGCAGTTTTGGCGAATTCAACATACATATCTGTCCATTCGTAGTTTTCACCATCTGCAGCAGTTTCCAAGTTTTCGGCAGTATCACCAATGCCAAAGAGTTCTTTATACCACATTTTGGCATGTTCTTTTTCGTTGTCAGCAGTCTTCAAGAAAAGTTCTGCGATTTGTTCAAATCCATCTTTTTTTGCTCTTGAAGCAAAGAAAGTGTACTTGTTGCGTGCTTGAGATTCACCTGCAAATGCAGCTTGCAAATTTTTTTCGGTTTGAGTACCAGCATACTTAGACATATCAAAGTCCTCCTTATATTAAACAGTAGTTGCCTACTGATTTTATACAGAAAAAAGTTATGGATTTGCTACCTTAGCGCTCTTATCTCGCTTAAAAAGGAGTTTTTCTGTCAATATAAGTGAGGTAATTCCCAAAGCTATAGGGTGAGTTTGATTATGTAGCTTGTCTTTATAACTTACCTTCAGTCTACCAAAAGCAAAAATGAAAGTCAAAATTTTAACAGAGATTGTTAAAAGAAAATATTGTCATTTCGTCAATATGAAGGCACAAAAAAACTAGGTTTTATAACCTAGTTTTTTAAGTTATTAGACATTCAATACTTTGTTCAAGAAGTCTTTTAGACGTGGGTGTTGTGGGTTATCGAAGATTTGTTCAGGTGTTCCATCTTCAATAAATTGTCCGCCGTCTGTGAAGATAACACGGTTGGCAACTTTACGAGCAAATCCCATTTCGTGGGTAACGATTAACATGGTCATACCTTGCTCTGCCAAGTCTTTCATAACACCAAGAACGTCACCGACCATTTCAGGGTCAAGTGCAGAAGTTGGTTCGTCAAAGAGCATGATATCAGGATTCATTGCCAAACTACGTGCGATTGCGACACGTTGTTTTTGACCACCAGATAAGCTATCTGGTTTGGCATCGCGTTTATCTGCAAGACCAACTTTTGCAAGAAGTTCCATAGCGTGTTTTTCAGCATCTTCTTTGCTTTCTTTTCCTAATTCGATAGGAGCGAAAGTGATGTTTTCAAGAACAGTCATGTGTGGGAAAAGGTTGAAGTGTTGGAAAACCATACCGATATTTTCACGAACTTTATCGACGTCAGTATTTGGGTCAGATAGTTCATAACCATCAACAACGACTTTACCACTTGTGATTGTTTCAAGAAGGTTAAGCGTACGAAGGAAAGTTGATTTACCTGAACCAGAGGGTCCGATGATACATACAACATCACCTTCGTGGAATTGTGTTGTAATTCCTTTTAAGACTTCATTATCTCCATAAGATTTATGCAAATCTTGAACATCAATTTTTAATTCTGCCATTATTTAAGCCTCTTTTCTAGACGTTTTGCTAAACGAGTCAAAAGGGTGATCATTACAAGGTAGATGATTGCTAAGATAGCGTACATACGGAATGATTGGTAGTTACGAGCGATAATGATTTTACCTGTTTGGAAGAGTTCGACAAGACCAATTGCTGATACGATAGTTGTATCTTTCAATGAAATAACGAATTGGTTGATGAAGTTTGGCAACATCACGCGAACGGCTTGTGGCAAGATAACTTTTTTCATTGTCTTACCGTATGAGATACCTAAGCTTCGACTTGCTTCCATTTGTCCTTTAGGAACTGCTTCGATACCACCACGAACAATTTCAGCAATGTAAGCACCAGCGTTCAATGAAAGTGCAATTGTTGCAGCAAGGAAATCATTGATTGGACTTTGGTGACCTGTCATTGATTCGATAAGGTTTGGAATTCCCCAGAAGATGAAAGCAGCGACAATCATCAATGGGATACCACGAACGACGTCAACAAAGACTGCTGAGATTGTACGAAGAACTTTATTTGGAGCAACGGCCATCATACCAAAGATGATACCGATAACCATAGCAATTGCAAATGAAATTAATGTCAGGCTAAGAGTTGTTCCAAGACCTGTTAGCAATTGTGAGTAGTTGTTTTTGATAAGTCCCCAAATTGTTGTTTCGTCTACGCTTGATGATGTTGATTTTTTAGCATCAGTTGAACCTAGGTATTTGCTTACGATTTTATCGTATTCACCTGATTTAACAAGTGCAGCAAGACCGTTGTTGAACATTTCAAGCAATTCTGGGTTAGCACCTTTGTTTACGGCAAATCCGTATTCACCAGATTTTTCACCGTCGATTGGTGTATCAAAGTTACGACCTTGTTTGATAGCATAGCGAAGGACAGCTTCATCATCCATGAGAGCGTCGATTGAACCAGAGTTCAAACTGTCATACATTGTAGATGCTTCGTCAAAGGCACGAAGTGTGTAGCCGTATTGAGCAGCGTGTTCTGACAACCATGTGTAAGATGATGTACCATTTTTGGCACCAACAGTTTTACCACTTAAGTCATCGTATGATTTTACTGAGCTTCCTTTTTTAACAGCAAGCAAGATGTTTGAAGTGTAGTAAGCATCTGAGAAATCAAAGATTTCTTTACGGGCATCAGTGATTGACATACCAGCCATAACACCATCAGCTTGACCAGCTTGGACAGCGTTAAGTGCTGCGTCAAAACCTGGGTTTGAGATTTCAATGTTGAAACCTTGTTGTTTTGCGATAGCTTTAATTAAGTCAACGTCGATTCCTTCATATTTACCTGAGTCATTTTGATATTCAAATGGGGCAAATGAAGAATCCATAACGATTTTGTAGCTTGATTTGACAGGTGTTGCTTTTGCAGAAGCGTCACCAGATAATTCAAGGCTGCTTGAGGCAACAACGCTTGATTGATCAGCGGCTTTATCAGAATCGCCAAGCCATTTTGCCATGATAGCATCGTAAGTACCGTCTTTTTTCATTTCAGCAAAAGCTTGGTTAAATTCGTCGATGAGGTATTCGTATTTGCTTCCTTTTTTAACAGCAAAGGCGAAGCTTCCGACTTTTTCACCGTCGATATTGATAGCGTAGTTTTTACCTTGGCTAATAGCGTATTGGACAACAGGTTGGTCATCCATAGCAGCGTAGACTGAACCAGCATCCAAGCTGTTGTTCATCAAATCGCTTGTATCAAAAGTTTTGATTTTATAGCCGTATTTCTTTTGATTTTCTTTAAGGAATGCTTGCGCAGCTGTTCCGTTTTTAACACCAACAGTTTTACCTGACAGTTGTTTATAGTTAGACACTTTAGCATCGCTACGAGTGTAGACAACAACAGCTGTATCGTAATAAGTATCTGAGAATGTGAAGACTTTTTTACGAGCTTCTGTGACTGTTGTACCAGCCATAAGGGCATCGGCTTGACCAGCTTGAACCGCATTAACTGCTGCGTCGAAACCAGGGAATGTCATATCGATATTCCAACCCTCTCGGTTTGCGACTTCATTAATAATGTCAACGTCAATACCTTTATAAACTTGATCTGAATCTTTGAATTCGAATGGGGCATAAGCAGTGTCAGACACGATACTGATTGTATCGGCGTTAGCATTTGCACCAAACACAAAGATTGCAGAAACCATTGCTAGCATAATAGCTTTCAATTTGTGCTTCATGTTAGTCTCCTTTAGAATAGATTGCATTAATTATATCAAAATTCAGACACTTAGGCAACTTTAGTTTTTGTCTCATGTTAGAAAACCTAACATGAAAAGTTAGGATGAAGAAGAAGCCATATCAAATGGGAGTATTTTACCTTTATTTATGGTAGAATGAAGGTATTAAATGACAGTTTGAGGAATATTATGATTGATAGAATAGAAAATAATCATTTTAAATTAGTCTCAAAATATGAGCCATCTGGTGACCAACCACAGGCAATCGAGACTTTAGTTGATAATATTGAAGGAGGAGAAAAAGCTCAGATTCTTCTCGGTGCAACAGGTACTGGTAAGACTTATACGATGAGTCAAGTCATTGCTAAAGTTAATAAACCAACCCTTGTTATTGCACACAACAAGACCTTGGCAGGGCAGCTCTACGGAGAATTTAAAGAATTCTTCCCAGAAAATGCGGTTGAGTACTTCGTGTCTTACTATGACTATTACCAACCAGAAGCTTATGTGCCATCCAGTGACACTTATATTGAAAAAGATAGCTCAGTCAATGATGAAATTGATAAGCTACGCCACTCAGCAACGTCATCGCTTCTTGAACGAAATGATGTCATTGTCGTTGCATCTGTATCATGCATTTACGGTTTGGGGTCACCGAAAGAATATGCTGACAGTGTTGTCAGTCTTCGTCCAGGTCAGGAAATCTCACGTGACCAATTATTAAATGACTTGGTTGATATTCAATTTGAACGAAATGACATTGATTTTCAACGTGGTCGTTTTCGTGTGCGCGGTGATGTGGTTGAAATTTTCCCAGCCAGCCGAGACGAACATGCCTTTCGTGTCGAATTCTTCGGTGATGAAATTGATCGCATTCGAGAAATCGAAAGTTTGACGGGTAAAGTTTTAGGCGATGTTGAGCATTTGGCGATTTTCCCTGCAACCCACTTCATGACCAATGAAGAACACATGGAAGAAGCTATTCAAAAAATCCTAGCAGAAATGGAAGAGCAGGTTAAGCAGTTCGAAGCTGAAGGAAAACTTATTGAAGCACAGCGCATTCGTCAACGAACAGAATATGATGTCGAAATGCTGCGCGAGATGGGCTACACAAATGGTGTCGAAAACTATTCTCGTTATATGGATGGACGTTCAGAAGGTGAGCCGCCATTTACCCTTCTTGATTTTTTCCCAGAAGACTTTTTGATTATGGTTGATGAAAGTCATATGACCATGGGACAAATCAAGGGCATGTACAATGGTGACCGTTCTCGTAAGGAGATGTTGGTTAACTATGGTTTCCGCTTGCCAAGTGCACTTGATAACCGTCCGCTTCGTCGTGAAGAGTTTGAAAGTCATGTTCACCAAATCGTTTACGTCTCAGCGACACCAGGTGATTATGAATTAGAACAAACCGATACTGTCGTTGAGCAAATTATCCGTCCGACAGGTCTACTTGATCCTGAAGTGGAAGTTCGTCCGACGATGGGGCAAATGGATGACCTTCTTGGTGAAATCAATGCTCGTGTTGAAAAAGGGGAGCGTACCTTTATCACGACATTAACTAAGAAAATGGCAGAAGATTTGACAGATTACCTCAAAGAAATGGGTGTCAAAGTCAAATACATGCACTCAGATATCAAGACTTTGGAACGTACCGAGATTATTCGCGATTTGCGTTTAGGTGTTTTTGATGTTTTGATTGGGATTAATTTGCTGCGTGAAGGGATCGACGTGCCAGAAGTTAGCTTGGTTGCTATTCTTGATGCGGATAAAGAAGGTTTCCTCCGTAATGAACGTGGTTTGATTCAAACGATTGGTCGTGCTGCGCGAAATAGCGAAGGTCATGTTATCATGTACGCAGATAAGATTACAGAATCAATGCAAAAAGCCATGGATGAAACAGCGCGTCGTCGTAAGATTCAAATGCGTTACAACGAAGAACATGGTATTGTACCACAAACCATTAAGAAAGAAATTCGCGATTTGATTTCTATTTCTAAAGCGACAGATACTGAAGTGGCTGAGGATACACCAGATTACTCAAGTATGAACAAGGCAGAGCGTAAAGATGCTATCAAGAAACTACAAAAACAAATGCATGAAGCTGCTGAAATGCTTGATTTTGAGCTTGCTGCTCAATTGCGTGATATGGTGTTAGAATTGAAAGCTATGGATTAGAAGGGAAAAATGGAAAAAAATAAAGGAAGTCTTATTTTAGGTTGGATTGGTATTGCTGTTATTTTAATTGGAGCTTATTATTTTTTTAATTGGTTATTGAAAGTAATTTCAATCATTAAAACATTTGATGCAGTCATAATAGTGGCTATTATAACTGGTTTTGTAACCATTGTGACAACTTTTATAAAAACTATTATTGATATTCAGCAGTCTAGATTACAATATTTAACACAGAAACGTGAAACAGCATATTATCAGTTTATTGATATGGTATATAAGATAAATCAATCAAGTAAAAATTCGAAAAGCTATCCTACAGAAGAACAGATTAAAGATATTATGAAATTTAGCAAAGAAATAACTCTTTGGGGATCTAAAAATGTAGTTGAAAAATGGACTGAATTCAGAAGAGTTGGTAATACAAGTGCAGATGGTAAGCAGCTATTGAAAATTTCAGAACAGTTAATGAATGAAATGAGAAAAGATTTAGGTGTCCCTAAAGTTAAAGAAAATTCTTTATTAGCTTTTTTTATCAATGATATAGAGAATCTAAAATGAAGAGGAGAAAGATAAATCATGTCTCGTGCACAACGTGTGATTTTAACCAATATGTGCTTAATTGAAGATGGCAAAGGCAATGTCGTCATGCAGGTTCGTGACCCAAAACGTTATTCTTGGTCAGGCTATGCCCTTCCTGGAGGACATATCGAAGCCCATGAAGGCTTGGTAGAATCGGTTATCCGTGAGGTAAATGAAGAAACAGGTTTAACCATTAAAAATCCTCAGTTAGTTGGAATGAAACATTGGTACACCAAAGAAGATGAACGTTACTTAGTTTTTCTATACCGTACATCAGATTTTGAAGGTGAGATGCATTCGACCGATGAGGGAGAGATTAAATGGGTAGCTAGAAAAGACTTACCTAACCTTGACTTAGCTTATGATATGCTAAATTTGCTACGTGTTTTTGAAGAAGATGACCTTAATGAACTCTTTTATCGTGAACGTTTAAAAGACGATTTCTTACGTGAATTTTGGTAAGAGTAATAAGTTTTCTTCCTATTAAATAACCAGATTTTAAACAATCAAAAAGCTTGGAACAATTGTTCCAAGCTTTTTTTGATAATTAATAATAGAAGGGGAGAAGTGATTGAACTTCTTCTTATTTAACTGAACCACCAGTAATGCCTTCAACGTAGTATTTTTGCATAAACATGAAGAGCAATGTGATTGGGACAGCGATAAGAACTGAACCGGCAGTGAATGACATGAACCAGTCATTAATAGTATCTTGTTGCAACATTGAGAACAGACCAATGGCAACAGTGTATTTACTTGTCGCATCACCGAGGATAACCTTAGCGAAGATGAAATCAATCCAAGGACCGATGAAAGCCATAAGCGCTGTGTAGACAATGATTGGTTTTGAAAGTGGGAGAGTGATTTTAAAGAAAATGTCAGCGCGAGTAGCTCCATCAATCATAGCAGATTCATCGAGTGAGTAAGGAA
The DNA here is from genome assembly GCF_900101445.1 of Streptococcus equinus. GTDB lineage: Bacteria > Bacillota > Bacilli > Lactobacillales > Streptococcaceae > Streptococcus > Streptococcus equinus_B. The sequence continues at coordinate 826,317 of NZ_FNKE01000001.1, read as the reverse complement.
TTGTATCAAAGAATCCTTTAGCAATGTAGAATCCAAGTGCTGCACCAGCAGAGTAAACTAGGATAAGTGCTAGCAATGTTTGGTCAAGGTTGAATGCTTTTAAGATGTAATAAACAGCAATCATACTCATGAAACCAGGGAACATATTAAGCACAAGTGCTAATTTCAAGAAACCATTGCGGTGTTTGAATTTGATACGACTAAGTGAGTATGCCATAGCAACGGTGATGAATGTTGAAATCACACAAGTAGCAGAAGCGACGAATAATGTATTCAAGAACCATTGCCCAAATGGAAAGGCATCAGAAGTAAATAGTTTAATGTAATTATCTAGCGTCCAAGTTTTTGGAATGAAGTAGTTAACGTATGCTGTTCCTTCGCCACGGAAGCTAGTAAGAACAACCCAAACGATTGGAAAGAGCCAGATGATTGATAAAACAATCAATAAAATATAGACAAAAGTCAGTGTTAATCGTTTTTTGTTTTTCATTATTTAGCAACCCCTTCCTTGTAAGAACTTGTTCTTGTGTAAGCCAAGAGACTAAATACAGCAGAAAGAACAAAGATAAGAATACCGATAACAGAAGCAAGGTTGTAGTCAGCTGCAGTAACAGTTAAGTTGTAGAGCCAAGTAACAAGCAAGTCTGTGCTACCAGCTTGGTAGAAGTTAGAGTTAGTAGGACCACCACCAGTAAGAAGGTAGATAACGTTGAAGTTGTTGATGTTACCGATAAATTGTTGAATCAAGTTTGGCATCATCACAAGTAAGATTTGAGGGAATGTGATTGATTTAAAGATTTGGAATTTATTGGCACCATCGATTTCAGCGGCTTCAATTTGTTCTTGAGGGAGGTTCATGATAATACCTGAAGCGACAAGCATTGTGACAGGAATACCTACCCACATGTTAACGATGATGATTGAAAATTTAGCCCAAAGTGGATCTGACAAGAAAGGCAATGGGTTTGCAGCAGAGATAAGTCCGATTTTTTCAAGGAATGCATTGACTGGACCAGCATCACTGAGCAAGTTTCTCATGATAAGAAGTGAAATGAATTGTGGCACGGCGATTGTGATAACGAAGATTGTACGCCACATTTTTTTCAATTTCAAACCTTTAGTATTGATAATAAGTGCTAAGACAATACCAAAGAAGAAGTTTGTCACAGTTGCAAATACTGCCCAAATCAAAGTCCAAGAAAGAACTGGGAAGAATGTTCCCGCCATACGACCGTTAAAGATGTTACCGAAGTTAGCAAAACCAACCCAGTCAAACAAACTTTTTGGTGGTAGGTGATTGTGGTCATAACTTGTGAAGGCCAAACAAATCATATAAACCAATGGCAAGATAGTGAAGAGAAGTACCCCAATCATTGGAACTGCCATCAAAGTCATGTGGAAACGACCGTTTGCCAAAGTTTCAAAGTCTTCTTTAAAGGTAGGAACTTTCAAACCTTCTTTATCGATGACATAAAGATTTCTAGCACTCTTAAGGTTACACCAATAAATGTAAGCAAAGACAAGGCAGAAGATAAGAGAAGCAAGACCGAAGATAAGCATTAACATAGAGTTATCGCCATCAACAGCAACTTTCATCTTAATCCCATTGACGGTTTGTTCAACAAGACCTTGTTGGTGTGTTCCCAGAGTGATTAATCCTTGCAAGTTTGGAATAATCTGAGAGAAGAAAGTGATTAAGAAAAGAATCTCTGATAGTAAAAACAAACAACCTTTAATAATCTGTTTATGGTAAAGATTTGAAAATCCCATAATCAGAAATGACAGTTTGGTATCAAATTTCCCTTTTTTAAAAGCCTCTGTAACTGATACACTGTCAAAATAGTGTGAATTAGTCATACAAAACTCCTTTTATTAATCTTGTTGGAAGTCACTGCTAAAAATTTAATCTTAAAGTTCTTAGCAATAACTCCGACAAGAGTTTCCCTAAAAATAAAGTGGGGATGTAACTCCCCACTTCAGAACATCTTACTTAGCGTTAGCTAAATCTTTGTCAAATTGTTGCAATTTAGCGAGGTAGTCACCACTTTGAATTTTACCATTGTAGACGTCGCTGAGAAGAGCAGCACTTTCAGTCCAGAATGTAGTCATTTGACTAAGTTTAGGTGTTACAACTGTGTAGTCTGATGATGAAGCCATCTTGATAACTGCTTGAGCTAATTCATCTGATTGAACTTTATCTGATGATTGAACTTCTTTGTTAGCAGGAATAATGTTACGACCTTCGTAAGTGAATTGGTTTTCTTGGCTTTCTGCACTAGTAAGCATAGAAGCAAGTTTGTAAGAAGCAGCGATACGTTTTGTATCTGAACCTGCAGGAGCTTGGTTAACAGCAAAGAGTTTTACACCAAGGAAAGCTTTTTGTTGTACTTCGTTACCGCCGATTGAGATTTTTGGATAAACAGCGATACCAAGATTATCTTTACCAACAGCGTCTTGTGCAGCTTTAAGATCCCAAGGGCCTGATTCAAGTGAAGCAACGCTTCCGTCACCGAATTTAGACATTGCATTTTCAGCAGTCAAGTTAACGAAACCTTTGTTTGATTTTTGATCAGCAATCCATTGAAGAACTAATACACCAGCATCGTTACCCCAGTTAGTGCCGTCAACTGTTTCACCATCTTCACCAAATAGTGTATCACCGACTGACATGAAGAGTGGAGCAGTTGCGTAAGCGTTCATTGCTTTAAATGTTGCACCGAATGTTGCTTTGCTTGTGATTGTTTCGTAGTTAGCAACATCGTCAGCTGAAAGTTTTGATTTGTTATAGAAGAGAACTTGTGACTCGATACCAAATGGGAAAGCGTAAGTTTTACCATTGTATTTTGCACCAGCTACTGCTTGATCAGTATCGTTAGTAGCAATTTCTTTGGCATAATCTTCAGGAACTTCTTGGATAACACCAGATTCAACTAGTTGACCAAGTTGATCGTGTGGAAGTGAGAAGACATCAGCAGCTTTTTGTGGGTCTTTCTTAACGTTTTCTTGTGCTTTTGAATCGTTTGATTCAACCATCTTAACTGTGTAACCAGATTCTTTTTCGAAATCTTTAACAATAGCAGTGTAAGATTTTTTAGCACCAGTTGGTACCCAAAGTTTGATTGTCTTGCTGTCAGAGGCAGAAGATGATTTAGTTGATGAGTTATTTGAGCAAGCAACTAAAACGCTTCCAGCAAGTGTTAAACCTGCACCAGCAAGGACCATTTTTTTCCATGTGTTCTTCTTCATGAGTTTCCCCTCCTAGAGAAAGATTAGTAATATTATTTACACTTATATTATGCAACCGTTTGCAGTTAATGTCAAGCATTTTTTGTAAAAAAGTTTAAAAAACTTGAAGTGTCAAATAAAGAAAGTGATAAAAAGAGCATCAATCTGATATATGTTGGTCAGTTTTTACTATAAAATAGCCTGAAAAAACAATATCTTTCTAAAAAATATCACAAAATAGGGCAAACAATTGCAGAAAAATCTTATTTATGTATAATAGGGGATAAAAATAAGAGTTTTTACCTCTAAAACCTTGTCAGTACAGTAAATCTATTATAAAATGAAAGATGCAAAGGAGACTTAGATGGTTACAATTAAAGATGTAGCGGCTAAAGCTGGCGTCAATCCTTCGACGGTTAGCCGTGTTTTGAAGGATAATAAATCCATTTCTCAGAAAACAAAAGACAAAGTTCGGAAAGCGATGGCAGAGTTAGGTTATGTTCCTAATGTAGCTGCCCAAATGTTAGCTAGTGGCTTAACGTATAACGTTGGTCTGATTTTTCCACCATTAATCACACCAGATCGTTTGAACGAACCATTCTTTATGCAAATTCTTTCTACTATAACTAGCGAAGCGAAATTAAATGATTTTACAGTTTCTATTGCAACCGGTATGACAGTTGATGAATTAGAAGAACAAGTAAAATTGATGTATCGCCAAAAACGTGTAGACGGATTTATTATCTTATACTCTGATCCAGAAGATCCAGTTCGTAAGTATTTGATGGATAATAATGTACCTTTTGTGATTGTCGGTGCTCCCGAAGGTTTCGAAAATGATATTACTTATATAGATAATGATAACCAATTGATGGGTAAAAAAGCAGTTGAATATCTTTATCAAAAAGGACATCGTGAGATTCTATTCGTTACAGATGATTTAAAATCTGAAGTGTCATCAGAACGTTATTTTGGTTACCTTCGAGGCATGGAAAAGCTTGGTCTGACAAGCGATAAAGCACTTTTGTTCGATCGTAGAGATCCAATGATTCTGGAAGCATTAATTGAAAAAATTGAATCAAGTAAAGCAACGGCTCTGATTGTGATTGCTGATACAATTTCAGTTCGATTAGCTCAGTTCTTATCTTATTATCAATTGAAGGTTCCGGATGATATTTCAATTATCACCTTCAATAACTCAGCCTATTCAACTTTGATTCACCCTTATATGACAACATTTGATATTAATGTTGCTAATTTAGGTCGAACTAGTTTCAGACGATTGGTCGAATTGATTAAATCTCCTGAAACAGCGATTACTGAAAAAATCATTGTTCCTTTTACCTTGAGAGAGCGAGAAAGTGTCCGTCAATTGCATGTTGAAGACAAATAAAATCCCTTTCTAGCGGTTTTCATGAATGAAAATAAACGCCTTAATTGCTATTAGTTTTAGCAGTTGAGGTGTTTTTTTATATTTTTTTGCAAAAAATGATTGACTTACGCAAACGCTTGCGTTATAATTTGCAGTGTAAAGATCGTTGATAAAGGAGAAAACATATGGAAAAACGTGCAAGTGGTGTACTGATGCATATCACATCATTACCCGGCAAACAAGGGGTGGGAACATTTGGTCAAGAAGCTTATAACTTTGTTGATTTCTTGGTTGAAACTGACCAAACATACTGGCAAATCCTACCATTAACAACGACAAGTTATGGTGATTCCCCTTATCAATCATTCTCAGCAACAGCTGGGAACACTCATTTAATTGATTTAGAATTGCTTTGTAAACAAGGCTATTTAACAAAAGAAGACTATGAAACTGTTAACTTCGGTGATGATTTAGAAAACGTTGATTATGCTCGCATTTTTGAAACTCGTCGTCCAATTTTAGAGAAAGCAGTTGCAGAATTTATGCAAGATGCTGACAATCAAAAAGCTCTAGCAGATTTCGAAAAAGAAGCTACATGGGTGAAAGATTACGCTGAATTCATGGCCATTAAAGAATTCTTTGGCAATAAAGCCTTACAAGAATGGGATGATAAAGCAGTTGTTCGTCGCGAAGAAGCAGCTCTTGAAACTTATCGTGAAAAACTAAAAGACGTTATCACTTACCATAAAGTCACTCAATATTTCTTCTACCAACAATGGGCTGATTTAAAAGCCTATGCCAATGAAAAAGGTATTAAGATTATTGGTGACATGCCAATCTACGTTTCTGCTGATAGCGTAGAAGTTTGGACAATGCCTGAACTTTTCAAAGTTGATGCTGAAAAGAACCCGCTTTGTATTGCTGGTGTTCCTGCAGATTCATTCAGTGATGATGGTCAACTTTGGGGAAATCCAATTTATGATTGGGAAAACCACAAGAAAACAAATTATGCTTGGTGGGTTTATCGTATTAAAGAAGGTATTAAACTATATGACCTTCTTCGTATTGACCACTTTAAAGGTTTCTCAGATTATTGGGAAATTCGTGGTGATTACAAGACTGCTAATGATGGTAGTTGGCAACCTGGTCCAGGACGTACTTTGTTTGATGTCGTACGCGACGAGCTTGGTGAACTTCCTATTATTGCTGAAAACCTCGGTTATATCGATGCCAAAGCAGAGCAATTGTTAACAGACACTGCTTTCCCAGGTATGAAGATTCTTGAATTTGGATTCTATGATACCGAAGGTAAGAGTATCGATGCTCCACATAACTGCAATAAAAATAGCGTTGCTTATAACGGCACACATGATAATGAAGTGGTTAATGGTTGGTATGACAACTTGACTGATGAACAAAAAGCATTTGTTGATGCTTATACACATCGTCATGAAGGCGAACCAATCACACAAACAATGCTTCGTACCTTGTTTGCAACGGTTAGTGATATTGCAATTGCGACTATGCAAGACATTCTAGACAAACCAGCTGAGTCTCGCATGAACATTCCAAATACTGTTGGTGGCAACTGGCAATGGCGTATGTTAAAAGAAGATTTGACAGATGAACGCAAAGCATTCTTGAAAGACATTACTGCACTTTATTGCCGCAAAAATACATTTAAATAAAAAAGAAAAAGGGATATTATAATGACAACTAAATTTACAGATTACGTAACTTCGAAAGGCCAAAAACTTGCTGAATTGAGCAATGAAGACATCTATGTAGCGCTTTTGCACTACGTTAAAGAATTAGCTGCCGAAAAACCAAAAAATACAGCTAAACGCAAAGTTTACTACATTTCTGCTGAATTCCTTATTGGTAAACTTTTGTCAAATAACTTGATTAACCTTGGTATCTATAAAGATGTTAAAGCTGAACTTGCTGCAGCTGGTAAATCAATTGCAGAAGTAGAAGATGTCGAACTTGAACCATCACTTGGTAACGGTGGTCTTGGACGTTTGGCATCATGTTTCATCGATTCAATGTCAACTCTTGGTATCAACGGTGAAGGTGTCGGACTTAACTACCACTGTGGTCTATTCAAACAAGTCTTCGTTGATAACCAACAAGAAGCAGAAGCTAACTACTGGATTGAAAAAGATTCATGGCTTGTGCCAACTGACATCAGCTACGATGTTCCATTTAAAGACTTTACGCTTAAATCTCGTCTTGACCGCATTGATGTTCTTGGTTACAAACGTGATACTAAAAACTACTTGAACTTGTTTGATATTGACGGGCTTGACTACGGTTTGATTCACGATGGTATTTCATTTGATAAGACTGAAATCAAGAAGAACTTGACACTCTTCCTTTACCCAGATGATTCAGACCGCAATGGTGAATTGCTTCGTATCTACCAACAATACTTCATGGTATCTAATGCTGCACAATTGTTGATTGATGAAGCTCTTGAACGTGGTTCAAATCTTCACGATTTAGCTGACTACGCTTATGTTCAAATCAATGATACTCACCCATCAATGGTTATTCCTGAGTTGATTCGTCTTTTGACTGAAAAACATGGTATTGAATTTGAAGAAGCTGTTTCAATCGTGAAAAGCATGGTTGGTTACACTAACCACACAATCTTGGCTGAAGCACTTGAAAAATGGCCGCTTGATTACCTTAACGAAGTTGTGCCACACTTGGTAACAATTATTGAAAAACTAAACAAACTTGTTGCTAGTCAATATTCAGACCCAGCTGTTCAAATCATTGATGAATCAGGTCGTGTTCATATGGCACACATGGACATTCACTTCTCAACTTCAGTAAATGGTGTAGCTGCTCTTCACACTGAAATCCTTAAAAACAGTGAATTGAAACCATTCTATGACATTTACCCTGAAAAATTCAACAACAAAACAAACGGTATCACATTCCGTCGTTGGCTTGAATTTGCTAACCAAGATTTAGCGGATTACCTTAAAGAGCTTATCGGTGATGAATACCTTACTGATGCTACTAAGCTTGAAAAACTACTTGCTTACGCTGATGACGAAGCTGTTCATGCAAAACTTGCTGAAATCAAACACAATAACAAATTGGCGCTTAAACGTTACCTTAAAGATAATAAAGGTATCGAACTTGATGAAAACTCAATCATTGATACACAAATCAAACGTTTCCACGAGTACAAACGTCAACAAATGAATGCTCTTTATGTTATTCATAAATACCTTGAAATCAAACGTGGTAACCTTCCAGAACGCAAAATCACTGTTATCTTTGGTGGTAAAGCAGCTCCAGCATATATCATTGCACAAGATGTTATTCACTTGATTCTTTGCTTGTCTGAATTGATTAACAACGACCCAGAAGTTAACAAATACCTAAATGTTCACTTGGTTGAAAACTACAATGTTACTGTAGCTGAACACTTGATTCCTGCAACAGATATTTCTGAACAAATCTCTCTTGCTTCTAAAGAAGCTTCAGGTACTGGTAACATGAAATTCATGCTTAATGGTGCTTTGACGCTTGGTACAATGGACGGTGCCAACGTTGAAATTGCTGAACTTGCTGGTATGGATAATATTTATACATTCGGTAAAGATTCAGATACTATCATTGATCTCTATGCAACACAAGGTTATGTAGCAACTGATTACTACGAAAATGATCCAGTCATCAAAGAAGCAGTAGACTTTATCGTTAGTGATGAATTGGTGAAACATGGTAATGCTGAACGTCTTGAACGTCTTTATAATGAATTGATTAACAAAGACTGGTTCATGACATTGATTGACCTTAAAGAATACATTGCTGTTAAAGAACAAATGCTTGCTGATTACGAAGATCAAAAATCTTGGATGACTAAAGTTATCAAAAATATTGCTAAAGCTGGCTTCTTCTCATCAGACCGTACAATCGAACAATACAACGATGAAATCTGGCACAGCAAATAAGATTAAATAGAGTATAAATAAGAACGCGAGGTTGATAAAACAACCTCGCGTTTTATGTATATACAGAAAAAATACAAAAATATTGAATTTTTATAAAAATAGGGTTGACAAATGTATAAATATTAAATAAAATGTATACATATCAAAAAAGAAAAGAGAAAAAGACTATGAAAGTAAGTAAAATGTTTGGTGGGTTAGCTCTTGTTGCTTCAGCTTTTCTATTGACAGCTTGTGGCTCAGGAAATCAAAAAGATACATCAGTTTCGGATGTTAAAGATAAAGGAACGCTTGTTGTTGCTATGAATCCAGAATTCGCTCCTTTTGAATTTAAAACTCTTGTTGATGGCAAAGACACTATTGTTGGTGCGGATGTAGAGATTGCAAAGGCTATCGGTGAAGAGCTTGGTGTTAAAGTGAAATTTTCTTCAATGTCATTTAACAATGTTTTGGCAAGTCTTCAATCAGGTAAAGCTGATGTGGCTATCTCAGGTATTTCAGCAACGCCTGAACGTAAAAAAGCTTATAATTTCTCAGAAGCTTATTACGAATCAGAAAATGTTGTTTTGATTAAGAAAACAGATATTGATAAATATACAAAAACAAGTTCATTAGATGGTTTGTCTGTCGGAACACAAAAAGGATCTATTCAAGAAAATGTGGCTTCTGAACAATTGAAAGGTTCGAAAGTTGTTGCTTTGACACAAAATGGCGAAATGATTAATGAATTGAAAAATGGTCAAATCCAAGCAGTTGTCCTTGAAAAACCAATTGCAGAAGGTTACGCTGCTAATAACGATGATTTGACAATTGCCAATATCAAGTTGAAAAATAATGACGCGGATGCATATGCTGTAGCACTTCCTAAAGGTGACGACAAATTGACTAAAGAGGTCAATAAAGTTATCAAAGACTTGAAAGATTCAGGAAAAATTGATCAATTTGTTCAAGAAGCTTATGCTTTGTCAACTAGCGAATCAAGTAACTAAGGAGAAAATGATATGAAGAAGTTTTTAGGAGGTTTGTTTCTACTTTTAGCAGTAGGAACGATGACAGCTTGTTCGACGTCAGGAACAAGTCAGAAAAAAATTCAAAATAAAGGTAAAATCGTCATCGCGACGGAATCAGAATTTGCACCATTTGAATTTAAAACTTTAATTGATGGAAAAGATACCTTGGTTGGTGCAGATATTGAACTAGCTAAGGCAATCGCCAAAGAATTGGATGTTAAGGCTGATTTTTCAGTAATGTCCTTTAATAATGTTCTTGCTTCTGTGACTTCTGGCAAAGCGGATATCGCTATTGCGGGAATTTCAGTGACAGATGAACGTAAAAAGGCTTATGAGTTTTCAGATGCTTATTATGAAGCAGAAAATGTCGTGATTCTTAAAAAAGCTGATTTAGCGACCTACACAAGTCTTGAAAGTTTGGCAGGAAAATCTGTTGGTGCACAAAAAGGGTCAATTCAAGAAAACATTGCCAAAGACCAATTACCAAATTCAAGCTTGGTTTCATTGACATCAAATGGTGAAATGATTAATGAATTGAAGAACAATCAACTTCAAGCAGTTGTGCTAGAAAAAGCTATTGCTGAGGGGTATATTTCTCAAAATCCTGATTTAGCCATTGCGGATATGCCATTGAAATCAACTGATACAGATGCTTATGCGGTAGCCTTTGCTAAAGGAACTGATAAAAAACTAATCGCTTCTGTGAATAAAGTGATTAAGAAGGCTAAGAAATCAGGGGAGTTTGATGCATGGATTGAAAAAGCTTCGACTTACACGCAAAGTAGTTCTGAGTCAGAATAATGAAGTGAAAGGAAACTGAGGGTTATTGCTCTCAGTTTTTCCTTATGAATGGTAAAATAATCTTAGAAAGTCAAAAGGGGTAAGCGATGAAATTACCACGATTTGGAGTTGAAGAATGGCTCAATAGCCATGAACGAGAAGCAAAATATGATATTGCTGGCGTGTCAATTGATGCTTTGACTTTGCAAGAGTTGTTTGAGCTAACAGGCGAATCAAAGGAAGAGTTCTATCAAGAATTATTTTCCAAAAAGTTAAATTATGGTTGGATTGAAGGGTCCCCAGAGTTTAAAAAATCAGTTTGCGATTTGTATCAGACTGTAGATGAAAAGCAAATCCTCCAGACAAATGGAGCTACCGGAGCAAATATGCTGGTCTTGTACAGTCTTATTGAGCCAGGTGACCACGTGATTTCTCTTTATCCGACCTACCAGCAGCTATATGACATTCCAAAATCGTTAGGAGCAGAAGTGGATTTTTGGCAAGTCAGAGAAGAAAATGGCTGGCTGCCTGATTTAGCTGAACTGCACAAGTTAATCCGTCCAAATACAAAGATGATATGCATCAATAATGCTAATAATCCTACTGGTGCTGTTATGGATGAGGAGTATCTACGCGAATTGGTTAGGGTTGCTAAATCGTGTGGTGCCTACATTTTGGCTGATGAGGTTTATCGTCCCTTTACTGACAGCAAGGTACCATCTATTGTTGATTTGTATGATAAAGGAATCTCGGTGAATAGTTTGTCGAAGACATTCTCGCTTCCAGGGATTCGTGTTGGCTGGGTTGCTGCTTGTGATGAGGTTACTGATATTTTACGAGATTATCGTGATTACACTATGATATGTGCAGGTGTTTTTGATGATATGGTGGCGAGCCTAGCACTACGACATAAAGAAGAAATTTTAGAGCGTAATCGTAAGATTATTAGAAAGAATCTAACTATTCTAGACAATTGGATTGCTAAAGAACCAAAGGTATCCTACGTAAGACCAGCAGAAGTTCCAACTTCATTTGTCAAAATAGATGTTGGTGTGCCAATCGAAGACTTTTGTTTAACATTGTTGAGAGATTACGGCGTATTGCTGGTCCCTGGAAATCGCTTTGACAGAGAGGGTTATGTGAGACTTGGTTACTCTTGCAACCAAGATACTTTGGAAAAGGGACTTGCTTTATTATCAACATGTTTGAAAAATTTCAAAAAATAGTTAGTATGTTAAAGTGAATTTTTATTCAACATTTGTTGACTTTTTGCAAAAAAATAGATAAAATAAAGGTAAGTTTAAGAAAAGAGAGAATAAATATGAAAGTTAAAAAGTTTATTTTAGGGGCACTTGCGCTTGTTAGTGTGTGTTCTTTGGCTGCTTGTGGATCTTCATCTAATGAAAATTTACAAGATAAGATTGAGAAAAAAGGTAAACTAGTTGTCGCTATTAGCCCAGACTACGCGCCGTTTGAATTTAAAGCTTTGATCGATGGTAAAGACACTATTGTTGGTGCTGATGTTGAATTGGCAAAAGCTATCGCTGATGAACTTGGCGTTAAACTTGAATTGTCTTCGATGAGTTTTGATAACGTCCTTTCAAGTCTTCAAACAGGAAAAGCAGATATGGCGATTTCAGGATTGTCTGCAACAAAAGAACGTAAAAATGCATATGATTTTTCAGATGCTTACTATGAAACAGAAAATGCTGTTTTAGTTAAGGCAAGTGATCTTGATAAATATAACTCAATTGATAGTTTGTCAGGTCTTAAAGTAGCTGTTCAAAAAGGAACAATTGAAGAAGGCTTGGCTAAAGAACAATTGAAAGATTCAAAAATCATTTCTTTGACAGCAATGGGTGAGGCTATTAACGAATTGAAATCTGGTCAAGTCCAAGCAGTTGACCTTGAAAAACCAGTTGCCGAAGGATACCTTTCACAAAACTCAGATTTAGCGTTAGCTAATTTTGCATTGAAAACAAGTGACGGTGATGCTAAAGCTGTAGCAATGCCAAAAGGTAGCGGAAAGCTTGTCAAAACGGTTAATAAAGTTATCAAAAAGTTAGCCAAAGAAGATAAATATAAGCAATTCATTTCAGATGCTGCACAACTTACAGGCGATGCGGTTGATGAAGATGAATAAATAAAGGAGGCTGGGACAAAGTACCCAGTTTCTTTGTTTACATAGTGATTATTTACAAGGTCAACAATCTGGCGATAGATTGTTGGAGGTCTCTGTCAAGAAATATTAAAACAGCGATTACTGACTTTATTTTCCCATGCACAATTGATTAAGCACTTTTTGACGTAGATTTCCAACCTCAAACAATTTTCAATTGTTTGAGCAATCAATCACTGCTGAGTGGGTCCTAATGTGCTGATAAATCAGCTTTTACAACCCTTTTTTGACATCAAGTTGCGCTTGACTTCATTTCCCACCTCAAAATGGTTCCCCAAACCTTTTTGATGTCAAGCCTCACTTGACTCTATTTCCCACCTCAAAAGCTTCCTCAAGCTTTTGAGTCATGCGGGGGTGAGTTATAAAGGTTCGGAGAACTTTTATAATCGGGAAATAAAGCTTACGAAGTAAGTGTCAAAAACGATCTTGGAATAGACCGTTTTAGGTCAGTAACAAGAAATTGAGGCTTGCTGAGAAATCAAGTTTCTGCGAAACTACTGATTCGCTTTTTAATTTTTAGGCTCATGAATAAAGTCTGCAGTGGAGACTTTATTTGTCTCACTCTCTTTTATATCACCCCCCCAAAAAAACGACCACCATTGGCAGTCGTTCTTAGGAGATTATGAAAAAGAAAGTTTATTAGGATTGTCTATAGTATAGAGGGAGATTCTTAAAAAATCATAATTATCATGCCAGAAAATTTTTAATTATAAAAGTTTACTTGTAGCATAACTGAAATCATTTCTTTAAATTGAGATGTTACAATGACCCTGAGTTGAAGCGTGATTTAGCTCAAAATATGAACACAGAGGATATTTCTTATGTTTACTGAGACTTTTAAAAATGTTTTAAATCATGAGGGTGTTGTTTCGATAATGTCGTGGGGTGAAGAAATGCCGCATGTTACGTGCACTTGGAATTCTTATCTTGTTTTAAAGGGAGATAATCGGATACTCTTGCCAGTAGCGGGGATGCATAGTACAGAAAAGGATTTAAAGGTTAATCCGAATCTTATTCTGACATGTGGTGCTCGTCAAGTAGAGGGATTTAACGGCTATCAAGGGACGGGGGTTAGAATATTAGGAACGGGTAGATTGGTCAATGAGGGCGCAGAATTTGACGAAATGAAAACAAAATTTCCATTTTTGCGAAGTGTCTTGGAACTAACCGTTACAGAAGCAAAACAATTGCTATAATAATCACACGTGGTAAAAGCTGATTGGTGCTGATTTAGTCATCAGTTGGCTTTTTTGTCAAGGTTACCATTTTGCAATTTTATTTTGAATATGATATAATGAAAAGAATAATACTATTATCAGTAGTGCAACAACAAACAACACGCAACAGGTGGGGTATACAGTTAAAACGGAATGTAGGGTGATAGATTATGAAGAAAATGCAGATTAATAATCCCAATGGAAGTATTGCTTACTGGAAATCAGATGTCTTTGTTTTATCCAGAGATACTCTGTTCTTTCTTCGTGGATTGACAGCAGATCATACGATGTTTGAACAACAATTTTTATTTTTTGAAAATGATTATAATATCATCGCATGGGATGCACCAGCACATGGGGAGTCTCGCCCTTACGTCTCTTTTACCTATGGTGAGGCTGCAAATGCCATAAAAACAATCCTTACTGAATGTGGTATATCGCAGGTTATTCTAATCGGACAGTCTATGGGCGGGTTTATCTCGCAGGCGTTCATAAGGCGATATCCAGAAATGGTGAAGGCCTTTGTATCCATTGACTCATCACCGTATGGCAATTACTATTCAAAATCTGATATGTGGTGGCTACATCAAATTGAGTGGATGGCAAAATTATTCCCTGAGAAATTATTGAAATCATCTATTGTGAAGAAAAATACTATCACGAAATGGGGTCGAGAAAATATGGCAACAATGATTGCCAAGTATGATAAAGCGGAGCTGTGCCATCTCATGGGAATTGGATATGCAGGGTTCCTAGAAGATAATCAAGAACTGTCTATACCTTGTCCGACACTTTTGATAGTAGGTGAAAAGGATACCACAGGTAAGGTGAAAGCCTATAACAGAGAATGGTCTAAAAGAACAGGATTTCGGTTAGTTTGGATTGCTGATTCTGCCCATAATTCCAATGTTGATAATCCTGTAACAGTGAATAAACAGATTGCCGCTTTTCTTAACACTTTGAGATAACTGTCGAAATGCCAGAAGCAAGAAAAATACATACTAAATAACAAAAAGACGACTGCATTTCTGCAGTCGTCTTTTAGGAGATTATGAAAAAGAAAAGTTTTAGGATTGTTTATAGTATAGTGAAGGAACCTTAAAAAAATCATAAGTGTGATGGAAATTTTGCTGAAAACATTTTTTAAATTTTTATGGCATTTAGCGCGTGTAAGGATTGACTTTTTTTGATAAATTAGGTATCCTAATAGAGAACGTGTAAATGTTACAATATCTTGAGGAGGTGAAACACATGTCAAAAACAGTAGTACGTAAAAACGAATCACTTGACGATGCACTTCGTCGTTTCAAACGTTCTGTGACTAAAGCTGGGACTCTTCAAGAATCACGTAAACGTGAATTCTACGAAAAACCTTCTGTAAAACGTAAACGCAAATCAGAAGCAGCTCGCAAACGTAAAAAATTCTAATTAAACATTAGATACAAAGAAAAGAGGCGCTAAGCTAGGCGTCTCTTTTTATGCTTTAACGATTGATAAAGATTATTTTTCTTTCAACAAATCGCGAATTTCTGCAAGAAGTTCTTCTTGAGTTGGAGCAGCATCTTCGGTTGCTTTTTCAGTTTCTTCTTTCTTAGTAAGAGCAGCAGCGGCGTTAGCAGCTTTGACGATGAAGAATAGTGTTGTACCAATGATTAAGAAATTGATAACAGCGCTTAGGAAACTACCGTAAGCAACACCATGCCATGAAAGATCAGCGATTTTTTCAACACCAGCAGCTTTTAGAGCTGGATTTAAGAAAAGCGGTGTAATGACATCGCTAACAAGTGATGTTACGATAGCGTTGAAAGCAGCCCCCATAACAACAGCGACAGCAAGATCAAGAACGTTTGCTTTAAACAAAAATTCTTTTAGTTCTTTAATCATACGAAAAACCTCCTGTATGTTTTGTTAGTATTATTATACCAAAATTATGTGCTAAAGTCTGGTTTTTGAGAATTTACAAATCGGATTCAAAATGGTATAATAAAATACAAAACTAAAATGGGAATAGTGCGTGGAGGTGATCTTTTGGCAATTGACAAAGAGTTAATTACCGAGATAAAAAATAGCGTTAATATTGTTGATGTTATTGGCGAAGTGGTCAATCTTACACGTGCAGGACGCAACTATATAGGATTATGTCCATTTCATAAGGAAAAAACACCGTCTTTCAATGTTATTGAAGACAAGCAGTTTTTTCATTGCTTTGGTTGCGGAAAATCTGGGGATGTTTACAAGTTTTTAGAAGAATATCATCAGATTAGTTTTTTAGAGAGTGTTCATCGTGTCGCTGAACGTGCTGGAATTCCTTTGCAGGTTGAAACGCAGCAAGCGCAAGCCAAACCGCAAAATCCTAATCAAGTTCTTATTGATATTCATAAGGATGCGGCTAAGTTTTACAATGCTGTTTTAAAAACAACCAAAGAAGGTCAAGAAGCGAAAGCTTATCTAGCGCAACGTGGTTTGACAGATGAATTGATTGATTATTTCAATATTGGATTGTCGCCAAATGAGCCTGATTTTCTTTATCAATCTCTTGCAAAACGTTATGAAGAGAATGCTTTGATGGCTTCAGGTCTTTTTAATTTGTCTGAACGTACCAATCGTGTTTATGATGCCTTCCAAAATCGTATCATGTTTCCTTTGACGGATGATAATGGTCAGGTGGTTGCTTTTTCTGGGCGTATTTGGACGAAAGAGGATTTAGACAGCCAGCAAGCTAAGTATAAGAATACTCGGTCGACAGCTTTGTTTAATAAATCTTATGAACTGTATCATCTTGATAAAGCTCGCCCAGTTATGTCTAAAAAGCACGAAGTCTACTTGATGGAAGGTTTCATGGACGTTATTGCGGCTTATCGCGCTGGTATAGAAAATGCTGTCGCTTCAATGGGGACGGCACTGACACCTGAGCACGTCAGACATTTAAAACGATATGCTAAAAAAGTTATTTTAACATATGACGGTGACAATGCAGGTCAGAATGCGATTGCTAAGTCTTTAGAGCTTTTAAAAGACTTTAATGTTGAAATTGTGCGAGTTCCTGAGCAAATGGACCCGGATGAGTTTATTCAAAAGAATTCTCCTCAAGCCTTAGCGAACTTGCTTGAAAATAGTCGCATTAGCAGTACTGAATTCTTTATTCATTACTTAAAACCAGAAAATAGTGATAATCTCCAGGCTGAGATTGCTTATGTAGAGCAAATTTCTAGGATTATTGCACAATCGCCATCTATTACGGCACAAAATTCGTATATTAATATGGTGGCTGATTTGTTGCCTGACTTTGATTATTATCAAGTTGAACAGTCGGTAAACAGCGAGCGACTTCAAAATCGTTCAGCTCTTCAATCAGAAGCTGCTAAGCAAAGAGTGACGGTTGTTGAATTGCCAATATCAAAGAATATCTCTGCGATTATGAAAGCAGAGAGTCAGTTGATGCAGCGGTTGCTGACGCATGATTATCTTCTTAATGAATTTAGAAATCAAGAAGAATTTATCTTTGATACCAAAGAGTTGCAGACACTCTATGATTTATTGATGCAACAAGGTGAGGTATCTTCATATGATTTGGCGCAGCTAGATGACCGAACGCGGCAGATGTATTATCAAGTGTTAGAAGAAAATCTACCAGAAGATGTTGCCCCTAATGAAATTGAGGAAATTATTCAAAAGCGCAATCGACTACTTCAAGAAAGAGATTTGCAAAAGCAAAGTAAATTAATTCGTGAATCTAGCAATCTCGGGGATGTTGATGCAGCACTTGCGGCTTTGGAAAATCTCATTGCTCAAAAAAGAAAAATGGAATAGAGGAAAATATGGCAAAAGAAAAAGAAATTACTACTTTTAATGTTCAAGTTGCAGAATTTATTCGTAATCATAAAAAGAACGGAACAGCTGTCGATGACGAAGTGACAGAAAAATTGGTTATTCCATTTTCACTCGATGCTGATCAAATTGATGACCTTTTGGAACGTTTGACAGACGGTGGTATTTCAATTACTGATAAAGAAGGTAACCCATCAACAAAATATGTTGTTGAAGAACCAAAACCTGAAGAACTAACTGACGAAGAGTTGCTTGGTAGCAACTCTGCTAAAGTTAATGACCCAGTTCGTATGTACCTTAAAGAAATTGGGGTTGTACCTTTGTTGTCAAGCGAAGAAGAAAAAGAATTGGCAGTCGCAGTAGCTGCAGGGGATCTTCAAGCAAAACAACGTTTGGCAGAAGCTAACTTGCGTTTGGTTGTTTCTATTGCTAAACGTTATGTTGGACGTGGTATGCAATTCCTTGACCTTATCCAAGAAGGTAACATGGGATTGATGAAAGCCGTTGATAAATTTGATTACTCAAAAGGGTTCAAATTCTCAACTTATGCAACATGGTGGATTCGTCAAGCTATTACACGTGCGATTGCTGACCAAGCTCGTACAATCCGTATCCCTGTTCACATGGTTGAAACAATCAACAAACTTGTTCGTGAACAACGTAACCTTCTTCAAGAACTTGGACAAGATCCAACGCCAGAACAAATTGCTGAACGTATGGATATGACGCCTGATAAAGTTCGTGAAATCTTGAAAATCGCTCAAGAACCTGTTTCTCTTGAAACACCTATCGGTGAAGAAGATGACAGCCATCTTGGAGATTTCATTGAAGATGAAGTTATTGAAAATCCAGTAGACTACACAACTCGTGTTGTTCTTCGTGAACAACTTGATGAAGTCTTAGACACATTGACTGACCGTGAAGAGAACGTCTTGCGCTTGCGTTTTGGTCTCGATGATGGTAAAATGCGTACATTGGAAGATGTTGGTAAAGTCTTCAACGTGACGCGTGAACGTATTCGTCAGATTGAAGCTAAAGCACTTCGCAAACTTCGCCATCCGAGCCGTAGCAAACAGCTCCGTGATTTTATCGAAGATTAAAAAATAGTCAAGAGGTTCGCTTATGTCTGAACAAAAATATACAGAAGAAGATGTCGCAAAGATTAAAGATCGTATCCTTGAAGCTTTGGAAACAGTTATTGACCCTGAATTAGGGATTGATATTGTTAATCTAGGGCTTGTTTATGAGATTCGATTCGAGCAAAATGGACACACTGAAATTGATATGACCTTAACAACAATGGGGTGCCCACTAGCAGATCTTCTTACCGATCAAATTCACGATGCAATGCGTGAGATTCCTGAGGTAACTAATACTGAAGTCAAATTGGTATGGTACCCAGCTTGGTCAGTTGATAAAATGAGTCGTTATGCCCGCATTGCTTTGGGAATTAGATAAAAGATGACACCAGTAGAAATGCTGGTGTTTTTTTGTGTGAAATTTCCACCAGATTCCCTATATTCTCAAGGGGCTTTCGTTTTTCCATCGCCAGCTTATTTAAAATATGGTATAATATTTTTGATTGTATTTTAGAATGGAGAAGTGTGCCATGCAACATGTATTCATCATCGGAAGTCGAGGCTTGCCTGCGAAATATGGTGGCTTTGAGACTTTTGTTGAGGAGTTGGTAAAAAATAAGCAGAGCTCAGATATTGTTTATCACGTCGCTTGTTTGAGTGACGATAAACATCATACGCATTTTAAATATGAGGGCGCAGATTGTTTTACCATCAAGGCACCTAAAATTGGTCCAGCACGAGTGATTGCCTATGATATGATGGCAATTACTTATGGACTTCAAATGGTAAAAAGATCTGGTATTGAACACCCTATTTTTTATATTTTGGGTAACACAATTGGGGCATTTATTGCACCTTTTGCCTGGAGAATTCACGCTCTTGGCGGAAAAGTTTATGTCAATCCAGATGGTCTTGAGTGGAAACGCTCAAAATGGTCAAAACCGGTTCAAGCTTATTTAAAATATGCTGAAAAATCGATGGCTAAAACAGTTGATTTGGTTATTTCAGATAATATTGGTATTGAAAACTATATAAAAGAATCTTATCCAGATGCTAAGACACGTTTTATTGCTTATGGAACGGATTTGAAAAAATCAACCCTAACAGCTGATGATTATAAGGTTAGAAAATGTTTTGATAATTGGAAAACTAAGGAAAATGGCTACTATCTGATTGTTGGTCGATTTGTGCCAGAAAACAATTATGAAACAGCAATTCGTGAGTTTATGAAATCAAATACAAGACGTGATTTGATTATTATTTCTAACCATAAAAATAGTGCTTATTTTGATAAGTTGAAACATTTGACAAACTTTGAACGTGATCACAGGGTTAAGTTTGTCGGCACTGTATATGATCGTGATTTGCTGAACTACATTCGTGAGAATGCTTTTGCTTATATCCACGGTCATGAAGTTGGTGGAACAAATCCTGGTTTGCTAGAAGCACTAGGACATACCAAGTTAAATCTTGTGCTTGATGTGCCTTTCAATAAGTCAGTTGCAGGAGCAAGTGCTTTTTATTGGAATAAAACATCAGGTAATCTCTCATGTTTGATTAATGACGCCGATGGTCATTATGATTTTACGGAATATGGCAATCGTGCGCGTGCCATTGTTAAACAAAATTACACATGGGAAAAAATCGTTGGAGAGTATGAGGGACTATTTTTAAATGAAGATTAATATTCTCATGTCTACCTACAATGGTGAACAATTTTTGGCTGAACAGATTGAAAGTATTCAGAAACAAACAGTCAAGGATTGGACTTTGTATATTCGTGATGATGGCTCTAGTGATACTACACCCGAAATTATTAAGCACTATGCGCAGCTTGATTCACGTATCGTTTTTATTAATGCTGACAACCGTGAAAATTTTGGCGTTATTAAAAACTTTTATACCCTTTTAAAACATAGCAAAGCTGATTACTATTTCTTTTCTGATCAAGATGATATTTGGCTAGAAGATAAATTGGCTGTTACTTTTGCAGAAGCAGAAAAGTATGATAGTCAGAAACCTTTATTGGTTTATACAGATTTGAAAATTGTTGACCGAGATTTAAACGTTTTACATGAAAGTATGATTAAAACACAGTCTGATCATGCCAATACTGAGTTGGTCCAAGAACTGACTGAAAACACAGTGACTGGCGGTACAGCAATGGTAAACCATGCATTGGCTGAATTGTGGACATCAACAGATGATTTGTTGATGCACGATTGGTATCTTGCTTTGCTTGCTAGCGCTTTAGGTAATCTTGCTTATGTTGATTACCCAACTGAATTGTATCGTCAACATGATGCTAATGTGTTGGGGGCGCGTACATGGACTAAACGCATGAAAAATTGGATTAAGCCTCATAAATTAGTCGAAAAATATTGGTGGTTGATTAATGCTAGTCAAACTCAAGCACGCTTTTTATTGGCTTTAGCATTGACCCCTGAAAAAAGAGACTTGGTTGAAAATTTCACAACGATTATGGACAAGCCACTAATCCAACGAATTAAAACATTGAATCAGTATGGCTTACGCAAAAATCGTACCTTCCATACACTTGTGTTTAGAACATTAATTATTACCAAATTTGGTTATAGGAGAAATAAATGAAGTTCTTTAGTAAAGAAAATAAAATCTTATTAAAAGAAATGGTAAAAACGGACTTTAAACTTCGTTACCAAGGAAGTTTAATTGGGCATTTGTGGTCAATTTTAAAACCATTAATGCTTTTCACAATTATGTATTTGGTGTTTATCCGTTTTTTGAGATTAGATGACGGAACACCTCATTATGCAATTGGTGTGCTTTTAGGTATGGTAACATGGTCATTTTTCCAAGAAGCTACCAATATGGGGATGGTTTCAATTGTAACTCGTGGTGACTTACTACGTAAATTGAATTTCTCTAAGGAAATCATTGTTATCTCTTCAGTAGTTGGTGCAGCTATTAACTATGGTATTAACCTTTTAGTTGTATTTGTTTTTGCACTAGTTAATGGTGTTCACTTAAGTTGGAACTTTTTAGTCATTATTCCATTGTTTATTGAATTAGCCATGATATCAGCGGGAGTTGCTTTTATTCTTGCAGCTTTATTTGTTAAATATCGTGACTTGGGACCGATTTGGGAAGTTGTAATGCAAGCTGGAATGTATGCTACACCTGTTATCTATTCATTGACTTTTATTATTCAAAAAAATCAGTTTACTGTAGCAAAATTAATGATGCTAAACCCACTTGCACAAATCATTCAAGATATGCGTCATTACATTGTTTATTCAGGTAGCATGCGTGGTTGGGAGTTATATAACAATCATATTTGGGGAGTTATTCCTTACATCCTTCCAGTTTTAATTCTTATTGTTGGATATTCAATTTTCCATAAACATGCTAAGAAATTTGCGGAGATTTTATAATGTCAGATAAAGAAATTGCAGTAAAAGTTGATCATGTTAGTAAATATTTTAAACTACCAACTGAAGCAACTCATAGTTTACGTACAGCTCTAGTTAATCGTTTTAAAGGAGTCAAAGGTTATCGTGAGCAACATGTTTTAAAAGATATTTCATTTGATGTTCACAAAGGAGATTTCTTTGGGATTGTTGGTCGTAATGGTTCTGGTAAATCAACACTTTTGAAAATCATTTCACAAATCTATGTTCCAGAAAAAGGAACAGTTACGGTTAATGGTAAAATGGTGTCATTTATTGAGCTTGGAGTTGGTTTCAATCCTGAATTGACAGGACGAGAAAATGTCTACATGAACGGTGCCATGCTTGGGTTCACAACTGAAGAAATCGATGCCATGTATGATGACATCGTTGAGTTTGCTGAGCTAGAAGATTTCATGAATCAAAAGCTAAAAAACTACTCAAGTGGTATGCAAGTCCGTTTAGCGTTTTCAGTTGCCATTAAAGCCCAAGGTGACGTGCTCATTCTTGATGAAGTGCTTGCCGTAGGTGATGAAGCTTTCCAACGTAAGTGTAATGATTATTTCATGGAACGTAAAGAAAGTGGTAAGACAACAATTCTTGTTACCCATGATATGGGAGCAGTTAAGAAATATTGTAACCGCGCTGTTCTTATTGAAAACGGTTTGGTTAAAGCATATGGTGATCCGTTTGATGTCGCCAATCAATATAGTTACGATAATACAGCTCCTTTGAAGGAGACTCAGAAGGAACAAAACCAAGGTGATAGTGCTGAAAAAGTAAAACCAAAGGTTGAAAATTTCAAGCTAGAATTATTATCTTCTAATCAGATTACTCCAAATGATGATATTAATTTTAAAATCGAGTATGATGTGATGGAAGACGTTGAAACATATATTGGACTATCGTTAACTGATATTGATCGTAATGTATGGATTTATAATGATAATACTTTGGATAATAAGACTAAGGGAATTGGACATAAAACAGCTTATTATTCATGTAAATTATCTTCAGTCAACAATTTGAAATTAAAATTGGAAGTGACTGTTAGAGACGTTGATGGAAACATGCTCGCATTTACAGATGCTACAACAAATCCTATTATTGTAATCAACAGAGATGATATTGCATCGGATGATATTTCTGCTTTAGATTCTGCAACAGGTATAATTCAAAGAAATGGAACTTGGAAGTTTAAATGAGTGAGACTTTAGTATCAGTTTTAGTAACTTGTTATAACCACGAAAAATACATTGAACAGTGTTTAAGGAGTATATTTAGCCAAACTCATAAGAATATTGAATTAATTGTATTAAATGATGGGTCAACAGATAATTCAGGTCAGGTTATTAAGGAAACTCTTAAGGATTCTCCCTATAACAAAACTCATTATTTCGTTCATGACAATTCAGGAGTGGTAAGAACCAGAAATAAGGGCTTACAATTAATAAATGGTGATTTTTTTCTTTTTGTAGATAGTGATGATTATCTTGAAGAAAATTATGTTTCAGAATTATTGCACAGTCTTGAAAACAATGATGCTGATATTGCATATTGTAATTTAGTAAATCCTGAAAATGGTGCTGTGGTAGTACAAGCTAGAGATTTTGATTTAAATACATTCTTAGTTGGTAATTATATTTCGTCGACTTCATTAGTTAGAACATCTGTTTTAGGTGATGTAAAATATGACGATAGCATAAAACAACTTGAGGATTATGATTTCTTTTTAAATCTTGTTTTAGTAAGAAATGCAAAACCTATTGCTAATCATAGTACGTTTTTAAATTATCGAGTTTTTGATGTTTCACGCTCAGCAAGAGGTGATCTTCTAAAATTTTATGAAGCATATATTTATATATTGAATAAGTATCAGACAATTGCTAGTGATGAAATAGAACGTGCAATTGGTATTCATTTTGATAAAAATATTAATTTAGCTTTTGAAAACCAATATGTAAAAATCTATTATATTACTGATGGTGAAAATTTTAGTGAAGATAAAGTTCTTAAATTTAAGTTTGAAGAGAATGGATGCGTGCTGTTCAATCTTCCAGAAGAAGTAACTACAGTTAGAGTTGATTTGTCTGAGTTACCTAGTTTTTATAAGCGAGTTGCTTTGATTAATCAGGAATCTGATACAGAAATTTTACCAAGTTACTCAAATGGCGATATCATTGGGAATTATGTGATGTTTAAGGGTTATGATCCTCAATTGATTTATGATGTTTCTACATCTAGTCAAAAAACTTTTAAACTAGTTTATGAAATGTTTAATGTCGATGATATTAACCGTGATGATTACATTGCTAAAACTCTTTCTCAAGATTTATTACATCTACAAAAGCAAGTTAAAGAATTAGAATCATATAGAATTAATTACAAACAAGTGAATGATGAAAGACACTATTATAAACAGGAACTGGAGAAAATGATTGTTGCTTATAATTCAGTTACACATTCACGACGTTGGATAATTCCTACTGCTATTATTAATTTTTTTAGGAGAAAAAAATGAAACGTTTATTATTGTACGTCCATTTTAATAAGTACAATCATATTAGTTCACATGTGTATTACCAATTGACAAAAATGCGCCCACTTTTTTCAAAAGTGGTATTTATTTCAAATAGTTCGATTAATGATAATGATTATCACAAGTTAGTTGAACATCGATTGATGGATTCTTTTATTCAAAGAGAAAATATTGGTTTTGATTTTGCTGCTTGGCGTGATGGTAT
Source organism: Streptococcus equinus (assembly GCF_900101445.1). Classification (GTDB taxonomy): domain Bacteria; phylum Bacillota; class Bacilli; order Lactobacillales; family Streptococcaceae; genus Streptococcus; species Streptococcus equinus_B. Next base: position 801,484 of record NZ_FNKE01000001.1, on the reverse strand, counting down.
GACTGCAGTTGGATTTGAAGAGCTGGCTACTTATGATTCTGTCACAATTATGAATGATACGTGTTTCGGTCCGTTGTGGGATATTAAAGATTACTATCTTGAGTATGAGAGTGATGATAGTGTTGATTTCTGGGGGCTAACAAATAACCGTGCTACTCCTAAATCTCGCTATACTCAAGGTTTTCGCGAGCATATTCAAAGTTATTTTATTACATTTAAAAAATCTGTTATTGTTTCTCCAGAGTTTAAAAATTTTTGGGAAAATGTGAAAAACTATACCAATGTTCAAGATGTTATTGATAACTATGAAACACAAGTAACGACAAAATTCTTGGATGCAGGATTTAAATATAAAGTCATTTTTAATACTGTAAATGAAGATGCAAGTCACATGTTACACGCCGATTTTTCCTTTTATCATCCAACGGCAATTTTAAGTCATAGAGTGCCGTTTATTAAAGTTAAGGCAATTGATAATAATCAGCATATTACTCCGTATCTTTTAGATGAGATTGCTAAACAATCGGACTATCCAGTAGATTTGATTGTTTCACATATGTCTGAAATTAATTTCCCTGACTTTAAGTATTTGTTAGCTCGAAAATACGTTAAAGAAGTCCCTGCGGTTTCGTTAGCTGATAAAAAAGTTGCAGTGCATCTTCATGTTTTCTATGTTGATTTATTAGAAGATTTTCTGAATGCTTTTGAAAATTTCCATTTTAGTTATGATTTATATATTACAACTGATAGTGAAACTAAACAACAGGAAATTAAATCGATTTTAGATGAAAATGGTAAAAATGCTCGAATTTTTGTAACTGGAAATATTGGACGTGATGTTCTACCAATGTTGAAGTTGAAAGAATATTTATCTGATTATGATTATATTGGACATTTCCATACTAAAAAATCTAAGGAGGCAGATTTTTGGGCAGGTGAATCTTGGCGAAATGAGCTAATTGATATGTTAATAAAACCTGCTGATAATATTCTTGCTAACTTTGAAAATGATAAATTGGGACTTGTTATTGCTGATATCCCGACTTTCTTTAGATTTAATAAGATTGTTGATGCATGGAACGAACATTTGATTGCTCCTGAAATGAATGATTTATGGGAAAAAATGGGAATGACCAAAACAATTGATTTCAATAATTTCCATACATTTGTTATGAGTTATGGAACCTTTGTCTGGTTTAAGTATGATGCCTTAAAACCGTTATTTGATTTAGAATTAACAGATGAAGATGTTCCAGCTGAACCATTACCACAAAATTCTATTTTACATGCTATTGAACGATTACTTGTTTATATTGCATGGAATGAACACTATGATTTTAGAATCTCTAAAAATCAAGTTTCAATAACACCATTTGTTGATAACAAATTATATAATGAACGTGGTGATAGTGCTCCTCACACTTATGTTGATTTTACATATATGGGTGGGATAAAAGGTGCTTTTAAATATATCTTTGTTGGTCCAGCTAGAGCTATGAAATATATTGTTAAAAGAACTTTGGAGAAAATGACTCATGATAGAAAAGGTTAAAGCCATTTTTGAGGAAATTAATTGGACGAAGATCTTACATTATCTACTTCTGTTTACGTTATTCTTTTATCTTAACCTTTCCCTTATTAACTTTTATTTGTTGAAGGGACAAGGTGATAATTTATCAGATCAATTTCATATTCTTAAGACTTTTTGTATTACTGCATATGTTCTATCTGTTTTAGGAATAGCTGTTTATTTATCAAGTTATTTTAAAAGAGAATTTTTTATTGAAATAGCAAGTGGTTGTGTAATTTATCTTTTTATTTCTTATTTCTTAGTGATCACTCGAAATTTAAATAATGGAGATTTTAAATGGTGGAATCTAATAAAAAATGACTTTTTACAGTTTTCTTTTTTGCCGACTATTATTTTTATTCTTTTGTTATCGGCTGCCATTTTTTATTTATCTTCTAAATTTCAAGTTAGAGAGCTTTTAGATAGTTTTTTAGATGAATTTGATTCATACCGATTGGTTACTATTGGTTTAATCGCTTCTTTGGCGCTTAATGGCAGCCTTTTTACTGATATGATGGTAGAAAAGGTAACAAAATATATTGATAAAGGGAATTATAGTGGATACCTCTCAGGTGTAACTTGGAGTGTGATAATAACTTTAGTTTTAATTAGCTTATTAATTTATTTTGTTTTAAATTCCTTCAGAGCTATAAAAGAAAATACTCCAAGTTATTCACTTGTTGTTGTATTGAGTTTTCTTTTAGCGATAGTATTTAACTATTTGTTTCAATATGGAATCAAGAGTGAGGGAGAAATATTAGATCGTTTTATTTTCCCATCAGCGACCTTATTTCAAATAGTTGTTATTGCTTTATTTAATTTGTTACTTTACATGATTGTCAATCGAATTTTACGTACGACGACATTCATTGTAATTTTAGGAATCATAATAACAGTTGCTAATAGCATAAAATTTAGTATGCGTAATGAACCTCTGTTATTTAGTGATTTGAGTTGGGTAAAAGAAATTAGACTTGTAATATCTTATATTGATATTACATTGGTTCTTTATTCGTTAGTAGCTTTATCTGTAACAGTTATCTTTTTCTATTTATTTAGAAATAAATTATTAAGAGGAAAAATTACAAAAAGCTGGAAGGCACGTTTAGCTACAGGAGTTGCGATTATTTCTATTTTTAGTTATATATTTGTTGTGTTTTTACAGCAAGAAAATGGTGATATCGCTGAAAATATACCTGTTTTATCTAGATTAAATAATTTTGAAAACATCGAGTGGATGGGACAGGGAACAGTTGCTCGCGAGCGTTCGTTGACATTTGTTTGGTTAAAACAAATGACTTCGAAAAAAATGGAGAAGCCTGAGGAGTATAGTAAAGAAAAGATTGAAAAAATTGTAAAAAAATATACTCATAAAGCTCAAGTTATCAATGCTTCTCGAAAAAATAATATTTCAGATCAAACGGTTATTTATGTTTTAAGTGAAAGTTTTTCTGATCCAAGTCGGATTTCAAATGTGAATTTAACAACTGATCCAATTCCAGTAATTCATTCAGTTAAAGAGTCTACGACTAGTGGATTAATGAAATCAGATGGCTATGGTGGTGGAACAGCTAATATGGAATTTGAAACATTAACAGGTTTACCAATGTATAATCTTTCAAGTTCAGTTTCTACATTGTATACAGATGTTGTACCACAGATGACCTATTTTCCATCAATTAGCGATTCGTACTCTTCAAAAGATAAATATGCTATTCATTTAGGAGATGCCGCAACTTATTCACGAAAAGAAGTGTACCGTAAACTTGGTTTTGATACATTTATTGCTGAGAGTAATGGAACTGAAAGTGCAAAACATTTGGAACATTATGGTGTGTATCCGAGTGATGCTTCAACTTATCAAACTGTCCTAGATAATATTGATGAGAGCAAGAATCAATTCTTTTCAGTGATAACATACCAAAACCATGCACCATGGAATCTAGATGAGGATTCTGAAGTTGGTGGGTCAGGTGAAGGTTTTTCGCCTGGTGAAAACTATTATATGAATAATTACGCTAAGTTACTTTATCAGACAGATCAAGCAACTCAGAATTGGCTGGATCAATTAAGCCAGATTAATAAAAAAATAACTGTTGTTTTTTATGGAGACCACTTACCTGGCTTCTATCCACAAGAATCATTTATCGATAATCCTGCCGGACAATATCAAACAGATTATTTTATTTGGAGTAATTATTCAACGGATGTATTATCATATCCTCTGGTTAATTCAAGTGATTTTCCGGCTGAGTTATTAGCAGTAACAAACTCAAAAGTTTCTCCATATTATGCTTTGTTAACTGAAGTTCTTGAGAATGCTAGTGTTGATAAGGAAAAATTAACTACTGAACAAGAAAAAATAGCAAATGATTTAAAACTTGTTGAGTATGATATGGTTTCAGGCAAAGGATACTTGAAGTCATATAAATCTTTTTTTAAGGTGACTAATTAATTATGAAAATGAAAAAATTTATTTTACCACTCTACTATGCTTTTATAAGTTTCTTATTCACGTTAGAGTCTATTATTTATATTAATGATGCCGGAGATCAGACTAGCTTTGCTCATATGGCTCAAAAATTTGGCTTTTTTGAATTTGCTATTTATCGCTATAAAACATGGTCAAGTAGATTGTTGATTGAATCAGTTACAATGTTTATGTCAAATCATTATTTGCTATTTGATGTAACTATGCTTATTTCTTTAGCAATTTTTTTCTATTGTTTTAATGGAATTTTTCTAAGAGAAGAGAAGTACAGAAAATTACAATTTGTATCGCCTGTTATTTTTCTACTTTCTTTTCCAAGTTTGTTTTTCACAAGTGCTGGTTTGATTGCAACAGTTACTAATTATCTTTTTCCAATGATTTCCTTTGTTATTGCGTGGTATTGTATCATTCAGGAGAAACATTGGTATACAATATTATCTTTGCCGTTTCTTGTATTTGCTTGTATGCAAGAACAATTTACGGTTTATGCATTCATTCTATTTGTTTTTGCTCTTATTAGTTCATATTTAGAACGTAAAAGAATAAATAAAAATTATTTTATCGCAACTTGTGTATCGCTATTGGGGCTAGTTTCTGGTTTGCTTTGCTCAGGATCTGCAAATAGATTAGCTACTGAAACCAAGATTTGGTATCCTGGTTTTGAAACCATTTCTTTCCCAGTTAAAATTATTAAAGGATATTTAGAAACAAATCGTGTGTTATTTGTTACGTCAGAATTAAATATTGTTTATCTATTTTTAGTTTTAATTATCGTTGTATCGATTATAAAAAAACAATATTTTATAACTTTTATCTCAGGAACTGTAATCTACACAGTCATAACGCAAAGATTAGCTATGAATAGTTTACTAACTGCAGTTCAAAGAACAATTGATAATCAAAATAAAAGTGAAATTCCAAACTATTTTAGTCTAAAAGAAAACCTTTATCCGCTAGTTTTATACACTTTGATTTTATGTACTATTGCAGCAGTGGTATTTCTAATGTTTAGAAAGTGGCAAAATGGATTAACTGCTTTGATTATTTTGGTAGCCGGATATGCTTCACGAATGACAGTTTCATTATCTCCAACAATCTATGCTTCAGGTCTTAGAACATATACACCGCTCATTTTTTCATTTACAATTGTTAGTTTATTATTACTGATAGAAATCTCAGGTGATATTAAAAAAGACTGCGGTAGTGATAGTATAAAACATAGAATGACAATTTGAAGTATATTACTCTTTTATTAAGGAGAATTTTGTTGAAATTTTTAGCATTTTTAGGACAAAAAGCCATTCTTATTTGGGGATTATTGTTGTTTACCCTTTTAGGAGTATCAAGTATATTGGTGAGAAGTAATATGCCAATGGATGGCTCAGAGTTATCAAATATACACTTAAATGGTTGGGCTTTTTTTGCTAGTTTAGTTATTTTTGTATGCTTGATATTTTTGTTGTTACGTTTGTTGAAGTATATTAATGAAACAACGTTATTCATTTTTGGTTCGATATTTTATATTCTTGTTGGAGTTTATCTAATTTTTCATCAAAATGATGTGATTCGTCATGATGCTTTAGCTGTTTTAGAAGCAGCAAAAGCATTAAATAATGGAGATATTCAATCTTTAACGGATATATCAGGGTACCTTCACAAATATCCTCATCAACTAGGTTTAGTTAGTTTTGAACGATTGATTTTGACTGTTTTTGGCGAAAGTAATATTAAGGCATTCTTTATTATAAACTTGATATTTTCTATTGTTGATAATTTCTTTCTCTGGAGAATAACAAAACGAGTATTAAAAAAGGAAAGCATTTCAAAACTTGTAATAATCCTCTCGTTTGCTTTTTTATCACATCTTTTTAATATTTTATTTGTTTATGGTTTGACCTTTGGTTTGTTTTTTGCAATTGTTGGACTTTTCTTTTTGCAAATCTATTTTGAAAAAAAATCATGGTCAATGATGCTGTTGAGTATAATCTTTTTAACGTTATCAGATTTTATCAGAAACAATTATATTATATTAATAGTAACTATTTTTATAGTCTTAGTACTTGACTTATTACAACATAAATCATGGAAAAATTTGGCTTTTATAGTTTTACTTGCTTTGTCGATTTATGGAAGTAATAATTTAGTATCTTACCACTATAAAAGTTTAGCCAACAAAACAAATTTGGATGGAGAACCTAAAATAGCATGGGTGGCAATGGGGTTGAATGATACACCACTTTATAATCGTGTTGCTGGATGGTATGATGCATATGTTGAAAATGTGTATAACGAATATAGTGGTAATTCAGAAAAGATTGAAGAGGCTAGTAAGAAACAAATCACAACTCGAATAGAATACATGGTTGAGCATCCTCAATATACTTTCAATTTCTTTAAAAATAAATTTTTATCAACATGGACAGATAGTTTATTTGAATCTATTTGGTCAGGTCCTGTTATAAAAATGCCAGTTGAGGGACAGAAGATTAGAGGTCAATTGATGTCGAGCATTTATGAAGGTAAGACACTATATAAAGTTGTGTATTATTTTTCTGCTTTATTACTTGCTGTCATATATGTTGCTGTTCTTCTCGCTATTTTTATTCAATTATTTGATAAACCAAAAGATAGTTTATTTACTTTGATACCAATAATATATCTTTCTGGTGGTTTCATATTTCACTTAATTTGGGAAACTAAGAGTCAGTATGTTTATCCATATGTCTATCTCATCATCCCTTTGGCAGCTGTTGGAATCAGCTATGTTGCGGAACGTTTGAAAAATATCAATTAGGTATTTTTAAATGGTGAATGAGCAAATTCACCATTTTTTTTATAAGTAGTTTGTGGTATACTAAAGTGAACACTAGCTTTTGAAAGGCTTATTATCTAATGAAAAAATTATCTATTGTTGTTCCTTGCTATAATGAGCAAGAAACAATCTATCCATTTTTAGAAGAAACTCAAAAAATTGAAAGTAAAATGAAGGACCAATTGATGTTTGATTATATCTTTGTCAATGATGGTTCAAAAGACGAAACCTTAAAGGTCCTTCGAGATGTTGCTAGCCGTTTTGAAAATGTTCATTATTTGTCATTTTCACGTAATTTTGGTAAAGAGGCTGGTTTGTTAGCTGGACTTGAGGCTGCAGATGGTGATTTTATCACTGTTATGGACGCCGATTTACAAGATCCACCTGAGTTGTTGATTGAGATGTATCAAAAAATCAACGAAGGTTACGATGTTGTAGGAACGCGTCGTGCTGATCGAAAGGGAGAGCCAGTTATCCGTTCTTTCTTTTCAAAGATGTTTTACAAAATTATCAATGCTGTTTCTGATACAGAGATGGTTGATGGTGCGCGTGATTTCCGTTTGATGACTCGTCAAGTTGTAGACAGTATTTTAGAACTTGGTGAAGTTAATCGTTTCTCAAAAGGAATTTTCTCTTGGGTTGGATTTAATGTAACGTATATCGCTTATGAAAATCGCGAGCGCGTGGCAGGTGAAACGTCATGGAGTTTTTGGAGCTTATTCAAATACTCTATGGAAGGGTTTATTAATTTTTCTGAAGCGCCATTGAATCTTTCACTATGGGCTGGGTCAGTTTCATTTTTAGCTTCTATTCTTGGAATTCTATTTATCATTATTCGCAAACTCACAATTGGTGGTAGTGTTTCAGGTTGGGCAAGTTTGGTTTGTATCATTTTGTTTATTGGTGGTATCCAGTTGCTTGCTTTAGGGATTATCGGAAAATACATTTCTAAGATATTCCTTGAAACTAAAAAACGACCAGTTTATATCGTTAAAGAAAAAGGATAAAATTTAATATTTTATAAAGTTTTTTAGCTGTTTTTCCGAATTAATATAATGTACAACATTATATTATAAAGGAGAACAGCTTTTTGAATAAAATCAAATCAGCTTTATTGTCAACAGCTGTGCTTAGCATGGCATTTCTTACTAACTCTGCTATGGCGGATCAACAATCTGATGCCTTAGTGACTAAAACACCGTTTGATGAAGTCAGCAAATCTTTTGAAGTTATGTCGCAAAAGACTAAAGATTGTAAGGACATTACTCGAATCGATGTTGCAGTTTGGTCAGAAGAAGACGGTCAAGATGATCTTAAATGGTACAATACAACTGATGTTATTAATGGTCAAGCAAAAGTTAAGGTAAATCTAGCAGATTATGGAAATAGAGCTGGATCATATATTACTCATGTTTACACAACTTATTCTGATGGTCGTGTATCGGGTACTGCCTTAGAAAGTCTTAAAATTAGTCCTAAAGCACCTCAAGTAAGTGTTAAAAATGGTGCGCTTCAGCTTTCAACAGACATTAATGCACCATCTAATGGGACAATTAAATATGCTGTCTGGTCAGAAGAAAATGACCAAGATGATTTAAGATGGTATGATGATTCTGGGAAAGGAATAACAAGAATCGATTTAAATAATCATAAAGGTTATGGAAGATATTTTGTTCATACCTATTTAGCACAAGATGGAAAATTGACTGCAATTAATGGTCAGGATATTATTATTGATAAACAAGAGATATCGTATCAAATTGTTCAAACTTCAGATAAAACTTATGATGTTTTGATTAATGATGTTCCGGAATATATTACTTCAATTACAGTTCCAGTTTGGTCAACGGTGAATAATCAAGATGATTTAAAATGGTATAAGGCAACCAAAGTTGGCGATAACTCATATAAGGCAACAATTCAGCTGTCAAACCATGGATTTGACACAGGAACATACGGTGTGCATATCTATGGCGACAACTCTATTACTAATAGTTTTGAAGCATTGAGTGGAACACCAGGATTCCACGTAGATCAAATTAGTGGTTTAGAAAATCCAGAAGTTGGTATTAGTAATGTAAACACAGCAAATGGTTCGTTTAAAGTAAATGTTACGGAAAAAGCTATGTCTAAAAGGGTTTCAAAACTTAAGGTTCAGGTTACCTCTAAATCGAATCCTCAAAAAACAAAAACTTATGAAGCAGGTACAAGTAGTTACGGAAAAATTAGTCAAAGCATTGACTTGAAATCGATTAATAATCAAGCGGATACTTTTTCTGTAGTTGCGACTGTTATTTATTCAGATAATTCAACAGCAACATTTAATCTTTCTGATCAAAACTATAAACCTAACGCTACACCATCTCCTCGTATTACAACATATATCAACGAAACTAATACCTATCCAGTTGGGCAATGTACATGGGCGGTCAAGTCTTTGGCGCCATGGATTCCAAACTGGCTTGGAAATGCTGGGGGCTGGGCAGTTAATGCGCGTGCCAAAGGTTTCAGAGTTGGAACAACACCAAGAGTAGGTTCAATCGTTGTTTGGCCACATGATGGTAATGGCTACGGACACGTTGCTTATGTAACAGATGTGTCAAGTAACACCCGTATCCAAGTTAAAGAATCTAACTACGCTGGTAAACAATACATCGGTAATTTCCGTGGATGGTTTAACCCACTCGATTCATTCTGGGGTGGTGATGTTTCTTACATTTATCCAGATTAATATTTTAGGCAGTGATTTTGAAATCGCTGCCTTCTTTTGTTTAGCGAAAGCATATGTGCTTGAAGGGCTTACAAAATCATGATAAAATGGATATGAGTAAAGAATAGAAAGAGGGGGATTGATTTGAAAAAGAATATCCTTCGAAGCTGCCTAGTATCTCCGATTATTATAGGAGCTTTTTTAAGTTCGGGGCAAGTTTTCGCTGACGAAAACACAACCACCCAATCAACGACAGTAACTGAGAATGTTCAATCATCGGTAGAGCAGTCTAGTTCACTTCAATTAAATAGTGATAGTGTTATCTCTGATGATAATGAAACAAACAACTCATTACCATCATCTGAAGTTCAAAATGAATCACAAAATTTAACCGATGCTGATAAGCAAGATTCAGCAATTGCTGATGGTCAAGAAGCTGAAAAAAATGCCGATGACCAAACCAGTCTGATTAATCCTTCAATTTCTGAAGATAATAAGGAATCAGCAGGAAATTCTGAAGAGAATAACGTTGATAATTCAGCGGTACAAGAGTCACAATCATCTGATGCTACAACAGATCATGTTTCTGATAAGACTTCGTTGTCAAACCTTGCTGAGTCAAAGGTCTTAACATCAGCTGTTCAAGCTGCTAGTCAAAAGGTAATTAATCAATTAGCTGCTTCTAAAGCTGTTGTAAAAGAAGTAACCAGCGCGACCTTGACTAATAAAGGCTTTGATATTCAGTATAATCAAGCTATTCCAGCAGGTGCTAAAATCATGTTTGCCGTTTGGTCTGAGGTCAATGGTCAAGATGATCTTATTTGGTACACAGCTGATAGCAATGGACATGTCGTAGCCAAATACACTGGTTCATACGGAAAATACAATATCCATACTTACCAAAATCTCAATGGTCAAATGATTGGCTTAAACGGTCGTACCATTGATGTGCCAAAACCAAGTGCTAAGGTGACAATCACAAAGGTTGATGGCACAACTTACAAAGTGACAGTCAGTGATATCCCAGCTTACATCACTAGTATTCAACTACCAACTTGGACAGAAAAAGGTGGTCAGGATGATATTCAGTGGTATAGTACTACTCAAAATTCTGACGGCACTTTTACAAGAACCTTTAGTATCGCTGAGCACAACCTAGAAAGCGGTAAATATAATGTCCACGTTTATGGGACAAGTGCGGTTACGAATTTGCTAATAGGTCTTACTGGTACAAGTTTCCAAGGAGATTATCAGTTTGGTGATGTTAAAGTTCAACCAACTTTAACCGCTAATGGTATCCACATCAGCATGCCAAGTGATGTTAGCTCAGATATGACCGTTTACCATGCTGTTTGGTCAGCCAAAAATGACCAAGACGATTTGATTTGGTACAAAGTTCCAGCTAATGGTCAACTGACAGCTAAGTACACTGGTGATTATGGCACTTATCTTATCCATACTTACGCTGTGATTAAAGGTCAAATGACATGTATCAGTGCGACAAGTATTGACGTGCCAAGACCAAGTGCTAAAGCAAAAATTACAAAAGAAAGTCCAACAACCTATAAAGTCACAATTACGGATGTTCCGGTTTACATTGATAGTATTCAAGTGCCAACGTGGACTGAAAAGAATGGTCAAGATGACATTCAATGGTATAAGGCTACTAAAGCTGCTGATGGCTCATACTATGTTATTTTTAGTGAAGCAACTCATAACCTTGAAGCTGGTACTTACAATGTTCACGTTTATGGAAATAGCCGTGTCACAAATAGTCAAACAGCTTTGCTTGGAACACGTTTTGAATCTGATTACCAATTTGGTGATGTTAAGGTTCAAGCAAGTTTAGGTCAGAATGGTATTCAAATCAGTATGCCGAGCGATGTTAGCTCAAATTTAAAAGTTATGCATGCGGTTTGGTCGGCTAAGAATGATCAAGACGATCTTATCTGGTATCAAGTTCCATCAGATGGTCAATTAACAGCAAAATATACTGGCGATTATGGAACATATCTTATCCATACCTACGCTGTTATCAATGGTCAAATGACATGTATCAGTGCAACAAGCATTAATGTGCCGAAACCAGAGATTAAAGCGACAGTTACAAAAGAAAGCGACGTTAAAGTTAAGGTGACTGTTTCAAATGTTCCAGTGTATGTAACTGGTATTACAATTCCAGTTTGGACAAGTTTGAACGGTCAAGATGATATTAAATGGTATCAGGCTACTAAACAATCTGATGGGACTTATATCTTAACCTTCTCGCCTAAAGAACATAACTTTGAATCTGGCCATTACAATATTCATATCTATGGTCAAAGCCAAGTTAGTCATTCATTAGAAGCTTTATCATCGACAAACGGTGTTGATTTATCAACAGATAAGTATGTTGTTGATCCATCAGTGTCTGTCCAAAATCATGATGCCAACAATGGGACTTTGAAAGTTCGAATTGCTGAATCTGAATACACTAAGAAGATTAAATCAGTTAGTGTTGCAGTCTGGTCAGAAAGTAATCAATCTAACCTTCATTGGTACACAACTTCTGATGTGTATGATGGTGTAGTGACTGTCATGGTTAATGAGAAAAATCATGGCTACATCAAAGGTAACTATACTGTTCACGTTTATGTTGATTTCACAGACAATACAACCTCAGGATTTAACTTAGGGCAATATGCTTTGAATGCTGATGAGCCTGCCCAACACGCGCCGTCTTATTTCATTGATATTAGTAGCCATAATGGTGTCATTTCCGTTAGTGACTATCAACGTTTGAAGAGTCAAGGAATTACGGGTGTTGTTGTTAAGTTAACAGAAGGAACTTCTTACACAAATCCTTATGCTAGGGCGCAAATCGCTAATGCGCAAGCAGCTGGTTTGAGAGTATCAGCTTATCATTATTCTCATTATGAAACAGCAGCAGAAGCAAGAGCAGAAGCACAATATTTTGTTCGTGTAGCGCAATCGATGGGACTTTCAGGATCAACGGCAATGGTCAATGACATGGAAGAACGTAGCATGCTAAACGGTGACCTTAATGGTAATACCCAAGCGTGGAAAGATGAAATGAATCGTCTTGGCTACAGTAACAATGTTTACTACACGATGGCAAGCTGGTTGGATACTAAAGGTGGAAAACTAAACACAGCTAAATTTGGTTTGTCAAATCTATGGGTAGCGCATTACTTGTATGCATATACCTATTTAGATCAAGAATCAGCTAAATCTTTGTCATATTATTCAAATACAGCTGCTTGGCAGTATACGAGTGTTTCACCAAAACTCTCACATGCTCTTGATGAAAGTATTGATTACACAGGTCGATTTACTTGGTAAAAGGAGGAATAGCGATGAAAAAGAGTTTAAAACTTGTTCTGGCTTTAGTCTTGTCACTTTGCATGGTGACAGCTTGTACAAGTCATACCAATAATCATAGCAAACGATCTTCAACAGCAACGAAAACAAGTACTAAAGTAACATCTTCAAGTTCAAGTAAAAGTAGTGCTTCGTCATCGTCAGTTTCTTTAGAAAGTCAGCCTTCATCGACCGAAGCTTCATCAACACAGGTTGAACAAGAGATTGCTCCAATTTATACAGGTGCCATTTTAAAAGCAGACTATGCTACGATGGCAGGAAATTGGCAAAATGCATCTGGAGATGTTTTAACCTTTAATAATACTGGATTAGCTACCGAAGGAATGACACCTAATATTTTAGATATCGATCAAAATGGTATTCTATTACTAGATGTTCAGACTGGTGCAAGATCAAATGTTACCTTGTATATTGTCCCAGCTAATACGGTTTTTTCATCAGATTATTTGAATGGTCAATCTGATCCAACAGATATTTCAAAGGATCGTTTGATTTCGTCAGCTGATATTAATTCTGGCGATTTAGCTAACAAAGCATACTACCACGTTTCGCAATAAAGCTGTCAATTTTTGAGTGAAGCTGACCTAAAAAACAACCCTTGGGGTTGTTTTTTTTAACCGATTATGTGATATAATAGTTAACGAGAAAAATAGAGGTGAATGATGTCTTACGAAAACTTATTAAATCGTTTTTTGACCTACGTTAAGATTAATACGCGTAGTAATCCAGATAGTACAACAACGCCATCGACTCAAACTCAAGTCGATTTTGCTTTGAACGTTTTGAAACCTGAGATGGAGTCTGTTGGTTTGCAAGACGTGCATTATCTAACAAATGGTTATCTTGTTGGTACATTACCAGCTAACGATTCAACTAAAACACGTAAAATTGGTTTTATTGCTCACATGGATACAGCCGATTTTAATGCTGAAGGAATCAGCCCACAAATTATCGAAAATTATGCTGGCGGTTCTATTGAACTTGGTCAATCTGGCTATGCACTTTCACCAGAAGAGTTTCCAAATTTGAATAACTACCTTGGACAAACTTTGGTAACAACTGACGGAACAACTCTTCTTGGTTCAGATGATAAATCTGGTATTGCTGAAATCATGACTGCGATTGAGTATTTGGTTGCTCATCCTGAGATTAAGCACGGTGAAATTCGTGTCGGTTTTGGACCTGATGAAGAAATTGGTGTTGGGGCTAATAAATTTGATGTTGATGATTTCAATGTTGATTTTGCTTACACTGTTGATGGTGGTCCACTTGGCGAACTTCAATACGAAACATTTAGCGCTGCAAGTTTAGAGATTGATTTCATGGGACGTAATGTTCACCCTGGTACTGCTAAAAATCAAATGATTAATGCTTTGCAATTAGCTATTGATTTCCACAATCAATTACCAGAAGCTGATCGCCCAGAAAAAACAGAAGGTTATGAAGGATTCTTCCATTTACATGGTATGGAAGGCGCTGTTGAAAAAGCACATAGTTCATACATTATTCGTGATTTTGAAGATGAATCATTTGAAAATCGTAAAAAATTAGTTCAAGAAATCGCTGATAAGATGAACGCTGAACTTGGTAAAGACTGTGTTCTTATCACACTCAATGACCAATACTACAACATGAAGAAAGTCATTGAAAAAGATATGACTTCAGTTGAATTAGCTAAAGAAGTCATGGAAGATTTGGACATTACACCAGTTATCGAACCAATTCGTGGTGGAACAGACGGTTCTAAGATTTCATTTATGGGCATTCCAACACCAAACTTGTTTGCTGGTGGGGAAAACATGCACGGTCGCTTTGAATTTGTCAGTCTTCAAACAATGGAAAAAGCAGTGGATGTTATTATTGGAATCGTTCAAAAATAATTAAGCTTTATCTAAGCCTTATTTGTTAGAATTAGCTAAATGGAGGACCGCAATGATTAAAATCTTTGGAAAGATTCGATATCATTGGCAACCAGAACTATCTTGGTCAATTATTTATTGGTCAATTGCAATGGTTCCGATGTTTATCGGCTTGTCATTATTATTTGAGCGGACAAAAATACCAAGTCAATTCTTTGTTTTATTTGCTGCCTTTATCATTTTAGTTGGGTTAGGATTCCATCGTTATTTCGTTATTGAAGAAGATGGGAAACTTCGAATTGTATCACTGAACCCATTTAAAAAATCAAGGGTTGCGATTGCACAGATTGAAAAAATTGAAGTCAATAGATCAGGTTTAATTTTGAAAATTAAAAATCAAGCAGATAGAATTTTTTACATGCGCAAATGGCCTAAGAAATATTTCTTGGATGCTCTTGCCGTTCATCCTGATTTTCGAGGTACTGTTGAATTGACGGATAATTTTATAAAACTTGATTATTTTGAAGCTTATAAGTCTAAGAAAAAAGCTCCTACTAAATAGTAAGAGCTTTGGTTGGACAAGATTTGACAGCAAGAAGGGTGTCTTTGTCTGAATCAGGAATTGTTTGTTCTAATGAATCAGAATCGGCAAATTTTACAATGCCATCATCATGATAATCAAAACGATTAGAATAGGTTTGGCAGAGGCCACAGGCGATACATCTTTCAGGAATTATTGATACTTTCATGTTATTATTGTAATATGAATTGATATATTTAACAAGGGGACATTATGGCAAAACAACCATGGGAAGAAAAAGTAGTCGATGACAACGAAATCAGAATTAGCCGTAAAACAAAAGGTTCAGTTATTAGTACACCTTTGTTAACAGCTTTATTGAGTGTTTTCTTTGTTATTGTTGTTGCGATTTTGTTTGTTGTTTTTTACACTTCAAATCGTGGTGGTGATAAAGCGTCAGAAACATCTAATTTTTATGGCGCTTCATCTAGTGTTGTTTCTTCATCTGAAGCAACAAGTTCAGAAAGCTCACAAGAATCAACAGAAGCTGCATCTACAGATGCTAGTTCAAGTGATACAACTGAGTCATCAAGTGAAGGTAATGGGGATACTATTACAGTTATGTCTGGTGAAGGAGCAGCGTCAATTGCTGCGCGTGCAGGAATTTCAGTTGATAAACTCTATGAGCTCAATCCTGACCACATGACTTCAGGATACTGGTATGCAAATCCTGGAGACGAAGTACACATTAATTAGGAAGAAAAGGAATCATGAAATCAATTAGAATTGCGATTGATGGTCCTGCTTCAAGTGGTAAAAGTACAGTAGCCAAGATTATTGCTAAAAATCTTGGCTATACTTATCTTGATACTGGAGCAATGTACCGTTCAGCAACTTACTTAGCGTTACAAAATAAATTATCAGAAGATAATGTAGAAGATATTTTAAAAGCGTTGGCCAATAACCCTGTGTCATTTGGTCGAGCAGAAGATGGCAGTCAAACAGTATTTGTTGGGGATAAAGATGTTACTCTCGCTATTCGTCAAAATGACGTGACAAATAACGTGTCATGGGTAGCAGCTATTCCAGAAGTTCGTGAAGAACTTGTCGAACAACAACGCCGTATTGCTAAAAACGGTGCTATTATCATGGATGGACGTGATATTGGTACGGTTGTTTTACCAGATGCTGAACTTAAGATCTTTTTGATTGCTTCTGTTGAAGAACGTGCGGAACGTCGTTTCAAAGAAAATCAAGAAAAAGGAATTGAAACAGATTTTGAAACGCTTAAACGTGAAATTGCAGAGCGTGATTACAAAGATAGTCATCGTAAGGTATCACCATTAAAAGCAGCAGAAGATGCCATCACATTTGATACAACTGGTGTTGATATTGATGGTGTTGTGAAATTTATTCAAGAAAAAGCGGAAAAAATCATTGACTTGGATTAGTCTCTGTGATAGAATATAATCAATGAGAAAAGCAGAAGTGAGAACTTCTCGCCTTGCGACTACGGTTGTCTGGCCCAACATGTCAAAGATTCCGATTGGAATATTACGTGTGTGCGGGCTTGATTTATCAAGTCCGTTTCGTTTTTCTCTAAAAAAATAAAGAGGTGAAGATCATAGCTAAGAAAGATCTATTCATTAACGATGAAATCCGCGTTCGCGAAGTTCGTCTCGTTGGTCTTGATGGTGAACAACTAGGAATTAAACCATTATCAGAAGCTCAAGCTATTGCTGATGACGCTAATGTTGACTTGGTTCTAATTCAACCGCAAGCTACGCCACCTGTTGCTAAAATTATGGACTATGGAAAGTTCAAATTTGAGTATCAAAAGAAACGTAAGGAACAACGTAAAAAACAAAGCGTTGTGACTGTTAAAGAAGTTCGTCTTAGCCCAGTTATCGATAGAGGTGACTTCGAGACTAAACTTCGTAACGGCCGTAAATTCCTTGAAAAAGGAAACAAAGTGAAAGTCTCAATTCGCTTTAGAGGTCGTATGATTACTCACAAAGAAATTGGAGCAAAGGTATTGGCGGAATTTGCAGAAAGAACGCAAGATATTGCTATTATTGAGCAAAGAGCTAAAATGGATGGACGTCAAATGTTCATGCAACTTGCTCCAATTCCAGACAAGAAATAATTGTCAATTTTAAACTATTTTAAGAGGAGAATTCTAAAATGCCAAAACAAAAAACTCACCGCGCATCAGCTAAACGTTTCAAACGTACAGGTTCTGGTGGATTGAAACGCTTCCGCGCATTTACTTCACACCGTTTCCACGGTAAAACTAAAAAACAACGTCGTCATCTTCGTAAAGCAGCTATGGTGCACTCAGGAGATTTCAAACGTATTAAAGCAATGCTTTCAGGTCTTAAATAAGACTAAAGCAATTACTCGATATTATTAAGAATTATTTGGAGGAGAATATAAATGGCTCGTGTTAAAGGTGGCGTTGTATCACGCAAACGTCGTAAACGTGTATTGAAACTTGCTAAAGGTTACTATGGTGCAAAACATATCTTGTTCCGTACTGCAAAAGAACAAGTAATGAACTCTTACTACTATGCATACCGTGACCGTCGTCAGAAAAAACGTGATTTCCGTAAACTTTGGATCACTCGTATCAATGCGGCAGCTCGTATGAACGGTTTGTCATACTCACAATTGATGCACGGTTTGAAATTGGCTGAAATCGAAGTTAACCGTAAAATGCTTGCTGATTTAGCAGTTAACGATGCAGCAGCTTTCACAGCTCTTGCAGATGCAGCTAAAGCTAAACTTGGTAAATAAGAATTAATAAAAGGCTAACCTTTGGTTAGTCTTTTTTCTTGTCTTTATACCTCTAATTTAATAGTTTATAGATTTAGTATAAAATTTGATCAGTGCTGAAATTAGAGCAATAGGAGAGGCAAAATGGCTGCCCTAAGAGCTAGTTGTACAATGAAAGTATTGTTATTTATTCAACGTGCATTTGATGAATTTTGACAAAACTTAAAAATGAAGGTATCAAAAAAGTCTTGCTAAAACTAGCAAGACTTTTTTGATTATGAGTACTATTCAGAGCTTGAGCTACTTGAACTTTCGTGAAGTTGCATGTAGCTTGGTGCTTTGAAGAGGTCAACTGTTGATTCGTCACCATTTTCGCTATATAGACTAGTTGACTCGTCACCGCGTTTTTTCTCGATTGATTTAAGTGTTTTAAGAGAATGTGTATAAGAAATTGAAGAACTATCGACTTCTTTTAGACCATTCTTATCAAATCGAAGTAGGTCACCAGTTTGAACTTCGTCGCTGACAGAAAGTTGTTTAGCAACAGCATCGCGAATAGCTTTGGTTGCTGCTTGAGTGTTTTCATCAGGGTTTGTAATTTCTTGACCAGAGTCAGTGTAGTAGAGACGACCGCTATAACTTGTATAAGTTGGTGTCACATAATCGCCTGATGTTCTAAAGGCTACGATTTGTTTATTATCGCTAGAAAGCAAGTCTTGTCCAAGTTGGACGTAGTTGCTTGTATCGATACCTAGCAAGTGTAGAAGCGTTGGCAAATTATCAACTTCACCACCAAAGGTGTTGCTGATATGTCCTTCGGTAAATCCTGGAATGTGAATCATGTAAGGAACACGTTGTAACATAGCGTTGTCATAACCTGTCCAAGTTTCAGAGTCTTTTCCAAGAAGTGGCGCTAAGTCGGTATTTCTTGAATTTGAAATACCGTAATGGTCACCATAGAGGACAATAATTGAATTATCATATAAACCAGATGCTTTCAAATAATCAAAGAAAGCTTTGACAGCAGAATCTAAGTAGTTAGCAGTTGCGAAGTAACCATTAATTGTTTCATCATCGGTTTTAGCTAATGGGAAACCTTCTTCATCAGAATTACCAGCTAAACTTGAGTATGGGTAGTGGTTACTTACAGTAATAAACTTAGTATAGAAAGGTTGTTGCATGTGCTCAAGGTATTTAATTGAGTCAGCGAACATGTATTTGTCGTTCAATCCATATTGGAATGAGTTTTCACTGTTTTGTTTTGTGAAATATGATGAATCAAAGAAGTAATTGTAGCCCCATTGTTTATAGGCATTGTTACGGTTCCAGAAGGTACCGACATTACCGTGGAAAACGGCGCTTGTGTAATCACCAGTTTGTCCGAGGATTGATGGGGCAGCGTAAGCAGTATTTGTTCCGCCGTAGTTAACAAGGTATGAACCACTGCTAAGACCAAATAATGACGTTTCCATCAAGGTTTCAGCATCAGATGTTTTACCGGCTTTAACTTGGTGGAAGAAGTTTGAGAAAGCTAGTGTTGAATTTGAGTGATATAGCGAGTTTAAGAACGGAGTGACTTCATATGATTTTCCGTCAACTTGCAAATGGTAATCAATCAAAAATTGTTGGAAACTTTCTAAGTGGATAACAATGACGTTTCGTCCTTTAGCAATACCAAAATATTTTGAATTTGGTGCTGCGTAATGCTCTGACACATATTCTTTAGCTTCTTTTAAATCAGAAGCAGTGGCTTCGCTACGAACTTTTTCTGTTTGATAGGTTTGGTTAGCACTATAGGCTGTAAATGATGGCAAGCCAAGTGCTCGAACTACATAAACATTTGAAAAACCACGAGTTAACAATTCAGGTCGATCGATTTCGGCCATGAAAAGATTAATTGAAAAGAATAGAGTTGATAATGCCGTAATAGCAAAGCTTGCGCGTTTGTTAAATGGACGATTATCAACTTTGATTTTCTTAGTAGCAAATAGAGCAAGAAGAACGATGTAATCAATAATGTAAATAATATCCCACACACGTAGCAAATTTACAGCTGAATCACCAAGACCAGCAGAAACTTTACTACTTGCTAGCATAGCACTTACAGTAATGAAGTCCGAAAATTCACGGAAATAAATCGCGTTGGAAATAAGTAGAAGATTTAATATTGTGTAGATAATCCAACTAACGATATAAAAAACACGCGTTCTCTTAATATAAAGGCTTAATCCGAGTAGAAGCAATCCTAGTGGAATAGGATTGATAAGTGAGAGTAAAAGTTGATACGGATTCTCTAGTCCAAGACTAAAGTCAACGTGATAAGCCCACATAGTTTTTAGCCAATACAAGACTAAAAGTGTCAAAATAAATCCCAAACGTGTATTCACCACGTGAGAGATAATTTGTTTCATTTTTTTCACTGTAGGAACTTCCTTTATTCTTTTTTTCCTAAAGATAAAATCTCAGTTCCCATTATATCATAAAGATAAGATTTTTAGTATACAGAACTGTAGCGTGTTTTAGCGCATTTTTAAAGGTGTTTTCAAAGCGAATGCTTAAAAATAACCGCTGTTTTTCTGCAAAATTAGGTGTTGTGGCGGAGACAATGACGGGGACTTTTTTCACTGGATAGCACGCAAGAACGAATCAGTAACTTCACTTGCCACTTCGTCTTTAATATGCGTGTATTTTTGCGTCATGTAAGAAGTTGAATGGCCAAGGGCGGCTGCCATGTGTTCGATAGAAACACCTGCAATTATGGCTTGTGTTGTAAAGAAGTGACGCATCATGTGAGGAGTAACATGCACTTCGCAATGTTTGTTAACTCTTTTGAAATTCGTGTATACTCGTGTAGGAGTCACAGGCTTACCAGCATCTGCTCTACACCTTTTGCCATCGTCTAAAAAAAGATAGTCGTTTCTTGAAAGGATGCGCCCTGCTTTCTTCGCAATTTCTTTTGTTATTTCAATACATTTTTGCAACATAGTTGTTGTCTCTTCATCAACGATCATGTAGCGCTCAGAGCCTTTTGTTTTCATACCTTTTCCGTTTGGACGGCGAAATGTTCGACTATCGTCCAAGAGTATTCTAAAACGAGTTCCTATAAGCTTTAAAGAAGAAATTCTAATGCCCATGACCTCACTTCGCCGTGCTCCAAAATACGTAAGCCTAACGATTGTGTAATTGTATATATCAAGCACCTTTCTAGCGCACTTGTCCCACGTTTTGAAATCCTCCAAAGGAAATGATTTCTCTTTTGCTGGGATAACGCTTTTGCCAATAAAAATTTTTGAAAGTGGGTTTCTGTCCAAGTAGCCATTAACGACTGCATCGTTTATCATTGCATCAAAAATTCCGTGTATTTGAATGACACTTATCCTTGTGTATCTTTTTAACAATTGCGCAATGAATTGCTCGTAATCCGTTCTTTCTATGTCTTTGAGCTTGACACTTCCAAAACGGTCTTTAAAGCAAACTCTATACTGGCTTTCTTTGTTCGCTATCGTGTCAGGCGCCCACCGCCCCGTTTTAATACGGTTTCCACTGTAGATTTGCCAGTAGTCATTGACAGTCATGTTCTTACGTGGATCATAATCACCGTTTGCAATCTTGTTTTCAATTTCTGCAAGCGCGTGACGTGCTTCAGCAAGTGTTTTGAGATTGCTAGCAGTGGCTTCTTTCTTTTTGCCGTTTATTTTGAAATTTCGGCGAACGTAGTATCGTTTGCCTTTTTTTGTTTCGTATGTATATATATTTGGATATTTTGTTTTATTGTATTTCATTTTTTCTCCTTTGTTAAAAATAGCTTCTGGACAAGGCTTTTTAACTTAGAGAAATTCTTGACATCACCACCTTTTCTGATAAAATAAAATAAGCGAAAAGCAACGAACCTGGATTTTTCCATTTCCAATTTTTTAAGTAATCAATTAAGTTGTTTTTTCGTGTTTATTATCTATCCCTTGCGCTCGAAATTTGGTCGTGGAGAGCGTGAGGGATTTTTTGCGTTGTTTTTTATTTATCTAAATTATCAATCGCATATTGCGCTTCTGATTCTGTGAATTTTTCACCAGCTTCAGAAATCAATTGATCATAAATAGCGTCTGGAGACATTGCCATGTTTTTTTGGTAACTTTGCGCTTGTTTTAAAGCGGCTTTATTGTAATCAAAGTTAGAGTTATCAATGGCATATTGAGCTTCTTCAGGAGTGAACTTTTCACCCATTTCAGAAGAAAGTTGTTCATAAATGCCTTGTTTTGACATATGCATATTTTTGTAATAGCTTTTTGCTTGTTTCAAGGCAGCCTTCTTGTAGTTAGCTTTCAAGTGGTCAACTGCATATTGAGCGTCTTCTTCTGAGTATTGGTCAAAATCAGAAGTCAATTGGTCAAAGATGCCTTGCTTAGACATGTGCATGTTCTTGTAGTAGCTTTTCGCTTGTCGTAATGCCGTTTTTTGAGTAGTAGTAGCAGCGTACACAACAGTTGGTTCATTAACTGCAGGTACGTTAACAACATCAAGCATTGCTGCGCCAAGAATAGCAGTAGCCCCAAGCATAAAGACAGTTTTCTTCTTCATTATGTATATTCTCCATTCTCCAGCTTTTAACGTGGTTCAGGCTTGCACGTAATTTTATTTATCGTTTAGTTTTTTAAGTTCGTCAATGATTTGTTGATTTTGATTGATTAAAATCCAATTTTGTTCAACAAGAGCAGACAAATAAGAAAGTTTAGCTTGATCAACACCGTTATTAAAAGACAAAGCTAAGCCGGCTTTTAACAATCCGTTTCCAGACATTTCATTTGCAACGCGTCTAACTTGCTCATAGCTTTCTTCTGACAAACCTTTAACACCACGCGCCGCAAGGTAATCTTCAGTTTTTTCATTTTTTGTTTTTCCAAATAGTGCCATTTTCTTCCCCTTTGTTTAATTTATCCAAAATCTTCTCTGTATTAGATAGCAACTGATTTAAAATATTAGTTTGCTGTTCTAAATAGGATAAGATTTCTTTTTGCAATTCAAAATCAGCCATCTGCTGGTCGTGGCTTCTATCAAAGTTTTCTTTAGAAGTGCCGTGGTTAATAGTGACAGAACTATTGTTGTAACTATTCAAACCATTGTTATCACCGTGAATGATGTTCTGGTCTTTAAATGTTGAGTCAATGTCTGATTTTTCGACTTCGAAATAATCAGCCATCTTTTGAATGATCCCGAAAGAGGGAGCGCTTCTAAGTTTCATATAATCAGTAATCGTCCCGGGAGCAACGCCAATAGCGTCAGCCAATTCTTTCTGAGTGATCCCTTTCTTCTTTCTATAATAGGTAATATTATCAGCGATAATCTGCATACGTTGCTTGTTTTTATCCATATTATTTTCCTCTCGTATGTTTGGTTCTATTATATATGATTTTTATTATCAATACAAGAAAAATACGAAAAAAACTTAATTTTGTGTTGACAATACGAAAAAATCGTATTATAATATACTCGTAAGGTTGAAAGACCTAAAGAAAAAAAGAAAGGAAAAAGAACATATGAAATGGACACTGGAAGCTCTTCGAATTGCCGCTGGGATGACACAAGAAGAGCTTGCAAGCGAGTTTGGGGTTTCTACCAACACACTTGCGAAGCTTGAATACGACAGTTCGAATATCGGAATGGTTATGCTTAAAAAATATATGTTTAAATTTCACGTTGGATTTGATGATATTTTTTTAGGCAAGAAATACGAAAATTTCGTATTTTAACGTAATTGTTTCCAGCTGGGTTGATACGGTTCTAGCACGGTTACAAAATTTTATCGGGCTCATTGACACTTTAACAAAAGTGCTAGGACTATACCAGCTCAGCTGGAAACACGCCCTCGGTTAGTAGCTATGGCTCTAACAAGATGATAACCTCCTTTAAAATAAATAAAAACGCAGTTATTAAATTACTCTAAACAATAATATTTGATAAGACAACAACGATTGACAAACTTGTTAGAGCTTTAACTGCTAATCGAGAGCACAAAAAAAGCACATTGCCGAAACAATGCGCTTACAAAACAAAACTACTTACATTATACCAGAAAGGAAACAGCATGGATAGTGTAATGCAACAATTCTCTGATTGGCTGAAAGGCATAATCAAAGAAACACTAAACAAGCTTTTGGAAATTGAACAAGATGACGGTTTTAACGAATTGATGTCACCGCAAGAAACATGCAAGTTTCTTGGCATTTCATATGACACATTTCAAACCTACCGTTATATGGACGGTTTTCCAAGAGAATTACCAGCAAAACGTTGGTCAAAACGAGCTATTAAGAAATGGCTTGAAAATCAAATTTAAAAGCTTCTGGACAAGGCTTAGAAAAGAGGAAAACATGGACTTATTTATTATCTGCTTTAGTTTAGCAATGATCATATACGTGTTGACATTACCGTATGTTGGTAAGCGAACGAAGAAAGAAGAAACATCAATGCAACCGACTTTCGTATTTGAGAGTTGGGAAGCAAAAGCTAAGCATTATGACGACGCTATTAAAGTATTAGACGCGATGAAAGGATGATGCGTGGTGAGAATGCGCAAATTACCAGAAAAAGCATTTTATAAAAAGGAGAAAACAATGAAACAAACACAAACATTTATCGTATTTCGCAGCAAAGAAAATGGACATTTCTTGATGGAATACAAGAACAGAACTAGAGCATTGGCATTTAAAGTAGGCTGGTGTAAAGACATTAATGACGCAATTAACACTACTGAAGAAGCTTACACGGAAGACAAAGAGAAATATGAAGGAATGTTACAGATGTTCAATGCAGAGCCTTTAAAAGTCGAAGCTGAATACACGCTTAAAACGTTAGATGGCAAAGAACCAGAAGAAATTGAAGCCGACAGCAAAGCTAAATGTGAAAGACTGGCTGAAGATTTATTGAAAAAATTGTTTGAGGATTGATAATGGCACAAAGAAGAATGTTCAGCAAAGACATCACATCTAGCGATTTGTTTGTTGATATGCCAGCAAGCAGCCAACTTCTTTATTTCCAACTTGGTATGGAAGCGGATGATGAGGGGTTTATTGGTAACGCAAAAATGCTTAGTCGAGCGTACGGAGCCAATAATGATGATTTGAAATTACTGCAAGCCAAAGGATTCATTATCATCTTTGAAAGCGGAGTGACCGTTGTTCGCGATTGGAAAATCAACAATCAAATTCGCAAAGACCGTTTTAAACCAACCATTTACCAAAACGAAAAAAGCTTGTTATCAGTGTCACCAACGGG
The DNA here is from genome assembly GCF_900101445.1 of Streptococcus equinus. Taxonomy (GTDB): domain Bacteria; phylum Bacillota; class Bacilli; order Lactobacillales; family Streptococcaceae; genus Streptococcus; species Streptococcus equinus_B. Next base: position 776,097 of record NZ_FNKE01000001.1, on the reverse strand, counting down.
TTCTTACCAACTTGGCAACCAAATGACAACCAGTTGGCAACCAAACGACAACCAATTTGGCAACCAAATGGCAACCCAGTATAGGATAGGTAAGGATAGTAAAGGTAAGGTAAGGTTAGGTAAGGAGAGTGCAGTAGAGAAAACTAGCAACCAATCGGCAACCAACATCAAAAATATTTCGGATTACTTTCAACAAGAAATTGGAATTTTAAGTCCAAATCAACTTGAGCAATTATTAGATTACCTAGAAATTGATGGTTTTGAAGTTGATGTCATTAAAAGAGCTATTGATAAAGCTGCTAATTCTGCTAAACGTTCTTTTGGATATGTAAATGGCATTTTGAGAGGTTGGAAGCAAAACGGTATCAAAACTCTCGCACAAGTCGACGAAGAACAACGGAAGTTTCAAGAATCAAAAGGACTTCCTAAAAGTAATACTGAAGACTTGCATAATATTGTTGACCCAGATTTTGGATTTTAGAGGTGCTTATGGAATTAATGTCTTATGAATATATGATTAACAACGGTATTCTGGTAGATACTGGCGACGTCTGCACGATTCATAATAAACCGTATTACAGACGTATGAAACAGCAAGGAGAATACACAAGCACAGCCTTTTGTTTAGACTGCCAAAAAGACGAATTGGAACGTTTAAAGCAGTCCAGTGCTGAGCAGCAAACAGTTAATGGAATGCTTGCTAAAACATGGAATATGTTTGAATCTGTCAGTATTATTCCAGACGACTTAAAAAATGCAACGATGAATAATTTCGAAGAGCATAACTTCGAAGACCAGAAAGCACACGCATTTGCTCAAAGGGCGGTTCGTTATTACGGAAAAGGTGGCGAAGGTAATACGTTCTTACAAGGGCGTCCGGGTGTTGGGAAGAGTCATCTATCGATTGCAATTGCCAAATCGTTGAATGATACATTTAAGATTTACAATGAGCCAAAAAGCGTCATATTTATGCCGGTTGCAAGATTGATTCAGAGTGTGCAAGCTAGCTTTAATGGTAATGGGCGCTTTACAGAAGAATTTGCTACAAAGCTGCTGACAGAATGTGACTACCTAATTTTAGACGATTTAGGGAAAGAGACATGCACCGGAAATTACATCAAGCCAGTCAACGAATGGACGTACCGTTTTCTGTTTAATATTTTAGACAGTCGGACTAAAACAGTAATTAATACTAATTTCTCACGAGCAGAGCTTTTGAAAATTTATGACAACGCATTTGTTGATCGTTTAACAAAGGGAATGCGCGGAGATAAAGACCGTATTTTTAAATTTTCGGAAGGAGCTGAAAGCAAACGATGAACGAGCAAGAAATTAACATCTTGAATTACATTAAGAACCACGGTAGCTTTGAGCGACCTGTCCCACTGAAATGGTTAAAGTCTGAATTTGACATCAGCGAGCGAGGCGTTAAAGAGGTCGTAGAGCGCTTGAGATGCGAATTCAAACAACCAATCATTGCAAGTCGCAGAACTCGACATGGTGGTTATTATTTGCCGAAAAACGACATGGAACGCAATGTAGGCTTACTGCCGTATAAAGAACAAATTTTAACTTCGCAGAAAACAGTAACAGCCATTACATCAGTCAACCTTGCTGAATATTGGAAAGGTTGGCAAGTATGAACGAGCTACTTATCCAGCAGTTCGAGCAGAACTATTACAATTACTCGAGAGAAATTAGAGACATGCTTTTAAAGCTCGATACAGAGTCTCTGATAGCGAAGTTGGCAAGAGACAGTAAAATGTATCAGCTCAAGAAGATAGTTTACTAGAGAGGAAAATATGGAATTCTACAAAGAATATGTTGACGACTATTTTGACGACGGTGGGTCTTCAGCAACAGAAAAATTGAACGAAGATGTAAAGAACAATCCGCAATGGAAAAGCGAAGTACAAGGATATAGCGTATATGATGACACCGCATGCATTTTGGTGCGTTGGGTAGGCCTAAGCAAAACGCCTTTTAAAGGAGATGAATAATGAATACGCAGGAACTTTTAGCGGAACGTGATTTTTGGCGAGATGAAGCTAAACGGTGTTACAAAGAAATTGAAGAATATGAAATGTTTTTGGAACGTATTGAAGAAGCACTGGAGCGTAAACATGGTTGAAATTAGACTTGATGATGAACTGCTTCTCTATCAAAACGATTTTAGAGAAGCGTTGCTTGAAACAATTGACGAACTCGTTGACGATGAAAGTATGACGTTAGCTAAAACATACAAGCAATATCGTAACTATTCAGACGAAGACCTCATTGAAGAAATTCAAAGTTTGACCGATAAACGATTGACAATCATTTTCAACTTTCCGCTCGATTATCGAGTAGATGTCAAACAGCACATTTTAGATTGAGGCCGGCATGATTATCTTAAAAGAAGATTATGAGCAAGCTTATTACAGCAGAACGAGCGACTACCTCGATCTTGCTACAGAGTATGGTGAAATTATTAACGACTATCAAGACAAGATAGTGAGTTTGAAGCAAGAGAATAAGCGTTTGAAACGTGAAATCTGGAACCTTAAGAAGACAAAAAGGAGAAAATAAATGGCAAATCAATTACAAGTATCACACAAGGACTTTTTTAACAGTCCAGCGGTCAAAAACAAACTTAGCGAAGTAGTTAGTGGGAAAAGCGACCAGTTCATTGCTAGTCTGCTATCAATCGTAAATAACAACAAGCTTTTAAGTAATGCTGATAACAACTCAATTTTAACCGCAGCAATGAAAGCAGCAACATTGAATTTACCAATTGAACCAAGTTTAGGTTTTGCCTACATCGTGCCTTACAAACGACAAGCACAATTTCAGCTTGGTTACAAAGGACTTATCCAGCTGGCTATTCGAAGCGGTCAAGTTAAGAATATTAATAGCGGTGTAATCTACAAAGCACAATTCAAATCATATGACCCGTTATTTGAAACGCTAGAGGTCGATTTTAGCCAACCAGAAGATGAAGTGGCAGGCTATTTTGCGACACTCGAACTGTTAAATGGTTTTAAGAAGCTGATTTATTGGACGAAAGAACGTGCTTATAATCACGGAAAACGTTTCTCAAAGAGTTTTGGAAACAGTCCTTGGCAAACTGATTTTGACGCAATGGCTCAAAAAACTTTATTAAAACAGATTATCAGCAAATATGCACCGCTTAGCACCGAGTTGCAAGAAGCAATCACAGCCGATAACGAAACCGAAGACGAGAAAGCAGCACCAATTGACGTAACACCGCAAGAAGAAACGTTGACGGATTTGATTGGTGAAACACCACAAGAAGAATTGCCAATCGCTGACCCAGAAACTGGCGAAATTCAAGAAGAGCAAACAGCCTTATTCGACCAACTCGGAGATTTAACAGATGACTAAAGACTTACTTGGCAAAGATTATTACAGCCTTGAATCAGCAAAAGCTTACTGGTCTGTCTCACAAGTTAAACGATTTAAGGAATGTGAAGCTAGAGCATTAGCAGAGCTTAACGACGAATGGCAGGATAAGCGAGATAAGACGGCTTTGCTTGTCGGAAATTATGTTCACAGCGCATTTGAGAGCAAAGAAGCTCATGCAACGTTTATTGATAAAAATAAAGAATCAATCTTTAAGAAGAATGGTAGCTTATATGCGCCATTTGAAACAGCAGAGAACATGATTCGGGCACTTGCAACGGATAAAAACTTCATGGCTCTTTATCAAGGCGAAAAAGAAGCTGCAGTAACTGGAGAAATCGCAGGCGTTGAGTTCAAAGGCAAGATTGACTGTTTGAATGCTGAGCATGGCTATTTTGTCGATATCAAAACCACGAAAGGCCCAATTGACGATGAAGTTTGGGTTAAAGATAAAGACGGCAATAATTACAAAGTTCGCTGGTTTGAAGCGTATGGCTATATTTTGCAAATGGCGGTCTATAAGACAATGCTTGAAGCGAAATACAATAAACCATTCGAGCCAATCATTTACGCTGTGACCAAAGAAAGCCCAAGCGACACACGAGCTATTCGAATTCAAAACGTTGACGCAATTCAAGATGAATTAAACGAGCTAGCTAAGATTATCAAACATTTAGACGATGTCAAACATGGCAGGGCAGAAGCAAAGCCTTGCGGGCATTGTGAATACTGTAGAGAAAAGAAACTCACAAAGCGAGTTGAAATTTATTAAGGGGTAAACATGAACAATGTAAATTTAATCGGTCGCTTAACTAAAGCGCCAGAACTAAAACAAACAGCGAGCAACACAAGCGTATTAACAGGAACGCTTGCGGTGAATCGCAGCTTCAAGAACCAAAATGGTGAACGTGAGGCAGATTTCGTTAATATTGTGGCTTGGCGACAAACTGCAGAGATTATTGCGCAGTATTGCGGCAAAGGTTCGCAAATCGGTGTAACTGGTCGTATCCAGACACGTAACTATGAAAATCAGCAAGGACAGCGTGTGTATGTGACGGAAGTAGTAGCTGAACATGTCGACTTGTTAGACACGAGAAACGAAAGTCAACAAGGACAATCAAACGGCTACAATCAGCAACCACAGCAAAACAGCTACAATCAGCAGGAAAGCCCATTTGGTAATTCAAATCCAATGGACATTTCAGATGATGACCTTCCTTTCTAAGAGGTGTATAGATGTTTTTAATACCGTTTGAGCCAAAACCGCAAATGAGACCGAGATCAGGAAGATTCGGTGTGTACGAAGACCCTAAAATGGCACGCTGGAGAAAGAAAGTTACTGACTTTATTAAACAAAATTATATTGGCCGTTACTTTGACGGAGCAATAAGAACCAAAGTCACATTTTACATGAAGGCAACCAAAAAAATGCAAGAATTGCCAAAACCGAGGTCGGGCAAAAAGAAAAAAGACGAATACGCTAGATTTATCACTGAAACGATTCCATATGATAAAAAAATTGATTTGGACAATTTAGAAAAGTCGCTATATGACAGCATTTCAAAAGCAGAGATTGTTTGGAAAGATGACTGTTTGATTGTTGAACACACAACAAGAAAGCTATATAGCCCAAACCCAAGGATTGAAATTGAAATCGAGGAGTTTGAATAATATGAGGATAATTAAAATGGCAAGCAAGCGAGCACCGCAATGCTGTGTCGTTTGGAATGAACGGCACGAAGAATGTCCGCTCGATGTATTAATGGATTTTAAAGAATGGACGCATAAACAACTTTTAAAAAGCTATGTGGTCATTGCAGAAATGCTGCATGTCGAAGTTAACGACGCCAAAAAATATTTAGATCTGGCCAAAATGCCAGAATATGACAGCGCGGTTTTAAAACGTATGAAAGGATTGATGAGGAATGGAAGCTAAGGTTTGGTGTCTTACCGACGTCGAAACTGGCAAACAATATACTGGAACGATGTACGAAATCGCTGAACAAATCGACATTAAAATAACTACATTACGAACTTACGTGAGCGCTGGCAAATATGATCGCGAGCAAATCGGCACGAAAACAGTGAAACGCAGAGAGAAAACAAGGTTAACGGCATATACTCTTGTTAAAACCGGTGAACGTTTTGTTGGAACGCAAGCACAAGCACTGGAACATTTTGGTTTGAGTAAATGGCAGATGCAAATGGCTACTCGAAGCGGAAAAATTACATGGGAGCGCCTTGTCAATGGCAAACCGAATCCGAATCCAAAGCCGAAAACTAGAAAAGCACCGCAAAACAAATCGGTTGAGAGCAGAACATCTTCACCAGCGTTCAAGCGTGTGTTAAGCAGAGAGCTTCTGATAAGGTCTTTCGGTTAAACAATATAATTACATTCAAAACAAATTAAAACGTCATATAGAGGACGTGAGAGGGGTAGAAACGACATGAGAGTTAATCTATATATCAAAGGCGGAGATAAGCCACTAACAACGTGTATTTCCCAACAAACTTACGGCATGATCCACGCTTGTTGGAAAAATGGTGAAACGTTCAAATTCGGTAATGGTCGAATTGATGGCAAGGACATTCGAGGAATTGAGGTGTTAGTGGAAGATGATTAATTTAATAATGTGGTTGTTAGCATTGTGGACATTGTTAGTGGGTGTGGTTGTCGGCATTGGTATTGCAGAGCTAAAGCACAAAGGAGAGTGGCGATGAACATTAAACAAACGATGATTAAAGCCTTAAAGCACACTAAATGGGTAGCACCGCAAAATGTTGACGAAGAAAAATGGTATGAGGCTTGTGACAAGGCAATCAAACTCGTCGAGCAGCTCAAAGAACCAGATGAAACTAAGATGAATCTGAAAGATTTAGAACGAGCAAATATACTTGTCCAAAACGTCAAAATTTTAGAAATATTGTCTAAAAGTGAGATTGAGTATTTAAACGTGAAATACCCAAATGGCAGACACGATAGCGTTTTTATAAAAGACGAACTCAAAGAAAAAATTCAGAAGGTGTTTGAAGATTACGCTGATGAATTAAAAGCAGAGCTGAAAGAATTGGGGGTTGACTATGAATAAGCGAGAAGTGATTGCTGAATTAAAAACACTCGAACTAGATGAACGAAATTTTCAAGATTACACACCAACAGAATGGGGCAGATTTGAAGAGGGGTTTGAAGAAGCCAAAATTAGGACAGAACATATTATTGAACAACTTGACGAACCAGAAAAGCCAGTAGTGCCACAATTTGTGGCTGATTGGATTGAAGAGTGTAAAACATTAAAATTTGAGCTATGCGAAGCAATGGATACCGATGCCTATGATGAAAAAAGCAGTTGGATTGAAGACAATTCAGAAACATTTGCTAAAGCTTGGCTTTACGGCTATGAAGTCGAGAAAGAAAAACGATATACAGTTGAAATACCTAACCCAAATGGCAGTGGATATAGTAAAACATATCTTTGCAAAAATGAAGATGACAAAGTAGAGCTATTTACGTGGTTACATTATACATCGATTGAATACGCTGATAATTGGAAACAATTAGAATCTGCACAGCTCACAGAGGAAGAAATTAAAGAAGATTATGAGTGGGCTTGGCAATTTGCGGTAGAGGTGGTGAAAGAATGAACGTTGAAGAAGTTTTTTGCGATGATTGTTTCGAGTGGAAAAACGAGAAGACTTAGTTGAATCACAACAGCCTGCTGGAGAATTATACTGCGCAGAATGTGGGGCTATTTTAATTCGTACAGATGATTACAATCCAAATAAGGAAAGAAAGTACACAGTCAGACTGAAAGGCATTGATTACCGATTTAATTGGCTGATGTATGATACGCAGTTAAAAGTTTATGTTCTCGGTGCTTTCGGAAGTCGAGACTGCCAACTGATTTTTACTGAGAAACAGTTGTCAAGAGATGGTCTCGGACATGTGCTGTATAACGATGCGTTTGAAGTTGAAGAGGTGGAATGATGTTCGATACTCTTAAAAAGATTGCTTATAAGTTCAACGAACAAAAGAAAGAACTTAGGCATAATTTGAAACAATTCTTTTGCAAACACGATTATGTAAAGAAAGAGACGAAGGGTGTGCTTAGTTTTAGCAGAAACTATCATCTTGAATGCCCAAAATGCGGGAAGCACAGTTCTATTGAGCCGTGGCTAGATTATAGAGAGGAAGAGGTAGAAGAATGAGAGAATTAAAATTTAGAGCGTGGTTGAAAGATGAAAAACGGATGGCTAAAGTCCATGAAGTATCATTTTTTGATGATAAAGTTTTTACCATCACAACTATTGATAACTTTTATGCCGATGATGAATTTAAACTAATGCAATTCACAGGACTTAAAGACAAGAATGGTAAGGAAGTCTTTGAGGGAGACATAATCAACTATAAATATGGTCGCCACACTTCAACACAATTTGTTGTTAAATATGACGAATTTCAAGCAACTTTCGTTGTTGTTGATAACCATAATGACCTTGTTTATACTTTCAGAGAATTAGCAGATTACATTCAATTAAATTCTCTCGAAGTCATTGGTAACATTTATGAGAACAAAGAATTGTTAGGAGACTAAAATGGAAGCTTATAAACAACGAATGGTAAATGAATACTGGGAATTGCATGACCGCGCTAAAAAATTAAGCGCTATGCTTGATAAATGGGCAATTGGCAAATTAGATTTCGAGCCATCTTGTCCATTCCAACTACTTGAAAGCCAATTGTATGCAATGAAAATCTATCTTATTATTCTAAAACGACGTGCTGAAATTGAGGGAATTGAACTATGAAAAACGCAATGAAACAAGCTCTTGTATTTGGACTTCCTATGGACTTAGTATGTGTTGCAATCTTCATTATCCTAGGTAAGAACTATCTGTTCCTTGACTTGATTTTCAGCACAATGGGTCTTGTGGTGATTAAAATGCTTGGCTATGCTCACTATGATGACCTTGAACTACATGAATACTTAATCTTCGGGTGCTATACTTGCTTGATTATGTTACTCACAATTAGATGACCCATATAGGTACTAGCAAGGTTCGAATCCTTGCGTGGGTATACACCGAAAATAAAAAAATAGAAAAGAGGAATCCTGATAATATATTTTTTCCATGCGAATGTGGTGTAATTTGCAGTGCTGACAACGGTAATTCATGAGGCGTTCAACTCGTCTCGTCAGCATAAGGCTAGGAATTAAAATAAAAAAAGAAAGCAGGGCTATGATGGCTGTTTCCTAGTCGACAGCCTAGCACCTACCTTTTCTACTAACTCGGTAGCCACGTCTAGGCGTTTAAGCGGTGCAAATCCGCTTGTGGCTGTAACCAGAAATAATAAGGTTTTTATGTTTGGAGGTGGTTAGAACACTCCTTCTTCAAACAAACTACAAAAATTAGTACAGCTGGCAGGTTCATCTGGTTAACTGCTAGCACAATTAGCGAAATTCAAATTAGAAAAGAGGTATTCCTTAAATAAGATTTTCTTTAATCTAACGCGATTATCGCTAGTCGCTATTATCCAAGGCGCTGTTGATGAGGTCACGCAGTTCGTGCGCCTGACTGCACAAAAAAAGCCTGCTTACGCAAAGGCTTCTAGTGGTATGAAATCGCTATAATTATTATACCACGAAGGAGCTGGAAATGAGCAAGGCATCACAATTACTTGACGAACTAAAAAACTTAGACGCAGACATCCAAAGCAGAATCGACGAGGTAAGAACGCTAGAAGCTGGATTGTTATCTAGTCCTAAATGGTCTACTGACAAAGTTAAAGGTGGAAAACCAACGAAAGTCGATGATGTGTATGCACAGCTTATTGTTTTAAAAGAGTCAATCGAGCATGACACGAACGATGTTATCAATCGTAAGCTTGAATTGAGTAGATTGATCAATAAAGTTTCTAATCCAAAAGAACGCGCAATTTTACGCATGACGTACATTTTGAAGCAATACCCAGAGGACGTAATGGAACACTTGAAAATCAGTCAATCAACTTATTATCGTTTGCGCAAGCATGCGACGGAAGAAATTGATATTTTTTTGGAGTCACGATAAAAAATGGGAATAATTGGTATAAACAAGGGTAATCTGGGCGTGCATGGTGTTCTCGATGTGTTATTATGGTATTGTCAAATAATAAAGATAAGGGGTTCGAGATGAGCCTCTATTTTTTGCCTATAAACCCTTTTTTTAAAGAGGGATAATAACAATAATCACTTTTGATGGAAAAATTGAAATAGTAACGAGCACCGATTGGTGCTTTTTTATTTGGAGGAAATATGCAAATTATCGAGAAAGAATTGTCGTGGCTGAAACCATATGCGAAGAATCCACGAGATAATGCAAGCGCAGTTGAACCGGTAGCTAACTCAATAAAAGAATTTGGCTTTAAAGTTCCGATTGTTGCAACGTCTGACGGTGAGATTATCAACGGACACACTCGTTTTAAAGCTTCTAAGTTGTTGGAGCTCGAAAAAGTTCCAGTTATTATTGCAGATGATTTGACAGATGAACAAATCAAAGCTTTTCGCTTAGCTGACAATAAAACAGGTGAACTTGCTAATTGGGACTTTAGCTTATTAGATGAAGAACTATCTGACATTATCGATTTAGATATGTCTGATTTTGGTTTTGAAATCGATGATCTAATTGAAGAAGAATCAGAGGAAGATTTAGATGTTTTTGATGATACTCCTCCAGAAGAACCAAAAGCAAAACTTGGGCAAGTTTATCAGTTGGGGCGTCACCGATTAATGTGCGGCGATTCAACTGATGTTTCAAATGTCGAAAAATTACTGGGGGGGGTATTGGCTGACCTGCTTATCACAGACCCGCCTTATAATGTGGCATACGAAGGAAAAACCAAAGACGCACTTACTATTAAGAACGATAGTATGGGTGATGAACAGTTTCGTGCGTTTCTTACTTCAGCATTTTTTGCAGCAGATTCTGTAATGAAACCAGGTGCAGTATTTTATATTTGGCACGCTGATTCAGAAGGGTATAATTTCAGGGGAGCTTGTCGAGATGTTAATTGGACTGTTCGTGAGTGCTTGATTTGGAATAAAAACCAAATGGTTTTAGGACGACAAGATTATCATTGGAAGCATGAGCCTTGCTTGTATGGCTGGAAAGACGGCGCTGGTCATTTGTGGGCTTCTGACCGTAAACAAACGACTGTTATTGATTTTGATAAACCACAAAGAAACGGTGTCCATCCTACAATGAAACCAGTTGGTCTATTTGATTATCAAATCAGAAATAATACGAAAGAACGTGATGTGGTTCTCGATTTGTTTGGTGGCAGCGGAACAACACTGATTGCTTGTGAAGAGAACGGGCGTAATGCTTATGTCATGGAATACGACCCTAGATATGTGGATGTAATTATTAATCGTTGGGAAGAAATGACAGGAGAGAAAGCTGTATTGGTTAGCGAGTAAAGAAAGATATGAAAAGGAAGTGAGGCGATGGCTAATGAAAAAAACTTAATACCGAACTCAAAGAGAACTCCGGACGAACTCCGAGAAATGACTAAAAAAGGGGGTATAGCTTCCGGCAAAGCTAGACGAAAAAAAGCCAACCTCAAAAAAGCGTTTGAGGCCATTCTTGAAGCAGATGTCAAAAGCGATAAAATCAAGCAGCAGCTTGAAAATATGGGCTTCGAAGCAACGAATGAAATGGCTCTAGCTATGGTTATGATGCAAAAAGCAATGAAAGGCGATGTTCGTGCATTCGAACAGATTAGCAAACTCACTTCTATCGATACCAAAGACAGTCTTGATAGGAAAGAACAGCGCGAGCGCATTAAAGCTATTCAATTAGAAAACAGCAAACGTGAAAAAGCCTTGGAAAATAACCTTGAAACAAATATGACTGTTAATTTTGTGGGGGCAGACGATGTTAGAGATTAACGTTGATATTCCAGAGCTTGTCGGTGGTGGCTATGGTAAGTTCTGGCGTTCAAAGAATTTTTATAGAGCTGTCAAAGGTTCTCGTGGTTCAAAAAAATCAAAAACAACGGCATTAAATTACGTTGTAAGATTGCTTAAATATCCTTGGGCTAACTTGCTTGTTATTCGCCGCTTTTCAAACACCAACAAACAATCAACCTATACAGATTTTAAGTGGGCGTGTAATCAGTTAAAAGTTGCACACCTTTTTAAATTCAACGAGTCATTGCCTGAAATAACTGTTAAAAAAACAGGACAGAAGATTCTCTTCCGTGGGTTAGACGACCCATTGAAAATTACTTCTATAACAGTAGATGTCGGAATTCTTTCGTGGCTGTGGGTAGAGGAGGCATATCAAATCGAAAGCGAAGATAAGTTTAGCACTGTAGTCGAATCAATTCGTGGTAGTGTTTCAGACCCAACATTTTTCAAGCAAATAACTCTCACATTTAACCCTTGGAATGAACGTCACTGGCTGAAACGTGTCTTCTTTGATAAAGATACGCAACGGGCTGACACATTAGCTTTAACAACGACATATAGGTGTAATGAGTGGTTAGATGAAATTGATAGGCAGCGTTACGAAGACTTGTATGTCACTAACCCAAGACGTGCTCGTATAGTATGCGATGGCGAGTGGGGCGTTGCTGAGGGGCTCGTGTTTGAGAATACTAGAGTAGAAGAATTTGATATTCAGAAAACAGTACAGAGGGTGAAAGAGACTACTGCAGGAATGGACTTTGGTTTCACGCAAGACCCGACAACACTTATATGCGTTGCAGTAGATTTTGAAAATAAGCGTCTTTATCTTTACAACGAGCATTATCAAAAAGCTATGCTCACAGATGATATTGTTAAAATGCTAAAGGACAAAGGAATGCAACGTTCTTATATTTCAGCAGATAGCGCAGAGAAACGTTTGATTGCTGAAATACGCAGTAAAGGTATCAACGGCATTGTGCCTAGTTTAAAAGGTAAAGGTTCAATTATGCAAGGCATCCAGTTTATGCAAGGGTTTGAAATTATCATTCACCCTTCGTGCGAGCATACAATAGAGGAGTTTAACACGTACACTTTTAAACAAGATAAAGAAGGGAATTGGTTGAACGAACCAATAGATGCTAATAACCACATTATCGACGCAGTACGTTACAGTCTTGAACGTTATCATATTCAGAAAAGAAACACAAACCAGTTCGATACACTTCGAGCTGGTTTTGGCTTGTAGAAAGGAATTTAAATGGCTTATACAGAAACATTTGTCGATAGCACAGGTCAAACACATACGTTAAAACCTCGCTTTCATCGACAAGCAAGAATGCGCTATCGAGCGGAAAGCTTAGAGGAATTGTTCGCAGAGGATTTTAAACTTTTAAAACAATACATCAATCATCACCAAACAGTGCAGCGCCCACGTATTCAAGAGTTGCTTGATTACGCAGAAGGGAACAATCACACAATTCTGGAATCTGAACGACGTAAAGACCAAGACATGGCAGACACACGCGCTGTTCATAATTTTGGTGAATACATTGCTACATTTAAACAAGGTTATCTCGTTGGAAATCCTATTCAGGTTTCTTATGACGATTCAGACAATGAAAGTGTTGCCGAATTCTTAGACGAGATTTCAAAAGACAATAGTTTTCATCAATTGAACCGCTCACTTGTCCTTGACCTATCTAAAACGGGACGTGCATATGATTTAGTTTATCGCACGCAAGAGGACGAAACTAAAGCGGTTAAGCTAGATCCAACAGCGGCTTTTGTTATTTACGACATGACAAAAGAGGAGAACAGCCTTGTTGGTGTTAGGTATTACGATAAGAACCAATTTTCAGATAGCCAAAAAATTATCGAGGTATACACACCAGATGAAGTTTTAATCATTGATTCATCTAAAGATTTTAAAGTTATCGATAGGACACCTCACTTTTTCGGAACAGTGCCATTGACTGAATACCTAAACAGTTCGAACGGCATGGGTGATTATGAGTCTGTATTGTCTTTAATCGACTTGTACGACGCCTCTCAATCAGACACTGCTAATTATATGCAAGACTTGTCAGACGCGATTCTAGCTATCATAGGGCGCGTTAGCTTTCCTGCCGATTGTGACACGGCAGAAAAACAAATCGAGTTCATGCGTAAAATGCGCAAAGCTCGTTTGTTGAATCTAGAGCCGCCTGTAGACACCAACGGAAACGAAGGCACCGTCGACGCTAAATACTTGTATAAGCAATATGACGTTAACGGAACAGAGGCTTACAAGAACCGTGTTATTGATGACATCCATAAAATCACAAATACGCCAGATTTAAGCGATGATAACTTTTCTGGAACACAATCGGGCGAGGCGATGAAATGGAAAATTTTTGGTTTTGACCAGAAACGTGTCGACATGCAAGCACTGTTTGAAAAATCGCTAAAACGTCGTTACAAGTTGATTGCTCGAATCAGCGAGACTTTAAAAGAAATTCAAGATTTTGATTTGTCAAAAGTCCGCGTGACATTCGTTCCGAATTTGCCTGCAGATACTTCAAGTGTCGTTGCAAATGCTAAGAGTTTGTATGGTGTCGTCAGCGACGAAACAGTATACAGCATGCTGCAATCAGCGACTGGCGTTGACGCTAAAACAGAAATGGAACGAATTCGAAATCAACAAGAAAATTCAAGCTTGCTGTCGGTTCAATTAGAAAAGAACAGTCGCTTGTCCGACAATGATTTAAATGGAGAAGACGATGGTAAACGAGTACTGGAAGAAGAGGATTAAGGCAGAACAGCTAGCTAAAATCGAGCGTGACGCGTCTTTGGGCGATGAATTTAAGCGTCTGTACAATTATCATTACAAAGAAATTGAAAAGGAAATACAAGCCTTTTACAACCGCTACGCAGACAAGAATGCTTTGCCAATTGAAGAAGTGCGAAAACGAGTCGATGAAATGGACGTTAAAGCATTTGAAGAGAAAGCTAAACGTTACGTTGCTGAGAAGAACTTTTCTCAAGAGGCTAACAGAGAACTTGGAATTTACAACCTCAAAATGAAAACAAATCGGCTAGAGTTGCTGCAACGTCAACTTGATCTAGAGTTAATTGCTTTAGGCAACGATGAGCAGAAACGTATCAAAGACTTTATTACAGAAGATTATATGACTGAAATCAAAACGCAAGCTGGATTGCTTGGTAAGTCAGTGCTGACTAAAAGTGAAATCGCACAAACAGCTAAAACGCTGCTTAATACGCCTTTTAAAGGTGCAACGTGGTCAGAGAACATCTGGAAACGTCAAAACGCTTTGAGACAAGTTGTAGCAAAAATGACGGAAGATTACATTTTGAAAGGAAAGAATCCGACGACGTTTATCGGTCAGCTCAGACAAGAGTTTGATGTTTCTGCTAGTCAAGCCAAACGTCTGGCAGTGACAGAAGGTGCAAGAGTGGCGACAGAAGCGCAAAAACAATCGTTGACCGCAAATGGTTATGAAGAGTATGAATACATTGCAGAACCCGGAGCGTGTCCGCATTGTGCCGCTTTAAGCGGTAAAATTTACAAAGTAAAGGACATGATGCCGGGCGAAAACGCAGCACCTATGCATCCGCATTGTAGATGTTCGGTCGCTGCTCATTACTCAAAAACTAAAGAAGAATACGAGGCTATGCTTGATAAGTCAAGGAATACGCCGCTAGGAGAGAAGATAGATGACTTGTGGAATTGAAGACTTTAACGAAGAAAACAGAGAGCGTATTGAACGCAATAAACGTGAACTTGTAATTTTAAAAGCTAGAGTTGGCAATCTTAGCCAGTACGCTGAACTGCTAGAGCGCAAAATAGAAAGCTTACAAGCAGATTTGCGTAAGGCTTTCTTGCTTATCTGGCTAATGCTTATTTTGTTCTTAGGTATTCTTTGTTTGTGAGGTTTGTATGTTTAGTTTACTCGTTATTATTTTTTGTATGTTACTACTGACAGTTCTGGCAATACCGCTTTACCTGATCGTGGTAATTCCTATTTGGTTCGTTGTAGGAATTGTTGAAGGCATTAAAAAGGCTTTAGAGAAAGATGGATAAGAGTCGTATTTGATACGGCTTTTTTATTTTGGGGAACATAGCAAAGGGGTTAATGCGGCAGACTTTTAATCTGTAGGCGCAGGTTCGAATCCTGCTTTCCTCGTTGACTTGGCTAGTCGTTAAATAAGCCAAATAAACATCACTAGCGTGGCTTGTTTAAGTCCTGAATAGAATTACATTCAAGAGAGACTAGAGAGTGTGAGACGTCCGTTCTCGTGGCTCTATGAATGTGCTGGAAATTTAGGGTGGCACGAGACTAGCATGGGAGGAATTTAAAAATGGAAAAACAACAACTTTTAGCATTAAACGCTCGAAACTTGCAATTCTTTGCTGAAGGCGGCGAATCTAGCGGAGCAGACGCAGGCGGAAACGATAGCGGTTTGAACAACGACGCAGGAAATAACGACGCGCACGAAACAGACCCAGCGTTCGAAGGCCCTAAAACTCAATCAGAGCTCGACAGCATTATCAATAAGTCAAACCAAAAAGCTTTAGAGAATTACAAAAAAGGTGAAGCTCAACGCATTCAAGACGCGATTGCCGAAGCTCTTAAAAAAGAAAAAGACTACTCACAATTATCTGAAGAGGAACGTGCTAAACGTGAATTTGAAGACAGCAAGAAAGCTTTTGCCGAAGAAAAAGCTAAATTTGAGCATGACAAATTGGTCGTTCAAGTCGAGAAAGATTTGGTTTCTAAAGGTTTGCCGGCTGAATTCGCAGAATTGTTTGCTCTGGACACGGCTGAAAACTCTTTGAAAAAAGTAGGAGAGTTCGAAGCAGTCTTCAATCAAGCGGTAGCTGAAGCTGTTAAGGTTTCCTTGCGCCAAAAAGCGCCGGGTATTGGCACTTCAAGCGTAAAACAAACAAATTATGGTGCTAGCTTGGCTCAACATGCTAATGCTAGCGGCAAGAAACTATTTTAAAAGGAGGGGCATAATATGCCAAAAACATTTTTCGGGAACACTGAAATTCTTCACAACACACCTTACGAAGCGATTTCAGTTTTGGTTGACAAAACAACAACAGGAACAGTCGTTGAAAATGGTCGAACTGTTCTAAAAGCTGGAGCAATTCTCTCTGGTGTCGGCGGTTCAATCTTTGAAGACCGCACTAAAAAAGTAAAAGTTGAAACTAATCCGTCAGAAGCTACTTATGTTGACGGAATCTTGCTTTACGACGTTGACGTAACAGATAAAGACGCAGTTGCTTCACTTGTCTATCGTGGTACTTTGCGAGAAGACAAAATTGGAGCAGGAACAGTAGACGCTAACGTCAAAGCTAAACTACCTCATATTCAATTTGTGAAAGGAGCTTAATCATATGCCATTAATTTACGATACAGTCACAGCCTCAAACCTTGCAGGTTATTGGAACGCACGTCAACGTGAAGTTGATTCAACAATCGGAGAAAAATTCTTCCCAGCTCGCAAACAGCTCGGACTTAAACTTGCGCTTGTAAAAGGTTCTGCAGGTCTCCCAGTTGTTTTGAAACCATCTGCGTTTGACACTAAAGCAACACTTCGCGAACGCATGAACGTCACTCTTGACGAACAAGAAATGCCATTCTTCAAAGAATCATTGCTTGTTAAAGAACAAGACCGTCAACAATTGAACGTTATCGCTCAAACTGGTAACCAAGCGCTTGTTGATACAGTTGTTTCTGGTATCTTTGACGACAACGCAGCCTTGCTAGCTGGTGCGCACGCGCGACTTGAAGCTATGCGCATGCAAGTTCTTGCCACTGGTAAAATCGGTGTTATTTCTAACGGTGTAGCACAAGACTTTGACTACCATGTTGACCCAGCGCACAAAGGAACAGTCCAAACTGCATGGACAGACCTAGCAACGTCAACACCGCTTGCAGATATTGAAGTTGCAGTTAATGCATTGGCAGAACTTGGTTCAACTGCAGAAGTGATTATCCTTAACTCAAAAACTTTGAGCCAAATTAAAAACGCAAAAAGTACTCTAGCTTTGATTAAACCAACTGCGCCAGACGCAGCAGCGGTTAAAAAATCAGAGCTTTTTGATTATCTTGAAAGCGAACTTGGTTTGACAGTTGTTGTTAAAAACCAAACTTATAAAGACGCTGACGGCGTTGTTAAAAAATACTATCCAGACGGTCATATCACTCTTGCACCTAACGCAGAACTCGGTGAAACAGTCTTTGGTACTACACCAGAAGAAAGCGATTTGCTTGGTGGCAGCGTAACAAATGCTAAAGTTGAAATTGTTGACACTGGTATTGCAGTAACAACAACTACTAAAACGGACCCAGTCAACGTTGAAACTAAAGTCTCAATGATTGCACTTCCATCATTCAAAAACCTTGATGACGTTTACATGTTGACTACCGTGCCAGAAGTTTAAGGCAGGTGATAACATGGCAAAAGTTATCGCAGGTTTCCGAGACAAGCTCACTGACGTAATCTATCCAGCAGGGTCTGAATACGTTGGCGAACGTGTCGAAGAATTAACAAAAGCAGGTTTTTTAAAAAAAGAAACCAAAGCTAAACCTAAAAAGAAAGCTGAATAGAGGTGCTTATGGCTGAATTTGAAGACACAGTTTTGGCAAACGTTAAAGAGGACTTAGATATAAGTGACAATGTTCAAGATAGAGTATTGAGACGATTGATTTCAAAAGTCTGTGACCATTTCAAATTGGCTTACAGCACTGACATTATCGAAGATAAATTTAGCTTTATCATTGAAGATTGCACAATTAAACGTTTCAACCGCAGAGGCGCAGAAGGCGCAACATCAGAAACAATTGAAGGGCACTCTGTCTCTTATGAAGACATCAAATACGAATTCTTGCCTTATGATGACCTTTTACAAAAGGAATTCTCGACAGGAAAGGCAAAGAACGGAAAGGTGTTTGTTTTATGAGAGAAGCAAATAGAGCAACGCTTGTTTTAAAGGGCGGTAAACCAGTTTACAACGCAGAAACAGGACGAATGGACAAGGGGGCAGCGCAAGAAGTGGTTGTCCCTTGTTTTGTTTCTGATATGGGTCTGCAACTTAAAAACCAGCTCTTAAACAATAAGTTGAATGTCGGTGCTAAAGTTATGCGCGTTAACAAGCCTATTTCTGGCTCTGTAGAGAGCGTTAAAGTTGACGGCAAGACTTTCTATATCATTAACCGCAAAAGCTTCTACAAGCGCCGCGAGGCTATCTATTTGAGTGAGGTGAACCACGAATGAGCGTGACGTTTAAAGGTGACCAAGAGTTGCTGAATTCGCTCGAAAAAATGGCACGCACTGAGGTTTACAGAGAAGTCGTTAAGAAAAACGGTGCTGATTTGCAACGGAAAGCACAACAAAAAGCGGTGTTTAAAAAAGGCTATTCAACTGGTGCGACTAAACGTTCTATCAAACTAGATATAGCGAGCAATGGTTTGCGTGCGGTAGTAAAAGCGGGCACAGATTATTCTGGCTATCTCGAAGTCGGAACGCGAAAAATGGAAGCACAACCATTTATGCAGCCAGCTTTTAACGAAATACAGCCAAAATTTATCGACGATTTAAGGAGAGCAGGCATTGTCAAATAAACAACCAGACCAAGAAATACACGACGAATTAATTAAACGGTCTATTGCTCTAGGTTTGCCAGCATTTCCATTTCTGCCAGACGATAACGAGCCTTATCCGTTCATGGTCGTGGCTTATACGCAGATTATCCCACAGCCGACCAAAACTCGACTGATTGGTGAAGTCGCAGTTCAATGCGATGTTTGGGGGACTGCAGATGACAGGAAACTTGTTTCTGATTGGGTTGGCAAGCTTATGGAAGAGTTCAGCGACATTAAAAAAATAGGCAGTAGGCAATGGTTTATGGAATATGAAAGTTCCAGCCAAATTATCAAAGACGATTCAACTCCAGAATTGCTTTATCATGGCGTTCTGGACTTGAGATTTAAATTTATTTAAAGGAGGAACACACGAACATGGCTAATCGTGGTAAAGATAAAATCTTGATGTTCCGTAAGCTAGGAGACCGCACAGCAGCGGCTAAACTAGCTTTGCAAACGGAACATAAATGGAAATACGAACGCAAAAATGATGCGACTAAAACTAAAGATGGTTCAATCATTTCAGACAAAGGGCTTGAAGTTACACTTTCAATCGAAGCAGTAGCAACACGAGATGAATTGAACTTGATGTTGAAAGATTCAGTGGTCAACGGCTACAAGCTTGAAGTTTGGGAAATTGACCTCGCAGGGACTAAACAAGGCAACAAATATCCAGCGCTTTATGCGCAAGGTTCGCTTAATTCTTGGGAAGTTCCAGAAAACGTTGAAGACCTTGAAACAATTTCAACTGAAATGGCTATCGAGGGCAAACCAGTAGATGGTTTTGCGACATTGTCAAGCGAACAAATCGCAGAGATTAACTATGCGTTTGCTGACACAATAGAAATCGCTGGAGAATAACTTTTTTGTGGGGCTATTTAGCCCCTTATTTTTTTGAGGTAAGGAGTAAATATAATGAAATCAATTGAAATCAACGGCAAAGAATACGATTTGCACTTCGGTATTGATTTTATCCGTGAAATGGATAAACGTTATCAAATTACAAACGAATCTGGTGCTACTTTCGGCATGGGGCTATCTAGTGCGGTTATCTACATCCAAGACAAAAACCCAGTCGTTTTGGCTGACATTATCTTGGCTGCAACACATACACTTAAACAAATCCCACGTCTTACAGATGTTGAAGCATGGCTTGAAAGTCAAGAAGACTTGGATAAAGTGTTTGATGATTTTTTATCAGCGTTAGCCAATGCACCGTTGACGAAATCAAAAGTCAAAGAGATGTTGACAATGGTGGCGGAAGCTTAAACAACAAAACAACCTTAGCCAACAGCAGCAAACAAGTCTATGAAGACATGCTTGCCTCAGCTATTGGTTTGTATGGCGTTAGCTCGCTAACTGAAGCCAAGCGCATGACCATTGAAGAGTTTAACGTTCGCAAGCGCGGCTACTTAATGCAACGATTAGACAGAGAGCGAGAACTATATTTGCAAGCTTACCTCAATAGATTAGTCAAAGCCACTGACAAGAGTGGCAAACAATACGTTTATGGCAAGTTTGAAGACTTTTATAACGAAGCTAAACAACGTAATGCAGTGCTCGGAAACGGGCACGGGAATGCGGTTAACAGCGATTTAGTAGCAATCGCAAGACGCCGCCAGAAATTTCTTAAAGAGGGAGGCAACAAATAGTGGCAACTAATTCGTATACAGTCGAAGCCGTCTTAAAAGCGGATACCTCAAATTTTACAAGCAACTTAGACAGAGCCAGCAGTTCTTTTAAGACGTTTACCAACAACGCGAAAGACAAACTTGGCGCGATAAGCGATAAATTCGAGAAGGTCGGAAGTTCAATGAATAAGAAACTAACCGTGCCGATCATGGCAGGTATGGGGGCTTCTGTTAAAACGTTCACGACTTTCGACGATTCCATGCGTAAGGTAGCTGCAACATCTGGAATTGCTGCAGATTCATCAAGCAAGGCGTATATGCAAATGCGTAAGCAAGCGCAAGATTTAGGTGCTAGCACGCGCTACAGTGCATCCGAAGTCGCTGAGGGTATGAACTACATGGCAATGGCAGGTTGGAGTGCCGAACAAACTATGGCTGGTATTCCAGCAGTCTTAGACTTGGCTGCCGCTTCTGGTGAAAATCTCGGAACAACTTCCGACATCGTAACAGATGCAATGACCGCGTTCGGTATGCAAGCTGAACAAGCCGGAGAATTCGCGGATATCTTGGCTGCAGCAAGTTCAAGCGCGAATACAAACGTATCAATGCTCGGTGATACATTTAAATACGTAGCACCGGTCGCAGGTTCATTAGGATTCAATGCGAAAGATACCGCTATCGCTATTGGTTTAATGGCGAACAGTGGTATTAAAGGTTCTCAAGCTGGTACTGCATTGCGTGCTGGTTTGGTTAACTTGGTCCATCCTTCAGAATCCGCAGAAAAAGCTATGAAAGCTTTGGGCATTTCTGTAACGGATAGTCAAGGAAATATGAAGAGCTTCCGAACTATCATGGGCGATTTACGCGAAAAAATGGGCGGACTTTCGGAAACTCAAAAAGCGTCTGCAGCTGCAACCATCTTCGGTAAGGAAGCCATGTCTGGTTGGTTAGCGATTATTAACTCATCAGATAAAGACTTCAACAAACTAGCTGACGCAATTGATAACTCACAAGGCGCAACCAAGCGAATGGTTAACACCATGGAAGGTGGCCTCGGCGGCGCATTCCGTAGTATGAAATCAGCCATCGAGGGCTTTGCTATTGCGATTGGTGAGCGCTTAGCGCCATACATCAAGAAAGCAGCGCAGTTTATTACAGAATTGGCTCAAAAATTCAAAGCATTGTCACCAGCTCAACAAGATAACATCATAAAAATAGCGTTGGCAGTTGCGGCAATTGGCCCATTTTTGATGATTATCGGCAAGGTGATTGCAGGCGTCAAAATATTAGTTACTGTTGTTCAATTGCTGGCTAGTCCATGGGCGTGGGTTGTTATAGCTATTGTTGCTGCAGTAGCGGCTTTTGTGTATTTCTACAATACATCAGCTAAATTCAGGAGCGCTGTTCAAGCTATCGGTAAAGTGATTGCGTCAGTATTTAAGGTTGCAGTCACTATCGTTAGCAACGCTGTTAACATTATTGTCTCTGTATTCAAAGGGATAATCAACGCAGCAACTTCGGCAGCCAACGGGCTTAAAAACGCATGGAACGGTATCAAAACATGGTTTACAAACCTCTGGAATGGCGTGACAGAATGGTTTAACAATCTTTGGGGTGGCATGAAACAAGGCCCGTCAGATGCAGCGAACGGCATTAAAGATGTTTGGCAGAAAGTTAAAGATTTCTTTAGCGGTCTCTGGGACAGTGTCGCACAAATCTTTAGCACAGCTTGGCAAACAATACAAGCTACTGTCTTACCTATCATTCAACCGTTCATCGATATCATGTTAAACTACTGGCAAAACTTGTCAGCTTCATTCTCTCAAATCTGGGACGGTGTTAAGCAAGTTTTTCAAGGCGCGTGGGAAATAATTAAAGCTATTGTTATGGGGCCAGTGCTGATTATTTGTGATTTAATCACAGGTAATTTTAGCAAAGTCGGTTCAGACTTGCAGTTGATTTGGCAAAGCATCACAACAGGCGTAAGCATGGCGTGGAATGGTCTCCTTGGAATTCTTTCGGGAATTTGGAGCGCTATTCTTGCTGCAGGTCAAGTAACATGGCAAACATTGTCAACAGCTGTCACAACCATTGTGAACGGTCTTGTTAATGGTGTAGTCGGTTTGTGGAACGGACTTAAAAGTGGTGTCGTAAATATAGCGAATGGCATTAGAGATGGCGCAGTAAACGCTTGGAACAGCCTGAGAGCTGGGGTATCAAGCATTGTCAGCGGTCTTGTAGGTGCTGTGGTCGGCTTATGGAACTCTCTTAGAGGTTCTGTTGTAAGTATTGCTCACGGTATTGTTTCTGGTGCTGTAGGCGCATTTAATGGCATGGTAGGCGGTGTTAGTTCTGTAGTCGGTTCTGTTCGCGGTGTTTTAAATGGTTTAGCTAATATCAATCTAGCAGGCGCAGGTCAAGCTATTATGAACGGGTTCTTAGGCGGTTTGAAATCAGCTTTCGGGGCAGTCCAAAGCTTCGTTGGCGGTATTGCCGACTGGATTCGCGCTCACAAAGGGCCTATCAGTTACGACCGAGTGCTTTTGAAACCTGCAGGTCAAGCAATTATGCAAGGTTTGAACGAAGGCTTAAACGGCATGTTTGGACAAGTTCAAAATACTGTACGGAACGTGACAGCAATCTTCGAGAACTTCAATCCTACTCAAACGGTTACGCTTGGTGTCGAAAGCAACACGAAAGCAATCGCTGACAATATTCAAGATTTTCAATCACAATTGCGTAGCAATATTGCTGATTTTAATGCACAAATTGCTGGCATGATGACGAATAATTACAGCTATCAATTCGAAAGCGGTAGTTACTCAAACAACATCGAGGTTACTTACCGCAATCAAGAAGGTGAAAAACTGGAAGTTATCAAACAAGCAATTGACACAGTTAGACGTGCGGTAACTCGTGACACTGTTCTAAACATTGACGGTCGTGAGATTGCACGCGCAACTGGCGATGACATGAACAGTTACTTAACTAACAAACAAACTATTAATAATTTAGTAAGGGGGCTTAAATAATGCCATTTTCATATAACGGCGTTGATTTAACGCCTTTTTTTAATTTTGTAAAAGCGAAACGCACAATCGGGAACGAGCGCAAGCTCACTACCGAGGACATTCTCGGGACGGGGGAAGAGTTACAAGAGGTTACTTTTGGTGCAAAAACCATTGAAGTAACCGTCTCTCTCGCTTCTCGCGATATGGCAGGGGCGCAATTCTTTGACACTATCGAATACACACCGACTGTTCGAGAAGATTTGAGCGAGCTACGCGATCAGCTGGCGAGAATTTTAAACACCCGCGAGCCTCACGAACTTGTCTTGCCAGATGAACCAAATCGCTATTACAACGCTATTCCAACTGGGAACGTTGAGTTAGAAGACATTTCTGACTGGTACGATGAAACAACAATCAAATTCTTTGTTCCAGACGGCGTGGCACATGTGTCTGCCACTCGCTCGTTTAACTTTACAAAAAACGACTTTGGTGTTTACGAAGCTGAAATCGTGAACGACGGTAGCGAAGACGCATATGTGAGCTATGAAATCAAGCTTAAGAAAGAATCTGGTTATGTGGCTATTACCAGTCCTTATGGTTTGCTGCAGTACGGTAAATACGACGAGGAAGACGGTTATATTGACCGCAAGAACGTTCTTATCACAAGCAATCAAAAAGGCGACTTCGCCAACTGGACAGACGGAAATGTGTTTTACGAAAACCCAAACAAAATCGTAACAACGCAGATGACGTCAGATAGCGCGTTCGGTGGACGTCTAGGACTAATGCCGTCAAGCTTTACAACAAGCGGAACAGCTGGAGCATTTAGCTATGGCGCTTGCAAGGAGTACGTGCTAGAGACACCGGTCGAGCAATGGTACATCTGGGCGAGGGCTTGGTTTGAAACTGGCTTGGTCAGTCAAAACGGTGAATGGTGTCTTGCGGTCATTGATGAAGATAATCATTTGCTAGCTGGTATGGCGATTGAAAAGAATGACCGCACACGTAACGAAGCTTACGTGCGT
This sequence comes from Streptococcus equinus, assembly GCF_900101445.1. Lineage (GTDB taxonomy): Bacteria > Bacillota > Bacilli > Lactobacillales > Streptococcaceae > Streptococcus > Streptococcus equinus_B. Next base: position 751,427 of record NZ_FNKE01000001.1, on the reverse strand, counting down.
TTTTTAGTTGGTGACGGTAACGGCGGAAGTATGGTCAAGAAAGAAATCAAATTCACACCGTCATACTGGATTCCGCCCAACCCTTATGGCGCGCAGTCTATCGACCGCAATTCAAACATGTTTGACCTTGTCAAGGAGAAAGACCGTGTTCAGTTCTTTTGGTATGGCGGTTACTATCCATTTTCGGCTAGTCAATTAAACGGCAAGAAAGCGAAACGCATCCAGTTTTATGTCGGAAACTACGCAGGTTCAAACAGCACTACAGAACAGTTCGTGACACATCATTATCTAAATGATTTTAGTTTTCAAGAACTACACGTTCCTTATTGGAAAGATATTCCAAATCGCTATCCAGACGGTGCCGTCATTGAGATTGATGGTGAAAAAGGTGAAATTCGTGTCAATAATCAAATCAAGAAAGACGATGAAATTTTAGGCACGATGTACTTTAAAGTTCCGCCAGGAACGACAAAAGTACAGCTTAATATTTCTAGTTTTGCGGAAATTGAGAGTGCCAAAGCAATAATCAAGGAGGTATACATTTGATAAATAATGTACGTATTGCAATTCGTGATTCGACAGATTCTCACAATATCGCTTTCTTTGATAACATCGCAGGTATTCGTTACCACAGCGCCAACTTGCAGCGTTTTTTGGCTGGTTCTGCTAGCATTTTGACGATTGAGTACAGCTCAAAAGACATTGACACAATTCGCACTGGCTGCAAACTTGCTTTTATCTACAAGCAAAAAGCCCACTGGCTGAACATCATGGATTTGCAAAAGAAAGGCTATAAGGTCGAAATCACAGCTTATTCGCTCGGTCTAGAGCTTAACCAAGAAGAGCGAGGTGCGCACAAACCAGCTAATGCAATGAGCTTTACTGAATACCTCGCTTATTACGACCCAGAACACGCTTTAGAGCTCGGTGTTAACGAAGTAGCAGATAAATGTATCAAGCTGGAATGGACGGGCACAGACACGATTCTGGCACGTCTTTTTTCAATTGCGAACAGTTTCGACGCAGAGCTTGAATTTACTGTCGAACTCAACCAAGATTATTCGTTGAAACGTCAAGTTTTAAACGTTTATAAGAAAGGTAATCTTGGTTCTAATCGTGCAGCAAGTCCGATTAGAGTTGGTCGTGAGCTTAAAGTCATTAATTACAGCGACAATTTGAAAGAGTTACGCACAGCAGTACGTGCCACTGGTAAAGATGGATTGACCATTGACGGGCTGAACAAGAAAGTCTACGACGATGACGGCAATCTGCTCTACTATTCAAACGGTATGACAGTCTATGCGCCTCAAAGTCGTGATAAATACCCGTCAGTCGGCAAAAAATCGAATGATAACTGGATTATCAAAGAACTTGGAGAAACCGAATATAGCACGAAAGAAGCGCTCTGGGGCTACATGCTCGGTGAACTTAAAAAGATTTGCGTGCCAGAAATCACATACGACATTGAGGGTGCCGTTGACGGCGACGTCGGTGACACACGCACATTGATTGACGACGTGCATTACAACCCACCGCTATACGTGCAAGGACGTATTTCAGAGCTTACAGAGGATTTAATCACTGGTAAAGTTACGAAGTCAACACTTACGAACTTCGAGCGGAAATATTCGCAAGTCGCTAGTGAATTATTAAAACAAGTCGAGCAACTAGCAAACGACGCAGCGCCTTACACGATTCGACTTAACAGCGACAATGGTCTAACGTTTAAAAATTACGACGGTCAAACCACAATCGACGCAAGGCTTGAAAAGGCTGGTAAAGATGTCGAGTGCCAGTGGCAGTGGAAACTTGAAGGTGATGTCATCGGCAATCAAAGCGCGTTAACAGTTGACGGCAATGCAATTAATGACAAAGCAGTTTTGATTATTAGTGCGATTATCGACGGCAAGGAAGTTGCCAAAACTGAAGCGACGCTGATTAATTTGGTTGAACCAATCGAATTGCAGGTACGTGCATCAAACGGGAACGTGTTTAAAAACGGTGTCATCTCGACGAATTTAACCGCTACTTTGTGGCGTGGTGGTCAAGAGATTGACAAAGATGGAACTGAATTTAGTTACATATGGACGAAAGTCAAGGATGACGAAACACCCGATGAATTGTGGAATCGAGCGCATTCGTACTCTCAAAAGACAATTAAATTAACACAAGAAGACTTGTTCAGAAGAGCAAGCTTTTTTTGTGACGTTGAATATATCGGAAGAAGAAGTTAAAGGAGAATTAATAAATGGTAAAAGTAGCAAGTGGCCAAATCACGGTCGTGGACTTATCAGATGCACCAGTGCTTAACGCGTTCATCACAGCGAATAAAGCAACTACACAGCTTTATAGTCAGACGGCTGCAACTTACAATCCGTCATACGCATCAAGTGCTCAAACATTGACGTTGAACCTTACTAAAGCTGGTTCGTCAGCGACAGTATTAGGAAATGTCGGGAAAGTCAAATGGTACGTGGTCGATGGTGCGACTAAGACTGAAATTACATCAACTACTAGCACAGACAACCAGTATTTGTCTGGAACTCACAATGAGAATTTGACTACTAAAGTTAATATCGACCCGTCAAAAGGTTCAAAACGTTTTGAGGCGAGCGGGACTTGGAAAGACCCAGTGACAGATCTAGACGTGCAATTTCATGCACAAATCGATTTATTTGTAACTCAAATCGGTAAAGAGGCTAACGTTTTGAATGTATATGCTGGAAACGGAAATACGTTTAGAAACAATCTGCCCGCAAGTCTTACAGTAAATGCAGATCTTTACAAAGGTAATGTGCTATCAAACGACAACAAGCAATTCAAGTTTTTCTACCTTGACACTACCGTGACTGGTAGCTCATCAACTGGCTACGACGCCGACGGCGGAATCGGCTGGCACCTATGCTCAAGTACGACTACAGGTCAAACACCTAACGTAGCACCAGGCACGAACACAACCAGCCAAGGTATTTTGACAGTGACACCTGCAGCAGTCGTGGACGCTCAAACATTTAAAGTCGTCTGCATTGATAAATCAAGCGGTGGCAACAGTGGTCAAAAATCGACTGGTAACGTAACTATTTTGGATATGTCAGACCCGATTCAGCTCATTATTGACTCAAGTGCTGGAAACATCTTTAAAAACGGTCAAGGTTCGACAGTTTTAAAAGCTCGCTTGTATCAAAATGGCGAAGAGTTGGACGCTGACGGAACAGACACATCGAAGACTTACAAATGGTCTAAGTTTGATAAAAACGGTGTGTTAAACACTAGTTTCGGTGGCTCTGGAAACCAATACAAGACAGGTAAATCCATTACTGTTGCTGCCAGCGAAATCAGTGCTAAAGCAATGTTTAATTGCGAGGTTTGGGAATAGGAGGAACACACATGATTAAAGCAGATGTAGTAATTGCTGAACAACGCCAAATTATCGACGTGCCTGTTATGACGAAGTCAGAAGCCATTCGAGTTATTTTCAAAACTTATGGAATTTCAACCGAAATTAAACGCTGGATTGAAGATGAAGAACAGGAAGAGGTAAAAGATGAGCAAGTTAATAGCGAAGAATCAAACGACGTTGATGACGCTAAACGAGCGAGCGGAAACCAGAAGGGAGACGTTTTACAAGCTAACGAATGAAGGTGCGTTAGGGAACCTTGTAGTTGAAAGTAAATTATCAAAAGGTTGGCTTGACGCTAACGGGAAAGGTCAAATCTTAGGACCAGATGCAAAAGGCGAACGTACTACAGACTTTATCCAAGTCGTAGCTGGAAAAACCTATACCTTTCAGTGGTGGGCTACAGTGTCCGAGGGTCAAAAATGCTGGGACGCTTGGCAGTTTTACGATAGCAATCAAAAACCGTTCGGCAGCCGTGGTGGGTATGGTGAATATGGCTCAGACGGTGAACAGCATGGCAAACGTACGATAACAGCACCAGCGAACGCTTGCTATATTCGCTTGTCTTATCGAAGTTTTGGAAATGGTCACATGATGTTTGAGGCTGGAGCTGGTAGCGCTAGCTTCGAACCGTCGTTTGACGATAGTTTGAAACTTTTTAACCGCAACCTTATCCAAAACACAGACAAACCGTTTACTATGGGTTATGGTATTACCAACACGACTTGGGACGATGATAAGAAATGGGCTTATCTGGATTTAACAGACCCAAATGTTGACCCAGCAAAAGCGGCTGAAATCTTGCCACAAGGTCAATTTTATAATTTTAAGCCAACTAAAGGCATGACCTATACGCAGTCGATTTTGATTGACACAGACGCAACGTTTAATCCGAGCGGGCAGGTTCAAAATTCTTGGTTTACTAGCCAAGGACACAATCAGAAACGAGGTTATTTCGAACAACTTAGCGACACTACTTACCGTTTCTGGTCAACATGCACATGGCAGTTAGAGGATATTGCTCTTCGTGCGTTTGATTGGTACGGATTGCATAATGTTTTAGACTTTCGCAACAGCGGAACGTATCTAGCTTTTTATAAGCCAAAATTAGAAAGCGGCGAGTTAGTTAGCGACTACAGCCAAGCACCCGAAGACCTAGGTTGGTCTAGCACACCACTAGTCCCGACGCAGCAACAGCGCTATCTTTGGAAATACGAGTACATTTACTACTCTGACGGCAGTGTTGAGGTCACACAACCCGTCAATCTATCAATCGCAGGTGCTGACGCTGACACGACTGGCGTGACTGCAGCAATCAGCGAAATTGACTCGAAAGCTAATTCGTTGCGTGCTGATTTAACCAATGTTTCGAACAGTTTGTCAAACGCAGCAAGCCAATTACAAGCGCAAGCTGCTGCACAAACAGATTTAACCAGTCGTGTTTCAACCGTTGAAGAAACCGCGAATGGGACGAAGACGACGGTGGCAGAACTGACAAAGACAGTTGATGACAATACTGATGACATCACGAGCATTACGCAACGAACAAGCGCCATTGAAACAGATTTGTCTGGTGCAAAAGCAACACTGTCACAAGTTCAGACGACTGCGAACACAACTACAGCTAATCTTGCCAGCTATCAAGCAAGCAACGACCAAGCGGTCGCTAGCTTGCAATCAAGCCTGCAAACGACTGACGGCAATGTAAGTAGTCTGCAAACGCAAATTAATGCAGTTCCCGGTCAAATTACAAGCGCAGTGTCAGCAGTTGAGGGGAAGATAGCTGGTTCACTAGTCGGTCAAAATCTATACATCAAATCAACATCTGTAAAAGGTTTCTTGCCAACAACTGGAGGCGCTGCTTTAGGTGGTCAAAATGCGGTAAATAAGGAAGTCACATCTGATTTTATTCGTGTTAACGAAAACGAGAAATATGTCTTTCAAGGTTGGCTCACCGTGCCAGATGGTAATTATTCGTGGAGAGCTTGGCAATATTATGACGTTGACAAGCAACCAATTAACAACCGTCAAACGCCTGGTTTTAATGTGACAACAGACGAAGACAATGTTTCACATTTCCAACACATTATCACTATGCCAGCGGGCGTTAAATACATTCGTATTTCAGCACGTCTGTACAGTGATGGAAAGCTAAAATTTGAAAAAGGCAGTGTTGCAACTGATTACAGCCTAGCACCTGAAGATACAGCTACACAAATCAGCTCGCTATCTAGCCAAATTCAGCAAACAGCCGACGGCATGACCTTGCTTGCTACTAAAACAGAACTAAACACAGCCAAAACTGAATTGCAATCTGGCATTTCGACAGCTACAAGCAAAGCTGATAGTGCGCAAGCTACCGCTAACAGCAACGCACAAACAATCAGCACACACACGACTCAAATCAGCGCATTGAATACAGGTTTGCAAGCGAAAGTTTCGCAATCTGATTTTGATTCGTTGTCTGGTCGTGTGACGACTGCCGAAAGCAATTTGACAGCAACAGCTAACCAGTTGAGCAGCCAGATTAGTAGTGTGAATGAGCGGATTCCGACAAGCAAAGATTTTAAAAATCTTTATGTGATTGCAAATTCAAGTGACGGTTTCTTAGCGTACGGTAGCACAAACCTAGGTGCAGCAAGCGCGACATATAAAGAGCGCACATCCGACTATATTCCTGTCGAAGTAGGTGAGAAGTATGCTTTCCAAGTCTGGACTACATTGACCGAAAATCAGCAGGGCTGGCGAGCATGGCAGTTTTACAACGAAGATAAAACGTTGAATGGTGGTCGGCAAGCTGGAAACTACACCTCTGATTATCAATGTGTACAGCAAACGCTGACAGTACCAGCAAACGCAAAATACTTGCGTGTTTCAGCACGATTGTACAACGACGGCAAAATCATGGTTGAAAAAGGCAATGTATATCATGATTATATGTTAGCGCCTGAAGACACGATTAGTGACGCTGCTCTCGCACAAGCCAAGTCGGAAATCAAACAAACAACCGACGCAATCACCGCAAGCGTGTCAAGTGTACAGACTGCAGCAAGCAATGCGCAGGCGACAGCGAATACAGCTGTCTCGAAAGCAGACGCAGCACAAGTTGGTGTTAACACGCTAGACAGTACGACGGTTAAGAGTGCTAGCTTGAATCTTGATAATAACGGTTTTGTGACAAAAGTCGGCAAAACCATTAACGGCAATAAGTTTGCGACAATGATTGCGCAAGACGCTAACAGTGTCAAAATCATTGCGGACGAAATGCAAGTTACAGCAAACATGATTGTTGACGGCGCAGTGACAGCCAACAAGCTAAACGTTAACAATTTGTCTGCAGTCAACTCAAATCTAGGCGCTATTCGTGGTGGCTCACTCTTGTTGCAAGAGAATAAGACAGCAGGCAGCGCGACCGACAGTTGGGGCACATACAATCGCCCAGCATACAAGCAAGGCTTGTTTCTTGATAACCACGCTTTCGCATCGTCTGGCGCGATTCAGCGCAAGAACGGTAGTGAAACCACGCCGACAGATATGCCGCTAGCAGTCTTGCAGGCTGGCGAATTGCGCTTTCTTGTTGTTGATTACAATGACAATCTCGAGAACGTCGTGCATTACGGTCTGTCTGACCCTGACTTTGGCGCAATCCGCTTTGAGATTGATAGCGAATTAAAACGTCGTTTGACTATGACGTCGTCTGGTTATTTGAACTTCCAAGCGTCTAACTACACAGACTGGACATCAACAGGTGTCAGCGGTTGTGAGTACATGATTCAAGGTCGTCTAGTGGTTGTTAACTACGATGTGACATTTAACAGTGCAGGCACTCACACGATTGGCGGCATACCGCAAGAATTTACTAAAAAATCTTTGATGATGACAGCCAAAGCATGGTCAGTTATGCCAGACCATGACCGTAACATCCAGCTTAATTCGGATGGTAGCTTGCACGTCTTAAACGCAGAGGCTAATGTAAATTATCGCGGCACTTTAGTATTTAGTTATTAATTTTAAAAAAGGAGATAAACAAAATGGCAGAAGAACTTATCAATGTAGACGAAATCACACAACCTTTCGATTTGGCGCAAGCGCTCACTTATATGAAAGAAAACGGTGAGTATGTGCGCTATATTGCAGGAAATTACGACCTGTACATGCACATCGAGCATGAACGTAAACCGGTTGTGATTAACGGCAAACGTCAATTTAAAGAATTCAGCAATGTCGTCGGTATTTCAAAATTCGGTGGTTCAATCCTTGCGCTTCCACTTGATGGATTCGCTGACGCAAAATGCTACATCATGCAATTTGACGAAGACGGCAATCCAGATTGGAACTTGCCAGACGCTGAATAGTCAGCTTAGGAAGCGAGAGGAGATTATGCATGCTGAAATTTTAACGGGGTTATTTTCGCTCTTAGCGACTTTGGTAGGAACGTTTGGTGGTATTGTTACGAGCGCCAAACTAACCAACTACCAAATCAACGAGCTAAAAAAACAGGTTGATAAACATAATAGCGTTATCGAACGTACATTTAGACTGGAAGAACATAGCAAGTACGTCGATGAACGCATTGCACGCTTGGAAAGCGAGGTTGAAAAATGAAAAAGTATTTTGAAAAATTGGGAGTTAAGGTCTTAAAAACCATGGCGCAATCGGCGGTTGGTGTCATTGGCGCTAGTACATTAATCACACAAGTGGACTGGAGAGTGGTTGTTTCAACCGCTCTTTTATCTGGTTTGGTTTGTGTATTGACTAATCTATCTGATTTGAAGGAGGAAGAGCTCGATGAAGATTAAACGACTTTTAGCAGGTGCTGTTTTAGGCGCTAGCCTATTGTTACAATCAACTGCTTATGCCGCAGTTGGTGACCAAGGTGTCGACTGGTCACGCTATCAAGGTCAAAACGGTATTTTCGGCTATGGCCACGATAAATTCGCTATTTGTCAAATCGGTGGTGTAAATGGTGGTGGTATGTACGGACAGACAACGTATGAAACGCAAGTTGCATCAGCAATCGCTCAAGGCAAGCGTGCTCATACTTACATCTGGTATCAGGTCGGCGGAAATGCTAGTCTTGGCGAACAAGTCTTAAATACATTCTTGCCACAAGTTCAAACGCCTAAAGGCTCAATCGTGGCTTTAGACTACGAAAGCGGAGCTAGTGCTGATAAACAAGCGAATACCAACGCTATTTTGCACGGTATGCGCATGATTAAAGCTGCAGGCTACACGCCTATGTATTATAGCTACAAGCCTTATACAGTGGCTAATGTGTACGTCGACCAAATCATTCGTGAGTTCCCAGATTCACTTTGGATGGCCGCTTACCCAAACTATGCAGTAACGCCAGCACCAAATTATAACGTCTTTCCAAGCATGGACGGCGTGGCAATTTATCAATTTACCTCAACGTACATCGCAGGCGGCTTGGACGGAAACGTTGATTTGACTGGCATTACCGACAACGGCTACACTAAGCACGATAATCCTAAAACTAATACGCCAGCTATCGCTCAAGGCCAACAAGCGGACAATACACCGAAATCTGATATTGCTAACGGCAACCAAGTCAAGGTTAAATTTAGTGCTAATGCATGGGCTACTGGTCAAGGCATTCCAAGCTGGGTTAGAGGTCGCACATATGACGTTGCTCAAGTGTCTGGCAATCGTGTATTGCTAGCTGGTATCAATTCATGGATCAGTAAAGCAGACGTTGAAATCATTTCAGTAGCTAACACACAACCAGCACCAACAACTAACACGTACACAGTACGTTCTGGCGACACGCTTTCTAGCATTGCTGCCAAATTTGGGACAAGCTATCAATCGCTAGCTAATCTCAATGGCATTGCCAATCCAAATCTTATCTATGTAGGACAAGTATTGCGTGTTAACGGTTCAGCTAACACTGGTTCAGTTTACTACACAGTGCGCGCAGGTGATAACTTGTCAGCAATTGCTGCTCGTTACGGTACTAGCTACCAATCTATCGCAGCTTTAAACGGTCTTGCTAATCCAAACTTGATTTTTGCAGGACAAACACTTAAAATTAAATAAAGCACTTTAACGCTCCCACCTTTACGGTCGGGAGCTTTTTTGGTATAATGGACGGGTAAGGGTGTAATGGTCTTACACGGACTACCGTAATGAGTGGACTGGCTAGGACACTTGAAACAAAAACAGTAGAGCTTCTTTGCAGGGCTAGCGTGAGCTAGCTTTTTTGTTACAATAAAACCATGAAACAAGACTTGACTCTTGGCTCATAATGAGTTTACGCCCAGCGTTCACGCGCTGGGTCTTTTTTTATGCGCAGAAAAACGCAGTAGTGCGCAGTAAAATTTAAAAATATCAAAAATATTTGTAGAAAAGTGTTGACAATATATAATACATGTACTATAATATATTTGTAAGATAAATAAAGACGAAAGAGGTAAACAAAATGAAAAAAGCAGACATTATCAAACAAGCAAATAAAGGTCAAAACTTAGTGTGGGATTTGGTTAGCATCCTTGAACAAGAAGGTAAAATTGAAAAAACAACTAAAATCCGCAAACCAGCTATTTATATTTCTGAAAAACAACAATTAATTGATTTATCAGAAACTGAAACATTGATCATTGAAAGAGAATCGGCAGCTGGTGCGATTGTTAACTACAGACTTATCACTTATGATTTGGTTTCAGGCACAGTCAAAGGTGCTTATAATCCATTTGGCAAATAAAGTAGCGGTCGCATTGACCGCTTTTATATAAAGGAGAAAAACATGGCATATAATTGGCAACAGTTTAAAAATGGACTTTTCGGTTTTTCATATGATTACGAAGACAATGGTTTACTTGATAGTTTGAGAAATGATATTGCTGATAATAAAATCGGTAATAAAATCGTAGTCATTCGCTATCGTAGAGATGATACAGACTACAGACCAATTCGTGATTATCTATATGAGGGCGAAGCGGTAAGTGAAGATGAAGAATATAGCTTTGAGAATACAGCTGACGTTTTGGAAGAAATGGAAGCTATGACAAGAATTTTTTAAGAGGTAGATATGACAGAAAACTTAACTGCTCAACAAAGAGCCACCAAAAAATGGAACGAAAAAAATAAAGAACGTCGCAATTATTTAAGCAAGCGCTCAGCAGCTCGCAGTTTCATTCGCAATAATGCGACAGAGGAAGATTTGCTAGAACTAAAAGAAATCATCGAAGAAAATTTAAAAAAATATAGCAAAAACACTTGACAATATATAATACATGTACTATAATATCTTTGTAAGATAAATAAAGAACAAAAGAGGTAATTAAAATGAAAAACGAAGCAGGAAAAGTCATTGTTAGCAAAAGTCAATATGCAAATCTTATCAGACATTTTCGCACTGTAGAAGATTTTAAAAATAAATTTAATCAACTTACTTATTATGACACACTTTCTACAGAAGCGTCTGAATATAAACGATTAAAAGTCGCAGAACACGAATATAAATTCCGTGTCTCTATTCAAAAAGAATTGCATGGCGCAGAAGCTGAAATCACAAAAGATTTCCAATCGGTTCTCGACTACATTCAAGAACAATTAAAAGTGATTGTGAAATAATCAAAAATTATGTTATACTATAAGTACCTCTTTCCGAGGTACTTTTTTTATCTTACAAATTGCACCCGATTTTTTCGGGTGTTTTTTAGTGCAATAAAAAAAGCCTTGTCCAAAGCTTAAGGCGGGGAATAGGCGGGGACAGTTGCTAGAAAGCGCGTGGTTATAGGGTTATCTCTTTTATATCATAAAGATAAGATTTTTAGTACAAGGAACCATAGCGCATTTTGAGGCAAAATTTCGGTTAAGCGTCCACTATTTTTAGTGTATTAGACTCAAAAATAACTCTGTTATCTTGTTTGCTTCTCTAATCCTTCATAAAATTCCCTCGTTTAGGCGTAAAAAGTTGGTTCTTATGCCTGTGAAATATAAAATTTAGTGGGAAAAATTCTGAATTTTTGATATAATAGGCTTCATGAACAAACTATACGTGGATTCTTTCGTTGAAAAGAAAATTAAGCGTGGTATTCAACTTTTGGATGGAAAAGATTTTCATCAACTTGATTTAGATAATCAATTAGTTGCTCTTTACAATCACTCACGTCAGTTTTTAGGAACAGCTTACCTATCTCGTCAAAACAAAGGGATTGGTTGGTTTTTAGGAAATGGCAAGGTTGATTTGACAGAGTCTTATTTTGAAAGCTTGTTTAGCAAGGCTAAGCAGAAGCGTCAACACTTTGAAAACTCTGATTTAACAACAGCTTATCGATTATTTAATCAAGATGGCGATAATTTCGGTGGTGTGACGATAGATCGTTATGCTGATTTTGTTGTATTTTCTTGGTACAACACTTTTGTTTATCAGTATCGTGATACCATTGTTAAAGCCTTTCAAAAAGTTTATCCTACGGTTAAAGGCGGATATGAAAAAATTCGCTTTAAAGGACTTGATTATGAGTCAGCTCACATTTATGGTCAAGAAGCACCTGAAACCTTTACCATTTTGGAAAATGGTGTCAAATACAGTGTTTTCATGAATGATGGTCTGATGACAGGTATCTTTTTAGATCAACATGAAGTCCGTGATGTTTTAATTAATGAACTAGGTCTTGGAAAACGTGTCCTAAACATGTTTTCTTATACAGCAGCTTTCTCAGTTGCAGCAGCTATGGGTGGTGCGATTGAAACAACTTCTGTAGACTTAGCTAAACGTTCTCGTGAACTGTCTCAAGCGCATTTTGAAGCCAATGGCCTTGATGTAGCTAATCATCATTTTGTGGTCATGGATGTTTTTGAATATTTCAAATACGCTAAGCGTAAAAACTTGACTTTTGATTTGATTGTTATCGATCCACCAAGTTTTGCTCGTAACAAAAAACAAACATTTTCTGTTGCTAAAGACTATCACCGTTTAATTAGCCAAGCACTAGAAGTCTTGTCAGATGATGGAATAATCATTGCTTCTACAAATGCAGCTAATTTGACTGTGGCACAGTTTAAGAAACAATTGGAAAAAGGATTTGCTTCTGTTAAGCATGAATATATTCGCTTGCAACAATTGCCAAGTGATTTCACGGTTAACAAGGCAGATATGAGCAGTAATTATTTGAAAGTATTTACAATAAAGGTTGAGAAATGAAAATAGTAGTACCTATTATGCCGAAAGATTTAGAAGAGGCGCAGTCGATTGATATTTCGAGATTCGAAGATGTAGATATCATTGAATGGCGAGCTGATTACTTAGCTAAAGAAGATATCATGACTGTTGCGCCAGCTATCTTTGAAAAATTTTCCGGCAGAGAGATTATTTTTACCATTCGCACAGATAAAGAAGGTGGTAATCTTAACTTATCTGATGACGAATATGTTGAGCTTTTGAAAAATATCAATGCTATTTACCACCCAGACTATATTGATTTTGAATATTTTTCACATAAAGAAGCCTTTCAACAAATGTTAGAGTTTCCAAATCTAGTTTTGTCTTATCATAATTTTGAAGAGACTCCTGAAAACTTGATGGAATCATTTTCTGAGCTAACGGCTCTTGCCCCTCGTGTGGTTAAAGTGGCTGTTATGCCTCAAAGTGAACAAGATGTTATTGACTTGATGAACTACACTCGTGGATTTAAAACTTTAAATCCTGAACAAGAGTATGCGACTATGTCAATGGGTAAACTTGGACGCGTTTCACGTTTCGCTGTTGATGTATTTGGTTCATCATGGTCATTTGCAAGCCTAGACCAAGCAAGTGCACCTGGACAGGTTGCTCTTGCTGATATGAAACGTATTAGGGAGGTACTTGATGCAGATTGATGGATACACTCGCTTAGCCGCTGTCGTGGCAACACCGATTAAACACTCTATTTCACCATTTATTCACAATTACGCTTTTGATAAAACAGGTGTAAATGGTGTTTATGTTGCCTGGGATATTCCTGAGGAAGACCTAGCGGTTACTTTGGAAAATGTTAAACGTTATGACATGTTTGGTGTGAATATTTCAATGCCATACAAACAAAAAGTCATGCCTTATATGGATGAGTTGACAGACTCAGCTGCTTTGATTGGTGCGGTTAATACCGTTATTAATCGTGACGGCAAGTTGGTCGGCCACAATACTGATGGTATTGGTTTCTTTAGAAGTCTTGCAACTTTTGTTGATTTTGATGTCAAAGGTAAGACAATGACTATTCTTGGTGGTGGTGGAGCTGCGACAGCTCTTATTGCCCAAGCTGCTCTTAATGGAGCAGGTCATATTAACATTTTCAATCAGACACAGTTCTTGGATGCGACACGTCAAAAAGCACAGGAACTTTCTGATAAAACTGGTGTATCTATTACTGTTTATCCAGTCGAAGATTTGAAGACAATTCAAGAAAAAGTGTTAGAATCACAACTTTTTGTCAATGCGACAAGTGTTGGAATGGATGGTAAATCAATGATTATCACAGAAGACTTTGAGTTTCCTGAAGGTCTTTTGGTGGCTGATACAATTTATCAACCATTTGAAACACCATTCTTGAAATTAGCTCGAAGCAAAGGTCTCAAAGCGCTTAATGGCTTGGGGATGTTGTTATTCCAAGCAGCAGAAGCTTTTGAAATCTGGACTGGTGAGACTATGCCAACAGCTGAGATTTGGTCAGCTTTGGAAGAAAAGTACAATACAAAATAGGATAAAAAATAGGTGACGCTAATGAAATTGAATGTTAATCTCCCACAAACACCTTATGATATTGTGATTGAAAAAGGTGTCTTAGCTAAAGCCGGTGATTGGGTAAAATCACTTTGGCAACCTCAAAAAATCGCCCTTATTACAGATAACCATGTTGGAAGTTTGTATGCTGAAAAAGTTAAGCTCAGTATTGAAAATGCTGGCTTTGAAGTGATTGTTTTTGATTTTCTAGAAGGTGAAGCTTCAAAAAATCTTCAAACAGTCAATAAAGCATATGAATTTTTGGTTAAAAATGGTATGACACGTAGCGATGGGATCGTTGCGCTTGGCGGAGGTGTCGTTGGAGATTTAGCTGGTTTCGTAGCGTCTACTTATATGCGCGGAATTCATTTCTTGCAAATTCCGACGAGTCTAACGGCTCAAGTGGATTCATCAATTGGTGGTAAAACAGGTGTTAATACGCCATTTGCTAAAAATATGGTTGGAACATTTACGCAACCAGATGGTGTCTTAATCGATCCTGAAACGCTTCAAACGCTTGGAAAACGAGAACTCATTGAAGGTATGGGGGAAGTCATTAAGTATGGTTTGATTGAAGACGTTGAACTTTGGGACGAACTTTCTGCTATGGATGGTTCGCCTGAAAGTATTTTAAAACATGCAGAAAGCATTATCTATCGCTCATGTAATGTAAAACGCAAAGTTGTTGTAGAAGATGAACTTGATAATGGTGTTCGTCTTTACCTTAACTTTGGTCACACCATTGGTCACGCCGTTGAAGCAACTGCTGGTTATGGTAAAGTGATGCATGGTGAAGCTGTTGCCATTGGTATGGTACAAATTTCTCGTGTTGCCGAAGCAAAAGGATTAATGCCTAAAGGTATCACTAAAGAGATTTTTGAAATGTGCCAAAAATTTGGTTTGCCAACAGACTACCAACCATGGGATGTTGAGGTACTTTACGGAGCTTTAGTACATGACAAAAAAGCTCGTGGTAAAATGATTAAGACCGTCATTGTGCCAGAGCTTGGTAGCGCAGCGATCAATCAGATCCCCCTTGAAGAGATGAAAGAGTATTTGGAGAAATAATATGAGATATTTGACAGCTGGTGAATCTCACGGACCGCGTTTAACGGCTATCATTGAAGGAGTTCCTGCTGGGCTTCCTTTAACTGCCGAAGATATTAATGTTGATTTGAAACGTCGCCAAGGCGGTTACGGTCGTGGTGGACGTATGAAAATTGAGTCAGATAAGGTTGAAATAACATCTGGCGTACGTCATGGAAAAACAACAGGAGCTCCAATTACTCTTAACGTTATTAATAAAGACCACGAAAAATGGTTAGACATTATGGCTGTTGAAGATATTGATGATGCTCTTAAAACAAAACGTAAAATCACTCATCCACGTCCTGGTCATGCTGACCTTGTAGGTGGAATGAAATATCGCTTCGAAGATTTGCGTAATTCTCTCGAACGTTCTTCTGCGCGTGAAACAACAATGCGTGTGGCAGTTGGTGCTGTGGCAAAACGTATTTTGGCTGAGTTGGACATTGAAATTGCTAACCATGTTGTGGTCTTTGGCGGTAAAGAAGTTGATGTTCCAGAAGGACTCACTGTGTCACAAATTAAAGAATTAGCTAGTCAATCCGAAGTTTCAATTGTTAACCAAGAACGTGAACAAGAAATCAAAGATTATATTGACCAAATCAAAAAGGACGGAGATACCATTGGTGGTGTTGTCGAAACAGTGGTTGGTGGTGTTCCTGTCGGACTTGGTTCTTATGTGCAATGGGATAAGAAACTTGATGCTAAGATTGCTGGCGCCGTTGTTTCAATTAATGCCTTCAAAGGTGTTGAGTTTGGACTTGGTTTCAAAGATGGTTACCTTAAAGGTAGCCAAGTAATGGATGAAATTCTCTGGAACGAAGAAGAAGGATACACACGCCGCACGAATAATCTTGGTGGTTTTGAAGGTGGTATGACAAACGGACAGCTAATTGTTGTGCGTGGTGTCATGAAACCTATCCCAACGCTTTATAAACCTTTGATGTCAGTTGATATTGAAACTCACGAGCCTTATAAAGCAACTGTCGAACGTTCAGATCCAACGGCTCTTCCAGCAGCAGGTGTTGTTATGGAAGCAGTTGTGGCAACGGTTGTGGCTGATGAGATTCTTGAAAAATTCTCTTCTGACAATCTCGAAGAACTAAAAGAAGCTGTCGCTCGTCATCGTGATTATGTCAAACATTTTTAATGCATAAACAGTTGACAGAAGCTGAGACAAAAGTGCTCAGCTTCTTTCTATAAGGTATTGTTATCCGGAAATGGAGAAACTATGGAAAATAAAGTGATTTACGTTGCAGGTTTAGGTTTGATTGGGGGATCTCTTGCCTTAGGTATTAAGCGTGACCACCCAGATTACAAAATTTTAGGATACAATCGTTCTGACAAATCACGAAATGTTGCTCTTGAGCGTGGGATTGTTGATGAAGCGACAGCAGATTTTAAAGAATTTGCACCTCTGGCAGATGTGATTATTTTGGCAGTTCCGATTAAACAGACCATTGAGTTCATTAAGACGCTTTCTGAAATGAACTTGAAAGAGGATGTGATTATTACAGATGCTGGTTCAACAAAACGTGAGATTGTTGAGGCGGGAGAAAAATACTTGGCTGGTAAAGCTGTTCGCTTTGTCGGCTCACACCCTATGGCAGGTTCTCACAAGTCAGGGGCAATTGCCGCCGATGTGAATTTATTTGAAAATGCGTATTACATTTTCACACCATCTTCGTTGACAAGAACTGGAACGATTGATGAACTTAAGGAAATTTTATCTGGGCTTCATGCGCGTTATATTGAAATTGACGCGGCAGAGCATGACCGCGTAACGAGTCAAATTTCACATTTCCCACATGTCCTTGCAGCAAGTTTGATGGAGCAGGCTGGTGATTATGCAGCAGAGCATGAAATGGCTAATCATTTTGCGGCGGGTGCTTTTCGCGATATGACTCGTATTGCTGAAAGTGAGCCAGGCATGTGGACCAGCATTCTCTTGACCAATAAAGAAGCCGTTGTGAATCGCATCGATGATTTCAAGGATAGACTCGATGCGGTTAAGAAACTCATTTTACAAGGTGATGGTGATGCGATTTGGAATTTTTTTAACCACGCCAAAGAAACGCGTAAGGAAATGCAAATTCATAAACGTGGTGGCGTGGAAAGTGCCTTCGATCTTTTTATTGATGTTCCCGATGAAGAAGA
Source organism: Streptococcus equinus (assembly GCF_900101445.1). Taxonomy (GTDB): domain Bacteria; phylum Bacillota; class Bacilli; order Lactobacillales; family Streptococcaceae; genus Streptococcus; species Streptococcus equinus_B. The sequence goes on along the minus strand of NZ_FNKE01000001.1, from coordinate 734,061 downwards.
TGTTATCTTAAAAATCTTGGAATTGCTTCGCGGAACATCTTTGGTTAATATTCATGTCAATGAAGAAAACCGTGAAGATATTAATGGGATTTTACAAATTTCATTTAAAAATGCTAAAGATTTGGAACATGCTAAAACAGTCATCAGTGAAAACACTGACTATAACATTCATATTAATTAAGGAGAAATATCATGGCAAACATTTATGATTTAGCAAATGAACTAGAACGCGAAATCCGTGTTCTTCCTGAATACAAAAAAGCACAAGAATGCCGTGCTGCGATTGATGCTGACGAAGAAGCAAAAGCTTTGTTTAAAGAATTCACTGAATTCCAACAAGGTCTTTATGCCAAATTGCAATCAGGTCAAATGCCGACTGGTGATGAACAAACTAAAATGCAAGAATTGGGTGCTAAAATCGAAGCAAATCCTGTTCTTAAAGCTTATCTTGGTGCTCAACAATCATTGTCAGTTTATGTAGCAGACCTTGAAAAAATTATTTTTGGTCCTTTACAAGACCTTTTGAAATAGTAATTGTAACCTAACATTTCTTGTTAGGTTTTTTTCGTATTTTTAGATGCAAAGGTCTATAATGATTGATAACTTTATAAGGAGGTTGTTTTATGTCACGTAAGGTCGGAATTATTGGAATGGGTCATGTTGGCTCAACAGTTGCTCATGGGCTGATTGCTCAAGGGGCATTTGATGATTATGTTTTGATTGATACCAATGAGAAAAAAGTTACTGCAGATGCGGTTGATTTTCGTGATGCTGCAGCGAATCTAAATCAACATGCAAATATTGTGATTAATGATTATCAAGCTTTAGCAGATGCCGATGTGGTAATCTCTGCTCTAGGAAATATTAAACTTCAAGATAATCCAAATGCAGATCGCTTTGCAGAGTTGCCTTTTACAGCAAAAGAAGTGCCTTTGGTTGCTAAAAAGCTAAAAGAGGTTGGGTTTAAAGGCATTATTGTAGCTATTTCAAATCCAGTTGATGTCATTACTAGTCTCTATCAACACTACTCAGGTCTTCCAAAGGAACGTGTTATTGGTACAGGTACTTTGCTAGATACTGCTCGTATGAAACGTGCCGTTGCAGAACGTTTTGGCGTTGATGCGCGTAGCGTTTACGGTTATAACCTTGGCGAACATGGGAATTCGCAATTTACGGCTTGGAGTCAAGTGCGTGTCAAAGGACAACCCATTTCAAACTTTACGGACCAAGCAACCCTTGAAGAAATTGCTCATGAAGCCATGGTTGGTGGGCATACAGTCTTTTATGGTAAAAAATACACAAGCTATGGTATTGCAAGTGCAGCTATTCGTTTGGCGATTGCAGTTGTTTCAGATAGCCATGAAGAATTACCGGTTTCTAATTACTATGAACCGCTAGATACTTACCTTAGTTACCCAGCTATTGTTGGACGAGAAGGTATCATCGAACAAGTTAAATTAACTTTGCCAGCTGACGAAGAAGCTAAACTTGAAAATTCAGCTAACTTTATCAAACGTAAATTTGCTGAAAGTTTGAACTAAACAAAAAGAAATCCCATCTGAAAATCAGGTGGGATTATTGATTGAGTAAAAAGTTGCGAACTTCTGAGATGAAGTAGAGCGAACCGGTGACAACAAAGAAATCTTCAGGATTTTGTTCGACTCTCTTTAGCCAGTCTTTATAGTCAGAAATTTTGGTGTATTTTTCAGGATAATCTGACAAGGCTTGTGCTTGATAGAAATCAAAACTAGTCACCGCTAAGTCATATGCAGATAGTTCTTCGAGCATTTGTGTTAAAGGCTTGCGCCCTAAGCCTGCAAAGAGGATGTGAATATTGCGATTTGAAAAGTCATTTTTAAGCACATCAACCAATTTTGCAATCGAATCTTCATTATGAGCACCATCTAACATAAGGTTTGGTCGCATCAACTCACAACGACCAGCCCAAACCGTATTTTCTAAGCCAAGTTTAATAGTTGTTTCAGTAATAGTTTTGAAATGGCTTTTCAGGATGATTGCAGTCATAGCAGCTAATGAGGCATTAGTTCGTTGGTGATGACCGAGCATTGATAAAGTGATGTTTGAAATGCTTATATCTTTATAATGAAAATCAAAACTTTCACCATTTTCTCTGATTGAGAACTCTTTATCCAGTTCATATGTTGGACAATCGAGCTCTTTAGCTTTTTGATAAAATACTTTTTGGACCTCTGGTGTCATTTGACCGAAAATAAAAGGAACGTGAGGATTTAAAACACCAGCTTTATGACCAGCAATTTCAGTGAGAGTTTTGCCTAGTGTTTCTTGATGGTCGATACTGATTGATGGGCAGATAACTGCTTTCGCTGTAAAGACATTGGTTGAATCAAAAGTACCACCAATACCAGCTTCAATAATGGCAATATCGACAGGATTAATAGTTGCAAAGTAATAGAACATAAGGGCTGTAACGAGTTCGAACTCAGTTACCTTACCAACTTTTTCTTGAAAGTCATTGCTATCTACGATAGGTTTAATTGCCTGTGCTGTCTTAACCAGATCACTATCAGAAATTTCTTTGCTATCGATAGCGATACGTTCATTAAAGCGCGTGATAAAGGGAGATGTGAAGGTGCCTGTTTTATAACCTGATGCTGTTAAGATATGTTGGAGAAAACTAGTTGTAGAGCCTTTGCCGTTAGTTCCCACAACATGAACAGCTGGGAATTTATCTTGCGGGTTATCAAGTAATTTAAGGAGATAGCGTATGCGCTCTAAACTTGGTCGGCGACCATTAGCTTTGTGAGAGTGAATCCAATTTAATGTGTCAATATAAGTCATGAGTTTATTTTACCTAGTAAAAAAGAGGTGGGATGATAAGGAATTTTATCGTCCCATTCCTCTTTGATTTTATTGATTTGTTTCAGTAGCACTTCCTGCAGTAGTATCAGATGTCGCTTGAGAACTTGTTTGAGTGTTGTCTTGTGTTGTATCGGCACTTGAACTGTAAGTTGTAGAATCTGAGCTAGAGTCATAAGTTGCATTGTTGCTATTAGTGTCATCGTTGTAAACACTGTTGCTAGCAGCAGAACTTGAATATGTTGTTGACGCAGAAGTATCAGTTTTACTGTTATTGCCTTTGTTACCTTCTTTAATCACAACAGTTGTCGTTGATTTATCAGTTGGCTTTTGACTTGATGAGCCTTTTAAGGCGTTAGTGATAGTGATACTTGCTACGATAATACTAAGGATAGAACCGATAAGAGCAATTGTTTTTTGAAAGGCTGAGAACCCTTTCTTAATGTGCTTTGATGGTGCTTGTTCCTTATCTTTTTTTGATGATTTTTGACGTCTAGAATAATGTTGAGACATTTTTAACTCCTTTTTCGCGTATGATTCTATTATAGTTTTTTCATTTTAAATGTCCAGTAAGAGACGGTAGTCTTTTAAGAAATATTTTAGTGCATTTTCTTAAAAATAGCCTTAAAAAACTTAAGATTAAAGCTTTCACACTTATGAGAGACTGTGTTATAATGGTAGTATTGATTTTTTTGTGAAGGAAGAAAAAATGATTTACTTTGATAACTCTGCCACAACTATTCCCTATCCTGAAGTTTTGCGTACTTATCAGGAAGTGGCAAGTAAAATTTATGGAAATCCATCAAGTTTGCATAATCTAGGAACAAAAGCTAGTCGTATCCTAGAGGCGAGCCGCAGGCAAATCGCTGGCTTGCTTGGCGTTAAAAGTGATGAAATTATTTTCACTTCTGGTGGTACTGAAGGAGATAACTGGGTTCTTAAAGGTGTCGCATTTGAAAAAGAACGCTACGGAAAACACATCATCGTATCTGATATCGAACACCCAGCTGTAAAAGAATCTGCAAAATGGCTTGGCGAACACGGTTTTGAAGTATCTTATGCGCCAGTTGATGAAAAAGGTTTTGTTGATGTTGATAAATTAGCAGAGCTTTTGCGCCCAGACACAACCTTGGTTTCAATCATGGCAGTTAATAATGAAATTGGTTCTATCCAACCAATTAAAGCAATCTCAGACTTATTAGCTGATAAACCTGGAATTTCATTCCACGTGGATGCTGTTCAAGCTATCGGTAAAATTCCAGCAGCTGACTATTTGACAGAACGTGTTGATTTTGCAAGCTTTTCAGGTCACAAATTCCACAGTGTGCGTGGTGTCGGTTTCATCTATAAAAAAGAAGGCAAAAAATTAAATCCATTGCTAGCTGGTGGTGGGCAAGAAGGTGACCTTCGTTCAACTACTGAAAACGTTGCAGGGATTGCTGCGACAGCGAAAGCTCTTCGCTTGGTTACTGACAAAGAAGCTTACGCCCTTCCAAAAATCGCCAAAATGAAAGAAATCATTTATGACGAACTAGCTAAGCACAAAGATATCGTTATTTTCTCTGGTAAGGATGATACTTTTGCTCCAAACATCTTAACCTTTGGTATCAAAGGTGTTCGTGGAGAAGTAGTGGTTCATGCCTTTGAAGAACATGAAATCTATATTTCAACAACATCAGCTTGTTCATCAAAAGCAGGAAAACCTGCAGGAACATTGATTGCCATGGGAGTTCCTACAAAACTAGCACAGTCAGCTGTTCGCATTAGTCTAGATGATGACAATGACATGGGGCAAGTTGAACAATTCCTAACTATTTTCAAACAAGTCTACGAAAAAACACAAAAAGTAAGATAATTAATAAGAAAGGATAAAGAGATTTTCTCTTTAGAAAACTATGCAATACTCAGAAATTATGGTTCGCTACGGCGAATTATCAACTAAAGGAAAGAACCGCATGCGTTTCATCAATAAATTGAAACGTAACATGAAACACGTTCTTTCAATTTATCCAGATGTCCGTGTTGTGGCTGACCGCGACCGCGCACACATTTTCTTAAATGGTACTGACTATGTTCCCGTTGCGGAATCATTAAAACAAATTTTCGGGATTCAAGCATTTTCACCATCATACAAGGTTGAAAAAAATCTAGAAACCATTAAAAAAGCTGTTCAAGATGTGATGACTGACGTTTACCATGAAGGTTTGACATTTAAAATCACAAGTAAACGTAGTGACCACAACTTTGAAATGGATAGCCGCGAATTGAATCAATACCTTGGTTCAGCTGTCTTTGAAGTTTTGCCTAACATTCAAGCGCAAATGAAGGGACCAGATGTCAATCTTAAAGTTGAAATCCGTGAAGAAGCTGCCTATCTTTCATATGAAAATATCAAGGGTGCTGGTGGTCTTCCTGTTGGAACAGCTGGTCGTGGAATGCTAATGCTGTCAGGTGGTATTGACTCACCTGTTGCAGGTTACCTTGCTCTTAAACGTGGGGTTGATATTGAAGCTGTTCACTTTGCTAGCCCACCATACACAAGCCCAGGTGCTCTTAAGAAAGCTCAAGATTTGACACGTAAATTGACAAAATTCGGTGGTAACATTGATTTCATCGAAGTACCATTTACGGAAATCCAAGAAGAAATCAAAGAAAAAGCGCCAGAAGCTTACTTGATGACATTGACACGTCGTTTCATGATGCGTATTACAGACCGTATTCGTGAAGAACGTAATGGTTTGGTTATCATTAACGGTGAAAGCCTCGGACAAGTGGCTAGTCAAACGCTTGAAAGTATGCGTGCCATTAATGCCGTAACAGCAACACCAATTATTCGTCCAGTTGTCACAATGGATAAATTGGAAATCATTGATATCGCTCAAAAAATTGATACGTTTGATATTTCAATTCAACCATTCGAAGACTGCTGTACAATTTTTGCACCAGATCGTCCAAAAACAAATCCAAAAATCAAAAACGTTGAACAATACGAAAAACGCATGGATGTTGAAGGACTTGTTGAGCGTGCTGTTGCAGGAATTAAAGTGACAACAATCACACCACAAGCAGAACATGATGAAGTCGATGACTTAATCGATGACTTACTATAATAGATAGAAACTGCCTTTAGGGCAGTTTTTTCTTACCAGTTAAATCCTGAAAGCCTAATCATAAAATGATATAATAGTCGCATGGAGGTGTGATTAAGGATGTTAGATAGGATAATTTATAAAAAGACAACGTTGGCTTGCTTGGCATTCATATTGCTAAGCCTATTAGGGGCAGCATTTTATGGCTTGCTGTTTGAGAAGCCTAGTCCAAGTGACAAGACTGATCAGTCAAAAGTTCAGTCAAGTAAAGTTAAAACAGCGCGTGTCATGGCAAATGGAGATATTCTTATCCATAATGGTCTTTATGGCAGTGCTGAACAGGCTGATGGAACTTATGATTTTAAACCTTTCTTTGAGTATGCTAAAGATTGGATTTCGAGTGCTGATTTGGCTATTGGTGACTACGAGGGAACAATCAGTCCAGATTATCCTTTAGCTGGCTATCCTTTGTTTAACGCACCAAGTGAAATTGCTGACGCTATGAAAGACACAGGTTATGATGTTGTCGATTTAGCTCACAACCATATCCTTGATTCTGGTCTTTCAGGTGCACTTAACACCGTTAAAACCTTTGATAAATTAGGAATGCCTAGCATTGGCGTTTACAAAAAAGACCGAGACAAAGAAGATATTTTAATTAAAAATGTTAATGGTATTAAAATTGCTATTTTAGGTTATTCTTATGCTTACAATGGACTAGAAGCTAATTTGTCAGCTGAGGATTATGAGAAGCACATGTCTGATTTAAATGAAGACAAGATGAAAGCTGAAATTCAGGAAGCTGAAAAGAAAGCTGATGTAACAATTGTCATGCCACAAATGGGAGTGGAGTACCAACGAGAACCAACTCAAGAGCAAGTAACCCTTTATCACAAGATGATTGATTGGGGTGCAGATGTTATCTTTGGTGGACACCCTCACGTTGTGGAACCATCAGAAACTGTCGAAAAAGACGGCGAAAAGAAATTCATTATTTACTCAATGGGGAATTTCATTTCTAATCAACGTTTAGAAACGGTTGATGACATTTGGACAGAACGTGGACTTTTGATGGATGTGACATTTGAAAAGAAAAATCATAAAACGAAAATTAAAACTGTCGCAGCTCACCCAACAATGGTTTGGGTATGGAGCAAGGGCGTGACAGGGTCAGAAGGCTTTGTTCTTTCAGATTATCGTACGCTTATTTTAGAAGACTTTATAAAAGGTGGTAAATATCGCGACAAACTTGATGCTAGCATGCAAGAAAAAGTCGATACCGCCTATCAAGAAATGAATGAATTGGTGAATTTACAATGGAATTAAAACGTCAAGAGGTGAAACTTTTTTCAAAAAGTTCCCGTGATGTCAAAAACTTATACTTATCGGCTTTTCCAGCTGTTGAACGTGTACCGTATTTGCCGTTGTTGCTGACGGCTTATCGTGACCTAGCAGGTTTTTATGCTTATTATGATGGCGACGATTTTGTCGGCTTAGCTTACATTTTACAAAATGAAGCTGTGGTTTATTTATTTTTCTTAGCTGTTAATCCTAACATTCGTTCACGTGGTTACGGCTCAGCTATTTTGCAAGATGTTAAAGCGCTAGCTGGAAATCGTCCAGTCGTTTTGGCAATTGAGCCCATGGATGAAAAAGCTGATAATTTTGATCAACGCTTGAAGCGCGTGCGTTTTTATGAGAAAAATGGTTTTCACATTACAGCTTATTATTACCACGAAGGTAGTGAGACTTATCAAATGATGGCAAATACTAAAAGTATTGATATTGATGCTATCGAAAAATTGACTAAAAAAGCTGTTTTGGGATTAGTGAAAGTATCCTTTGACAAAAAATAAAAAATGAAAACGTACTATCGTTAAAAAAAGCCAGCATATTCCTTGCTTTAATTAGCCTAACATGATAAAATATGAACGTTGACTAAATGCACATCCTGTGCAACCGCACGAAAATCGTTTGTAAGCAACTCTCGAGGTTCACGATTTAGGCGAGTCTTCACAAGCGGAAAAATCCGCAACAAAATTTTATAGGAGGTGCACGATGAGCACATATGCAATCATCAAAACTGGTGGAAAACAAGTTAAAGTTGAAGTAGGTCAAGCTATCTATGTTGAAAAACTTGATGTTGAAGCTGGTTCAGAAGTAACATTTAACGAAGTTGTTCTTGTTGGTGGTGAAAAAACTGTTGTTGGTACACCAGTTGTTGAAGGAGCTTCTGTTGTTGGTACTGTTGAAAAACAAGGAAAACAAAAGAAAGTTGTTACTTTCAAATACAAACCTAAAAAAGGTTCACACCGTAAACAAGGTCACCGTCAACCTTACACTAAAGTTGTTATCAACGCTATCAACGCATAATTTAGCATTCTCATGATTCAAGCAACTTTTATTCGCCGCAAAGGCAACTTAGAAAGTGTTGAGCTGACTGGTCACGCTGGTAGTGGTGAATATGGCTTTGATATCGTATGTGCAGCTGTTTCGACTTTATCGATTAACTTTGTTAATTCGTTGGAAGTTTTGGCAGAATGCAATGCTGATTTTGCTGTCAATGAGATTGATGGTGGTTATATGAAGATTGATATCTCTCATATGACTAAAAAGACAGATGAGAAAGTTCAACTTTTATTTGAAAGCTTTCTTTTAGGAATGACAAATTTGGCTGAGAATTCGAAAGAATTTGTGTCAGTTAAGGTCATTGCAAACTAATTTGAAAAGAGGACACTACATATGTTAAAAATGAATCTTGCTAACTTGCAACTTTTCGCCCACAAAAAAGGTGGAGGTTCTACATCAAATGGTCGTGATTCTGAGGCAAAACGTCTTGGTGCTAAAGCAGCTGACGGTCAAACTGTTTCAGGTGGATCAATCCTTTACCGTCAACGCGGTACTCACATCTACCCAGGTGTGAACGTAGGTCGCGGTGGTGACGATACACTTTTCGCTAAAGTTGAAGGTGTTGTTCGTTTCGAACGTAAAGGTCGCGATAAACGTCAAGTATCAGTTTATCCAATCGCAAAATAATTTAACAGAAAAGTCTGCTTCGTGCAGGCTTTTTTTGTCCCTTTTTGAAATAAAAAATGGTTAATCAGTCACTTTTGGCTTGATATAGCGCCATTAGCTATATTTTGCTATAATAAAGATGATTGATTTTTTAGAAAGAACGATTGACAATGAATATACAACAACTACGTTATGTTGTAGCTATTGCAAACAGTGGGACCTTTCGTGAAGCGGCTTCTAAGCTTTTTGTCAGTCAGCCGAGTTTGTCAGTAGCTATTAAGGACCTTGAAGGTGAATTAGGTTTTCAAATTTTTACACGTACAACCACAGGAGCTGTCTTAACGAGTCACGGAATGACTTTTTATGAAAAAGCTTTGGAGGTTGTTAAGAGTTTTGATTCGTTTGAAAAGCAATTTTCCCAATCGACGGCTGATTCAGATGAGTTTTCTATCGCTAGTCAACACTATGATTTTTTACCGCCTTTGATAACAACCTTTTCTAAGGCTCATCCAGAGCATAAGGATTTTCGTATTTTTGAATCGACAACTATTCAGATTTTTGATGAGGTGGCTCAAGGCGATAGTGAAATCGGGATTATTTATTTAAATAATCAAAATCGCAAAGGGCTTTTGCAACGTATGGAAAAATTGGGCTTGGAATTTGTCGAGTTAATTCCTTTTAAAACTCATATTTATCTGGCTAAAACTCATCCTTTGGCACAAAAAGAAAGTCTTGTAATGGAGGATTTGAAGGAGCTACCAACGGTACGTTTCACCCAAGAAAAAGACGAGTACCTTTATTATTCTGAGAATTTTGTTGATACCAGTGATAGTCCGCATGTTTTCAATGTGACTGACCGTGCAACCTTAAATGGTATTTTAGAGCGGACAGATGCTTACGCAACTGGTTCTGGTTTCTTAGATAGCCGTAGTTTCAATGGTATTACCGTTATTCCGCTTGAAGATAAGCTAGATAATAAAATGGTTTATATCAAACGTCGTGATAAAAATTTATCAGCCTGTGCTTTGAAATTCATCGCTGTCATGAAAGATTATTTTGAAAAATTCAGTCCAAAGGTGACCAAATGAAAAACTATAGAAAACTTTATTTCCCATTAGCTGCAGTGGTGTTGATTTTGTTGGATCAATTAAGCAAGCAATGGATTGTCAATCATATTCCTTTAAATACCATTCGCAAATGTGTGCCAGGTATTTTTAGCTTAACTTATTTACGTAATTATGGTGCAGCTTTCTCTATTTTGCAGAATCAGCAGTGGTTTTTTACGGTGATTACACTTGCTGTTGTCGGAGCCGCTTGCTATTATTTTATTAAAAATATCAATGGCAATTTTTGGTTCTTATTTGGACTTTTGCTGATTATTTCAGGTGGAATCGGTAATTTTATTGACCGTTTGCGACTTGGTTACGTTGTTGATATGGTTCATTTGGATTTTATGAATTTTGCTATTTTTAATGTGGCGGATTCGTATTTAACAGTTGGGGTCGTGATTTTATTTATCGCCCTATGGAAAGAGGAGGAAAATGGAATTAATCATTAAAGAAGCTGGCGCTCGTTTGGATAAAGCGTTAGCAGATTTAACAGACTTGTCACGTAGCCAAGCTAATGATGAAATTAAAAAAGGAACGGTTTTGGTAAATGGCAAAGCTGTTAAAGCAAAATATGCTGTCAAAGTTGGCGATGTTGTGACTTATGAAGTCCCAGAGGAAGAGGTACTTGAATATAAAGCAGAAAATATTCCACTTGATATTGTTTATGAAGATGAAGATGTCGCAGTGGTTTACAAGCCTCAAGGCATGGTTGTTCATCCATCTGTCGGTCACACGTCAGGTACTTTGGTCAATGCTTTGATGTATCATATCAAAGATTTGTCATCTATCAATGGTGTGATTCGACCAGGAATTGTTCACCGAATCGATAAAGATACATCAGGGCTTTTGATGATTGCTAAAAATGATACTGCCCACAATGCACTTGCTGCTGAATTGAAGGATAAAAAATCCCTTCGTAAATATGTGGCTATTGTACATGGTAATATTCCAAATGATCGTGGTGTCATTGAAGCGCCGATTGGACGTTCTGAGAAAGACCGTAAAAAACAAGCTGTTACGGCTAAAGGAAAACCAGCTGTAACTCATTTCAAAGTTTTGGAACGCTTTGGCAACTATACTTTGGTTGAATTGACGCTTGAAACAGGTCGAACTCACCAAATCCGTGTGCACATGGCCTATATTGGACACCCAGTTGCAGGAGATCCATTGTACGGACCACGTAAGACATTGAAAGGTAATGGTCAATTCTTGCATGCCCAAACACTTGGCTTTACACATCCAAAAACAGGTGAAACAATGACTTTCACAGCTGAAGTGCCAGCGATTTTTAAAGAAACACTTGAAAAATTACGAAGCGGAAAAGCTTAAAAGATATGATAAAAACAGCAGTGATGAACCTTTGGGGAAGTCCTGCTTTTTTTATTCGTTTTTGCAAAAAATACCGAGAGTTTTTTTGGTTGAAAATCGTAAATCTCTTGTCAAATGATGAACGATTTGGTATTATATAAGAGTAAATATTATCCTTTAATACTGTCCCGTGAGGCAGGCAAGGAGAGAACGGTAAAAGAAGCGTGCAACTGGTATAGTTGTACCTATATTTTGTGGAATCTCCTTGGTAACGAGGAGATTTTTTGTATATTAAGAGAGGTTTGTTTATGAAAACAAAAGAAATTGTTGATGACGTAACAATGAAACGTGCGATTACACGTATCACTTATGAGATTATTGAGCGTAATAAAAATCTTGACAATATTGTTCTTGCAGGAATTAAGACACGTGGTGTCTTCATTGCTCGTCGTATTCAAGATCGCTTGAAACAATTGGAAGGTATTGATATTCCGCTTGGTGAACTTGATACAAAACCTTTCCGTGATGATATGAAAGTTGAAGAAGATACAACAGATATGCCAGTTGATATTACTGGTAAAGATGTTATCTTGGTTGACGATGTGCTTTATACAGGACGTACAATTCGTGCCGCTATCGACAACCTAGTTAGTCTTGGTCGTCCAGCTCGTGTTAGTCTTGCTGTTCTTGTTGACCGTGGACACCGTGAACTCCCAATTCGTGCTGATTATGTTGGTAAAAACATCCCAACAAGTGCTATCGAGGAAATCATTGTTGAAGTGATCGAAGTAGATGGTAAAGATCGCGTTAGCATTGTAGATCCAAGCTAAGCAGTATTAGAATTGAGGAGGATGATAAAAAGTGGAAAACGTAAGATATGATGTGCATGATATGCCAAAACCAGGAATGCTGTTTGGATTATCATTTCAACATTTGTTTGCAATGTTTGGCTCAACAGTTTTGGTGCCAATCTTAGTTGGAATTGATCCAGCGATTGCTCTATTTTCAAGTGGTTTAGGTACTCTAGCACATTTGACAGTAACCAAATATAAAATCCCAGCTTACATGGGTTCAAGTTTTGCTTACATTGCGACTATGCAAATGTTAATGAAGACTGACGGGATTGCAGCGGTAGCACAGGGGGCTATTGCAGGTGGTTTGGTTTACTTAATCGTTGCCTTGATTGTAAAATTTGCTGGAAATGCATGGATTGATAAAGTCCTTCCACCAATCGTGGTTGGTCCAATCATCATCGTTATCGGTCTGAGCCTTGCAACAACAGCTGTTAACGATGTAATGCTTAAAGACGGCGAATACAATTTTACTTACCTTTTAGTTGGGATGGTAACTCTTCTTGCGGTTATTTTCTTTAACATGTACGGTAAAAAGATTATCGGTGTTATTCCAATCTTGCTTGGATTGATTGTTGGTTACATTTTTGCATTAGTAGTTGGTGCGGTAACTGGTCAAAGTATTGTTGATTTGTCAGGTGTGGCAAAATCAGCTTGGTTACAAGTTCCAAGTTTTGATATTCTCTTTGTTGACTATCATTTCAAACTTTACCCAAGTGCTATTTTGACAATGGCTCCAATCGCATTTGTAACAATGACTGAACACTTTGGTCACGTGATGGTTCTTAACAGCTTAACAGGACGTGATTTCTTTAAAGATCCAGGCCTTGACCGTACGCTTACAGGTGATGGTTTAGCACAAATCATCGCTGGTTTCTTTGGTGCCCCACCGGTAACATCATACGGTGAAAACATCGGTGTTATGGCCCTTAACAAAATCTACTCAGTATATGTTATTGCTGGAGCAGCAGTGATTGCTGTAGTAATGAGCTTTATCGGAAAAATCTCTGCTCTTCTTTCATCAATTCCAACACCAGTTATCGGTGGTATTTCAATTGCACTCTTTGGTGTTATCGCATCAAGTGGTCTTAAAATTTTAGTTGAAAATAAAATTGATTTTGATAATAAGAAAAATCTTTTGATTGCAAGTGTTATCTTAGTGTCTGGTATCGGTGGTTTGACATTGCAAGTTGCTGGTTTACAAATTACAGGTGTTGCTTTCTCAACACTTCTAGGTATTATCTTGTATCAAATTCTTCCAGAAAAGGACTAAAAAAATGGCAATTACAGATGGCGTTGTTTCACTAAAGCATTTGGTAACAATGGAAACTTTATCAAATGAAGAAGTGCTAGGCTTGATTAAACGCGGAATTGCGTTTAAGAACAATGAAGCCGACTTTAGTTTGGACAGACAGTATTTTGCAGCTAATCTTTTCTTTGAACCATCAACGCGTACACACAAATCTTTCGAAGTCGCAGAAAGAAAACTTGGTTTAGATGTTATCGAATTTGATGCTAAAACAAGTTCAGTCAACAAAGGGGAAACTTTGTATGACACGATTTTAACAATGAGTTCACTTGGAATTGATATTTGTGTGATTCGCCACTCAATGGAAGATTACTACAAAGAATTGATTGATAGCCGAACAATTCAGACTGCAATCGTTAATGGTGGAGACGGTTCAGGTCAACACCCAAGTCAGTGTTTGTTAGACTTGATGACGATTTATGAAGAGTTTGGTAGTTTTGAAAATCTAAAAGTGGCTATCGTTGGTGACATCACGCATTCACGTGTTGCAAAATCTAATATGCAAATCCTAAAACGCTTAGGAGCAGAGTTGTATTTTGCAGGTCCAGAGCAGTGGTATTCAAGTGAATTTGATGTGTATGGAAAATACGTGGCTATCGATGAGATTGTTGATCAAGTTGATGTCATGATGATGTTACGAGTCCAACACGAACGTCATGATAGTGAACGTGGTTTTTCAAAAGAAACTTATCACAAAACATTCGGTCTTACATATGATCGATATGATAAAATGAAGCCTTCTGCCATCATCATGCACCCAGCACCAGTTAACCGTGATGTTGAGATTGCTGATCGCTTGGTAGAAGCACCGAAATCAAGAATTGCTCGACAAATGCAAAATGGTGTGTTTGTCCGCATGGCAATTCTAGAAGCTGTACTTAACGGTAAAGCTTAACAATTATTTTGAAGTGTCTGCTAATAAACGTTAAAGTGCTCCCGTGAGAGCAAACGAGAGGAATAAAAATGGCAAAAAGACTTTTAATTTTAGAAGATGGAACAATTTTTGAAGGGAAGGCTTTTGGAGCTGACCTTGATGTAACTGGTGAGATTGTTTTTAACACTGGTATGACAGGTTACCAAGAATCAATCACAGACCAGTCTTACAACGGTCAAATTTTGACTTTTACTTACCCGCTTGTTGGTAACTATGGGATTAACCGTGATGACTATGAGTCAATTACACCAACTTGTAAAGGTGTTGTCGTATCTGAAAATGCCCGTCGTGCAAATAACTGGCGTAATCAAATGACTTTGGATGAGTTTTTGAAGGCTAAAAATATTCCTGGTATCTCAGGAATTGATACTCGTGCCCTTACAAAAATCATTCGTAAGCACGGTACAATGAAAGCTACCCTTGCAAATGCTGGTGATACGATTGAGCATTTACAAGATCAATTGCGAGCTACAGTGTTGCCAACAAATAACATCGAACAAGTATCAACTAAAACAGCCTATCCAGCACCAGGTGTTGGAAAGAATATTGTTTTGGTGGACTTTGGACTTAAGCATTCTATTCTACGTGAATTTTCAAAACGTAAATGTAATGTGACAGTCGTTCCTTACAATATTTCAGCTGAGGAAATTCTTCACCTTAACCCAGACGGTGTGATGTTGTCAAATGGTCCTGGTAACCCAGAAGATGTTCCAGAAGTTCTAGATATGATTCGTGGCGTACAAGGAAAAATTCCAATTTTTGGTATCTGTATGGGACACCAATTGTTTAGCCTTGCGAATGGTGCTAAAACGTATAAAATGAAGTTTGGTCACCGTGGATTTAACCATGCTGTTCGCGAAATTGCAACTGGTCGCATTGATTTTACAAGCCAAAACCACGGATATGCAGTTGATCGTGATACTCTTCCAGATTGCCTTATGGTAACCCACGAAGAAATTAATGATAAATCCGTAGAAGGTGTTCGTCACCGTGATTTCCCAGCTTTCTCAGTACAATTCCACCCAGACGCTGCGCCTGGTCCACATGATGCAAGTTATCTCTTTGATGATTTCATCGAATTGATTGATGCATTCCAAGCTGAAAAAGCTAATCGTTAAAAAGTCATTCGACATCAAAATCTTGTCGGTAAATTGCAAAATGACTGACAGCAAGGTCATTAACATATTTAAAGTCAATCAGAGAGTTGACAAATAGGAGAAAATAATGCCAAAACGTACAGATATTAAAAAAATTATGGTGATTGGTTCTGGTCCGATTATTATCGGTCAGGCAGCAGAATTTGACTATGCCGGAACACAAGCTTGTTTAGCCCTCAAAGAAGAAGGTTATAGCGTTGTTCTAGTTAACTCAAACCCTGCGACAATCATGACTGATAAAGAGATTGCAGATAAGGTTTATATTGAACCTTTGACAACAGAATTTGTCACTCGTATCCTTCGCAAAGAACGTCCAGATGCTTTGCTTCCAACTTTGGGAGGACAAACTGGTCTTAACATGGCGATGGAATTGTCAAAAGCTGGTATTCTTGACGAACTCGGTGTTGAGTTGTTGGGAACAAAATTATCAGCTATTGACCGAGCAGAAGACCGTGATCTCTTTAAACAGTTGATGGAAGAACTCAACCAACCAATTCCAGAATCTGAAATTGTAAATACTGTTGATGAAGCTGTTGCATTTGCAGAATCAATCGGTTATCCTGTTATCGTTCGTCCAGCCTTCACTCTTGGAGGTACCGGTGGCGGTATGTGTGATAACGAAGAAGAACTTCGCGAAATCGCTGAAAATGGTTTGAAATTATCGCCAGTAACACAATGTTTGATTGAACGTTCTATTGCTGGTTTCAAAGAAATTGAGTATGAAGTTATGCGTGATGCCGCTGACAACGCTCTTGTTGTTTGTAACATGGAAAACTTTGACCCAGTTGGTATCCACACTGGGGACTCAATCGTATTTGCACCAACACAAACTCTTTCAGATATTGAAAACCAAATGTTGCGTGATGCTAGTCTAAGCATCATCCGTGCTCTTAAAATTGAAGGTGGATGTAACGTTCAGCTAGCTCTTGACCCAAATAGTTTCAAATACTATGTTATCGAAGTTAACCCACGTGTGTCACGTTCATCAGCCCTCGCTTCAAAAGCTACTGGTTACCCAATCGCAAAACTAGCTGCTAAAATCGCTGTTGGTTTGACACTTGATGAGATGGTGAACCCAGTAACTGGTACAACATATGCCATGTTCGAACCAGCTCTTGACTATGTGGTTGCTAAAATTCCTCGTTTCCCATTTGATAAGTTTGAAAATGGTGAACGTCGCCTAGGAACACAAATGAAAGCGACAGGTGAAGTTATGGCAATCGGTCGTAACATTGAGGAATCACTTCTTAAAGCTTGTCGCTCACTTGAAATTGGTGTTCACCACAATGAAATGCCAGATCTCGTAAATGTTTCAGATGACGAATTAGTCAACAAGATTGTTCGTGCACAAGACGACCGTCTCTTCTACCTATCAGAAGCAATTCGCCGCGGTTACACTATTGAAGAATTATCAAAACTAACAAAAATTGATCTCTTCTTCCTTGATAAATTGCTCCACATCTTTGAACTTGAACAAGAATTGGCAAGTCATGTCGGAGATGTTGACGTTCTTAAAGAAGCAAAACGTAATGGATTTGCAGACCTTAAGATTGCAGAACTTTGGAACATGACTGCAGATGAAGTTCGTGCCATTCGTACAGAAAACAAAATCATCCCAGTTTATAAAATGGTTGATACATGTGCGGCTGAATTTGAATCAGCAACACCATACTTCTATTCAACATACGAATGGGAAAATGAATCAATCAAATCAGACAAAGAATCAATCATTGTTCTTGGTTCAGGTCCAATCCGCATTGGTCAAGGGGTTGAATTTGACTACGCTACAGTTCACTCTGTAAAAGCAATTCAGGCTGCTGGATATGAAGCTATTATCATGAACTCAAATCCAGAAACAGTGTCAACTGACTTCTCAATTTCTGATAAGCTTTACTTTGAACCACTAACATTTGAAGATGTTATGAACGTTATTGAACTTGAGCAACCTAAAGGTGTCATTGTTCAATTTGGTGGACAAACAGCTATCAACTTGGCTGAGCCACTTTCTAAAGCTGGTGTTACTATTCTTGGTACACAGGTTGCTGATCTTGACCGCGCTGAAGACAGAGATCTCTTTGAACAAGCTTTGAAAGAATTGGATATTCCTCAACCACCAGGACAAACAGCTACCAACGAAGAAGAAGCGGTTGAAGCTGCTCACAAGATTGGTTTCCCAGTTTTGGTTCGCCCATCTTACGTTCTTGGTGGACGTGCGATGGAAATTGTAGAAAACGAAGATGACCTTCGTTCTTACATGCGTACAGCTGTTAAAGCAAGTCCAGACCACCCAGTTCTTGTTGACTCATACATCGTCGGTCGTGAGTGTGAAGTGGATGCCATTTCAGATGGTAAGGATGTGCTTATTCCTGGTATTATGGAACACATCGAACGCGCTGGTGTTCACTCAGGTGACTCAATGGCAGTTTACCCACCACAAACACTTTCTAAGAAAGTGCAAGAAACAATTGCTGACTACACAAAACGTTTGGCAATTGGTTTGAACTGCTACGGTATGATGAACATTCAATTTGTCATCAAAGATGAAACGGTTTATGTTATCGAAGTTAACCCTCGTGCTAGTCGTACAGTTCCATTCTTATCAAAAGTAACTAACATTCCAATGGCACAAGTTGCAACTAAACTGATTCTTGGACAAAGCCTTGCCGATCTTGGTTACGAAGATGGACTTTACCCAGAATCTGATTACGTGCATGTCAAAGCGCCAGTCTTCTCATTCACAAAACTTGCTAAGGTTGACAGCCTTTTAGGTCCTGAAATGAAATCAACTGGTGAAGTTATGGGTTCTGATTTGACTCTTGAAAAGGCTCTTTACAAAGCTTTTGAAGCTTCATATCTTCACTTGCCATCATTTGGTAATGTTGTCTTCACAGTATCTGATGATACAAAAGAAGAAGCTCTTGGTTTGGCAAAACGCTTTGCTAATATTGGCTACAGCATTTTTGCGACACACGGAACAGCTAAGTTCTTTGCAGAACATGGACTTGATTCAACAATCATTGATAAGATTGGTCAAGATGATGACAATGACATTCCTGCACTTGTTCGTACAGGTAAAGTACAAGCGATTGTGAATACAGTCGGTACAAAACGTACACTTGACGAAGATGGTGCGATTATTCGTAGCTCTGCTATTGAACACGGTGTTCCTCTCTTTACCGCGCTTGATACAGTAGATGCGATGATTCGTGTCCTTGAAAGCCGAGGATTTACAACACAAGCCATCTAATTTTAAGTCTTAATATATTTTGAAAAGTCTGAGACAAACTGTCTCAGGCTTTTTCTCTTACAAACTTGTAAGATTGGAATGTCAAAAAACTTCTATAATATTTGATAAAGATAGTAGTCAGGTTTGTTCTTGACAGTAAAATATCAAAAATGTATAATTGTTCTATCTGAATGATACAACTATACAAGAAAGAATATGAGGATTATTATGTCTAGAAGAAGTAAATCAGGTATGTCAAAAAAGACTAAGGTGATGATTGGTGCAGCGGCAGCTTTCTTTGTTCTTGCAGGTGGAGGCTTGATGCTTGTGCAACAATCAAAAGCAAAAGCTGCGAATGCTGAAGTTTCTTATAAAGCTGTAAAAGTAACAGAAGGTACGGTTTCATCAACGACCCTTTTAACGGGACAAGTAAAGGCTCTTCAAGAGCAGTATGTGTATTTTGATAGCAGTAAAGGTAGCTCTGCTAAAGCAACTGTTGCTGTAGGAGATCAAATTACAACTGGTCAACAATTGGTTCAATATGACTCAACCACAGCTCAAGCTGCGTATGATACAGCTGTTCGTGGTCTTAATAAAGTTGGACGCCAGATTGACCATTTGAAAAAATATGGTAATCTTCCAACAACATCAACAACGACTGATGACGAAACTGGTGAAGAAAAGACAGTTACTCAACAACCAACTGCTCAACAAACAGCAGATTACAATCAACAATTACAAGACTTGAATGATGCTTACGCTGATGCACAAGCAGAAGTGAATAAAGCGCAACAAGCTTTAAATGAAACGATTATTACTAGCGATGTGTCTGGTACAGTCGTTGAAGTGAACAACGATATTGACCCAGCATCTAAAAATAGCCAAACCCTTGTTCACGTTGCTACAGAAGGGCAACTTCAAGTTAAAGGAACGTTGACAGAGTACGATTTAGCAAATATTAAAACAGGTCAAAATGTTAAGATCAAATCAAAAGTGTATCCTGATAAAGAGTGGACCGGTACGATTTCATACATTTCAAACTATCCAAATCAAACAGCTGCTTCTGAATCAAATGGCTCATCAAACAGCGCAGCTTCATATGATTACAAGATTGATTTGACTGGAGACACAGCAAATCTTCAACAAGGCTTCACTGTTTCTGTAGAAGTTGTCAATGAAAATAAAAACAAATTAGTTCCTGTTGATGCTCTTGTATCTGAAGGTGACAAGAAATTTGTCTGGGTTTACGATAAAGCGACTAAGAAAGTCAGCAAAGTTGAAGTAGCCGCTGGTAATGCAGATGCTTCTCAACAAGAAATTTTAAGTGGCTTAGAAGTCGGACAAACAGTTATTTCAAACCCTGAAAAATCATTGAAGAATGGTGAGAAAGTAGATAAAGTCACTACTGAAGATGCCGCTACAACAGAAAAATAAGAGGTGAGTAAGTAGTGAAAGATGAGAAGAAACCATTAATCCAGCTAAGTAATATCGTAAAATCCTATCGTAATGGTGATCAAGAACTTAATGTCCTCAAAGGAATTGATTTGACAGTCTATGAAGGTGAATTTGTGGCCATTATGGGACCGTCTGGTTCAGGTAAATCAACCTTAATGAACATCATTGGTTTGTTAGACAGACCGACCTCAGGTGATTATAGTTTAAATGGAACACAAGTAGAAGAACTCAAAGAAAAGGAATTAGCCAAAGTTAGAAATCAAGAAATCGGATTTGTTTTCCAACAATTTTTCCTTCTTTCAAAATTATCAGCCTTGCAAAATGTTGAACTTCCACTTGTATATGCTGGGGTAAATTCATTAAAACGACGTCAATTAGCTAAGCAGTTCTTGGAAAAAGTTGAGCTCAGCGAACGCATGAAACATCTGCCATCAGAGTTATCAGGTGGTCAAAAACAACGTGTGGCTATTGCGCGTGCTTTGGTGAATAATCCATCAATCATCCTTGCAGATGAGCCAACCGGTGCACTTGATACCAAAACAAGTGACCAAATCATGCAATTATTGACAGAACTTAACCGTGAAGGAAAGACAATTGTCATGGTTACACACGAACCTGAAATTGCTGATTTTGCCACACGAAAAATTGTTATTCGCGATGGTGAGATTACACGAGACACGACAGAAAGTGTCAGAATTGATTAGGGGAGGATTATAATGGAAAATTGGAAATTCGCCCTAAGTTCAATTATGGGGCACAAGATGCGCTCGTTTCTGACGACTTTAGGGGTTATTATTGGTGTGGCTTCAGTTGTGGTTATCATGGCTTTGGGTCAAGGAATGACAAATCAAGTCACTAATATGTTTGCTTCAGACAGCCAAGATGTTCAGCTCTATTACACAACTAAAAAGACTGACGATATAGATGTTTTTGATGATGAAGATCCTAGGGATGCTGATAAAGGACCAGCCATTAAAGAAGAATGGTTGCAAAAAATTACCAGTGAGCTGCCAGATGTTGAAAATTATTATTTAACCAATGGTACAACATCAACAGTTGAGGGCAATCAGAAAAAATCAAAAAATGTTAACATAACAGGAGTTAACAGAACTTATTTCACTGTTAAAAAGTACAAAGTTCTTGCAGGACGAAGCTTTGAAACTGGCGATTACAGTCGATTCTCCCGTATTGTCATGTTGGATACCAAGCTTGCGGTTAAATTATTTGGTAGCAATGAAAATGCCCTAAACCAACACGTGTCAATTGGTTCAAAAAATTATTTAGTTGTTGGTGTTTATAAAGATCCAAATGCTGGCTCTCAGCAATATGGTATGCAATCTGGCGGTAATGCTGTCATGACCAATACTCAATTAGCTGCAGAGTTTAATGTGGATGAAGTTCAAGCGGCATTTGTCCATGTTGAAGATGTCAAGCAAACAACAAAAGTCGGAAAAAAAGCGGCTCGTCTCTTGACGCAATTATCAGGGGTGAGAACTGGTCGCTTTACAATCTTTGACATGTCACAAATTATTTCTCAAGTCAGCTCTGCTTACAGCATGATGACAGCAGTTATTGGTGCTATCGCAGGTATTTCTCTTCTTGTTGGTGGTATTGGAGTTATGAATATCATGTTGGTATCTGTTACCGAGCGTACACGAGAAATTGGTTTACGAAAAGCCCTTGGGGCAACACGACAAAAGATTTTGACACAATTTTTGATTGAATCAATGCTTTTGACAATTATTGGTGGATTAATTGGTCTTGCTTTAGCTTCTGGTTTAACGCACCTTCTTGGAAATAGTATTCCAAATGTAAAACCATCAATCTCATTAAATATTGCTTTAGGAAGTCTTATCTTCTCAGCAATAATTGGTGTTGTTTTTGGACTTTTGCCGGCTAATAAAGCAAGTAAACTAGACCCAATTGAAGCTCTTCGCTATGAATAGTGAGAAAGTTATAAGAATTCTTGTTTAATAGGAGTAACCCTTGTATAATGGTTTTAAAGTAACAAATAAAAATAAAGGGTGATATGATGTATGGTGCTTTAAAAAAACTGGTTAAATTTCTAGGAATTTTTTCAATTGTTTTAACGGTTCTGTTTTTAGTTTATCTGTTTAAGAATTTGGATATTTTAAATGATCCTGATGCCTTAACAAGAGCTCTAAAAGGTCATCTTATTCTCGGAAGTTTCGCCTTTCTTCTTCTACAAATCATTCAAGTTGTTATTCCAATTATTCCTGGGGGAGTGACCACAGTTGTAGGGTTTATGGCTTTTGGACCTATTCTAGGCTTTATCTTAAATTATGTTGGAATAGTCATTGGAAGTATCATTCTATTCTTGTTAACGCGTCGCTATGGCAAACCATTCATCATGCTCTTTATTGATGAGCAAACTTATGCAAAATATGAGCAAAAGTTGGCTTCATCAACCTATGAAACAGTTTTTGCGCTGAATATGGCTTCACCAATCTCGCCAGCTGATATTTTGGTTATGATTACGGGCTTATCTAAGATGTCTTTCAAACGATTCCTTTACATCATTTTACTTTGTAAGCCGATTTCAATCGTTGCTTTTAGTTACTTCTGGATTTACGGCGGGCAATTTATCAGAAGTCTGCTTTGATTTTGTTATAATAGATATATGACTATTGCAATTACAACGAGTTTAAGGGAAAATGATGATTTATTAAAAAGAGCGAGAATAATCGGAGAGAAGCTTTCTTTGCCTGTCATCAAACGGCAAAAGCAATCAGTAACAAAGCTTTTAAAGGGAAGAGAAGGTCTTCTTCTGGTTTATGATAATAAGCTTTGTCTGGTAAATCAAGATGGTAGTGAACTTGTTTTTCATCCAGACACAGCTATGCTACGTATTAAAAGTCCACATGATGCGTTAATTGATTTGTTGGGAAAAGAACCTTTGCAAATTCTTGATAGCACGATGGGCTTAGCAAGTGATAGCATTGTCATGGCTTATGCGGGCCACACTGTCACAGCGGTGGAAAGTCATCCAATCATTCATTTTATTGTGTCAGAGGGGTTACAGCATTATCAGTCTGATTCAGAAGCTTTAAATAAAGCTATGCGCTCGATTCACACGGTTTGTGCGGAGAATTTAGCTTATTTAAAAACATTGCCAGATAATTCTTATGATGTCATTTACTGTGATCCAATGTTTTCGGAAAGAATCACAGAATCTAAAAATTTAGATGGATTACGCCAATATGCTAACGACACGGCTTTTTCAGAAGAATTTTTGAGAGAAGCAAAGCGCGTGGCAAGAAAGAAAATTATCATTAAAGCTCATTTTAGGGACAAGGTTTTTGAAACCTATGGATTTAAGCAATTTGTGCGACCAAACCAAAAATTTCATTACGGTGTGATTGAGCTTAATTGATCAATTGAAAAAATTTTAAAAGGTGTCAAGTTTTTTTCTTGACACCTTATCTTTTTATGATATAATAAATTAAGTGAGTTAGTAGCAGAGCTATTAACCTAAACAAAAAATAGAAAAGAGACTTTATACTAATGGCAGTAAAAATCCGTTTAACTCGTATGGGTTCTAAGAAAAAACCTTTCTACCGTATCAACGTAGCTGATTCACGTGCTCCACGTGACGGTCGTTTCATCGAAACAGTTGGTACTTACAACCCACTTATCGAAGAAAACCAAGTAACACTTAAAGAAGAACGTGTTCTTGAATGGTTGTCTAAAGGTGCTCAACCTTCAGATACAGTTCGTAACATCCTTTCACGTGAAGGCGTTATGAAAAAATTCCACGATTCAAAATTCTCAAAATAATAGAGTAAACTAAGCCTATGGATACCATTGAAAATCTTATTATCGCTATTGTGAAACCTTTGATTTCACAACCAGATAATCTTACCATTAAAATTGAAGATACACCTGAGTTTTTAGAATATCATCTTGATTTGGATGCACAGGACATCGGTCGTGTTATCGGTAAAAAAGGTCGTACCATTACAGCGATAAGATCGATTGTCTATTCGGTACCAACTCAAGGTAAAAAAGTAAGACTCGTTATTGACGAAAAAGGAGAAGAGTAGCAATTAGCTGCCCTTTTTCTTTTTGTTTTTAGAGTTTAGTTTTGACTATTTTTCGGGTAAAAAGTATTTTTTTGAAAAAAAGTTAAAAAAATTGAAAAAAGGGGTTTTCAAATAGTAGTCTTTATGATAGAATATTTCTTGTGCTGATTTAGGAGATGTAAATCGGCAAGGAACTTTTCAAAGTCTTGAAAAAAAGATTTAAAAAAGTTTCAAAAAACTATTGACAAGCAAGTGAAATTGCGATAGAATAGTTTATGTTGTTTATGGGGTATAGCCAAGCGGTAAGGCAAGGGACTTTGACTCCCTCATGCGTTGGTTCGAATCCAGCTACCCCAGTAAACCTCAAAGGTTTTGTTAATATGGTCCGTTGGTCAAGGGGTTAAGACACCGCCTTTTCACGGCGGTAACACGGGTTCGAATCCCGTACGGACTATCTTGACCAGTTGCAGCGTGGCAGCTGGTTTTTTCTTTACCATTTTTATGGTAAAATGATAAAGACTAAGTTATGTGGAGTTGAAATGAATTACTATAATGTTGGAAAAATCGTCAATACACAAGGTCTTCAAGGTGAGATGCGTGTGTTGTCAGTAACTGATTTTGCTGAAGAACGTTTTAAAAAGGGTTCAAAATTAGCTGTTTTTGATGATAAAGATAATTTCTTGATTGATGTTGAGATTGCTAGTCATCGTAAACAAAAGAATTTTGATATTATCAAGTTTAAAGGCATGTATCATATCAATGATATTGAAAAATACAAAGGCTGCACTTTGAAAGTGGCAGAAGAAAACTTGTCAGAGCTTGAAGACGGTGAATTTTACTATCATGAAATTATCGGGCTTGATGTTTATGAAAACGATGTTTTAGTTGGACAAGTCAAAGAAATTCTTCAACCTGGTGCAAATGATGTTTGGGTGGTTAAACGTAAAGGTAAACGCGACTTGCTATTACCATACATTCCACCAGTCGTTTTAAATGTTGATGTTGCTGCCAATCGTGTAGATGTGGATATTTTGGAAGGACTTGATGATGAAGATTGATATCTTAACGCTCTTTCCTGAAATGTTTGCACCTTTAGAATACTCTATTGTCGGGAAAGCTAAGGAAAAAGGACTGCTTGACATTAACTATCATAATTTCCGTGACAATGCTGAAAAAGCTCGTCACGTGGATGATGAACCTTATGGTGGTGGGCAAGGAATGTTGCTTCGTGCACAGCCTATTTTTGACACGATTGATAAAATCGATGCGAAAAAACCTCGTGTTATCCTTTTGGATCCAGCGGGTCGTACTTTTGACCAAAGCTACGCTGAGGAATTGGCACAAGAAGAAGAGTTGATTTTTATCTGTGGTCACTATGAAGGTTATGATGAACGTATCAAGACTTTGGTAACGGATGAAATTTCACTTGGAGATTTTGTCTTAACAGGTGGTGAATTGGCAGCGATGACAATTGTTGATGCAACAGTTCGCTTGATTCCAAATGTGCTTGGAAAAGAAGCTAGTCACCAAGATGATTCATTCTCATCTGGTTTGCTTGAGTTTCCGCAATACACTCGTCCTTACGACTTCCGTGGCATGAAAGTCCCTGATGTCTTGATGAGTGGTCACCACGAAAATATTCGCAAATGGCGAATCGAACAAAGTCTCCGCAAGACTTTAGAGCGTCGACCAGATTTGTTGGAAGGTTATGCTTTTACAAAAGAAGAAGAGGCTATTTTCCGCAAGATTCTCAAAGAGAAAGACGCGCAAGAATAGAATATGTGATATAATAGAGGACATGCAGGCTGTATGTCTCTTTATTTTTAGGGAGGTTTTATGCGAACGAAGGAAGTTCTTGTTCTTTCTTATCAGGAAAGTTGGAAGGATGATTTTGAGAAAATTGCCAAAGAGCTTAAAGCTGCTCTAGGCGATTTAATTCTTAGAATAGAACATGTGGGAAGTACTTCTGTTCAAGGGCTTTCGGCAAAGCCAATTATTGACATTGATTTGGTGATTGCTTTAGACACGGATTTGTCTGAGGTGATTCATAAATTAGCAGTGATTGGTTATGTTCATGAGGGAAATTTAGGGATTGAAGGTAGAGAAGCTTTTACTTACTCAGGCAAAGAGCATCTTCAAGTTCATCACCTTTATGTTTGCCCTGAAAATTCGCCTGAACTGAAGCGTCATCTTGCTTTTCGTGATTATTTGCGTAGTCATCCTGAGGCTGTTTTGGCATATGGCGAGGTAAAAGAAGAAGCAGCAAAGCTATTTCCTAAAGATATTGATAAATACATTGCCTATAAATCGTCTATTATTGAAGAAATATACAAGGAGTTGGAAATATAAATGTCAGAAAATCGTGAAATCTATGATATTACCATCATTGGTGGTGGACCTGTTGGTTTGTTTGCAGCCTTTTACGCTGGTTTGCGTGGCGTTTCGGTGAAAATCATTGAAAGTTTATCTGAACTTGGTGGGCAACCTGCAGTTCTTTATCCAGAAAAAATGATTTATGACGTTGCTGGTTTTCCTGGAATTACAGCAGCTGATTTGACTGAAAATCTGATCAAGCAATTAGATCGTTTCAAAGATAGCACAGCTATTTGCCTTAAAGAAGAAGTCAAAACATTTGAAAAAGATGGTGATATTTTCACTATCGAAACAAATAAAGGTCAACATTTTTCACGTGCTATCGTGATTGCATGTGGTAATGGTGCTTTTGCCCCTCGTACACTTGGTTTGGAAGGTGAAGAAGCTTACGCTGACAACAACCTTTTCTACAACGTTCACAAACTTGACCAATTCGCTGGTAAAGATGTGGTCATTTGTGGTGGTGGTGACTCAGCGGTTGACTGGGCAAATCACTTAGATGGTTTGGCTAAAAGTGTAACTATCGTGCACCGTCGCGATGCTTTCCGTGCTCATGAACACAGTGTAGAAGTTTTGAAAGAGTCAAACGTGAACATTTTGACACCTTATGTGCCATTTGAACTTTCTGGTGATGGTCAATTTGTTAAGAGTTTAACAGTTCAAAAAGTGAAATCTGATGAAACAATTGAATTGCCACTCGATGCTTTGATCGTAAGCTTTGGTTTCTCAACATCGAATAAAAACCTTAAAAATTGGAATGTTGATTACAAACGTTCAAGCATTGTGGTGTCACCGTTGTTTGAAACAAGTCAAGCAGGTGTTTACGCAATTGGTGATGCGGCTGATTATGAAGGTAAGGTTGATTTGATTGCGACTGGTTTTGGTGAAGCACCAACAGCGATTAATCAAGCGATTAAGTATATCTTCCCTGACCGTGATAACCGTGTTGTTCACTCAACATCATTAATCAATGAATAAAAAAGAAAGCCTTGTAAGAATGATTCTTACAAGGCTTTTTCTGAAATTCTCGAGAATCTTTTCAGAAAATTGACGGTCTGATAGAAAAATGATAGAATTTGATAGAAAGTGCTTGACATTGACCGGGAATATAGTATAATTCTAACTGTAAACGATTTCAAAAGGAGGTGGCGAGGATTCTAAAGTCTAAACGAAAGCAGTTAATCATGGAAAAACTTTCGCATGATAAGTTTGTTCGGCTAGATGATTTAGTGAGCCTGCTAGATACCTCTGAGTCCACTGTTCGCAGGGATTTAGATGAGCTTGAAAGTGAGCGAAAACTTCACCGAGTACACGGTGGAGCTGAACTTCCTCACTCTCTCCAAGAGGAATTTACCAATCAACAAAAATCTATCAAAAACATTCAAGAAAAAATGCTGGTTGCTAAAAAAGCAGCATCCTTGATTTCAAATGATGATGTTATTTTTGTAGATGCAGGGACAACCAATGAATTGTTGTTAGGGTATTTGAACCAAGACAATTTAACTGTTGTAACCAACTCGATTCACCATGCGGCTAAGTTGGTTGATAAAAACATTCAGACCATTATTATTGGTGGCCATGTAAAAAAATCAACAGATGCCAGCATTGGAGCTGTGGCTTATGAGCAAATTAAACAGTTGAACTTTGATAAGGCATTTTTAGGTATCAACGGCATTGATGAGGAATTTTTAACAACGCCTGATATGGAAGAAGCCGTTATCAAAAGAACTGTGATTGAAAATGCTAGAAAGTCATACATCGTTACAGATTCATCAAAAATCGGTCGGGTATCCTTTGCCAAGGTCGATAAGATTGAGAATGCTACAATTATTACCAATCAATCTAGCGGAGCACTGATGAAAAAAATAAAAGAAAATACGAGGGTAATTGAAGTATGATTTACACAGTAACGCTGAATCCATCAATCGATTTTATCGTACGTTTGGATCATTTAGAACTTGGTAGCGTTAACCGCATGACTAGCGATGACAAATTTGCTGGTGGTAAAGGTATCAATGTTAGTCGTATCTTACAACGTTTGGATGTCGATAATACAGCAACTGGTTTTATCGGTGGATTTACTGGACGTTTTGTTGAAGATGGCTTGACTGCAGAAGGTATCAAAACAAACTTTGTTCAAGTTTCTGAAGATACACGTATCAACGTTAAAATCAAAGCTGGTGAAGAAACAGAAATCAATGGTGCTGGTCCAAAAATCTCAGATGAAAAACTTGAAGAATTAAAAGCAATTCTTGCAGGTCTTTCAAGTGATGATACTGTTGTTTTTGCAGGTTCAGCTCCAAGTAGCCTTGGTAACCAAGTTTACAACACATTGATTCCAATTGCTAAAAAAGCTGGTGCAGAAGTAGTTTGTGACTTTGAAGGTCAAACCCTTTTAGACTCATTAAACTACCAACCACTTTTAGTAAAACCAAATAATCACGAATTAGCAGATATCTTTGGTGTAGAATTGAACGGTCTTGAAGACATCGAAAAATACGCCCGCGAAATTCTTGCAAAAGGTGCTAAAAACGTTATTATTTCAATGGCTGGTGACGGTGCTTTGTTAGTAACACCAGAAGCAGCTTACTTTGCAAAACCAATCAAAGGCACTGTTAAAAATTCTGTTGGTGCTGGAGATTCAATGGTTGCCGGATTTACTGGTGAATACGTGAAATCAGGTGACCCAATCGAAGCTCTTAAATGGGGTGTCGCATGTGGTACAGCAACGACATTCTCAGATGATTTAGCAACAGCTGAATTCATTAAAGAAACATATCAAAAAGTAGAGGTAGAAAAACTATGAAAATTCAAGACTTGCTCAGAAAAGATGTCATGATTCTTGATTTGAAAGCAACTTCAAAAGAAGCTGTTATCAATGAAATGATTACAAGCCTTGTTGAACACGGAGTTGTCACTGACTTTGATACTTTTAAACAAGGTATCATGAACCGTGAAGCACAAACATCAACAGGTTTGGGTGATGGTATTGCTATGCCTCACAGCAAGAACGCTGCAGTTAAAGAAGCGACCGTTCTTTTTGCAAAATCTCAAGCAGGTGTTGATTATGAAGCATTGGATGGTCAACCAACTTACCTATTCTTCATGATTGCAGCACCAGACGGAGCAAACGATACTCACTTAGCAGCGCTTGCTGAATTATCAAAATACCTCTTGAAAGATGGTTTTGCTGATAAATTGCGTCACGTCACAACAGCTGATGAAGTCATCGCAACTTTTGATGCTGCTGAAGAAGATAACAAAGCAAAAGAAGAAGTTAAAGCAGCTCCAGTATCAGATGACAAACCACTTATCGTTGCTGTAACAGCATGTACAACTGGTATTGCTCACACTTACATGGCTGAAGAAGCTCTTATCAAACAAGGTGACGAAATGGGTGTCACTGTTCGTGTTGAAACAAATGGTGCATCAGGTGTCGGTAACCGTTTGACAGCTGATGAAATCGCTCGTGCTAAAGGTGTTATTGTTGCTGCTGATAAAGCTGTTGAAATGGCACGTTTTGACGGTAAACCATTGGTATCTCGTCCAGTTGCTGACGGTATTAAGAAAACAGAAGAATTGATTAATATCATTCTTGATGGTAAAGCTGATACTTACAAGGCTGCAGCGGGTTCTTCTACTGAAGAAAAAGAATCAAGTGAAAAACTTAGCCTTGGTGCTGCTTTCTACAAACACTTGATGAGTGGTGTATCTCAAATGTTACCATTCGTTATCGGTGGTGGTATCATGATTGCCCTTGCATTCTTGATTGATAACATCATGGGAGTGCCAAAAGATCAATTGTCTAACTTGGGTACATATCACCAAGCAGCTGCTTACTTCAAAACAATTGGTAATGCTGCCTTTGGCTTTATGCTTCCAATCTTGGCAGGTTACATTGCTTACTCGATCGCTGAAAAACCAGGTCTTGTTGCTGGTTTCGTAGCTGGTGCTATTGCATCAAGTGGAGCTGCTTGGGGTAACCTTGAAGGAACTCCTTCAGGTTTCCTTGGAGCTCTTGTAGGTGGTTTCCTTGCTGGATGGTTAGTTAACCTTGTTAAAAAAGCGTGTGCTGGTTTGCCACGTTCACTTGAAGGTATCAAATCAATCTTGCTTTACCCATTACTTGGTGTCTTCTTGACAGGTTTTGCAATGTTGTTCGTCAACATTCCAATGGCTGCTATTAACACTGGTTTGAACAACTTCCTTGGAGGTCTTCAAGGTGCATCAGCAGTTCTTCTTGGAGCTATCCTTGGTGGTATGATGGCTATCGATATGGGTGGACCATTTAACAAAGCTGCTTATGTCTTTGGTACAGGTACTCTTGCTGCATCAGTAGCAACAGGTGGTTCAGTTGCTATGGCATCAGTTATGGCTGGTGGTATGGTTCCACCACTTGCAGTATTTGTTGCAACTCTTCTTTTCAAAAACAAATTCACTGAAGAAGAACGTAACTCAGGTTTGACAAACATCATCATGGGGCTTTCATTCATCACAGAAGGAGCTATCCCATTTGGTGCTGCTGACCCTGCTCGTGCAATTCCAAGCTTCATGGTTGGTTCTGCTGTAGCTGGTGGTCTTGTCGGAGCATTCGGTATTAAATTGATGGCTCCACACGGTGGTATCTTTGTTATCGCATTGACAAGTGCTCCAATTCTTTACCTTGTCTTTGTTATCATTGGTGCTATCGTTGCAGGTCTTCTCTTCGGAGCCCTTAAAAAAGCAAAATAATTACAAGTCATTACAATACAAAATTTTATTAATCTAACAATGAAAAAAGGATTCCTTCGGGAATTCTTTTTTTGTGTGAAAGTTTTCGTTATAGTTTTAAACTATAGCAGATTCTAATTGCATAGTTAAAAACTATAGCAAAGCATAAAAAGATAGAATGGCTAGAACCATTGAAAAATAAGGGTTTATCGTTTAAAATCTTAACTATAAAATTTTTGGATTGTATAGTTTTAAACTAATACGGTTATAGGAGGTAACTATGGTTAAGGTTTCGAATTTGGGATATCCGCGTTTGGGTGAGAATCGTGAGTGGAAAAAATTGATTGAGTCTTATTGGGCTGGCAATATCTCACAAGATGAATTACAAGCTGAAGCGAAAGCATTGCGCTTGTCATTTTTGAAAAAACAAGCTGATGCAGGTCTTGATTTTATTCCTGTTGGTGATTTTTCACTTTACGATCATATTTTGGATTTGTCTGTGCAATTTGGCGTGATTCCAAATCGTTTTGCCAAGGAAGAGATTAATCTTGATTTGTTCTTTGCGATTGCGCGTGGTAACAAGGATAATGTTGCTTCATCAATGAAAAAATGGTTCAACACCAACTATCACTACATTGTTCCAGAATGGTCAAAAGTTAAACCGCATTTGACAAATACACGCTTGCTTGATTTGTACCTTGAAGCTAAAGAAGTTGTTGGTGATAAGGCTAAGCCAGTTATTACTGGGCCAATCACTTATGTCGCCTTGTCATCTGAGGTTAGCGATTTTACTTCAGCGGTAAAAAAACTTCTGCCACTTTACAAACAAGTCTTTACAGAATTGGTTGAAGCTGGTGCAACATACATTCAAGTTGATGAACCGATTTTTGTAACGGATGAAGGGGCAGATCTTCTTGAAGCAGCC
The DNA here is from genome assembly GCF_900101445.1 of Streptococcus equinus. Lineage (GTDB taxonomy): Bacteria > Bacillota > Bacilli > Lactobacillales > Streptococcaceae > Streptococcus > Streptococcus equinus_B. Next base: position 701,719 of record NZ_FNKE01000001.1, on the reverse strand, counting down.
AAATGCGTTTATGCTTATTTTGCCAAAGAAGTGCCACAAGCTAAGATCATTTTCCAAACATATTTCGAAGCTTTGATTGATGCTAAAGAGTTATCAGAACTTCCGGTTGCCGCATTTGGTCTTGATTTTGTTCATGGTCTTGATGAAAATCTTGAAGCGGTTGAAGCTGGTTATTTTGAAAATAAAGAAGTGTTTGCTGGGGTTGTTGATGGACGTAACATCTGGGCAACTGATTTTGAAAAAACATCAGAATTGTTGAAAAAACTTCAAGCTAAAGTTGGAAACCTTGTGATTCAACCATCTTGTTCACTTCTTCATGTGCCTGTAACTACTAAAAATGAAACGGATCTTGATCCTGTTCTTAAAAATGGTCTTGCTTTTGCAGATGAAAAATTGCAAGAACTTAAACTCTTGAGTCAACACTTGGATGGTCAGGAATCTGAAGCTTATAAGCAACATGTGGCTGATTTTGATGCTTTGCAAGCAGCTGATTTCCGAAATGTGACTCTTGAAAGTTTAGAAAATGTGCCGACTGAGCGTGTGGATTATAAAGTTCGCCGCAAGGTGCAACAAGAAAAACTTGGGTTACCAACACTTCCAACAACGACAATTGGGTCATTCCCTCAATCACCAGAAGTTCGTCGTACTCGTCTCGCTTGGAAACGTGGTAATATCTCTGATGCTGAATACGAAGATTTCATCAAATCAGAAATTGCTCGTTGGATTAAAATTCAAGAAGACTTGGATATTGATGTATTAGTACACGGTGAATTTGAACGTGTGGACATGGTTGAATTCTTCGGTCAAAAATTAGCTGGTTTTACCACAACTAAACTTGGTTGGGTGCAATCATATGGGTCTCGTGCGGTTAAACCACCAATTATTTATGGTGATGTGAAACACATTCAACCCTTGTCAGTAAAAGAAGTGGTTTATGCGCAAAGTTTGACTGACCGTCCTGTGAAAGGAATGTTGACTGGTCCAATTACTATTACTAACTGGTCATTTGAGCGTTCAGATATTTCTCGAGCAGACCTTTTCAATCAAATTGGACTTGCTATCAAAGACGAAATCAAGTTGCTTGAAGATGCAGGTATTGCCATTATTCAAGTGGATGAAGCTGCGCTTCGTGAAGGTCTGCCACTTCGTAAAGCTAAACAAAAAGCTTATCTCGATGACGCTGTGCATGCCTTCCGCGTTGCAACATCATCTGTCAAAGATGATACTCAAATTCACACTCACATGTGCTACTCTAAGTTCAATGAAATCATTGATTCTATCCGTGATTTGGATGCTGATGTGATTTCTATCGAAACAAGTCGTAGCCACGGTGATGTCATTGAATCATTTGAAACAGCAGTTTACCCACTTGGAATTGGTCTTGGGGTTTACGATATTCACTCACCACGTGTGCCAAGTAAAGAAGAAGTTATTGCAAATATCGAACGTCCACTTCGTCAATTATCATTGGAACAATTCTGGGTTAACCCTGACTGTGGTTTGAAAACACGCCGTGAACCAGAAACAATTGCAGCTCTTAAAGTGTTGGTAGAAGCAACTAAAGAAGTTCGTGCAAAATACGGAAAATAAGGAAGGCTTAAGCTATGTCAGGATTATTAGAACGTTTAAAAACAGATATTTTAGTCGCTGACGGTGCTATGGGAACTCTTCTTTATGCCAATGGTCTTGATAATTGCTATGAGGCTTATAATTTGACGCATCCTGAAAAAGTATTAGCCATTCACAAGGCTTATATTGAAGCAGGAGCTGATGTCATTCAGACCAATACCTATGCTGCCAAAAGGCATCGACTAGAAGGGTATGGTTATGGCAATAAAGTTAAGGAAATCAATCAAGCTGGTGTCAAAATTGCAAGGCAAGCAGCTGGCGAGGATACCTTTGTTTTGGGAACAGTCGGTGCTCTTCGTGGTCTCAAGCAATGTGAATTATCGCTTGATGAGATTATCAAGGAAACTTTAGAACAAGTTGGTTATTTGCTTGAAACAAAGGAAATCGATGGTCTTTTATTTGAAACCTACTATGATGAAGAAGAAATTGTAGAGGTTCTGAAAGCTGTTAGACCTTTGACGGATTTGCCGATTATTACCAATATTTCCATTCATGAAGCGGGAATAACCGAAAATGGTCGTCCATTGGTTGAAATCTTTGGGAAACTAGTGATGCTTGGAGCAGACATTGTAGGACTCAATTGCCATTTGGGACCTTACCACATGATTCAATCGCTCAAGCAAGTGCCACTGTTTGCTCAGTCGTATTTGTCGGTTTATCCAAATGCCAGTTTGTTATCCTTTGTTGATGACAATGGTAGTGGTCAATATGGTTTTAGTCAAAATGCCGATTATTTTGGGAAAAGTGCCGAGCTGCTTGTGGCTGAAGGAGCACGTCTGATTGGTGGGTGTTGTGGCACAACGCCTGACCATATCAGAGCAGTTAAGCGTGCAATAAAAGGCTTAAAACCAGTTTCACGCAAATTTGTTACACCGATGGTCGAAGAAGCAGAGCTGATTAAGGCTGTTAAACAGTCAGAAACGATCGTCGACAAAGTGAAGCGAAAAGTGACCATTATTGCGGAGCTTGATCCTCCAAAAACACTTGATATTAGAAAGTTTACAGAAGGGGTAAAAACTTTGGACGAGGCTGGGGTATCTGCGATTACGCTGGCAGATAATTCGCTAGCTAAGACACGTATCTGTAATGTTAGTATTGCCTCGCTTTTGAAAAATGAGATTTCAACACCGTTTTTACTGCACTTATCTTGTCGCGACCACAATATGATTGGGCTTCAATCACGTCTTTTGGGGATGGACGTGTTGGGCTTTCATCAGGTACTAGCGATTACAGGAGATCCATCTAAAATAGGAGATTTTCCGGGAGCAACCAGCGTCTATGATGCCACGAGCTTCAAGTTATTGGAGCTGATTAAGCAACTTAACAAGGGAATAGGTTACAGTGGCGCAAGCATTAAAAAAGAAACAACCTTTACAGCAGCAGCAGCTTTCAATCCAAATGTCAAAAATTTATCACGTTGCGGTCGATTGATTGAAAGAAAAATTGCTGCTGGAGCAGATTGTTTTATTACGCAGCCTATTTTTAATAGTGAAATTATTGAAAATTTAGCAGAGCTAACACGAGATTATGAAACGCCATTTTTTGTTGGTATTATGCCAATTACTAGCTATAACAATGCTATTTTCCTTCACAATGAAGTACCTGGCATTCAGCTATCAGATGACTTTCTAGCAAAACTAGAGGCCGTCAAAGATGACAAGGAAAAATGCCAACAATTGGCTTTAGAAGAAAGTAAACAATTAATTGATCATGCCTTAAAATTCTTTAACGGTATTTACCTCATTACACCATTTACGCGATATGATTTAACTGTTGACTTGGTTGAATATATCCATCAGAAAGTTGAACAAAGTCACCAAATAATACCTTAATCAAGAGAGATAGAGATTATCTCTCTTTTTTCTTTTTAAAAATCATTTTTTTGCTTGACTTGGAGTTTACTCCAAGGTGTATGATAGGGATACTTGGAAAAACTGAGAAGTTTTCAAAATTGATTGATAATAAAAGGAGAAATATATGGTACTTGAAACAATTGCATCACCACAAGATTTAAAACAATTGTCTCGTGAGGATTTGCAACGTGTGGTCGATGAAGCTCGTCAAGCATTGCTTGAAAAAACAAGTCAGCATGGCGGACACAACGGACCTAACTTTGGTATGGTGGAAATGACAGTTGCAATGCACTACGTCTTTAATTCACCGGTTGATAAATTTATCTTTGACGTTTCTCACCAATCATACGTTCATAAAATGTTGACTGGGCGTGCGCAAGCTTTTCTTGACCCAGCTCACTATGACGACGTGTCTGGTTATACAAATCCCAAAGAAAGCGAACATGATTTGTTTACTATCGGACATACTTCAACCTCTTTGTCACTAGCTTCAGGTGTGGCAAAAGCGCGTGATTTAAAAAATGAATCATACAATGTTGTCGCAGTTATCGGTGATGGCTCATTATCAGGTGGTATGGCTTATGAAGGTTTGAACCAAATCGCAACAGAAGGGACAAATACGATTGTTATTGTCAACGATAACGATCAGTCAATCGCTGTTAACCCGACTGGCGGTATCTATACAGCTCTTCGTGAGTTACGCGAAAACAATGGCAAAGCTACTAATAATTTCTTTGAAGCACTTGGTTTTGACTACCATTACCTTGATGCTGGAAATGATTTAGCTCAATTAATTACTCTTTTTGAAGAAGTTAAAGATGCTAATCACCCAGTCTTGCTACATATTCATACGCAAAAAGGTCACGGCGTGTCATTTATGGAAGAAAATCGCGAAGCCTTCCATGCTGGTGGACCTTACAATCCAGAAACTGGAGAATACCTTCGCAACGCTTCTTCAGGTGAAACTTACAACAGCATTACGACACAATTTGTTTTAGACAAGATTGAAAAAGACCCAACGGTTGTTGCTGTTAATGCGGGAACACCAATGTTTATGTTGAATCAAGAGCAACGTCAAAAAGCTGGCAAACAATTTGTTGATGTAGGGATTGCTGAAGAAGAAGCAGCGACTATGGCAGCTGGTCTTGCTAAAAATGGTGCAAAACCAATCTGGTACGTAGCGGCACCATTTATGCAACGTACTTATGACCAATGGTCACATGATATCGCGCTTAATAACCTTCCAGTGACAACCTTGGTTTACTCAGCGTCAGTTAGTGCCATGAATGATGAAAGTCACCTTGGTTTCTTCGATATTCCATTTTTGGCTCACATTCCAAATGTGGTTTACTTGGCACCAACAAGTAAAGAAGAGCATCTGGCTATGCTTGACTGGGCTGTTGAGCAAAATGAACATCCAGTTGCTATTCGCATTCCAGTTGGTCCACTTCGCGAGACTGGAGTAGCTGATACAACAGACTATTCAATTCTTAACAAGAACCAAGTCACTCAAAAAGGTAGCAAGGTTGCTATCTTTGGTCTTGGGAATTTCTATGGTTTAGCTGAAGAAGTGGCTAAAGAGTTGGCTGACAAGCACGGAATCACAGCAACCCTTGTTAATCCAAAATTCATCACAGGATTGGATGAAGAATTGCTTGATAGTTTGGAATCTGAACACCAAATTGTGGTGACTTTGGAAGATGGTGTGCTTGAAGGTGGCTATGGTCAAATGATAGCAAGTTGCCTTGGAAATACAGATCTTAAAGTTCAAAATTATGGTGTTGAGAAGGCCTTTCATGACCGTTACAATGCTAAAGAACTTTTGGCAGAAAATGGTGTGACGGTTGATAATATTGTTAACACTATTTTAGCGAATCTTGCTTGATTTAAATAGAAAAAAGGAGTCTTAGAGAGTTTTGTCTAAGGCTCTTTTTAAGAATTTGTGTCAATAACGGCTGAGGGTCTCTTTTTTATCAAAAATTTGTTATACTGAAAGGTGACTTTTTGAAAGGACTGAATGTATTTGGCAAAGGTTAGAAAAAGGAAGAAAAGAAGAAAGGTTAGCGGGAAAAGACGTCGAAAGAATGTTCCTCGTTCTGTCTTATATGGCATGATTTTTTTAGCCTTTTTGGCTTTTTTGACTTTGATTTTCTTTGCTTATCATTCGCAAGAAGCAGCAAACCCAGCCTCCGCAGACACTAGCCAGTCATCCCAAGACACGACGACCATATCTTTTATTCAAACGATTGGTGAATCAGCTCGTCAAATTGCTGCGCAAAATGACCTTTACGCATCAGTCATGATTGCGCAAGCTATTTTAGAGTCGAACAGTGGTCAGTCAAAACTGAGTCAGGCACCTAATTATAATTTCTTTGGCATCAAAGGGGATTATAAGGGGCAATCGGTGACTATGCAGACTTGGGAGGATGATGGTAATGGGAATTCCTATACCATTGATGCTCAATTTCGTTCTTATGGTAGTTTGGAAGAATCCTTGCAGGATTATGCTCAGTTTCTTCAAAAAGATTTGTATGCTGGCGTGCATAAATCAAGAACTGCATCATATCAAGATGCGACAGCAGCACTGACGGGGACTTATGCCACAGATACGTCTTACGGTAGCAAATTAAATCAGCTCATTTCAGAATACGATTTGACCATCTATGATAGTTGGTAAACACACTTTTTTGAGTTAAAAAAAGAATTGTCAGTATTGCTTTAAAGTTCAAAGAAAAGCGTGCAAAATAGAGTTGAAATATGCTATAATGAAAAGTGATATACAAAGAGGAGATAAGTATGGAAGTAGTACGTGAAAAAGAATTTGTCAACCAATACCATTATGACGCAAGAAATCTCGAATGGGAAAAAGAAAATGGTACACCGAAGACTAATTTTGAAGTCACATTTCAATTAGTGAAAAAAGACACAGACAATAATCAAACAACAATCGTTTCAGTTTTACAATTTATGGTCGTAAAACAAGAGTTTGTCATTAGCGGTGTTGTTTCACAAATGGTTCACATTCAAAATCGTATTGTCAATGAACCAAGTGAATTCACTAAGGACGAAGTTGAATATTTGGCAGCGCCTTTACTTGATATTGTGCAACGCCTAACATACGAAGTAACCGAAATTGCCCTCGATCGTCCAGGGGTTAAATTGGAGTTTAGAAGTTAATGAAATTAGCAGTTATAACAGATACAACCGCAGTTTTGTCAGATGACCTTAAGGCAAAAGAAAATCTTTTTGTCTTAGATATCCCAATCATGATTGGTGGTATTTCTTACGTTGAAGGTAAAGACTTGAGCCTTGATGATTTTTACAGAAAAATGGCTATGTCACCAACTTTACCTAAAACAAGCCAACCAAGTCTAGCTAAATTAGATGAAATTTTGACACAACTTTCATCAGAAGGCTACACACACGTTGTGGGATTGTTCTTGTCATCAGGCATTTCAGGATTTTGGCAGAATATCCAATTCTTAATTGAAGATTATCCTGAATTAACGATTGCATTTCCAGATAGTAAAATCACTTCGGCACCATTAGGTAGCATGGTTAAAAACACACTTAATTGGGCTGAAAATGGTCTTTCATTTGATGATATTTTGGCTAAATTGCAAAAGCAAATCGATGGAACAAGTGCCTTTATCATGGTTGATGATTTGAATCACTTGGTAAAAGGTGGACGTTTGTCAAATGGTTCAGCTTTGATTGGTAACTTGCTTAGCATCAAACCAATTCTTTACTTTAATGACGAAGGTGTTATTGAAGTTTATGAAAAAGTGCGAACTGAGAAAAAAGCTATCAAACGTCTTGTTGATGTTTTGTCTGACGTGACTGAAAATGGAGAATACGAAGTTTTCATTATTCATTCTCGCGCAGAAGAAAAAGCTCAACATTTCTATCAAGCTTTGGCTGAAAGAGGTCAAACGAAGAATCTTGAAATCGTATCATTTGATGGCGTAATTGCTACTCATTTAGGGGAAGGTGCCGTTGCATTTGGTTTCACACCAATTGTCTAAGTGCTAGAGAGGAAAAGAAAAAACATGAGTATTAAAGTTATCGTAGCAGGATTTAAAGGGAGAATGGGTTCAGCAGCAGTAAATATGGTTAAGGGAGATGACGAATTGAACTTAGCAGCTTTGCTTGATCCATTTGCGACAGAAACAGAAGTTGATGGTGTTCCAGTCTTTACTGACAAATCACAGTTAGTTGGTTTTGATGCTGATGTGTGGGTTGATTTTACCATGCCAGCTGTTGCTTATGAAAATACCCGTTTTGCTTTGGAAAATGGCTTTGCTCCAGTTGTAGGGACAACAGGATTTTCTGAAGACGAAATTGCCGAATTGATTGCTCTTTCTGAAGACAAGAAAATCGGTGGTTTGATTGCCCCTAACTTTGCTATTGGTGCTATTTTACTCATGGAATTTGCTGCTAAAGCAGCTAAATATTTTCCGGACCTTGAAATTATTGAACTACATCATGATAAGAAGAAGGATGCTCCTTCAGGAACAGCTGTGAAAACAGCTGAATTGATTCGCGAAGTGCGTCAAGCTAAAAAGCAAGGAGCTCCTGATGAAGTAGAAACACTTAAGGGTGCGCGTGGTGCTGATTTTGATGGCATGCGTATCCACAGTGTTCGCTTACCTGGCTTGGTTGCTCACCAAGAAGTTATTTTTGGAGCACAAGGTGAAGGTTTGACACTTCGTCATGATTCATATGATCGTATTTCATTTATGAGTGGCGTTAATATTGGAATTAAAGCAGTTGTGAAACAAGATAAACTTGTTTATGGTTTGGAAAAATTACTATGAAATTAAACAATCTGCCTTCTGAATTTCAGAAGGCTTTACCAATTTTAAAGAAAATTCGTGAAGCAGGCTACGAGGCATATTTTGTTGGTGGTAGTGTTCGAGACGTTTTATTAAATCGTCCGATTCACGATGTTGATATTGCAACAAGTTCTTACCCAGAAGAAACAAAAAGCATTTTTCACCGTACCGTTGATATTGGGATTGAGCATGGGACTGTGCTTGTTCTAGAAGAAGGTGGCGAGTATGAAATCACTACTTTCCGTACGGAAGATGTTTACGTAGATTATCGTAGACCAAGTAGCGTATCCTTTGTTCGCTCACTTGAAGAGGATTTGAAACGTCGTGACTTTACGGTAAATGCTTTTGCACTTGATGAAACAGGTTTGATTATTGATAAATTTAATGGCTTAGCTGACCTGAAAGCCAAGTTATTGCGTGCGGTTGGAAATCCAGCTGAGCGTTTTAATGAGGATGCTCTTCGCATCATGCGTGGATTCCGTTTTTCAGCTAGTCTTGATTTTGATATTGAACCTGAAACTTTTGCTGCCATGGCAGCACATGCGCCCTTACTTGAAAAAATTTCGGTAGAGCGCTCTTTTATTGAATTTGACAAATTATTGATGGCACCTTTCTGGCGTAAAGGGATTAAAGCCATGATTGCAAGTGAAGCTCAAAAATACCTTCCTCATCTTGAGAATGCTCATGATCATTTGCAACAATTCTTGGATGATTTGGCAGACGATTATCACTTTAAAACATCGGAACAAGCTTGGGCAGCTTTGCTATTAGCATTGGATGTCAAAGATGTTCGTGCCTTTTTGCGAGCTTGGAAAACATCAAGTCAATTCCAAAAAGATGTTGAAAAGATTGTGTCAATCTATCGTTTTCGTTTGACAAATGAGCTTGATAAGATGGAAATGTATTGCTATGGTCGTAATCTTATCGAACAAGCAGAAGACCTTCGCTTAGGTTTTGGATTGCCAGTTGATTTTGCAACGATTGAGCGATTGGATAAGGAATTAACCATTCATGACAAACATGAGATTGTGGTCAACGGTGGTATGCTGATTAAAGAAATGCAGTTTAAACCAGGACCTGAGCTTGGTCAAATCCTAAAAGCAATCGAACAGCATATCGTCCTTGGTGAGCTTGCCAATGATAAAGAAGCTATTTTTGAATTTATTAGAAAGGAAAGTAAATGAGCGATTTTATCGTAGAACACTTAACGAAATCCGTTGGTGATAAGACAGTATTTCGTGATATTTCCTTTATTATTCATGATTTTGACCGCATTGGGATTATCGGGGTTAACGGAACTGGTAAGACAACCCTTTTAGATGTTATTTCTGGACGTCTTGGTTTTGATGGTGATGTGTCACCATTTTCAGCTAAGAATGGATATAAAATTGCCTATTTAACGCAAGAACCTGAGTTTGATGACAACAAAACGATTTTGGATACAGTTTTGTCATCGGATTTGCGTGAAATGACTTTGATTAAGACTTATGAAACTTTGATGGCTAATTATGATGAAGCCAATCAAGATAAGCTTGAAAAAGTCATGGCAGAAATGGATTCGCTTGACGCTTGGGCTATCGAGAGCGAAGTGAAGACAGTTTTAACAAAATTAGGGCTAGAAGATTTGTCACAAAAAGTTGGTGACTTATCTGGTGGGCTTCGTCGTCGTGTTCAACTTGCGCAAGTTTTGTTGAACGATGCGGACTTACTCTTGCTTGATGAACCAACTAACCACTTGGACATTGATACCATTGCTTGGTTGACGAATTTCTTGAAAACATCTAAGAAGACAGTTCTCTTCATTACCCACGATCGTTATTTCTTGGATAATGTGTCAACACGTATTTTTGAATTGGCTAATAGTCAATTAACAGAATACCAAGGAAACTATCAAGATTATGTGCGTTTGCGTGCAGAGCAAGATGAGCGTGATGCGGCTACGCTTCATAAAAAGAAACAACTTTATAAACAAGAATTGGCTTGGATGCGTACGCAACCACAAGCGCGTGCGACAAAACAACAAGCGCGTATCAATCGTTTCAATGATTTGAAAGCTGATTTGTCTGGAACGACTCAATCAACAGAGCTGGAAATCAATTTTGAAACAAGTCGTATCGGGAAAAAAGTAATCAATTTTGAAAATGTGTCTTTTGCTTTTCCTGATAAACAAATTTTGACTGACTTTAACCTTTTGGTGCAAAATAAAGACCGCATTGGTATCGTTGGTGACAATGGTGTCGGAAAATCAACGCTTCTGAATTTGATTAATGGTGATTTGCAACCAACAAGCGGAAAACTTGAAATTGGTGAGACTGTTCGCATTGGTTATTTTTCTCAGTTGCCAAAAGACATGGACGAAGACAAACGTGTCATCAATTATTTGCAAGAAGTGGCAGATGAAGTTAAGACAAGTGTCGGAGTAACAAGTGTTACGGATTTGTTAGAGCAATTCCTTTTCCCACGTTCGACTCATGGCACATTGATTTCAAAATTATCTGGCGGTGAGAAAAAACGTCTTTACCTATTGAAGATTTTGATTGAAAAACCAAATGTTCTGCTTCTTGACGAACCAACCAATGACCTTGATATCGCAACATTAACAGTTCTTGAAAGCTTCTTACAAACCTTCCAAGGACCTGTTATCACTGTTAGTCACGACCGTTATTTCCTTGATAAAGTGGCTAATAAGATTTTAGCTTTTGAAAATGGTCATGTACGAGAATTCTTTGGTAATTATACCGATTATCTTGACGAAAAAGCCTTTGAGGAAAATGCTGCTGTTCAAGTTAAGAAAGAAGCACAGCAAAAAACTGAAAAGGAAAAAACGAAGAAAAAACGCATGTCTTACTTTGAAAAACAAGAGTGGGAAGTCATCGAAGATGAGATTGCCAAGCTTGAAGAAGACATCGAAACTATCGAAGCACAAATGCAAGAAAATGCCAGCGATTATGGCAAACTAGCTGAGCTTCAACGTTCATTGGATGAAGCCAATGAAAACTTACTTGAAAAATACGAAAGATATGAATACCTAAGTGACTTAGCAGAATAAGCAAGGTCACTTCTTTCATATAAACATTAGAAAGGAAGACTATGAAACTCATTTGGACTTATTTGAAAAGATACCCCAAATGGTTAGTGCTCGATGTTATTGGGGCACTTACCTTTGTTGTGGTTAACCTAGGTTTACCAACGGCTCTTGCTCGAATGATTGACCAAGGGGTCACGGTTGGTAACAAAGATAAAGTTTATTTCTGGGCGCTTGTTATGTTGGTTGTCATCATCTTAGGGATGGTTGGACGAGTGATTCTTGCTTATGCAGCAGGTAAAATCACCACAAACATGATTAAGGATATGCGTAACGACATGTATGATAAGTTACAGCAATATTCACATCAAGAATATGAACAAATCGGTGTGTCTTCCTTGGTAACACGGATGACCAGTGATGCTTTTATCTTGATGCAGTTTGCTGAGCAGACGTTACGTATGGGAGTCATTACACCTTTGATGATGATTTCTAGTGTGGTGATGATTTTAATAACTAGTCCATCACTTGCTTGGATTGTAGCAGTTGCTATTCCATTTTTGGTTCTGGTTGTTTATTATGTGGCAACTCGTACGCGTCCTTTATCAGAAAAGCAACAATCAACTCTTGATAAAATCAACCAATATGTTCGTGAAAATTTAACTGGACTACGTGTCATTCGTGCTTTTGCGAGAGAAGATTTTCAAGAACAACGTTTTGGTAGCAAAAATGATGAATATAAAGACTTATCAAGCCGCTTGTTTATTTTAACTGGTTTGACTGAACCACTCTTTGTTCTAATCATTATCTCAATGATTGTGGCTATTGTCTGGTTCGCCCTTAACCCACTTGCACACGGTGAGTTACAAATTGGTAATTTGGTTGCCTTTATTGAATATAGTTTCCATGCTTTATTCTCATTTCTTTTGTTTGCCAATTTCTTTACCATGTATCCTCGCATGGTGGTTTCAAGTGAACGTATTTCGGAAGTTATGGCGATGCCAATTTCCATTGACCCAAATGAGGATGGTGTGACTGAGACGTCTACAAAAGGTTATTTGGAATTTGATAAGGTAACCTTTGCTTATCCAGGTGAAACGGAAAGCCCAGTCCTAAAAGACATTTCCTTCAAAGCAAAACCTGGTGAAACCATTGCCTTTATCGGGTCTACGGGTTCTGGTAAGTCATCACTGGTTAACTTGATTCCACGTTTTTATGACGTGTCGCTTGGTAAGATTTTGGTTGATGGCGTTGATGTTAGGGAGTATCAACTGAAAGCTCTTCGTCAAAAGATTGGCTTTATTCCGCAAAAAGCTCTGCTATTTACTGGAACCATCGAAGAAAACTTGAAGTATGGTAAGTCTGATGCGACAAGTGAAGAATTGCAAGCGGCAGCTGATATCGCGCAAGCTAAAGAATTTATCGAAAGTCGTGATAACCGATATCAAACACATCTAGCTGAAGGCGGAAGCAATTTGTCAGGTGGTCAAAAACAGCGTCTCTCAATTGCGCGTGCGGTGGTTAAGAAACCTGATATCTACATTTTTGATGATTCTTTCTCAGCGCTTGATTATAAGACAGATGCTCAGTTGCGTGCTCGCTTGAAAGAAGTGACGCAAGAAGCAACCGTTTTGATTGTGGCGCAACGTGTGGGAACCATCATGGATGCCGATCAAATCATTGTGCTTGATAAAGGTGAAATTGTTGGGCGCGGCACACATGATGAATTGATGCAATCAAATGACATCTATCGTGAAATTGCCAACTCACAATTGAACAAAGCAGAAGAAATGAAAGGAGAATAAGAATGTCAAAACGAAATGTTTTTCTACGTTTATGGGATTATCTCCGACAATATAAAGGTGCACTTTTCTTAGCTGTTTTTCTAAAAATCTTTAGCAGTGTCATGAGTGTACTTGAACCATTTGTGCTCGGTCTTGCTATCACAGAATTGACATCGAATCTTTTGGATATGGCTCATGGCGTGGCTGGAGCGCACATTAATATTTCTTACATTGCCATTATTTTGGTGCTTTACTTTGTTCGTGGTATGGGTTATGAACTTAGTAGTTATGGTTCAAACTTTTTCATTACCAAAGCGGTGCAAAAGACCATTCATGATTTGCGTCGTGATTTAAGTGAAAAAATTAATAAGATTCCAGTTTCTTACTTTGACAGTCAGCAATTTGGTAATGTTTTGGGACGTTTTACATCTGATGTCGAAACAGTGTCAAATGCACTTCAACAAAGTTTTCTACGTATCATCGAAGCATTTACAACCATTACCTTGGTTATTTGCATGGTGCTTTATCTTAACTGGCGACTTGCTTTGGTCGTGATTGCGATTATTCCAATCACTTACTTCAGTGCCAAATTCATCTTGGGCAAATCACAACCTTACTTTAAAGAACAAGCTGATGCTCTTGGGGATATGAATGGTTTTGTTCAGGAAAATCTATCTGGTTTTAACGTCATTAAACTTTATGGTCGTGAAGACATTTCTAGCCAAGAGTTCCGTGAGATTACTCAGAATTTGCAAGAAGTTGGATTTAAAGCAAGCTTTATTTCTGGGATTATGATGCCAGTGTTAAGTGCGATTTCGGATATGGCTTATTTAATTATTGCAGTTTTGGGTGCTCTTCAAGTTCTTTCAGGTCAGCTAACTGTTGGTAATATGCAAGCTTTTGTTCAATACGTATGGCAAGTGAGCCAACCAGTTCAAACTATTACTCAATTGGCTAGTGTGCTTCAAAGTGCTAAATCATCACTTGACCGTATTTTTGAAGTCTTGGATGAGCCAGAAGAAGCAGCACAAGTGACTGAAAAACTAGAACATGATTTGACTGGTCAAGTAACGTTTGAAAACGTGTCTTTCCAATATGTCGCTGATAAACCATTGATTCGTAACTTTAACTTAGAGGTTAAACCGGGTGAAATGGTTGCCATTGTTGGTCCAACGGGTGCAGGTAAGACAACGCTGATTAACCTTTTGATGCGCTTCTATGATGTGACGGATGGTTGCATTAAGGTCGATGGTCACGACATTCGTAACTTGTCACGCCAAGATTATCGCAAACAATTCGGAATGGTATTGCAAGATGCTTGGCTTTATGAAGCAAGTATCAAAGAAAACCTTCGTTTTGGAAATTTGGATGCGACAGATGAAGAAATTGTGGCAGCAGCAAAAGCAGCTAACGTCGATCACTTTATTCGCACGCTTCCAGGTGGTTACAACATGGAAATGAACCAAGAATCAAGCAATGTCTCACTTGGTCAAAAACAACTCTTGACCATTGCGCGTGCTTTGCTTGCTGATCCTAAAATCTTGATTTTGGATGAAGCAACATCATCTGTTGATACGCGTCTAGAACTCTTGATTCAAAAGGCTATGGAGAAATTGATGGAAGGTCGCACAAGTTTTGTGATTGCCCACCGCTTATCAACCATTCAAGATGCTGATAAAATCTTGGTGCTTAACAATGGTCAAATTGTTGAGCAAGGAAACCATGAAAGCCTTCTAGCCGCTAAAGGTTTCTATTATGATTTATACAATAGTCAATTTGCTAAAAACAATTAAGCATTGAATATCTTTCATAAAGATGATATGATTATTAGGTAATAATAACGATGTTTGGGAAAAGCCATCGCTAAAAAAAACCAGCCTAATGACTGAAATTAGCGCCCCTGTGGATTCCCATAGGGGCTTTTTCTTTGCCCAGATATCTTAGAAAAGAGATATTGAAATGAAACGTCAATCAGCTCTTGTCGTCTTTAGTGGCGGACAAGATTCTACAACTTGCCTATTTTGGGCTTTAGAGCATTATGAACATGTCGAAACAGTGACTTTTAATTATGGTCAACGTCACAGTCTTGAAATCGACGTTGCCAAACACATTGCTGCAGAGCAAGGTGTTAAAAATCACTTGCTTGATATGTCATTGCTTGGGCAATTAACTGAAAATGCATTGACACGTGATATTGAGATTGAAAATCCAGACGATGATGTGCCAAATACTTTTGTCGACGGACGCAATCACTTGTTCTTATCATTTGCTGCAGTGCTTGCTAAAAAACTTGGAATTACTGACATTATCACTGGGGTTTGTGAAACGGACTTTTCTGGATACCCTGATTGTCGCGATGCCTTTGTCAAATCACTTAATGTGACTTTGAACCTTGCCATGGATTATAACTTTGTTATTCAAACTCCTCTCATGTGGCTTGATAAATCAGAAACTTGGGAATTGGCAGATAAACTTGGAAAATTTGACTACGTCCGTGAAAATACTTTGACATGTTATAACGGCATCAAAGGAAGCGGATGTGGGGAATGTCCATCATGCAAACTTCGTCAAGCAGGTCTTGAAAAATACTTGGCAAGAAGAGGTAAGGCTTAATGTTTTTGGCACCAAAGGAAATTAAAGAACCAACCGGTGAATCACTGGTATATTGTCCACGTCGTGTCATGGTTTCAAAGGAATTCACTTTTGATGCAGCACATCATTTGTTTAATTATGATGGCAAGTGTAAGGCACTTCACGGACACACTTATCGATTGCAAATTGCTGTTTCAGGTTTGCTTGATGAACGTGGCATGTCAGTTGATTTTGGGGATATTAAGCAGATTTATAAAGAACATTTGGAGCCGCATTTGGATCATCGCTACCTTAATGAAAGCTTACCTTATATGAATACAACGGCTGAAAATATGGTTTATTGGATTTTTGAGCAGGTAGCGAAGCATTTGCCAAAAGAACGTCAAATCAGAGTAGAATATGTCCGTTTGTACGAGACACCAAGTTCTTTTGCTGAGTTCAGAAGGGAGTGGCTTTTAGATGACTAAACGCCCACTAATGATTCCTGTGCTTGAAATTTTCGGACCAACCTTTCAAGGAGAAGGACGAGCGATTGGTCAAAAGACAATGTTTGTCAGAACGGCTGGGTGTGATTATCACTGCGCTTGGTGTGATTCAGCCTTTACCTGGGATGGTTCGGAAAAACCAAAACGTATGACCGCTGATGAAATTATTGCAGAGTTAGATAAGTTGGGAGCTTATGACTATGTGACTTTGTCAGGTGGTAATCCTTGTCTTTTAGGAGCTAACATGGGGGAGTTGGTTGCTAAGTTAAAGGCGCGTGGTGTGACTTTGGGCATTGAGACGCAAGGGTCTCGTTGGCAAACTTGGTTAAAAGACATCGACCAAGTCACTCTGAGTCCAAAACCACCATCAAGTCAGATGACTGTGAATTTTGAAACGCTTGATTTTATTGTGTCTCAGTTGGATAAAGACCAAGTCACTTTTAAAATTCCTGTATTTGACGATGATGACCTAGCATTTGCTAAAATGATTCAAAAACGTTATCAGCCGGACGTCTTGTATTTATCGGCTGGGAATCCTGAACCGCATGCTTCTGGAAATATTGTAGAAGCGCAGCTTAATCGTCTGCGTCAGCTTTGGGAAACTGTGGCAGCTGATCCAGAATGGAAGAGTGTGCGAGTTTTGCCACAACTGCACACATTACTTTATGACAATAAACGTGGCGTTTAAAATGGAGATTTAAATGAATAAAGCGCAGCTTAATTGCTTGCGCTGATTTGGGAGAGCACTATAATCGATTCAAGTGGCAAAGCAAACAGCTTTTGCCACAATTACACTGATATTTGATAAGAAAAATGGAATTAAAAAGGAGATTTAAATGACAAGAACAGATGAAATGAAAGATTTGACCCTGCTGGGCAATCAAAATACCAAGTATAAATATGACTATGATCCAAGTATTCTAGAATCATTTGACAATCGCCATGTCGATAATGATTACTTTATTAAATTTAATTGTCCTGAGTTTACCTCACTATGTCCGATTACAGGTCAGCCAGATTTTGCAACGATTTATCTCTCATATATTCCTGATAAACTTTGTGTGGAATCAAAATCATTGAAACTTTATCTATTTAGCTACCGTAATCATGGTGATTTCCATGAAAATTGTATCAACACCATTGGTAAAGACTTGATTGATTTGCTTCAACCACGTTATCTTGAAGTTTGGGGGAAATTCACCCCACGTGGTGGTTTGTCAATCGACCCATATTTTAACTACGGCAAACCTGGTACCAAGTATGAAAAAATGGCAGATTATCGCTTGATGAATCATGATTTGTATCCAGAAACCATTGATAATCGTTAAAAAAATAACCCTCGGATTTTCCCGAGGGTTTTGTTGATTACAATTTAAATGAAAAACTAATACCAGAAACGCCGACAGCCATTAGAAGAAGCCCAGCCAAACGACCGACAAAGATAGCTGACAAAGTTGGATTAAATAGGAGGAATAATCCAAGAAGAATGGCGAGAACTGCTGAACTTAAGAAACGGTTAGCATCAAAGAAGCCAGCTTTTTTCATTTGAAAACCACCAATCAAACGTAAGAAACCACTAATTAAAATCCAATAAGCAGCAATAGTCATGACAGCACTTGATAGAGACATAACTGAGCTAGATAGCAGGATAATCCCAAAAACAATGGATAAGATACCTTGTAACAAGTACCAAAGCGAACGATTAACGCTACTTGAATACATAAAGAGACTTGTGAATCCAGACAAGAAAATAATAATAGCGATAATCCAACCAATCATGGCCGTTGTTGTGAAGGGATGAATAAAGAGAAAAAGTCCGATAAGTAGGGCAATAATCCCTGACCAAAGTGATAAACCTTTCATAATGCTACCTCCTAAGTTGTCACCTTAATCATACCACAAATCACGAAAAAAAGATTGTTAGAAGCTATAGAATAGAGAGTTAGAAAAAACAAGTGACATAGGATGTAATATTTTATAACATCAAAATGGAAAAATTTTCAAAAAGTTACAGTAAATGCTTGACAGAAATATTCAGAAAATTTATAATATTTAATGTAATACAAAATTACAATCTCGTTTATGGAGGACATATATATGACAACAGGTAAAGAGTATGTAGCTGGCGTCTTTGAAAAGGTAAAAGCTCTTAATGCTCATGAGCCCGAATTTCTACAAGCTGTAGAAGAAGTGTTTGAATCACTGGTTCCAGTGTTTGATAAATATCCTAAATACGTTGAAGAAAATCTTCTTGAACGTTTGGTAGAACCTGAACGCATCGTTTCATTCCGTGTTCCTTGGGTTGACGACAAAGGTCAAGTTCAAGTGAACCGTGGTTTCCGTGTTCAGTTCTCATCTGCGATTGGTCCTTACAAAGGTGGTCTTCGTTTCCACCCATCTGTAAACCAATCAATCATCAAATTCCTTGGATTTGAACAAATCTTTAAAAACTCACTTACTGGTCAACCAATTGGTGGTGGTAAAGGTGGTTCTAACTTTGATCCTAAAGGTAAATCAGATAACGAAATCATGCGTTTCTGTCAAAGCTTTATGACTGAGTTGAGCAAACACATCGGTGCTGACACTGACGTTCCAGCTGGTGATATCGGTGTTGGTGGACGTGAAATTGGTTATCTTTACGGTCAATACAAACGTCTTCGTAATGAATACACAGGAGTTCTTACTGGTAAAGGACTTACTTATGGTGGTTCTCTTGCACGTACAGAAGCAACTGGTTACGGTGCTGTTTACTTTGCTGAACAAATGCTTAAAGCTCGCGGCGAAGATTTCGCTGGCAAAGTAGCTCTTGTATCAGGTTCAGGTAACGTTGCTATTTACGCAACTGAAAAACTTCAATCACTTGGTGCTAAAGTTGTTGCTGTTTCAGACTCATCAGGTTACGTTTATGACCCAGAAGGTATCGATGTTCCACTTCTTAAACAATTGAAAGAAGTTGAACGTGCACGTATCGTGAAATACGCTGAAGCTCGTCCAAGTGCAATTTTCACACCTGCTAATGAAGGGACTATCTGGTCAATCAAAGCAGACCTTGCTTTCCCATGTGCTACACAAAATGAAATCAATGCTGAACAAGCTAAAATGCTTGTTGACAATGGTGTCATTGCTGTTACTGAAGGGGCAAACATGCCTTCAACATTGGAAGCTATCGAAGTCTTCCAAAAAGCTGGTGTTTCATTTGGTCCTGCCAAAGCAGCCAACGCTGGTGGTGTAGCTGTTTCAGCACTTGAAATGGCACAAAATAGCCAACGTACACCTTGGACTTTCGAAGAAGTAGATGCTAAACTTTACAACATCATGAAAGGCATTTACGAAAATGCAGCAGCTGCAGCCAAAGAATTTGATGCAGAAGGTAACCTTGTTGTTGGTGCCAATATTGCTGGATTCCTTAAAGTTGCTGAAGCAATGTCAGCACAAGGTATTGTTTAACATATTACCTTAGAACCGTACAGACGGATTCAACAAGCCATTTTGTCTTAAAATAATTCTCTAATATCAAATAACCGAATCGAGCTCACCAAGGTGGGCTCTTTTGGTTGCTTGAAAAATTTGCTATAATATTTCTATCGAAAGAGAGGTTCTTCTTATGATTGAAGTGAGAGAAGTAACTGTTAAAGATGCAAAAAATCTGCTTGAGTTTTGTAATCAGGTTGGTTCAGAGACAGATAATCTTTCCTATGGCAGTGAAGGGATGGGACTTTCTGTTGCTGAGGAAGAGAAAATCTTAGCAAAATTTCAAAATGCCAAGACATCTCATTTTTTATTAGCTGAAGAAAACGGTCAAATTGTTGGAACTTGCAATTGTAGAAGTTTTCGAAAAAAACGTTTGTCACATCGTGCAGAAATTGGAATTGCAGTTAAAAAAGCCTGTTGGAATAAAGGCATTGGGCGTAAACTCTTAACATGTTTAATCGATATTAGTCGACAATCAGGTCTTAAAATTCTCTCACTTGAAGTTCGTACGGACAACAAAAGGGCTATTCACCTTTATGAAAGTTTAGGTTTTCGTAGGATTGGAACCTTTGAAGGCTTTATGGAAATTGATGGCGAGTCTGTCGATTTTGACATTATGGAATTATTTTTGGAGAAATCATGATTAAAGAGATTGTAAAAGATACTTTTTTCTTGGCGCAAAAGTCGCAAGAAGCTACAAAAGATGATTTGTATTTAGCGCAAGATTTGCAGGATACCTTAAATGCGAATCGTGCCAATTGTATTGGAATGGCAGCGAATATGATTGGTGTTAAAAAACGCGTGATTATTGTCAACATGGGCTTGGCAGACTTGGTGATGTTTAATCCTGTGATGACAAATAAATCTCTTCCTTTTGACACTGAAGAGTCATGTCTATCACTTCTAGGGTCTCGTCCAACACGACGTTACCAAAAAATTGATGTCACTTTTATGGACAAGAATTGGAATAAACAAAGCCTAACATTAACTGGTTTAGCAGCACAAATCTGCCAGCATGAGTTAGATCATTTAGAAGGAATTATTATCTAAGAAAAGTTGTTAATGCAGCTTTTCTTTTTTTATTGGTCAAAAAAATAATTTCCATGAGAACTTTTTTCTTGACATTAGTTCTCATAAGAACTACAATGTATTTTACAAGAATAAATCTTGAAAAATTTCAGAAAGTGAGGAAAAAATGCGAGACAAAGATCCCTTTTCACAATTTAGATACTTTATTAATTTGATGGAGAATCGGGTACATGAACTCGGTGAGCAGCACGGTGTCGAAAATCTTGCTGGTCCGCAGGGGTTTGCAGTGCTTTATTTACGTGAGAATGAAGACAAGGAAGTTTTCATCAAAGATATTGAGCGTAAACTGAAGATTTCAAAATCTGTGACTAGTAATTTGATTAAACGAATGGAGAAAAATGGCTTTATTGAGGTTGTGCCTTCTGAGGTTGACAAGCGTTATAAGCGTGTGGTCTTAACAGAACTTGGTAAAGCAAAATCCAAAGACATCGATGCTTTTCATGTTGCCATTCATAAGCAAATTTTTGATGGTATTAGCCGTGAAGAACTAGAAATTTCTGGTCGTGTCTTTGATCGCATTTTGAAAAACTTAGAAAACAAGGAGTAACGCATGTTAAAAATTTTTAAACGTTTAACGGTAAAAGAAATCATCATGATGATTATCGCCGTCTTATTTGTGTGTTTGAATGTTTTCTTGGATTTGAAAATTCCAGATTACATGTCTGATATCACATCCTTGCTCTCAACTCAAGGAACAAAAGCAAAAGATATTTTTGCTTGGAATCTAGATGCCCCAGGTATGCGTATGGTCTTGCTTTCTTTAGGAAGTTTTGCAGCCTCTGTAGTTGTCGGGTTCTTAGCCGCACGCATCGCAGCAAGTTTCAGTACGCGTTTACGTGATGATATTTTCCACAGTGTTTTGGACTTTTCAGATGCGGAAATCAAGAAATTTTCAATTCCAAGTCTTTTAACACGTACAACAAATGACATTACTCAAATTCAGTTGGTCTTTACCATGGGACTTCAAGTTATTACTAAAGGACCAATTATGGCAATCTGGGCGATTACGAAGATTGCTGATAAAAACCATGAATGGTTGATGGTGCTGGTTATAGCAGTGGCTGTCATGATTTTGATGTTGATTTTCTTGCTCATGATGGTAATGCCAAAACAACGCATGATTCAAAAATTGACTGATAAATTGAACAGTATTACGCGTGAATCATTGACTGGTATCCGTGTTGTTCGTGCTTACAATGCTGAAAGTTATCAAGATGGTAAATTTGCCAAAGCCAATGATAACGTGACAAACTTTAACCTCTTTATCAACCGTTCAATGGCTTTGATGTCGCCAGTTATGACAAGTATTTCAAGTGGGATGACTTTGGCAATTTATTGGATTGGTGCCTTCTTGATTGAGGATATTGCCATTCCAAAAGACCCAACTAAGATTGCTGGTGCCATGCAAGATAAGGTAAATATCTTCTCTGATATGGTGGTTTATTCATCGTATGCCATGCAAGTTGTTATCGGATTTATGATGATGATTATCGTTTTCTTCATTCTTCCTCGTGCGGTTGTTGCTGCAGGTCGTATTAATGAAGTCTTGGATACAAAACCATCTGTTATTTACCCTGAAGAAAGTAAAGCTCAGCCGGTCGAAAAAGGTTCTGTTGAATTCAACGATGTATCTTTCCGCTACAGCGATCATTCGGAAGCTGTTTTGGAACATGTTTCCTTCAAAGCTAAAGCAGGTGATACAGTTGCCTTTATCGGATCAACTGGTTCTGGGAAATCAACTTTGGTTAACTTGATTCCTCGTTTCTACGATGCAAGTGAAGGAACAATCAAAGTTGACGGTGTTGACGTTCGTGATTACGATCATGATACCCTTCACAAGATTGTGGGTTACATTCCGCAAAAAGCTGTGCTCTTTAGTGGAGACATTGCTTCAAATATGGACATGGGTGACAGCAATAGTTCACCGCTTGATGATGACAAGATGTGGGAAGCACTTGATTTGGCACAAGGTAAAGACTTCGTTGAAAGTAAAGAAGGTCAATTGAAAGCCCAAGTCTCTCAAGGTGGTCAAAACTTCTCAGGTGGTCAAAAACAACGCTTGGCGATTGCACGTGCTCTTGCTCGTAAACCTGAAATTATCATCTTTGATGATTCATTCTCAGCACTTGACTACAAGACTGACCGCATCCTTCGTTCACAATTGAAAGAACGTACAGCCGACATGACAAAATTGATTGTTGCGCAACGTATTTCGACAATCATGGACGCTGACCAAATCTTGGTTCTTGACGAAGGTAAAGTCGTTGGTCAAGGTACTCACGAAGAATTGCTTGCAAATAATGACGTTTATCGTGAAATTGCCTACTCACAATTATCTAAGGAGGAATTAGAAAATGGAAAATAAGAAAAAAGTATCCTTCTATAGCAGAATGAAGCCATACATTAAAGGTTTCCAATTTCCATTTATCCTTGCGGTAATTGGAGCCATTATCTCAGCGACTGTTACTGTTATCGGTCCTGATAAATTAAAAGAAATTACAAATACCATTATGAAAGGCTTGACACCAACTAAAATGGGGACTATCCCTGGTGTTGACCTAGATAAGGTTGGGCAAATTGCTTTAACCCTTGCCATTTTATATGTGATTTCAGCGGTTGTTGGTTACATTCAAAACTTTACAGTAGCTACCATTGTTCAACGTTTCTCTCAACGTTTGCGTGCAGCTATCCAAGTTAAAATTGACCGTGTGCCACTAAATTATTTTGACAGTCATTCACAAGGGGATACACTTTCTCGTGTGACAAATGACGTGGATTTGCTTGGTCAATCTCTTAACCAAAGTTTGGGAACATTGGTCACTTCAGTAGTGCTTTTGATTGGTTCGATTTTCATGATGTTCCATTCAAATGTCAGCATGGCGCTAACAGCAATTGGGTCAGTCTTTATCGGATTCTTGCTAGTTGTTGTGATTATGGGGTCATCTCAACCCTTGTTCAAACGCCAACAAAATAACTTGGCAGCAGTCAACGGTTATGTCGAAGAAATCTATTCTGGTCACAATGTGGTGACAAGCTACAACGCATCTGAAGAAACTAGTCAAGCATTTAAAACCCTTAACACAAATCTTTACAAATCAATGTGGCAATCACAATTCTTATCAGGTATTATGATGCCGCTCATGATTTTCATTGGTAACTTTGGGTATGTTATGGTCTGTGTGGTTGGTGCAGTTAAGGTGATTAATGGCGATATTACCATGGGTGATGTGGTTGCCTTTATGACTTACGTGCGCATTTTCTCACAACCTCTTTCTCAAATTGCTCAAGCCTTCACACAAATGCAATCAGCAACAGCAGCTATGAGCCGAGTCTTTGAATTCCTTGAAGAAGAGGAAATGGAAGATGAATCACACAAAGAACGTCAATTGTCTGATGTTAAAGGTGAGGTTACTTTTGATAATGTCTTCTTTGGTTATTCTAAAGATAAAACCATTATCCATGATTTCTCAGCAGTGGCTAAACCTGGTCAAAAGGTTGCTATCGTTGGACCAACTGGTGCTGGTAAGACAACCATCGTTAACCTTCTTATGAAATTCTATGAAATTGATAAAGGGCAAATTGCTATCGATGGTGTTGACACACGTTTGATGTCGCGTGAAGAAGTCCACGACCAATTCTCAATGGTGCTTCAGGACACTTGGCTCTTTGAAGGAACAATCAAAGAAAACTTGATTTATAACCAAGAAAATATCACTGATGAACAAGTAGTAGCAGCAGCTAAAGCAGTTGGTGTTCACCACTTTATCATGACGCTTCCTGACGGCTATGACACATATCTTGATGATTCTGTTACCCTTTCAATCGGTCAAAAACAACTCTTGACCATTGCGCGTGCGCTCTTGAAAGATGCTCCGCTTCTTATCCTAGATGAAGCAACATCATCAGTTGATACACGTACAGAAGAATTGATTCAAAAAGCTATGGATAAATTGATGGAAGGTCGCACATCATTTGTGATTGCCCACCGTTTGTCAACCATTAAAAATGCTGATTTAATCCTTGTGATGAAAGATGGTAACATCATTGAACAAGGTAATCACGATGAATTGATGACTCAAGGTGGTTTCTACGCAGACCTTTACAATTCACAATTTGAAGTAG
This sequence comes from Streptococcus equinus, assembly GCF_900101445.1. Classification (GTDB taxonomy): domain Bacteria; phylum Bacillota; class Bacilli; order Lactobacillales; family Streptococcaceae; genus Streptococcus; species Streptococcus equinus_B. The sequence continues at coordinate 676,834 of NZ_FNKE01000001.1, read as the reverse complement.
CATAAAAAAGAGACCTGCTGGTCTCTTTTTTTGTAAGGAGTTTGTTTTATCCTTATTTTAAGATAATTTGCTATAATGGCAGTAGCATTTAGTTAGGAAAAATTATGACAGAATCTATATATGGAAAATACGCTGATTACCTGCCATTGATTTTAGAAGACTTTAGTCAGCGTATTAAAGAAAAAAATGACCTGGTCAAAAAAGAGACGGGTTATAAGTTATTTGAGCATTTGATTTCACGTGTTAAAACACATGAAAGTATGGTCGAAAAGTGCCAACGAAAAGGCTTTGAAGTGTCGACGGAGTCAGCTTTACGACAAATTCGTGATAGTATTGGCTTACGTATTGTTTGTGGTTTTGTTGATGATATTTACCGCTTGGCTGATGTGATTCATTCTTTTGATAATTGTCACGTGATTGAGGAAAAAGATTACATTAAACATGCCAAACCAAATGGTTATCGCTCTTATCACATGATTGTTGAGGTTGAGACCCCTTATCCAGATTGTCTTGGAAATGAGCAGGGCTCATACTTTATCGAGGTTCAGCTTCGCACCATTGCCATGGATTCCTGGGCGAGTTTGGAACATCAGATGAAATACAAGCATGACATCAAAGACCCTAAGCGTATCGTGCGTGAGCTGAAACGTTGCGCTGATGAATTGGCTTCTTGTGATTTGAGCATGCAAACCATTCGCAACTTGATTCAGGAAAGCTCTCGACTTGAAGGAGACGACTAATTATGAAAGTACTTATAGCAGAAGATGAAGTTCAGATGAACCGCGTGTTGACAACTGCCCTTACGCATGAAGGCTATGAGGTTGATTCGGTTTTTGATGGGCAAGCAGCGGTTGATAGAGCTAAAGAAAATGCCTATGATGTCATGGTCATGGACATTATGATGCCAAGAAAAACAGGGATTCAAGCTGTACAAGAAATCCGTCAAACAGGTAACCAAGCTCACATCATCATGCTAACAGCCATGGCTGAAATTGATGACCGTGTTACAGGGCTTGATGCTGGAGCGGATGATTACCTGACAAAACCATTTTCTCTTAAGGAGTTGTTAGCTCGCCTGCGCTCGATGTCACGCCGAGTGGATACCAATTTTACGTCAAATATTTTAAAACTGGGTAGTGTTACTCTAAATGTTGGTGAGCAGGAATTGGCTAGTCAAAATACTATCCGCCTAGCAGGGAAAGAAGCTAAGATGCTTGAGTTTTTCATGTTAAACCCTGGCAAGAAACTTTCAACGGAGCAGCTTTTCAATCATGTCTGGGCAAGTGATAAGGATGACCCAGAGATTGATGAGGGGTATGTCTTTATCTATGTCTCTTATCTTCGTCAAAAACTCCAATCTGTGGGAGCAAATCTTGTGATTGAAGGAGAAGACATGGGTGATTATGAATTGAAAGAATTGTAGGTGGCGCTATGTTTCGTAAACTTCGTCTACGTTTTATTGCCATTGCTTCATTAGCGATTCTAATTGTGCTGTTTTCGGTTGTTGGTGTTTTGAATTCGGCTCGTCATGTTCAGACTGTCGATGAGATTAATAAAATTTTAACCTTGCTTTCTGATAATGGCGGAAGTTTTCCTAGCATTTCAAAGACGACAAGTGAGCTAGGAAACACTGTATCAGTAGACACTCTTTTTCAATACCGTTATTTTAGTGCCAAAATGGACCATGATGGCAATATCATTTCTTTAAATTCTAGCAATATTTCTGATTTAACAGACCAAGAAGTCAAAGAATTTTTGGAGAGAATCAGTCATTCAAAGGATACAAGAGGGGATTTTTCTTATCATCACCACACTTATTCTTACATGGTGTCAGAAGATAGTCGTCGTACGGATTTAATCGTGGTGCTAGATTCGACTAATCAATTTAACGATAATATGGCTTTGGTGCATTTGTCGATTTGGATGTCAGGGATTAGTTTTATCTTCTTTGTCTTAGTGATTTCGGTTGTGTCTGGCAAGGTTATTAAGCCTTTTATTCGTAATTATGAAAGGCAACGTCGTTTCATCACCAATGCTGGGCATGAGTTGAAGACGCCTCTTGCTATCATTTCAGCTAACAATGAACTGGTTGAGTTGATGAATGGTGAGTCAGAGTGGACTAAAAGCACTAATGACCAAGTAGAACGAATGACAGGCTTGATTAATGGCTTGGTTGCCATGGCACGCTTGGAAGAACAGCCTGAGTTAGTTCTTACCAATGTGAATTTTTCAGATATTGCTAGAGATGCTGCTGAAGACTTTAAAGGACCAGTTATCAAGGATGGCAAGGAATTTGTCATGGACATCCAGCCAAATATTTTCATTAAGGCTGAAGAAAAATCGTTGTTTGAACTTGTTACGCTTTTGGTTGATAATGCTAATAAATACTGTGATTCAGGTGGTACAGTTTCAGTTGCCTTGAGCAAAGGAAGATTATCTAAAGCCAAACTTGAGATTTCAAATACTTACACCAAAGGAAAAGATGTTGATTACACGAAATTCTTTGAGCGTTTTTACCGAGAAGATGAATCGCATAACAACAAGACTTCGGGCTATGGCATTGGTTTATCAATGGCACAAACCATGGTCAAACTTTTCAAGGGCAGTATCTCCGTGAATTATAAAGACGATACCATCACATTTGTGGTGAGTTTGTAAATAATGACAAACAAAAAGGCAGCAATTTCGCTGCCTTTATTTTATGCTTTATAACCTGATAGGCGTTTAACTTGTTCGATACTTTCATTTGGACCGTAGTTGTTTGGGAAACGGTCGAGTTTTGCGATAGTATCAAGGTCATTTTGGCTGAGTTCAAAATCAAAAACGTTAAAGTTCTGTCTGATACGATCTAGGTGAACAGATTTTGGAATGGTCAAAATATCATTTTGAAGTTGCCAGCGAAGAATGACTTGAGCAACGGTTTTACCATATTTTTCAGCAATGCTATTTAGGGTAACGTCGTTGAAGATATCATCCTTTCCTTGGTTAAATGGACTCCATGCTTGTGTTGCCACGCCAAAATCTTCATTAGCTTTGCGAAGCAGATTTTGTTGTTTGTAAGGATGAAGTTCAATCTGGTTAAGAGCTGGGACAATTTCAGTGTTTAAGGCAAAATCAGCGATACGTCCAGTTGAGAAATTAGAAACACCGATAGCTCGAATGCGACCTTCTTTATAAAGGTCAGTCATAGCACGCCAAGCACCATAAGTATCACCGTATGGTTGATGAATGAGATAGAGGTCAAGGTAATCAGTACCAAGTTTTTTAAGACTTTCTTCAAAAGCTTTCTTGGTTTCGTCATAGCCAAGTTGGTTAATCCAAGCTTTTGTTGTGATGAAAATCTCTTCTCGTTTGAGACCTGACGCCTTAATGGCATCGCCAACTGCCTCTTCATTACGATAGAGCGCAGCTGTATCAATCAGGCGATAGCCTACTTCAAGTGCGTTTTCCACGGCTTTTTGGCATTCATCTTGGTCAAACATTTGCCAAACACCAAAGCCGAGTTTGGGGATTTGAACACCGTTGTTTAAGGTTTTAAATTCCATAAGCGTCCTCCTTTTTTCTTTATTCTAGCATAAAAGGCTTACAAGCTTAAAAGATAAGACTTGAACTAGAAAAGTTGACTCTTGTCTGAGAATTCTTCTAAGCTGAGTTTGATTTCATTGATGAAACTTGCTCCGATATTAGAGAGTTTTTTCTTACGATTGGTCACATAACCTAGTGTGTGTTTAGGACTATTTTGCAAAGGAATGAGAACAATCTGGTCTTTAACAAAACTGTTAACAATGCCAAGACCTGAAGCGTAAGCGTCTGTTGCACAGAGTAAATTCATGACGGTCCCACGGTCATTGCTGTAGAGAATACGTTGTTGGTCATGAATATCAAGAGCATCTTCATCAAAGTTTAGCCCTGACTGTTCTTGACGAAAGCGTATTTGGTTATAGCCTTTTAAGTCAGCTTCGGAAATCACGGATTTGTGAGCCAATGGATGGTCACGGCGTAAAAAGACACGCGTTGGAAATTCACCCAGTGATGTAAATTCCAAATCATGATATTGCAAAGCTGATGTTAAAATATGTTCATTTTCATCATCTAGGTAAATAATCCCAAGGTCAGCTTCAAAAGAAGCAACGCTGTCCAAGATTTTTTTAGTGGTCGTTTCAATGGTTTGAAATTCCTGATAATCCTGCTTGAATTCTTGGGCGACTTTGGCAAGAGGAATCGAGAGAAAATCATAGTGGTGTGAGGCAACCGTAAAGCTTTTTTTGAATTCGTCATGATAGCGTTGCTGCAACAAATCCAATTCGCCGATAATGCGCTTAGCATATTTCAAAAAATCATGACCGTCTTCGGTTAAGCGAGCTCCTGTATTGGAGCGCGTGAAGAGTTGAACACCTAATTCATTTTCTAAATCTTTGATGGAGCAAGACAAGTTGGGCTGAGTCATGTATAATTCCTTAGCAGCTTGGCTAAATGAGCCTACACGAGCGACGACTTCGACATAACGACATTGTTGGAAATTCATAAAACATCATCCCTTCTTGTAATAATTGTACTAATTATAGATGAAAAAGATTAAAAAATCAGCAAAATTCTGATAAGAATATCTAAAGCCTTGATAAAAAAATCCTATAGCGGGCGATAACTGCGCTTAATTATTACTTGATTTTATGGCTAGCGATAAAAAGAATAGATTTTTCTAAAGTAGCATAAGCTGTTACAATAAGCTTAGAAAGCTACTCGGAGGTGACGTGTCAATGCTCTTAACAGAAAAGCACTTAAGAAATAGCTCAATTGCTGTTACAATTATTCTTGTCATATCTCTTCTTATTTTTTTAAAATTTTCTTCCTTCAAAGCCTATCAAACTAATAAAGAATCATCTCAAATTCGAAAGGAAGACATTATTCGCATTAATAGTCTAAAGAGTTTGACACATTTACCTTATGAGTAAAAAGAAAGCTGAGAAAAGTTTCTCAGCCTTCTTTTTTTACTTTTTAGTATCATAACTCATTTTTATGGCTGAGCATAAATAAAATAGATTTTTCAAGACTTCTAAAGCGTGATAGTATAATTGCCATACCAAATGAAAAGGAGATTACGCTAATGACAACAAAGAGAGAATGGGTTTTAAAAGCATTTAAAAATGAAACAGTTGACAAAGTTCCAGTCGGATTTTGGTATCATTTCACAAGTGATGATGAACGAAGCGATGGTTTCAATCCTGTTATCTTTAATAAAAACATTGCAGGACACCAAAAATTTATTTCAGACGTCAATCCTGATTTTGTAAAAATCATGAGCGATGGTTTCTTCACTTATCCAAATGATTTCATTCGTGAAGGGATTACCTCAATTAGAGACCTTGAGGGGATTAAGTCTATTGGCGAAAATCATCCTTGGATTAATAAACAAGTTGAACTGGCTAAAAAGATTCGTGAGGATTTTCCTGAAGACATTGCTTCTTTTTATAATATCTTTGCTCCAGCGACTTATCTTAAGTGGCATTTGGCTGGAAAAGGTGGCAATGGGGACCACATTATTGAAGATTTCATCAAAGAAGATGCTGAATTGACAAAACAAGTTTTGGATGTGATTGCTTTTGATATCGGAGTTTTGACAAAACGTTTGATTGAAGAAGCTGGGGTTGATGGCATTTATCTCAGTGTTCAGAATTTGCAGGATTCACGTTTGAGTCATGACGAATATGATCACGTGATTAAACCGAGTGAACTCCACATTTTGCATCGTGCTATTTCAGCAGGCGGAACAAACATTCTTCATATCTGCGGTTATGAAGGAGCTACTAATGATATTTCTTACTATACAGATTATCCAGCAGATGTCATTAACTGGGCGGTTGAATTGGAAGGTGTTAGTCTAGCAAAAGGGCGTCAGCTATTTGGTGGCAAAACTGTTCTCGGTGGTTTTAACAATACAGAGTCGGGACTTTTGTATAAAGGTAGTAAAGAAGCCATTCAAGCAAGAGTTAAAGAATTGCTTGATGAAACTGGACGTCAAGGTGTGGTCATCGGGGCTGATTGCACGGTGCCAAGTGACATTGCATCAGAGCGCATTGCTTGGGTTAAAGAAGCTGTTGCTACTTACGATGAAGTGGTCCTCAAAGAAGCTGTCGGATTTTAAAGTTTTTTAGGAATTAAGGAAAAGTTTTAGGTAAAAAGAAAAGGAGCGGGTTATATGAGTAATAAAAAATGGATTATTTCAGGTAGCGTTGTTTTGGCACTTGTGGCAGCGACAGTTGTGGGACGTCAATTAACAGGTAAGACATCCGCAAGTGCAGACAGTTCGCAGTCAAGTTCTGATAAAGTGACAACCTTGCAAGTTGCTCACACTCAAAACTATGTGCCTTATGACTTTGTCAATGATAAAGGGGAAAGTGATGGGTTTGAAGTTGCGGTCTTGAAAGCTGTTGATGACAAATTAAAAAATTATAAATTTGAATACACTGGAACAAGTGATGAAGATTTGTTAATCGGACTTGAATCTGGCAAGTACGACATCGGAGTCAAAGGAGCTTGGTACACTGAAGAACGTGCCCAAAAATTTGTTATTCCTGACCAAGCAATCGGAGCTAGTGTGATTGGCTTTGCCATTCGAAAAGCTGACGAAAACAAATACAAAGATATTGATTCCTTTGCCAAAGACGGTGGTAAATTAGTTCCAATCTCACCACAAAATGCGCAGTACAATGTCATTCAAGAATACAACAAAAAAGCAAAACACCCAATTGAACTCAAAGAATCAGAAAGTTTCTCAGTCGCTGACGCTTATGCCTGGGTGCTTGAAGGACGCTACGACGCTTATTTCTCAATCAAATTGTCATTTGAAGAAGCTGTCCAAAAAGAAGACGGTGCTTATCATCAATACGCTGACCAATTGACATGGTTCCCATATAAGGGAATTGAAACTTACCCATTGATTCATAAAAATGATACCAATAAAGCTTTTGCAAAAGAATACGATAAAGCCATTAAAGAATTGCAAAAAGATGGTACAATCGCAAAACTTTCAGAAAAATACTTTGGAGAAGATGTCTTTAGTTATGTAACAGATTAGGAGGTAGCTATGGTTTCTTATGAACCGTCTCGTGTGATAAGAGTTATTCCAGATATCTTGTCAGCTCTACCTCTTACCTTATGGGTTTTAGTCTTGACCGTTTTATTAGGCAGTTTATTAGGGTTCTTGCTAGCTTGGGCACAAGTATCGGCTGAACATGGTTTTTCATCACTTGCTAGAGCTTATGTGTTTATCTTAAGATGTACCCCACCAATTGTTCTTATCTTCCTTGTTTTTTATGGTTTACCTCGTTTTTTAGAATGGTGGTTAGGTATTGATGTTAATGGTTGGTCACGCTCGGTGTTCGTGATTTTAGCAATGACCTTGTTATTTGCGGCTAGTATTTCTGAAGTCTTCAAATCTTCTTATTTGGCCCTTCCAAAAGGGCAACTAGAAGCAGGGCTAAGTATCGGTTTAAGTGAATATGAGACTTTTGTGCGAATTCTTTTGCCACAAGCTTTCAGAATTGCTCTTCCTAACATCACTAGTGCGGTGATTAATTTATTAAAAGATATTGCCCTTGCCTATACGATTGGTTTGGTGGATTTGATGGGTGAAGGCAACCTCATCATTTCAAGAAATATGGGCAATTATTCATTAGAAACTTACACAGCGGTTGCAGTTATTTATTGGATTTTAGCACTGATATTATCTGTAGTGACTCATGTTGTCGAAAATCAATTGGAAACTAAAGGGGGCTAAGGAGGAGATTATGGATTTTTCTTATATTGTTGAAACATTTGTTAAAGCCCTTGCTGGTATTCCAGTGACGCTTGGCATTATGGTGGTTTCCATTTTGTTGAGTTTTTTTCCAGCTCTTTTCTTGGCACTTGGTCGTATCTATAAGGTAAAAGGTGTGACTACTTTTTCAGTGATTTACCTTGCTTTTATTCGCTCAACGCCAGCCATTTTATTGATTTTATTCTTTTATAGTTTATTTCCAAGTTTATTGAATCAGTTTTTGAAAGCTCTTGGCATCAATATTTTTGAGTTAAACCCGATTTATTATGCTTATGTTATCTTTGGACTTATGACAACTGGGAGCCTTTCAGAGATAATCCGCTCGGCAATTTTGACGGTTAATAAGGGGCAGTTAGAGGCAGCTCTTGCGATTGGTTTGACGACAAAGCAAGCTTATCTGAGAATTGTCTTTCCCCAAGCCATTCGTCAGGCATTGCCAAATTTCTGTAATTTGGTGATTAATCTTGTCAAAGGTACCTCTCTTGTTTTTGTGATGACAGTGAAAGATATTACAGCGATTGCGAAAGTGGAGGCTGCTTATGGTTATCATTATTTTGAATCTTATTTTGTTATTTTCATTATCTACATTGTTATATGTGGAGTAATTCAGTACATCTTTAAAATTCTGGAAAAGCGTAGCCAATTAGTGGGATAATGTGAGGAGAAGTTTATGCTAACAGTTAAAAATATTGAAAAATCTTTTGGAGATAAGAAAGTATTAGATGGCATTAGTTTAACGGTCAATCAGGGAGATGTTGTGGTTATTCTAGGGCCATCAGGGTCAGGAAAGACAACCTTTTTAAGGTCTTTAAATTACTTAGAACATGCTGATTCTGGTGAGTTGGAATTAGATGGAAAGACTTATGATTTAGCTAAAATCAATCGTAAAGATGTGCTAGAAATTCGCAAGAAAACAGCTTTTGTTTTTCAAAATTATAATCTGTTTGCCAATAAAACGGCTATTGAAAATATTTTAGAAGGCTTAGTGATTGCCAGAAAAGTTCCAAAGGAAAAGGCAATTCCTATTGCTGAAAATGCCCTAAAAAAAGTAGGGCTTTTGGATAAAAGAGATTTTTATCCAAGTCAATTATCTGGTGGGCAGCAGCAACGTATCGGAATTGCGCGTGCAATTGCTGTTAAGCCAGAAGTGATTTTGTTTGACGAGCCGACATCAGCCCTTGACCCTGAATTAATCGGTGACGTTCTTGATGTCATGAAAGAATTGGCGCAAGAAGGAGTGACCATGGTTGTCGTGACGCATGAAATGAGTTTTGCGCGTGATGTAGCTACCCATGTTATCTTCATGGAGGGTGGTCATATCATTGAAGAAGGTGACCCGAAAGAATTCTTCACACGACCAAAAGAAGAACGCACTAAACAATTTTTGACACGCATTATTCCAGAATTAAATATTGACCCAGTGATATAGATGGCTCTTATGAGATTATTGAAAAAGAAGAAGTAAAAAGCTATGTTATGACTGGTTTTATCAACTGAACTAACTACCTAAACAAAAGGAGGCTGATACATTTCAGCTTCTTTTTAAGTGTTGTGCTATAAAAAATACTTATGGCACAGCATAAAATATTTAGAGTACACGACTATAGAAGAATTCTTTATAATACCTTTATAACGTTTGGAGGGATATTATGTTAGATTGGGGCTTTGTTTATGAGAATATTCCCCTGTATCAACAAGCTTTGGTGCTTACGATTCGTTTGGCTCTATTTGGCATCTTGGGAGCGATTATTTTAGGCTTTTTCATTAGTTTGATTAAGTACTACAATGTAGCTATTTTAAGTCAAATTTGCCAGATTTATATTGAATTGTCTCGTAATACGCCACTTTTGATACAGCTTTATTTTCTCTATTATGGCTTGCCTAAAGTTGGAGTGGTTTTACCATCGGAGCTTTGTGCGATTGTTGGTCTAATTTTTTTAGGTGGTTCTTACATGGCGGAGTCATTTCGTTCAGGGTTGGAAGCAGTGTCCAAAAGACAGTATGAAGTTGGTTTGAGCATCGGATTATCACATCTTCAGAATGTTTTTTATGTCATCCTTCCTCAAGCAATCGCAGTTGCACTTCCGTCGTTGGTTGCTAATATCATCTTTCTTGTCAAAGAGACGTCTGTCTTTTCAATTGTTGCACTTTCTGATTTGATGTACATTGCTAAGGATTTGATTGGACTGTATTATGAGACCGATGAGGCGTTGTTAATGTTGGTAGTTGCTTACTTGATTATTCTTTTACCGATTTCACTATTGGCAAGGGTACTAGAAAGGAGGTTGCATCATGCAGGTTTCAGGACTCCAGGTGCTGTTTCAGGGAAATAATCTTTTGCGACTCCTTAAAGGACTGTTAGTTACGATTAATATTTCCCTAGTGTCCATTCTTATTTCAGTGGTTTTAGGATTCTTGTTTGGTTTTATAATGATTTCACGCTTTAGAGTGATTCGCTTTATTTCACAAATTTATCTAGAATTTATTCGAATCATGCCACAATTAGTCTTGCTCTTTCTTGTTTATTTTGGTTTAGCTAGAACTTTTAATCTCAATTTATCTGGTGAAGTAGCAGCACTTATTGTCTTTTCAATGTGGGGGACAGCTGAGATGGGAGATCTTGTTCGCGGAGCGTTGACATCACTACCAAAACACCAAATTGAAAGTGGTCTTGCTCTGGGATTAAACAATCGACAGTTATTCATTTACGTTGTTATGCCACAAATTTTACGACAATTATTACCCCAAGCGGTTAATCTAATGACACGAATGATTAAAACAACGTCATTAATTGTTTTGATTGGTGTTGTCGAAGTGGTAAAAGTTGGTCAAGAGATTATTGAGGCTAATCGTTTGACGGTACCTAGCACCGCAATTTGGATTTATGGCTTAATCTTTATGATGTATTTTGCTATTTGCTTTCCAATCTCGAGATTGTCAGTTTATTTAGAAAAACGTTGGAAGGAGTGAATCATTTGGCAACAATTTTAGAACTTAAAGATATTGAAAAATCTTATGGCGAGCAAAAGATTCTCAATCAAGTTTCGTTTTCCGTTGAAGAGGGTGAAGTTTTAGTCATTCTAGGTCCGTCAGGTTGTGGAAAATCAACATTACTTCGTTGTATCAATGGCTTGGAACCAATTCAAGCAGGAAGAGTTGAACTTGAAGGCAAGGAAATTTTAAAAGAGTCTAAAAATCTTCCTCTTGTTCGCCAAAAAATCGGCATGGTATTTCAATCCTACGACCTTTTCCCACACTTAACAGTTCTAAAAAATCTTTTATTAGCACCAGTAAAGGTTCAAAAAAGGTCAGTAGAGGAAGTGAAGGGCGAGGCATTAAAACTACTTAAGCGAGTTGGTTTAGAAGGAAAAGAAAATAGTTATCCTCACGAGTTATCTGGCGGTCAGATGCAAAGGGTTGCTATTGTGAGAAGTTTACTTTTACATCCTGAAGTGCTTCTATTTGATGAAGTTACAGCGTCACTTGACCCTGAAATGGTTAGAGAAGTTTTAGAGTTGATTGGGGAACTTGCACATGAAGGTAGGACAATGATTATTGTGACGCATGAGCTACAGTTTGCAAAAGCGATTGCAGATCGTGTGATTTTTCTTGAAAAGGGACAAATTGTAGAAGAAAGTGATGCGAGATTATTTTTCAGGCAACCAAAAACTCAACGTGCGCGTGATTTCTTGAATGTCTTTGATTTTTCTACAGTTGGTTAAATAGGTAATAAAATTTTAAGGAGTTATATATGAAAATTGTAAAACGTTTGTTAGCGATTGTTAGTCTTTTATTAATTGTTTTTGCTGCAGGATGCTCAACTTCAAAATCCTCAACAACTAAAAATTCATCTTCAGCTACGTCAACAGCCAAAGCTCGCTCTCTTGATGCAATCAAGAAGAGCGGTACCATTAAAATTGGAGTTTTCTCAGATAAAAAACCGTTTGGTTATGTTGATGACAAAGGAAAATACCAAGGATATGATGTTTATTTTGCAAACCGTTTAGCAAAAGATTTGGGTGTTAAAGTTAAATATGTTTCAGTAGACCCAGCAAGTCGTGTTGAGTATTTGACATCAGCTAAAGTAGATATTATTCTTGCCAACTTTACAGTGACTGATGAACGTGCAAAACAAGTTGATTTTGCTTTGCCATACATGAAAGTAGCGTTAGGTGTCGTATCGCCAAGCAATCAATTAATTTCTGACGTTGATGCTTTAGAAGGAAAAACTTTGATCGTTGGCAAAGGAACAACAGCTGAAACATACTTTGAAAAACATTATCCAAAAGTAAATCTTTTAAAATTTGATCAGTACAGCGAAGCATATCAAGCACTGTTAGATGGTCGAGGTGACGCGCTATCAACTGACAATACAGAAGTTTTAGCATGGGCTTTGGAAAATAAAGGTTACGAAGTTGGCATTACAAGTTTGGGTGACACAGATACCATTGCTCCAGCAGTTCAAAAAGGAAATACTGAGCTTCTAGATTGGATTAATGATGAAATTAAATCTTTGGGTGATGAAAACTTCTTCCACGAAGACTATGACAAGACATTAGCTCCAGTTTACGGTGATGCTGCAAAAGCAGATGACTTGGTCGTAGAGAGTGGTGAAGTTGATTAAAAAATCAACAATGTAAAAATTAAGAAATCTGAGATTGATTGTCTCAGATTTTTTCGTGATTTATTTGAATGCTATAACATTTTTTAGTAAGAGTCGCTTTTTTTTCGGAACAATGATAAAATGGAGTGTAGACTAAAAAATTATAAGAGAAGAAAATGACTAAGAAAATTGGCGTCGGAAAGGCGCATAGTAAGATTATTTGGATGGGTGAACATTCAGTTGTTTACGGCTATCCTGCTATTGCGATTCCTCTTCAAGGAATTGAAGTAGAATGTCGTATCTACCCAGCTGATGAAAAAATTCACTTCGATTATTATGATACCCTATCAACTGCCGTTTATGCGGCTTTAGAATACCTTAACCATACAGATGTCGCTATCTCGTATGACATTCGTTCAGAAATTCCACAAAAACGTGGCATGGGCTCATCAGCGGCGGTTTCTATCGCAGCCATTCGTGCAGTCTTTGACTATTTTGAACAAAGCATCGACATGGAGACGCTTGAAATTTTGGTGAACAAGGCAGAAATCATTGCCCACTCAAACCCAAGTGGACTAGATGCCAAGACTTGCCTCAGTGACAAAGCCATCACTTTCATTCGAAATATTGGTTTTAGCACGCTTGATTTGGACTTAGATGCTTATCTGGTTATTGCAGATACAGGCATTTATGGCAATACGCGTGAAGCTGTCGAAAAAGTTGCCCAAGCAGAAGAAAATAACTTGCCACATTTGGCTGCCTTGGGTGATTTGACTGAGCAAGTCCAAAAGGCAATTACAGAAAAAGCTATTCAAAAAATTGGTCCCTTGATGACCAAAGCTCACGCTGAACTTCAAGCTATCGGCGTTAGTATCGACAAAGCTGATCAATTAGTTGAGATTGCTTTGGGAAATGGTGCCCTTGGTGCCAAGATGAGTGGTGGCGGACTCGGGGGCTGTATTATTGCCCTTACTGAGACAAAAGCCCAAGCAGAAAAAATTAGTAAAGCATTAACAGAAGGAGGAGCGGTTCAAACGTGGATCGAAAAATTGTAACGGTAAAATCATATGCCAATATCGCTATTATCAAATACTGGGGGAAAGCTGACGCAGCTAAGATGATTCCAGCAACCAGCAGTATTTCGTTGACACTGGAAAATATGTTTACCACAACAAGTGTTTCCTTTCTACCAGATTCAGCCAGCCACGATGAATTTTACATCAATGGTGTCTTGCAAGACGACAAAGAGCATGCTAAAATTTCTGCCATCATCGATCAATACCGTGGGCAGCGTTCAGAATATGTCAAGGTTGAAACAAGCAATAATATGCCAACAGCTGCAGGGCTTTCATCAAGTTCAAGTGGCCTTTCAGCTCTTGTTAAAGCGTGTAACGAACTCTTTGAAACTGGTTTAAGTCAAGCAGAACTTGCTCAAAAAGCAAAATTCGCTTCTGGCTCATCATCACGTTCATTCTTTGGACCACTTGCTGCTTGGGACAAAGATTCTGGTGAAGTTTACCCTGTTCAAACAGACCTCAAACTTGCCATGATTATGCTTGTCTTGAGTGATAGTAAGAAACCAATTTCTAGCCGTGAAGGTATGAAACGTTGTGTTGAAACATCAACAACGTTTGAGAATTGGGTCAAACAATCTGAACAAGATTACAAAGATATGCTTGCCTATCTTAAAGATAATGATTTTGAACGTGTTGGGGAATTGACAGAGCGTAATGCCCTTGCCATGCATGATACCAATACACATGCCAACCCACCTTTCAATTATTTGACAGATGACAGCTACAAAGCAATGGACTTTGTTAAACAACTGCGTTCAGAAGGTGAGAAATGTTATTTCACTATGGACGCTGGACCAAATGTCAAAGTTCTTTGTTTAGAAGAAGACTTGGAACGTTTGACAAAACGTTTTGAAGAAAACTATCGTGTCATCGTTTCACGAACTAAGGAATTGTAAGATGAAAATGATTAAGGTTCAAACTGGTGGAAAGTTGTATATCGCTGGTGAGTATGCGGTATTAACACCAGGTCAAACAGCCATTATCAAAAATATTCCTATTCACATGACTGCAGTGGTCAAGGAAGCAAGGGCTATCAGTCTTTTTTCTGATATGTTTGATTATGCGGTTGGCATGACGCCAGATAGCAAGTATGCGCTGATTCAGCAAAGCATAATGACTTTATTTGATTATCTTGGCAAGTCTGCTGAAGAAATGCCAGCCTTCTCTCTTGAAATCACTGGTAAAATGGAACGTGATGGTAAGAAATTTGGTATTGGCTCAAGTGGGTCAGTTACTGTTTTAACTCTAAAAGCTCTATCAGCTTTTTATGACTTGAATTTATCAGCTGACGTCTTATTCAAGTTAGCGTCATATACCTTGCTAAAATTAGGTGACAATGGTTCGATGGGGGATATTGCTTGTATTGCATACGATGATTTGGTTGCTTTTACCTCATTTGACCGCCAGCAAGTCGCAAAGTGGACTGCTGAAGAATCTATTCAAGAAGTCCTTGATAAAGATTGGGGTTATCGAATCGAAAGAATTAAACCAGCATTGCCTTGTGAATTTTTAGTTGGCTGGACCATGCAACCATCAATTTCAAGAGATATGATTAATCTAGTGAAATCAGCCATCACACCTGAATTTTTAGCAGAAACACAAAAACAAGTTCTTATTTGTCAAAAGGCTCTAGAAAGTGCTGACAAAGAAAATGTTAAAACATCACTTCAAAATGTGAGTGATTTGTTGCTAGGCTTAAGCTCAGCTATTTACAACGACAAACTTTTAGCCTTAAAAGCTGCCGAAGATGGTCTAGATGTGATTGCTAAATCATCAGGTTCAGGTGGTGGTGATTGTGGTATTGCAATATCATTTAATCGTGAAGATAGTCAAGTACTTATCAAGCGTTGGCAAGAAGTTGGTATTGAGCTACTAGACATGGAGGAATTAGCATGATGAATCGTAAAGATGAGCATATTAAGTATGCATTGAAATACCAATCTCCTTATAATTCCTTTGATGAGATGGAATTGATTCACCATTCTCTTCCAGATTATGATTTGAGCGAGATTGATTTGCATACGCATTTTGCGGGACGTGATTTTGACTTTCCGTTTTACATCAATGCTATGACAGGTGGCTCAGAAAAAGCAAAAGCCGTCAATCGTAAGCTTGCTCAAGTAGCACAAGCGACTGGTTTAGTCATGGTAACTGGGTCATATAGTGCTGCGCTGAAAAATCCAGGGGATGATTCTTATCCAAGTAAAGCAGATTACCCAGATTTGCTTCTTGCAACTAATATTGGTATTGACAAACCATATGAACTTGGCCTTAAAACCATTGAGGAAATGCAACCCATTTTCTTGCAAGTTCACGTGAATTTGATGCAGGAGCTTTTGATGCCTGAAGGTGAGCGTGAATTCCGTTCTTGGAAGCAAAATCTAGTTGATTACGCAGCTAAAATGCCAGTTCCAGTTATCCTGAAAGAAGTCGGTTTTGGTATGGATTTAAAAACGATTGAAACTGCTTTTGAGCTGGGGATTAAAACTTTTGATATTTCAGGACGTGGTGGAACAAGTTTTGCTTATATTGAAAATCAACGTGGGGACAATCGCTCCTATCTTAATGATTGGGGTCAAACGACTGTTCAAAGTCTCTTGAATGCTCAATCTATGATCGATAAAGTTGAGATTTTAGCATCTGGTGGAGTTCGTCATCCGCTTGATATGGTGAAATGTTTAGTACTTGGTGCTAAAGCCGTTGGACTATCACGTACGGTTTTAGAGTTGGTAGAAAAATACCCAGTTGAGAAAGTCATTGATATCATTAACGGTTGGAAAGATGATTTGCGTCTTATCATGTGCGCTCTTAATTGCAAAACCATCGAAGATTTAAAAGAAGTCGATTACCTTTTATACGGAAAATTACAAGAAGCAACAAAAAAACACTGATTTTAATCAGTGTTTTTTATATTACAACATGAAATACACGATTGCGATGTATTGTAAGATAGATGCAAGTAGGATGAACAAATGCCAAATCATGTGGTCATAAGGACGTTTTCTAGCGTAGAAAATCGCACCGATGGTATAAGCTAAACCACCTGCCAGCATCAAACTCCAAAAGACAACGCCAGTTTTACTAATAATACTTGGAATGATAAAGACAACCAACCATCCCATTAGCAAATAAAGAAAGAGTGAGAATTTATCATTGATTTTTTTAGCAAAAATCTTGTAAAGAATACCAAAAATGGTTGCTCCCCACTGTAAGACAATGATTAAGTAACCTAACCAGCCACCAACAAGTGAAAGAGCAACTGGTGTGTATGAACCCGCAATGGCAATGTAGATCATACTGTGGTCGATAATGCGTAAGACAAATTTTTGTGGTGAGTCATATTGCATTGAATGGTAAATTGTTGATGACATGAACATCAAAAACAGGCTAATGTCAAAAATTGACATCCCAACAGCAGCCTGCATGCCATAGTGGTGATAACTGTAAATAGCTGTAATCGGCAAGAGTACCAGCATTGCAACAGCACCGACAGCGTGAGTGACACTATTTGCAACCTCTTCACCAAAAGAAAGACGTTTACTAAGTTTTAAAGTCATGCTAGCTTTCATGGGATTCTCCTTCTAATGCGTGAACCAATTCATGGGTTTGAAAATACAATTTTAACGTTTGACAAGCTGAGACAACCACAGGAGGTAAATTATCAACTTTTTCACCATTCATACAAGCAACAAAGTCATCGTAGCGTTTTTGTGACTGGTCTTCAGCGGTCAAGAGTGCCAAAGTTTGGCTGATTTCTTGGATAGAAAAAACATTTTTCAATGCTGTAATAACAATCAATCTAGCCACTTGCTTACGATTGTATTTCTTTTTAACAGGTTTTTCTAAGTGACCATGTTTGACATAATTATTTATCATAGAAGCTGTCAAGCCTTTTTCATCCTGTTGATTGGCTTTTCCAACTTGATTAACGTAAAGAAGTACTTGATCTAAGTACAAATCAATCTCTGGTAATTCAGACCATTTTGGATAATTTGGTTTCATAAAGTTATATTTACCTCTTTATCTAGTATTAATAACTAGATTATATAATTATCAAAAATTAAAGTCAAGAAAAAACCTATCCACTGGATAGGTTTTTCACGAGCCTAGAAATTGAAAAGCGAGTTAAGCTCAGTGGACAGTTTTTTCACGAGCCTGAAAATAGAAAATGAGCCATGCCCATTAGACACGACTCACTTATTAAATTATTTTGTTTAATTTCGCAAGTTTAGTAAGATGTGCTGCGCAGTTTCCAAATTCATATGTGGAGCTTCTAGTAAAGCTTTAACCACTTCAGAGACTTCTTTATCCTTGGCACCAGCAAGGAGTGCAAGTGATTTAGCTTGTAATTTCATGTGACCAGCTTGAATACCGGTTGACGTTAAAGCTTTAACAGCAGCAAAGTTCTGTGCTAAACCAACAGAAACGATGATACGTGCCAACTGTTTGGCATCAGGGTGACCAAGAAGGTCGTGCGCAATTTTAACCGTTGGATTCAGTCCGATTGAGCCACCACGTGTTGCGATTGGCATTGGAAGGGTTAATTGGCCACGGAGAACTTGCGCTTCTTCGTCAAAGGTCCAAGTTGCTAAACCGCGGTATTGGCCATCTTTACAAGCGTAAGTGTTAGCACCAGCTTCGATAGCACGCCAGTCATTTCCAGTTGCCATAACGACTGCATCAATACCGTTGAAAATACCTTTGTTGTGCGTGCTTGCACGGTAAACATCCTCTTGGGCTAATTTGCTAGCTAAGTGGAATTTTCTAGCTAACTCTTGAGCTTCCTCTTTGTTACGGCTGAGGTATCGAAGGTCAACTTGACAGTCAGCGGTAACAAGAGATTCTGTTGCATAGTTTGACAAAATAGCCATCAAACTTTTACCGCCTGATAACTCTTCTAAGCTTGGCACCAAAGCTTCCATCATAGTATTAACCATGTTAGCGCCCATAGCTTCTTGAGTATCAACCGTTAGGTAAACAATCAAAAAGTCATCTTTTTCATCGATGCTCAATTCGCGTGCACCACCTCCACGTTTAACGATAGAAGGGTGCGCATCATTTGCTAGGTTAATTAATTGTTCTGTGTGTTCAACAATGGCTTTTTTAGCAGCACTTTTATTTGGAACGTCGTAAAGGGCAACTTGCCCAATCATTTTACGAGAGTGAACTTGAGTTTTGAAACCTCCAGAACGTTTGATGATTTTAGCTGCAAAGCTTGCAGCAGCAACCACAGAAGGTTCTTCGGTTACCATTGGAACATTGAAAGTTTTATCATCGATTTGAAAATCTGGCGCTAGTGAAAATGGAAGTGAAAAAGTTCCTAAGACATTTTCGGCCATTTGATTAGCAGTTTCTAGTGAGAGAAGCTCATTGTTTTTTAAGCTTTCTAAGCGTTCTGCGCTAATGAGTTCATTTTTTTCCAGATGTTCAAGGCGTTCAGCCAACGTTTTTTTGGAGAATCCTCCCCAAGTCACTTTATTTGTCATTTACTTTACCATAGATTCTTTGATGTTCATGAATTTCTTTGAGGGTAAATGCACCTGTTTTGTATTCAGGAATATTGGCGTTTCCTTCTGAGTTGATAGCAGCTTCCTCAAAGAATAATTTTTCGTAGTCTTCAACAGAAAGACGAGTGCGGTTTTTAAGCGTTTCTAAACGGTTAGTTTGTAGCATGTCTTTAAAACCATCAACCAAAGTTGCTGAGAAGATTTCTGCGACAGCACCGCTACCATAGCTGAAGAGGGCAATTTGGTCTCCAGCTACAAGATTTTTAGAATTCTCAAGAAGTGAAAGAAGACCTAAGTACAGTGAACCAGTGTAGATATTTCCGACTTCTTTACTGTAGAGAATAGTGCTTTCAAAGTTTTCCTTGAGTTTTTCTTTAAAGTCTTCTGGTAGATTCTTATCCATCACTTTGTTAAAGCCTTTAAGGGCTAACTTAGGAAATGGAAGGTGGAAGCAGAAGGCTGAGAAATCTGCAAGAGAAGTGTTGAAGCGTTTTTGAAATTCTGCCCAAGTTGTTTTCAACATGTCAAGGTATTGTTTTGTAGAGTAAATACCGTTGACGTAAGGGGTAGTAGAGTAGTTCGGACGCCAGAAATCCATAATATCGCGCGTTTGGGCAACTGAGTTGTCATTAAGTAGCAAGATTCGTGGGTCTTTTGAAATCAACATAGCAACACTACCAGCACCTTGAGTAGGTTCACCAGGGGTGTTAACACCATAGCGAGCAACGTCTGAAGCGATAACTAAAACTTTTGATTCTGGATGTTTTTGAACGTGCAAACGAGCGTAATCAAGCGCTGCTGTTGCACCATAACAAGCTTCTTTCATTTCAATGCTACGAGCAAAAGGTTGGATGCCCAAGAGACTGTGAATATAAGTAGAAGCAGCTTTACTTTGGTCAACAGATGATTCTGTTGCCACAATAATCATATCAATAGTATTTTTATCTTCCTCGCTTAGGATGCTTTCCGCAGCAGAAGCACCAAGTGTCACAATATCGTCATTGACTGGCGTGATACTTAGGTTATTTAATAGGAGACCTTTGCTGTATTTATCTGGATCAACATTGCGGCTCTCGGCCAAGTCGTCCATATTCAGCACGTATTGCGCTGTTGCAAATCCTATTTTATCAATACCAATTTTCATGAAAAAACCTTTCTCTTTATTGAATTTCCAATAAATGTTAGGAACTTTATCTTCATTCTTACTGGCCTAACAAGTTTTTAAAAAGTGGGGAAAACCTCTTAAATAGGAAATTCGTTTTTATTAAATTTACGGCGTGACTAATTGTCCAAAATTAATTTTAACATAAAGTTGGCAAAATTCCCTATAAAAAATTCGTTTGTTTCATCCTTCAAAGTAATAGCGAATTCAGTCAAATTCGTTAAAAATACTAGCTTTTTTAGTGTTTTTCAGATAAAATAGGAAGGAATGATTTTTTCAAAAAATCAATACAATCAAAGGAGAGCGGATAGCATGACAAAAGCAGATGTTATTTTTAAAGAAAATATCAAAAAAATTATGAATGAAGGGGTATTTTCAGAGAATGCACGTCCTGTGTACCAAAGTGGTGGACAAGCAAATTCTAAATATGTAACAGGTGCTTTTGCGGAATATGACCTTAGTAAGGGTGAGTTTCCGATTACAACCCTTCGTCCTATTCCCATTAAAAGTGCTATCCGAGAAATCTTCTGGATTTATCAAGATCAAACTAATGATCTTTCAGTTTTAAATGATAAATACAATGTTAAATACTGGAATGATTGGGAAGTTGATGGCACTGGTACGATCGGCGAACGCTATGGTGCAGTTGTTAAAAAACACGATATTATTCGTAAAATCTTAAAACAACTCGAAGAAAACCCATGGAATCGTCGCAATGTTATCTCACTTTGGGATTACGAAGCTTTTGAAAATACAGACGGTCTTTTGCCATGTGCTTTCCAAACTATGTATGATGTGCGTCGCGTTGACGGTGACATTTACCTTGATGCTACCTTAACCCAACGCTCAAATGATATGTTGGTCTCTCATCACATTAATGCCATGCAATACGTGGCCCTTCAAATGATGATTGCCAAACATTTCGGATGGAAAGTTGGTAAATTCTTCTATTTTGTAAATAACCTTCATATTTATGACAATCAATTTGAGCAAGCAGAAGAACTATTGCGACGTCAACCAACAGACTGTCAACCGCGTTTGGTTTTGAATGTGCCTGATGGAACAGATTTCTTTGATATTAAACCAGAAGATTTTGAATTAGTTGATTACGAACCCGTTAAACCGCAATTGAAATTTGATTTGGCTATTTAATCTTTTTCAGTGTCTTTCGTATCGCATCTCAGCATTTTTATAGGAAATCTGATAAAATGAAAGTAATGAATGAGAGGACAATATGACAAAGAAAATCGTTGCAATCTGGGCGGAAGATGAAAATCGCTTAATCGGGGTAGATGATAGATTACCTTGGCGTCTCCCAAAAGAATTAAAGCATTTTAAAGAAACAACGATGGGACAAGCCTTGTTGATGGGACGTGTAACCTTTGATGGTATGAAACGTCGCATTTTACCAGGTCGCGAAACTTTGATTTTGACACGTGATAAAAACTTTGAAGCCGATGGTGTGACAGTTGTTCATGATGTAGAACAAGTCCTTGATTGGTTTAAAACTCACGACAAAACCCTTTATATCGTTGGTGGGGCAAGTATCTATAAAACTTTTTTGCCATACTGTGATGCTATCGTTAAGACAACGGTTCATGGTGAATTTGAAGGTGATACTTATTTCCCAGATCTTGATTTAAAAGCCTTTAAAAAGGTTTCAGAGTCATTTAACGAAAAAGATGACAAAAACGCCTACGATTTTACGATTACAGTTTTTGAAAAATAAAAATAACACAGGGAGAAAGGAATGCAGAGAAGTATTTTTGGTGTGTTCACGGCTCTACTAGCAGTTATCTGTTTTTTGTGTGCTCTCCCAGCACTTAGAAAAAAACGTTATGGGTTAGCTGTCCTTTTGTTTTTGAATGCCTTTACTAATGTAGTAAATACCATTCATGCCGTGTATGGTACCTTGTTTTAAGAAATAGAGAAAGTATAAAGTTAGAGAGAACGAAAAAATGGTTGGAAATCGAACAAATGATGTAAAAGTTTATTGCTCATTTTGTGGAAAAAGCCAAGACGAAGTAAAAAAAATCATTGCCGGAAATAACGTATTTATCTGTAATGAATGTGTGGCTTTATCCCAAGAGATTATTAAAGAGGAGTTGGCAGAAGAAGTTCTCGCAGATTTGGCTGAAGTTCCAAAACCAAAAGAATTATTAGCAACCCTCGATGAATATGTTGTCGGTCAAGAACGCGCTAAACGTGCCCTCGCAGTGGCTGTATATAACCACTACAAACGTGTTTCTTTTGCCGAAAGTCGTGATGAAGAAGATGTTGAATTGCAAAAATCTAACATCCTATTAATCGGACCAACTGGTTCAGGGAAAACTTTCCTTGCCCAAACTTTGGCGAAAAGTTTAAATGTTCCATTTGCGATTGCTGACGCGACATCATTGACAGAAGCAGGATATGTTGGTGAGGACGTTGAAAATATCCTTTTGAAGCTTATTCAAGCGGCTGATTTTAATATTGAACGTGCAGAACGTGGTATCATCTACGTGGATGAAATTGATAAAATTGCCAAAAAAGGCGAAAATGTCTCAATCACTCGTGACGTTTCAGGTGAAGGTGTTCAACAAGCACTTCTTAAAATCATTGAAGGAACAGTTGCTAGCGTGCCACCACAAGGTGGTCGTAAACACCCTAACCAAGAAATGATTCAAATCAATACTAAGAATATCCTTTTCATCGTTGGTGGTGCCTTTGACGGTATCGAAGATATTGTTAAACAACGTCTCGGTGAAAAAGTTATTGGTTTTGG
Organism: Streptococcus equinus; assembly: GCF_900101445.1. Taxonomy (GTDB): domain Bacteria; phylum Bacillota; class Bacilli; order Lactobacillales; family Streptococcaceae; genus Streptococcus; species Streptococcus equinus_B. Next base: position 653,906 of record NZ_FNKE01000001.1, on the reverse strand, counting down.
TCAAAACAACCGCAAGATTGATGAAGACGCTTCTTACATGCAAGAAATCATCTCCGAAGATATTCAAAAATTTGGTTTGATTCCTGAATTTATCGGACGCTTGCCAGTCGTTGCTGCGCTTGAGCAATTGACAACAGATGATTTGGTGCGCATCTTGACAGAGCCTCGTAATGCTTTGGTTAAACAATACCAAACACTTCTATCATATGATGGTGTTGAGTTGGAATTTGATGAAGATGCCCTTCAAGCTATTGCTAACAAAGCAATCGAACGTAAGACAGGTGCACGTGGGCTTCGTTCAATCATTGAAGAAACAATGATGGATATCATGTTTGAAATTCCAAGTCGTGAAGAAGTTACTAAAGTTCGTATCACAAAAGATGCCGTTGAAGGCAAAGATAAACCAATTTTAGAGATTGCCTAAGGAGAAGAGAATGACTGAGTATTTAAATACCCATAATGCCTCACTTCTGTTAAGTGCAGCTAATAAATCACATTACCCACAAGATGAGCTCCCTGAAGTTGCTCTTGCTGGTCGTTCAAATGTTGGTAAATCTAGTTTCATCAACACTCTTTTAGGACGTAAGAATTTGGCTCGTACTTCTAGTAAGCCTGGTAAAACACAGTTGCTGAATTTCTACAATATCGATGACAAGTTACGTTTTGTCGATGTTCCAGGTTATGGTTATGCCAAAGTATCTAAAGCTGAACGTGCTAAATGGGGCAAAATGATTGAAGAATACCTTGTTAGCCGTGATAATTTGCGTGCGGTGGTTAGTTTGGTAGATTTTCGTCATGACCCAAGTGCTGATGACATTCAGATGTATGAATTCTTGAAGTATTATGAAATTCCAGTTATCGTGGTAGCAACAAAAGCTGATAAAATTCCACGTGGTAAATGGAACAAGCATGAATCAGCTATCAAGAAAAAATTGAATTTTGATAAATCTGATAAGTTTGTTGTCTTCTCATCGGTTGACCGTACTGGTTTGGATGAAGCTTGGGACAGCATCTTAGAAGAATTGTAATAATGAAAGCTTGAGATGAAAATTTCAGGCTTTTTTCATTGCTATAGTTTTTAACTAAGTGTTTGATAGTTAAAGTCTATTATCATTTCTGAAAATCTTGTGATATGATAGATATATTACGGATTGAGAGGCTTATATGGAAAATCATAATTTTGAAAATGAAGGTCAATTCCAGCGTAAGATGACAAGCAGGCATTTGTTTATGTTGTCTTTGGGTGGCGTTATTGGGACAGGTTTGTTTTTAAGTTCTGGTTACACGATTGCTCAAGCAGGTCCTTTAGGAGCTGTTTTGTCTTATCTGGTTGGTGCCGTCGTTGTTTATCTAGTCATGTTATCCTTGGGTGAACTAGCTGTTGCTATGCCAGTTACTGGATCATTTCACACTTATGCGACACGGTTTATTAGCCCAGGAACAGGCTTTACAGTAGCTTGGCTTTACTGGATTTGTTGGACGGTGGCTCTTGGAACAGAATTTTTAGGAGCAGCAATGCTTATGGGACGTTGGTTCCCAGGCGTGCCAACCTGGATTTTTGCAACGTTTTTTGCTTTGGTTATCTTTGCCATCAATGCACTGAGTGTTCGCAGCTTTGCGGAAGCTGAGTCTTTCTTTGCTTCGATTAAAGTGATTGCTATTATTATCTTTATCGTGTTGGGGCTTGGTGCTATGCTTGGTCTAGTGAGCTTTGAAGGTCAACATAAGTCGATTTTATTTACCAATCTAACTGCTAATGGAGCCTTTCCGAAAGGTTTTGCTGCTCTGGTTTCAGTGATGTTGGCGGTTAACTATGCTTTCTCTGGAACTGAACTCATCGGGATTGCTGCTGGTGAGACTGACAATCCAAAAGAGGCTGTGCCAAAGGCGATTAAGACAACTATCGGACGTTTGGTCATTTTCTTTGTCTTGACCATTCTCGTCTTGGCATCACTTTTGCCAATGAAAGAAGCAGGAGTGTCAACGGCACCGTTTGTTGATGTCTTTGATAAAATGGGAATTCCATTTGCGGCTGACATGATGAATTTTGTTATCCTAACAGCTATTTTATCAGCTGGAAATTCCGGACTTTATGCTTCAAGTCGTATGCTGTGGTCACTAGCCAATGAAGGCATGCTATCGAAAAAAATTGTTAAAATCAATGAGCACGGCGTGCCAATGCGTGCTCTCTTGTTATCAATGATTGGTGCAGTGCTAGCTCTATTTTCAAGTATTTACGCAGCCGATACGGTTTATCTTGCTTTGGTATCCATTGCTGGTTTTGCTGTGGTTGTCGTTTGGCTATCAATTCCTCTTGCGCAGATTAATTTTCGAAAGAACTTTTTGAAAAATCATTCTTTAGATGAGTTGTCGTACAAAACGCCAATGACGCCAGTATTGCCTTACTTTACAATTGTGCTGTTGTTAATTTCTATTGTCGGAATTGCTTGGGATGCATCGCAAAGAGCAGGTCTGTATTTTGGACTTCCGTTTATTGCTTTGTGTTATGTGTATCACTATTTACGTTATAAAAAATGGTAGAAGGGATGTTATGGGAAAACTTAAAGAATTACTAGAATCAACTGATTATCTTATCTTGGATGGCGCATTGGGGACAGAGTTAGAAAATCGTGGTTATGATGTGTCAGGAAAGTTGTGGTCAGCAAAATATTTGCTAGAAAATCCGCAAATTATTCAAGAGCTACATGAAGATTATCTTCGTTCGGGTGCTGATATTGTGACAACATCAAGTTATCAAGCAACAGTTCAAGGGCTAGAAGATTATGGTTTGTCAGAGAAAGAGGCACTTGATATTATTGCCTTGACAGTTGAATTGGCTAAAAATGCTCGCCAAAATTTTTGGCAATCTTTGTCAGATGATGAGAAGAAAAATCGTGTCTATCCATTGATTGCTGGTGATGTTGGACCTTATGCAGCCTACTTGGCAGATGGTTCTGAGTATACTGGGGATTATCAGTTGTCAAAAGAAGCTTTCAAAGATTTTCATCGTTCACGTATTCAGACTTTGCTAGCGGCAGGAAGTGATCTTCTAGCCATTGAAACGATTCCTAATATGACTGAAGCTACAGCCTTGGTTGAATTGCTGGCTGATGACTTTCCTGATACGGAAGCTTACATGTCCTTTACGGCACAAGATAGTCAGAGCATTTCTGATGGAACACCAATGACTGAGGTTGCAAAACTCTGTGACAGCAGCAAACAAATCCTTGCTTTTGGGATTAATTGTAGCCGTCCAGCGATTATTTCAGATTTGTTGAAAGCTAGTCGTACAATTTCTCAAAAGCCTTTGGTAACTTATCCAAATTCTGGTGAAATCTATGACGGAGTAACACAGACTTGGAAATCATTACCAGACAATTCACACACTCTGTGTGAAAATAGTCAAGTTTGGCACAAACTCGGTGCTAAGATTGTTGGTGGCTGTTGCCGAACTCGTCCAGAAGACATTAAATTATTGGCTGATAAATTAAAATAAAAACGTTTGGATTTTCCAAACGTTTTTTTGATTATAGATTTGTTTCTTGAAGACGGTAGCGGATAACCACGCTTGTGTAATGATAAACGATAGCAGCTAAGGTTAGCGATACTACCCAGATTGTTCTTACTTGAATGAAATGGTGGACAATCGCGACAAAGATAGCACCGATGATAAAGCTAACAACGACCAAAGAGTAGTTCACAGCTTGTCGTTTCATTTTTGCTGTTTTTTCTTCAACAGTTAAGTAATTGTGCCATGCTGTAATCATTTTACGGTAATTTCCTGAAGTCATCAAAATAGAATAAGCGTGCGATTCAATCTGGCTACCAGAGAATGTCAAAGTTAGTAAACCAGTACCAAGTGCTAAAAGAATAACCCAAAGTAAACGATTCTCAGGTAATAGTGGCAAAGCAATCGTTACAACTAATAAAGGCAAAATAGCATAGGCACGCCAAAAGGCTGTTTTGGCTTTGGCACGTACACGCAATCCAAACATAAATCCGAGTGAAAAGAATAAGACTGAGTACAAGCGGATAAGTGTCTGATGAAGTGAACTATGACTGATATCAGCGATAAGAAAAAGAATATTTCCGGTTTGGGTGGCAACAAGTGTGTCAAATTGAATTTGGCAATAGACGTCTAGGGCTCCACCTAAAAATCCGAGTAAAACAGCTTCAAAACGACTGTTCTGAGGCATGTATTCTAAATCATTCACACCATGTCCTTCTTTCTAATAGAGTCAACAGTCATATTGTAACATTTTATAAGATAAGGTACTAGAGGATTTTTTAGAAAAATCATACTTGTCCTATATTATGCTAGAAAAAGCCCAACCCGTAACAAGTTGGGTTGAGCTTTTAAGAGATTAGGAGTGCTTAGAAACTGGAGTGCCTTGATAGGCTTATTTTTCGCTGATAACGAGTTCTCCGTCAACCATATCAGCTTTAAGGTGTTTAACATCTGTGTGATCAAGGTAAAAATCAGTGATTTTATCGCGAATTTCTTGTTCGATAACACGGCGGAGTGGTCGAACACCCATAGCTTCATCGTAACCTTCTTCGATAAGGTGTTGTTTAGCATCATCGCTGACAACCAAATCAATACCTTTCTTAGCGATAGTCTTGCTAACTTCAGCTAGCATCAAGTCAACGATTTCGTTCAAGTCATCCTTAGTCAAGTGAGAGAATTCGATGATACCGTTGAAACGGTTAAGGAATTCAGGACGGAAGTAAGGAGCGATACGATCCATAATCTTCATGTCTTTGTCTTCTTGACCAGTCAAGGCTTCATTACCAAAGCCAGCGTTAGATGTAGCAATGATAACAGTGTTCTTGAAGTTAATTGTATTACCTTGACCGTCAGTCAAACGACCATCGTCCAAAACTTGAAGAAGAAGTGTGATAACTTGTGGGTCAGCTTTTTCAATTTCATCAAGAAGAACGATTGAGTAAGGATTACGACGAACACGTTCAGTAAGTGTGTTATTGTTGTCATCGTAACCAACATAACCTGCTGTTGTACCAATCAACTTAGAAACGGCTGTGCGGTCAGAGTACTCAGACATGTCTAGACGGATGATTGCATCTTTTGAACCAAACATATCAAGAGCCAATTGTTTAGCAAGTTCTGTCTTACCAACACCAGTAGGACCTACGAAGAGGAAGCTACCAATTGGTCGGTTTCCTTCATCAAAACCAGCACGGTTACGGCGAATAGCACGAGCAACAGCATCTACAGCTTCGTCTTGACCAATGACTTTACCTTTCAAACGACTAGCCAATTCTTTCAAACGTTCGATGTCGCTTGCGCCCATGTTTGAAACAGGCACACCAGTTAGACGTTCAACGGATTCAGCAACGTCATTAACGGTAGCAGTAACTTTCTTGTCTTCAGTGTGATTATCGATTTGTTTTTGCAATTCTTCGATACGCACTTTGGCATTAAGAGCTGCTTCGTAATCTTCTTTAGCGGCAGCAGCTTCTTGTTTTTCTTTTTGTTCTGCAATTTCTTTTTCAAGAGATTTAACATCAGTTACAGGATGTTGTGCAGCTAGGTGAGCAGCAGTCATATCGATTAAGTCAATTGCTTTATCTGGTAAACTACGTTGTGGAATGTATTGGATTGAAAAGTCAACGGCAGCTTTCAAAACGTTATCTGGAAGGATAACATTGTGGTGTTTTTCGTACAAATCACGAATACCCATCAAGATGTTAAAGCTGTCTTGAGCAGAAGGAGCGTTAACTTTAACTTCGTTGAAACGACGAGCGAGCGCAGCATTTTTCAAAATGGTATTGCGGTATTCGTCTTGCGTAGTCGCACCAATAACAGTCAATTCACCACGAGAGAGAGCAGGTTTAAGAATATCCGCTAGACCTTTAGAACCAGAGTCACCACCAGTTGAACCAGCTCCAAGAATTTGATGAATTTCATCAAAGAAGAGGATGATATTACCAGCGTCTTTGACTTCTTTAATCATGTTTTGGATGTTTTCTTCGAAAGCACCACGGTATTGTGTACCAGCTTCAAGGCCTGAAATATCAATTGAGATGATTTCTTTGTTCTTGATAGCAGCAGGCACATCACCGTTAACAATGGCTTGAGCTAATCCTTCAACGACAGCTGTTTTACCAACACCAGCATCCCCGACAAGAACTGGGTTGTTCTTTGTACGACGAGACAAGATTTCAGCTGTTTCTTGAATTTCCTTGTTACGTCCAATAACGGGATCGAGTTCGTTGTTACGAGCACGTTCAGTTAAGTTTGTTCCAAGTTTAGCCAAGATACCATCTTCTTTAGGTGCAGAAGTAGGAGCGCCTTCTTGATAATCAGCATTTCCTGGGAGTTTACCAGTTTGACGGTATTGAGCAAATTCTTCAGGAGTTACTTCGCGACCATTGATTAGGTAACGTTTATTTTCTGAATTGTATCCTCCCATGTTTCCCATTAATTGGTTGAAGATATCATCCATATTTCCAAAAGGATCTCTTCCGTAAAATTGATTGTTTGCCATGTATAATTACCTCTTTTCATTCTTAAAATAATTCCAAATGATATTATGCTATGATTTGGAAGATTGAAGGTCAAATCCCTTTAGTCTTTACATATCGGAGTAGAGAGGTCGTATTTAAAGAGATTTATCAATTGTTCCTATCAATCACCTTCTGAGGATATAATACACCTTTGGTCAGTAAAAGTCAAAGAATTATGCGCAGAAAATATGATTTTTTTATCTAGTAAGCGTTTGATATTTTTGAAACTAATACTATAATATGATTTTAAGGTTTTGTTAGAAAAATTCAAAAGTCAATTAGCGTGTTATTTAATAGTAGAAAAGAGTAAAAATAAAAAAATTAAGCAAAAAAAGTAAAAAAGTGTTGACAGCTACAAAAATCTAAGTTATAATAATTAAGGTTTTGTAATGAAACTGACCTAAGACAGCAGGGGAGCTGTGCTCGTAATATTCCTGCCGAGGCACAAAACGTAATGATGAAATAACGTATTTGTACTTTCGTGTCTAGGTTTAGGTGCGAATTTTTTTGTACCTAGCCCAAAAATAATAACGGAGGTAAAACTAATGAGTGAAGCAATTATTGCTAAAAAAGCTGAACAAGTTGATGCTGTTGCTGAAAAAATGAAAGCTGCTGCATCTATCGTTGTTGTTGATTCACGTGGTCTTACAGTTGAACAAGATACAGTTCTTCGTCGTAATCTTCGCGAAAACGGTGTTGAATTTAAAGTTATCAAAAATTCAATTTTGACTCGTGCAGCTGAAAAAGCAGGTCTTGACGGAATGAAAGATCTTTTCGTAGGACCATCTGCAGTAGCATTTTCTAACGAAGATGTTGTTGCACCAGCAAAAGTTCTTAGTGACTTTGCTAAAGATGCTGAAGCACTTGAAATCAAAGGTGGGGCAATCGAAGGCGCTGTATCTTCAAAAGAAGAAATCGCTGCTCTTGCATCATTGCCAAACCGCGAAGGACTTCTTTCTATGCTCCTTTCTGTACTTCAAGCGCCAGTTCGCAACGTTGCACTTGCTGTCAAAGCAGTTGCAGACAACAAAGAAGACGACGCTGCTTAATGCGTATGGTAGCCTAGAGCTACAAACAATTATCTAATAAAACATTAATATTTTTGGAGGAATCTACAATGGCATTGAACATTGAAAACATTATTGCTGAAATTAAAGAAGCTTCAATCCTTGAATTGAACGATCTTGTAAAAGCTATCGAAGAAGAATTTGGTGTAACTGCAGCTGCTCCTGTAGCTGTAGCTGCTGCTGGTGCTGCAGACGCTGGTGCTGCTAAAGACTCATTTGACGTTGAATTGACTTCAGCTGGTGACAAAAAAGTTGCTGTTATCAAAGCTGTACGTGAAGTTACAGGTCTTGGTCTTAAAGAAGCTAAAGCTCTTGTTGATGGTGCACCTGCTAACGTTAAAGAAGGCGTTGCTACTGCAGAAGCTGAAGAAATCAAAGCTAAACTTGAAGAAGCTGGAGCTTCAATCACTCTTAAATAATAGAGTAACTACTCAAGTAGCTTAATAAAACAGAACCACTAGTCAATTGACTGGTGGTTTTTTTGTTGACAATTGTGAAGTGGAAGACTAAAATTTGGGTAACAATACTTGCTAGGAGAAGTCAGATGAAGAGATTCTCGTTATATGTTAGATTGCTATATGGTGTTACATTTCTAGTAACGATCGCCTTAGTTTTGCTCTCACCAGAAGAAATTGCACTTCATTTTAATAATGGCTTAGTGGATGGTAAAGGAAGTAGAATTAATCTTTTTATTTATCCATTTCTTACTTTTATCCTTGGAGAGGCAGGGATTTTTTGGTCAAAATGGTATCGTAAAAAGACTAATCTGAGAAGTTATCCCATACTTTTAGCAAGTGAAATCAAATTTATTCAAATCTTATCATTGATTGTATTGATTTTCATTTTAGTCATGTTACATCAAGTGTTTTAATTTTACTAAAAAGATAAGAGCTCTGGAATTCTCAGAGCTCTTGTTTTTCTGTAGTTATATCAGTTTCTTGATAAGTGTCAAGATTGAAAAATTCTGTTAGTTTTACAATCATTTTTTTGACTTCACCAGCGATAACTTCAGGTCCTTCGGGATTTTCTTTGCTTAACCAATGACGCAAAACATTGTAGTATCCACCGATGATAAAATCCATGGCAAAATTAATTTTTGTCACATCACCGCTGTAAGCAAACCAAGGGAGGGTAATGCTGTCATAGACTTCTTTGGCACGTCGGTTGAATTGGTGAAAGAAAAAATCAAAATGTTGGTGCTTGATTAAGATTGATAAAACGTTTCGTTTATGATACCAAAATTCTAATGAACCAGCCACCATTTCTTCGAAACTTTCAGATTGAGCGAAGTTTTGGCGTTCTCTTAGATACTCATCGATTACCTTTTCAAAATAGTAATTTAAGAGTTCTTGTTTATTAGCGAAGTGACGATAAAAGGTTCTTCTTGAGACTTGGGAGATTTCGAGAATATCTTTAATCTTGATGTCTTCGTAGTTTTTGTCTTTCATCAGGCAGATGAGGGAACAAAATAGCCTGTCTTTTGTATCCTTTATTTGCTTAACTTTACCACATACCATAATTAAATCCTTTCTTTTTGAGCAAAATGGGGAATTGGATCTGAGTATTAGTTAAAGTTATTATAGCACTCTCTTTGCGATGTCGGGGAAAAGAAGTTTATCCTAAAACGTTTTCCAAAAATGTAAACGTATCAAATTTATGAGATAGCCCTTTCAATGATAATGTAAATACTTATTAAAAAATCATTGGCGATATGGACAGCGTATTCAAATTGTGTTATGATATGACGGTTAAAGGGAGAGTAAGTTATGCAGCAAAAGAAGAAAACATTTCCAATCATGTCATTGGTTTATTTGGTGATTTATCTAGTTGCCGTTTTTTATAATATTGAGCACCATCAAAAAGTTTTTGTCTATCTGTGGTCAGCTTTGTTTTTGGGAAATTTAGCTTATATTATTTATAGTTTAATCAAAATGTTTCGAAAGACAAATTATTAGTGAAAATTGACTAAAAAGAGCCTTAGTAAGGCTCTTTTTTTATGGATTGATGCTTGCTATAAGGCTATCAGCTGTTGTTTCTGGTAAAATTCGAATGCGATCTAATGATAATAAACCGTCATTTTTATCAGCAATTCCTTCATTGGTTGTGATGCCAAGTTTGTAGTTGAGCTCACCAGCGAGTTGGAGAGTGGTATCAGAATAACGTCCTGCAGGATAGGCGATTGTCATGGTATCTTGTGATAAATTGTCGTCAAGGTAGTTTTTCGCATCGGACATTTCAGATTTTTGTGTGTCGTCATCACTAGCAGATAAGTCTGGATGAGTAGAGGTATGACTTTGGAAGGACATACCCTGTTCTTTCATTTCAAGCATTTGGTCAAGACTAAGGTTGGCAGGGTTTCCAACGGTGCTGGTAATCACATTATTAGTTGCTTTAGCACCATATTTTTTCAAAATAGGGTAGGCATTATCGTAAAAATCCCATAAACTATCGTCAAAAGTTAACCAAATGATTTTTGCATTTCCGTTTGGAAGAACATTTTCTGTTAGAACTTTATATGCTTCTTCTGGGGTCAAGAAATAATACCCTTCATCAGCTAAGCGCTTGATGTGGCTTTCAAAGGTTGTTGGATCAACGATAAGGTTGGCATTTGATGCTTCTTCGGGTGCCATCACGTGAATGGCGTGATACATTAGAATTGGAAGAGAAACATCTGAATCTTGCTGAACCCAGTTAACGTCATCATTATCAGTAGTTTGATTGGTTGAACTTTCTTGAGTAAAAGGAGCAGTCGATGATGGCTTGCTTGATTTTGATGAGACTTGTTCAGTTTTTTCTGCTGATAAAATCGAGTGACTCTCTTTTAGTGTGAAAAAGAGCATGGCGCCAGCTATGATACAGGCTAAAAATAGAATAATATTGACGAGTATTAGTGATTTTTTGCTTTTTTTCTCGTGCTTGTGTCGTGTTTTCATGAAAATCTCCCTTGTAGACAAAAATCTGCTTTTATTGTACTACTTTTTTAGTACAGAATAAAGAATTTACCTTAAATTAGGGAAAGATTTTTAGACTTCTTTATTTTTCTGTAAATTCTGAATAATTTTATGGTATAATGTAGAAAATGTTTTTATTTTAGGAAGTGCTGGTTGAAAAAATCACTTTTCCGTTCGAAAATTACTTACTAAGGAGAAAAAAATGTCAATAAAAATTGCTTTGCTCGGTTTTGGTACAGTTGCTAGTGGTGTTCCTTTCCTTTTGAAAGAAAATCATTCAAAAATTACGGAAGCAGCTCATGACACCATTGAAATCGCTAAGGTTCTTGTCAAAGACGATGAAGAAAAAAATCGTTTGTTGGCTGCCGGAAATGATTATAATTTTGTTACAAACGTTGATGAGATTTTAAGTGATGATAGCATTGACATTGTTGTTGAGTTGATGGGACGTATCGAACCAGCTCGTACTTTCATCACAAAAGCTCTTGAAGCAGGTAAAAATGTTGTTTCAGCCAACAAAGATTTGATTGCTACTCATGGTAAAGAATTGATTGCGCTTGCTAAGGACAAAGGCGTTGCTTTCTATTATGAAGCAGCAGTAGCTGGTGGTATTCCAATCCTTCGTACACTAGCAAATTCACTCACTTCTGATAAAGTGACTCGTATTTTGGGTGTTCTTAATGGTACATCAAACTTCATGATGACTAAGATGGTTGATGAAGGATGGACTTACGATGACGCTCTTAAGACAGCTCAAGAACTTGGGTATGCTGAAAGTGACCCAACAAATGACGTTGAAGGTATCGATGCTGCTTATAAAGCCGTTATCTTGAGTCAATTTGGTTTTGGTATGACAATTGATTTTGACGATGTCGCTCATAAAGGTATCACAACAATCACACCTGATGATGTGGCGGTTGCCCAAAAACTTGGTTATGTGATTAAACTTGTCGGCGACGTCCGTGAAGTTGAATCAGGTATTTCAGCAGAAGTGTCACCAACATTCTTGCCAAAAGCTCACCCACTTGCTAGTGTAAATGACGTTATGAATGCTGTTTTTGTTGAATCTATCGGTATCGGTGAATCAATGTATTATGGACCAGGTGCTGGTCAAAAACCAACAGCAACTTCTGTAACAGCTGATATTATTCGCATTTGCCGTCGTATTAAAGATGGCAATGTTGGTAAATCATTCAACGAATTTGCTCGTGAAACAAAAATGGCAAATCCTTCAGATGTGACAAGTCATTACTATTTTGCAATTAATACACCTGACAAAAAAGGTCAATTGCTTCGTTTAGCTGAAATCTTCAATTCTGAAAATATTTCATTTGAACAAGTGCTTCAACAAAAGGCAAACGGTACTCGTGCGCGTGTGGTTATCATTACTCACTCAATGAGTAAGACACAATTGGCTGCGGTTACTGAAAAATTGGAAGCTGAAGAAGATTTCAAAGTTTTAAATACTCTTAAAGTATTGGGTGAATAAGAAACGATAAGTTTAAAGGTGAAAGGAAGGCTCATTTTTGAGCGATTATAGTGATATGAAAATTACAGTACCAGCAACCTCTGCTAATGTTGGACCTGGATTTGATTCTGTTGGTGTTGCGGTTTCTAAGTATTTAACAATTGAGGTTTTAGAAGCTGCTGACAAATGGGAAGTTTTGCATGATTTGGGTGATGTTCCAAGTGATGAAACAAATCTTTTGATTTCGACAGCTTTGCAAGTCAAATCTGATTTAAAACCACATCGTATTAAGATGGTTTCAGATATTCCTTTGGCACGTGGTTTAGGTTCTTCATCTTCAGTTATTGTGGCAGGTATTGAGTTAGCCAATCAATTGGCTGACTTGAACTTGTCAGATGATGAAAAGCTTACGTTAGCAACTAAAATTGAAGGGCACCCAGATAATGTAGCGCCAGCTATTTTTGGAAATCTTGTGGTGTCATCATATGTTGATGGAAAAGTTAACAGTGCTGTTGCGACTTTCCCAGAAGCATCATTTGTAGCTTTTATTCCAAATTATGAATTAAAGACAAGTGATAGTCGTAATGTGCTTCCAGTTCAATTTTCTTACAAAGAAGCTGTTGCAGCCTCATCAATTGCCAATGTTGCGATTGCAGCTCTTTTGACAGGAGATTTGGAAAAAGCTGGAAAAGCGATCGAAGCTGACCTCTTCCATGAACGTTTCCGTCAAAAATTAGTAAAAGAATTTGCTCAGATTAAAGAAAAAGCACACCAAGCAGGTGCCTATGCGACTTATCTTTCTGGTGCTGGTCCAACAGTTATGGTTTTGGCGCCAAAAGAGCAAGAAAGCAAAGTTCTAGAGGCTGTTCAATCACTTGGCTTGGACGGTGAAGTAGTTGCTCTACATGTAGATACTAAAGGAGTTTTTGTTGAAAAAGACTAATTTAGGTTTTCTACTTGGTTTAGTAACATACATTTTGTGGGGCTTTTTGTCCCTTTATTGGAAATTACTTTCAGGTGTTAGTTCATATAACACCTTTTCTTATCGTATCATTTTTACAGTCATTACCATGTTACTTTACATGCTGGTATCTAGAAATCACAAGCGTTATCAGAGTGAGATTGGTGGTTTGATAGCTGATAAGAAGAAACTATTCATGATGATTTTGGCGAGCTTTTTGATTGCTATTAACTGGCTGACTTACATCTTTGCAGTGGCACATGGTCAAGCTACTCAGGCGAGTTTTGGTTATTATATTATGCCACTTGTTTCCATTTTACTTACTGTGATTTTCTTGCACGAAAGTTTAAGCCCGTGGATGCTTTTGGCAATTACTATTGCAGGATTTGGGGTTGGAATGTTAGCTTTTGACACTGGGCAAGTGCCACTAGTTTCGATTATTTTGGCCTTATCTTTTGGTTTATATGGTTTGGTTAAGAAGAATGTTCGACTATCCAGTGATGTTGCTATGCTGGTTGAAAGTAGTCTGGTTTTGCCTTTTGTTATCATTTATTTGATAGCTTTTAGTAAGGAAAGTATGCTTGATTATACTTTGCTGGAGAATGTTTTGCTGGTAATTTCTGGCGTGGTGACGGCAATTCCTTTGCTTTTATTTGCAGAGGCCGTTAAGCGTGCACCGTTGAATATTATTGGCTTTATTCAATACATTAACCCGACGATTCAGTTGATTATTGCGGTTCTTATTTTTAAAGAAACAATAGCTGCAGGACAATTAAAAGGATTTATCTTTATCTGGATTGCCATTGCTGTCTTTATTTTAGGACAAGTTATTGTGATGCGTAAAAATAAGTAGTTTGGAGCTAATATGCACAAAAAGACTGTTGTTGATTTTAAGGAATTAGGACAACGTTTAATTTTTGAAAATCCCTTGATTGAGCTTTTTGCTAAGTCGGTAAAGGATGTTAAAACCATTTTGCAAGAGGTGGAGAATTACCAAAAGCAAGGATATTATGTCATTGGTTATGTGAGTTATGAGGCAGCTAAAGCCTTTGATGAGAAGTTTTCGGTCAAATCTACCCCTCTTTCTGGTGAGTATTTGGCTTATTTTACGGTTCATCAAGAAGTTAAAAAAGAACCTTTCCCGTGTCAATCTCAAAAAAATATTCAATTGCCAAAATCATGGCAATCAAGGACGACTAAGGGTGAGTATGAGAAAGCTATTGCTAGGATTAAAGAGGAAATCAGGCAAGGAAATACCTACCAAGTTAACTACACTCTTCAATTATCCAGTCAACTTGAAGAAGATGCTTTTGCTTTATACAATCATCTAGTCATTGCCCAAGAAGCAGCTTATAACTGCTATATCGAACATGATGATTTTGCCATTTTGTCTGTTAGCCCAGAGCTTTTTTTTAAAAAAGAGGGCAGACGTCTGATAACGCGTCCGATGAAAGGAACGATTACTCGTGGTTATAGGACCAAAGAAGATTTGCAAAATAAAATCTGGCTGGCAAATGATAGTAAAAATCGTGCTGAAAACATGATGATTGTTGATTTGCTACGTAATGATATGGGACGCATTTCAGAAATCGGTAGTGTCAAGGTAACAAAACTCTGTGAGGTTGAACAATACTCAACGGTTTGGCAAATGACCTCAACCATTGAAAGCCAGTTGCAATCAGATAAAAAACTTTCTGATATTTTTTCTGCCCTTTTTCCCTGTGGGTCAATAACTGGAGCTCCTAAGATTGCGACAATGGCGATTATCAATCAGCTAGAAAAGCAAGCTCGAGGCGTTTACTGCGGGACGATTGGGATTTGTCTGCCAAATGGAGATGCTATCTTTAATGTTGGTATTCGTACCATTCAAAAATTAGGTAATCAAGCAATTTATGGTGCTGGTGGTGGCATTACTTGGGGCAGTGTCTGTGAAGATGAGTACAAAGAGGCTTGCGATAAGGCAGCAGTTTTATATCGTAATCAACCTGACTTTGACTTGCTCACAACCGCTAGGGTATCTCATAAGCAAGTGGTGGATTTAGACGAACACATCATGCGTTTAAAAGAGTCGGCAAGGTATTTTGCTTATCCGTTTTCAAAAGAAGAGTTTTTAGCAGAACTCTCTAAGCAGCTTGAGGAGTTAGATGATGCTGATTATCGTTTGCGAATTTTAGTGAAGCAAACAGGTACTCTTCAGTTCGAGCTAGCAGAATTTAGAGAGTTGCCAGAAAATTATCTGAAAGCTGAGCTAGTTCATCGCAGTGAGTCAATTGACAGTCCGTTTACTTATTTTAAGACGACCTATCGTCCGCATTTACAAAGTTTATCTGGTGAGTCTATCTTTATTTCTAATAAGGGTTATCTGCAGGAAACGACTATTGGTAATCTCATTTTAGAAATCGATGGAAAATGGTATACGCCCCCAGTTGACGTGGGAATTTTAGACGGCATTTGCAGGCAAAAATTAATCAAGGAAGGTCGCGTGATTGAAGCATATTTGACAAAAGATGATTTAAAGAAAGCCAGTCACATCTACGTATGTAACAGTGTTCGTGGCGTTTATGAAATCACTTTGAATAAATAGCAAAGCTTCTTTTAGAAATCGTTTCTATCGACTTTCCTTGTGCTATAATAGAAGTGTTATTGTAATTTTATAAGAGAAAGGTATATGCGCTAAAAGCTTATCATTGAAAGATTTCGAGGTAAATGTCTCAATCTTATTTTTAATGTCAGCAACTTTTGGTCATAGTAGGACATTCATCAAATGGAATATCAAGAAGCTTTAGATTGGATTCATGGCAAGTTAAAATTTGGAATCAAGCCTGGTTTAAAACGAATGGCTTGGATGCTTGAAGAACTTGGCAATCCTCAAGAAAAGCTTGCCGCTGTCCACGTTGTTGGAACAAACGGTAAAGGATCAGTTACCAGCTATTTACAACACATTTTCTCGCTAGCTGGTTATGAAGTTGGGACATTTACGTCACCGTATATTGTTGATTTTCGCGAACGCATTAGCCTAAATGGGCAAATGATTTCTGAGGCTGATTTTCTGAAATTGGTGGAACGTGTTCAACCTGTTGTGGAACGTTTATCTGTTGAAACTTACTTAGAACCAGCCACAGAATTTGAAGTTATTACCGTTTTAATGTTTGAATATTTTGGTCACATGCACCCAGTTGACATCGCGATTATCGAAGCTGGAATGGGTGGCCTTTACGACTCAACCAATGTTTTCAAAGCTTTGGCAGTTCTTTGCCCGTCAATTGGCTTAGATCATCAGAATATTTTAGGACAGACTTATGCGGAAATAGCTGCGCAAAAAGCGGGTGTTTTAAAAGAAGGAGTTCCATTCATCTTTGCGACTGAGCGTGATGATGTTCGTCAAGTTTTCACTGAGAAAGCAAAAGGGTGTCATAGCAGACTTTATGAATTCGGGAAGGATTTTTCTGCTTCAGAAAATGAAAAAGGTTTTGATTATCATAGCAAAGAAACGCTTGAGCAAGTTAGCTTAGCTATGCCTGGAAAACACCAAGTCAGCAATGCTAGTCTAGCTATTACAGCAGCCCTCCAGTTACGCGAGCGTTATCCAAAAGTGACTAAAGAAATCATTAAAGCTGGCTTAGCCAAAACTCACTGGGTAGGTCGTACAGAATTGGTCTTTCCAAATGTCATGATTGACGGTGCTCATAATAACGAAAGTGTTCAAGCGCTTGTTAACGTCATGCAAAAATACAAAGATAAACACTTGCATATTTTATTTGCAGCCATTGACACTAAGCCAATTGATTCAATGCTTGACTTGCTTAGTCAATTAGCTGACGTGGATGTGACAACTTTTGTTTATCATAATGCACTGCCTTTGGAAAAATACCCAAGTCAATACCATAAAGTAGCCAATTGGCAAGATTGGCTTAAGCAGATTGATTTGGAGAGTCAGGATGATTTTTATCTGATTACTGGCTCACTTTACTTCATTTCACAAGTGCGTCCTGTACTTTTGTCAAGACAGCAAAATTAAGCTATAATAGAAAAAATAAAAAGATTGGAAAATAAAATGGCAAATCAAGAAAAACTCGAAGCAGCAGTTTACCAACTCTTAGAAGCTCTAGGAGAAGATCCAAAACGTGAGGGCTTACTAGATACGCCTAAACGTGTTGCAAAAATGTATCAAGAGATGTTTTCAGGCTTGAATGAAGATCCTAAAGATCAATTTACAGCTGTGTTTACCGAAAATCATGATGAGGTTGTTCTCGTTAAAGATATTCCGTTTTACTCAATGTGTGAGCACCACTTGGTTCCTTTTTATGGAAAAGCTCATGTTGCTTATTTGCCAAGCGATGGTCGCGTAACAGGTCTTAGTAAATTAGCGCGTGCTGTTGAAGTAGCAAGTAAACGTCCGCAGTTGCAAGAACGTTTGACTGACCAAGTGGCTACGGCATTGGAAGAAGCTCTTCATCCAAAAGGCATTTTTGTCATGATTGAAGCAGAGCATATGTGCATGACAATGCGTGGCATTAAAAAACCTGGAAGTAAAACGGTGACAACTGTCGCTAAAGGGATTTTTAAAGAAGACCGCGAAGAACGTAAGGAAATCCTATCTTTGATTTTAGGAAAATAATCGCTTAAGGTATTGTATTGCTAAGGAGATCATAATGAAAGTTGGTAAACATGACATTGATGGCAAAGCTTGTATCATGGGAGTTTTAAATGTCACTCCAGATTCTTTTTCTGATGGAGGTTCTTACACATCGGTTGAGAAAGCGCTTGAGCAAGCAGAGAAAATGATTGCTGAAGGGGCAAAAATTATCGATGTTGGTGGCGAATCGACACGACCAGGATACACTTTTGTGGAAGCAGCTGATGAGATTAATCGTGTTGTACCAGTTATTAAGGCTCTCAAGGAAAAATTTGATATCTTGGTCAGTATTGATACCTACAAAACAGAAACTGCGCGTGCTGCCTTAGAAGCAGGTGCAGATATTTTAAATGACGTTTGGGCAGGACTTTACGATGGGGAAATGCTTGCGCTTGCTGCTGAAAAAAACGTGCCAATTATTTTGATGCACAATCAAAAAGAAGAAAAGTATGACAATATTACCAAAGAAGTTTGTGACTTTTTAGCAGAACGTGCGCAAGCCGCATTGGACACTGGTGTTGCTAAAGAAAATATCTGGATTGATCCAGGATTTGGTTTTGCTAAAAATGAAGCACAAAACATTGAACTTTTGCAAGGTTTGGATGCTGTTTGTCAGCTTGGTTACCCAGTTCTATTTGGCATTTCTCGTAAACGCACAGTAGATTATCTGCTAGGAGGCGGGACAGCAGCTCTTGAGCGCGATATGGGAACAGCGGCACTGTCAGCTTGGGCAATTGCTAAAGGTTGTCAAATCGTCCGCGTGCATAATGTTGATCTCAATCGCGATATTGTTAAAGTGATTAGTCAACTCGTTTGAAAGGAGTAAGAGGAGAAGAAAGAGTTTGAGAAAAGTATCTCAGACTTTCTTCTTTGTTACCAATAATATGGATAAAATTCATTTAAAAGGATGCCGCTTTTACGGTTACCATGGTGCTTTTGCAGAAGAACAAACGTTAGGGCAAATTTTTGTTGTTGATTGTATCTTGTCTGTTGATTTGACAAAAGCATCGCAGTCTGATCGTTTAGAAGACACTGTTCATTATGGATTAGTCTTTGAAACTATCAAAAAACAGGTAGAAGAAAATAAATACATTTTAATTGAACGTTTGGCTGGAGCTATTTGCCAAGATATTTTTGAAGAATTTCCACCAGTTCAAGCTATTACTTTAAAAATTTCCAAAGAAAATCCGCCAATTAATGGGCACTATGATTCTGTTGGCATTGAGCTAGAACGGGAGAGAGTATGATTAGTGTTTATTTAAGTTTAGGCAGTAATATTGGTGACAAGAAAGCCTATCTTGAAGCGGCTCTTGAACGTCTAAATCAACTGCCACAAACATCACTTGCAGCTGTTTCTTCATTTTATGAAACAGCAGCTTGGGGTAAGACGGATCAAGATGATTTTTTGAACATTTGTTGTCAATTAGAGACAGAATTGGATGCTCAGCAATTATTGACAGAGTGCCAAGAAATTGAGAAAGATTTGCACCGCGTTCGTCATGAACATTGGGGACCTCGTACCATTGATATTGATATTCTTTTGTATGGTAGCGAGCATATCGCAACAGAAACCCTTAAGGTGCCGCATCCTTATATGACAGAGCGTGCTTTTGTTCTTGTACCGCTTTTTGAAATTGCTCCGTCGCTTGAGATTTATGGTAAATCTATTACATCTTATTTAAAAACATTAAATCTTGAAGAAGTGCGAAAACTTCAGTCTTAAATATCGTCAAAAGCTGATTTTTTTGTTATAATTAAGGTCGGCTTTATGCCGATTTTTTAGTAGATAATTGATCATTTGATCATAAATGAGCTAATAGTATTGATAAGGGTATTGGTTGATTTTAATCAAATGATAACTACAATTTTGATTAATAGTTTTAGAGTTGGAAGAAAATGTTAGAATTTTTAAATGATGAACTAAAAGGGATTGATATTCGAGTTAATGAACCCTTAAAAAAATATACTTACACGAAAGTGGGAGGTCCAGCGGACTATCTCGCTTTTCCACGTAATCGATATGAATTGATTCGTATTGTTGAATTTGCTAATAAAAATGATATTCCATGGATGGTGCTTGGAAATGCAAGTAACATCATTGTTCGTGATGGTGGTATCCGTGGTTTTGTTATCATGTTTGATAAATTAAATACTGTCACAGTCAATGGCTATGTCATTGAAGCAGAAGCTGGTGCGAACTTGGTTGAAACAACACGTATCGCCAAATACCACAGTTTAACTGGTTTTGAATTTGCTTGTGGTATTCCAGGTAGCGTTGGTGGTGCTGTCTTCATGAACGCTGGTGCTTATGGCGGAGAAATTTCACATGTCTTGGTATCAGCTCAAGTCCTTACCAAAGAAGGTAAAGTTAAGACAATTGAAGCTCGTGACATGAAGTTTGGTTACCGTCATTCAGCAGTCCAAGATAGCGGTGACATTGTTATTTCAGCAAAATTCGCCCTTAAACCAGGTGATTATGTCTTGATTGAACAAGAAATGGCACGTTTAACTCACTTACGTGAATTAAAACAACCCCTTGAATACCCATCATGTGGGTCAGTCTTCAAACGTCCAGTCGGACACTTTGCTGGGCAATTAATCACAGAAGCAAATCTTAAGGGACATCGTATTGGTGGCGTTGAAGTTAGTAAAAAACACGCAGGCTTTATGGTAAATGTCGCTGACGGTACAGCTCAAGATTATGAAGATTTGATTGCCTACGTTATTGACACAGTTGAGAAAAATTCAGGCGTTCGTTTAGAGCGCGAAGTTCGCATTATCGGCGAGAAAAAAGATTAAAGAAGCTCCATGGAGGTTTTATGAGAATTGACTAATCCAATTATTGCATTTAAAAACGTATCAAAAGTATTTGAAGATAACGGTACAGTTGTTTTAAAGGATATTAACTTTGAGTTAGAAGAAGGAAAATTTTATACCCTTCTTGGAGCTTCAGGTTCCGGAAAATCAACGATTTTAAATATCATTGCAGGGCTTTTACAGCCAACCACAGGTGATGTTTTCCTTGATGGAGAGCGTATCAATGATATTCCAATCAATAAACGTGATGTTCATACCGTTTTTCAAAATTACGCCCTTTTCCCTCACATGAATGTCTTTGAAAATGTCGCTTTTCCTCTAAAATTAAAAAAAGTCGACAAAAAAGAAATTGAACGACGAGTGGAAGAAGCTCTTAAAATGGTACGTTTGGCTGGTTTTGAGAATCGCCAGATTCAAAAATTATCTGGTGGGCAGCGTCAGCGTGTCGCGATTGCGCGTGCTATCATCAATGAACCGCGTGTGGTTTTGCTTGACGAACCTTTATCAGCCTTGGATTTGAAGTTGCGTACAGAAATGCAATATGAACTTCGTGAATTGCAACAACGTCTTGGTATTACCTTTGTCTTTGTTACACATGACCAAGAAGAAGCTTTGGCAATGTCAGATTGGATTTTCGTCATGAATGATGGTGAAATTGTACAATCAGGTACACCAGTTGATATTTATGATGAACCAATTAACCACTTTGTGGCAACCTTCATCGGTGAATCAAATATCATTCCAGGTAAAATGATTGAAGACTATTTGGTTGAATTTAACGGCAAACGTTTTGAAGCGGTTGACGGTGGTATGCGACCAAATGAAGCCGTTGAAGTGGTTATCCGTCCAGAAGACTTGCAAATCACAATGCCTGAAGAAGGTAAATTACGTGTGAAAGTCGATACCCAACTTTTCCGTGGGGTACACTATGAAATCATTGCTCACGATGAGCTTGGCAATGAATGGCTGATTCACTCAACGCGTAAAGCCATCGAAGGGGAAGTCATCGGACTTGATTTCACACCAGAAGATATTCATATCATGCGCTTGAATGAAACAGAAGAAGAATTCGATGCGCGTCTTGAAGAATATGTTGAGATGGAAGAGCATGAAGATGGTTTGATTCATGCCATCGAGGAGGAGCGCAATGAAGAAAAATAATTTCTTCTCGATTCCATATATTTTATGGTTGATACTGTTTGTCATTGCTCCCGTCATTTTGATTTTATGGCAGTCATTCTTTGATATCCAAGGACATTTTACCTTGGATAATTACAAGACTTTCTTTAGTTCTTGGACTTATCTTCGAATGAGTTTTAATTCGATTTTATATGCTGCCATCATTACCCTTGTGACCTTGTTGATTTCTTACCCGACAGCATATTTTTTGACACAGCTTAAGCATAAGCAGTTGTGGTTGATGCTTGTGGTTTTGCCAACTTGGATTAATCTCCTGTTAAAAGCTTATGCTTTTATGGGGATTTTTGGACAACATGGTGGCGTTAACGCCTTCTTATCATTTGTCGGTATTGGTCCCAAACAAATTTTATTTACGGATTTTTCATTTATTTTTGTTGCTTCTTACATTGAAATTCCATTTATGATTTTACCGATTTTCAATGCGCTTGATGATATTGATACCAATCTCATCAATGCGAGCCACGATTTAGGCGGAAATGGTTTTCAAACCTTTACAAAGGTTGTCTTTCCTTTGTCACTAAATGGTGTGAGAAGTGGTGTACAATCAGTCTTTATTCCAAGTCTTAGCTTGTTCATGTTGACTCGTTTGATTGGTGGTAACCGTGTGATTACGCTTGGTACAGCAATTGAGCAGCACTTCTTGACAACACAAAACTGGGGTATGGGTTCAACCATTGGTGTGATTTTAATCATGGCAATGTTAGTGATTATGTGGATGACTAAGGAGAGACGAAAATGAAAAAATTTGCGAATTTATATCTAGCTTTAGTCTTTGTTATTCTCTATATTCCAATCGCTTATCTGATTTTCTATTCCTTTAATCAAGGTGGCGATATGAATGGTTTCACTGGATTTACTCTAGAACACTATTCAGAAATGTTTGCAGATAGTCGCTTGATGCTTATCTTGATTCAGACATTCTTCCTAGCCTTTTTAAGTTCAATTCTGGCGACAGTGATTGGGACTTTTGGAGCTATTTTCATCTACCAAGCTCGTCGTAAACACCAGCAATCTATTTTATCGATGAATAACATTTTGATGGTGGCACCTGATGTTATGATTGGTGCAAGCTTTTTGATTCTATTTACGCGCTTGGCGGATATTTTCCATTTTAATCTTGGATTTATGACAGTTTTGCTTAGTCATATTGCCTTTTCAATTCCGATTGTAGTGCTTATGGTCTTGCCACGGCTTAAGGAAATGAATGACGATATGATTAACGCTGCCTATGATTTGGGGGCAACGCCATGGCAAATGTTAAAAGAAGTCATGTTGCCATATTTGACACCTGGTATCATTTCAGGATTCTTTATGGCATTCACTTATTCCCTTGATGACTTTGCGGTAACTTTCTTTGTTACAGGAAATGGCTTCTCAACCCTTTCTGTTGAAATTTACTCGCGTGCAAGACGAGGAATCTCACTTGAGATTAATGCTCTTTCAACCATTGTCTTCATCTTTAGTATCTTGCTTGTAATTGGTTATTACTTTATTTCACAAGATAAGAAGGGAGAAAACAATGCGTAAATTATACACGTTTTTCCTAGGGCTTGTTGCGGTAACCTTGATTCTATTTGGTGTTTCAGTTTATATGCAAAAAACATCCAGTTCATCAAGTCAATCTGATAAATTGGTGATTTACAACTGGGGAGATTATATCGATCCGGAATTGATTACAAAATTCACCAAAGAAACAGGAATCGAGGTTCAGTACGAAACGTTTGATTCAAATGAATCAATGTATACCAAGATTAAGCAAGGTGGAACAACTTACGACATCACCGTTCCGTCAGATTACATGATTGATAAGATGAGAAAAGAACATTTGCTTATCAAATTAGATAAATCTCAAATCAAAGGCTTAGATAACATCGGTTCAAAATTCATGGGCATGAGTTTTGACAAACATAATGATTATTCAGTTCCATATTTCTGGGGAACGCTTGGTATCGTCTATAATGATACTATGGTCGATAAAGCGCCAGAGCATTGGTCAGATTTATGGAATCCAGAATACAAGAATGACATCATGCTAGTTGATGGCGCTCGTGAGGCAATGGGAATCGGTCTTGGAACTCTTGGCTACAGCCTAAATACCAAATCGATGACTGAGCTAAATGCCGCTTCAAAGAAACTTGATGACCTAACACCAAATATCAAAGCCATTGTCGGTGACGAGATGAAAGGTTACATGATTAATGACGATGCTGCGATTGGTGTCACATTCTCAGGTGAAGCTAGTGAGATGCTTAACTCAAATGAACACCTTCACTACGTGGTGCCTAGCGAAGGGTCTAACCTTTGGTTTGACAACTTAGTGATTCCAAAAACAGCTAAGCACATTAAAGAAGCGTACGCCTTTATCAACTTCATGTTAGAACCTGAAAATGCTGCGCAAAATGCAGAATACATCGGTTATGCCACACCAAATACAGAAGCCAAAAAACTTTTGCCAAATGATATTAAAGAAAATAAAGCTTTCTATCCATCTGAAGAAACCTTTAACCATTTGGAAGTTTATGACAACCTTGGTCAAAAATGGCTTGGTATTTATAACGACTTATACTTACAATTTAAAATGTATCGCAAATGATACCAAGAGAGTTTGGAAGAATTTCCAAGCTCTTTTTTAAATGAACTCGAAATCAGCTTTAAGATTTGATAAAATAGTAGTGAGTTATTTTTTGAAAAATAGTTGAAATTAATTTGACATTTTCAATTTGATTAGTTAGGAGTTTTAAATGGAAAGTTATCGTAGAGAGTACGAATTTTCGCTATCCTCAATCCTTAGCTTTGTGTGGCGCGGTGTTATTGTAGGATGTGTTTCCGGAAGCGTGGTCAGTCTTTTTCGTCTCTTGATTGCTAAGATTTTCGCGCAAGTGGTCAAGTGTTATCAACTCTCGCATGAAAATCCAACTTTACTAGGTTTGATTTTACTAGTGAGTGTGATTGTTGTCATTGCTATCGGATTTTTGGTTAAATCTGATCCAGATATTAAGGGCTCTGGGATTCCTCACGTTGAAGGGGAGCTGAAAGGCTTGCTTCATCCTGATTGGTGGTCTGTTCTTTGGAAAAAATTCATTGGTGGTGTCTTAGCCATTTCAATGGGATTCATGCTAGGGCGTGAAGGTCCAAGTATTCAACTTGGTGCCATGGCTGGAAAAGGTGTTGCGAAATCATTGAAAGCACAGCGCATGGAGCAGCGCGTCTTAATTGCCAGTGGTGCCGCAGCAGGTTTGTCAGCTGCCTTTAATGCTCCAATTGCAGGTCTTCTTTTTGTTGTTGAAGAAATCTACCATCAATTTTCACGTTTGGTTTGGATTTCAGCGCTGGTTGCGAGCTTGGTTGCCAATTTTATTTCGTTAAATATCTTTGGTTTGACTCCTGTGCTTGCCATGCCAAGTGATCTTGTTATTTTACCTTTACATCACTATTGGTTGCTTTTGCTTTTAGGGGCATTTTTAGGTGTGATGGGATACCTTTACGAAAAAGTAACCTTGAATGCGAATCTTTTTTATGACTTCTTAGGCAAAATTTGTCACGTTCCCAATTATTTTTATGGTATTTTTGCGGCTATCTTGATTCTGCCAATTGGTTATTTCTACCCACAATTATTAGGTGGCGGAAATGGCTTGATTACGTCACTATCGACTAGTCATTTGACTTTTGCAGTGGTTTGCTTGTACTTTCTTATCCGCTTTGTTTGGAGTACGTTTAGTTATGCTAGTGGTTTACCGGGCGGGATTTTTCTTCCGATTTTGACTTTGGGGTCATTATTAGGTTTTGGTTTTGGTCTAGGCATGCACCAAATTGGCTTTATTGGCACATCTGTTCTTGTTAATTTTCTCGTTCTTGGTATGGCTGGTTATTTTGGGGCTATTTCAAAAGCTCCGCTGACTGCCATTATTTTGGTAACAGAAATGGTAGGAGATTTCCGACAATTGATGACTATTGCAGTCGTTACTTTAGTAGCTTATATTGTCATGGACCTTCTAAAAGGTGAGCCAATCTATGAAGCTATGTTGGCAAATTTATCCATTCCAAAAGACCGCGAAGTTATTGAACCAACGCTTATTGAGTTAACCGTGTCAGATAAAATCGCTGGCAAACGTGTTCGCGATTTAACTCTCCCTAAAAATGTTTTGATTACAACACAGATTCATCGCAAGAAATCAGAAGTGGTTTGCGGAAGCACTGTTTTAAATACTGGTGATACAATTTTCTTGGTGGTTAATGAACCAGAAATTGGAAAAATTCGCAAATTATTGATGTAAATATATCAATAAAATATTTTTGTATCCCCTTTCATTTTAAGGGGATTTTTGGTAAAATGGATACCAGTAAGAGGATTGTTACTGGTTAAGCAGGCAAAACCTAGTGTGCATAGAAAGCATTTGTGCGTAAAAACACAGTGCCTTTTGTGTACGCTAGTTTTGCCTTTTCTTTCCGAATTTTTTTGAGGGAGTAGTAGATAATGAGGATAGATAAAGTCTATAATAACAATGTTGTTTTGGCTAAAGGGGACGAGGGAGAAGAAATCATCGTCATGGGGAGAGGACTTGGTTTTCAAAAGAAATCAGGTGACGAGATTGATACCTCTTTGGTTGAAAAAACATTTGTTATGCAAGATAGCTCTGCTACCAATGAGTTAACGCGAGTTTATATTGATTTATCGCCTGCAGAGACAGAAGTTGTTCTTGATATTATCAAGCATGGTCAAGAGGTTTTGGAGACTAATTTTGATACAGCTTTTTATATTGCCCTTGCAGACCACTTGCATTACACACTTCAACGGACTCGTGAGAATATCATCGTTCAAAATCCTTTGTCTTGGGAAATTCGTAAATTTTTTCCAAAGGAGTATCAACTTGGGCGTGATGCACTTAAAATTGTTTTTGAAAAATTAGGTGTCATTCTGCCAGACGATGAAATCTCATCCATTGCGCTTCATTTTATCAATGCTCAGAAAGACTCTGGTCTGGTAGAGCAAAGTTATCAAATTTCAAAGATTGTGACTGATATTTTAGGTATTGTGCGTTTGTTTTATGGCGTCGTTTCTGATGAAGACTCTGTCAGCTATAATCGTTTTGTGACCCATATTCAGTATTTTGCACAGCGTGTCGTCAATGGTGTGGTGCAAGGGAAAAATGACAGCTTTTTGTACGAGCAAGTGAAATTGAATTACCCAGAAGCTTTTTCTTGCTCTGAAAAAATCAAGAATTATATCGAAAGCTCATATCAATTTCCGATGAGTCGTGATGAGCAAGTCTATATCACCATTCACATTCAACGACTGGAAACAAGTAGTAATTAATCATTAAGAATCTTCTCGACTAAGGTCGGGAGGATTTTTTATTAAAAAAATTTTGTGTGAAATTTTTTTGAAAACTTGTGAAAGATATGATAATTTCAAGTTTTGAATGGTGGTCAATTTTCAAACACAAATGAAAATATCAAAAAATGCAAAAAAATACCATAAAAGCGCTTGCAAAAAATGTAAGCGCATGCTATACTAAGAATTGTTAAAAGGATTGTTACTGATAAGCAGGCAAAACCTAAATAAATACAAGATAGTTTTGGCGTTACCGCTGATGTGGGCGCTGAAAATTGTTTAGTATTTATTTAGGTTTTTTCTGTTGTTAGGAAAGAACATTAAGAAAGGAGCCAGCTTATGGCTAAAGATTATACTGAATTGGCACAAGATATTGTTGCTCACGTCGGTGGAAAAGACAATATCATCAAATTAGTTCACTGTGTGACTCGCTTACGTTTCACCTTGAAAGATGAAAGTAAAGCAGATGATGATTACCTCAAACAACGTGATGGTATTGTGACTGTTGTTAAAGCAGGTGGTCAATACCAAGTGGTTATCGGAAACCATGTCCCAGATGTCTACGATACGGTTTTGAAAGTTGCCGGTATCCAAGGTGAAGGTGGTATTGATGTTAATGAAGGAGATGTTCCTCAAGGAAATCTCTTCGACCAATTTATCGCTTTGGTTTCTGGACTTTTCCAACCAATGCTAGGTGCTCTTTCTGCCGCAGGTATGATTAAAGGTTTGGTTGCTATTTTAGCAGCAGTAGGAGTGAAGGAAACGAGCGGTCTTTACGTTATCTTAAATGCTGCTGGAGATGGTTTCTTCCAATTCTTACCAGTTATCTTGGCATTAACAGCAGCAAAACGTTTCAAAATGGAACAATTCACTGCTTTAGCACTAAGCTTTGCTTTGGTTTATCCTGACATTGCCGCAAGTTTTGCAAATGGAAAAGTAGATTTCTTAGGACTTCCAGTTATCTTCCCATCATCAAGCTACCTTCAAACAGTTCTTCCAATTATCTTGACTGTTTGGGTTGGTTCTAAAATTGAAAAATTCTTCAAGAAAATCATTCCAGATGTGGTTAAGGTCTTCATCGTTCCATTCTTTGTCATCTTAATCACTGTTCCACTTGCTTACTTGGCAATCGGTCCTGTTATGAACTGGGCATCTAACCTTATCGGTGTTATCTTTACAAATATTTACAACTTTAGCCCAATTGTCTTTGGTATCTTACTTGGTGCTTTGTGGCAAGTTCTTGTTATGTTTGGTCTTCACTGGGGACTTGTTCCAATTGCAATCTTGGACTTCTCTACTAAAGGATGGAGTACATTACTTGTTGCTTCAACAGCTATCTGTTTTGCTCAAGCAGGTGCCCTTCTCAATATCTTCCTTCGTACAAAAGAAGATAAAGTAAAACAATTGACTATCCCAGCTTTTATCTCAGCTCTTTTTGGGGTTACTGAACCAGCTATTTATGGTATTACACTTCCAATGCGCACACCATTTATCATGACATGTGTGGCTGGTGCTATTCAAGGGGCATTCTTAAGCTTCTTTAACACAACAGGCTACACAATGGGTGGTATGGGACTCTTTGCAATTCCTTCATACATCACTCCAAAACATGTTCCAGCAGGAGCAAGTTCAGATTTGAACAATGTTTGGTATTTCCTTATTGCGATTGTAATGTCATTTGTTCTAGGATTTATCTTGACTCAATTGACTAGAATTCCTTACCTTTACGGTGGACCAGATGTTAAACCTGTAACTGATGACACAGTAGCACAACCTGTTGCTGAACTTAAAGAATTGAAACAAGAAATTATTGCAAGCCCAATGATTGGTCAAGTTGTTAAACTTGAAAATGTTCCTGATGAAGTGTTTGCGACAGGAGCTATGGGTAAAGGGATTGCCATCGATCCAGCCGATGGCACAGTAGTTGCTCCAGCAGCCGGTGAAATTACCCTTGTCTTCCCAACTGGACATGCTATCGGTATGCGTACTGAAAACGGCGCTGAAATCTTGATTCATGTTGGTATGGATACTGTGTCACTTGCTGGTAAAGGTTTCAATACCTTTGTACAAGTTGGTGACAAAGTTGACGCTGGTCAAAAATTACTAGAGTTTGATTTGGCAACTATTCGCGATGCTAGCCTACCTGTTATCTCACCAGTGATTGTTACTAATTCAACAGAATTTGAAGATGTCCTTACAACACAAGATGCACGTGTTAACATTGGTGACTATCTTCTTACAACACTAGCTTAATAAAAGAAAGAACGCTTCAAGCGTTCTTTTTTTGTGTTCAAGCATAAGAAAAAAAGCTGAGGCGAGTCAGCTTTTAATGAGATTTTCTAGCAGGGTTGATCAAGACACGACTTTCTTTTCGTTTACTGAATTGTTTGCGGTATTGACTTGGTGTTAATTCATAGTAACGTTTAAATTGTCGGTTGAAATTTGACAAGTTATTAAAACCAACAGCCGTAGCAATTTCAAGAACAGGATTTGAGGTGTTAATCAACATATCGCAAGCCTTGTTGAGGCGAACTTGAATGATGAACTCCGTACAAGAGCTTCCAGTATGCTGTTTAAAGACCGCCATAAAGTGTGTTTTACTATATCCCATGAATTGAGAAAGGTAATCAATAGAGAGATTCTTTTGATAGTTGTTATTGATGAAGTCAATCAATTCACGAATTTGTTCATTTTTACGATAAGTATCATCAGTGCTCTTACGAAGAACGTAACGATAGTAAAAGAGCAAATAGAGAAATTCATTGAGTTTTGATTTGAGCATGAGTTCAAAATGGCGTCCTTCGTTTTTTGAAAGCTCAAAAATTGTGAAGAGACACTCTTTGATTTCTTCATAACCTTCCATTCCCGGTTGAATACGCGGAACAAATTTATAAAGGCTAGTCTGCAAAGGTTGCAAGTAGCGAAGACTAACTTGGTCAACGATGGAATACCCAATCATGTCTAAGTGAAAGCGAAAAGTATCAGTGACATGTTTCTGGTTTTCTAGTGGGTGAATAGAGTGCATACCATTTGGTCGTATGAGGATAATATCACCCGCTTGACTATTAAAGTAATCATAATCAATGTGAAAACGAGCGGAACCTTCATAAATATAGTTGATTTCAACTTCTGGATGCCAGTGGAAAAGCACGTCAGGACGACCATTTTCAACCACTGTGCTGTAATAATCATAAGGTAGAAGGTGCTTGCTTTCATCTATTTTTATTTCGTGAGCTGGATCTGCTTGTTTCATATAATACCCCTTCTAATCATAACATAGTATTAACTACTCTTTTATTATAGCAGAATAGCCTGAAAAATGGAAGCGTATTCTAGAAAAGGTTTTCATAAAAATTTTCAAGACCATATCAGATAAAAGTATTATAAATGAGAAGGATAGTGTTAGAATCATTTTTCCTAGCTGACTATAATAGGGATATAAAATCACTTAGCAAGACCTCTTTTTTGATTGTGCTAGCAAGTGATTTTAGAGTCTATGAGACACAATTGTTTACATTTTTTGAAAGAGCTCCGCATGGCAAATTAATCTCCTTTGTTAGCTGCGGAGCTTTTTAATTTGTCATTTTCCTAGTATAAGAAACTTTCATGAAACGACTGTTTCTTTTAGATATTTTGTCTCAAAAGTAGTAGAATGAAAGGGTAAACATAATGTTAATTTAGTCATTCAAGGAGGAATTAATCATGGAAGAATTGAAAAAAGTTCTCTTAGCCGGTATTGGTTTGACGTCTATGACTTTGGAAAAAGCTGATGCTTTTGTAAAAGAGTTAGTCGAAAAAGGACGCCTCACTGTTGACGAAGGAAAAGAATTGCAGTCTGAATTAAAACGCCGAAGTGAAGACGAAGCACAAGCTTTTTTAGATCAACTAAACGCTAAAACAAAACCCGTTCAATATGCTACCAAAGAAGATGTTTCTCGTCTTGAAGACAAAATTGATGCGCTTTTGAAGAAGTCAAATATCTTAAATTAGAAATTATTGGTGGGTTATGTCAGGTAGACGCTTAAGAGAAATCATTGGTGCCTTTAGTTCAGTAGGGTTAACCTCTTTAATCGAAAAAGGAAAAGCAGCAGAAGATAAATCAACACCTCGCAAGCTTCGGTTAGCTTTTGAAAAATTAGGTCCAAGTTTTGTTAAAATTGGTCAGATTCTTTCGACAAGAAGTGATATTTTTCCAGAAGCTTATGTTAGAGAATTGAGCAAGCTACAAAGCAATGTGCTTCCGCTGCCAACAGAATCGGTCATGGAAGCCATAGAAGCAGAGCTTACTGGTCCTGTTTCCGCTTATTTTTCTGAAATCAGACCTGAGCCACTAGCTAGTGGCTCAGTTGCTCAGACACACCGTGCTCGTTTGCTAAATGGTAAAGACGTTATCATCAAAATCCAACGCCCAAATCTGCCAGAAATTATCGAGGAAGACTTGACACTTTTGATTCGCCTTTCAAGACGTATCCCAAAAGCATTCCTTCCAATGGTAGACTTACCTGAGGTTTTGCAGCAAATCAAAGAAAGCTTGACGCGTGAAATTGATTTTCGAAACGAAGCTCAAGCTATGATTACCTTTGCTGAATTGAATCAATCAAGTAAATGCATTGCTAGTCCAGAAGTCTATGATGAGTTTACAACGCCTCGTTTAATCGTTGAAGACTATGTTTCAGGTATTCCGATTAATCACTATGATGAGTTGATTAAGGCAGGTTATGACCTTGAAGATATCGGTCGAAAACTCATGCTTAGCTTTATTAAGCAAGTCTTCAAAGACGGCTTTTTCCACGGTGACCCTCACCCAGGCAATCTCTTTATCTCAGACGGTAAGATTTATTTTATTGATTTTGGGATTATGGGAAAACTTGATAATGGCATGCGCGTAGCCTTAAATGATATTCTTTACAGCTTTACGGCACAAGACGTTGAAGGCATGATGAAAGGCATTTTGTCTGTTACAAGTTTTGATACCTCAATGAACAAGTCAGCTCTTGCCCAAGACGTGGAACGCATGCTTGCTAAGTATTCTAGCCTAGATATCGGTGTCTTATCTATCACAGATTTGATTGAGGATTTGTTAAATGTCTTTGTCAAAAATGGACTCAAAGCGTCACCGCAGATTACCATTTTAGAAAAAGCTGCTCTGCAAATTGAAGGCATTTTTCGTGAGCTAGCTCCAGAAGTTGACCTCATGACCCTTGCTAAGAATTATTTCTTAGAAAATATGGGACCTGACATGCTTAAGCAAGCTTTGAACAAAGAAACCTTGCTTATCGAGCTCTTTTATCAGCTTAAAAATGGCAAGAATATCCCGCGCCGTCTCAACCAACTCTTGGAACAAGTCTTAAATGGGCGTATTCTAGTTAACCATGACCTGTACGATTACACCAACCGTATTAAGTTTTTTAATCGTGTGGTTAACCGCTTTGTTTTGAGCCTGCTCTTTTTTGCCGTATTGATAAGTGCGACGATTTTGAGTTTTAATCAAAACTTAGAAATCCTATCAAATGGCCTTTTTGGCTTAGCTTTCGCGCTTTTCTTGTGGGACCTTTTACTGATTCTCAAAAAATAAAAATGAAACAAGATAGAAGGAATTTCCTAATGACTTAGGAAATTTTTTCTATTTTTATTTTTGTAACCGCTTGCTATAATGACAGTGTATTAAACAAGGAGGATATGTAATGGCTAAGTTACCAGATAATTTTTTGTGGGGTGGTGCAGTTGCTGCTCACCAACTTGAAGGTGGATGGAAAGAAGGAGGAAAAGGACTCAGTGTTGCTGACGTGATGACAGCTGGTCGTCATGGTGTTCCTCGTGAAATTACTGACGGTGTGGTTGAAGGTAAATATTATCCAAACCATGAAGCGATTGATTTCTATCATCACTATAAAGAAGATATTGCTTTGTTTGCTGAAATGGGCTTCAAATGTTTCCGTACATCAATTGCATGGACACGTATTTTCCCAAATGGTGATGAATTTGAACCAAATGAAGCAGGGTTGCAATTCTACGATGATTTGTTTGACGAATGCTTGAAACACGGCATTGAACCTGTTGTTACTTTGTCTCACTTTGAATTGCCATATCACTTGGTTAAAGAATACGGTGGTTTCACAAACCGTAAATTGGTCGATTTCTTTGTCCGTTTTGCTGAAACATGTTTCCGTCGTTACAAAGACAAAGTTAAATATTGGATGACTTTCAATGAAATCAATAACCAAGCAAACTACCAAGAAGATTTTGCACCATTTACAAACTCTGGTATTGTCTACAAAGAAGGCGATGACCGCGAAGCGATTATGTATCAAGCCGCTCACTATGAATTGGTAGCATCTGCGCGTGCGGTTAAAATTGGTCGCGAAATCAACCCTGATTTCCAAATTGGTTGTATGATTGCCATGTGTCCAATTTACCCTGCAACATGTAATCCAAAAGATATCCTAATGGCACAAAAAGCCATGGAAAAACGTTATTACTTCACCGATGTACACGTTCATGGTTTCTACCCAAATCATATTCTTAAATACTGGGAACGCAAAGGCATTAATGTTGATGTGACTGAAGAAGATTTGGCAGATTTGAAAGAAGGAACTGTTGATTACATCGGCTTCTCATACTACATGTCATTTGCAATCGATTCTCACCGCGAAAACAACCCACACTTTGATTACCTTGAAACAGAAGATTTGATTAAAAATAAATACGTCAAGGCATCTGAATGGGGTTGGCAAATTGACCCAGAAGGTCTTCGCTATAGCTTAAACTGGTTTACTGATATGTACCACTTGCCACTTTTCATCGTGGAAAATGGTTTCGGTGCTATTGACCAAGTAGAAGAAGACGGCATGGTTCACGATGATTACCGTATTGATTACCTTGGCGCCCACATCAAAGAAATGATTAAAGCTGTCGACGAAGACGGTGTTGATTTGATGGGATACACTCCATGGGGTTGTATCGACCTAGTTTCAGCAAGTACAGGTGAAATGCGTAAACGTTATGGCTTTATCTACGTTGATAAAGACGATGAAGGTAACGGTACTTACAAACGTACACCAAAATTGTCATTTGATTGGTACAAGAAAGTCATTGCTTCTAACGGTGAAGAAGTCTAAAGTTATTCATTAAGTTATTATTTTGAAACCTTTGTGGGGGTGTAATCTCTTACCCTACGAAGGTTTTTACATGGTTATAAGAAAAGAGAGTAGGTCCTTATGATTGGATATATTGCGGCTTGTTTGACAACGTTTGGTTTTTTGCCACAAATGATCAAGGTTTTAAAAACCAAAGATGTTGAATCCATTTCACTTGGTATGTATACCATGTCAGTCACTGGGATGGCATTGTGGTTGGCACACGGAATTTCCGTTTCAGATCCAGCTTTAATTGTTGCCAATACCATCTCAGTTGCCTTAGCAGGTATTATCCTTATTTGTAAAATAATTTATAAATAATTTTTAAAAGTCTTTGAAATGTTGTTGTATCAATGTTTTGGAGGCTTTTTTGCAAAAGATTTCCAGTAGATTCTTCCTATTTAATTTCTGAAAAGAAACCTTACAGAAAATAATTGACAGGGCTTTCAAAAAGGATTATAGTAATCGTATAATTTGAGTGTTCCGTTAGGAACAAGGAGGTGAAGGTTATTATGGTGACGATTTTAGCAATTATTTTTGGGATTTTGTTAATCTTCGCGATTGTTCGTGTTATCCAAATCAAAATGGGCGTGACCAAACGCTTTGGTTACCATTACACCATTACCATGCATCATGGACTGAAGTTACCAGATTTGAGAAAAAATGAAAATCTCAGAGGAAAGATTAAGATTATTTCGGCAACAGACGACACTTGCAAGGTAGAATCAAAGATTAACGATACCGAGCTGAAAACAACCTTGATGAAGGATTATCAGCTGGATTCAACTCAGGTGTCTGTCGAGATTACTCAGTAAGTCATAAGTAAGTTGCCAAAGGTTATTTTCAAGATAAAGCTATAAAAAATACGATTAATAATCACTATTGTTAATAATTCTGACATTTTATTTTTAAAAATGATTGTTTTTTTGTAGAAACAGCTTATAATGTCAATGAAGTTTTAAGAAAGACTTCATAAACAATAGGTTAAAGGAGATTAATGATGTTGAAAGTTCTATTGATTGTTTTGGTTATTGCACTTATTGTAGCTGGTGTTTACAGCGTTAGAAATCAACTTTGGGTGGCAAAAACATTTGGTTATGATTATGTGGTTGTCATGAAAGATGGTGCAAAAATGCCTGATTTAGCAAACAATGCTAACCTTAAAGGAAAAGTTAGAGTTGTAGGTTCTTCAGATGATACTTGCAGCGTTCAATCACACCTCAACGATGTGGAATTGAAAAAGATTTTGATGGCAGATTATCACTTGTCAGATGAACAAGTTTATATCCGACCAGCACAACTCTCAGGTGCCCTTGGTATGATGTAGTTTAGGAGATGACGAATATGAGCATTAAATGGGTTATTATTATCGCATTTTTAGTTCTGATTGCTCTTGTTTACTTTTTGACTAGCAAATATCGAAAAGTCTATGATAGTCAAGGTGAACGAATGGGAGGACCTTACATCATTAAGTTTACAAATCTTGATAAGCAACCAGATATTTTAGCCAATCAAAGGATTGCTGATACGATTCAAGTGCTTCATAAAGATTCAAAAAGTTATCGTGTTTATTCTATAATGAACGATGAAAAGTTGAAAAAGCTAATTACTGATGAGTTAGGCTTACAAGAAAATCAAGTTTCTGTGAATTATACAAAATTATTTATTCCCGCTTTTTTCTAGGGAAATAAAAAATGAAAAGGAGTTAAGCTAGTTTTCACTAGTTTGGCTCTTTTTTTCTAAAAAAACTGAAGATTTACAGCAAATTTCCGTAGTGATTGCAGTTTGATTACGGAAAAAGTTGTATCTAAACGGAAAATTTCCGTAGTGGTCTTATTTTTTTCCGCATCACATAGGAAAAAGAATGCGTTTACATAATGATTGCGTTTTCATATAATATCAGTGTAAACAAAAAACAAAGGAGATTAAACGTTATGGCTAAACAAGCTTTAATTATCTGTGCAGGTGGTATGTCATCATCAATGATTGCTAAAAAAACAATGACATATCTTCAAGAAAAAGGTGAAGACATTGAAATGGATGCTGTTGGGGTTCCAGAAGGACAAAAACGTATCGAAGCTGATAAATACGATTTGTACCTTGTCAGCCCACAAACTAAAATGAACTTTAAACAATTGGCAGATGCAGCTGCTAAAACAAACAAACCAATCGTTCAAATTCCACCACAAGCTTACATTCCAATCCCAATGGGTATTGAAAAAATGGCAGCTTTGGTAAAAGAAAACATCTAATGCCCGTTGTGATATAATAGTTCTAATGGTACTTGGAGGTGTCCTCTTCTGTGTTAAATAAAAAAGAAAAGCAGATTATTCAATATCTTATTAAAGATAAGGATAAATTCGTTACTAGTAAAGAACTAGCAGCGCAATTAGGATGTTCGGATAGAACAATTAGAACTTACTATAAAACACTTGTTGAAAAATTAGATTTTTACTCAAGCATTGATTTGATTTCCAAGCAAGGTTATGGCTATAAGTTAGACATCGTAGATGATGATGCTTATGCTGATTTCTTGGAAGAAAATCATATCAATGACCATCACAATAATTACCAAAACATTACTGATATCAATGATCGTTACAATTATCTGTTAAACAAACTTTTGTTTGAACAAAATGAAATTTATTTTGATGATTTAGCAGATGAGTTGTTTGTTAGTCGATCAACATTATCTAGTGATTTTAAAAAGATAAGACAAAAATTTAAACCTTATCATTTGAAAATTGAAAGCAAAGCCAATAAAGGGGTTTACGTCTTAGGACAAGAACGTGATAAACGTCGTTTCATCATGGATTACTTTATTGATTCTGGTTTTATTAACACCATGCATTCATACGTTGATAATGAGTTGCTTAATCAAAAGATTTCTTTTGAAGAGTTAACCATCATTGTTCTGGATGAATGTCGGGAAGGTGGTCTTAAATTATCAGACTTTGTGATTCAAAATCTAGTCATCCACATTGCTTTAGCGATTCGTCGCATTACCGAAGGTTTTCGCATTAGCAAGGTGTCAGAAGATGAACTGGTACTGAGAGGTTTGGCAGAACGTCAAATTGCTGAAAATATCTTAAAACGTGTTTCAGTATCTACGCACATTGATTTTCCAGCAGAAGAAGTTGATTACATTACTCTCCACTTGGTTTCAAAAGGTCACGGGAGTGCTTGTCACATTTCTGAAGTTTTGCAAGAGCAAATGCGTCAGGAATTGATTGACAGTATTGACCAAATTAATCCAACTGTTAAGAATGACTTCCAATTGATTGAGGGCTTGCTTGCTCATCTATCAACAATGTTCATTCGCTTGCAAAGCAGGGTTGTTATGGAAAACCCTTTGACAGCGGAAATTCAAGCCAATTATCGCGATATGTATCAACTAGCTGAACGTGTTGTAGCTAATATGCCAACTTTCAGTGCTTACACTTTATCACCAAATGAAATCGCCTACATTGCTCTGCATTTTATGGCTGCCAAAGAAAGATACAAAGAACAACGTAAATACAATGTTCTTGTCATCTGTGCTACGGGATACGGCAGTGCTCAAATGCTTAAGAGCCGTATTGAAAACGAGCTCGGGAACTTGGTTTCAATTACGGATGTGATTGGTTATTATGAAATCAACGATGAAAAGTTAAAAGGAATTGATTTTATCGTTTCTTCTATTGACTTGTCAAACTTGATTTTCAATATTCCAGTCTTTACGGTTTCAGTTTTCTTAAATGATGAAGAGTTAAAGGATATTAAACAGGGAATCTCTCATTTGAATAGGTCTTTAGCAAATGTAGAAGATCGTCAATCAGAACTCAGTGTAAGCGATGTGTTTGATGATTACTTCTCAGAAGACTATTTCTTTCTACTATCGGACGCTTCAAAAGAAGAGGTATTGCAAAAACTAGCTCAGAGCATTTCACAAAATGAAAATGAGCAATTTGAGGAACGACTTCTTAATATGATGAAACAGCGGGAATCTATGAGTTCCATCGTATTCGGGAAAAACATTGCCGTACCTCATCCTTTGAAAGCCGTCGGTAGCAAACATCATTTTGCAGTAGCGATTGTAAAAAATGGTGTGAAATGGGATGAACAATATCCATCAATCAAAATTATCTTTTTAATGTCAATGTCAATTCATGATAATGATGGACTACCAGAGTTGACATCTGCTATTGTTGATTTGGTTGATAATCCAAAACTTCAAGAACAAATGTTAGCTTGCCAATCATTTGATGAATTTAAAAACATATTTTTAACGATTTAAAAAGGAAGTAGGAGTTATATGAATTCAGAAGAATTGCAAGTTGCAGCATTTGAGATTATCTTAAATTCTGGTAACGCACGTTCAATCGTCCACGAAGCATTCGATGCGATGCGCGAAGGAAACTATGCGTTAGCAGAAGAAAAGTTAAAAGAATCAAATGACGAATTATTAAAAGCCCACCAATCACAAACACACTTGCTCCAAGAATACGCAGGTGGTAAAGAAGTTAATGTTGAAATCATCATGGTTCATGCTCAAGACCACTTGATGACTACAATGACACTTCGTGAAGTTGGACTTGAAATGTTAGAATTATACAAAAAAATCGGTTAGTTAGGCAAGAAAGGAGATAGCTATGGCTGCTTTAACAGAAAAGGAGAAAAGAGAATTAGACGCTACAAGACGTGAAAATGGGATTAAAAACATGTATTACACACGTTATTTCCTCATTCGCTACGTTGTTGCCTTCTTCTTTTTCATCAATCTGTACTGGATTTTGATGTTCTTATCTGCTAGTAACTTCAGTCTAGTTATCATTCCAGTTCTTATGGCTGCCTTTGGTGCCATTTGTATGTGGGAACAATCGCGAATGTATTCAAGGGAGCAAAAACCTGCGGTTAAGACGCAATTTTATTTCCAAACGATTATTGCTTTAAATATCATTTTAATTATTGCCACTGTATTTAAACAATATCACAGTTTTTATCCATTCTTATCTGAAAATGGTACGACTCAAATTTTTCTCATCGTGATGCTTTTACTTGGGATTATGATTTCATCATGGATGTTAGTAAAAATCGCTCGTATCAATCGTAATTCAGATAAACAATACTATCGCATTCAAAAATATTTGGCATCAATCAATTAGTTAACAACAAACATTCAACAGTTTTTAGGAGGAGAAGAAAATGTTTGAATTTTTAGAAAAGTACTTGATGGGGCCGATGGCTAAAGTATCTGCTTGGCGTCCTGTTCGTGCAATTGTTGCCGCTGGTATGGCAAGTATTCCATTTACCATCGTCGGATCTATGTTCCTTGTCTTGAGCATTATCCCACAAGCCTTTCCAATTCCTGCC
This sequence comes from Streptococcus equinus, assembly GCF_900101445.1. Classification (GTDB taxonomy): domain Bacteria; phylum Bacillota; class Bacilli; order Lactobacillales; family Streptococcaceae; genus Streptococcus; species Streptococcus equinus_B. The sequence continues at coordinate 614,458 of NZ_FNKE01000001.1, read as the reverse complement.
TTAACATCAATTTGGGCAAACTCAGTTGATAAAATTGCGCCTCTTTACTTGCAAGCTTACAACTGTACAATGGGTATCTTGTCTCTATACTTTGCCATCGTTATTGGTTATGAGTATACAAAAATCTTTGCTGACGAAGAAGATTTGAACGTTGACCCAGTATATGGTGCTCTACTTTCAGTATTTGCATTCTTCTTGACAATTCCAGAATTGCTTGTTAAAAATGGTGCATTTGACTACTTGAACGTCAAAGGTGCTACAATCAATGGTTGGACTGTTGGTGGTAACAGCTTGGCTCGTTTGTCAACATCTGGTATGTTTACAGCAATCTTGATGTCTATCCTTGCTGTTCAACTTTACCGTGTATGTATCAAACGTAACTGGGTTGTTAAAATGCCAGAAGCAGTACCATCAGGTGTTTCTCGCTCATTCTCAGCTTTGATTCCATGTGCTTTCGTAGCTCTTGTTGTTCTTATTATCGATGGTGTGCTTATCGCACTTGGTACTGATATCTACAACGTCGTTGCTATTCCATTTGGTTTCGTTCGTCACATCGCAAACTCTTGGCTTGGTATTGTGGTTATTTACCTTCTTGTTCACGCTTTGTGGATTGTTGGTATCCACGGTGCTAACATCGTCATGGGTCTTGTTAACCCAATCCTTTTGTCAAACATGGCAGAAAACGTTGACGGAGCTCACATCGCATTTGCCGGTGAATTCTCTAACTCATACGTTATCATGGGTGGTTCTGGTGCAATGCTTCTTGCTTGTGTATGGCTTGCAGTAGCAGCTAAATCATCACAACTTAAAATGCTTGGTCGTGCAGCTATGGGTCCTGCAATCTTCAACATCAACGAACCATTGATCTTTGGTCTTCCTGTTGTTTACAACCCAATCCTTGCCCTTCCATTCATTATCGCACCAATCGTAAGTGCTACAATCGCATACTGGTCAATCAAACTTGGCTTTGCCGCTGTATCAATCATCCAAACTCCATGGCCAACTCCAATCGGTCTTGGTGCTTACATCGGATCTGGTGGTAACGTCGGTGCCGTTATTACAGCTCTTGTCTGTGCTCTAGCAGCATTCTTTGTTTGGTTCCCATTCCTTAAAATGTACGATTTGAAACTTCTCAAAGAAGAAGGCGTAGAAGCTTAATAGAATTTAAGAACGGGTTTACCCGTTCTTTTTTTGTTTTGAAATGAAAGGGAAGTTAGATTTTTTCGTGTCATAGTATCATTTTTTCTGAATATACTCAAAGCTTTTTTCAGAAAGCTAGCGTATAATGGGGGCAAGGAGGGTGTTATGACAGTAAAAGTAATTGCAACCGATATGGACGGAACTTTTTTAACAGATAAAAAGACTTATGACAAGGTTTTATTTGACCGCTTGTTTGATCATTTTATGGCAGAAGGCATCAAATTTGTGGTAGCAAGTGGTAATCAGTATCGTCAGATTATCCAACAATTTCCCAAACATAAACATCTAATGTCTTTTGTGGCTGAAAATGGCGGTCACATTATTGAAAATGGTCGAACTTTGCAGGAAGAATTTGAAACAGTAGAAGCCATCTCAGCTTTGGTTAATTATATCGAAAAACATTATCCAGATACGGTGATTAATTTGGCTGGGAAAACTTCGTCTTATTTGCCAATGTCGACACCGAAAAAAATTAAGGACTTGCTTAGCTATTATTTGCCTGTTTTAAAATACGTTGATAATCTACATCCAATTCCTGAGGATGATTATTTTAAAGTCACTTTACTGGTTCGTGATGAGTTGACTTTCCAAGTGAGAGAAGACATTAATGCTCTTTTTGCGGATTATCAGCTAACTGCGACCTCTAGCGGTTTTGGTTGTATTGATGTCATTCCTTCGCATGTGCATAAAGGAACTGGGCTTGATTTCTTGCTCAATCACTGGGGTTATGGTCCTGAAAATCTGATGGTCTTTGGTGATGGTGGCAATGATATTGAAATGCTAAAACTAGCTAAATATTCCTTTGCTATGGCCAATGCTCCGCAGGAAATTAAAAACGTAGCCAGCTATCAAGCTCCGTCAAATCAAGAAAATGGTGTCTTGCAAGTTCTTGCGCGACATTTCTTGAATGAGTCAGATTTGTGATAGAATAGTCAAAAAGGAGAAAAAATGACTGATTTTCAAGAACTATATCACAAAGCTGATGTGACAGAATTTCGTAAGCAAATCTTAGCTGACCAACAAACACAGTTGTGGGAAAAATACGACGCCTTGAACCAACTGGTAAAACAGCCAAATATTGTCTTTGCTGGAGATTCTATCACTGAGTACTTTCCCATTCATGAAATGCTGACGTCGGATTTACCGCTTTATAACCGCGGTGTTCATGGCATCAACAGTTTGCAGCTTTTAGAACATCTGAATACACAAGTTTTAGATTTGAAACCAAGTAAAGTTGTTCTCTTGATTGGGGTTAATGATTTAAAGACCAGACAGCCAGAAGAAGTGCGTGAAACGATTGACACTATCATAGCTACTATTCAACAAAAGTTGCCTGAAACTCAGATTATCTTGCTTTCTGTTTTTCCAATGAATGAGTCACCAAGATTTGTCCGCACACCAAGTCATCGTAATAACGATAGCATCAATCAATTAAATAATTTGCTATCTAACTTGTCAGGAGATGGTGTGACATACCTTAATCTGCATGATGCTTTGTGCGATGAAAGTGGTGAGTTACCACTAAATCGTACAGTTGATGGTCTTCACCTTAATGTCGATGGTTATCGTGTGGTGTCTGAAATTTTATCAGCTTATTTGTAGTGGGATAGTATCATTTTCCAAGATAATAATGCAAGATTGCGCTTTCAAATGACGGTATACTATTATTGTATTTAATTGAAAGAGGGAAAAGATATATGACAAAAGCATTTCCAAAAAACTTCCTTTGGGGCGGAGCAATTGCTGCTAACCAAGCCGAAGGTGCTTATAACGAAGATGGCCGAGGACTTGTTGCAACTGATGTGACGACTGGTGGTAGTGTTAATGCACCACGTTACATGACTTATATCGGCAAAGATGGTAAACTTGGTAAAGCGCCAGCTATGGGCCATAATGGTAAGATTCCTGAAGGTGCAAAATACGCGGTGCTCGATACAGAGCATTATCCAAACCATGTGGCTGTTGATTTTTATCACCGTTACAAAGAAGACATCAAGCTGTTTGCTGAAATGGGTTACTCTGTTTTTCGTTTGTCAATTTCTTGGGCTCGTATTTTCCCAAATGGTGATGACAAAGAACCTAACCAAGCAGGGCTTGATTTCTACCGTTCAGTCTTTGAAGAATGCCGTAAATACAATATTGAACCTTTGGTTTCAATTTGGCATTTTGATACGCCATTAGCACTAGAAGAAAATTATGGCGGTTGGAAAAATCGTAAGCTGATTGATTTTTATGTGCGTTATTGTGAGGTTATTTTTAACGAATACAAAGACTTGGTTAAATACTGGTTAACTTTCAATGAAATCAATAACACAACCATGTTCCTTGATATGTTTGGCTCAAAAGCTAGTGATGCGGATTACCAAGAAGGTTATCAAATCCTTCACCATCAATTTGTAGCGTCAGCTAAAGCTGTTCAAATTGGGCATGCAATCAATCCTGATTTCATGATTGGAAATATGATTTGTGGTATTACATTTTATCCTGGTACATGTGATCCAGCAGATATCCTTGCTAATGAACACAAATGGCAATCAGGCATTTACTACTGTGGTGATGTGCAAGCAAAAGGAAAATATGGGACTTATGCCAAACGTCTCTGGAAAGAACACAATGTTGAATTGGATATTACAGAAGAAGACCTTGAAGATTTGAAACGCGGGACAGTTGATATGTATACTTTCTCATATTACATGTCAAACAATGTGACAACTCACACTGGCGGTGAGCAAGTAGCAGGAAACTTCTCAACTGGTGCTAAGAATCCTTATTTGACTTATTCTGATTGGGGTTGGGCGCATGACCCAATGGGACTTCAATATTATCTTGAAAAAATCTATGATCGTTATGAAATTCCATTGATGGTTGTTGAGAATGGCCTTGGAGCTTTTGATACTGTTGAAGAAGATGGCTCAATTCACGATGATTATCGTATTGATTATCACCGTGCACACATTAATGCCATGGCAAATGCTATTGACAACGGTGTTGACCTTATTGGTTACACTACGTGGGGTTGTATCGATATCGTCTCAGCTGGTACAGGTGAAATGCGTAAACGTTATGGTTTCATCTACGTTGATATGGATGATGAAGGCAATGGAACCCTAAATCGCACACCAAAAGACAGTTTCTATTGGTATAAAGAAGTTCTTTCAACAAATGGCCAAAAAGCCATTGATGAAGCAAGTGAAGATTAAAACTGATAAATAAATTCCTCGCTCTTTTAGCGGGGATTTTTTGAAATAAACGGAAAATAAGAAAGCGCTTTTTCATAAAAAGTGATAGAATAAACTTAAAGGTTAAAAAGTTTATTGGAGATTATTATGAGAGTTAAAGGTCACGGAACAATAAAAAAATCAAAAGCCTACGGTGTTATTGGAACACTTTTGTTATCAGGTGTCTTGCTGACGGCTATTGGAGCAGGTGGTGTTTGCGCTGATGAAGTGCAAGCAAGTACGAGCGCCACTGTTAATAGCGTGTTAGCTGATGTCAATAGTGAAAATTATCAGGCTGATGCTGGTTTGTCTGAAGAAACTAGTGATTTGCCAGAAAATGATAAGGCAAATGAGCTTAATTCTGAGTCAGCACCTAGTTCAATTAATGATGAGCAAAGTACGACAACTACTGAGCAAACAGAAGTAAATGACGACAAAGAAGCAACAAGTGCTGATGACAGTAATTCCACTGGTACTGAGTCTGAGCAGGTTGAAAATCTTTCTGAAAATCAAACTGAGCCAATGCTTGATGCCACAGACAGTAGTCAGCTTACGGATGAATCACAAGACGCTAAGCCAGAAATTACTGCTAATGACAGTCAAAAACTTGTCGCTGAACGCGGAGCAACAGGAAACGCTACAGACGAAGTAACCAGCGCGACCTTGACTAATAAAGGCTTTGACATTCAGTATAATCAAGCTACTCCAGCAGGTGCTAAAATCATGTTTGCTGTTTGGTCTGAGGTCAATGGTCAAGATGACCTAATTTGGTACACAGCTGATAGCAATGGACATGTCGTAGCCAAATACACTGGTTCATACGGAAAATACAATATCCATACTTACCAAAATCTCAATGGTCAAATGATTGGCTTAAACGGTCGTACCATTGATGTGCCAAAACCAAGTGCTAAGGTCACAATCACAAAAGTCAATGGCACAACTTACAAAGTGACAGTCAGTGATATCCCAGCTTACATCACTAGTATTCAACTACCAACTTGGACAGAAAAAGGCGGTCAAGATGACATCCAGTGGTATAGTACTACTCAAAATGCTGATGGTACCTTTACAAGGACCTTCAGCATTGCTGAGCATAACCTAGAAAGTGGTAAATATAATGTCCACGTTTATGGGACAAGTGCAGTTACGAATTTGCTAATAGGTCTTACTGGTACAAGTTTCCAAGGAGATTATCAGTTTGGTGATGTTAAAGTTCAACCAACTTTAACCGCTAATGGTATCCACATCAGCATGCCAAGTGATGTTAGCTCAGATATGACCGTTTACCATGCTGTTTGGTCAGCCAAAAATGACCAAGACGATTTGATTTGGTACAAAGTTCCAGCTAATGGTCAACTGACAGCTAAGTACACTGGTGATTATGGCACTTATCTTATCCATACTTACGCTGTGATTAAAGGTCAAATGACATGCATCAGTGCGACAAGTATTGATGTTCCAAAACCAAGTGCTAAAGTGACGATTACTAAAATTAATGACACAAGCTACAAAGTGACAGTTAGTGATACTCCAATATATATCACTAGTATTCAACTACCAACTTGGACAGAAAAAGGCGGTCAGGATGACATCCAGTGGTATAGTACTACTAAGAACGCCGATGGCACCTTTACAAGAATCTTCAGCATTGCTGAACACAATCTAGAAGGTGGTAAATACAATGTTCATGTCTATGGAACGAATGCAGTTACGAATTCATTGACTTGTTTAACAGGTACAAGCTTCCAATCTGATTACCATTTCAGTGATGTTCATGTTCAGCCAACTTTAACGACTAATGGTATTCAAATCAGCATGCCAAGCGATGTCAGCTCAGATTTGACTGTTTACCATGCTGTTTGGTCAGCCCAAAATGACCAAGATGATTTGATTTGGTATAAGGTTCCAACTAATGGTCAACTAATGGCTAAGTATACTGGCGATTATGGGACATACCTCATTCACACCTATGCTGTTGTTAAGGGGAAAATGGTATGTATCAGTGCAACAAGTATTAACGTGCCAAAACCAGAAGTAAGGGTTCAAATTGAAAAGCTAACAGACTATTCTGCAAAAGTAACGGTGATAGATGTTCCAGTTTATGTTCATGATATTCAATTACCAACTTGGACAAGTAAAAATGGTCAAGATGATATGAAGTGGTATCACGCTACTAAGCAAGCTGATGGTTCTTATGTCTATACTTTCTACGCTAAAAATCATAAGTTTGAGTCTGGACATTACAATGTTCATGTTTATGGTACAAATGAAGTTACTCATTCCTTTACATGCCTTTCAGGGTCAGACGGTGTTGATTTAATTTTTAATGAGTCACAAACAAAACCAACAGTAGTTGTTCAAAATTACGATGCTTCAAAAGGTAGTTTACAGGTTGTAATTGCGGAAACAGAGTCATCAAAAGATATTGCTAGTGTAACCGTTGCTGCTTGGTCTGATTCTGCACAGAAAAATCTTCATTGGTATACAAGTTCAAACGTTTCAAACGGAAAAGTCATTATTACGGTTGATGAAAAATATCATCATAACATTTCGGCTGACTATACCGTTCACGTCTATGTTAAGACCAAAGATGGTGAAACTATCGGCTATAATCTAGGTCAATATGCTTTTAACAACAAGGAAGTAACCACTAGTGTTTCAACCTCTTATAAGGGAACTGGCGTGTACGGCGTTAACATTTCTGGTGTTTATTCAAATGGTACTGTAAAATATGCCGTTTGGTCTGATGTAAATGATCAAGATGACATCAGATGGTATGATGCCAATACTTCTGGAACAAATGCAGTAGGTCTTATTAACGTCTCAAATCACTCTGGTACAGGAACGTATCACATTCATGTTTACCAGTCTGATAATGGACAAATGTATTTCTTAATATCAACTGAATTTACTGTCAAACGTACGAATTTCAATACCCCATATTACAATCAACGTGACGGACGTTGGGCAAATATTACTTTCGGAGGCTATAGAATGGCTTCAACAGCTTGTGCCCCAACTAGTGTAGCAATGGTTGTTTCATCATTAACAGGAACGGAAATTTTGCCTACAACTATCTGTGCTTATCTCTATAACAATACCGTTGAATTCAATCGCGGTGATGCTGGGACAACTGGACGAGGTGTCGTGATTGCAGCGCAACATTGGGGAATGACAGCGACTGTACTTCATAGCTCATCTCAATTGATTGATGCACTGAAAGAAGGGCACCACGTTCTGGCAGCTGTTCAACAAGATAGGTTTTCACCTTGGGGCTTTGGAACAAGTCACGAAATTGTCCTTAAAGGGTATTCAAATGGAAATACCTATGTCTATGATCCATACAATGCAGCAAACAACGGCTGGTATCCTATCGAATGGCTTTGGAGAGAACAAAGTACACAATCAGGTGATATCAATGGTCTTGGCAATCCATTTGTCAAAGTGACCGATATTTAAAATGAAAAGGAAGTAGTTATACTTCCTTTTTTGTGTTGTACTTTTGCTAAAGTTTTTTGAAACTGCTATCATGGTATTAGAAAAAATTGAAATGGTGAAAAAGATGATAAAACTCATAGCAGTGGATATGGATGGAACATTCTTAGATGAAAAGGGGCAATTTGAAGCCAAGCGTTTTGAGCAACTATTGGATGAGTTGGATAAAAGAGAAATTCTATTTGTCGTGGCGACGGGTAATCAAATCTCGCGAATGAAGATTGTTTTTGGAAATTTGGCCAATCGTTTGTCTTATGTTGTTGGTAATGGTAGCCATTTGCTTGTTAAGGACAAGACGATTTACCTGAAAAATCTAAGTGCACAGCAATTGCAGCACTTTTTACAATACTATGAGGATCATTTTGATGACTATCATATCGTGATTTCATCGCCAGAGCATTCTTACATGACAAAAGGAGCTTATATTTGCCAGAATCTAGGTAATGCGGAGCGCTTGAAATACTACAATGCCAGCTTTCCAAATGTGATTTTACTTGATAGTATGCTTGACTTGCCACAAGAAAAGATTAACAAAATTACCATGCAGCTCCCCATGGCTTTGTTTGAAAGTGTTAGCCAGGATTTCAGAAAAGAATTTCCTGATTTAGTGCCAATGGCTAGTGGATTTGGGGCTATTGATGTGGTTTTGCCTGGTGTTGATAAGGCACTAGGGATAAAAGAGCTGATGGCCTTAAAAGGCATTTCAGCTGATCAGGTCATGACATTTGGAGATGGCGATAACGATATCGCTATGTTACGCTTAGCGAAATATTCTTATGCAATGGAAAATGCTAGCGAGGCAGTGAAAGCTGCTGCAAACTTTATAGCACCATCGAATGCTAAATCAGGTGTTTTTCAAGTGATTGAACAATACCTAGAATCACATTAAAAAACACTCCTGAACGATTTCAGGAGTGTTTGCTTTATTTCATGCGAGCAAAATAGTTTTTTGTTTCACGGATAATAACTGGTGAGAGAGCAAGTAGAGCGATAAGGTTTGGTAGAGCCATGAGGCCATTAACGATATCAGCAATAATCCAGATAAGCTCAAGTTTTAGGAAACCACCAAGAGCAACCATGATGACAAAAATAACGCGATAAAGTTTGATGTGTTTTGTTCCAAAAAGGAATTCAAAGCAACGTTCACCGTAGTATGACCAACCAAGAATTGTCGTAAAGGCAAAAAGAACAAGACAGAAAGTTAGAGCAAGAGCACCAGGAGTTCCAAAGAGAGATGAGAATGCTGCTTGAGTTAGAGGTGCACCTTCTAGACCAGCTACAGTCCATTTCTCAGTAACGATGATTGAAAGACCAGTCAAAGTACAAATGATAATCGTATCAATGAAAGTACCAGTCATTGAGATAAGCCCTTGTTCAACAGGTTCTTCAGTTTTTGCAGCGGCAGCAGCAATTGGTGCTGAACCTAGACCAGATTCATTTGAGAAGACCCCACGCGCGATACCTTTTTGGATAGCCTCTTTAACAACAGCACCAGCAAAACCACCAACAGCAGCTGTGCCAGTAAAAGCACCAGTGAAGATTTGACCAAATGCTGGAAGAATTTGATTGAAGTTTGTAAAGATGACAGCTAAAGTTGCAAGGATGTAGATAATCGCCATGAAAGGAACAACTTTCTCGGCAACTTTTGAGATTGATTTGATCCCACCAAAGATGATGATGGCAACCACCACAGCAACAACGATACTAACAATTTGTGGCGCTAAGCCAAATGAATTTTCAAGTGATGATGTGATTGAGTTAACTTGAGAGAAAGTACCAATACCAAAGTAAGCAACGAGGATACCAGCGACAGCAAAGAAGATAGCAAGTGGTTTCCAGCGTTTGCCCATACCGTTTAGGATATAGTACATTGGTCCCCCAGAAACTTCACCGTTATCATCACGTGTGCGGTATTTGATAGCAAGAAGTCCTTCAGAGTATTTTGTTGCCATACCAAAGAAAGCAGCAATCCACATCCAAAAGAGGGCTCCAGGACCACCAGCTTTGATAGCTGTTGCCACACCAACGATGTTACCAGTACCAACAGTTGCTGCAAGAGCAGTAGCAAGAGCGGCAAAACTAGAAATATCCCCTTGCCCTTTATCGTCAGCGAAAATTAATTTAAAGGCTTTAGGTAATTTCAAAACCTGGAGTAAGCCAAGACGAACAGTTAAATAAATCCCTGTTCCCACCAAGAGAATAAGCAGTGGGGCACCCCAGACAATATCATCTAGCATTGTAAAAAAGTTTAGCATATACGAATAAGTCTCCTATAAAACATAGCGTCCTATGATGCCAGTTAGAATAGAAAAAAGGAGTTATCGTAGTGATAACTCCTGAAAAGTGATAAGAAGACTGACAAAGATAATACACCTTACCTGTTAATCGATTCTTATCTTCTGTCCTTTTGCCTGAGAGTTTGAGCTAGATGCGTGTCTAGCCTTGCCCCTTCGGCGCCTGTCTAGTTCTTTCATGTTAGTATTACAATACTCAGTCCTTAAAAACATACTAACGAAAGGTCACTAGTGTCATTAAAAAATGACTAGGTCTCTCCAGAAGTCCGTCCATCACCCAGTCCTGTCTATGACACCTGAGAGCGTAACTCCTTCGGCGAAAGGCAAGCTTTCTTCTCCTGAATGACATCATTCGGTTTGCTATTTGATTTGAATACTATATTAAAGCAAAAACCGAACTTTGTCAATAGTATTTTTTGAATTGTTTGGAAAAAATATAAATTACAAAAAAATCAAAGAATGATTTGCGATAAAATATTAATGATCTTTTCGATATCTTGATTAGAAATATTAGCATAATTAACGATGAAAGACTTGTCAAAATGCTTATTTTCCCCTTGGTAATAGTGGGAAATAGCTGTCATTTGTAAGCCATTTGCCAGAGCTTGCCTGCAAATGTCATCTTCTGCTAGGTCACTTTTAATGGTCATGATAAAATGCAAACCAGATTCTTCATCATGGATACTGATGTGATTTTTGAGTGGACTGGCTAATAATTTTTGGATGAAGGTATCACGTTTTTTCTGATAAAAAAGTCGCATACGATTTAAATGCTTTTCAAAATAACCGTCGTTAATAAAGTAAGCAAGGGTGTATTGTTGTAAGTTTGAGACAGTGTTATTGTAAAAGCTAAGTTGCTTTTCAAAGCGTTCCAATAATTGCGGCGGCAAAATCATATAACTAATACGTAAAGTTGAAGCCAAGCTTTTGCTAAAAGTATTGATATAAATGACTTTTCCGAGGCTATCAATCTCTTGAAGGCTAGGAATCGGTAGCCCTTGAAAGCGAAATTCACTATCATAATCATCCTCAATGATATAACGATTGCCTTGATTTGCCCAACTTAAAAGTTCATAACGTTTGCTGATAGATAAAATAGCTCCTGTAGGAAATTGGTGCGAAGGAGAAAGGTGGACAATATCGGCATCTGTTTCTTTTAGTTGTGACATACTAAGTCCGTCATTTTCCATATCAATGAAGGTTTGTTTGACATGAAATTGTTGATAAATTTTGCGGATTTTTGAATAACTTGGTTCCTCAAGTGCGACAGTTTTATCAAGCCCAAGCAGTTGAATGAGAATAGTATACAAATACTCGGTTCCTGCACCGATGATAATCTGGCGTGGGTCGATAGCCATTCCGCGATAGTCATTTAGGTGTTTAGCGATAGCTTGTCTTAGTAGCAGAACACCTTTACTTGGCGAGGGGTGAACAAGTTCATCTTGGCAGTTATTAAGAACTTGACGAACAATTTTTGACCACGTGGCAAATGGAAAAGTTTCAGAATTGGTCTGGTTATTGCTAAGTCGTAAATAAGCTTTGTCGTCATCTGGCCTGCTTTCTGGATTTGAAAGTAACCTTATGGTTTTTTCAACGGGTGGATGGTGCGGATTGATTTCTGAAACGAAGAATCCTTTTTTTGCCTGACTGTAAATATAGCCTTCAGCTTTTAATTGCTGATAACTGGTTTCTACCGTAACGATAGATATGCCAAGGTGTTTGGCTAGGTTGCGTTTTGATGGCAATTTTTCTCCAGCTTTTAAAATCCCAATGGTAATATCTTTTTTGATTGCACGATAAAGTTGTTCATAAAGGGGAATAGCACCCTTTTTATCCAATGAATAAGTAAGCATAACATCTCCAATCTGACCCTATAAAAAAGTTTTTAAGTGACGCTTGATACCATGTCAGTTTTTATTATAATGAAAAGCAATAAAAATGTAAATGAGGTGTTTTTATGGCAAACCAACGTTATCAACTTAACAAGCAACTAGCTCAAATGCTCAAAGGTGGAGTGATTATGGATGTAACCACTCCTGAACAAGCAAGAATCGCTGAAGCAGCAGGTGCTTGTGCCGTTATGGCACTAGAAAGAATTCCTGCTGACATCCGAGCTGCAGGTGGTGTCTCACGCATGAGTGACCCCAAAATGATTAAAGAAATTCAAGAGGCGGTTTCCATTCCTGTTATGGCAAAAGTGCGCATTGGGCATTTTGTTGAAGCTCAGATTCTTGAAGCTATTGAGATTGATTACATTGATGAAAGTGAAGTGCTATCACCTGCTGATGACCTTTATCATATTGATAAGACTCAATTTGACGTGCCATTTGTGTGTGGGGCTAAAAATCTTGGTGAGGCTCTTCGCCGTATTGCAGAAGGTGCTAGCATGATTCGTTCAAAAGGAGAACCAGGTACTGGTGATGTCATCCAAGCGGTTCGACACTTACGTTCATTGAAAAAAGAAATCGCTCGTCTAAAGGCTCTTCGTTCGGATGAACTCTATCAAGCAGCAAAAGAATTGCAAGTTCCTTATGATTTAGTCAAAGAAGTTCATGAGACAGGAAAATTACCTGTTGTTTTATTTGCGGCAGGTGGTGTGGCTACGCCAGCAGATGCTGCGCTGATGATGCAACTTGGTGCAGAAGGTGTTTTTGTTGGCTCTGGTATTTTCAAATCAGGTGACCCCGAAAAACGTGCGCGTGCTATCGTTCAAGCTGTGACAAATTATCAAGATAAGAAATTACTTGCCAAGTTATCAGAAAATCTTGGCGAAGCCATGGTCGGCATTAACGAAGAAGAAATCCAATTGCTTATGGCTGAACGTGGAATTTAGGAGGTTGATATGGTTTTAATCGGAGTGCTAGCCCTGCAAGGGGATTTTGCAGAGCATAAAGCAAAGTTAGCCTCATTAGGTGCACAGACAATTGAGATTCGGCAGCTAAAAGATTTGGAAAAGCCGCTAGACGGTTTGGTGCTTCCAGGTGGTGAATCAACAGTACAGGGAAAACTGTTAGCTGATTTGGGGCTTTTAGAACCTTTGCGAGAAAGGATTCAGCAGGGATTGCCGGTTCTTGCGACTTGCGCTGGCTTGATATTACTAGCTGAAAATGTAGAAAATCAGGCAGAGAATTATTTAGGAATTTTACCAGTCACCGTTAAGCGTAATGCCTACGGCAGACAGTTAGGAAGCTTTACGTCTTTGCTTGACTTTGCGGATTTAGGTCAAGTACCAGCGACTTTTATCAGAGCACCATACATTAGTGAGGTAGAAGATGAAGTTGAAATTTTGTCAAAACATCAAGGGAAAATCGTCGCTGCTCGTTATCGCAATCAAATCGGACTTTCTTTTCATCCTGAAGTTGATGAGAGTGACAGCATTCATTCTTATTTCTTGAAGATTTGTCAAACAAAGTGAAACCAGCCAACATTATTTCTTTAAAAAATGGTACAATAGAAAAGCATTGATTTTAATGAAATAATTAATATAGAGAGGAATAAATCTCGGATGGTTTTCTTGGCTGATAGGAGCTGATGGCAGAACCTCCGTGGTCTTTTATACGATGAATCCTTTATTAAATGGTATGAATGATAAGCAGGCTGAAGCTGTTAAAACGACAGAAGGTCCGCTTTTGATTATGGCAGGTGCGGGCTCTGGGAAGACTCGCGTGTTGACACACCGCATTGCTTATTTGATTGATGAAAAATTTGTAAATCCGTGGAATATCTTAGCGATTACCTTCACCAATAAAGCTGCGCGTGAAATGCGTGAACGTGCCATGGCCTTGAATCCAGCAACGGCAGATACTTTGATTGCTACCTTCCACAGCATGTGTGTCCGCATTTTGCGCCGTGATGCAGATCATATTGGCTACAACCGCAACTTTACCATTGTGGACCCTGGTGAACAACGTACGCTCATGAAACGTATTTTAAAGAACCTCAACCTTGATCCTAAAAAATGGAACGAACGTGCCATCCTTGGAACGATTTCAAATGCCAAGAATGATTTGCTTGATGAGGTTGCATATGAGAACCAAGCTGGTGACATGTACACTCAAATCGTTGCCAAATGTTATAAAGCTTACCAAGCTGAACTTCGTCAAAGCGAAGCTATGGACTTTGATGACCTTATCATGTTGACGCTTCGTTTGTTTGACCAAAATCCAGATGTTTTGGCTTATTACCAACAACGCTACCAATATATTCACGTAGATGAGTATCAAGATACTAACCATGCTCAGTATCAGTTGGTTAAACTCTTGGCATCTCGTTTTAAAAATATCTGTGTCGTCGGTGATGCTGACCAATCTATCTATGGTTGGCGTGGTGCTGATATGCAAAATATCCTTGATTTTGAGAAAGATTATCCTGAAGCCAAGGTTGTTATGTTGGAAGAAAACTATCGTTCCACTAAGAAAATTTTGCAAGCAGCTAATGCCGTTATCAATAACAACCGCAACCGTCGTCCGAAAAAACTTTGGACACAAAACGCTGACGGGGAACAAATTGTTTATTACCGTGCGCGTGATGAACGCGAAGAAGCTGTTTTTGTTGCCTCAACGATTGACAATATCGTCCGTGAACAAGGGAAAAACTTTAAAGATTTTGCAGTTCTTTACCGTACTAACGCCCAATCACGTACTATTGAAGAAGCATTGCTGAAATCAAATATTCCATATACAATGGTTGGTGGAACGAAATTCTACAGCCGTAAGGAAATCCGTGATGTCATTTCATACTTGAATGTTATTGCAAACACTGCTGACAACATCAGCTATGGACGAATTGTCAACGAACCAAAACGCGGTGTCGGTCCTGGTACGCTTGAGAAAATCCGTGACTTTGCTAATCTTCAAAACATGAGCTTGCTTGATGCATCAGCAAACATCATGCTTTCAGGTGTCAAAGGAAAAGCAGCACAAGCCGTTTGGGATTTGGCTAATCTTCTTATGAACCTTCGTGCTGACTTGGACAAATACAGTGTTACTGAATTGGTAGAAGCTGTTCTTGATAAGACTGGATACCTTGATGCCCTTCGTGTGCAAAATACGCTTGAAAGCCAAGCACGTATCGAAAATATCGAAGAATTCTTGACTGTTACGAAAAACTTTGATGAAAATCAAGACGATGCCCCAGAAGATGAATCTGGTATTGACAAACTAAGTCGTTTCTTGAATGATTTGGCTTTAATTGCGGATACTGATGATGGTGATGCTGAAACAGCAGAAGTGACTTTGATGACCTTGCACGCTGCTAAAGGTTTGGAATTCCCAATTGTCTTCTTGATTGGTATGGAAGAAGGGGTCTTCCCTCTTTCTCGAGCTGCTGAAGATCAAGATGAATTAGAAGAAGAACGCCGTTTGGCTTATGTTGGTATCACGCGTGCTGAGCAATTGCTCTTTGTGACAAATGCCAATACACGTACCTTGTTTGGTAAGACAAGTTATAACCGTCCATCTCGCTTCATTCGTGAAATTGATGACGAGTTATTGCAATACCAAGGCTTGGCTCGACCTGCTAATTCTTCATTTGGTGTTCGCTATAGCAATAGCAGTGACCAATCAATGAGCTTTGGTAAAGGCATGAGCCTCCAACAAGCTCTTCAAGCTCGCAAAGCGAAAGTTCAACCGACATCACGTGGAGCGCAGCCATATTCAAAAGCTGTCAAAGGAGTACCTTTTGGTCAAGCTGCTGGCGCTTCAAAAGAAGCTGTCGACTGGCAAATCGGAGATATCGCTCACCACAGAAAATGGGGTGACGGAACTGTCCTTGCAGTTACAGGCTCAGGCAAGACTCAAGAACTAAAAATCAATTTCCCAGAAGTTGGACTTAAAAAACTACTAGCCAGCGTCGCACCAATTGAGAAGAAATAATAAGAGAAGTAATACCAAAAGAAATCCAAGGAAAACTTGGATTTCTTTTTTTTAAAATTCTCAATCAGGAACAGTTTTAGTAGAAGCTGATAATTTAAAGACAGCAACAGCTAAAGCTAGAAATGTAATCCAAGTGGATGTGATATTCCACGAAGACAAACTACTAAATAATACTGTTCCGACAGGAAGGGACAAGGTGAACAAAAAAGTTAGAAAATTATTTGTTTGTGCTAAGGTATTGGCTGGAAGATTGCTCAATAATTGAGAATTAATTTTAGGATTAACTTTTCCGACTAAATAACTGGCAAATGCTAGTAATAAAATACCGATAATTAAGGGGAAGTGGATAAGATTTGAAAGACCGACAAGAAAGAAAATTACTGCACTAATTTTTAGCAATTGTCTAGTTGATTTTTGAGAAAAATAATCGTGTGGTGTCAAGCTTCCAATCAAAATACCGCCAACTAAGATAAACTCAATAAGAAGTAGTGCTTGGCTGTAGGATAGGTGACCAATTTTTGCAGACAGTAACCAAATATTATAAATAGCATTAAGTGAGCCACTGAGCATATTTAAGCAGAGAATTGCTAGGAGTAAGTGAAAAAAATCAGCGCTATTAGTTTCGTTAAAAATCAACATAACGTTATGGTATAAGTTTGAAAATTGTTCTTTGAATGATAGTTCATTATCGCTTGATAAAACATCGTAATCAGCATCGTCTTTGATGATTAATATCACTAGAGCTGACAGCATAAAAGAGAGTGCATTAATTATTGCGACAAGCGCAAAGTTGTGTTGAGAAATCGTTAATAACCAAATTCCTAAAGCTTGTCCAGAAAAGTTGCAGATATAAGAAATGAATTGCGTGAATGAATAGGCTTCGATTAAATCTTTCTTGTTAACGTACTTTTGAATAATAGGCATTCGAAGACCATTTGAAAAATCGCTTAACATATCGCTAAGGATATTAAAAAGGCAAATAAAAGAAAAGGCAAGTAAACAATGCTTGGAAATTATAAAAGCCAAGCTTGTAAAAATAGCTGTTTGAGTAAAACCTGTGATAACAATCCATTTCTTTTTGAATTGAGTTTGATCAGCCTTTATGCCAACTAAAATAGTAAAGAGTGTTGGTATAACCATTGTTATATTAGCCACTCCTACCATAATTTTTGAATGAAAAACAGTGGCAGCATAGACGACGAAAACAATATTATATAGTGATGAACCAATAGTGTTTAAAAATCGAGAAACTGTTAGAAAGTGATATACCTTATTTGTAAAAAATAATTTCATATTTTTGACTCCTTAACTGATTTTTGGATTATTATATTATTTTTTTAATCAAGGAGTAAAAATGTTGAATATATTCAAAAGGAGTCCAGAGGACTGTTTTTAAACGAGCTACAAATAAGAAAATCACTCATGTTCTTTAAAGAGTTTTTTGTAGATAAAAATAATAAAGAAAATATAAAAAAGATATAAGCTCTTGAATATATTCAATATTATAATCAATTTAAGTTTTCGCTGATTACTTTTTGCATTCCAGAAGAGTAATAATCGGCAGCTGATTGGCAATCCAAAATCTTTAAAATTTGGATTGCATCATTCATTTGTTTCAATCCATCTTGTTTATGTCCTTGTTTATAATCAAACAAGCCCTTTGCCCATAAATAAATCGTACGGTAATAAGCTTCGCTTTCTTTGTAAAAATGATTTTGGATTTGTTTATTAAAATAATTAGCATTAATAAAATCATTTTCATCGATGCAAAGCATAAAACCATTTAGTAACATTGTATGAATAATTTTTCGGTTTTCGCCTAGTTCTCCTAAAAAATCAGTTTTTCGGAGACACTCTCTAGCATACATTGTAAATAGTTCAGGAGATAACAGAGTAGAACAAATCGAAAATAGAGATAGTTCATGGTTTCCCCAGATTTCAGTATTAAAAAGGTAATTATAAAGGAACGTTTCTTCTTCAGATGTTAGTTCTGTTGTCTCATCAAAGGCTTTCATGTGTGCTTTTATGATTATGGTGTAAAGCATCTTTGTATCTCTATTATTCTGCTTATTTTGCTCACTTTCATATAATTTCTGTAAACCAGCTTGATCAAGCTTTTCTTCTAAAGAATAGATTTTTTCTTGTAATTCTACTAAATCACTTTTCAAAAATCCTCTAGTTAGATAAAGAAATTCATTAATTTCAATATGTGCGTTTTCAAGAGCTATCAATAATTTTTGAGCAGAAAGGTCATTTTTTCCACTTTCAAATTTTGAGAGCATTGAAGGGGAGAAGTGTCCACCAGTAGCATTTGCTAGCGAAATATGTCTTGCTTCTCTTAATTCTTTGAAGGCTTGTCCTAAATATTTCATGTATTACTCCAGTTTATTAAAAATTCTTTTGTACAAATTATAACTCTTTTTTATCAATTCACCGCAAAAATTGTGTCATTTTTCTGAAAATTATTGCGCTTTCAACTTGAATGTGCTATAGTTATTCTGTAAATTTAATAAGACATTTGGGGTGCGTAAAAGCTGAGATTATACCCATTGAACCTGATGCAGTTAGAACTGACGAAGGGAAATGTGTAAGCAACAAAAAGCTGTTTTTTTGTTGTGCAAAAATCGATATAAGATAGTTCTTTTGTAGAGTCAAAAGAGCTGTTTCGCAGTTTTTAAATAGATAAACTCCATTTGAGATTTTTCAAATGGCGTTTTTTTATTTCTGTGAGCTTTTGGTGCATGTTAGTGTCAGGAAAGGAATTTTTATGGCGAATAATCGTGTACATCGTTTAACTGTTCTGGCTATCATGATTGCTTTGGATTTTTTGCTAACGCCGTTATTTCGGATTGAAGGTATGGCGTTTATGTCCAGTGTGATGGATATCATCGCGGCAACTTTCATGACGCCTCTTTATGCTGTAGCTATGGCATTAATTGTTGCTATTATGCGGATTTTAACCCAAGCTGGTGTGGCTAGCGTGGCTCCATTAGCAATTATTGGTTCTGTTCCAGGAGCATTTTTAGCCACTTGCTTTTACCGTTTGACAAAAAAGCCTATTATGGCTTGGTTTGGCGAGTTTCTTGGAACAGGGATTCTTGGCTCATTACTTTCTGCACCAGTTATGGTTTGGTTTTGGACCATATCAGCTCATGGGGATGACGAGTTACTAGCAAAGGCAAGTCAGGCACAATCTTTGGTCTTCTTTACCCCACGATTTGTTTTGGCGACTTTGATTGGAGGCTTTATGGCAATGGCTGTGCTTTCTGGCTTGAAGTATTCAACACATTTCATGAAGTTGAAAAAATTATATGCCTTAGAAAGTCTCAAGGAGGATGGATTACAATGACAGATGCAAAAATGTTTGACGGTTACGCAGACGCGTATGACCAATGGTTTATGACAAATAGTAATGTCTTTGTCAGTGAATTAAAACTGTTGCACCGAGCTTTACATGATATTGAAAAAGAAACCATTCTATCAATTGGCTGTGGTAGTGGTCTTTTTGAATCAGCTTTGAATAGACAATACGGCATTCAGGTTAAATTTGGTATTGAGCCGTCAAATGATATGGCGACAATTGCCAGAAAACGTGGCATGACTGTCAAAATTGGTGATGCAGAGACAACGTCATTGTCAAAAGAAGCCTATGATGTGATTTATTTAAACGGTTGTTCGAGTTATATCAAGGATTTATCGTCAGCTTACCAGAATTGCCATCGTGCCTTGAAAAAGGGAGGACATTTGATTTTGTTGGATGTTCCAGTAGAGAGTGCTTACGGCATTTTGTATAAATTTGCTGCGCATGTTGGTGGTTATGATAAAGAAATTTTTCATAAAATTGCCCCAACTTTTCCTTATCCAATCGAGTTAGTCCGCTCTGCTATTTTCCATTCCCCTCTTGAAAAAGAAGCGATTTTAAGAGATGAACTTGGCATGACAAATATTCGATATTTCCAAACCCTTACGGCTCAGCCTATCTATACTAATGATTTTGTGGAAGAACCGATTGAGGGTTATGACAAAGGAGGCTATGTTGCCCTTGTTGCCCAAAAGTAAAAGCGTTATTTTTCTTGATTTAGACGGGGTTGTTTTTGATTCTTATGGTTTGTGGGATGAGGTCATCGAGAAAGTCTTGGCTTTAGCCAATATCTCCTATACTCAAGCGATAAAAAAACACCTCTGGCGTTTCAATATGGTTGAGGCGCAAGCTTATTTATCAGCTTTATTTGCCAAAGAAAAGTTGACTTATCCAGAAAGGAAAACTCAGCAGCTATTAGAAGATGCTTATCAAAAGGTTTCACTTATGCCACAAGCTGTGGAGATGATAGCCGATTTAGCTGAAGAAGATTTTTTGATTTATGCAGTCACATCAAATTATGATGACTTAGCCAAAATCGGTTTAGAATCGGCAGGAGTATTGCAATACTTTTCTGGTATTTATTCTTGTATTGCGCTAGGATTTCCTGATAAAACAGATGAGTTTTACCGAGCTGTTCTTGAGATAGAAGGCTTATCTGATAAGACTATTTTTTATCTGGAAGATAGCACGCGCCATTTAAAAACAGCTCAAAAATTTGATATTCAGGGTGTTTATCTGTCAAATACTGATAACCCACAAGACAATCAAGAACAGGCATTCCGCACCATTCGTCACTTAAAGGAATTCATAACAATAGTAAAGGAAGAAATTAATGATTAATGAAATGAAAGAACGCAGTCAAATCTTTATTGATAAGATTTTAGCAGATGATTTTATCAAGCAAATGATAGCAGGAAACTTGCCCAATGAGGCAATTTGTCATTACTTAAAAGCGGATGCTATTTATTTGGAAAAATTCGCTGATATTTATGCTCAGCTATTTGCCAAAATTCCTGATAAACCAAGCAAAGACTTCTTTTTAGGTCAGATTGACTTTATTTTTAATCATGAGGTGGGAGCTCATCATATTTTAGCTAAGGCAGCTGGAAGAGATTATCATGATATTATTGCTGATAAGGCTTGGTATCCAAGTTCTGACCATTACATTAAGCACATGTACTATCAGCTAAGTCAAGATAATCCAGCTTATATCTTGGCAGCCATGCTTCCATGTCCCTGGATTTATCAGCAGGTTGCTAAAAAGGCACTTGAGACTGGTAAGATTGCAAGCGATAATCCTTTTAAAGCATGGTTTGACTTTTACGCAGCAGATGAAGCAACAGCTTGTTTGCCAACTTATTTTGACCTACTAAAACGATTTAGTAGTCAACTACCAGAAGAAAAAAGAAAAGAAATGATTCGTGTCTTTTTGGAAAGTTGTCAGCATGAGCGCAATTTTTTCCAAATGGCAATTGACCAAGAAGAATGGCCAGAGGAGGTAAGAAATGTCTAAGTTACAGGTAGCTTTAACGATTGCAGGAACTGATCCAAGTGGTGGTGCCGGAATTATGGCTGATTTGAAAAGTTTTCAAGCGCGTGGTGTTTATGGTATGGCGGTCGTTACCAGTGTAGTTGCACAAAATACCCAAGGTGTTCAAGCCATTTGTAATCTTGATCAAACGATTCTTGATGAGCAGCTAAAAAGTGTTTTTTCTGATATTGAGCCAGATGCGATTAAGACAGGGATGCTGGCAGAAGTTGAAACCATTGAGCGCGTGAGTCAGTATTTGAATACTATATCATGTCCTTACGTTCTTGATCCCGTCATGGTAGCGACGAGTGGCGATCGCTTGATTAGCCAAGAAGCAGTAGAGGCCCTCAAAGAAAAATTGCTTCCTTTAGCGACTGTTATCACACCTAATTTGCCAGAAGCAGAGGTGCTTTTTGGACAAGAATTGAAGGATGAAAAAGCAATCCTAGAAGCTGGTAAAGCCATTCAATCACAATACGGCGTTAAAAATGTCGTCATCAAGGGAGGCCATTTGCAAAATGAAGCTAAAGACTTTCTCTTTTTAGAAAATGGTCAAGTGCAGACATTTACCTCTGAACGTGTTGCGACCAGGCATACACACGGAACGGGTTGTACTTATGCTGCAGTAATCACGGCAGAATTAGCCAAAGGTCGTTCTGTTCAAGAAGCTGTTGGAACAGCTAAGCGATTTATTACAGAAGCTATCAAAACCGCTCCAGAACTCGGTCATGGAAATGGTCCAGTTAATCACGTCACATACAAAGGAGATTAAATGACTTATTTAGATGACTTACGAGAGAATAATCCTTTGACCATTTGTTTGACAAATAATGTCGTCAAGAATTTCTCAGCAAATGGTCTGTTGGCTCTTGGTGCCTCTCCAGCCATGAGTGAATATCAGCCAGATTTGGAATATTTTTTGCCAAATGCAAGTGGTCTGTTGGTTAATATTGGTACTTTGCACGAGGGAAGTTGGCAACTTTACAAGGACGCTCTAGATATTGCTGAGAAGTATTCGGTGCCAACTGTTTTGGATCCAGTTGCTGCTGGTGCTGGACCTTATCGCAAGAAAGTTGCGTCTGATTTGCTAAACCATCACAAGATTTCACTTTTACGCGGAAATGCCGGGGAAATTGCTGCGCTAGTTGGACAAGATGTTAAAAGTAAAGGTGTTGATTCTGCAGACGTTGATGACATTGGACATCTTGCTTGGTTAGCTAATCAAAAACTTGGAATTCCAGTTGTCATCACAGGAAAAACAGATGCCATTGCGGTCAATGGTCACGTTAAACTTCTTAAAAATGGTAGTCCCTTAATGCCACTTGTTACAGGAACAGGCTGCTTACTCGGAGCAGTGCTAGCTGCATTTATCGGCCTTGCTAAAGATGGCGACTTACTTGCTTGCTTAGAAGAGGCAATCTCGGTTTATAATATCGCAGGTGAGCTGGCAGAAGTTGCGGCAGGCAACGCCCTACCTGGAAGTTTTCAGATAGCATTTCTAGATGCTCTTTGCAAAATCACAAATCAAGATGTTGAGCGCTTGAAGAGAGTTGAGGTATATTGTGAATAAAGAACAGTTGCAGGTCTATTTTATTTGTGGCACGCCAAATTGTCCTAAAGGGAAATTTTTGGATATCTTAGAAGCAGCTTTTAAGTCAGGGGTGACCTGTTTTCAATTTCGTGAAAAAGGTCAAGGTGCACTTTCTGGGCAAGAAAAAAAGGAACTTGCTTTAAAGGTTAAAGAACTTTGTCGTAAGTACCACATTTTATTTTTCATCAATGACGACATTGATTTGGCTTTAGAAATTGGTGTTGATGGTGTTCATCTTGGGCAAGATGATATGCCAGTCCATGAGGCTAGAAAGTTGTTTCCAGATAAGTTGATTGGTCTATCGGTTGGAAATGCTAAAGAATATCATTTATCAGCAATTGATGTTGTTGATTACATTGGGGTAGGTCCTATTTTTCCAACTTCTTCAAAATCTGACGCTGGTCAAGTTATCGGATTAAATGGTTTGAGAGAAATGCGTGAATTGGATAAAGACATTCCAATTGTGGCAATTGGTGGCATTACATTTGGTGATGTAGCTGCTATTCGGCAATCTGGAGCAGATGGTGTTGCTGTAATTTCAGCCATCGCTCAGTCCAAAGAAGTTGAACTTGATACTCAGCGATTTGCCAGAGCATTTGACTAGGGTATAGTTTGAAACTATACCTAGTCTTTTTTAATAAGTATTAGTCAATATTTTTAAAAGAGTGTAAAATTGTATGTACATTCAGAAATTTTAATGATTGGAGTACATGCCATGACACGAAAATATAACTTTGAAACTTTACAATTGCATGCTGGTCAAGAAGTTGACCCAACAACAAAATCTCGTGCTGTTCCAATTTACCAAACAACATCATATGTTTTTGATAATGCTCAAGAAGGTGAAGATTTATTTGGCTTGAAAAAACCAGGAAATATCTATTCACGTATCGGGAACCCAACGGTAGAAGTCTTTGAAAATCGTATTGCTGCCCTTGAAAATGGGGTTGGGGCAGTCGCAACATCATCTGGTATGGCAGCTATTACTTATGCTGTTCTTGGGCTTGCTCACGCTGGCGACCATGTGGTGGCAGCGACAACTCTTTACGGTGGAACATTTAACTTACTCAAAGAAACTCTTCCGCGTTATGGCGTGACAACAACATTTGTTGATGTGGCAAATCTTGAAGAAGTTGAAGCAGCTATCAAGGATAATACAAAACTTGTTTTGATTGAAACGCTTGGAAATCCTGTTATCAATATTCCTGATATCGAAAAAATTGCTGATATTGCGCATGCTCACAAGATTCCATTGGTAACTGATAATACCTTTGGTACACCATATCTAATCAATGTTTTCTCACACGGTGTTGATATTGCCGTTCATTCAGCGACAAAATTTATCGGTGGACACGGAACAACTATTGCAGGTGTAGTTGTGGATTCAGGAAACTTCGATTGGGAAGCATCTGGTAAATTCCCACAATTTGTAGATGAAGACCCATCATATCACAATATCAGCTACACTCGTGATATCGGAGCTGCAGCTTTTATCACAGCCCTTCGTGTGCAATTATTGCGTGACACTGGTGCAGCTTTGTCACCATTTAGTGCTTTCTTACTTTTGCAAGGTCTTGAAACATTGTCACTTCGTATTGACCGCCATATTGAAAACACTAAGAAAATTGTCGACTTTTTGGCAAACCATCCAAAAGTTGAAAAGGTCAACTACCCAAGCTTGCCATCAAGCCCATATTATGACTTGGCTCAAAAATATTTCCCTAAAGGTGCTGGTTCAATCTTTACTTTCCACATCAAGGGAGGGCAAGAAGAAGCGCATAAATTTATCGATAACCTTGAAATCTTCTCTGATTTAGCAAACGTTGCGGATGCCAAATCTCTTGTTGTTCACCCAGCGACAACAACTCACCAACAACTTTCTGAAGAAGATTTGAAAGCTTGTGGAGTAACTCGAAATCAAATTCGTGTATCTGTTGGTCTTGAAAATGCTGATGACTTGATTGAAGATTTGCGTCTAGCTTTGGAAAAAATCTAATCAAACAATCGTATTGATGTTCATAGGGTAAAAGCAAGCAGTCTGTATGCCAAACAGACTGCTTTTTGATAGAATGAAAGTGAAAAATAGCTTAGTTACTCCAAGGAGGAAGAAAGTTGTCAAAGCTTGAAGAAATGACTCGATTATTTGAAGAAAACGCTGATTCGGCAAAAGCGCAAGTTATGTCAGCCTACATGAAAAATCGATTTTCTTTTTATGGCATTCAAACACCAAAACGCCGAGCACTTTACAAATCATTTTTAGCCAATGAGAAAAAATCAGAAAAGCTTGATTGGGCTTTTTTAAAGCAGGTCTGGCAAGATGACCACCGTGAGTGTCAGTATTTGGTTCTTGATTACTTGCGTACGATGCAAAGATTTCTGACTTATGATGATATTGAAAAGCTTGAATATTTTGCAAGAAGCAAACAGTGGTGGGATAGTATTGACATACTAGCCGTTGTTATTGGTCGCATTGGATTAACGGATGAGAGAGTTGATAAGGTGATGAAAGCGTGGGCACATGATGATAATATCTGGCTATGTAGACTAGCCATTCTTCACCAGCTTGGTAGAAAAGATCAGACTAAGATTGATTTACTCCAAGAGATTCTTCTGAGAAATCTAGGTTCAAAGGAATTTTTTATCAATAAAGCCATAGGTTGGGCTTTACGTGATTTGTCAAAAACTAACGCTGCTTGGGTTAGACAGTTTATCATGACAAACAAAGAACACTTATCACCACTTTCAGTTAGAGAGGCAAGCAAGTATCTTTAACTTTCAAGCATATTCTTCGTTTAAAAAGAGATTTTTCGGTAAAATGAAAGGAGAGTAAAAGGCTTTCTTTTCTTGCAAATAACAAAAAAACTCTCATAAATGGAAGGAATAAACGATGACAACTTTTCTTGGAAATCCCGTAACTTTAATTGGTAAACAACTAAAAATTGGTGAAACAGCACCAGATTTTTCATTGCGAGCATCTGATTTAAGTATTAAAAGCTTGTCTGATTTTGCTGGAAAGAAAAAAGTAATTAGCGTTGTGCCATCAATTGATACAGGGATTTGTTCAACACAGACACGTACGTTTAATAAAGAACTTTCAGCTATGTCTGATACCGTGGTAATTACGATTTCAGCAGACTTGCCATTTGCTCAAGCACGCTGGTGTGGTGTCGAAGGTCTTAATCAAGCGGTTATGTTGTCTGATTACTATGACAATGAATTTGGGAAGACTTATGGTCTTTTAATGGCAGAATGGCATCTTCTAGCTCGTGCTGTGCTTGTTTTAAATACGGATAATCAATTGGTTTATGCTGAATACTTGGAAAATGTTAACTCAGATCCAGATTATCAAGCGGCTCTTGCTGCCGTAAACTCACTATAGTTAAAAAATCTCACTTAATCTAAAGTGAGATTTTCTCAGTATTATCATACCATTTTATCAAGCGAAGCAACTTTAAGGATAATATCGGTGACTTCTTCAGAACTTTCAATTCCACCATTACTTACCCAAAGAGAGATAATACTTTCAATAGAAGATAAATAGACTTCAAGCGCATATTGATAAGGAATTTCATAATAGCTCACGAGAATATCTTTGAAATCAGGGATAGTCAAAAGAAAGCTGTAAATAAAATCTTTGATAGTTTTAGAGAAATCGGAAGAAGATGATTTTGAAATGGCATAAATAAACTCAAAATTCTTGCGGATGTAGTCCAGACACTGGATGATAACAGTTTGACTATCAGAAAAAAGAGAGTCGTCATTTAGAATAGCTAATAACTCATCAAGCGTTTCGTTTTTTAGTTGGTCCATCATGTCGCATTTATCAACATAATGAAGGTAGAATGTTCCACGATTAATACCAGCAGTTTTGGTTAAATCTGAGACACTAATCTCCTCAAACCGTTTTTCCAACAAGAGTTTAGCTAAAGCTTGTTTAAGATAGTTTTTGGTTTCTGTTTGTCTCTTTGCCATAAAAATCAGCTCCTTTCTTAGTCCTGGTCTAAAATGAACAGATTGTCTATTTTTGTCCTTGTTTATTAATTTATCAAATTATATAATATAGTCCAAATTAAATCAACAAGATGTCTAATTAAGAAAACTAAAGAGGTGAATCTCATGGCTTATATTGAAATGAAGCATTCTTATAAACGTTATCAAGCAGGTGAAACTGAAATTGTGGCTAATAATGATATTAATTTTGTCATTGAAAAAGGAGAATTGGTCATTATTTTAGGGGCTTCAGGAGCTGGAAAATCAACTGTCTTAAATATTCTCGGTGGTATGGACACGAACGATGAAGGGCAAGTTTTGATTGATGGGGTTGATATTGCTAAATACAACGCTAAAGAATTGACAACTTATCGTCGTAATGACGTCGGTTTCGTCTTTCAATTTTACAATTTGGTGCCCAATTTGACCGCTAAAGAAAATGTGGAACTAGCTTCAGAAATTGTTAGCGATGCAAGAGATGCTGAGCAGACATTGATTGATGTGGGACTTGGAAAACGTCTTAATAACTTTCCAGCTCAGCTATCTGGGGGTGAACAGCAGCGTGTGTCAATAGCGCGTGCGGTGGCAAAAAATCCAAAATTATTGCTCTGCGATGAACCGACAGGTGCCCTTGATTACCAAACCGGAAAACAAGTCTTAAAAATTTTGCAAGATATGTCACGCCATAAGGGTTCAACTGTTATTATAGTTACGCATAATTCAGCTCTTGCCCCAATTGCTGATCGTGTGATTCACATGCACGATGCTACGGTAAGCAGTATCGAAGTTAATGAGCATCCTCAAGATATTGAAACACTAGAATACTGAGGTGATGGCTATGTCAAAAAAGACTTATTGGAAAGATATCAGAAAATCAATCGGAAGTTCTAAAGGTCGTTTTTTATCCATCATGCTCTTGATGATGCTTGGAGCCTTTGCCTTTGTCGCCTTGAAAGTAACAGGACCTGACATGCAAAGGACAGCAAGTGCTTATCTTAAAAAGCAAAATACCATGGACTTGTCAGTCATTGCAAGCTACGGTTTTAGTGATGATGATCAAAAAGAGCTAGCAACGATCAAAGACAGCGAAGTTGATTATGGCTATCTGACGGATGTGACAATTAAAAATACCGATGATGCTATTCGTGTGTTTTCAAACAGCAAGCGTATTTCTAAATATGAGTTAGTTTCAGGTGTTTATCCCAAAGCTACTGATGAGATTGCCTTAGCTTCAACCATGCAAAAGAAATACCATCTTGGTGATAAGATCAGCTTTACCCAATCTGACGAACAAGGCATTTTGAAAAAAACGACATTTAAAATTGTTGGCTTTGTCAATTCCTCAGAGATTCTTTCAAAATCTAGCCTTGGAACATCAAGTGCTGGAAACGGAGTATTGAAATACTATGCCATTGTTCCAGAATCAACTTTTGACAGCGATTTTTACACGGTTGCTAGAATTCGCTACAATGATTTAAAAAATCTAAATCCATTTTCTGAAACATATAAGGAAAAATTAGCTAAAAAAGAAAAAGCGCTAGAGGACTTGCTTTATGATAATCCTAGCCAACGCTTAGCACAATTAAAATCAGAAAAAGAAACCTCACTTGATGCTAATCAAGCAAAGGTCGATGCAGCTAAATCTCAACTGGAAGCGCAAAAAGCCATGCTCGCACAATTACCAAATGAGCAACAATTGGCAGCACAAGACTCAATCAAGCAAGCGCAAGCTCAAATTGCTGAGAGTGAAAAGCAGATTAGTGACGCTAAAACGAAGCTTGATTCTATGAAAGAGCCGACTTATACAACGTATACTCGCTCAACCTTGCCAGGTGGTGGAGGTTATCAAACCTACATTTCAAGTACCTCAAGTATTGGCAGCATCGGCAATGTCTTTCCGGTTGTCTTATATGTTGTTGCTGCTTTAGTGACTTTCACAACAATGACACGATTTGTTGATGAAGAACGCACTAATTCGGGTGTTTTAAAAGCTCTCGGTTACAGCAATAGCGACGTTATTAAGAAATTTGTTATCTATGGTTTTGTTGCCAGCATGACAGGAACCATCTTGGGAATTTTTGCGGGGCATTACATTTTGTCACGAGTCATTGCTGAGATTGTTACAGGTGATACAACTTTAGGAAGTACGACTTATTATTTCTATTGGTCATATACTTTGATTGCAATCGTATTTGCTCTTGTTAGTGCGGTCTTGCCAGCCTTTATTATCGCTAGAAGAGAGCTTAGTGAGAAACCTTCTCAGCTTTTGTTGCCAAAACCACCAGTCAAAGGGTCAAAAATTTTCTTAGAACGTATCGGCTTTATCTGGCGCCGTTTGTCATTTACACATAAAGTTACTGCTCGAAATATTTTCCGATACAAGCAGCGCATGCTGATGACCATATTTGGTGTAGCTGGTTCGGTTGCTTTGCTATTTGCAGGACTTGGCATTCAATCTTCTTTAGGAAAAATCATTGATAACCAATTTTCACGTTTGATGCCTTATGATATGATTGTGGTCACAAGTGATGATAGCAGTAGCCAAAAAGAATTGACATCTGTTTTAAATTCTAAAAAAGTATCCAAATACCAAAGTATTTATTTGTCACACTTAACAGAGGATATTCCTGGTTTGAGTGATAAACAGGATATTTCAATTTTGGTTAGTCAAGGTAAAAATTTTGGAGACTTTATTCATCTAAAAGATCCTAAAACAGCACAAGACTTGACCTTAACGGATGATGGTGTTGTCATATCAGAAAAATTAGCAAGCTTGTATCATGTTAATGCAGGTGATTCTTTTGACTTGAAGGATGAAAATAGTAAAAAACACGTTCTTAAAGTTTCAGCAGTTGCTGAGATGAATGTTGGTCATTATCTCTTTATGTCACAAAAAGCATATGAAAAATTCTTTGACAAAGACATTAAGGATAATGCTTACCTTGTCACCCTTAAAGATCATTCAAGTAAAAATATCGAGGATATGTCTACTAAGTTGTTAGCCATGGATAGCGTGTCAGCCGTTAGTCAAAATGCTTCCCTAATCAAAAATGTCAACTCAGTAGTTGTTTCTCTTAATGGAGCGATGACGATTTTAATCATTATTTCTATTTTACTTGCAGTGGTTATTCTCTACAACTTAACCAATATTAATGTGGCAGAGCGGATTCGAGAATTGTCAACGATTAAAGTTCTTGGATTTTATGATAATGAAGTGACCATGTACATTTATCGAGAAACGATTAGTTTGTCATTGATTGGTATTGTAGTAGGATTGATTGGTGGAAAATACTTGCATCAACTGATTATGAATATGATTGGTTCAGATTCGATCAAGTTTGGAACTGAAGTCGGCTTGTCAATCTACATCATTCCAATCATCGTTGTTATTGGCATACTATTCTTGTTAGGTTGGCTTGTTAACCATATCCTAAAAACAGTCGATATGTTAGAAGCATTGAAATCAGTTGATTGAGTTCTTAGAAAAAAATCGAATAAATAGTAAAGGAGCAGTAGGTCTACTGCTCTTTTAACTTGTTTAATGTTCAGATTAGTATTATAATACTAACATATAAGGAGAGATAGCTATGAGTGAATTGATTGAGAAATATGAGGCAAATCAAATTGTTAAAGTTCCTTTAAGTGACGTGACAGAGCATTTTAAGGGAAAGGCCGTTTCAAAATTAGGAGATACTGGAAATGTATCAGTTGTTAATTTGAGTGACATGACTGATACTGGCATTGATTACGACCATTTGAAGAAGATTGATGTTGACCAAGACAGTGTCTCACGCTATCTTTTGGAAGATGGGGATGTTTTAATCGCTTCAAAAGGAACAGTAAAAAAAGTTGCTGTTTTTCATGACCAAGATAGTGCCATTATTGCATCAGCTAACATCACTGTATTAAGACCAACTGCTGATATTTCAGGAACATACATCAAATTATTCTTAGAATCTGAATTAGGTCAAGAACTCCTTGAGCAGACTAATACAGGAAAAAATGTGATGAATTTGAATACGAAAAAGATTGTTAGTATTCAAATACCAAAACTTCAGCCACTCAAACAAGCTTTTCTCATTCAACGTTACGAACAAGGTCTGAAAGATTACAAGCGAAAAATTACTAGAGCAAACCAAGAATGGCAACATATTCGTGATGATGTTGCAAAGAACCTATTCTAAAGATAAAAGAAGTCCTTGTGGCTTCTTTTTGTTATAATAGGGGTATTATAAGATTCAAGCGAGGAAATTATGAATAACATTAAGTGTCCACATTGTGGAACGGTATTTACCATTAATGAAACAGAGTACAGTCAATTGTTAGCCCAAGTTCGTAGTAGCGAGTTTGATAAAGAAATTCATGAGCGCTTAGAAAACGAAAAAGCACTTTTGGAAGAAAAATCAAAAAATGATTTGCAAGTTCAAGCTAGTGCCAAAGACAAAGAAATTGCTGATTTGACAACGCAACTAGAGCAAGTAAAACAAACCCTAGAGCTCGAAAATCAGCGTCAACTAGCTAAGAAAGATCAAGAAATTCTTGAGTTGAAATCTAGCTTAGACAATTTCCAATCAGCTAAAGACTTGGAACTAACAAAAGCTTTAACGGAAAAAGATAAAGAATTAGCTGAGCTTAAAAATCAACTGGAACGTTTATCACTTGAAAATAAAACAAGTCTGGTAGAAGCAGTTGCTAGCGTTGAAAAAGAACGAGATGATGTTAAGTCAAAATTAGCTCTTCAAGAAAAAGAAGCAGAATTATCACTTGCTTCAGTTAAAAGAGACTACGAAGCACAATTGAAGGCTGCTAACGAGCAGGTTGAATTCTACAAAAACTTCAAAGCTCAGCAATCAACTAAGGCAATCGGCGAAAGCCTAGAAGTCTATGCTGAAACAGAATTTAATAAAGTGCGTGCCTATGCTTTCCCAAATGCGACTTTCGGCAAAGATAACGAAGTATCAAGTCGTGGCTCAAAGGGAGACTTCATTTATCGTGAAACTGATGAAAATGGTATTGAAATACTATCTATCATGTTTGAGATGAAAAATGAAGCTGATGAGACAAAAACCAAACACAAAAACAAAGATTTTTACAAAGAATTAGATAAAGACCGTCGTGAAAAAAATTGTGAGTATGCTGTTCTAGTTACCATGTTGGAAGCCGATAATGATTACTTTAATACTGGTATCGTTGATGTCAGTCATGAATACGAAAAAATGTACGTGGTTCGTCCGCAATTGTTTATTCAATTGATTGGTATTTTGCGAAATGCTGCGCTTAATTCCCTTAAGTACAAGCAAGAACTAGCCTTGGTTCGTGAACAAAATATTGACATTACGCATTTTGAAGATGATCTTGAAACCTTTAAAAATGCCTTTGCGAAAAACTACAATTCAGCAAGTAATAACTTCAAAAAAGCCATTGATGAAATCGACAAATCAATCCGTCGTATGGAAGAAGTAAAACGATTCTTAACAACAAGTGAAAACCAACTCCGCCTTGCAAATAATAAACTTGACGACGTTTCAGTAAAGAAATTAACCCGAAAAAATCCAACAATGCGAGCAAAATTTGAAGCTCTGAAAGATTAAAAAGCTGTCATCTTTTATGACAGATGAAGTCAGTTTTAAAATTCTTGTGCTATAATGAACCTATCCCTAATAAAAGAGGTTATTATAATGAACAATATTATAGATTTGACAAAACCAGTAGCTGAGGTTGTGAAAGAACACCCTGAGATTAAAGCTATTTTGGTTGATTTAGGTTTTAAACCGTTAGCGCAAGCAACTATGCTAAATACCGTTGGCAAAGTGACTTCTCTGAAAGCAGGAGCAAAACTGGCTAATGTCTCACTTGATAAAATTCAAAAAGTACTTGAATTTAACGGTTATGAAGTGATTGGAGGCAACAATGACTGAAAATCGTATTGAAGTACTAAAAGATATCTTGTTGCGTTTACACCATGGTGCTGATGCTGATTCAGTTCAAGAAGATTTTAATCAAACCTTTAAAGGAGTTTCTGCCCTTGAGATTTCAATGATGGAACACGAATTAATGGGAGGTGAGACTGGTATCACCTTTGAGGATGTTATGGGCTTGTGCAATGTCCATGCTAATCTTTTTAAAGGAGCTGTATCTGATGTTGATGTCCCAGATGCTGAACAAGAAGGGCATCCTGTTTATGTATTTAAGCAAGAAAATCTTGCCTTACGCTCAGCTATGTTGCGCATTCGTCGTATTATCGAAAATTATGAGAAGCCTGAAAATGCAGACTTTCGTGATGATTTGTTACGTGGCCTGAAATTTCAAATGGGACTTCTAGGGCAATTTGATAATCATTACAAGCGTAAAGAAGAGCTCTTTTTCCCATTGATGGAACAGCATGGTCATGATGCTCCGCCACGCGTCATGTGGGGTGTGGATGATGATATTCGTGAGCTCTTTAAAAAAGCACAAGCAGCAGTGGGTAAGTTGCCAGAAATCTCAATTTCAGAAGTTTCACAAGCCTTTGAAACTTTTGCTCATGAATTTGAAGAAATGATTTTCAAAGAAGAAGCTATTTTGCTGATGATTCTTCTTGAAGCTCTTACCCAAGATGATTGGTTAGCGATTGCTGACGAAAGTGACGCATACGGTTATGCTATCATTAAACCAACGGCTAAATGGCAACCAAAACGTGAATCATTTGACAGCGAAAAATCAGAATCTGCTTCTGTAGCTGTTAATTCTGATGATTCTCGTCAGACTAATGCTGAATCAAACGACAATCAATTGACGAAAGTTATTGATACGCCTGAAGGACAGTTCACGATCAGCTTTACACCTAAAAAAGAAAAGCCAACTGTTGATCGAACAACTGCTCAGCCATTTGGCAACGGGTATTTGTCAGTAGAACAAGCCAACCTGATTTTAAATCATCTACCTTTGGAAATAAGCTTTGTTAATAAAGACGATATCTTCCAATATTTTAATGACAATACTGTTCCAGAAAAAATGGTGTTTAAACGTACACCAAGTCAGATTGGACGTAACGTTGAACTTTGCCACCCACCAAAAGTGTTAGATAAAGTCAAAAAGGTCTTTAAATTACTTCGCTCAGGCGAACGCGATAAAGTTGTCATGTGGTTTAAATCTGAAAAAATGGGAAAATTCATCCATGTCACTTATGCAGCCGTTCGTGATGAAAATGGTGAATTTCAAGGTGTCTTAGAATATGTGCAAGACATTCAAGAATTTTTAGATATTGACAGTGATGTCAAACGTGACATTTAAAAAACACAAACAAGTTAAAACAATACAAAGTTTTAGCTTGTCTTTTTTTACTGAAAACGGTTATAATAGAAATTATGATTAACGGAATTATTAACTTGAAAAAAGAGGCTGGAATGACTAGCCATGATGCGGTCTTTAAGCTTCGTAAAATTTTACATGAAAAGAAAATTGGTCACGGTGGAACGCTCGATCCTGACGTTGTTGGTGTCTTGCCAATAGCTGTCGGAAAAGCAACACGTGTGATTGAGTATATGACAGAAGCTGGAAAAGTATACCGTGGGCAGATTTGCCTAGGTTTTTCAACAACAACTGAAGATGCTAGTGGTGATGTTGTTGAGAAGACTCCAGTTTCAACAGAGCTGACAGAAGATACCATTGACCAAGCTATGGAAAGTTTTATTGGTGATATTACTCAGATTCCACCAATGTATTCTGCTGTTAAGGTCGATGGGAAGCGTTTATACGAATATGCTCGTGCTGGACAAACAGTTGAGCGACCTGAACGCCATGTGACAATCTATGATTTCAAACGCACTAGCCCGTTAGAATTTAAAGATGATTGTTGTTATTTTGACTTTGAAGTTGCTTGTAGTAAAGGAACTTACATTAGAACCTTGTCAGTCGATTTAGGAAAATCACTTGGTTTTGCCAGTCATATGTCTTATTTGGAGCGCCAAGCTTCAGCTGGTCTTCAATTAGAAGATGCATTGACTTTGTCTGAAATCACTGAAAAAGTTGCGCAAGATGATTTTTCATTTCTTTTGCCAATCGAGTATGGCGTTATGGATTTGCCACGTGTAGATTTGACAGAAGATCAAGTTACAGAGATTTCATTTGGGCGTAAAATTGCTTTAGATAGAACTGAAGAACAAATAGCTGCTTTCTATCAAGATAAAGTTGTCGCTATTCTAATTCCACGTGATGACCTATACAAACCAAATAAAGTGTTTATATAATGAAATGGAAAAAATGAATATTCAACATATAAAAGATGCTCGAGATATCGATCGTACTCGAGACAGTGTTTTAGTATTAGGCTACTTTGATGGCCTGCATAAAGGGCACAAAGCTCTGTTTGACCAAGCTAGAGCGATTGCCAAACGCGATCAGCTAGACTTAACTGTTTTGACTTTTAATGAATCACCGCGTCTAGCACTTGCTCGCTTTACACCAGAATTATTATTGAATTTGACGGCACCAGAAAAACGTTATGAAAAATTTGCTGAGTACGGCGTTGATGATCTTTACCTGATTGATTTTACGTCGGCTTTTTCGAAAGTTTCGTCAGAGGAATTTCTTAATACTTATATCAAAGCTTTACGAGCAAAAACTATTGTCGTTGGCTTTGATTATAAGTTTGGACACGATAGAAAAGACGCAGCTCATTTATCAGAAATCTTTGATGGTGATGTAATTGTTGTTCCTGAAGTTCAGGATAATGGAGAGAAGATTAGCTCTTCACGTATCCGACAAGAAATCCTATCAGGGAATGTTTCTGAGGTGAATCGTCTTCTAGGCTATGAATTTTCAACCAAAGGGATTGTTGTTCATGGCGATGCTAGAGGTCGCACGATAGGATTCCCGACAGCAAATCTTGCTGTTTTAGACCGTGTTTATCTTCCAGGTGATGGTGTTTACGTGACAGATATTATCGTTTCGGGAAAACGCTACCGCTCAATGACAAGTATCGGAAAAAATGTGACTTTTGGTGGCCAAGACATGCGACTGGAAGCAAATATTTTCGATTTTGAAAACGATATCTATGGCGAAACGGTCGAAATTATCTGGTTAGATAAAATTCGAGGCATGATTAAGTTCGCTGGAGCCGATGAATTAGTTGAACAGCTAAAATCTGATAAAAAATTTGCCCAAAATTGGGGAAAAAATAGAAAACTTTTTTAAAATTTTGTATAATTAAGTTAAGAAGATTAGAGAGGTGGTTTTATGATTACTTTATTTTTGTCACCAAGTTGTACAAGCTGCCGAAAAGCACGAGCTTGGCTTAATGAACACGATGTTAAATTTCAAGAACACAATATCATTACCAGTCCTCTTAGTCGCGATGAATTAATGGCTATTTTGGCCTTCACAGAAAATGGAACAGAAGATATTATCTCAACTCGTTCAAAAGTTTTCCAAAAGTTAGATATTGATCTTGACGAGTTATCTGTTTCAGAATTGATTGATTTAATTGCGAAGAATCCTGGTTTGCTTCGTCGTCCTATTATTTTGGATAACAAGCGCATGCAAATCGGATTTAATGAAGATGAAATTCGTGCATTTTTACCACGTGATTATCGTAAGCAAGAATTGCGTGACGCAACGATAAAAGCAGAAATTGAAGGATAGAAAGGAATAACTCTTCAACAGGTTGATGTCTGTTGAGCTATGGAAAACGATTTGTTTTCTTAAGAGTTTGGGCATCTTTGTATGAAAAATTACAGCTATCCACTTGATTTGTCTTGGAGCACTGAAGAGATAGCATCAGTGCTTCATTTTTTGAATCAGGTTGAGGCCGCATATGAAAAGAAAGTTGCTGTTAGCGATTTATTAGACAGCTACGCAACCTTTAAGACAATTGTGAAAAGTAAAGCACAGGAAAAACAAATTGATCGCGAATTTCAACAAAGCAGTGGCTATTCAACTTATCAAGCCGTAAAAGCTGCTAAAGCAAAGGAGAAAGGATACATTTCCCTTGGAAAATAAGTTTCAATTTGCTAAAGACATTATTCGTGATGCAGGTGACTTTATTAAGTCTAATATGGTCAAGGATCTTGAAATCGAAGAAAAGACGCGTTTTGATGATTTGGTAACGAATCTAGATAAAGCAACTCAGGAATTACTAATCACCAAAATTAAGCAAGCTTATCCAGATGACCATATTTTAGCGGAAGAAAATGGCGTACACCATGATATTGCTGATGGAAATGTCTGGGTACTTGATCCGATTGATGGCACTGTCAATTTTGTGGCGCAAGGTACGCATTTTGCTGTTATGATTGCTTATTATGAAAATGGTGTCGGTCAGTTTGGTTTGATTTATGATGTGATGAACGATACCTTGTATAGTGGCGGTGGTCAATTTGATGTTTATATGAACGATCAAAAATTACCACCATTTCAAGACCGACCAATGAATCGATTCTTGGTAGGTTGCAATGCTAATATGTTTGCGTATAACTACCATGGACTCCATGATATGATTGAGCATACTTTAGGAGTTCGTGTTTATGGCGGTGCTGGAATCAGTATGGCAGCAGTTATGGCCGGACAATTATTGGCTTACTTTTCTTACATTCAGCCTTGGGACTATGCAGCCGCTAAGGTGATGGGAGAAAAACTTGGTTATGTCTTATTGACTATTGATGGTGAAGAACCTGATTTCACGCATCGTCAAAAAGTCATGTTTGTTCCGAAAGCAAAATTATCAACGATACAAACTTATTTATCTAAAGCCTAGTATTTTACTAGGTTTTTCTTTTATATCTATGGTAAAATAGGGATGAATTTATAGAAAACGTTTTAATTGGAAATACACATATAAGGAGATTTTTTATGATGAATTGGCTAATGACACAGAATGTTGTCTTTTTAGCCTTGTTAGCTGGCCTCTTTACCTGGGGCTGTACCATTCTTGGGTCGGCTGTTGTCTTTTTCTTTACCAAAGTTAGTCGAAAATTGCTTGATGTCATGATGGGATTTGCAGCTGGTGTCATGATTGCGGCTTCTTTTTGGTCGCTGCTTGATCCAGCCCTTGCTTATGCCAAGGCTGATTATGGTAATTTAGCTTGGGTACCGGCAGCAGTTGGATTTCTTTTAGGTGCTTTTAGCCTTCGATTAATTGATGCTCTTGTCCCTCACTTGCATCTGGGAAAAGATGTCTCTGAAGCAGAAGGGATTCAACCAAAGAAAAAACTTTCAAAAACAGCTCTGCTATTTTTGGCTATTACCATTCACAATTTTCCAGAAGGCTTGGCTGTTGGAGTGACTTTTGGGGCGCTTGCTTCTGGTAATATGACCAGTGCAGCTCTTATTGGCGCTATCGGACTTGCTATTGGGATTGGTCTACAAAATATTCCTGAAGGGGCTGCTTTGTCAATTCCGATTCGAGCTGATGGGAGTTCTCGCTTTCGAGCTTTCTTTCTTGGTGCAATGTCAGCCATTGTTGAACCAATTGGGGCTGTTTTAGGAGCTGCCCTAGTGATTATTATGCTACAAATCATACCTTATGCCCTTGCTTATGCAGCTGGTGCCATGATGTTTGTGGTTGTAGAAGAATTGATTCCTGAATCACAGACTAATGGTAACACTGACGTGGCTACGCTTGGTTTGATGGTCGGATTTGTCATCATGATGGTTATGGACGTGGCACTAGGTTAATGACATGTCAAAAGTTAGCTTAAAAGGCTAGCTTTTTGTGTTGAATAATTGAAAACGCTTGTAAAATTTATTAAAATAATCATGAAAGGAAAAAGGTGATGCTATGGCAATTACAGTAAATTTGTATTACAAAGGCGTTAATGGTAATGCTCGAAAATTTATGGAAGAAATGGAAAAATCTGGCACAGCTGATGCTATCCGTGCCGAAAAAGGCAATCTCAGATATGAGTATTTCTTCCCAGCAAGTGATCCTGAAACTCTGCTATTGATTGATAGTTGGGAAAACCAAGATGCCATTGATGCTCATCACGCATCTCCCATGATGGCAACTCTAGCGGAGCTTCGTGATAAATATGATTTGCATATGACAGTTGAGCGTTATCTCTCAGATGATAGCGATGTAGACAGCGAATTCATTCGCAAATAAATGAGCTTCTTTTGGGGCTCTTTTTTAAGCTAATCATTTGTGATTCTTTTAGTCTTAGGATATGATTAGGTTAAGATTTTTGGAGGTATCGTTATGACGACATTTGCAGAGCATTTCACAAATATTTCAGTAGCGGCTGCGAAAGAGCAATTACAAACAGCTGACGAGTTTATTCTTTTCATCGGTCGTCCGACATGTCCATTTTGTCGACGTTTTGAACCAAAGCTTTCTCACGTTGCTAAAGAAAACCAATTAGTTGTTTACTATATTAACAGTGATTATACGACTCCTGAACTAGAGGAGTTTCGTAATACTTACAAAGTCGCAACAGTCCCTGGTTTATTGGTCGCAAATGCCGGTCATGTAAGAGTGGTTTGTGATTCATCTTTGTCTGAAGAGGCAATTTTAGACTTTATTAAAAACTAGGCAAGGAGATTACATGGACGTTAAAGAATACGATTATATTGTTATCGGTGGTGGGTCAGGTGGAATTGCTTCTGCCAATCGAGCGGCTATGCATGGAGCAAAAGTGCTTCTTTTTGAAGGTAAAGAAGTCGGTGGTACTTGCGTTAATTTAGGATGTGTTCCTAAAAAAGTGATGTGGTATGGTGCACAAGTTGCGGAAACATTAGCGAATTACGCTGCTGAATATGGCTTTCATCTTGAGCAGAAAAGCTTTGATTTTAAAACTTTGAAAAATAATCGCGAAGCTTACATTGACCGTATTCATGCCTCTTATGAAAGAGGATTTGATAGTAATGGTGTGGAGCGTGTTTATGAATACGCTAGATTTGTAGATGCTCATACAATTGAAGCTGCTGGAAAATATTATACCGCTCCACATATTTTAGTGGCGACAGGTGGTCATGCACTGTATCCAGATATTCCTGGAGCACAGTTTGGTATGGTTTCAGATGATTTTTTTGCTTTAGACGAGCTTCCAAAACGAACTGCTGTTGTCGGAGCTGGTTATATTGCGGTTGAATTAGCTAGTGTTTTACACGCCTTGGGCTCTGATACACAACTTTTTGTTCGAGAAAACCGTCCTTTGCGAAAATTCGATAAAGAAATTGTTGAAACGCTTGTTGACGTCATGGCAGCCAGTGGTCCTACCTTGCATACTTACGCAATTCCAAAAGAAGTTATTAAGAATGATGATGATTCTCTAACCTTGGTATTGAAAAATGGGGAAAATTACACTGTTGATGTGGTTATTTGGGCAATTGGCAGACGAGCCAATATTTCTGGATTCGGTCTTGAAAAAACAGGTGTTGAACTTGACGACAAGGGATTTATAAGAACTGATGAGTTTGAAAATACAAGCGTTAAAGGTATTTATGCTTTAGGCGATGTTAACGGGAAACTCGAATTGACACCTGTTGCGGTTAAGGCAGGTCGTCAGTTATCAGAACGTCTCTTTAACCATAAGCCAAATGCCAAAATGGATTATAAGGATGTTGCAACAGTTATTTTTAGCCATCCTGCCATTGGTTCAATCGGTTATTCAGAAGAAAAAGCCATTGAAGAATTTGGTGCAGATAAGGTAAAAGTTTACCGTTCAAACTTTACACCGATGTACACAGCACTAGGAAATCATCGCCAGCCGAGCAAAATGAAATTGGTTACTCTGGGTGAAAAAGAAAAAATCATTGGTTTACATGGAATCGGATATGGTGTCGATGAAATGATACAAGGCTTTTCAGTAGCTATTAAAATGGGGGCAACTAAGGAAGATTTTGATAATACGGTAGCCATTCATCCAACAGGGGCTGAAGAGTTCGTTACGATGAGATAAGCAAAGAGTAGACTTTTTCAGCTATAGAGATACTCTTCTTTTTAGTTGTCTGAATGCCTTTCATTAAAATTGCGAAAGAGTTCTCTTTCGCCTTCAAAAGCTTTCCCAAAGCTTTTGAACTATTCATCCAACAGGGGCTGAGGAGTTCGTCACGATGAGATAAAAAGTTGCTTTAGATTGTGATATTAGTTATGAAAATCACGAAAGTCTTTGAAATCAAATCCTTTTTTTCAGGATTTTTACAGTAAGTTAAGTAGTTCAAAAAAGAACTGCTTTTTTCTTTTAAAATGCCTACAAAATCAGTCATTTCCTTGTCTTAAAGTTGTAATTAATATGTGAAATTGTTATCATATAAGTATGAAATTACCTGATAAATTTATTGAAAAATACCGTAATCTTCTTGGACAAGAAGCAGATGATTTCTTTGCTACATTTGATCAAGAAGCTGTCTCTGGATTTCGTGTAAATCCTCTGAAAAATGCTCAGCATGTTTTTGAAGATCCTATTCCAAATACCCCTTGGGGTCATTATGGAAAAGTTTCTGGTAAGTCTGCTGAACATGTTTCTGGTCTGGTCTATTCTCAAGAACCTGCTGCTCAAATGGTTGCTCAAGTTGCAGCACCGGGTGAGCACATGCGCGTGCTTGATTTAGCAGCAGCACCGGGTGGTAAATCTACTCACCTTCTTTCTTACATGAATAATACTGGTGTTTTGGTCAGTAATGAAATTTCCAACAAGCGCAGTAAAATTCTGGTTGAGAACGTGGAACGTTTTGGAGCTAAAAATGTTGTTGTAACCAATGAAAGCTCAGACAGATTAGCCAAAGTCTTCAAAGAATACTTTGATTTGATTGTTTTTGATGGACCTTGTTCTGGAGAGGGCATGTTTCGTAAGGATCCTCAAGCTACTCAGTATTGGCATGAAGGTTATCCTGCAGAGTGCGCGAGTCTTCAAAAAGAGATTTTAGAAGAAGCAATGAAAATGCTAGCGCCTGGTGGAACACTGGTCTACTCAACATGTACTTGGTCCCCAGAGGAAAACGAAGGCGTCGTGAACTGGCTATTGTCAGAATACGATTATCTTGAGCTTCTTCCGATTGAAAAAATCAATGGAATGGCTGAAGGAATTGATATGCCAGAGGTTGCTCGCATGTATCCACACCGCTTTAAAGGTGAAGGGCAATTTGTTGCTAAGCTACATGATACGAGGGAACCAGCTCACCGCAAAGTTAAGCCAGTTAAATCTAATCTAATAAAAGATCAGCTTAATCTTTGGCAAGATTTCGCCAAAAAACATCTAAAAATTGAGCTAAATGGGCTCCTACAAACCTTTGGTGATAACCTTTATTTGTTGCCAGAAGGATTGCCTGATTTAGGTAAATTAAAAATTGCTCGTAATGGACTTCACCTAGGAACATTTAAGAAAAATCGTTTCGAACCATCTTTTGCATTGGGCTTAGCCCTTTCACCAAATGACGTAGAACAGTTTGTAGAAATTGATATAGAACAGTTCAAGGTTTATGTTACAGGAAATGTCATAAACTTAGAAAATCCATTAAAAAATGGTTGGTATTTAGTTTCTGTAAACGGCAACGGCATAGGTTTTGCAAAAGTTACTGGGAATATTCTGAAAAATTACTTTCCAAAAGGACTTCGCTTTAATCCTTAAACTGTTATAGGTACAATTTTTGAATGTGATGGCCTGAAAACCACTTTTCAAGCTTTCAGTGATATGTTACTATTTGCATGTGAGGTGTTTGTAACACTTCATGTCAATTACTTTTTATTTTCAAAAAGAAGTAGGAATCGCAAATGAAAAAAATGAAAATTCTTAGCTTTTTATTGCTAGCTACCTCAGTAGCCTTTGTCCTATCTGGTTGTTCAAGCTGGATTGACAAGGGTCAGTCGATTACCAGCGTAGGATCGACAGCTTTGCAACCACTTGTTGAAGCTGCCGCTGATGAGTTCGGATCGACGAATATTGGTAAGACAGTCAATGTCCAAGGTGGTGGATCTGGTACAGGTCTTTCACAAGTTCAGTCAGGGGCTGTTCAAATAGGTAATAGCGATCTTTTCGCAGAAGAAAAAGAAGGTATCAATGCTGATAAGTTGGTGGATCACCAAGTAGCAGTAGCAGGTCTTGCGGTTATTGTTAACAAAAAAGTTCCTGTTAGCAATCTAACCACTGAGCAATTACACCAAATCTTCACTGGTAAAATTACAAACTGGAAAGAAGTTGGTGGGCCAGACTTAGCTATTTCTATTATTAACCGTGCAGCAAGTTCTGGGTCACGTGCGACGTTTGATAGCATCATCATGAAAGGTGATTCAGCTATTCAAAGTCAAGAACAAGACTCAAACGGTATGGTTAAGTCAATCGTATCGCAAACTCCAGGAGCTATTTCTTATCTTGCTTTTGCTTACGTTGATAGTTCTGTTAAGACAATTCGTCTAAACGGTTATAAACCAACAGTTGAAAATGTAACCAAAAATAATTGGCCGCTTTGGTCATATGAACATATGTACACTAAAGGGAAACCAACTGGTTTGACTAAAGAATTCTTGGATTTCGTCATGAGTGATGAGGTTCAAAAAGGTGTCGTTGAACACATGGGTTACATTTCAGTTAACGAAATGAAAGTTACCAAATCAGCTGATGGCACTGTTACAGCAAAATAAGGAGATACTATGAGAAATCAAGATCTTGAGAAACAGTTAACAACGCCTTCAAAAAATTCTCGCCTTGAGAAGTTCGGAAAAGGCATCACATTCTTTTGTTTAGTACTGATTGTTTTCATCGTGGCAATGATTTTAATCTTCGTTGCCCAAAAAGGATTATCAACCTTCTTTGTTGATGGTGTTAATCCAATCACATTCCTCTTTGGAAGTAAATGGGATCCAAGTTCAGGATCATTTGGAGCTCTTCCAATGATTTTGGGATCATTTATTGTAACTATTTTGTCTGCCTTGGTAGCAACTCCGATTGCTATTGGTGCGGCAGTCTTTATGACAGAAATTTCTCCAAAATATGGAGCCAAAATTCTTCAACCAGCTATTGAATTATTGACAGGTATTCCATCTGTTGTTTATGGATTCATTGGTTTGCAAGTTATCGTTCCATTTACACGTTCTATCTTTGGTGGAACTGGGTTCGGTATCTTATCTGGTGTCTGCGTTTTGTTTGTTATGATTTTACCAACGGTAACCTTCATGACAATCGATAGTTTAAAAGCAGTGCCAAGACATTATAAAGAAGCTAGTTTAGCGATGGGAGCCACTCGTTGGCAAACAATCTGGCGCGTTATTTTAAATGCTGCTAGACCTGGTATCTTTACCGCAGTTATTTTCGGTATGGCACGTGCCTTTGGTGAAGCCTTAGCTATCCAAATGGTTGTTGGTAACTCAGCTGTTGTACCAACATCCCTAACAACTCCAGCAGCAACCCTAACATCCGTTCTTACAATGGGAATCGGTAATACCGTTATGGGAACTGTTCAAAATAATGTTCTTTGGTCACTAGCGTTGGTTCTACTCATCATGAGCTTAGGATTCAACATGCTTGTTAAATTTATTACAAGAGAAAGAAAGAGAAACTATGCACGCTAAGAAATTTGATAAGTTAGCAACAGGAATTCTCTATACAATTGCTGGAATTATTGTTGCGATTTTGGCATCATTACTACTATATATCTTGGTAAATGGATTACCTCATGTTAACTGGTCATTCTTGACTGGTAAATCATCATCGTATGAAGCTGGTGGTGGTATTGGGATTCAATTGTATAATTCCCTCTTTCTTTTGGTAATCACATTGGTTA
Source organism: Streptococcus equinus (assembly GCF_900101445.1). Lineage (GTDB taxonomy): Bacteria > Bacillota > Bacilli > Lactobacillales > Streptococcaceae > Streptococcus > Streptococcus equinus_B. The sequence continues at coordinate 569,710 of NZ_FNKE01000001.1, read as the reverse complement.
TTTCTATTCCTTTGTCAATGGGAGCAGGGATTTACTTATCTGAATACGCGAAAAAAGGACGTTTTACTAACTTCATCAGAACATGTATTGAAATCCTTTCATCTTTACCATCTGTTGTTGTTGGTTTGTTTGGTTATTTGATTTTCGTTGTTCAATTCCAATATGGATTCTCAATCATCTCAGGTGCCCTTGCTCTTACTGTTTTTAACCTTCCACAAATGACACGTAATGTTGAAGATGGTCTTCGTAATGTTCACCACACACAACGTGAAGCAGGTCTTGCGCTTGGTTTGTCACGTTGGGAAACAGTAGTTCACGTGGTTATTCCAGAAGCTCTTCCAAGTATTGTGACTGGTATCGTTCTTGCTTCAGGTCGTATTTTCGGTGAAGCAGCAGCGCTTATCTACACAGCCGGTCAATCAGCACCAGCTCTTGATTGGTCAAACTGGAATCCGCTAAGTATTACAAGTCCGATTTCAATTTTCCGTCAAGCCGAAACTTTGGCTGTTCACATTTGGAAAGTTAATAGTGAAGGAACGATTCCTGATGCGACTCAAGTATCGCAAGGAAGTGCTGCAGTTCTCTTGATTTTCATCTTAATTTTCAACCTCTCAGCACGTTATATCGGTAAAAAACTTCACGCCAAATTAACGTCAGCAAAATAAAGGAGAAGAGATGACAAAGTATAACTGGAATGAAAGACATATTATTACTTTTCCTGAAGAAAAATTAGCCCTTGCGACAAAAGACCTTCACGTTTATTATGGTCAAAAAGAAGCTATCAAAGGGATTGATATGCAGTTTGAAAAAAATAAAATCACTGCTCTTATCGGACCTTCAGGATGTGGTAAATCAACTTTTCTTCGTAGCCTAAATCGTATGAACGATACCATTGACATTGCAAAAGTTACTGGACAAATCTTGTACGAAGGTATTGATGTTAATGCCAAAAACATTAACGTTTACGAAATGCGTAAGCACATCGGAATGGTTTTCCAACGACCAAATCCATTTGCTAAATCAATTTATAAAAATATTACATTTGCCTATGAACGAGCAGGTGTTAAAGATAAACAATTTTTAGATGAAATCGTTGAGACTTCTCTAAAACAAGCCGCTCTCTGGGATCAAGTGAAAGATGATTTGCATAAATCAGCCTTCACCCTTTCAGGTGGTCAACAACAACGCTTGTGTATCGCTCGTGCTATCGCAGTGAAACCTGATATTCTTCTGATGGACGAACCTGCATCAGCCCTTGACCCTGTTGCGACAATGCAATTGGAAGATACAATGTTTGAGTTGAAAAAAGATTACACAATCATTATTGTTACTCATAACATGCAACAAGCAGCACGTGCTAGTGATTATACAGCCTTCTTCTATTTGGGGGATTTGATCGAATACGATAAAACCAATAATATTTTCCAAAATGCCAAATTGCAATCAACTAGCGATTATGTGTCAGGACACTTTGGTTAGAAAGGCAAGACATGACAGAACCTATTTTAAAAGTAAGAGACTTATCTGTTTACTATAATAAGAAAAAAGCGCTCAATAATGTCTCTATGGATTTCTATCCTAATGAAATTACAGCACTTATTGGGCCATCTGGTTCAGGAAAATCAACTCTTCTTCGTTCAATCAATCGAATGGGAGATTTGAATCCAGAGGTGACATTAACAGGCTCAATCGTTTATAATGGACACAACATCTATAGTCCACGAACAGATACGGTTGAACTTCGTAAGGAAATTGGAATGGTTTTCCAACAACCGAATCCATTTCCAATGTCAATTTATGAAAATGTTGTTTATGGCTTACGTCTAAAAGGGATTAAGGATAAACAAGTTTTAGATGAAGCAGTTGAAAGTTCCTTGATTGGTGCTTCAATCTGGGACGAGGTTAAAGACCGTCTGCATGATTCAGCGCTTGGTTTGTCTGGTGGTCAGCAACAGCGTGTCTGTGTTGCGCGTGTTTTGGCAACGAGTCCAAAAATCATTTTGCTTGATGAACCAACATCAGCCCTTGACCCAATTTCAGCAGGTAAGGTTGAAGATACCCTTTATGGTTTGAAAGACAAATACACAATGCTTCTTGTAACACGTTCAATGCAACAAGCTTCACGTATCTCAGACCGTACTGGTTTCTTCCTTGATGGTAAGCTTATTGAATACGGAAAAACGCATGAAATGTTCATGAATCCTAAATGCAAAGAAACCGAAGATTATATCACTGGTAAATTTGGTTAGTTTTGGGAACACTCAAAAGGAGATGATATTATGTTAAGATCAAAATTTGATGATGAATTAGAAAAATTGCATAACCAATTCTACGCTATGGGTACTGAAGTGTTGTCACAAATTAACAAAACAGTTCGTGCTTTCATCAGCCATGACCGTGAATTGGCAAAAGAAGTTATTGAAGGTGATGAAATTGTCAATAACTTTGAAACAAAACTTGAAAAGAAATCTCTTGAGATTATTGCCCTTCAACAACCTGTATCACAAGATTTGCGTACAGTTATCACAGTTTTGAAAGCTTCAAGTGATGTTGAACGTATGGGTGACCATGCAGCCTCTATCGCAAAAGCGACTATTCGCGTTAAAGGTGAAGAACGTTTGCCAGAAGTAGAGGCAGAAATCAAAAAAATGGGTAAAGCTGTTCGCAACATGGTCGAAGAAGCGCTTGACGTTTACGTGACTGGTGATGAAGAACGCGCTTATGAAGTTGCTGCTTCTGATGAAGTGATTGATAACTACTTTAAAGAAATTCAAAACATGGCTGTTGAATCTATCCGCCAACAACCAGATACAGTATTTGCGGGTAAAGAATACCTTCAAGTTATTACTTACTTAGAACGTATCGGTGATTACGCTCGTAACCTTTGTGAGTGGGTCATTTACCTTAAAACAGGTAAAATCATCGAATTATAAAGCTATTAAAGGCTGTCTGCTAGGCAGTCTTTTTGGCTGCCCTTTTTTAAAACTGACATATATCATATTTTGTGATATAATGATGAAGTTTGATGGTATTGTGTGTCAATTCTGACATTTACAAAAAATGACAACAATACTATTACCAAACTTAAATTTAAAAGATTAGGTGATATGGGGGAAACAGTATGTTGGTCCTCATTCTACGTTTTAAAGGAGTTATATGAAAACTGTAGAACATTTTATTGAAAAGTTTGTTCCTGAGAATTACAATATTTTCCTTGATATTAACCGTCAAGCTAAAACTTTTTCAGGAAATGTTGCCATTAGTGGTGAAGCTTTAGATAATGTTATTTCATTCCACCAAAAAGATTTAACTGTTGCTTCTGTTTTATTAGACAACCAAAACCTTGAGTTTACGCTTGACAATGACAACGAAGCGGTTCATGTTGAGTTGCCAGAAACGGGAACAATGACACTTGTTGTTGAGTTTTCAGGTAATATCACTGATAACATGACTGGTATCTACCCATCATATTACACTGTTGATGGTGTAAAAAAAGAAGTCATTTCAACTCAATTTGAAAGTCACTTTGCGCGTGAAGCATTCCCATGTATCGATGAGCCAGAAGCAAAAGCAACATTTGATTTGAGCATCAAATTTGACCAAGCTGAAGGCGAAATCGTACTTTCAAATATGCCTGAAGTTGATGCTGAACGTCGTAAAGAAACTGGTCTTTGGACATTTGACACAACACCTCGCATGTCATCATACTTGCTAGCTTTTGCTCTTGGTGATTTGCAAGGTAAAACAGCTAAAACTAAAAATGGTACTGAAGTAGGAGTCTTCTCAACAAAAGCCCATGCGCTTAAATCATTAGATTTCTCACTTGATATCGCTGTTCGTGTTATTGATTTTTATGAAGAATACTTCGGTGTTAAATACCCAATTCCATTGTCATACCACGTTGCTCTTCCTGACTTCTCAGCGGGAGCTATGGAAAACTGGGGCTTGGTAACATACCGTGAAGTTTATCTTCTAGTTGATGACAATTCAACTGTTAAGAGCCGTCAAAGTGTTGCACTTGTTGTTGCTCACGAGTTAGCTCACCAATGGTTCGGTAACCTTGTTACAATGAAATGGTGGGATGATTTATGGTTGAATGAATCATTTGCCAACATGATGGAATACGTTTCTGTTGATGCTATTGAACCATCATGGAACATCTTTGAAGATTTCCAAACAGGTGGTCTTCCATTGGCTCTTAAACGCGATGCTACTGATGGTGTTCAATCAGTTCATGTTGAAGTCAAACACCCTGATGAAATCAATACCTTGTTTGACCCAGCTATCGTTTACGCCAAAGGTAGCCGCTTGATGCACATGCTTCGTCGTTGGTTAGGAGACGACGATTTCCGTGCAGGCCTTAAAATCTACTTTGAAAAACACCAATACAGCAATACAATTGGTCGCGACCTCTGGGATGCTTTATCAGAAGCATCTGGAAAAGACGTTGCAGCTTTCATGGATGCATGGTTAGAACAACCAGGATATCCAGTGGTTACTGCTGAAGTGGTTGATGATACACTTGTTCTTAGCCAAAAACAATTCTTCATCGGTGAAAGTGTTGATGAAAATCGTATTTGGCCAATTCCACTTAATAGTAATTGGAAAGGACTTCCAGATACTTTAACAGAAGCTCGTCTTGAAATTCCTAATTACAGCAAGCTTGCTGCTGAAAACGAAGGTGCTTTCCGTCTAAATACAGAAAATACTGCTCACTATATTACAAACTACAAAGGTGACTTGTTAGATACAGTTCTTGAACAATTGACTGAACTTGACACTGTTTCAAAACTTCAAGTTATCCAAGAACGTCGTTTGCTTGCTGAAAGTGGCGAAATTTCTTACGCTGAGTTAGTTCCGCTTTTGACAAAACTTTCTGATGAAACATCATACTTGGTAGCGGAAGCTATTTCTCAAGTTGTTGATGGTTTGGATATCTTCTTAGAAGAAGGAAGCCAAGCCCAAGCGCAATTCAAAGCATTGATTAGTCGTTTGATGCAAAAGAACTATGACCGTCTAGGATTTGAACCAAAAGCTGGTGAATCAGACGAAGATGAAATGGTTCGTCAAAATACTATTTCATTGATGTTGTATGCTGATAATGAAGATGCTGTCACAAAAGCGGAGGCTCTTTTCCACCAACACAAAGACAACATCGAAGCAATTCCAGCCTCAATTCGTATGTCAGTTCTTGCGAACCAAATCAAACACGCTGAAACTGAAGAACTTGTATCTCTTTACCTTGACACTTATGTGAAAACTAATGATGGTAACTTCAAACGTCAATTAGCATCAGCTTTGTCAAATACAAAAGAAAATGCAACAGTTGAACGTGTACTTTCTGAATTGAAGAACAAAGACGTTGTTAAACCTCAAGACTTGGCAATGAGCTGGTACCGACCATTCCTTGATAAACCATTCTCTCAAGGGGCATTTTGGACTTGGGCTCGTGAAAACTGGGATTGGATTAAAGCTGCACTTGGTGGCGATATGAGTTTTGATAAATTCGTTATCTACCCAGCTAACTCATTCAAGACAACTGAACGTCTTGAAGAGTACAAAGCATTCTTTGAACCACAATTAAATGATATGGCTATCAGCCGTAACATCACAATGGGTATCAAAGAAATCTCTGCTCGTCTTGATTTGATTAGCACAAGTAAAGTTGCTGTCGAAGAAGCTCTTGCAGCCATAAAATAGTAGTTAATATAAAGAGCGTTTGAGTGAAAACTCAGGCGCTTTTTGTGTTTTTAGGAAATCTTAAGCTGCTTACGATATGCTTTTGATAAACTAAAATTATTGCATTAAATACTTAGACTTAAGGGTTAAGTCATGATATAATAAGACGAATAAGGGAGCAAGATATATGATTAAGATTTTATTAGTAGAAGATGATTTGAGTTTGTCAAATTCAATCTTTGATTTTTTAGATGATTTTGCAGATGTTATGCAAGTCTTTGACGGAGAAGAAGGACTTTACGAAGCTGAAAGTGGCGTTTATGACCTTATTTTGCTTGATTTGATGTTACCCGAAAAAGATGGTTTCCAAGTTCTTAAAGAATTACGCGAACAAGGCATTACAACACCAGTTTTGATTATGACAGCTAAGGAAAGTCTTGATGATAAAGGACATGGTTTTGAACTTGGTGCTGATGATTATTTGACAAAACCATTTTATCTTGAAGAATTGAAGATGCGTATTCAAGCGCTTTTAAAACGTTCAGGAAAATTTAATGACAATACGCTTTCTTACCATGAATTAACAGCTGATACATCAACCAACACAACAACCGTTAACGGTGAAAAAGTTGAATTACTTGGTAAGGAATTTGATTTATTGGTTTATTTCTTACAAAACCAAAATGTTATTTTACCAAAATCACAAATCTTTGACCGCATTTGGGGCTTTGATAGCGATACAACAATCTCAGTTGTCGAAGTTTATGTTTCTAAGATTCGCAAAAAATTAAAAGGAACAAGCTTTGCTAAAAATCTACAAACACTACGTAGCGTAGGATATATTCTAAAAGATGCTGAATAACATACATAGAAAACTGTCTACAGGAACTTTTTCTAATTTCTTCCATTTCTTTGCAGTCTTTACAGGGATTTTCATCATCATGACCACAATCATTTTGCAGATTATGCGTTATGGTCTTTATTCTTCTGTAGATACGACATTGCAAAATGCAGCAAGCAATGCGAGTGATTACGTGACTCGGACAATGGAGCGTAGTGATTCCTTGCAATCTAATAATGCTTTAGATGGTTCGGGAAAAAGTAAGCCTAGTTCAAATGTCGCTGGCTTAAGTAATGTCAGCGTTCTTTTATATGATACGAATGGTAAAATCGTTAACGCCTTAGATGCTTTTGTTCAATTCGGGACACTATCATCAAGCGTCGATGAAGACACAATTGGTGAGATTAAAGATGAGAAGATGACAACCATCTTTGGTCAGACAGAAAAATATCATGTTCTAACAGCCCGGGTGTATAGCAGTGATTACCCATCGATTGAGTACGCTACATTCTTGATTAGTGTCAGTCAGCTAGATGAAGCAAATGAACGTTATGTGACCATAACTGTCTCAGTTATGATTATTTTCTGGATGATTTCAATTTTAGCAAGTATTTACTTGGCTAACTGGATGCGTAAGCCAATTCTTGAAAGTTATGAAAAACAAAAACGATTCGTTGAAAACGCCAGTCATGAGTTAAGAACTCCGCTTGCAGTGCTTCAAAACCGACTTGAAAGTCTCTTCAGACGACCAGATGCGACGATTCTTGATAATACCGAAAGTATTGCAGCTAGTCTTGATGAAGTGCGAAATATGCGCATTCTAACAACGAATCTTTTGAATCTTGCTAGACGAGATGATGGTTTGAAGGTAGAATTAGAAGAAATTCAACCATCTACATTTAACGAGATTTTTGAGAATTATAACATGATTGCCGAGGAGAATGGTAAAACTTTTGTCGCTCACAATTCTGCTGACCGTCCAATAAAAACGGACCGTACATTGCTTAAACAATTGATGACAATCTTGTTTGATAATGCGATTAAGTACACCGATGATGATGGTTTCATCGAATTTACTGTGAAAACAACGGACCGTCAAACTATTTTAACCGTCGCTGATAATGGACCAGGTATTAGTGATGCTGACAAAGCGAAAATTTTTGATCGTTTTTACCGTGTTGATAAGGCAAGGACACGCCAAAAAGGTGGTTTTGGTTTAGGATTGTCTTTAGCTAAACAAATTGTGGATGCTTTGAAAGGTGATATCCAAGTAAAAGATAATCATCCAAAAGGAACGATTTTTGAAGTTCGTTTCAATCGACATAATTTTGGTAAATAAAAAAGGGACGCATTAAGCGTCCTTTTTGTTTGTAAGAGTGTTCATTAGAAAAAAGAAAAACTCCATTTGGAGTTTTCATTGGATATTATTTAGCCAATTTAGCAGCAAGACGTGCTTTATCGCGGCTAGCTTTGTTTTTGTGAATCAAACCTTTTGATTCAGCTTTATCGATGCTTGCAGAAGCAGCACGGAAAAGCTCTTCAGATGGGTTAGCTTCAAATGCTTTGATAGCAGAACGCATAGCTGATTTTTGTGCTGAATTTTTTTCGTTTTGTTTAACGTTAAGTTCAGCGCGTTTGATAGCTGATTTAATATTTGCCAATGTTTTCACCTCCAAATTAATCTAACTACATTATTATATAGAATTTATTGCGTTTTGGCAAGTCTTAATCACTGTTTCAGGAAAATTTACTTATTTTTTCAAGTAAATACGATCGATTTTATGATTATCAGTCTTGTGTAAAATCAATTCAGCCCTGTTACGAGTAGGTTCGATGTATTTTTCTAAGTTAACAAGATTGACTGTCTTCCAGACCATTTTTGCAAATTCTAGAGCATCTTTGTGCGGCATTTTGACAAAACGATTATAATAGTTTGTTTGGTCAGTCTTAGCGAGCTCCAATAAACTATCAAAACGTTCTAGGTACCATTTTTCAATTAAATCATTTTCAGCATCGATATAAATAGAAAAATCAAAATAACCTGTCATATAGATACGCTTGTTTTTTTGATTCTGAAAAACGTTGATTCCTTCGACAATCAAGAAATCGGGTGCTTCGATAACTTGCTCTTGATCTGGTATGATGTCGTATACTTCGTGTGAGTAGACAGGAATGCGAGCTGTCATTCCATTTTTGACAGTATCAAGGAAGTTTAAAAGAAGTTCCATATTATAACTTTCAGGAAATCCTTTGCGATCTAAGATATTTTGCTCAATCAAGACCTTATTTGGGTAAATGAATCCGTCTGTCGTAACCATTTCAACTTTACTGTCTTTAAATGTACGAGAGAGTAGAAGTTGTAGGAGACGGCTAGTGGTTGATTTACCAACAGCTACAGAACCAGAGATTCCAATGATGAAAGGTCGTTTACTCGCTTCTTTTTTTAAGAAGATACTTTTAGAAAAAGATAAATTTTCTTGAGCGTTTTTGTAAATCTGAATCAAGCTAATTAATGGAAGGTAAACTTCGATAACATCTTGAATACTGATGTTATCATTTAAACTTTTAATTGATTCAAGTTCCTCTGCTGTAAGAAGAGGTTGAGTCTTTCGATGTAATTCCTGCCAAGTCTCGCGAGAAATAAGATCAAAATTAATAAATTCGTTAGTCATACGAAACTCCTTAAAGAGGTTATGAACTCTATTATAGCATTTTAAGCTTCGATTGAAAACAGTTACATTGTTTGATAAGACGAAAGAGTATGATAAAATAGAAGTGCATTATAAGAGAAAGTGATAGAAGAATGACTAAAATGTATTATGCGGAAAACCCTGATAGCGCTCATGACATTCATGAATTGAAGGTTACTTTGCTTGGGCAGTCTTTTACCTTTTTAACAGATTCAGGTGTTTTCTCTAAAAAAATGGTTGATTACGGCAGCCAAGTCCTTTTAAATACCTTAGATTTTGAAAAGGACAAAACGCTTTTGGATCTTGGATGTGGTTACGGTCCTTTGGGAATTTCATTAGCTAAAGTTCAAGGTGTTAAACCAACTATGGTTGATATCAATAATCGTGCGATTGATTTAGCCAAGCAAAATGCACAAAAAAATGGAGTCAGCGCCGATATCTTCCAATCAAATATTTACGAAAAAGTGACTGGGACATTTGATTATATAATCAGTAATCCGCCAATTCGCGCTGGAAAACAAGTTGTCCATACGATTATTTCTGAAAGTATTAACTATTTAAACGCTGGTGGAAACCTGACTATTGTAATTCAGAAAAAGCAAGGGGCACCAAGTGCTAAAGCTAAAATGGAAGAAATTTTCGGAAACGTTGAGATTTTAAAACGTGATAAAGGCTATTATATTTTACGCAGTGAAAAAAATTAATAAGTGAATAAAAAATCTTTATTGAATTAGTTATTATTTCTAGTTCGATAAGGATTTTTTTGTTGGATTCCTTTAATGACAAGCTTTGTGACAAATGTCATAGAATAATTATGACATGGTAGTCACTTTCTAAAGTATAATTATTCACATAAAAATCATAAAATACACTAATTTTAAGCGATTACATAGCTAAAATACACTGATTTTATGGTCGCAAAATCTTGTTGTTTATAGTAAAATGATAGAAAAAGGTTCAGAAATACCGAATATGACATATGACACATATGTCATATTTAACGCAAAAAGGTTGCTACAATAAGGTTTTTATACAGAAGTGAAACGAAATAAGCGTTTTAATGAATTTTCGGTTTTTGCCATTTTTTCTCTTTATTAAAAAAATAGCAAAAAAGACTTACATTCTATCAAAAAAATGGTAGAATAGATAGAGTGTAATTATTAATGAAATGAAAATAACATTTTCAGGAAGGAACGGAAATTATATTAATGTCAATTAACAAATACATTGATCACACTTTATTGAAACCTGAAAGCACTCAAGATCAAATTGATAATCTTATTGCTGAAGCTAAAGAATACAACTTTGCTAGCGTCTGCGTTAACCCAACTTGGGTTTCTCATGCTGCGGAAGCCTTAAAAGATTCTGATGTAAAAGTTTGTACTGTTATCGGATTCCCTCTAGGGGCTAACACAAGTCGTGTAAAAGCGTTCGAAACAAAAGACGCTATCGAAAACGGTGCTGATGAGATTGATATGGTTATTAATATCGGTCGCTTGAAAGCAAAAGAATATGATTTTGTTGAAAATGATATTCGTGCTGTTGTTGAAGCAAGTGGCGATAAATTAGTAAAAGTTATCATTGAAACTTGTCTTTTAACTGATGAAGAAAAAGAAAAAGCATGTCAATTATCAGTTGCAGCTGGAGCTGATTACGTTAAAACATCTACTGGTTTCTCAACTGCAGGAGCAAATGTACACGATGTTGCCCTTATGCGTAAAACAGTCGGTCCTAACATCGGCGTAAAAGCTGCAGGTGGTGCTCGTTCATATGCTGATGCAGAAGCATTTGTCAAAGCAGGAGCAACACGCATTGGAGCATCTTCTGGTGTTGCAATTGTTAATGGTGAAACAGCTGCAGAAGGTAGCTACTAAGCATTAATACTATTTGAGTTTTAACAAACAACCTATTTCCATTGTGGACGGTCGCGATGACGGTCAGGTGGTAACATTGCCACAGTTTTGTAGACGTCTAAATGTCTATTTCAGAGTGTTCATTAAGCCATTTGGCTTGATAGATTTTAGCAACAAACGTTGCTTATAAGTTTTTTAGGAGGGTTCATTTTTCATGAACAAGAAAATTGTTGGTCTTGGACTTGCTGCAGTAGCAACATTAGCGCTTGGCGCATGTAGTCGTTCAAATTCATCTAGCTCTAGCTCAAACTCAAGCGTAAAAGCTGCAATCGTTACTGATACAGGTGGTGTTGATGATAAATCATTCAACCAATCTGCTTGGGAAGGTATGCAAGCTTGGGGTAAAGAAAACAAATTGAAAAAAGATACTGACTACACTTACTTCCAATCTGATAGTGAGTCAGACTATGCAACAAACCTTGACTCAGCTGTTTCAAATGGTTACAACCTTGTTTTTGCAATTGGTTACAACCTTCACGATGCAGTTGATGAAGCTGCTCCACAAAACGAAGATACAAACTATGTTATCATCGATGATGTTGTTGCAGACCACAAAAACGTTGAAAGTGTATTGTTCGCAGATAACGAAGGTGCTTACCTTGCAGGTATCGCAGCTGCAATGCAAACTAAAACAAAACACGTTGGTTTTGTAGGTGGTGTAGAATCTGACACAATCACTCGTTTTGAAACTGGATTCAAAGAAGGTGTTGCTTCAGTAGACAGCTCAATCAAAGTTGACGTTCAATACGCTGGTTCATACTCTGACTCAGCTAAAGGTAAAACAATCGCTGCAACAATGTACGCTAGCGGTGCTGATGTTATTTACCATGCTGCTGGTGGTTCAGGTACTGGTGTCTTCTCACAAGCTAAAGAAATCAACGAAAAATTACCAGCTGATAGCGATCAAAAAGTTTGGGTTATCGGTGTAGACCGTGACCAAACTGAAGAAGGTAACTACACTTCATCAGATAAAGTGAAATCAAACTTTGTTTTGACTTCAACAATCAAAGAAGTAGGTCAAGTTGTTAAAGATATCGCTAACGGTCAACTTAAAGATGAAAAATTCGGTGGTAACCAAACTCGTACATACGGTCTTAAAGACGGTGGTGTAGATCTTGTTACTACAAACCTTCCTGATAACATCAAATCTGCTGTAGATGCTGCAAAAGAAAAAGTTATCAAAGGCGAAGTAAAAGTTGATGACGGCGTGAAAAAATAATCGCTCTTTTGAAAAAAGCGACCAATTTGGTCGCCTTTTTTCAGGGGCTGAGATAAAAAGTCATTTTTATCTCAGTTAAGTTCATTAAAAGTCTTTTAATGGGCTTAACTGACCTAAAAATTATTATTAGACTGAAAGGGATCACAAATGACACATGAAAACGTCATAGAAATGCGTGAGATTACCAAGAAATTTGGTGATTTTGTCGCAAATGACCATATTAATTTAGAAGTCAGAAAAGGTGAAATCCATGCTCTTCTTGGAGAAAATGGTGCCGGTAAATCGACTTTGATGAATATGCTTGCTGGTCTTTTGCAACCAACAAGTGGTCAAATCTTGGTAAAAGGTGAAGAAGCTACACTAGATTCACCATCTAAATCTGCTAAGATGGGCATTGGAATGGTTCACCAACACTTTATGTTGGTTGAAGCTTTTACAGTTGCTGAAAACATTATCTTGGGTAATGAAGTAACAAAAGGTCCTGGAATCCTTGACCTTAAAAAAGCAAGTAAAGAAATCAAAGAATTATCAGAGAAATACGGTTTAGCCGTAGATCCGTCTGCTAAAATTTCTGATATTTCAGTTGGTGCGCAACAACGTGTTGAAATCTTAAAAACACTTTACCGCGGAGCTGATATCATTATCTTTGATGAACCAACAGCTGTTTTAACACCTTCTGAAATTACTGAATTGCTTGATATTATGCGTAATTTGGTTAAAGAAGGCAAATCAATCATCTTAATTACTCACAAACTTGATGAAATTCGTGCCGTAGCAGACCGAGTTACAGTTATCCGTCACGGTAAATCAATTCAAACAGTTCCTGTCGCTGATTCAACAAGTAACGAATTGGCTGAAATGATGGTTGGTCGTGCTGTTTCATTCAAAACAGATAAAATTCCAGCTAATCCAAAAGACGTTGTTCTTTCAATCAAAGATTTAGTTGTTAACGAAAACCGAGGCGTTCCAGCTGTTAAAGAATTGTCATTGGATGTTCGTGCTGGTGAAATCGTTGGTATCGCAGGTATCGATGGAAATGGTCAAACAGAATTGGTTGAAGCATTGACTGGTTTGCGTAAAGTTGAATCAGGTAATTTCTTCATCAAAGGTGTTGACATGACAAACCAACGTCCACGTAAGATTACTGAATTGGGTGTTGGGCACGTACCAGAAGATCGTCACCGTGATGGTATGGTTCTTGATATGACAATTGCTGAAAATATTGCTCTTCAAACTTACTATAAAGAGCCGTTCAGTAAACATGGTTTCATGAACTATCACAAGTTGAATGAACACGCTCGTCAATTGATGGCTGAATTCGATGTTCGTGCTGCAAGTGAATTGGTATCAGGTGGTGCCCTTTCAGGTGGTAACCAACAAAAAGCTGTTATTGCTCGTGAAATCGACCGCAATCCTGATTTGCTTATCGTAAGTCAACCAACACGTGGACTTGACGTCGGTGCGATTGAATATATTCGTAAACGTTTGGTTGCCGAACGTGATAAAGGTAAAGCCGTTTTAGTTATTAGTTTTGAATTAGATGAAATCCTTGATGTTTCCGACCGTATTGCCGTTATTCATGATGGTAAAATTCAAGGTATCTTAGACGCTGCCACAACCAATAAACAAGAACTTGGTATTTTGATGGCTGGTGGAAAAGTGGAAAAGGAGGATTCTAATGTTAATGTCTAAGAAAACCCAAAAATGGGCTGTTCCATTGATTGCAGTATTCCTTGGAATGTTACTCGGAGCAATCCTTATGCTTTGCTTCGGATACAATCCTTTGTGGGCATATAACGATTTGCTTTACACTGCATTTGGTTCAGTAAAAAATATTGGTGAAATCTTCCGTGCAATGGGTCCACTTATCCTGATTGCCCTTGGTTTCTCAGTTGCTTCAAAAGCTGGTTTCTTTAACGTTGGTCTTCCTGGTCAAGCGTTAATGGGTTGGGTAATGTCAGTTTGGTTTGCTTTGTCATTCCCTGATTTACCAAAACCATTTTCAGTAATTTGTACTGTTTTGGTTGGTCTTATTGCTGGTGGTATCGCTGGAGCAATTCCTGGTATTTTACGTGCTTTCCTTGGTACAAGTGAAGTTATCGTTACAATCATGATGAACTACATCATCTTGTACGGAACACAATACCTTATCCAAGATGTCTTTCCAGATAAAATCATGCGTACAACAGAAGCAACTATCAAAGTTTCTGAAAATGCATCATATCAAACAGAATGGTTATCTGCTTTAACAGATAACTCACGTATCAACATCGGTATTTTCATCGCCTTATTTGCTGTCTTTATCGTATGGTTCTTAATGCGTAAAACAACACTGGGTTATGAAATTACTTCTGTAGGGATTAACCCACATGCTGCTGAATACGCTGGTATGTCAGCTAAACATTTGATTGTAGTTTCAATGATTATCTCAGGTGCTCTTGCTGGTCTTGGTGGTACTGTTGAAGGTCTTGGAACATTCGGAAATGTTTATTCTCAAACAAGCTCATTAAGTATCGGATGGGACGGAATGGCCGTATCTCTACTTGCTGTTAATACAGCTCTTGGTATTCCATTTGCTTCATTCTTGTATGCCGTTCTTTCAATCGGTAAAACAGGTATGATTGGTATCCCATCAGAAGTTATCGATGTTGTGTCAGCATTCATCATCTTCTTCGTTGGAGCTGACTACTTGATTCGTCAATTTATTAAAACTAAAAAAGAAGAAGGAGGAAAGTAAGATGAGTTTTTCAACAACGTTAGCCCTATTAGTTTCTTCCATGCTAATTTATTCTGCACCTTTGATTTTCACAAGTATCGGTGGAACATTCTCTGAACGCGGAGGTATCGTTAACGTCGGTCTTGAAGGGATCATGGTCATGGGTGCTTTCTCAGGTGTTTTGTTCAACCTTACATATGCTGATGTTTTCGGACATGCGACACCTTGGGTTGCTTCAATTGTTGCTGGTTTAGTTGGTCTCTTGTACTCACTTATCCACGCAGTAGCAACTATTAATTTACGTGCTGACCACGTAGTGTCTGGTACAGTATTGAACTTGATTGCACCATCATTTGCGGTTTTCCAATGCCGTCACTTGTTTGGTAAAGGTCAAACAGATACAATTACTCAAACATTCGGTCGTTTTTCATTCCCGATTTTAAAAGATATTCCATTTATCGGAAAAATCTTCTTCAACAATACATCATTAGTGGCTTATGTAGCGATTTTGGTGTCATTTATTTCATGGTACATCATCTTCAAAACACGTTTTGGTCTTCGCCTTCGTTCAGTTGGTGAACACCCACAAGCAGCTGATACACTAGGTATTAATGTTTACCTTATGCGTTACGCAGGTGTTATGATTTCAGGTTTCCTTGGAGGAATCGGTGGTGCTGTTTACGCACAAACTATTTCAAATAACTTTGCGGTTACAACAATTGCAGGTCCTGGTTTCATCGCTCTTGCTGCTATGATTTTTGGTCGTTGGAATCCAGTTGGTGCTATGCTTTCAAGTCTATTCTTCGGTTTATCACAATCTCTTGCGATTATTGGAGCACAATTACCATTCTTCTCAAGCATTCCATCTGTTTACCTTAAAGTTGCACCATATGTATTGACAATCGTTGTCTTAGCAGCCTTCTTCGGTAAAGCTGTTGCACCAAAAGCAGATGGTGTTAACTACATTAAATCGAAATAAAACAAATAAGTTGGTATTATGCCAACTTATTTTTTAAGCTAAATAATTGTAAGCGTTTTAAATATATGATATAGTTACCTTAATAAATAAGATAATCGAGGTTACTTCTATGAGTAAAATTGTTGTAATTGGAGCAAATCACGCTGGTACAGCTTGCATAAAAACGATGTTAACTAACTATGGTTCTGAAAACGAAGTGGTGGTATTTGATCAAAATTCAAATATCTCATTTTTAGGATGTGGGATGGCTTTATGGATTGGTCAGCAGATTTCAGGACCAGAAGGGCTTTTTTATTCAAATAAAGAAGAACTTGAGCAGTTGGGCGCAAGAATTTACATGAATTCTCCTGTAGAGTCAGTTGATTACGATAAGAAATTGGTGACGGCTCTAGTTGACGGTAAGCCACATCTAGAAAGCTACGATAAATTGATTTTTGCGACAGGTTCAAGGCCGATTATTCCACCGATTAAGGGAGTTGAGCTAAAAGAAGATAGCCAAGAATTTGAAGCTAAGTTGGAAAACATTCAGTTTGTAAAACTCTATCAAAATGCTCAAGATGTCATTGAAAAGCTTAAGGAAAAAGAGATTTCACGTGTTGCAGTTGTGGGTGCTGGTTACATTGGTGTAGAATTAGCAGAAGCCTTTCAACGTAAAGGAAAAGAAGTGACATTGATTGATGTTGCTGATACATGTCTTGCAGGTTATTATGACGAAGATTTAAGTGCCATTATGGCAAATAATCTTCAAGCTCATGGCATCAAGTTAGCTTTCGGAGAAACCGTTAAAGAAGTTGTCGGAAAAACAAAAGTTGAAAAAATCATCACGGATAAAGCAAGTTATAATGTTGATATGGTTATCCTTGCTGTTGGCTTTAGACCAAATACAAACCTTGCTGCTGGAAAAGCTGAACTTTTCAAAAACGGCGCTTTTCTCGTTGATAAAAAACAAGAAACAAGTATTCCAGGCGTTTATGCTATCGGTGATTGTGCAACCATTTATAACAATGCTTCTCGGGAAACAGATTATATCGCACTAGCCTCAAATGCAGTAAGGACAGGTATCGTTGCTGCGCATAATGCTTGCGGACACAATCTTGAAGGAATTGGTGTGCAAGGTTCAAACGGTATTTCCATTTATGGTTTAAATATGCTATCAACTGGTTTAACACTTGAAAAAGCAAAAGCTAAAGGCTTTGACGCAGAAGAAGTTGAATACAGTGATAAACAAAAACCAGATTTCATCGAGAAAAATAACTTCGAAGTCACTTTAAAGATTGTTTATGACAAAGAAAGCAGACGTGTACTAGGCGCTCAGATGCTGGCTATGGCAGATGTTTCATTAGGTATTCACCTTTTCTCACTAGCTATTCAAGAAGGCGTAACGATTGATAAATTAGCTCTCACAGATTTATTCTTCTTACCTCACTTCAATAAGCCGTACAACTACATCACAATGGCTGCCTTAAATGCAAAATAAGACACAAAAAAAGCTATCCGAAAGGATAGCTTTTTATTTTGAAAAACTAGAAATTAGTTTTTGCAAGCAGAAGCAAATTCTTCTTTAGAGAAAGCTTCGTCGATGATAGCTTTCAATTCTTTAGCAGAAGCTTCCATTTTTTGTTGTTCAGCGTCATTCAATGGAATGTTAACTGGACGAACGATACCGTGTGCACCAACGATAGCTGGTTGACCGATGTAGCAGTCAGTTACGTTAGCGTATTGACCTTCTTGGAATACAGAAAGTGGAAGTACTGCGTTTTCATCGTTAAGGATTGCTTTAGTGATACGAGCAAGCGCAACAGCGATACCGTAGAATGTAGCACCTTTTTTGTTGATGATTGAGTAAGCAGCGTCACGAACACCTTCGAAAAGTTCAACCAATTCAGCTTCTTCAACGTTTTGAACGTCTTTAAGGTAGCTTTCAAGGTTTACACCGGCAACGTTAGCGTGTGACCAAACAGCGAATTCTGAGTCACCGTGTTCACCCATGATGTATGCGTGAACTGAACGAGCATCAACATCAAGTTTTTCAGCCAATGCTTGACGGAAACGAGCTGAGTCAAGTGAAGTACCTGAACCGATAACGCGTTCTTTAGGGAATCCAGAGAATTTCCATGTTGAGTAAGTCAAGACGTCAACTGGGTTTGCAGCAACCAAGAAGATTCCTTTGAATCCAGATTTAACAACTTCAGTTACGATTGATTTGTTGATAGCAAGGTTTTTACCAACAAGGTCAAGACGAGTTTCACCTGGTTTTTGTGGAGCACCTGCAGTGATAACTACAAGGTCAGCATCTGCACAGTCTTCGTATTTAGCTGCGTAGATTTTTTTAGGTGAAGTGAAAGCAAGAGCGTGGCTAAGGTCTTCAGCATCCCCAACAGCTTTGTTGAACAATTGTGGGATTTCGATGATACCAAGTTCTTGAGCGATTCCTTGGTTTACAAGTGCGAATGCGTAAGAAGAACCTACGGCACCGTCACCAACAAGGATAACTTTTTTGTGTTGTTTAGTTGCAGTCATTTATCTAAACATCTCCTTAATTTTTTTAGGCTGACGCCCATACGAATAATATTTTAACACGTTAAGTGAGAAATGTCACGAACTTATTGTAAAAATTTGAAAAAAGAAGAAAGCAAAATTTTTAGCTGAAAAAAGTCAGCTTTTCTCATAAAAAGATAGTGAATTTTTCATAAAAGTTTTACTGTTTTTTGGTCTTTTTCTAGCTTTGAAAATACTTAGGAAAACTTTTGTAGTTAATCTTACATTTAGTTAATAAGACGTAAAAGGAGATTGGTCATGATATGGTTTTAATGTGTTTTTTGTGGTATAATATAGTTGAGTTTTACACTAGAAAAGGAGTGTTTTTCCTTAATGCAGGATAAGAATTTAATTGACGTAAATCTAACTTCAGAAATGAAGACAAGTTTTATTGATTACGCCATGTCTGTTATTGTTGCTCGTGCTCTTCCTGATGTACGTGATGGACTGAAACCAGTTCATCGTCGTATCTTGTACGGGATGAATGAGCTCGGTGTAACGCCAGATAAACCTCATAAGAAATCTGCACGTATCACCGGTGATGTTATGGGTAAATATCACCCACACGGTGATTCATCAATTTATGAAGCAATGGTGCGTATGGCACAATGGTGGAGCTACCGCCACATGCTCGTTGACGGACACGGAAACTTTGGTTCTATGGACGGAGACGGCGCAGCCGCACAACGTTATACAGAAGCACGTATGAGTAAAATCGCTCTTGAAATGCTTCGTGATATTAACAAGAATACTGTTGATTTCCAAGATAACTACGATGGTAGTGAACGTGAACCACTTGTTTTGCCATCACGTTTTCCTAACTTGCTCGTGAACGGTGCGACAGGTATTGCCGTTGGTATGGCAACAAATATTCCACCACACAACTTAGGGGAATCTATTGATGCCGTTAAACTGGTTATGGATAATCCTGATGTCACAACACGTGAGTTGATGGAAGTATTGCCTGGTCCTGATTTCCCAACAGGAGCTCTTGTTATGGGTAAATCTGGAATTCGTAAAGCATATGAAACTGGTAAAGGTTCTATCGTTCTTCGTTCACGTACTGAAATCGAAACAACTAAGAGCGGTCGTGAACGTATTGTTGTCACAGAATTCCCATACGGAGTTAACAAGACAAAAGTTCACGAACACATCGTTCGTTTAGCACAAGAAAAACGTATCGAAGGAATCACAGCTGTTCGTGATGAATCAAGCCGTGAAGGTATCCGATTTATCATTGAAGTGCGTCGTGACGCATCAGCAAACGTTATTCTAAATAACTTGTTCAAACTTACTAGTTTGCAAACAAACTTTAGCTTTAACATGCTTGCTATTGAAAATGGTGTTCCGAAGATTCTTTCTTTGAAACAAATCATTGTTGATTACATTGAACACCAAAAAGAAGTGATCGTTCGTCGTACAGAGTTCGATAAAGCGAAAGCTGAAAAACGCGCGCACATCTTAGAAGGTTTGTTAATTGCTCTTGATCACCTTGATGAAGTCATTAGCATCATCCGTAATAGTGAAACAGATGTAATCGCTCAAGGCGAATTGATGAGTCGCTTCAACTTATCTGAACGTCAAAGCCAAGCTATCCTTGATATGCGTCTTCGTCGTTTGACAGGTTTGGAACGCGAAAAAATCCAAGCTGAATACGATGACCTTCTTGCATTGATTGCTGATTTGGCTGATATTTTGGCAAAACCAGAACGTGTTATCACAATCATCAAAGAAGAAATGGATGAGATTAAACGCAAATACGCTGATCCACGTCGTACAGAATTGATGGTTGGTGAAGTTCTTTCACTTGAAGATGAAGATTTGATTGAAGAAGAAGATGTTTTGATTACTCTTTCAAACAAAGGATACATCAAACGTCTTGCTCAAGACGAATTCCGTGCTCAACGTCGTGGTGGACGTGGTGTTCAAGGAACTGGTGTCAACGACGACGATTTTGTTCGTGAATTAGTTTCGACAAATACCCATGACCATGTATACTTCATGACCAATAAAGGACGTGTTTACCGCTTGAAAGGTTATGAAATCCCTGAATACGGTCGTACAGCTAAAGGATTGCCAATTGTTAACCTTCTAAAACTTGATGAAGGTGAAACTGTTCAAACTATTATTAGTGAAAAAGGCAGTGACGATAACGAAAATTACTTGTTCTTTGTCACACGCCAAGGTGTTGTAAAACGTACTAAAGAGTCTGAGTTTAGCAATATCCGACAAAACGGTCTTAAAGCCCTTAACTTAAAAGAAGGTGATGAGTTAATCAACGTTATCCGAACAAACGGTAATGATGATATTATCATCGGAACTAAGACTGGTTACAGCGTTCGCTTTAACGAATCTGATGTTCGTAGCATGAGCCGTTCAGCAACTGGTGTTCGTGGTGTTAACCTTCGTGAAGGCGATGAAGTTATCGGAGCTTCACGTATTACAGATGACCAAGAAGTTCTTGTCATTACTGAAAAAGGTTATGGTAAACGTACACTAGCTTCTGAATACCCAACTAAAGGCCGTGGTGGTAAAGGTATCAAGACTGCTAATATCACTGAAAAAAATGGTCAATTGGCTGGACTTGTAACAGTTAACGGCGATGAAGATATCATGGTTATCACAGATACAGGTGTTATGATTCGTACAAGTGTCGCTGATATTTCTCAAACTGGTCGTGCAACATTGGGTGTTAAAATCATGCGTCTTGACCAAGATGCTAAAATCATGACCTTTGCTCTTGTCCAACCAGAAGAAGAACAAGAAACTGAAGAAGTAGAAGATTAGAATAATGAAAAAGAAGAAAACACATCGTTTTTTGACTTTCCTTAGGATTACACTTTGTTTAGTTCTATTGCTTTTAGGACTTGCCTTGATTTTTAATAAATCCATTTGTAATTTTTTGATTGGACATCAGTCAAATCATTATCAAATTAACAAGGTTTCTAAAAAGAAAATCAAAGACAATCAAGCTGCTAAAGTGACTTATGATTTTTCAGCTGTTGAACCAGTAACAGTCGAATCGGTCTTAAAAGCTCAATCGACTAATCTTGACCTTCCTGTGATTGGTGGTATTGCTATACCAGATCTTGGTATTAACTTACCAATCTTTAAGGGCCTTGGAAACACTGAATTATCCTACGGTGCTGGAACGATGAAAGAAGATCAAGTAATGGGTGGACAGAATAATTACGCCCTTGCTAGCCATCACGTCTTTGGCATTTCTGGTTCATCTAAGATGTTGTTTTCACCTTTAGAGAATGCTAAGGCAGGAATGAAGATCTACCTTACCGATAAATCAACGATTTACACCTACGTTATCACTGAAAAATTTTTAGTGACACCTGATCGTTCGGATGTTTTAAATGACGTTCCTGACCAAGCTTTGGTCACTCTAGTGACTTGTACTGATCAGCAAGCAACTGAGCGAATTGTTGTCAGAGGTAGCTTAGAATCATCCGTCGCTTATGACCAAGCTTCAAATGACATTCACAAAGCCTTTGATTACTCTTACAATCAAATGACCTTTTAAAGAAAAAAAGCTGAGAGTAAGTTTTATTCTCGGCTTTTTCTAAACATACATTAACAAGGAGATTTTTATGAAATTAAACGCAGTTCATCACGTGGCACTTATCGTCTCTGATTATGACAAATCACGTGACTTTTACGTTAACAAACTTGGTTTTGAAATCATTCGCGAAAACCATCGTCCAGAACGTCACGATTACAAGCTTGATTTGAAATGTGGTTCTATCGAACTTGAAATTTTCGGGAATAAGACATCAGATCCAGCTTATGTTGCACCACCAAAACGTGTTGGGCAACCAGAGTACCATATGGAAGCTTGCGGTCTTCGTCATTTAGCTTTTTACGTTGAAAATATTGAAGTCTATAAGGCTGAGCTCGAAGATATGGGAATTTACGTGCAACCTATCCGTCACGATGACTATACTGGCAAGAAAATGACGTTCTTCTTTGACCCAGATGGTCTTCCCCTAGAACTACACGAGTAGAATGTGAGTAAATAACAGTTTTTTTCAGACGCTTTAAACAAGAAGTGCTATAATTAAATACCTAAGTGAAAGGAATTAGTTAAGATGAAATTTAAAAAGACACTCATGGCTTGTGCGCTAGCATTATTCTCAACTCTTACAGTTAGTCACGTTCAAGCAGCAAGTAACTCAGTTCAAAATGTCATTGATGAAACATATGTGCAACCAGATTATGTGCTTGGTTATTCTTTATCGGATGACCAACGCAATCAAACCTTGTCATTGCTTGGTTATGATAGTTCAAAAGACACAAGCATCAAAACGATTACAACAAGTGCTTATGCTAAGATTATGGATGTTGCTGATGATCCAAGTTTACAATTATATTCATCAGTTAAAATTCAAAAATTGGGCTCTTCAGAGACATTAACGGTTAATATTGTCACTCCTGAAAATATCACAAAAGTAACGTCGGATATGTACCGCAACGCTGCAGTAACACTTGGTATCGAACACGCCGCAATCACTGTAGCCTCACCAATCCCTGTAACAGGTGAATCGGCTTTGGCGGGAATTTATTATTCACTTGAAGAAAATGGTGCTAAAGTTTCTGATGAAAGTAAGCAATTAGCACAAGAAGAATTGAATACCTTGTCTACTATTAACGCTGAAAATCAAGGTACAGATGGTTATGACGCTGACAAATTGAACGTTGCTTTAGCTGATATCAAATCAGCAGTAGCAGATGCCGGGTCTAACGTGACAAAAGATGATGTTCGTAAAATCGTTGATGAAACACTTGAAAACTATAAATTGAAAGATGTTCTATCAAATAATCAAATCAACATGATTGTAAACTTTGCTTTCAATCTTTCAAAATCAAGCATCATTGATAGCAGTAGCTTCAAATCAGCTTTGGCATCTTTGAAAAATAGCATCGTTTCAAATGCTGGCTCAACTTTCAAAGGCATTAACTTGAATTTTGATTCATCAAGTGCTTTAGAATCTGGAAAAGGTTTCTTAGCAAACATCTGGCAAGCTATTGTCAACTTCTTTAAAAACTTATTCTAAAAAGATTTGGTTTTGAGGAACTTTTGACTTCAACTTATTTATGTTACAATAACAATACCTCATGGATTGACATGGGGTATTTTCGTTATCATAAAAAATATTATAAGGAGAATAGATGAGAAAGTTAAAAGAACCTCCTCTAGCAATTGGTGGTTTAGGCTTAAGCTTTTTTTCACTGGGAAATACCTTGGGAGAGTATTCAATCACTTTGCGCTATGCATTAGGAGGGATAGCTTTTGGTTTATATTTACTATTATTGACAGCTTTCGTGAATTCTTTTAAAAACTATAGAGTCGTTCTTAAAGATCCTTTGACAGCTTCGATTTTTCCGACACTCCTAATGCAGGGAATGCTAATGATTGTCTATCTAGATGACTTTCCAGACTGGGACGGAATTACTGAGATTATTTTTCGAACGATATGGTGGCTATCCTTTGTAGCTTTAATTGCTTATATCATCATTTTTTCAAAACGATTTCTTTGGTCTTTTAACCTAAGCAATGTCTATCCATCTTGGGCCGTTCTTTACATCGGAATCGGGGTTTCTAGTCTTACGGTTCCATGGACCGGATATGCCCAGCTTGGTAAAATCGTTTTTGTTTATCTCTTAATTGCCCTAACAGCCCTTTTACCAACAGTCTTTTTAAGGCTCTGGAAACACGGTATCCCAGATGAAGTTAAAGCTAACCTTGCGACACTTTGTGCCCCAGCACTAGTAATCCTTGCATATTTAAATGCTTTTGAAACAATATATCGTCCATTATTGCTTGGATTGTTGATTCTATCGCAGTTTTTATATATTTTAGTGATTTCTTTTCTTCCAAAAATCATGAAGAAGGATTTCAATCCAGGATTTTCAGCCTTAACTTTTCCCTTAATCGTTACAGCAGTAGCTTTAAAGGGGGCTGCAAAGTATTTTGAAGTCTTACAATACCTTTTTGTCATAGAATTATTAGTAGCAATTTTCATCTTGATAAAAGTAGCTGCAGGATATATCAAGTATTTTAGGGATTAAGTTTATAAAAACACCAAAAATCATTAGTACCGAGAGTTATGTCTCGGTTTTTTTTGATAGTTAAAATATATTTTTCAGTTTTTTCAGAAAATTTACGTAAAAAGGTTGACTTTCTTTAGTTTGAGTTGTAAAATTAGTTTTGCATATTTCAGAATTATCTGAAAATTGAAAGTTTATTTAGAAAGAGGTCTGGTTTATGACTGAAAGCACAGAACAACAGTCGACCTGGCGCACCAAACTAAAAGCACTTGGCCCTGGTATTCTAATGGCATCAGCTGCCGTTGGCGGCTCACATATCGTTTCTTCTACACAAGCAGGAGCTATCTACGGATGGCAATTGGCTTTGCTAATCATTTTGATTAACATTTTCAAGTATCCATTTTTCCGTTTTGGTTCCCAATATACAATGGAAAATAATAAAAGCTTGATTGAAGGATATGCTGAAAAGGGTAAAGGTTGGCTTGCTGTTTTCTTCGTTTTAAATGTCTTCTCAGCAATTGTTAATACTGCTGGTGTTGGGATTCTTTGCGCAGCAATTTTATACAATGTCTTCCCAAATGGCTTTGGATTAAGTATTTCACAATTGACAACAATTATCATTGTGATTATTTGGGCAATGTTACTTATCGGTGGTTATCGTTTCCTTGATTCGCTTGCGAAATGGGTAATGACAGCTTTGACGTTAGCCACTGTTTTAGCGGTTGTTGTTGCATTATTCAAACACCGTGAATACGCTCCAAACTTTGAAGCACCGACACCATGGCGCATGGCAGCTTTACCATTTATCGTTTCTTTGATGGGATGGATGCCTTGCCCAATTGAAATCTCAGCCATCAACTCAATGTGGTCTGTCGAAAAACGTAAAACCGTTAACATGTCAGAAGATGACGCTGTCTTTGATTTCAACACAGGATATGTCGGAACCGCTATTTTAGCTCTTATCTTCTGTGCTCTTGGTGCCTTAATCCAGTTTGGTTCAGGTGAAGAAGTACAAAGTGCATCAGCAGCCTACATTGCTCAATTCGTTAACATGTACGCTGAAGTACTTGGTGAATGGGCTCGCTTCTTGATTACCCTAATTGCCTTCCTATGTATCTTCGGTACAGTTATCACAGTTATTGATGGGTATTCTCGTGCTAACAACGAATCCCTTCGATTATTACTTGGTAAGAAAGAATCATCTCAAAAAGCTCTTTATGCTTGGATGACTGTGACAGCAGCAGTCGGTCTTGTGATTGTTTACCTTTTTGCTGGTAACGTGGCAACAATGCTTCGCTTTGCCATGATTGCATCATTTATAACAACACCATTCTTTGGTTACCTTAATTATTCTTTGGTTAATAACAAAGATCACCAAATCAAACCTTGGTTGAAAGTTCTATCAATCATCGGTCTTATTTACCTCTTTGGTTTTGCTTTGTTCTTTATCGTTGCTTGGCTAACTGGTAATATTTAAGTTATTTCATGAAATGAACACTCCCTAAAAACAAAAAAGAAACAACACCTTTTCTCCCTTGGGTGTTGTTTTAATGTATGTAAATATATTTATGTAAACTGATTGGTGATTGCCTTTTTAATATTAAAAGATCTAATCTAATGCGTAAAAAAAAACTCCTTCTAAAATAGAAGGAGTTTTAAGATATCTAACTAAAATTATTTAACAAATGCGTTAATTTCTTTTTCGATGTTAGCAATTTTAGCTTCAGCATCAGCTAAGTCAGAACCAACTGTTGCGATGTAGAATTTGATTTTTGGTTCTGTACCTGAAGGGCGAACAGCAATCCAAGAATCATCAGCAAGAACATATTTTAATACGTTGCTTGGTGGAGTTGTCAATTTTTCAACGCCATTTGCGCTTGTAGCAGTTTGAGCCAAGAAGTCTTCAGTTTTAACAATATCAGTTGAGTTGAACTGAGCAGGAGCGTTGTCACGGAATTTATCCATGATTTTCTTGATTTCTGCAGCACCGTCAACACCGCTAAGAGTTACTGAGATAGTTTTTTCTGCGAAGTATCCGTATTCTTTGTAGATTTCTTCGATACCATCAGCAAGTGTTAAACCACGTGAGCGGTAGTAAGCAGCAATTTCAGCTACAATAAGAACAGCTTGAACGGCATCTTTATCACGTACGAATGGTTTGATAAGGTAACCGAAGCTTTCCTCGAAACCAAACATATAAGTGTGGTTGTGTTTTTCTTCGAATTCTTGGATTTTTTCTGCGATGAATTTGAAACCAGTCAAGACGTTAAACATTTTAGCGCCGTAGCTTTCAGCAATTTTAGTTACCAATTCAGTTGATACGATTGATTTTGCCAAAGCAGCATTTTCTGGAAGAGTTCCAGCTGTTTTGTGTGCTTCAAGAATGTATTTAGCGATGATAGCACCGATTTGGTTACCTGAAAGGTTACGGTATGAACCATCAGCTTGACGGATTTCAACACCAAGACGGTCAGCATCTGGGTCAGTAGCAACAAGAACGTCAGCATCAACTTTACGACCAAGTTCTTCAGCAAGTGCAAATGCTTCTTGGTTTTCTGGGTTTGGAGATTTTACAGTTGAGAAGTCTGGATCTGGAACAGCTTGTGCTTCAACAACTTGTACAGATTCAAAACCAGCTTGTGCAAGAGCACGACGAGCAAGCATTTCACCAGTACCGTGAAGTGGAGTGTAGACAATCTTCATGTCTTTACCGTATTCATCAATCAATTTTTGGTTGATGTTAACGTCTTTAACTTCTTTAAGGTATTCAGCATCGACATTTTCACCGATAACCTCAATAAGACCAGAAGCTTTGCTTTCTTCAAGATCAGCTAATTCGATGGCAAATGGATCATCGATAGCACGAATGAAGTCAGTCAAAGCATCAGCATCAGCAGGTGGCATTTGTCCACCATCTTCACCATAAACTTTGTAACCATTAAATGGAGCAGGGTTGTGACTTGCAGTAACCATGATACCAGCAAAAGTACCAAGGTGACGAACAGCAAATGACAATTCTGGAGTTGGGCGAAGTGATTCGAAAACATATGCTTTAATGCCATGTTTTGCTAAAACTTGAGCAGATTCGAAAGCAAATTCAGGTGAGAAGTGACGTGAGTCGTAGGCGATAGCAACACCACGTTTTTTAACATCTTCACCTTTTGTTTCGATAAGTTTTGCAAGACCTTCAGTAGCTTGGCGAACAACGTAAACGTTGATACGGTTAGTACCAGCGCCGATAACACCACGCATACCTGCTGTACCAAACTCAAGGTTTGTGTAGAAAGCATCTTCTTTTGTCTTTTCGTCCATGGCTAACAATTCTTCACGGAGATAATCGGGAAGCCCCGCAAAATCGAGCCATTTTTGATAGTTTTCAGTGTAAGTCATTAATGGAACTCCTTTATATGTTCTTATAAACGCTTTCATTATACCACTTTGCGAAAATTATTTCTAGTAAAAATTTAATATAAGTGAAAATATTGTTAAATCAAGCTTTTTGAGTGCTTTTGTTTAGTTACGCAAACGTTTGTGTAAGGTAAAAATTAACCAATTTTTTAACTTCATGTGACTAAAAAAACCACGGTTTTCCCGTGATTTTCATTATTTATGCTCTGATTTTCTGTAATTTTGGAACAATTGCAAGCGTTAAAATAGCTGAAATAATCATCTCCGCAATCGCATTTGTACCAAAGACAACCGCAAGTAGTGCTTTGATATCTCCACTATACACATTTGCAAAGAGGAAGAAAATACCACCCAAAACAAAGATTGTATTTGTCATAGAACCAATAGCACCAGCGACAATGATACCAAATCTATTATGAATCCATTTGTAAACAAAGTATGGTGTGATACCAATCAAAATACGAGGTACCATGGCAACAATTAATGAAGAAAGATTACCATTTTCAACAAATGGAGAGAAGAGGTAACTTGTTGGTAGAAGAGTCAAAGTATTTACTGTTACACTGATAACTCCCATTAAAGCACCAAGCGTAGCACCGATTCGTGGTCCGTAAACAATAGATGCGATGATTACAGGAACGTGAATAAGTGTCGGCTTGATTGGCACAGGCCAAAGGTTAAAGACAAGGCTTGTTAAGAAATTAATAACAAGCATGATAGCAAAGAAAATTGCAACTGTAGCAATATTACTTGCTGCTTTACTGTTTTTCATAACTCCTCCTAAGAGATGACTTTTTTGGCTTTTCTTTTGAAAGCCCAATACATTATACAAATTTACAGGTGTCTTGACAAGGGTAAAAATTATAGACGTTTTTCGATACGCTCGATAATTGTGTCAAGTTCAGCCAGCGCACCGCGACCAAGATCTCCACAAGCTAAAAGGCTTGAGCGTGGCTCAATTTCCTCATATCCAACCTCTTTTAAGATCGATAAATTACGCTGAGTTAAGGGATTATCATACATTTTTGTGTTCATGGCTGGCGCAATTAATTTAGGTGTTTCAGCTGGCAAAGCAAGAGCAGTAGCTGTAACCATATTATCAGCTAAACCGTGTGCTAATTTTGCTAAAGTATTAGCAGAAGCAGGGGCAAGGATAAATAAATCAGCTTTTTTAGCTAATTCGATATGATTAACGCTCTTAGGATCCTCTTCGGTCATAACATCAAGATGAACAGTATTTTTTGACAAGACCTGAAGCGTCAGTGGCGTGATAAAATCAGTAGCTGCCTTGGTCATTAAAACATGAACATCATAGCCAAGTTTTGTTAATTGATTAGTTAAATCAGCTGCTTTGTAGGCAGAGATACTACCAGAAACAGCTAATAAAATACATTTAGACATGATTTGTCACCCTTTCAAAAATCAAGTTTGCAATAGCTTTTTTAGTGTCCGCTTCATAGACATGAGATTCATCTAGCAAATAAGCATGGTGCTTATCTCCCTTAATCTCAGTTAAATCATTGGCAAGAATATAGCGTGCTTTATTTTTTTGTAAACTCTCACGCGCAACAGCAAAAAGCTCTTCTTTGCTAACATTAACCAGCAATTTAAAGCCAATTAAGCAAATATCAGGATTCCAAGTTTTCACTAAAGAAATCACTTTTGGTGTTTTTTTCATAAAAAGCACTTGGTAGTCTTCTTTAGAAGAAATCTTAGATTCTGTATTTTGACGATTTAGCAAATCCGAAACGTGTTCAGCCTGTTCAACTTCATTAAGATCTGTCATATAAACAGGCGTATAATCAGACACCGCCATGCTATGAATAAAGACATCATGCGTTTTGACGAGAGGCTCAAGCGTACTTAACAAACTGTCAACATTTGTAATCAACTGAACAGTTAAAAGAGGGTGATCCTTTGGTTTAACAGCTTCTTTAGTTGTAACCAAAGTTACCTGATACCCTTTTTCTAAAAATGTTTCTGCAATGTATTTTCCTAAAGTTCCTGTAGCATGGTTAGTAATGCCACGCACAGAATCTATCTTCTCGGTTGTTCCACCGGATGTTATTAAAATTTTCATAGCCTTATTTTACACAAAAACATTTTTTTCGTAAATTGTTTGACACACTTTTAATTTAGAAAGTGCCTATTTTTCACAAATATTTACCTAAAAACGAACAATAACAACCTTCTCTCCTGGGAAGTTTGAAGAATGAAACAATTGATTTCAAAGCTTTTCAAAACGAACAATGACTAATGAATTCTGTTATTTCAAGGAATTTAAAAACGTTCTTTGTTATAACGAATAACTATAACTATTGATAAAAAAAGTTGTTTCACAGCACCAAAACACGAACAATAATAATTATTTTAATAAATATCGTGCGTTTTTGAAAAAGTGTGTTATAATGTTTTTATCAATCAAAAAATATCAGAGGAGAGTCCCCGTGAAATCAGATATCGAAATTGCACAAAGCGTTGAGCTTAAACCAATTACAGAAGTTGTTGAAAAAGTTGGTATCACATTTGATGATATTGAACTTTATGGTAAATACAAAGCAAAATTATCTTTTGATAAAATCAAATCTGTTCAAGAAAACAAACCTGGTAAACTTGTCCTTGTCACAGCCATCAACCCAACACCTGCTGGTGAAGGTAAATCAACAATGTCTATCGGTCTTGCTGATGCGTTGAATAAAATCGGCAAAAAAACAATGCTTGCTCTTCGTGAACCATCACTTGGTCCTGTTATGGGGATTAAAGGTGGTGCCGCAGGTGGTGGTTACGCCCAAGTCCTTCCTATGGAAGATATCAACCTTCACTTTACAGGTGATATGCATGCTATCACAACAGCAAACAATGCCCTTTCAGCAATTATCGATAACCACATGCACCAAGGAAACGAATTAGGTATTGACCAACGTCGTATCATTTGGAAACGCGTTGTCGATCTTAATGACCGCGCTCTTCGTCATGTCACTGTTGGTCTTGGTAGCCCAGTTAATGGTATTCCTCGTGAAGATGGTTTTGATATCACAGTTGCTTCAGAAATCATGGCTATCTTGTGCTTGGCTACAGATATTAAAGACTTGAAAGAACGTTTGGCAAATATCGTAGTTGCTTACCGTTACGACCGTACACCAGTTTACGTGCGTGACCTTAAAGTAGAAGGTGCCTTGACACTTATCCTTAAAGACGCTATCAAACCAAACCTTGTTCAAACTATCTATGGAACACCAGCCTTCGTTCACGGTGGACCATTTGCCAATATCGCACACGGTTGTAACTCTGTTCTTGCAACAACAACAGCTCTTCACTTAGCTGATTACACAATTACAGAAGCTGGTTTTGGTGCTGACCTTGGTGCTGAAAAATTCCTTGATATTAAAACACCAAATCTTCCAACAACACCAGATGCTGTGGTTATCGTTGCTACAATTCGTGCCCTTAAAATGCATGGTGGCGTAGCTAAGACTGATCTTGGTGAAGAAAATGTTGAAGCTGTTCGTGCTGGATTTGCTAACCTTAAACGTCACGTTGAAAACGTCCGTAAATTTGGCGTACCAGCCGTTGTTGCCATCAATGAATTTGTAGCTGACACAGAAGCAGAAATCGCTGCCCTTAAAGAACTTTGTGCTGAAATCGATGTACCAGTTGAACTTGCAAGCGTTTGGGCAAATGGTGCTGACGGTGGGGTTGACCTTGCTAAAGCCGTTGTTAATGCCGTTGAAAATGGAAATGCCAACTACAAACGTCTTTACTCTGATGACGATTCACTTGAAGAAAAAGTCACTAAAATCGTTACTGAAATCTACGGTGGTAACAAAGTTATCTTCGGTAAAAAAGCTAAAAACCAATTGAAACAATTTGCTCAATTTGGTTGGGACAAATTACCAGTATGTATGGCTAAAACACAATATAGCTTCTCTGACAATCCAACACTTCTTGGAGCACCAGAAGACTTTGATATTACAATTCGTGAATTTGTTCCAAAAACTGGTGCTGGATTCATCGTTGCTTTGACAGGTGATGTGATGACAATGCCAGGACTTCCTAAAAAACCAGCAGCGCTTAACATGGACGTTGCAGAAGATGGAACAGCTATCGGATTATTCTAATAAACTTACCACTAAAAGGTCGGCTTTTGCCGGCTTTTTCTATTTTTCCAGAAAAAAGCGGCAGGCAAAGTATGTTATAATAGTAGCAAGTGAAGAAAAAAGTTATGTGGAGGTTATGATTATCGACAATAAAAGTACTAATAAAATTAAAGCATTACGCTTATTAGATAAAAGCCGACGCAGTTTTCTTCGAGGAATTTTTAGTCGAACAACCGTCATTTCTATCCTATTAATCTTGCAACTTTTGTTCATCATTGCATCATTTGCTTGGCTGGATCATTATCGCATTTGGGTCGCTATGATTGAACGCGCTCTTGCCATTGCAACTGTATTATATCTTGTAAACAGTGAAATGGACGCTCTATCACGTGTGACTTGGCTAATTCTGGTAATGATTGCACCTTTGTTGGGGTCGCTTTTTCTCATTTATACCAAGCTTGATTGGGGCTATCGTGGTCTCAAACTTCGAATGAACCATTTGGTTGATGCTAGCAGCCAATATTTGCAAGATAATTTGGAAACGTTGAGAGTTTTGAAAAGCAACACGTCGACGACTTATCACTTGGTTCAGTATTTTGACCGTAGTCGCGGTGACTTTCCAGCTTATCAAAATACCGAAGTGACTTATTTCCCAACGGGAGAAGAGTTTTTCGAAGAACTTAAGAAACAATTGCTTAAGGCTGAAGAATATATTTTCATGGAGTTTTTCATCATTGCTGAAGGTAAGATGTGGGGTGAAATTCTACGAATTCTAGAGCAAAAAGTCAGAGAAGGGGTGGAAGTTCGAGTCCTTTACGATGGCATGATTGAATTTTCAACCTTATCTTTTGACTACACACAACGCTTAGAGAAAATTGGTATCAAAGCAAAAGCTTTTTCACCGATTTCACCGTTTATCTCAACTTATTACAATTACCGTGACCACCGCAAAATTATTGTAATTGATGGTAAAGTCGGATTCACTGGCGGTGTTAACCTTGCTGACGAATACATCAATAAAATCAATCGTTTTGGTCACTGGAAGGACACAGCTCTGATGCTTGAGGGAGAAGCAGTTGATAGTTTCTTGGTACTGTTCTTACAAATGTGGTCAATCACTGAAAGACAAATGGTTGTCAAACCATACCTTGCTAAGCACGATAAAAAACGAAAAGCAAATGGTTATGTCATTCCATATGGGGATTCGCCACTTGATACTGATAAGATTGGTGAGAATGTCTATATTGATATTCTTAACCACGCCAGAGAATATGTCTACATCATGACACCTTATCTCATTCTTGATAGCGAAATGGAGCATGCGCTTTGTTTTGCGGCAGAACGTGGCGTAGATGTGCGAATTATCATGCCTGGTATTCCAGATAAAAAAGTCCCATATATGCTGGCAAAAACTTACTTTAGCAAACTTATGCGCTCAGGGGTTAAAATCTATCTCTACACACCAGGATTTGTCCACGCTAAAGTCTTTATCAGTGACGACAGTAAAGCAGTAGTCGGAACAATTAACCTAGATTATCGTAGTTTGTATCATCATTTTGAATGTGCGACATACATGTACAAAGTGGATGCCATTCGTGATATTTACGATGACTGCATTCAAACCATGCGAAAAAGTAAACGCGTCACTCAAGAGACGCTTGATAGCCGACCACCTCATGAAAAAATCATTGGATTGCTGGTCAAAACCATCGCACCATTGATGTAGAAGCAAAGTATTTGCAAATCTTGCCTTCTGTGGTATACTAAGAACATGCGATGAGCCGAATTAACTCGATTTGAGAGTTTATTTGCGCAGGAGGAGGTCATTCTAGTTCGACTAGAAACGCAGGAGCGGACTTTGGCAATCTGTGTGAACCTTTTTGCCACATTCATTTTTGAATGCCTCATATCCCTACCAATTTTGGTGGGGATTTTTTTGTTGTCAAAATATTTTTAAAATTAAATAAAATTCAGACTTTTCTTTTGAGTTAAAAAATTGTATAATGTAGCTACTATAAATTTTTAGAAAATTGAGAATAGTATACTATTTTCCAGGAAGAGGTATTGAAATGGGCTATACAGTC
Organism: Streptococcus equinus; assembly: GCF_900101445.1. Classification (GTDB taxonomy): domain Bacteria; phylum Bacillota; class Bacilli; order Lactobacillales; family Streptococcaceae; genus Streptococcus; species Streptococcus equinus_B. The sequence goes on along the minus strand of NZ_FNKE01000001.1, from coordinate 535,489 downwards.
GCTGTCGTTGGTGCCACAGGTGCCGTTGGAACTCGCATGATTCAACAATTAGAACAATCAACACTCCCTATTGACAAAGTACGTCTTTTGTCATCTTCACGTTCTGCTGGGAAAGTTTTGAAGTATAAGGGACAAGATGTTACTGTTGAATTGACAACTGAAGATTCATTTGAAGGCGTTGATATTGCTCTTTTCTCTGCAGGTGGTTCTGTTTCTGCAAAATTCGCTCCATACGCTGTTAAAGCAGGAGCAGTTGTTGTCGATAACACATCTTATTTCCGTCAAAATCCAGATGTGCCACTTGTCGTACCTGAAGTCAATGCTCACGCTTTAGATGCTCACAATGGTATCATTGCTTGTCCAAACTGTTCAACTATCCAAATGATGGTTGCATTGGAACCCGTTCGTCAAAAATGGGGCTTGAGCCGTATCATCGTCTCTACTTACCAAGCTGTTTCTGGTGCTGGTCAATCAGCTATCAATGAAACACTTCGTGAAATCAAAGAAGTTGTTAATGATGGTGTTGAACCAAAAGACGTTCACGCTGACATCTTGCCATGTGGTGGTGACAAAAAACACTTCCCAATCGCATTTAACGCTCTTGCACAAATCGATGTCTTCACAGATAATGACTACACTTACGAAGAAATGAAAATGACAAACGAAACTAAGAAAATCATGGAAGAACCAGACCTTCCTGTTTCAGCAACATGTGTTCGTGTGCCTGTTCTTTTCTCACACTCTGAAGCAGTTTACATCGAAACAAAAGAAGTAGCTCCAATCGAAGAAGTAAAAGCAGCTATTGCTGGCTTCCCAGGCGCAGTTCTTGAAGATGATGTTGCTAACCAAGTTTACCCACAAGCTGCTAACGCTGTAGGCAAACGAGAAACATTTGTTGGACGCATCCGTAAAGACTTAGATGTTGAAAATGGTATTCACATGTGGGTTGTTTCTGATAACCTTCTTAAAGGTGCTGCATGGAACTCAGTTCAAATCGCTGAAACACTTCACGAACGCGGTCTTGTTCACCCAACTAAAGAGCTTAAATTCGAACTCAAATAATAACTCAAACCAGTTTCTTTTAGAAGCTGGTCTTTGAGCATTTTTAATCAAACAGGTATAAATTCTTAGACAAAGAGGGAGATTGTTATGTCTATTGAAGATTTAAGAGATGTCAAAATCATCACCGCGATGATTACCCCATTTAACGAAGACGGTTCAATTAACTTTGACGCGCTACCAAAATTGATCGAGCATTTGTTAGCACATCACACAGATGCCCTTTTGCTTGCTGGAACAACTGCTGAAAGTCCAACCTTGACACACGATGAAGAATTGGAACTTTTTGCTGCAGTGCAAAAGATTGTTAAAGGTCGTGTGCCATTGATTGCTGGTGTCGGTACCAATGATACCCGCGATTCTATCGAATTTGCGCGTGAGGTTGCCGCATTTGGTGGTTTCGCTGCTGGTCTTGCCATTGTTCCATACTACAACAAGCCATCACAAGAAGGCATGTACCAACACTTTAAAGCTATTGCTGATGCTAGTGACCTTCCAATCATTATCTACAACATTCCTGGACGTGTTGTTGTCGAAATGACTCCAGATACAATGTTACGTTTGGCAGAACACCCAAATATCATCGGTGTGAAAGAGTGTACAAGCCTTGCTAACATGGCTTACCTGATTGAACACAAACCAGATAATTTCTTGATTTATACTGGTGAAGATGGCGATGCTTTCCACGCTATGAACCTTGGAGCTGACGGCGTTATTTCAGTTGCCTCTCACGTTAACGGCGATGAAATGCACGAAATGCTAACTGCTATTGAAAACAGCGATATCAAGAAAGCTGCAGCTATCCAACGTCAATTCATTCCAAAAGTTAATGCTTTGTTCTCATATCCAAGTCCAGCGCCAGTTAAGGCTGTGCTTAATTACCTTGGATTTGAAACTGGCCCACTACGTTTGCCTTTGGTTTGCTGTCCACCAGAAGATGCTAAACGCATCATCGACGTTGTTATCGATGGCGATGTGGAAGCCACAAAAGAAACCGTCAAAGGTGTTTTGCGTCCTGATTATTAATTTTCCTATTATCGATATTAAAAGCCAGAGAAACTGAATCTCTGGCTTTTTAGTTTATCTCTCACTCATCATTCTTAAAATGCTGAAAATATCCTGATTATTTGAAAGTTTAATGAATCGTTTTTCTGTCAAAGAAAGGTAGTTATCCTCCAGATAGTTGATTTTATCAGTGAATTTGAGGTCACCTAAGTGTTGGTCCTTAGGAAGTTCAAGTACCAAGCCTTGAAGAGAGCTGCTGTAATGCTGAATCCTTGGAAAGTCAGCAAGAATGGCATCAATTTTCTGACTCTGTTTTTGGAAAACCTGCTTGAGGTAATTTAGATTTTTTTCAAACAAACCACTATCCAGATAAAGCGATAGTGCTTTTTGCATGATAAGGTTAGTATCATAGTCAATCATTTTCTTATGGTCAAGAAAAGCTTTTGTTAAAGCTGATGGCAAGATGATGGTCCCCAAACGCAAAGCAGGAAAAATAGTCATTGAAAAGGACTTAAGGTAAATAACATGACCAGAAGTGTCATAATAGTGCAGAGGCAAATCCGTTGATTTTGCAAAATCTCCCATGTAATCATCCTCGATGATGTAGACATCGTAGCGTTCAGCCAATTCAACAATCCTTTGCTTTTCACTGGTCGAATACGATAAACCAAGGGGATTTGAAAAACGTGAAATAGTGTAGAAAAACTTGATGTCCCCAGTCTTAAACAATTCTTCCAGTCTTGCTAGATCAATCCCTTCAAAATCACGTTCAATGGTCTGATAAGGCAACTTTAGAGAAGTAACCAAATCATTCATTCGATGGTAAGTTGGCTGTTCCAAAAGAATCGTCTTCTTGTGATTTGGAAAAGGCAACTGCGAAAGGATGTAAAGCGCTTGTTGGGTCCCTGAAGTAACTAAAATGTCCTCTTTTTTGGCGTAAATGGCGCTCTTTTCAAGATAATTTTGCAAGGAATCGATTAATTCTTGTAATCCTTCTTGCTGATAGTAGTAGTTAAAGAGGTAATTCTCACGATTCACAAGGGTTTCTGTTAGACACGTTGTAAAGTCTTCATAAGCCATGTTGTTGTAGTCAGATAAACTGAGATTCAGCGGTGTTTCCTTTTGGCTTTTTCCTTCAAGGACATAATAACCACTCTTTTCAACAGCATAAATGTAATTTTTAAACTTTAATTCTAGCAAAGCCCGTTGAACAGTGTCTTTACTGCAATGGAATTTTTGGCTTAGACGGCGAATGGAAGGAATACGTTCACCTTTTTGCAATTTGCCGTTTTCAATTTGGTCGATGATAGTTGTTAAGATTTCTTGGTATTTACTAGGCATAATCTGTCCCCATACAGTTTCTTATAATACCTATTGTATAATAAATTGAATTTTCTTACAATATTTCTAAACTCTTAATTTAAAACCTTTTCAAGTTACTGAATCTGGTTTTGAGGCGAGATTAGAAAGTCGTTTATTATGAATCATGTTACACGTTCTGTGATTGTTGCAAATGATATTGTTGGGGTGGGAAAAGTGGCGCTATCCAGTGCTTTGCCCGTTTTATCAACTTGTCAAATTGAAGTCATTCCTATGCCGACAGTTTTGTTATCTTCGCATACAGGTGGATTTGATAAGATTGCTATCACAGATTTGACTCAAGCAACAAAGGGATTTATCAACCAGTGGGAGACACTTGATTTTCCATGTCATGGTTTGATTACAGGGTATTTTAAAAATCAAACACAGTTAAAAGAATTAGCTAAATTTGCTAGCAAGCATAAGCTGTCACGCATTGTTGATCCTATTATGGCTGACAAGGGGCATTTATATGCGGGTTATGATCAAGATTTTGTGCTAGCTATGCGAGAATTTTGTAAAAATGCCGATGTGATCACGCCAAATTTAACCGAAGCTTGTCTTTTAGCTGATCGTCCTTATCTTGGTGAGACTTATACAAAAACTGATATCGAGCAACTCTGCGAGCGTTTATCTCATCTTCATAATAAACACATCATCTTAACCGGAGTTTCTTTTGAAGCTGATAATGTTGGATTAGCGCATTATGATAGTGAGAGTGGAGAAATTACTTATCATTTTTCGAAAGCCTATCCATATCATTTCTTTGGAACAGGGGATTTAGTAACGGCAGTTCTTGGGGCTGGCTATTTTCACGGCTTAAGTCTAGATGATGTTGCAAAAGTTGCTCTAAACTTTATCGATAAGACCTTACAAAGGACTTTGTCATTAAAGCGAGATTTGCGTTTTGGCTTGTCGTATGAACCTTATTTGCCAGACTTAGCTTCACAAATCAAACAATTAATGGAGGAAAAAGCATGAAAAATCTTACCACACGTCAACTTGTTGAACTTAGTTTTTATTCAGCATTAATCTTTATCAGTGTTCAGTTTTTACGTATTCCACTCGGTGCTCAGTTCGTTCATTTCGGTAATGCTTTGGTTGTAGTAGCGGTTCTACTATTTGGCTCAAGAATTGCTGCGCTTGTTGCGTCTATTGGACTAGGCTTGTTTGATGTGCTTAATGGCTATGCCGCAGAAGTTTGGATTACGATTTTAGAATCATTGATTGTTTGTCTAGTTCTTCATTTTGTTTTTGAAAAGCTTTTGCATTCTGATACCAAAACACGCAATGTGATTATTGTTGGTGTCGTAGCTGCTATTACAAAAATCATCAGTAATCTTGTTAAATATACTTTGATTAACAGTCTTGTGGGTGGTCTTCATTTGCAAGTAGCCTTTTTGACAGCTTTAGTTAAAATCGGTGGAACATTTGGTTCAGCACTTGTCACAATTATTTCTGTGCCAATTTTATACCCAATCTTAAAACAATTCTTCATTCCAGAAAAAAGCCATGCTAAAGCTATCTCTGAATAAATCACAAAAGCCTTTTAAAAAGGCTTTTTAGTTTGCGTTTTCAACAGCTAAAGTCATTGCTTTAGCGCTTAAAGTCATGCTATAATTGAAAAGATTATTATAAATAAGCTGTTTGCGCAGCTATTTTCAAAAAGAAAATAAACGAAAGAATATAAGAGATGAGTATTTTAGAAGTTAAACATTTAAGCCATGGCTTTGGTGAGCGTACGATTTTTGAGGATGTGTCTTTCCGTCTGTTGAAAGGAGAGCATATTGGTCTTGTCGGAGCAAACGGTGAAGGAAAATCAACTTTCATGAGTATCGTAACTGGACATTTGCAGCCTGATGAAGGAAAAGTTGAGTGGTCAAAATACGTAACCGCTGGTTACTTGGACCAACACACTGTGCTTGAAGCTGGAATGACAGTACGTGATGTCTTGCGTACAGCTTTTGATGAGCTTTTCAAAACAGAAGCACGTATCAATGACATTTACATGTCTATGGCTGATGAAGGTGCAGATATGGATGCTCTAATGGAAGAAGTAGGAGAGTTGCAAGACCGTCTAGAATCACGTGATTTTTACACCTTGGATGCTAAAATTGACGAAGTCGCACGCGCCCTTGGTGTCATGGATTTTGGCATGGAATCTGATGTTACAGAACTATCTGGGGGTCAACGTACCAAAGTTCTTTTAGCAAAACTTTTGCTTGAAAAGCCTGATATTTTGCTTCTTGACGAACCAACTAACTACCTTGATGCTGAACACATTGAATGGTTGAAACGTTACCTTCAAAACTATGAAAATGCCTTTGTTTTGATTTCACACGATATTCCATTCTTAAATGATGTAATTAATATTGTTTATCACGTGGAAAATCACGATTTGGTTCGTTACACTGGTGACTATGATAACTTCCAAGCGGTTTATGCTATGAAAAAAGCGCAGCTTGAAGCAGCTTATGAGCGTCAACAAAAAGAAATTGCTGACTTGCAAGACTTTGTCAATCGTAATAAAGCGCGTGTTGCCACACGTAATATGGCCATGTCACGTCAGAAAAAATTGGATAAGATGGATCGTATTGAGCTTCAGGCTGAAAAACCAAAACCATCTTTTGAATTCAAAGAATCACGTACACCAAGTCGCTTTATTTTCCAAACACAAGATTTGGAAATTGGTTACGACCGTCCGTTGACAAAACCGCTTAATTTGACCTTTGAACGTAATCAAAAGGTTGCTATCATTGGTGCCAATGGTATTGGTAAAACAACCCTTCTTAAGAGTCTTTTGGGTATTATTCCACCAATCTCAGGAAGTGTTGAACGTGGTGATTACATTGAACTTGGTTATTTTGAACAAGAAGTCGCTGCTGGTAATCGTCAAACACCGCTTGAAGCTGTCTGGGATGCCTTTCCTGCATTGAACCAAGCAGAAGTCCGTGCCGCTCTTGCTCGTTGCGGTCTGACATCAAAACATATCGAAAGTCAAATTCAAGTGCTTTCTGGTGGGGAACAAGCTAAAGTGCGTTTTTGTCTGCTTATGAACCGCGAAAACAATGTGCTAGTCCTTGACGAACCAACCAACCACTTGGACGTTGATGCTAAAGAAGAATTGAAACGTGCTCTTAAAGCCTACAAGGGTAGCGTCCTAATGGTCTGCCACGAACCTGATTTCTATGAAGGTTGGACAGAAGTTTGGGACTTCAACGAATTAATGTAATAAATGAGCTTGAGAAATTTCTCAAGCTTTTTTCTTTTTCTGAACTAATTCTGAAAAAACTAATGTATCCTTGATAAAAAAGGAGGTTAGCTTATGCAAATTCAAGTCAAACATATCAAAAAGATCTTCAAGGATAAGGAAGTTTTAAAGGATATTTCATTTACCATCAAATCAGGTTCGATTTGTGGACTTTTGGGAGTCAATGGGGCTGGGAAATCCACATTAATGAAAATTCTCTATGGTTTAGAAAGTCAGAGCGCTGGTGAAATCTTATTTGATGGAAAAACGAGTAAAGAGATAAAAGACGATAAAAAATTCGGTGCTTTAATTGAGTCTCCAGCTATTTACATGAATTTATCAGCTTTTGATAATTTAAAAACTAAAGCACTGCTTTATGATATTCCAGACGAAACCATACGAAAAACCTTGAGTTTAATTGGTTTAGCAAATACTGGTCGTAAAAAAGCTGGCAAATTTTCTTTAGGAATGAAGCAACGTTTAGGACTTGGCATGGCAATTATTACCAATCCAGAATTTCTGATTTTAGACGAGCCGACTAATGGCTTAGATCCAGATGGCATCAAAGAACTTTTAGATTTAATCAACTCTCTCAAACAAAAAGGAATGACGATTCTCATCTCAAGTCACCAATTACATGAAGTCAATAAGATTGCTGATGATATTGTTATCCTGCATCAAGGAAAAATTCATTACAATCAGCCCAATCAAGATAAACAAGATTTAGAAAAGCTCTTCTTTTCTATTGTCCATGGAGGTTATGAAAAATGATAAAAATACTTCAATCAGAATGCCTAAAACAAAAACATGGTGCTTACTTTAAATTATGTTTATTCTTGCCATTTATCTCTCTGTTTATCGCTTTTTTGCTTTGCGGACCAACGATTCTAGAGAGTTTTTCAATTTATTGGTGGGAAGCATTGTTTTTATTTACTTTGGCAGGATTGTTATTTGTTTATGACTATAAAGCTGAAGAAGGAGCTGGACATTTTCAAAACACACTTCAAGGTAAATTAACTGGAAAAATTAAAATCGCAAAAGTCATGACAGCATTAAAGAACCTATTTTTAGCAAGTTGTGTTCTGTCACTTTTTCTTTATCTTGTCTCATTTGTTTTTTGCGGTGTGATGACTGTCCACTTTTTTCGTGACGCTTGGGTACTATTATTGATGCTTATTGCTTCTGCATGGAATGTGCCTCTCTTATTTTACCTTTCAAAATGGATTAATTGTTATTTGGTCTTAGTTCTAAATTCGTTTTTATGCTTGCTCGTTGCGCCATTTTTAGCACAAACGTCTTTTTGGTATTTATTTCCCTACACATATCATTATAAAATCGCCCAAGCACTCCTCCACTTAAAACCTTCTGGGGAAGTAGAAGTACTAAATCACCCTCATCCTGTAGGACTATGCATTGTAGCAATCAGTTTATCCGTCCTTTTATTTCTTATCTTCATCAAAGCACTAAAGGAGCAAAAACGTGGTTAAAATTTTAAAAAGCGAGTTCTTAAAATTAAAAAATTCGGCTATTTTATACTTGATGATTGGCTTATTTGCTTTAGAATGGTTAACCATCCCAGTTTATTTATCAACTCATCAAACCTCCTACACCCTAGAAGCGATGACCTTTTTGCCCATGCTAGCTTATTGTTTAATGCAGGCTATTGTCTCATTGCTAACAATAGAGCAGGAAGAACATGCCAATCACTACCAAAATATCAGTAGTAGTCACAATAGAGCTAAAATCTGGTTACTTAAGTTGTTGGCGCGTGATCTTATCGTTATTCTGCCTTGTCTTATTTTATGGGGAAGCATTGGATATGTGATCAATGATGTTTCTTATGCCTTTTACTCAGGAAGCTTGACTTGGCTTTTACTTGTCTTTCTCAATCATTTTCATCACTTGCTTAGCCTATGGGTAGGAAAAGGACTTAATCTCATTATCTCATTCGTGGAGTGTCTTTTTATCATTTTTGCTTCAAATCATGCTTTTGTGAGCAATTTCTGGATTCCTATCATTTTGCCAGTTAATGCTATCTTAATACCTGAAAACAAGCTAATGATTAAGACCATTTTCATCTTGTTAGCTTGGATACTGATGTTAGATGTTATAGCCGTTTTGACGCTTAAACGCAATAAAAATGAGTGAAATCGTGTTTCTTATAGTAAAATAGAAACAAATACAATTGAGGTGACAAAAGTGTACAAAATTTTAGTTGTGGACGACGATTTTGAGATTTTAAAACTAATGACTAATATTTTTGAAATGCAAAATTACGCTGTAACAACTTATCAAGGAGTAAACTCTCCTATTGATATCAATGATTTTATGGGATTTGACTTAATTTTACTCGATGTCATGATGCCAAATGTAGATGGCATGGCTCTTTGCCAAGAAATTCGCCATCGTATTGCAACACCAATTATCTTTGTTAGTGCTAAAGATAGCGAAGAAGATATCATTTCTGGTCTCAAACTCGGCGGCGATGACTACATCACTAAACCATTTAGTATTAAACAACTAGTCGCCAAAGTTGAAGCACATTTAAAAAGAGAAGAGCGTTCGAGACAAGCTAAAAATGAGTTTCAGGAATTTAAACGAGAATTTTCTACGATGACATTTTACTTACAGGAAAAGAGTATTTATATTAATGGTGAACGCATCCCTCTAACCAGTCGCGAATACCACATTCTAGAGCTCTTATCTAGCCAGCCTAAAAAAGTTTTTACACGTGAAAATATCTACGAAAAAGTATATAGTGATGATTCGGATGCTCTATTTAGATCAATTTCAGAATACGTTTATCAGATACGTCAAAAATTTTCTTCCTATGACGTTAATCCTATAAAAACAGTTCGAGGAGTAGGATATCAGTGGCATGATTAAAGCAAAAAAGATTAAAACATTAAAACAACGCATTTTTCAAACCGTTATTGAAGTGATTGTCGGAATCGTCCTTGTTATCTGTTTGATTTTAACCTTAACAAGTGTCCTTGCCTATACGAAACAAATCAGTCTCAGCAACCAGCTAAATATTAGTCTTTCAGATAAGGTCTCTAAGGATATGATTGTCAAAGAAATGACGAAAACACCTTATGACTACGTTTTATATGACCAGACTGGGAAGGTCATTAAGCAGACAAACATCCCTGAGGATTTGATGTATTACCAAAAAGCTTTTAAAGAGAGAAAAAATTTAAACGAAAACGGGGTTAGCTATTACCTTGCTCAAAATCCGCACTACGTTTTAGTTGTCCGACAAGCTAGCATTCCTGAATTTACAAACCATACGCTTCGTTCAATTTCGTACAATACACTGACTTACATCATCTTTATCATCGGCTTTTTGCTGGTCCTTATTTTGGCAATCACAAGACTGCTCAAAGAATTCACTTCAAATTTTTATGCTATCCAAAAATCAACTCAAAATATGGGAACTAAGTCTCGCTCAGATTTCCTAGAGCATTCTAGAATTGCGGAATTTGACGACACCTTAACTGTTTTAGCACAAAAAAGTGATGAATTAGCTGAACTGATTGAAAGAGAAAGAAGTGAAAAGAAAGATTTATCTTTTCAAATCGCTGCCTTAGCTCACGATGTCAAAACTCCTTTAACGGTCATTAAGGGAAATATTGAACTACTTGAAATGACATCACTTAATGAACAACAAGCAAGTTTTCTAACATCAATCAATAATAGCCTTTTAGTATTTGAAAACTATTTCAATGCAATGCTTAACTATAGTCGTCAATTAAGCGATAACAACCATAAAGAAAAGCTATTCTTAAAGCCTTTTTTAGCCGATTTATCGGTAGAAATTGAAGATATTCTAAAACCAAATGCAATTGATTTTAAGATGAGAGACACCTGTACCACCGATTCTTTTTTAGCAAATAGCTTAAATCTTAAACGTGCACTGATTAATATCCTAGTAAATGCAGCTCAACATGCCCCTAAAGGAAAGGTTCGCCTTAGCATTTCAGAAGATGATAGTCATCTCATATTCTCCATTTGGAACGATGGCCAACCATTTTCAGATGAAGCTCTTAAAAATGCCGCAAAATTTTTCTTCACTGAACATAATAGCAGAAGTGGAAAACACTATGGTATTGGACTATCTTTTGCAAAAGGCGTCGCTGAAAAACATCATGGAAGTTTAAGAATCTCAAATCCTAGTAGAGGTGGAGCAGAAGTCATTCTTTCCATAAAAAAATAACCGTTCACGACGAAAAAACGACTGTTTACGATATGGTCGTTTTTTTAGTGATTAATCTGATAAAATAGAGGATAGAGATATCACTTTTCATAAAAAGGGAAAAAAGAGGAGAAAAAAATGAAAGCTACTTATAAGGGAAAAGTTGCAGATGTTTGGCAAGTCAGCAAAGATAATCGAAATAGTCCTGACTGGGTAAAAGAAGCTTTTGCAAAAAGATATTTTTGTTGGTTAGATAATCACCTTCGTATTTTAATGGCTGGTTTAAAGCCATCGACAGTTAAAAACCTTAAAACAGGAGCAATTGGAAGTCTAGGTGGTGGATTTGCCGGCTACGGTATGTATGAGTTGGCATACTTAGGCGATTACATCGACATTACCAATCGCCGTATTATTGCTCAAAAAACATTTGAAAAGGAATATCAGATTATTGATTAAAAAAGTCACTTCGTTTATCACGAATCATCCTAAAACGACAGCGAAATTATGGCTAGGATACTGCGTTTTTTATTTAATCATGAGTTACGTTATGCTTGGTCGAAGTCACAAATGGTTTTATGTTTTATATTACCTAACGCTTACTAGTATTCCAATACTAATTTCACTACAAAAGAAAAAATAAACCCCATGTTTTTGAAAACACGGGGTTCTTTTAATTAATTGCGATACTTAATAATCACTTCACAACGTTCAACCAAGAGTGAAAAACGTTCAGCATCTGATTTTTCCTGATAGATACCAGCCTTAGTCTCAAAGGCAAATTTCTCTGAAGCGAGCGTTTTTGAAGTTTCTTGATAAAGTTGCCATTTATCTTTATGACTTAAAAGTGCAATGAGAGCTTCGAGAACGAGTACTAAAGAAGCAATAATCACTGCCAACAATTTAAAGCAAGGAATTGGTAAAGTAACCAAAATTGGAATTAAAGCTAAAGTAATGATTTGAATGACTTTAAACACAATAAACCAAGCACGGTGAAAACGAGCTTTCTTATCATAGCTTTTAATCGCTTGCTCTAAACGTTCTGAAAGATACGTTTTACTTGTCATTCCTTTGTAATCGTCCATTTGAATCTCCTTGATTGAAAGCTTTTTCCTATGTGATTTTATTGTATCGCCTTGCTAAGAGATAGTCAAGAATTGACTTTATGGTATAATAGAACGTGGTTTAAGATTTTAAAGGTCTTAATGAAACAAGAATAAATAGAGTATCAAACACAAGCAAATAAAGCTTACTATGAAAGGATAAATATCTTAATGGCTACTATTCAATGGTTCCCAGGTCACATGTCTAAAGCTCGTAGACAAGTGCAAGAAAATATTAAACACGTGGATTTCGTGACTATTTTGGTCGATGCGCGTTTGCCACTATCAAGTCAAAATCCGATGCTAACTAAAATCGTTGGTGATAAACCAAAACTTATGATTTTAAATAAAGCTGATTTAGCTGATAGCAATCGTACAAAAGAGTGGCGTCGTTATTTTGAAAGCCAAGGGATTAAAACTCTTGCTGTCAACTCAAAAGAACAAGCAACTGTAAAATTAGTTACAGAAGCAGCTAAATCTTTAATGGCTGACAAATTGGCTAAATTGCGTGAACGTGGTATTCAAAAAGAAACCCTTCGTACGATGATTATCGGTATTCCTAACGCTGGTAAATCAACTCTTATGAACCGCTTAGCTGGTAAGAAAATCGCCGTTGTCGGAAATAAACCTGGTGTCACAAAAGGACAACAATGGCTTAAATCTAATAAAGATTTGGAAATTCTTGACACCCCAGGGATTCTTTGGCCAAAATTCGAAGATGAAGTGGTTGGTCTAAAACTCGCTCTTACCGGAGCTATCAAAGATCAACTTTTACCAATGGACGAAGTGACTATCTTTGGACTTAATTTCTTCAAAGAACATTACCCAGAACGTTTGATTGAACGTTATAAAGGTATTGACTTGGAAGAAGAAGCACCAGAAATTATCATGGCTATGACACAAAAACTTGGTTTTCGTGATGACTATGATCGTTTCTACGCTCTTTTTGTCAAAGATGTTCGCGAAGGTAAACTCGGACGCTACACATTAGACATTGTAGGAGATGTTGAAAATGGCGACCGTTAAAGAAATCAAAGAAGCGCTAGCTGATATTGACAATCTTGACGATGCACGCTGGCAAGCCTACGAGGAAGATAGCCGAGCAGGCGTGCAAAAAGCTATCATCCAGCGTAAAAAGGCTATTCAAGCCGATATCGACGAAGACTTGCGTTTGGAAAATATGCTGCGCTACGAAAAAGAGCTTTATCAAGCAGGCTATCAAGCCATCGCAGGAATTGACGAAGTTGGCCGTGGCCCTCTTGCTGGACCAGTAGTGACTGCTTGCGTTATTCTTCCTAAGAATTGTAAAATCAAGCATCTTAATGACTCCAAGAAAATTCCTAAAAAACATCACGAAGAAATTTATGAAGAAGTTCTTGCTCGTGCTTTAGGAGTTGGTATTGGTGTTATTGATAATAATGTTATCGATGATATCAACATTTATGAAGCGACAAAAGTTGGTATGCTCCAAGCAATTGACAAGATCAAGGGACAAATGACTAAGCCTGATTATCTTTTAATTGATGCCATGCACTTAGACACTGACATTCCTCAGCAATCACTCATCAAAGGAGATGCTAATTCATTATCAATTGCGGCAGCCTCTATCGTTGCCAAAGTCACTCGTGACCGCATGATGGCGGATTACGCCAAAGAGTATCCTGGTTATGCATTTGAAAAAAATGTCGGTTACGGTACTAAAGACCATCTTGCAGGTCTTAAAGAACACGGTATTACACCAATTCACCGTAAAACATTTGAACCAATTAAATCTATGTTGAAGGAGAACTAAATGACAAGCGAAAAAGAAAAAATGCTAGCTGGTCAGCTATATGATGCTGGTGACAGTGAGCTACTTGCCATGCGTTTACATGCCCGTAAACAAATCACACTCTTTAATAATGAAGAAGACCGTCAGAAACGTAAAGAAATTATCAAATCATTATTTGGTTCCACAGGCGATAACTTGCTAATGGAGCAGCGTTTTGTCTGCGATTACGGGTCAAATATCTACGTTGGTGAGAACTTTTTCGCTAATTATAACTGTACCATGTTAGATGTCTGCGAGATTCACATTGGAGACAACGCTATGATTGGTCCGAATTGTCAATTTTTAACTCCTCTTCACCCACTAGATGCGAAAGAACGTATTTCTGGTTTGGAATATGGAGCACCAATCACTATTGGAGATAATGTATGGCTTGGTGGTGGAGTAACCATTCTACCAGGTGTCACTTTAGGTGATAATGTCGTTGTTGGTGCAGGCGCTGTTGTGACTAAATCATTTGGAGATAACGTGGTTATCGCTGGAAATCCAGCTAAAATCATTAAAACATTAGATTAACTCAAAAAAATCTCACAAAGTCCTATGGTTATAGGGCTTTTTTTCGAATAGAAAAGTAGTGAGGTGACTAATGAATAATTTTGAACTATTTAAATTAAAACAAGCAGGGCTAACAAATCTCAACATTCTAGCCATTTTAGACTATCAAAAGCAAGAAAAGAAATCTCTTTCCTTGCGCGATATGGCAGTTGTGTCCAAATGTAAGAATCCTATTTTATTTATGGAGAAATACAAAGATTTGGATAGTAAAACTTTGCGAAAAGTCTTTAACCAATATCCTAGTATTTCAATACTAGATGACGACTATCCTCTGGAATTAAAACACTCTTATAATCCGCCTGTATTACTTTTTTATCAAGGTAATATTGAGCTACTCAATCGTCCAAAAATGGCAGTAGTAGGAGCACGCACAGCCACACAGACAGGAACCAAGTCCGTTCAAAAAATTATCAAAGAACTTGGAAATCAATTCGTCATTGTCAGTGGCTTAGCTAGAGGAATCGATACCAGTGCACATATTTCAGCCCTAAAAAATGGCGGAGCGACAATAGCAGTTATTGGCTGTGGTCTTGATGTTTATTATCCCAAAGAAAATAAGCAGTTGCAGGACTACCTTGGAAAAAATCATTTGATTTTAAGTGAATACACAGCAGCAGAAGCGCCGCTAAAATACCATTTCCCAGAACGCAATCGCATTATCGCAGGGCTATCCCAAGGCATCATAGTAGCAGAAGCTAAGTTGCGATCTGGCAGCTTAATTACTTGTGAGCGCGCCCTAGAAGAAGGACGAGATGTTTTTGCCATTCCAGGTAATATTTTGGACGGAAAATCTGACGGATGTCATCATTTAATCAAAGAGGGCGCAAAGTGCATCACATCAGGCCTAGACGTCCTTTCAGAATACCAATTGTAAACAAGTTTTTTCTATTAAATACAACTTTTTTATTGACAGTTTGGAAAAAGCGGGGTATCATGTTATAAGTTTATTACTGATAGGAAGTGAGCTTATGGCAACGACTACTACAAAAGCCCAAACAGCTGTTAAAAAGACAAGTAAAAAAACAACAAAGAAAAAAACAGCTGCCAAGAAAAACTTGGTTATTGTGGAATCACCAGCTAAAGCAAAAACCATTGAAAAATATCTAGGACGCAACTATAAAGTTGTCGCTTCAGTTGGTCATATCCGTGATTTGAAAAAATCAAGCATGTCTATTGATTTTGAAAATAATTATGAACCGCAATATATTAATATCCGCGGTAAAGGTCCTCTGATTAACGATTTGAAAAAAGAGGCTAAAAAATCTAAAAAAGTTTATCTCGCAAGTGACCCGGACCGTGAAGGAGAAGCTATTTCATGGCATTTGGAACACATTTTGGGACTTGACGAAAATGATAAAAACCGTGTTGTTTTCAATGAAATCACTAAAGATGCTGTCAAAAATGCCTTCGTTGAACCACGTCAGATTGACATGGATTTGGTAGATGCCCAACAAGCCCGTCGAGTTCTTGACCGTATTGTTGGGTATTCTATCTCACCATTGCTTTGGAAAAAGGTTAAAAAAGGTCTTTCTGCAGGTCGTGTTCAGTCTGTTGCATTGAAACTCATTATCGACCGTGAAAATGAGATTAAAAACTTTAAACCTGAAGAATACTGGACAATTGATGGATTCTTCAAAAAAGGAACTAAGAAATTCCAAGCAGCCTTTTATGGCATTGATGGTAAAAAATTAAAACTCAACACTAACGAGGATGTCCAAGCAGTTCTTGCTCGACTTACAAGTGACGAGTTTAACGTAGCAAAAGTTGAAAAGAAAGAGCGTCGTCGTAACGCACCACTTCCATATACAACATCATCTCTTCAACAAGATGCTGCAAACAAAATCAACTTCCGTACACGTAAGACTATGATGGTTGCTCAACAGTTGTACGAAGGGATTAGCCTTGGTAAGAGCGGTACTCAAGGTTTGATTACTTACATGCGTACCGACTCTACACGTATCAGTCCTGTTGCGCAAAATGATGCTGCTGGTTTCATTACAGAACGTTTTGGCGAAAATTATTCTAAACACGGTAGTCGTGTGAAAAACGCTTCAGGTGCTCAAGATGCCCACGAAGCTATTCGCCCATCAAACGTTAACTTAACACCAGAATCTATCGCAAAACACTTGGACAAAGACCAATTGAAACTCTACACATTGATTTGGAATCGATTTGTCGCAAGTCAAATGACAGCAGCCGTCTTTGATACCATGAAAGTTAACTTGGAGCAAAATGGCGTTCGCTTCACAGCTAACGGTAGTAAAGTCAAATTTGACGGTTACTTGGCTGTCTACAACGATTCTGATAAGAATAAAATGTTGCCCGACATGGTTGAAGGCGATGTTGTTAAGAAAGTTTCAACAAATCCTGAACAACACTTCACTCAACCACCAGCACGTTATTCTGAAGCCACATTAATCAAAACGCTTGAAGAAAACGGTGTTGGACGTCCATCAACTTATGCACCAACACTTGATGTCATCCAAAGACGTTACTACGTTCGCTTGGTTTCAAAACGCTTCGAACCAACTGAATTGGGTGAAATCGTTAATAACTTGATTGTTGAATTCTTCCCAGATATCGTTGATGTCAAATTTACCGCTGACATGGAAGGTAAACTTGATGAAGTCGAAGAAGGAAAAGAACAATGGCAAAAAGTCATTGATGCTTTCTACAAACCATTTGAAAAAGAACTAGCAAAAGCAGAAACTGAAATTGAAAAAATTCAAATCAAAGATGAGCCTGCCGGCTTTGATTGTGATGTTTGTGGACATCCAATGGTAATCAAATTAGGACGCTATGGTAAATTCTATGCTTGTAGTAATTTCCCTGAATGCCATAATACCAAAGCCATTACTAAAGAAATTGGTGTGACATGTCCAATTTGTGGCGAAGGTCAAGTGATTGAACGTAAGACAAAACGTAATCGTCTTTTCTATGGCTGTGACCGATATCCTGAGTGTGAATTCACTTCATGGGATAAACCAGTCGGACGTTCTTGTCCAAAATGTGGTCAATTCCTCGTTGAGAAGAAAATTCGTGGCGGTGGTAAACAAGTCGTCTGCAGCAACGAAGAGTGTGACTACGAAGAAGCAAAAGTTAAATAAATCCTTCAAACCTTGCAAATTTTCTTTGCGAGGTTTTTTTAGGTCAGTTTTCATTGCCATTATAATAGACTTTTTAAATAATTTCCGTTATAACGGACTTTTTTTTGATAAGTCTGTTATAATAGACCTATAAGAGAGGTGGCCTATGAATTATTTTGCATTAATTGGCGACATTATTGATTCAAAGAAAATCGATAATCGATACCAAGTTCAAAAAATATTAGAAACTTACTTAAATGATTTGAATACAGAATTTAAAGAAGTATTGGTTTCAAAATTATCTATTACATTGGGAGATGAATTTCAAGGATTATTGACGCTTGATGCCCCTTTATTTCAAATCATTGATCGTATTAATCTTGCTATGCAGCCTTATCAGGTACGTTTCGGAATTGGGATGGGAAAAATTCTAACAGATATTAACCCAGAACAAAGCATTGGTGCTGATGGTCCAGCTTACTGGCATGCCAGAAAAGCCATTAACTATATTCATCAAAAAAATGACTACGGTAATACACAAATTGCGGTTTCTTTTGATGATGAGAATCAAGTCAGCGTTGTTAATACCTTGATTGCAAGCAGCGAAGCTATTAAATCAGATTGGCGAGCAAGTCAAGAAATTATCTTAAAAGAGTTATTAGCGCTTGGAATTTACGATGAGCAGTTCGACCAACAAATGCTTGCTAAACGATTAGAATTAACGACCAGTGCCTTATCAAAACGGCTTAAAAGCAGCAATATCAAAGTTTACCTTCGCGCACGTAAAACGGCTTTAAAATGCCTTAAACATCATGGAGAGGAGTTAGCTTAATGCCTATTACTGGACTTTCTCACTATCTCATTCAAAATCCCATTTTGACACTTTTCTTAATCTGTCACTTTTTATCTGATTTTCACCTACAAAGTCAAACAGTTGCAGATCGTAAAAACACAGAAAACAAATATCTTCTAATTCACCTACTTGGTGTCGCCTTTCCTTTGGTAATAGTAACTCTCTTTTTACCAAGTTTGTGGAATATTAGTCTACTCATTTTCCTGACGCATTCAGTCATTGATTTTGGAAAATCAAACGTTGCTAACTGGCTTCGGTTAAATCCTATGGCAACTTTCCTTCTTGATCAGATTTTACATTTAGTGATTATTGTTTTGTTAACACGTTATCAAGTAGATTCTAGTTTGATAACTAGCCAGGTTACAGGACCAGTTTTAAATATGATTTTATTTCTTGTCTTAATCACCAAACCAACGAATGTTGTCTTTAAAATCTTTTTTCAAAAATATCAACCACACGATAATCAGAAAATGGATACTATTGCAGGGGCTGGGGCAACTATTGGACTATTGGAACGTATTGTGATGAGTATTTGTATTATCTTTAATCAATTCGCCTCAATCGGTCTGGTTTTCACAGCAAAATCAATTGCACGTTATAACAAGATTTCAGAGAGCCCAACATTTGCAGAATATTATCTGATTGGTTCATTATTTAGTATCTTAAGTGTTCTATTAGCTGCTTGGATTTGTATATTCTAGGGAGGATAATCATGCATTTTGGCTTTTCTTATGTTGGATTGATCTTTTTAGTACTGCTAACTGTACCAAATCTTATTTGGACACGACATAAACCAAAAGATTATGACCACTATCAGTGCCAAGAAAATAAGTACTTAACCCTATTTGAACGTATTGGAGAAGTGCTTGTTACCTGTCTAGTTCTCATCTTTTCTGACTTTAACTGGCATTCTTGGACAAATTGGAATTGGTGGCTAATAGCAGCAGCTCTTTGCATGCTTCTTTATGAAATCTTTTGGATTCGTTATTTTATGGGATCAAAAAGGATGACTGATTTTTACGCCCCTATTTTGAAAATACCAGTAGCCGGAGCAAGTTTACCAGTTTTTGCAGTTCTATGCCTAGCCATCTATGGTAAGAATCCTTTTTTAGCCTTAGCAGCAATTATTTTAGGAATTGGTCATATCGGCATTCACTTACAGTATCAGAATATGATTAGAAAAAATAATCATTGATTTTTACATAATTTTACTTACGTAAACAATTACAAGATTTTATTTGTATTTCCTAAAAATTATGTTATGATAATCAAGTATCAAAAATAGAAAGATTCAGATATGGGCAAATACCCATGTCTGGGAGATGACGCCAGATAGCTTTCTGTGCTCATTTTAGAGGTATTAGTATATTGTCTCAATCATCATACATTAACGTTATTGGAGCTGGTTTAGCAGGCTCTGAAGCTGCTTATCAGATTGCCAAACGCGGTATTCCTGTTAAGCTTTATGAAATGCGTGGGGTTAAACCAACACCTCAGCATAAAACTGATAAATTTGCTGAACTTGTTTGTTCGAATTCACTACGTGGTGACAGTTTGACAAACGCGGTCGGTCTTTTGAAAGAAGAAATGCGCCGTTTGGATTCTGTTATCATGAAAGCTGCTGAAAGCACGCGCGTCCCTGCTGGTGGCGCTCTTGCAGTTGACCGTGACGGATTCTCACAAATGGTAACTGACGAAGTCACAAACCACCCACTTATCGAAGTCATTCGCGAAGAAATCACTGAAATCCCAGATGATGCTATTACAGTTATCGCTAGTGGACCACTTACTTCAGATGCCTTGGCTGCAAAAATCCACGAATTAAACGGCGGCGACGGCTTCTATTTCTACGATGCGGCAGCACCAATTGTTGATAAAAGTTCTATCGACATGGATAAAGTTTACCTTAAATCACGTTATGACAAAGGAGAAGCTGCTTACCTTAACTGCCCAATGACAAAAGAAGAATTCATGGCTTTCCACGAAGCTCTTGTCAATGCTGAAGAAGCTCCGCTAAATTCATTTGAAAAAGAAAAATACTTCGAAGGTTGTATGCCAATCGAAGTCATGGCAAAACGAGGCATTAAAACAATGCTCTATGGTCCTATGAAACCTGTCGGACTAGAATACCCAGAAGATTACAAAGGACCACGTGATGGCGAGTTTAAAACACCATATGCCGTTGTTCAATTGCGTCAAGACAATGCGGCTGGTAGCTTATTTAACATCGTTGGTTTCCAAACACACCTTAAATGGGGAGAACAAAAACGTGTCTTCCGTATGATTCCAGGCCTCGAAAATGCTGAATTTGTCCGCTACGGCGTTATGCACCGTAACTCATACATGGATTCACCAAACCTTTTGACAGAAACATTTGCTACACGTCAAAATCCAAATCTTTTCTTCGCTGGTCAAATGACTGGGGTTGAAGGTTATGTTGAATCTGCTGCATCAGGTCTTGTAGCTGGTATCAATGCTGTGCGTCGTTTCAAAGGCGAAGAACCAGTTATCTTCCCTCAAACAACAGCTATTGGAGCTTTGCCACACTACATCACTCACGCTGAAAGCAAACATTTCCAACCAATGAACGTTAACTTTGGTATCGTTAAAGAACTCGAAGGACCACGTATCCGCGACAAAAAAGAACGTTACGAAAAAGTTGCTGAACGTGCCTTGAAAGATTTGAAAGAATACCTTAACGTTTAATACAATATCTTAGAAGAGGTGACAAAATGTTTCCGATTCAATTAGGACTAAAAGCTAGCTGTGCCCCTGAACAAGTAGCTAGTCGCTTAAAATATCATCCTGATGTTTTTGAATTTTTTACAAGTGAAACTGATTTTACAACTGATGGCTTAAAACAACTAGAAGAAGCTATCAAGAAAGTAAAATCAAGTGGTGTAAAGACTATCGTTCTTCATCATCCCATGAAATATCATGGCAAACGATTAGAATTGGTCGCACACCCGCAAAACAATGCTGAATTAGTTGACTTTATTGATTTTTCAACGCAAAAATTACTCGATTTAGCTAAAGCTTATCACTGCAAAGTACTTGTTCACGGATCTTATGAATTAGAAGAAGCTGAATTACTAGAACCATTTGATTCTATTGAGGAAGCTCGAAAATATCTTTTTACTCGTATGGATCACTTTTGCCATATCGGCAAAGGCCATATCATGTTTGAAAATGGTATTTCAAAACTCTATTCATATGGAAATCCTGATTTTGATCACTTGCTTGCTGAAAAAGGTTATCCACTAGCTTACGATGTTTCACATGCTTTTATTTACCTTCACGGTGATAACGAGGCTCTTCAACAGTCTCTAAAGACTTTGAAGGATCATATCGTTCATTACCATTTGGTAGACTCACTTGGGCAAACGCATGATAGCTTAACGCTAGGGCATGGAAAAATTGATTGGGCGAAAGCTTTGCCACTCTTTAATGAGACAGCAAGTAGCATCTACGAAATTAACTTAAAAGACCTAACTAATCCAGTTGAACAGCTCGAAAGTCATGCTTACCTAAAACAGATTGCACAAAGCTTGTAAGATAATATAAAACACAGAAGTGTTGGCTTCTGTGTTTTTCTTACATTTTTGTAAGGTTTCATCCCCAAAACTGTAAGAAAAAAAGAGCTGATTTCCGATAAACTAAAGATGTCAATAAGAAAGGAGTAGCAGTATATGAAAGAAGAATTTAAACACTATCTTAGCCTATGGATTCATTTTTTCATTTGGATTGTATTGCTATTTCTTGGATCTATTGTTTATATCATCTCATATGCCTTTCGCATAACAAAGTAGAAGGAGGTGCTTAGTATGATTGAGCTATATAGTCTGATAACTATTCTACTTATCATCATAGTAGGAGTAGCAGGCTTAGCTTTTTGGTACTGGAGTGGGAGAAGACCGTTAAAAAAGCACTAAAAAGTTTTAAAAAGTAAAGACTAACTAAGCATTTCTGAGCTTGAAAAGGTATAATGAAAAAAAGGAGAAATTATGTTACTGGAAATCAATCACCTCGAGAAAGTTTTTCGCACACGCTTTTCAAAAGAAGTGACACGAGCTTTGCAAGATGTCGACTTTAAAGTTGACGAAAATGAGTTCATCGCAATTATGGGAGAATCAGGATCAGGTAAAACAACCTTGCTAAACATCTTAGCAACACTAGAAAAGCCAACCAATGGGTCAGTTATTTTAAACGGGGAAGAAATCACTAAAATCAAAGAAAGTAAACTTGCTGAATTCCGTTTAAAAAATCTCGGCTTTGTCTTTCAAGATTTTAACTTGCTCGACACTTTGTCTGTTAAAGACAATATTTTCTTGCCTTTAGTTCTTGGTCGAGTTCATCATCAAGAAATGGAAAAACGTATTGCAACACTTGCTCCAAAATTACACATTGAAGAGTTGCTTGAAAAACGCCCTTTTGAATTATCTGGTGGTCAAAAACAACGTGTTGCGATTGCTCGTAGTTTGATAACAAATCCGCAATTGCTTTTAGCTGATGAACCAACAGCAGCACTAGATTATCGCAATTCTGAAGATATCTTAAATCTTTTCGAAGACATTAACAGCTATGGTCAAACAATACTTATGGTGACTCACTCAGCCAATGCCGCAAGCCATGCTAAACGTGTACTTTTTATCAAAGATGGTCGTATTTTCCACCAAATTTACCGTGGCAATAAAACCAATCAAGAATTTAGTAAAGACATTTCACTCGCCATGACAGCTCTTTTAGGAGGTGAATAAGATGTTCTACGCTAAACTAGCTTGGTCAAATTTGAAAAAGTCACTTGATATTTTTGGACCATTTTTACTTGCCAGTGTGGTACTTTTCGTCCTTGACTGTTCAACGTTATTGCTTATTTATAGTCCAGTATCAATGGAGATGCAGTACAGTAATACTGTTTTAGGACTTGCAATCGTTGTTCTGATGATTTTTACGGTCATCATGGAAATCTATAGTTATAATTTCTTGCTCAAGCAAAGAAGTAGAGAGTTTGGTCTTTACAATATCCTTGGGATGAACCGAAGTCAAGTTGGTCTGGTATCATCTATTGAATTAGCAATCATTTTTGTAGGTGTTATCTTACTTGGTAGTGTGCTTTCCGCAGTCTTTTCACAAGTTTTTTACCTTATCTTTGTGAATCTTTTGCACTATAATAAATTCATTATCGGATTATCGCCGCTAGCATTTATTTTGGCATCAGTAGCCTTCGCCGCTATCTTTGCTTTGCTAGAAGTCATTAATATTGTTATCATTTATCGTTCATCACCTCTTGCTTTGTTTAAACGCCAAGAGAAAGGTGAAAAAGAACCTCGTGGTAATATTCTATTTGCCCTACTAAGTCTTATCAGTCTTGGTTCAGGTTATTATCTATCTATTTCCTCTCAAACAGTTACTGCACTAGTTGTTGTCTATCGTTTCTTTATCGCAGTTGTTTTGGTAATTATTGGCACTTACCTCTTTTACGTTAGCTTTATGACTTGGTATCTTAAACGCCGTCGTAAAAATAAAAACTATTTTTACAAACCAAAACACTTTGTGACAACATCGCAGATGATTTTCAGAATGAAAGAAAATGCTATCGGGCTTGCTAACATCACTTTGCTAGCTACAATGTCTTTTGTAACCATTGCCACAACATCAAGTTTGTATTTTAGTAGTCAGAAACAAGCAAATGAAATGTTTCCAAAAAATACAAAAATTACATTTGCTGATTATGGCTATACTGATCCAAATGCCAAAGTAGTCTCAGAAGGGGAGCTTAAGGAAAAATTCCAAGAGCAAGTTACAGACAAACTCAACAAGTCTGACGATGAATACATCATTTATCAAACTGTATCATCAATGTTTTCCGTTCCAACTGGTAAATCACTGACATTGACCGATGATTTAGTCAAACATCCAGAAATTAATAAATTTGGCTCTATCTATCTTACAACACAAGATGTTATCAAATCTTTTGGTAATGATATGCCTGACTTAGAAGATAATCAAGTTGCCTTTTACAAACAAAAAGGTGATAGCCAACTTGAAACATTGACTTTGTTTGATAGAAAATTTGAAAACGTAAAAAACTTTAAGAACATTAACTTCCCTGAAATTAAAAATAGTTATAATCCTGGAGTTATTATCTTCAGTAATGATTCAGTCATGGAAGAAGTTATAAATCTTTTCAAAGAACATGAGTTGATGGCTCAACATTCTTATTCAGCCTTTGTTAACCTCTCACCAAAGGAAGTCTCAACAATTAATAAATCAATTGATTCGGCTTCAAAAGATGACTCTATTCAGGGAGTTGTTGAGACGAGAAAAGGATACATGGATACCCTATATACCGTTACGGGTGGTTTCCTCTTCACTGGATTCTTGCTTGGACTTAGTTTCTTGCTCGGTGCAGCCTTGATTATTTACTACAAGCAACGTACCGAAGGAATTGAAGATAAAAAATCTTATAAGATTCTCCAAGAAGTCGGTATGAGTAAAGAAGCTGTCAAACAGGCTATTAACTCACAAACATTGCTAATGTTCTTTATGCCACTCGGCTTTGCTATTATCCACTTTATTGTCGCCTTAACCATGTTAAAACAAATGCTTTTACTCTTTGGAGTAGAAGGATCAGGTACACTGATTATCAGTGGTATTACAATATTTTGTATCATTATCATTTACTTCTTTATCTACAAATTAACTAGTCGAACTTACTACAAGATTATCGAACGTTAATAAAAAACTACTTTCTTTAACAAGACAAAACTACATACAATTATTTTGCTAAAATGAAACTATGAAACAAGGAAAAATTTATATCGTAGAAGATGACAATACCATTGTAACCTTATTAAAACAGCATTTAAGCAAAGTTTATGATGTCTATAGCGTTAATAATTTTCGTGCGATTAAGCAAGAAATCGAAGAAATCACCCCGGATTTGATTCTAATGGATATCACTTTGCCCTATTTTAATGGTTTTTATTGGACGACTGAGATTCGTAAAACCATGACCTTGCCAATTATATTTATTTCATCCAGTGATGATGAAATGGATACCGTCATGGCATTGAATATGGGAGGAGATGATTTCATTTCTAAACCCTTCTCATTGGCCATCTTAGATGCTAAGATATCAGCTTTTTTGCGCAGAGCCTATCAATTCACTTCTGACAGCTATCAACTCGATGAATTTTCGTTATCCCGTGAAGGGATTCTATCAAATGGGAGCAAGCAAATTAATCTTTCTCCGACTGAAAACAAAATCCTTAGCATTTTATTTGAACACCAAAATCAAGTGGTGCCAAAGGAAGAGCTGCTAGAGAAATTGTGGGAAAATGAAAGCTTTATTGACCAAAATACCCTAAGTGTCAACATGACTCGCTTACGCAAAAAAGTACAGCCGCTAGGATTTGACCGCATTCACACCGTGAGAGGAGTAGGTTATCTGTTAAAATGATTCGACAGTTTTTTAAAGAATACGGCATTTGGTACCTTACCTATGCCATATTAACCATTTCATTTTTCCTGACCTTTATGTTATTTCACTTGCCAGTAACTTACTTCAGAGTAAGCTTTAGTATTAGTATCACAATACTAATTTTCATTAGCATTTGGCAATACTTCAAATTTAAAAAGAAACAGTTGATTTTACAACAATTTATTTATGTAAAAGAATTGGATGACTTCAATCTCCCATCAGAAAAAGCCTTTAAAGCTATTATTTGTAAGCAAAAAGAAGCGCATGCCAGTGATCTTCTAGCCATTCAGACACAGATGGAAGATACTCAGAATCTCATCAAAATGTGGTCTCACCAAATGAAAGTTCCTCTATCAGCTTTATCATTGATGGCACAGACTAATCAACTTGAGTCAAAAGAAGTCGAGCAACAATTAAGTCGTCTTCAAAATTATCTAGACACCCTATTAAATTACTTGAAATTCAGTCAAAATAAAGATGATTTTCGTTTTGAAAGACTATCCGTCAAGGAGATTACAATCTCAATTATCAAAAAATACCGCATTCCTTGTTTGTTAAAACATCTCTCTGTTGAGGTGACAGGTGATTGGAAACTCAAGTCTGATAAAAAATGGGTGACCTTCGCACTGACACAAATAATTGATAATGCCATTAAGTATTCGAAAGATAACGGCAAAATCATCATCCGCATTTCTCAAGCTAGTATTGAAATATCAGATGATGGTATTGGAATACTAGAAGAAGATTTACCACGGATTTTTGAAGAAGGCTTTACTGGTTTTAACGGACACGAACACCAAAAAGCTACAGGATTGGGGCTTTACATGACAAAACAAGTTCTAGATAGCCTTAATCTCGACATCAGCATTCAAAGCCAAATAGACAAAGGAACTCAAGTGTATATCACTCCCAAAAAACGTTAAAGCAAGATTTTTACATCTTGCTTTTTTGCTGAATATTTTTTATAATATTGTTAGTTTATAAACTGACAAAAGGAGGAGCTCATGTTTTCTGGAGAAAAGTTAAGAAAACTACGTCAAGAAAAAGGGTATTCGCAAGCTGATTTAGCAAAGTTATTACAGTTATCAAGAGCTTCCTATTTTAATTGGGAGAATGGAAAAACTAAACCTAACCAAAAAAACTTAGAACAATTAAGCCAGATTTTTAAGGTTGATACAACATATTTCCTCTCAGAATACGATATTGTCAACACCTACTTAAAACTAACACCTGATAACCAGACTAAGTTAGAAAATTACGCGCAAGATTTGCTACACATGCAAGAAGCTGTCAAACCTTTACCAGAACTTTATGCCTACAAGGTCTTTGAAAAATTATCTGCAGGTACTGGTTATTCTTATTTTGGGGATGGCAATTACGATACCGTCTTTTACGATGAGCAACTAGATCATGATTTTGCCTCTTGGGTATTTGGTGATTCGATGGAACCAACTTATCTTAATGGTGAAGTCGTTCTCATCAAGCAAACTGGATTTGATTACGATGGTGCCATTTATGCGGTTGATTGGGATGGGCAAACCTACATCAAGAAAGTTTACCGTGAAGAAGATGGGCTGCGCTTAGTATCACTTAACAATCATTACGCTGATAAATTCGCTCCTTACGATGAAAATCCGAGAATCATTGGAAAAATCGTTGGGAACTTTAAACCTTTAGAAGTTTAATTTTATAAACATAATATTATTTATGTAAAATAAAGATTTTACGGTCTTTGAAATTAAAGCTTATATATAAAAATCTGGACTGTAATGAGTCCAGATTACTTTTTACAATTTATCAAGGGCATTCTTTTGTTCATCGTTAACGATGTGGGTATATAGGTCAGTTACCTGAGTACTAGCATGTCCCAATTGGTGGCTGACCAAAACTTGAGATTTAGTAGCGCCATACAATCTGGTTGCCAAGGTGTGGCGAAGTTTGTGGGGGGTTACACGTACTTTGAAATCTTGTGAGTATTTAGCTACCAATTTTTCGATACTTGATGCATCAATACGATTTGGAACACCACGGTATTCTGTTAAAAATAGTGCTTGATCTTGTTTTTCTGCTTTATAGCGCGGTGCACGGATTTTCAAATAATCTTCAAGATAAGGTTTGGCAAAAGCAGCAACATTCACAGAATCGCGTTTGCCACCTTTACGAGTGACTTCGATGACCATCATATTCAAGTGCAAATCTTTCAAATCAAGATTAACCGCCTCTGATAATCGAACACCTGAAGCAAGAAGTAGGGCAATAATTGCCAAATCTCTCTCTTTGTTCTTCTGGAAGGAGGAGAGGGCACGGTGAGAGAGTTTATTTTGGTACTCTTTATCGATATACTCGATAAAGGCCATTGTTTCATCACCCAAGAAGAGCTTTCCTTTGATGTTTTCAGCGCGAGCTGCCAGGGTTTCTTTCTTTTTCTTCGTTGATATCTTTTTCATGACATTTCGATAGAAGTAGGGGTCACCATTTTCATCCTCAACCTCTTCTGTCAGGTACTTAAATAAGCTTGAAAGTGCTGATAAGGTACGATTGATAGTGGTTTGTGAAACCCCTTGCTTAGTTGAATAGGTGTTTAAAGAAGGTCGTTCACGAAGATAAAGAACGAAGGATTCCATATCTTTTTTGGATAAATGCTCTAAAGTGCTTAAATCAATATCAGCAATCTGATTGGCATTTGAAATACCAGATTCGAGAATCCATTCGAAAAATCGTCTATATTCCTTGAGGTATTCGTACAAGGTTGTAAAACTGTAGGGCACAGAAAGTTTTGATTGGTAATAGTCTAGGACATACCAAGGCATGATTGTCTTGAGTTCATCAATTTTTTCGAGTAATTTTTCACGTTTCATCTAAAAATCTCCCTAGATGTCTTTATAATAGTAGTTTATCATAGACCGATTTGTTTTTCAAGAAAATTACAGTTTTTCGGAAAGATGTTGTGAGAAATTTTAGAAAGAACTGGTTTATGTCTATTTATATTATCGTCAAAAACACTTGGTTTTATGCGTTTTTTTTGCACATTAGTTTTTATTGGCTACTTATTCTTCCTATTCTCATACTCAAAAACTTTTTTCGAAAAAATTTTTCGCTGGATAAATAGCAAATTGTCTTTAGCAAATCTTTATGAGGTTAAATTTTGACGATTTATCTGTTTTTTTGAGGTTTTATAGCTTATCTACTTTAAATGTTTTTTGCTGATTTTTTCGTAATTATTTGTCTTTGAACGTCGTTTTTAGCTAGTTTTTTGGCCTTTCTTCGTGTCATTGGTCATGAAATTTGCTAAAAATGCCTTCTATTTTGGTTTTTTGGACTTGTTTTTATCATTTGTAAGCGAATTCATCGTTTTTTCACAGATTAAAGAACCCCACAGCTTTTAACTGCGGGGAATTTTTTATTCAACAAACTCAATAATATTGCCTTTGCAATTCTTGATTAATTCATAATCGTGTGTTACGACGATAATCGTTTTTCCGTTTTTCGCCATTTCCTGTAAATCTTCAATCATTTTGTTCATTTGACCATGGCATAGACCGCTTGTTGGCTCATCTAAAACAATAATTGGTTTATTAGAAGCTTTTGCCATAGCCAATAACAAGCGTTGTTTTTCGCCACCCGATAAGCTTTGCGGATGCCTATTTAGCTTGTTGATTAAGCCAAACTGCGTTAAGGCACCTTTTTTAGCGGACTCATCATCACTAACTAGAGAGATTTCGGACCAGACTGACTCGGTAAAAAGCTGATAATTCACATCTTGAACGACCTCACTTAGCCATTGATAGCTTTGTTTGACGAGTTTCTTATCGTAGTAAGTTTTTCCTTTAAATTTCTTATTTAACCCCGATAGGCATCTTATGAAAGTCGTTTTTCCAATACCATTTTTTCCAATAATAAAGTTAATGCCTTGATCGATACCTAGATTGAAATCAAAAATTTTCTTTGGCTGGTCGTCGTGTTGATAGCTGTAATGTTGACAAACCAACTTTCCGCTTGCCTGATCTGAAGAGTATTTTGACTGTTTTTGGTACGAGCAGGTCTTGATAAGCTCAGATTTGCTGATTTCTGTCAATGCACGTAAATTTTTCGCTTGAATCAAGTCATCATCAACCGCTGAAATAGGATAAACCTGCGCTTTATTGTCAGAAATAAGGACAAACTGGTCCATCAAATCTTTCAGATAATAAAGTCGATGTTCAGCAATGATAATGATTTTTCCAAGCTCTTTAAGTTTTATCAAAACGCGTTTAAAGCGAGAAATTGCCTCACGGTCCAGCGATGACGACGGTTCATCAAAAAGATAAATGTCATTGTCCATGCAAGCAACGCTGGTAATAGCCAGCAATTGCTTTTCGCCACCTGATAAAGTAAAAATATCACGGTCAAGCAAATCCTGCATTTCTAATAAATCCGTGTAATAATTGATACGCTCAAAAATGTCTTCGGCAGGAATATTGCGATTTTCAAGTGCAAAAGCCATCTCATCCGTTGAATTAACGGCATAAAATTGTGTTTTAGGATTTTGAAAAACACTAGCCACTACTTGACTTCTTTTAGCCATATCCAAATCAAGCAAATCTTCCCCATCATAGGTCATATCACCAGATAACTTAGCAGGCTGAAAGTAAGGAATTACCCCATTGATCGCCTTTAAAAGACTACTCTTTCCACAACCTGAACTTCCTGTTAGAACTGTGATTTCACCTGGTTTAAAACTAAGATTGATATCTTCTAAGATTGGCTGGTCATAAGTTAGTGAAAAATGGTTGAGTTTTAACATCATTTTAACTCCAAATCATTAAAATTAAAATAGCCAACATGGCAAGCATCCAAAAATAATCAAGTAATCTCAAGCGACTCTTAGAAATACTTGAACGTTCCTGACCGACTGCCATCCCTCTGGTTGTTGCCGAAATAGCCACATCATCTGCCGTGCGGGATAAACACATCAAAAGCGGAACAAATCGGTATTCAATCATGCGTAAAGGTTGACGGAAGAATTGACTAGTCACCAAACCCTGCAAGTACATAGCTTCCTTAATTTGGCGATAATCTTCTTTTACCGTATAAAAAAAGCGAAACATAACCGATATTGGAATGATTAAGCTATCAGGACACTTCAATTTCTTTAAAGAAGCTACTAAATCGCTCATGGTTGTCGTTAAAAGGCTGTATTCTCCCATAGCGAGCCCTGGTCCCATCCGTAAAACGATAATAGAAAAGAATAACACAACAGACGCTCCAATGCCGCTAAACGCATGCAAGCCCGCATAGTATTGCAATACTAAAGCAAAAATCATTATACTTGCTCCCTTAAGGGCTTTGCTTACTTTTCTTTCTAACAGTAAAAATGCATAAGGCAAAAAGGTTACAATCAAACCAATAATCGGGTAGCTTCTTTGCAAATTGCCAAATAGCAAAACAAAGGAAATGACAACTGTCATTAGTAATTTTGTTCGAAAATCTAACTTCATTTTATTCACTCTCAAAATGCATCTTGGCCGCATCAAGCGACCAAGTCTACATTCATTTCTTGTATGTTACGCCATTTCAAGTTTTTGGAAATGTTTTTTCAGCATCTTGACACCAATTGTTGCTCCTAGGTAACCACCTACTGCTCCTAAAGCAAGAACTGGGAAGAATGACCAATAAGGTAAGATACTCATCATTTTATCAGCGTAAGCTTGACCATAGCCTTCTTCAACCAAACGTTGCACATAAGCAGCCCTAGAAACATAAATCGGAATCATATTGAAACCAAATGATAAACAATAGACGGTAAAAGCCCACTTCGTGTGACTTACGCTAGCATAGCCACCTTTTTTCAAAATGTATTCAGCTACTAAAGACAAGAGTGTCATTCCTGGTAGGATATAAATTCCGTGACCTGTGACAGTAAAAACAAGTCCGATAATGACTCCCATAATTAAAACCATACCAAAACGGTAAATCTTGGTGCTGTAAAGCATAAAGACAGGACCAGCAAAAAGCCCGCATAGAAAAGGAATAAATGGCATAAAAATCGGAATTAACCCAAACATGCCACTAGCAAAAATAGCTATAAAAACTAAGAGTGAAAATAAACCAGCATTAATTAAATCTTTAACAGTGAAGGAATTTGTTTTCATCTTTTTCTCCTAAGCATTCTTTTGATATTTGAACTCTTCAATTTTTTGCGATGTTTCAATGAGATCACGGTAAACAGCAGATTTTTCAAGCAAATCACGGTGTTTACCAATACCATCAACCTGACCTGCTTTCATCACGACAATCTTATCAGCATTTTCGATGGATTTAAGACGGTGTGAGATGATAATCACGGTCTTATCTTTCAAAAGGTAATTCAAACTTTCTTGAATCATTTTTTCATTTTCAATGTCTAGTGATGATGTGATTTCATCGAGAATAACAATTGGTGCCTGTTTCAAAATGGCACGTGCGATAGACAAACGTTGGCGTTCTCCACCAGATAACTTCGCCCCATTTTCACCAATTTTCGTCTCGTAGTCTTGTGGCAATTTTTCGATAAATTCTTGACAGTTTGCTAGGTAAGCCGCTTGCTTAACTTCTTCGTCGCTGGCATCTGGACGTCCTAAACGAATATTTTCTAAAATCGTATTATCAAACAAAGTCACATCTTGGAAAACAATGGAAATATAATCAAACAAACTGTTGGTACTGATCTGCTGAATGTCTTTACCGTCAATCGTGATTTGCCCTTCTTGGTAATCATATAAGCGAGACAAAAGTCTTAGCAAAGTTGTCTTCCCGCAGCCAGATGGACCGACAAGCGCTGTGATTTCATTTTGCTTAGCGACAAAAGAAACACCGTCAATGACCTTTTGACCATCTTTATAAGCAAAACCAACGTTTTTAAGTACAATATCAAATTTATTAAGGGTCACATCTTGTCCAGCTTGTTGTTTTACGGCACGAAGCTCTTTAATATTTTTAACTGCTGAATCAATGTAAAGAATTTCGCCGACATTTAAGACAATATCTTCAACACTATCAGATGCCTTGATGGCTAACAAGACAAACATGAGCAAAACCAAAAGACTAACTTGATGTTGGAAGTAAAGATTTGTTCCGACCAAAATAACCAGCCCAATCGTCAAACGAATAACAGAGTTGGAAAAACTAATGGGAATACCTTGCAGAATTTCAGAAATGATATGCGTTTTTTCACTTTTTTCCATTTGTCGGTAGAGTTTATCGTGAATGATATCTGTCAAATTGTAGGCTTTGATTTCTTCTTGCAATTCAATAGCTTCCTGAAAACTATCGGAGTTTTCGCGCAGCTGTTTCCAATATTTCTTAACCGCTTTTTTCTGCATGTTTTTAGACAAAGTAAGGGCTAGCGCTGCTGCAAGAATAGGGAAGAAAAT
The DNA here is from genome assembly GCF_900101445.1 of Streptococcus equinus. GTDB lineage: Bacteria > Bacillota > Bacilli > Lactobacillales > Streptococcaceae > Streptococcus > Streptococcus equinus_B. The sequence continues at coordinate 502,325 of NZ_FNKE01000001.1, read as the reverse complement.
ACTCAAACCTAATGGAAGATTGATGACGCATAAAGTCACAGACAAGAAAACAAAATAAATCACAAAACCAATCGTTTTTGAAACAGCATGGCTAAGCGCGTGTTCCAAACGCTCAACGTCACTCATTAAAGTCTGCGATAAATCTGTCAAATCTCGTTGTGAGAAATAAGACAAAGGCAGTTTTTGCAAAGTCTCAGCAATATCAATACGAAGGTCTGCACTTTCTTGATAAGTCGTTGTGTAGGTTGCATTGTAATCCAGATAAATGAAAACATAGGTCACAAGAACCACCAAAGCAAACCCTAAAACGACCGTCATCAGAGAAAGTCCTTGATGAGCTAGGATATGCTTGATATAGTACATCATCAAAGCAAGAGGACTCAATTCAGCCACATAAACCAAAAATCCTGTCAAGCAAGCATATAACAATTGACCAGCTCCATGGTCAGTTACCGCAAAAAGCTCTTGTAATCTCTTTTTCATGAAACCCTCCATTCGTTTGCTGCAGCGTATAAGTCATTAAACGCCTTGTATTTGCCACCTTTAGCCATCAATTCAGCATGATTGCCACGTTCAACAATCTGACCTTTATCAATGACCAAAATCTCATCGACCCCTTTGATAGATGACAAGCGGTGAGCAATGATAATGACGGTTTTGTTAGCAATCAAATTCGCAAAGGCTTTTTGAATCTGATATTCGTTGTTAACATCCGTTGAGGCTGACGCTTCATCAAGAATAACAATCTTAGCATCTTTCAAAATAGCTCTAGCAATGGCAATACGTTGCTTTTCACCACCAGATAAATGAACCCCTTTTGAACCAATCATGGTTTGCTCACGGTCTGGGAATTTATCTAAAATCTCATCACATGATGCTAGTGACAAAGCTTGCATGACTTGATCATAACTAGCCTCAGGATTTCCGATTTTAACATTGTCAAAAATAGACATTTTAAAGAGTTTAGATTGTTGGAAAACAAAAGCAATTTGTTTCATCAAAGCTTTTTGGCTGTAAGATGTGATTTCTTTGCCACCAATGGTAATTTTTCCGCTACCAACTGGATAATGTCCAGCAATCAATTTAGCAATCGTTGATTTCCCACTACCACTACTTCCGACAAAGGCATACACCTTGTTTTCAGCTAATTGGAAAGAAAGATTGTCAATGATGTTTTGCTCTTCATAACCAAAGCTGACCTTATCAAAGGCGATATTGCCATTTTCAAAAGTTTCTTCTGAACCAGTCGCTACTTTTTGACTAGTCATCTCATCAAACAAGGTTTCGATTTTCTCTGTTGATGCACTTCCTTTATATTGATACATGAACACATACATGATTTTCATAAAAGTGACATAAAGAAGACCGACCGCAAAATAAAAGAAAATGAATTTTGGAAGCATTGCTAAATGCTGCGCTTGGGGCGTGAAGTTTAAGAGAATTGGCACGATTAATGTCGCATAAGCTGCAAATAAAACCTGAAAAATAACAAAGGCAGTGCGGCAAGAAAAACTATAATTGAGGGCATAATCTGAATAAGACTTAATCGCCGCATAAAGTGCCTTAAAAGATTGAACAGAAGTTTTGAAAATCTTGATGACCTGCATGCCACGGACGTATTCAACCGTTTCACTGTTCATTTTTTCAAGTGATGCCATGTAAGCTTTCATGAAATCAGCATTTCCCATCATATATTTTATCTGCATGAGCGCAATAACTGCTAAAATAACAAAAGCAATTCCTAGATAAAGATTAACTGCAAAAGTTGCAAGAACGAGCAAAAGCAAGGTCATCACACTGGTTGTATTGTCAGGAATCAAGTGGGCGATGATGGTGTGAGTCTCAGCCGCATTGTCATCAATCGTTTTTCGAATATTTCCAGATGTGTGCGTATCAAAGTAAGCAAAATTCGATTGGCTTAAAGCATCAATGCCTTTTTTTCTAAGGTTTGTTTCCAAACGAAAGGCAACCAAATGCGTTAAAATACCCGCAAAAAGGTAAAGACTAATCCCTGTCATCATAAAACCAACAACCGTTTTAGCGTAATGCACAACATTTGTCGCATTATTCTGAACAATTAGATGGTCTAAAAAGAGATACATGTCATAAAAAGCACCTATCGTAAAGACTGACGAAATTGCCGCCAATAAAATAGCAAGATAAGCCAGATACTTATACTCAGGTACATAAGAAAATAACTTTTTATAAACCTTAATCATATTAACTCCTTCTTATTTTTATCCAAAATATTGATAAATAAGCATTTTAGCATTATAATGGATTTGACATACATTCTAGCATTTAATAATTATGTATTCAATGCATAAAGAATATTATGACGAATTGTAGCATTTGACTAATCGTAGCATTTTATCAAAGGAGCTCACTTATGTCTGCCATCTTTTTTAATGATAACATCAAACAAAAAGCAATTTTGCTACCAAACTGTAGCCGTTTTGCACCTCACGGACAAAGTTATTACCTATCAAGCGATGACTTGGAAGGCTTTTATTGGACCTATAATACCGAGTACTTTCGAGTTAGCATTTTTGATTTTGCCTTAAAAAAAGAAACGATTTATTGTTGCGATTTGTCACGCTATCCTGACACTGCACTTTTTTCCGCTCACGTTATTTGCGCAAATGGTGAAATTCTGCCGCCCTATCAGCAATTATCAAGTAATGATAGTTTTGTGATTTGCAACCAGCATCAAATTCTTCAGACCCTGCTGCATGAGCATACTAATTTTCAAGCGGTTTGCTTTGATTTTAAACAAAAAATTATCGACGATTGCCTTGTTGGACGCTATCAATTAAAGCCAGATGATTTGTGCCACATTTTTAAAGAAGCCAATCATTTCCTTGGAGCAGGTCTTGAAAAAATCGCTGATGAGATTTTACATTATAAGCTGGGCTCTTCAGCCAGCGAGCTTTTCTATGAAATCAAGGCTAAAGAATGGCTCAGCGTCATCATTAACAACTATTATGCCACACAAGATGAGCAAGAAATGAGCCAAGAAGACAGTATCGCTTTAGATAATGTCCGCCACTATATTAACGATCACTTGATGGCAACCATTCCGCAAGATTTGCTGGCTAAAATTGCTATGATGAGTAAAACCAAGCTCAAAACAGCCTTTAAAACCAAATACCATATGACAATCACCGAATATATCCAGAGACGTCGTATGTCGCTTGCTGAGCACCTCCTAATGACGACCCAACTTGAAATCAAGGAGGTCGCTATCGCTGTTGGCTACACTTCTCACAGCCGCTTCTCAAGTTTATTTAAGAAATATATTGGCACCTACCCGCACGACATCAAAAAACAACCCAAAATCAAAGAAAAAAGACCATGCCATGATTGCCTTAATAAACTCTGTGATGCAAAGACAGCTACAGAAAATCTGAAGTAAAACAAAAAGCCACGACTTAATCGTGGTTTTTGTATGTTTTAGTGTTTATAATGATCAACTGTAAATTTGGGATATTTAATCTTTGAAAGAAGGTCTTCATAATTAGCCAACAACTGTTGGAAGGATACATCAACGTAACCTAAAAAGAGAACTTCATCAATATCTTCTTTGTTAAAAAAGGCTAAATCCTGTCCAACAACTCCTAAAGGCAATGGCACAGCTCCAAAATCAAAATAACCCTTTTGACCATCTTTCTCCACAACAGGAAACAATGTTGTGATCATTAGGCTTTGTGAACCATCCTTAACCCGAACAACAGTCCCAATTGGCAACAACTCTCTATCAGTCATTTTTTAATTCCTCCAAATATTTCTTAGCTTCACGAACATAGAAAAGCTCTGGATTTTCATTTGCGATTTGTTGGAATTTTGCTTTGGCAGCAGGCTTATCGTTAGCATTTAAAAAATTAAGTGCTTGGTAATAATATCTCCCAATCTTCACTAACTTTGTACGTGGCTCAGGCTCAAAAACATAGTCGCTTACGTTACCTTTTAAAATTTCCAGAATACTTTCTACAACATTCTTTCCAGATTCACTCTCAAGTGATTGACACATCTCTTCAGCTTTATTAATATCTTTTAGCATTATATAATTGAGACATTTAAAGTAAAGAATGCTTTTCTGATAAAATTCGCGATGTCTTAATGTCACCCTTGAGACGTCGATCGTCTCGAGAATATGTAAACTTCTTTCAAAGTTTCCAGAAAAATATTCTACTTGTCCCATACCAAATTGATTAATTTGAAAATATTCTCTTTTTATCCTTTTATTTTTCTCTACTCTATATAAATTATCCAATATTTCCAAGTATTTTTTAAAATCGACCTGTTCATAAAGAGTAAAGTCAATAATAAATAATAAAAGCTTACTAAAGAAAAGGAGCAAAGCAAAAAGAAGAAAAGCAACTGCAACTAAAAGTATAAAAATAATATTTGTAAAATTTTTATTATCGCTATTTAGCGTTATGTTATACCAATAAATTCCTACTAGAGCTAATATTATTAATAATACAAATAAAATATACTGTCTTTTTTTGATACCAACAACAGTTTCTTTCCCGCTCCTTTTGCTAAACTTTTGTATGTACCTATCTTTCATTATTTGAAACCTCGTTATTTTCTACAACCAAACTTATTGCTCCACCAACAAAGCCACCTACAAGTAATTCAGGAGACGCTAAAATAATACCTGCTCCAATTACAACACCGACAAGTGTGCCAACAGCAATTTCTCCAAAATGATTCCAAACAAAGCCGCCTACATTTTTTGCTGCATTCGCCATCGTGTCCACACTACTAGAAAAAGAATTCTCTATATCCGACCATTCTGGCCCTCGTGTTTTTCCCCCACCATCTCTCAAGTATTGGCCTTGTTCGAAAGTGACTTTTTCTTTTAGGGTCGCTACATCGTTTGTGGCTTGTTGTGGCAATGCAAAATTCGATTGGTTACTTGTGTAAGCTGCTAATGCGCCATTAATGTACTTAACACCATACGTTGTTTTTGATTTATCGTTTCCGATGCTTCCTGATATGCCACTAATCCCTTTAGCATTAGCACTAACATCATATGATGGATGCCCTTCTAGAGCAGAACCAGAAACTGGTAAATTTAGTTCACCTTTTTTAGTTAAAGTGGTATTTCCAGATGTCACACTATCCAATCCTGATTGACTAAAAGTAAAGGCAACTTTTCCTTTGTTGGAAACTGACGTTTCAAAAGTATATTTTGCGTAACCATATAGATTATCATATAAGAGAATTTCTTTACTTTCCTTAGTCCCTACGCCAATACTTTCTAAGTCTTTTTCACTCGGACCACCTGGTTTAGATAAGGTTTTATTAATCTTAGCACCTTTTTTCCAAGTTAGGGCAATTGGCATAGCTGTCGCAAGTGCCATTGCACCTGATAAATTCATGTACCCACTATATTTTGATGTTTGAAGTTCCTTAGCTAGGTCACTTTTAAGCTGATCACGTCTAGCCTTACCGCTAACAACAAGCTTAGTTTCTTTAACTTCTGTTTTAAAAGCTGTTTTCTTGTAGAAATCCTTAGCTTTTTTGCTAGTATACGAACCACTTCCTAGGTCAGATAAGCTTGTAATTTGCGTGTTTTGTTCGTCTAGGATGTCGCCTGCTTCGCTGGTAAAGACTGTGTTGTTAAACGTCCCCATGTCCTTGATGGTGTTGGTCAGGACTTTCTTCGCGCCTCTAAATTCTGAAATGGCATCATCCGTTGTGACCTTATTCAAAGTAATAATGTCTGCGACATCGTCAATTGCCTTATTAATCGCGTCTGAGCTTGTCTTTAACTGTTCTAGTGGTGAGCCGAACTTATCCACCATTTGTTGTAAGACATCCGTGTCGATAATGGCAGAGTCGCTATTTTCACTCACAATACTCTTAAAAGTGCTGATGAGATTGTCATAACCTTGTGATATGACATCCAAGCTGTTCACGTAATTGGTCAACAAAGGTACTTGGTAGTTATTAATTTTGTTATCAATCGCATCTTTGACATCACCTTTTAGAGCCTCTGAATTGGCTGCGCTTTTAAGCTTTTTCTTGGCACTTGATAGTTGACTCTTTGTTTGGCTGATAGAGCTTTTGAGGCTATCGCGCTGCGCTATTACCTCACTCATCTTAATCTTCATAAATCTCTCCCAAAATTTAACCGATATTTTCTAATCATTATATCATAAATTGAAACAGTTTTCAGAAATAAACCAAAAAAGCCGCGGGAATCCGCGACTTTTTCTACTATAAATTATTTTTTATTACGTTTTTTCTTGGCTTTTTTCATTTTGTTTGCCATGCGTTTCATTGATTGTTTCATAGCAAATTCACCGATTTTACCTTTGAATCCGCCACCCATCATTTGGCTAAGATCCATATCTCCACCGAGTGCTGATAGGTCTGGCATACCGTTTCCGCCCATCATGCCTTCAAGTGATGACATGTCCATACCATTTGGCATGTTTTTAGGAAGATTATTTGGGTTGATACCCATTTTCTTCATCATTTTTTCCATGTCACCAGACATCACACCTTGCATCATTTGTTTAGCTTGGTTGAAGTCTTTGATGAATTTGTTAACATCGACAAAGCTGTTACCTGAACCAGCTGCGATACGACGACGACGGCTAGGTGTTAGCAAATCAGGATTTTCACGTTCTTCAGGCGTCATTGATGACACGATAGCGCGTTTACGAGCGACTGCTTTTTCATCGACTTTGAAGTTTTTAAGTGCTGGGTTGTTAGCCATACCAGGAATCATCTTGATTAGATCTTCCATTGGTCCCATGTTTTGAACTTGGTCAAGTTGTTCGATGAAATCGTTGAAATCAAAGGTATTTTCACGCATTTTTTCAGCGAGTTCCATTGAACGTTTTTCATCGTATTCTTGACTGGCTTTTTCAATCAATGTGAGAAGGTCACCCATGCCAAGGATACGGCTTGACATACGGTCTGGGTGGAAAGTCTCGATATCAGTGATTTTTTCACCAGTACCAGTGAATTTGATTGGTTTACCTGTGATTTCGCGGATAGAAAGGGCCGCACCACCACGAGTGTCACCATCAATCTTAGTCAAGACAACCCCTGTGATATCCAATTGTTTGTTGAATTCATCAGCGACGTTGGCAGCTTCTTGACCGATCATGCTATCAACAACTAAAAGAATTTCGTTTGGTTGAGCTAGAGCTTTGACATCACGAAGTTCTTGCATCAAAGCTTCATCGATTTGCAAACGACCAGCCGTATCGATGATAACGTAATCGTTGTGGTTTTCTTTGGCTTGTGCCAAACCATTTGTCACGATTTCAACGGCTGAATGGTCAGTTCCCATATCAAAGACAGGAACATTGATTTGACTACCAAGAGTTTTCAATTGGTCGATGGCTGCTGGACGATAGATATCAGCCGCAATCATCATTGGACGAGCTTTTTCTTCTTTAATCAGCTTGTTAGCCAATTTACCAGCAAATGTAGTTTTACCAGCACCTTGAAGACCGACCATCATAATGATTGTAGGAATTTTAGGTGAATTTTCAAGCTCAGCTGTTTCAGAACCAAGGATTTCTGTTAATTCTTCGTTAACGATTTTAACGATTTGTTGAGTTGGGTCAAGTGTATCAATGATTTCATGACCAACTGCACGTTCGCGAACGCGTTTGATAAACGTTTTAACAACTGGCAAAGCAACGTCGGCTTCAAGCAAAGCCAAACGAATCTCTTTGGTTACTTCCTGAACATCTTTTTCAGATAGCTTTTTCTTTCCGCGAATATTTTTAAAAACCCCTTGTAGGCGTTCTGTCAAACTTTCAAAAGCCATAATATTATTCTCCTACTAAATCTATTAATTTCTCGATTGTCTTGTCTAATCTCGGTTATCAATACTGCTCAAAATCGCAATTTTTTCTTTCAAAAAGTCATCTGATGGGTATTTATCCAAAATCTCATCAAAAATCTGACTACGAACAATATAATCCGAATACATGTGTAGCTTCATCTCATAAGCTTCTAAAATCTTTTCAGTTCGTTTGATATTGTCATAAACTGCTTGACGGCTAACCCCAAATTCCTCAGCAATCTCAGCCAAGCTATAGTCATCCGCATAATACAGTTCAATATAATTCATCTGCTTGTCTGTTAACAAAGCAGCATAGAACTCAAAAAGAGCATTCATACGATTGGTTTTTTCAATTTCCATAATCCCCATTTTACCATATTTTGCCTAAATTTAATAGTCAGAATTGGTTAATCACGCTAGATATGGCAGATTATTTCAAAAAATAGTAAGCGATACCATCATTTAACCAAAAAAAGCTGGACAAGAGTCCAACTTTTAATTATTCTCCAAATAAAATTCAAAGCGGTCACCGACGTACTGACTGTGGACGTACTCAAACGGACGACCATCTGTGAAATAAGAAACCTGTGTCAAAGCAAGCACAGCATGATTTTTCGGAACCTTAAGGTAATTAGCCACGCGCTCACTGGCATTTTTCGCATAAATGGTCTGCTGACTCTTACCAATCTCATAGCCATTATCCGTCAAAGTCTGGAAGAAATGCTCCGTAATATCCTCACGCTTAAACTGACGAATGAGCTTTTCAGGAATCGATGCCACCTCAAAAACCAAAGGCACATTATCCGCATAACGCACGCGCTCCATACGCACCACATAATCACTAGCCTTTAATTGCAACTGCTGAATCTCAGTCTCATTAGCAGGCTTACGCTGATACGAAACCACTTGAGACGACGGCGTCTTTCCTTGCGAACGCACAATCTCCGTAAAACTCGTTGTCCCGCGCATCTTCTCTTGCACACGATGACTCGCCACATAAGTCCCGCTACCTACACGGCGCTCAAGAATCCCTTCTTCCACCAAAAGCGTAATCGCCTGACGAAGCGTCATACGACTCACCTCAAAATCATCCGCCAAATCACGCTCACTCGGCAAACGCTGACCAATCTCCCAAAAACCATCGTCAATCTGCTTCTTAACCGCATCATGAATTCTAATATACGCTGGAACCATAACCACTACTCCCGTCCTGTTCTAAATAACTTAGCTCTATTTTAGCACAAAATCAAGGAAGTTTTTAGTCACGGTATCATTTCTTTTGGAAAATGGCGGAGCTGTATAGAAGATTTTGAGAGAACAATGCTCATTTGAATTTTTTGTAAGTGTGGAGAAAATTAGCTAGCGCTGGAAGAATTGGGGAGGGGAAATAATCACGCTTGGGAACAGCGTAAGTTGGGAGAAGTGTTTAATGAGCGTTCTGAGAGAGCAGCAGGAAACGAAGAATTATTGTCTGTTACTATTTCAAACGGAGTAATTAGACAAATCGATTCTGAAAAGAGAAATATTGCATCAGAAGATAAAAGTAATTATAAAGTTGTAAAAAAGGGGGATGTTCCATATAATTCTATGAGAATGTGGCAGGGTGCTGTTGGAACTTCTGATTATGATGGTATTGTAAGTCCTGCCTACACGGTTCTAGTTCCTAAGAAGAACTGCAATGGTAAATTCTTTATGGAATTATTTAAAAAGCAACCAACACTTGAAATCTTTAAAAGATGGTCTCAAGGTCTTACCTCTGATACATGGAACTTAAAATATCCTGTTCTCTCAACAATACCTTTTATGGTACCGAGTGTAAGCGAGCAAGAAAAAATCGGTGAATACTTCTCGAATTTAGACCGCCTCATCACTCTTCATCAGCGTAAGGATTTTGTACGATTTACACTCTAAAAAAGCATAATTTTTAAGCATTGTGTTACATTATTGTCAGGAGGTTTATATTAAAATGGATGAAATGATAATCAATTCTGAAACAATGTTATTTTGCGACTACTACAAACAATGGATTATGGTTTATAAAGAGGGAGCTATTAGACCAATTACCATGCAAAAATACTATATGGCCTATCGATGGCTTGAAAAGCTTGTCCCAAAGCTACAGATACAGCATTTAGACCGTATTTCTTATCAAAAAATTTTAAACCAATACGCTAGTGTCCATGAAAGACAGACGACTATGGATTTTCATCATCATTTAAAATGTGCTATTCTCGATGCGGTAGATGAGGGGCTTATTCCCCGAGATCCAACTCGAAAGGCTATTATTAAGGGAAAACAGCCACGTGAAAAGAAGCCTAAATTTCTCAATCAATACGAACTCCATAAACTTCTTGATGATTTGGATTTAAAAGGTGAGATTAATATGGATTGGCTCATTCTTCTTATTGCCAAAACAGGCTTGCGCTTTTCTGAAGCTTTAGCACTAACCCCAAAAGATTTTGATTTAACACGACAAACCCTCTCCGTCTCAAAAACATGGAACTATAAAGAAAATGGTGGCTTTCTTCCCACAAAGAACGAATCTTCTATCCGTAAAATTCCTATCGACTGGCAAACCGTCATTCAATTTGCCGAGCTTTTAAAGAGTTTACCCGAAGATAAACCTATTTTTGTCAAAGGAAAAGTATACAATTCTACCGTCAATGACCGCCTAGCACGCCATTGTAAAAATGCTGGTGTTCCAGTTATTTCTATTCATGGTTTACGTCACACCCACGCATCACTACTACTCTTTGCAGGTGTATCTATAGCAAGCGTTGCTAGACGATTAGGACACTCTAATATGACAACAACACAAAAAACATATCTCCACATCATTAACGAGCTAGAAAGTAAAGATATCGATATTATCATGCGGTCATTATCAAGTTTAAATTCGTAAAAAATAGACCTTGAAGTATTGCTACTTCAGGGTCTATTTCATTAATTAAATAATGGTGCTATTTCTGGCATCAAATTTTCTTTAAAATCTTTAATCATAGCACTAAAGAACTTGAATTTTTTAACAGGCTCTTCTGTTGCTTCTTTGTATGCTGCATAATCAGCTTTTTCTTTCAATTTACTTTCATTAGCTAGTTTACCATCTTTGAAATGATAGGCTTCATATTTGACATCATCAAAATCTACAAACCATTTTTCAGAGAACAATCTAATTTCTTTGTCAATTGCTGATTGTCGCATTTGATTAATGATAACTGATACATCTTGATTTTCGTATTTTTCACTATTATTTACAATATCTTCAAGAACACCTTCTAACAATGCACCAAGTTTTGGATTATCTTCAGAATATGCCGCTATAATTTCTTTGATTTCATTAAGTTTTTTATTGTATTCTGCTTCACTCTCAACCTCACCAAGAGAATCAACAAAACCACTAATTAAATCGATGATATAGTCATAGTCAACTTTTATCTTATCAAAAGCGACTAGTTCATAATCATCTATGATTGGCTCATCGTCTACTTTGTCTTCTGGTTTATCTTCTTTTAGTTCTGCCAAAACATTTTTATAAACCGCTGCATAATCTTCATATTCTTCTTGTGAAAAATAATTATCTTTCAAAATTTGTGGATCATAAGTTGAAAATGCTTTTAGATGATTAAATGAGCGGTCCAAATCTCTAAAGACAAAGATAAATTGTTTCTTTTGTTTTTCAGATAATCCGATAACATCTTGAGGAGTATCTGCTAGATTACGGACAGATTTTAACGAAGTAACAAATTCTTCCTTAACAGCCTCGTAGTCTTCTGCTAATGGTTTTCCTTCTCCACCACGTGAATATAATGCTAGCGCTGAATCAATAGCTTCCTTGAAAGCTTGCGGAGATTGGAAAGTTACAATTTGGCCATATTGCTTTTTAGTATCAAAAAGACGATTAGTACGTGAAAAAGCTTGAATTAAGTTTTGAGGAGACATCGGTTGACGATCAATGAAAAGTGTTGACAAACAAGGAGCATCAAATCCCGTCAAAAGTCTATCGACAACAATAACGATATCAAGTTGCTGACTACGATTTAAGTATTTTTTCTCTTTACGCGCTAAGCGATCGTTCAAATTAGCATTGTAAGCATTGATACCCGCCAGATTATAATTTGTACCAAACATATCATTATAATCGTCCAAAGCTTCTTTCATCTTATCTTGATTAAGTTTAGAAGCTTCATCGTTTTCAGTAACTGAATAAGTAATCGCAAATTTTGGGAAATCAGGTAAAGCACGACGAATGTCATCACTTATTTTTAGCTCATCCTTACCAGCTTTAATTGATTTTAACAATTCATAGTATTTCTGAGCTTGTTCAATCGAACTTACAGTAAACATAGCTTCATAGGTCTCACCTCTACCTTTTTCCATACCAAATTTGGCAAAAGATTTGTTCAAAATAACATCTAAAACTTGACGCATATGAGCTTCTTTTCCATAGGTACGCTCCTCTTCTTCTGGAGTAAGCCCGTTTTTACCAAGTGTTTCGACCATAAAACCAAGTACTGCTCCATCATGAATCGCTTCTTTGATAGTATAGCTGTGCAAGCAATTACCGTATAGTTGTTCTGTCGTTTGTGCTAAATCACCTTTTTGCTCGTATTTATTGGCTTCAAAGATTGGTGTTCCTGTAAAACCGAACCACAATGAATTGGCAAAGAAAGCTTCAATATCTCGTTTAGTCTGTGGAGTTACTGCCCTGTGACATTCATCAACAACAAAAGCGACCTTCAAAGCACGAATCTTATTATACTCTGGTGTCCCCTCTGTCAAACGCTTATTGACCATCGTTTGCATTTTTTGGCGCGTGGTTACAATCATTTGACGTTTACCATCAGTCATCTTTTTAATTAATGAATTAACATTTTCGGTATCATCAACGTCAATCGTATCATTATCAGCATATGACTGAAAGGCTAATTTGGTTTGTAAATCAAGGTCTTTTCGGTCAATTAGGAAGATTGTCTTTTCGATTGATGGAATATCCATTAAAAGGTTACGAGTAGCCTTGTAAGAAGTCATGGTCTTACCAGAACCTGTCGTATGCCAAATAAAACCAGATTTACCATGTTTTGAAGCATCACGCATAGCTTCAATAGCATGGATTTGATAAGGACGTAAAACTAGAAGTTTTTTCTTATCGTTATCAAGTACGATATACTTCGTTACCATTTCATGTGCTTCTGGAATTCTTAAAACTGCTTTTGCAAAGTCAAGAAAATCAGGCACTGGTTGATTTTTACTGTCAATCCAACCTGTTAAGAATTTTTTATTCAACTCGTTGTCTCTGGCGGCTGAGAAGTATTTAGTATCAACACCATTGCTGACAACAAACATTTGAACATTTGAGAAAAGGCCACGGAACTTGCCTTCAGCAATATATTTCTTGATTTGGTGGAATCCATCCATATAAGAATGGTCTTTATTCTTTAATTCAATATGAATCATCGGAATTCCGTTGATGAGTAAAGTCACGTCAAAACGACGGTCACGCGCATCATCTTCGTCACCAAAAGCTTGATATTGATTAATCACTTCATAGACACTAGTCCCACCAGCGATATGCTCGTTATTTAAAACCAACAAATGGAGTGTTTCATTACCACGTTGAACGTGCACATACACTTGACCATTTTCACCAACTAGCCATTTTCCTGCGTCGTAAAAAGAAGCATGTGATAAATCATTTTTAATTTTAGCAAACTCGCTGTCAGTTAGATGACCATCGTTTAATTTTGCTTTGTTATTTTGCTCGAGAATATATCTAAAATTGTCCCAAAGCTCTTCTTCTGTTCTAATGTCAGGACGATAAGTCCATTGAGACTCGCCATGACACAGTTGATCAATCAGTTTTTGTTCTAAAACTGATTCTAATTCTGCCATAATCTCTTATCCTTTCTTGGGAAACATGTTTTGTAACATGAATTTTTTCAATTCTTTTAACTGCTCACACTTACGTTGATGAAGAGTGATGAGGGAATCAAGTTCTTTAAAGTACCTTCCCATTTTTCTTTGTTCAGCATAAGAAGGAAACGCTACTGGGATTATAGAAAGTGTTGGGAACTGTACTCTTTGTTTTTCAATCAAGGATCCGGTAGCATAAGTTTTATATAATAACAATGCCTGTGGGCTCTTTAACCACGTGTTGATGTAGTACGCATCATTGTCACTTTTTGCAATCATAGTAGTGTAATAGCCTGAAACAGCAACACTCTTCGACATCCCATTATAACCGACAGCCCCTAGTGTCATGTTCATCGGATTATATACAATATCACCGGGGCGAACTTCTTTAAAATTATCTTCCTTCTTAACAAGGAATTCTCGGTTATATCTTTCAGACTTAGGAGTTAATCCGTCCTCAACAGTCAAACTCCATAATTCGATGTCTTGCTCATTCGGATTTGCAAAATTTGATGTTTGTTCAAATACGTTTCCCAACTTACGCTGTTCCCAATCGTCAGTAAATCCTTGAAAACGAATCTCTGGATTTTTTTCACCTTTTTTCGGAAACATTTTTTGAAGCATGAATTTTTTGAGCTCTTTTGTCTGGTCACACTTACGCTGATGAAGAGTGATGAGGTGATTTAATTCAGTAAAAATTCCTCCAATTTTCTCTTGCTCTTCAAATGTCGGAAAAGGAATTTCTAATTTTTTAATTATCTGTGCAGACAGATTTCCTTGTCCCCCTTGGAGATATTTATCAATGATATTTTCTTTCTCATTCCTAAACCATTCAATTATGAAATCTGCATTATATCCTTTATTAGGAGCAATAGCTAATATCGCTTGATTTATAGCGCCATTAATGTTTGAACGACTAACTTCACCGCTTGTAGCTCCATATAGCGCATATAAAATGTCTCCCTTAGATACCATTTTTGCTGATGAATTTTCTAAACCTTTCTGGGTAATAAAAAGTTCAGTATGATTTTTGTAAATTTCACCTGATCGAATGAAAGGAATTGTTCCGTTATAGTATTCTGAATTGCCAGCTTGGGGTGTGCCGCCAGAGTAGGATGTTGTAACCTCGTCAACCTTACGCTGTTCCCAATCATCAGTAAAACCTTTAAATCTTATTTTAGGTACTTTATTAGTCATCTTACATCTCCTTAAATACCTTGAGAAAGGCTTCTACTGAGTCTTTAGTCTCACTATCAGCAAATGTCAAATCGCTCAACATATCAAGGAAATTAGCGTTAGCTTCATTAATCGCTTTATTTGTTTCCTCGATTTCTTTCGTCAATGCTTTCAAATCTACTGGAATTTCTTCTTCACTAGTATCAACATAACGTGGGATATTAAGATTAAAGTCATTTTCTTCAATATCTTCAAATGAAGCTAGGTAGGCTTCTTTTTCGACATTTTCACGATTTTTATAAAGTTCTAGTACATGCTCGATATGCTCATCTTTCATGACATTTTGTTTTTTCTCTTTTTCAAATTGTTTTGAAGCATCGATAAAGAGAACATCACGACCTTCGCGGTGTTTTTTCAAAACGATAATACATGTTGGGATTGACGTATTATAGAACATGTTAGCAGGAAGCCCAATAACTGCATAAATTGAACCATTTTTAAGAAGTGTTTCACGAATTGTTTTTTCAGCAGCACCACGGAATAAAACACCGTGAGGAAGTACAATTGCCATTGTTCCTGTTTGTTTCAAGTGGTAAAAACCATGAAGTAGGAAAGCATAGTCTGCTTTTGATTTTGGTGCTAATTTTCCACCATAATCCATGAAACGTTCATCTTGTAAGAAGCCTTTTGCTGCAGACCATTTTGCTGAATATGGTGGGTTCATAGTAACCATATCAAAGCCAGTTTCAACATCTGTTGGCCAGTCAGCATCAAGTGTATCTGCATTACGTAATACTTGATTATCAGGATGAACTTTGTGTAGGAACATATTCATACGAGCAAGGTTGTAAGTTGATGGCATCAATTCTTGACCATAGTACTTAATATAACCTGGCTCACTAGAATAATTCTTACAGCTCAAAAGCAAAGAACCTGACCCCATACATGGGTCATAGACTTGCAAGCCTTTTTTATCTTCTTGTCCCATAATGGCAATACGTGTCAAAAGTTGAGCTGGGCCATGTGGTGTATAGAATTCTCCAGCTTTTTTACCAGTTTCAGAGGCGAATTGACCAATCAAATACTCATAAGCATTTCCAAGGACATCACCTTCGGCATGGATAAGGTCAGCATCTTCCAAAACTCGAAGAACTTCAGCAACTGTCGCGCTTTGTTTTTGGTCACCAGTTCCAAGACGATTTGAATACAAATCAACGTCTGCAAACAACCCATTGAAAAGTTCATCTGATTCATGAATACGATTAAATGCAGATTGAAGTTTTTCACGATTGAAGGCATTAAGCTTCACATCTTTTAACATGCTTGTATAAGTCATTTGAGGTTCAAGCGTGTAATGAAGAGACTCTTTTAATTCTTTAAGGAACTCTTCTGCATCATCCTCTTGCATTTCTTCTTCATACGCTGCTTGTGCTTCTTCTAATGTTTCTGGCATTTCATCATTCAAAAGGTCATAAGCACTCACAAGGTAAGAGTCTGATAAATATTTATAAAAAATAAGGCCTAATAAGTAAGTCTTGTATTCATTCGCATCCATTTTCCCGCGAAGAACATCTGCTCCACTCCATAGTACCTGCAATAAATCTTTACTCTCAGCCATAAAATAATTTCCTTCTAATATATTTTAAAAATATCAAATCTATTATAACATGGTTCCAGCACGTGCGGAACCGTTATCTTGACTAATCAAACAAAAATCCCCTATCTAGCTTCCATATAAAACTAGATAAGGTGATTTTATTTAATCTTCTTGTTCTTCATCTTCCAACCCCACCAACTGGCGTTGGCGTTTATTGGCTTGGTCTGCGATGTATTTGAAAACTGTGTCCCTCTCACACTCCTTCAACTTCCACGCCGATGGCTAGGATGTCTTTGGTTTGGATGAGGTGGTGATGATCTTGGGTTTTGATGGTGATTTCGTGTGGGGTGAGGTCGGTGATTTTGCCTTTTAGGTGTTTGGTGTGGTCTTTGTCTTTAGCGATTGTAAAAACACCAGTGAGGTGGCTGGTGTAGAGTTGGCTGAGGAGCAGCGCTTTTTGGTCTTGGGTAAGGTTGGTGTGTAGGAGTTCTTTGGTTTTATCGGCTTTGAGTGAGCTGGTGTGTTCGGATAAGAAAAAGCCCATCCATTTTTCCATGCCTCTGTCATAGTGCTCACGCGCCGATTGAAATGGTAAATAACTGCGGTCAATCATCTTTAACTTAATCCGTCCAATCCTCCTGCGGAATGCCCACCGACCAATTTGCTGCGCTCTAGGCTACGTGAAGCTTCTTGCAAAGCATTAGCCTTTTGAATGGTCGTAAAGCCAAATTGGTCTCGGATGGCATCAATGGCTGATTGGAGCCTTTCTTCTTTTTCTATGGTTTCAATGTCGTCAAATAAAGAAATGGTGCTGTAGGAGTCATCAACTAAGCCAGCATAAGACACTGCGATATGTCTGACAGCACCTGAATCGTATTTTTTGCGCAGCAAAGTTAAAACGTGCTCAGTCAGTTGTTTGGTGTTATTGCTAGGCTCGATTTTCATTTGCGCCTGAATGCGGTGCTTTTTCTCTTGCTTTGAAAAGCCGACATAAATCGACACATTTGTCGCCTTCTTGTGAGCTCTTCTCAGGCGAATAGCAACCTGCTCTGCCATTTCCCTAAAAACTAACTCGATATCAACCTTCTTATAATAATCACGTGGCAGAACTTGAGAGTTGCCGATGCTTCGTGATTTGGGTTTGTAGGGCTTGTGGACGTTGCTCTCATCGATACCGTTAGCGTGAAAGAAAAGGTCAACGCCGACAACACCCAGTTCTTTTTTGAGAATATCGGGGTTAAAGTTAGCTAGGTCTTTGATAGAGAAAATGCCCAGTTTATTCAGGCGCTTTTCCATGCGGCTACCAATTCCCCAGAAGTCAGTCATCTTAGGAATCGCCCAGACTTTTGTCTCGACGTCTTCATAGGACCAATTGGCACGCATGTTTTGATTGTGCTTAGCTTCGTTATCCAAGGCGAGTTTTGCCAGCAAGGGATTGGCGTTTGACATGCCAACTGTCGAGTAAATACCTGTTTTTTGCCAAATTTCACGTTGAATCATGGCAGAAACTTTATCAAGCTTTTCTTTCTTGCTCAGGGATTTATCAGGGATAAAGTAATTCAGCGACGAGGTCAAATCAATAAAGCCTTCATCGATAGAGTAAGGTAAAATATCCTCAATACTGCCGTAATTCTGGAAAATGTGCTGGATTTCTAGATTTTTCTCGATGTAACGGCTCATCCTAGGTGGCACAATCCAAGTCGCCTTTGCCCAGTTTTCAATGAAAGCCACATACTCAGGCGTCGTTGGTAAACCTTGGCGTTTGGCATTGTAATAGGAGAACTTGCGCGTGTGAACATCAAAAGGCAAATCATAAGCTCGGCTGACATTTGACTTGCCAAAAACTTTTTTGAACGTCGGTGAAGACGCCAAAATCAAGCCACTAGCATTTTCAGCACGGCTCATGACGCAAAGCGAGGTTTTTAGCGGGTGCAAACCACGATCGACACATTCCACGCTGGCATAAAATGATTTCATATCCACAAAAGCGATGTCTGCGCGTGGCTCCCGTGAATAATCAAAATAGCCCATCTAAGCCTCCATGGTAATCAGGATAGAATCATTAACCAAAAAGGCATATGGTGAGAGTTCGCTGTCTTGATTTTCTGGTAAATAAACCCTTGAAAAGCGCTGATGCATGACGGAATCCGCAAAATCATCCATATCAAAAATTTCGACCTTGCTATCAGGAGCTAGGTCATATGAATCCAAGTCTAAAATATCTTTTAATCGCATCTTATCCTCCTATGATTGGTATAAAACTTCCGACGATTTTCCCGACAATACGCGGATTTTCATCGTATGGTGCAAATTTATCGGCGTAATCTTTGTTGATTGATACTAGGCGTAGCCCATTTTCCTCGCGGTAAACTTTTTTGATATAAGTCTGTGAATTCCAAACAACGGCGTAAACCGCACCGTCATAATCAAAACCAGTCTCACGAATGAGAGCCACAGAGCCATTGTGATAAGTAGGCTCCATAGAATCCCCATCAATCCACGAGGCAAAATCATGCGCCAAGTCTTTATCAAAATAAACCGTGTCGTAATCCATGTCATCATAAATGTTAGCCCCGACACCAGCTGACAAACGCTCATAAACCTTGTAAGCAAAACGCGGCTCTTGCACGATTGAGACAACTTTGCTTTGCTGCTCAAGTAAATCTTGAACATAAGTCAGAGCTTTTTCTTGATTCTGGTCAGTTAACTGCTTGTACAAAGTTGCAATTTCAAGCTCGCTAAAATAACCATGTGGCACCTGCAAAAGCTCTTCTAATTTAGCCAAATTAGCCTTAGTAGGCTGAGTTGTTCCCTTCTCCCATGTGAAATAAGACTGCTTAGAAATGCCAAGTTCCTTTGCCAATTCGGTCTGCTTCAAACCAAGTTCTAAACGACGATTTTTTAACTTTTCAGGATAATACATCACACTCACCTCTTTTATCTCTAAACTCTCACTGATTTTTAGTCAGTTATATAACTGACTTTATTATATAAAAAAAGTGGACGAGTGTCCACTTAAAAAATAAACTAGAACTTTTCATACTGATTTTTAATAATTTACCAGTTTTTAGACCAAAAAAAGCGGACTTACGTCCGCTTGAGGTGTTTAATCTTATTTATCGATGTCCATTTCGCGAAGTTGTTCGATGACCGCTTCAAATGGAACTCCTGCTTGTAGCAATGATGCTGCGGTATAAGCACCTTCGACAAGTGGTACTTTACACATCAAGATGTTCTTTTCAGAAAGCTCACCAACCATTTCAAGATTCATTTTTGAAGAGCCAAAATCAAAGAATCCTAGCAAGGTATCTGCAGCGTTGTTATCGACAGTTTCTTTGATTTGTTGGAAACTTGTTCCGATTCTACCATCTTCAGTTCCACCAGAAAATGTAATTGGAACATCTGTTGCCACTTGTGAGATTAAATCTACGACACCCTGAGCAATATCTTTTGAGTGTGACACAATAACAATACCAGTTTTTTTAGACATAATCTTTTTCCTCCGCTTCTAATAGTGCTTTAAACAATAAACCAGATGAATATGAACCAGGATCGACAAGCCCAAGCGAACCATCTGCAGCATATGCATGACGTCCCTTTTTAGCTCTCAAAAGAGCCGTCTTTAGAATATACTCATCAATACGCTCTGGTGTTAACTGATGATTTTTCAGATCTTCCACCACAGGCGCCCAGACATCAACCATGGTCTTATCGCCAATTTCTGCTCGACCACGTCTTTGAATCATAACCAAACCTTCTTTGATGTCATTGTAAAGCGTGCCATGAACTTCTTCAGCTCTCGCCATTCCCAAGAATGCTGAACCATACAACGTTCCAGACACACCACCGACTTTTGTCAAAAGAAGCATCCCCGTTTCTGTAAACAAATCAACTGTCGATGCAAATTCTTTTGGTTCAACGGCATTGACAACAGCCTTCATACCACGTAACATGTTTTCACCATGGTCTCCATCTCCTCCCATCGTCGAATCCAACTCGGCTAGAACAGCCACATTGTCTTGGATTTTTTCGTAAAACAAGATGAGCCACCTTTTTGCAGTTTCTAACTTCATATAAGAACTCCTTTTGTTATCCTAAACACTGCTAAAAGAAAGCGGTATCAGAGAAACCTTTTTCTTCATTATAAACCATTTTGAACAAAAGGTCTTAAATAAAGTCATAAAATAACCAACTTTTTTGACAAGTTGTCAATTCAGGCTAAAATTAGCTTATTTAATGGTGTTCATCCATTTTCTACTACGGAACATAAAGACAGAAACGATAAATCTAAAGACTTCTTCTTGTGACAAGATGAAATAAACCCAGACAATCGGAAGTTTAAGAACCAATCCCGTAAAGAGCCCCAAAGGCACACCAATGCACCACGTTCCCAAAATATCGATAATCATGATGTACTTGGTTCTCCCACCACTTCGGATAACACCACCACCCAAAATCATATTTTGGACTTTAACTGGTGCTAAAATCGCAAAAGTCAACAAGAGTTGCGACCCGACTTGTCTAACATCAGGACCAACATTATATAAGTCAATGTAGAGATTCTCACCCAAAACCAAGAAGAGTGATAAGATGAGAGAGCCTACAAAACCATAAAAGCACAAACGTTTTGAATCTTGATAAGCTCGTTCGAAATCATGCTCACCAAGCCTGCGTCCAATTAAAATCCCCGCAGCTTGAGACAACCCAGACAAAGCCCCGATAAATAAACCTTGAATAGGACCAGTTAGAGACATCCCCGCAAGTTCACTCGTTCCCATGTGTCCATAAATGTAGGTATTGACATTTTGCCCCAAAGTCCAAAGCAACTCATTAACCACAATAGGCGTTAGCATGATGAGGTACTGACTAATCTCAGAACCCTTCATACGCAAATCAAAGCTAAATTGGCAAGTTCTATGGTAAAAATAAACCATCAAAGACAAATTCACTACTTGAGACATTAAACTAGCTAGCGCTGCCCCCTTGATTCCCATGGCAGGAAAACCAAAATGCCCAAAAATCAAAAGATAGTTTAAGCATGTATTGACCACCGCAGCGACTGCACTGATATAGAGCGGATACTTAGCGTAATTTCGGCAACGCAGTTGAACCGCTAAAAGTGTTGCAACCCCAGATAAAGGATAAACCCAAGCTAAGAGCTGAATATATGGTTTAGCCGTCACCACAACTTCAGTATCCTTAGTGAAGATTCCCGCCAAGAAATCAGGCAGAATCAAACACAAGCCCATGGTAAATAGAGCCAAACACAGCATAACTAAAAGATTGACTGACATGCTGGTATTAATCTTTTTCTGGTCATTTTTTCCCATATACTGAGAAACCATGATACCCGTTACGGTCGCAATCGCTCCGCTAACAAAGGCAAAGACAAACTGTGGTTTTCCGCCAACTTCCACCGCTGCAATAGCAGTTTTCCCAAGCTGTCCGACCATTAATTGGTCAATCATTGAAAACGATGACTGCAACATAGCTTGTAAGGCTACGGGAATAGCAATCGCCATTGCTTCTCTTAAAAAATGTTCTCTTTTTGCCATAATTTTTCTCCATCATTATTACTAAGTGCATTATATCGCAAACGCTTGCATATCACTAGTGGTCTATCTGCACAATTTTTTTGGTCATTTAAACCTAAAAAAGCACCCCTAGCCAAATTCAGCTAAAGGTGCTATTTGTAAGATTTCAATTAAGATAACCAATGAATCAAGGTAGCAATCACATCGCTGCCATTGCCGATAAGATTTCCAATAAAATGCGCCGTCATAACAACGTAAATATTTCTAGTTCTGATATACGATAAGCTCAATGAAAATGCCCAAATCATGGTCAAGAAAATTCCCCACCAAGAAAGTGAGTGTTCCAAAGCATAGAGTAGCATACTAAAAAAGGTCGTGAGGATAATCGCCATCTTGCTATCAAACAGAATCATGTTTTTTCGGTAAAATGTCTCTTCGGTCACGGCTGGCAAAAAGATAGTCGAAATGGAAAATACGATTAAGGTCAACCAACTATCTCTTCTTAAACTGATACTCCCTATCTCAAAGTTGGGAAAAAATCCTTCTAACATCCTTGTCAAAGCAAAGGTAAGCACGAACCCTAAAAACGTCAATAAAACCTGAATCCAGTACTTTCTTCCGCTTTTAAAACTCCTAAACCATTCTTTTAAGTTAAGGTCTTTAGAGATGAGAAAATAAACCAAAAGCAAAAAGTAAAATAAAGCGTTGGTGTAGATAAGGTAGCTTGACGGGACAATCAAACACGACAAGATAAAGACCACTTCAATCATAATAGGAATAGCGTTTAAAGCGATGTAATCTCTAAAACTAGTCTTTTTCTGTTTACTCATCATAGCCTGAAATCTCCTTTTTAGATGTTAATTCACTTAGTATTGAAATACTAAGGCACCTTCCTTCACCCAAATTATACACCAATACTAATGAAACTTAAAGTTTTAAGCATAAAAAAGCTACCAAATACTAGCACGCACATCACTAGATTTGATAGCTTTTTATTATGGAGTTATTGCTTGTTTAAATTTGTTTAGTATTAAAATACTAACACGCTTTTGATGACTGATTAAGCTTCTACAAGAGCTACATCTTCATCTTCCAAGTCACCAGTTTTTGCATCGTAATAGTGTTGGTGACCTTCAGCGTCTGTAGCAAATCCGCCTTTAGTTTGCACACCATTTTCATCGAAATGCAATTCTTGACCGTTGATTTCTTGGTCACCTGTTACGACTTGACCGTTTTCGTCAAAGTAATACCAGTTGTCACCATCAGCGATAAATTTATTTGTGGCAAGGTCACCTGAATCTGGATCGTAAAAGTGACGGTTTCCTT
The DNA here is from genome assembly GCF_900101445.1 of Streptococcus equinus. Classification (GTDB taxonomy): domain Bacteria; phylum Bacillota; class Bacilli; order Lactobacillales; family Streptococcaceae; genus Streptococcus; species Streptococcus equinus_B. The sequence goes on along the minus strand of NZ_FNKE01000001.1, from coordinate 478,960 downwards.
CTGCATCTGTTACGAAGATACCTTTAGCTTGAAGACCATCTTCAGCAAAGTAAAGTTTTTGACCACGGATAACTTGTGAACCTGTTGCCAAGTTACCATTTTCGTCAGCGAAATACCAGTGGTTATCACCTGTTGTGAAGAAATCACCAACAAATTTTTCACCAGATTTAGCATCATAGTAACTACGTGTACCATCTTCATTGGTTACGAAGATACCTTTGGCTTGAACACCATTTTCATCGAAGTACAATTGTTGACCGTTAATAGTTTGAGCACCTTTAACAGCTACACCATTTTCATCGAAGTAATACCATCCACCGTTGATAAGAGCGAATTCAGAAGCAACCATTGCACCTGAGTCACCTTTGAAGTAACGTGTATTACCATCTTTGTCTTTAACAAGTTGGCCTTTAACTTGGTTACCATTTTCATCGTAGTATTGGTAATCTTCACCGATTTTAACAAGACCACGCGCCATAATACCGTCTTTACCAAAGTAACGCCAGTTTGTTACAGTCTTAGCAACGCCATCAACTGTTTCAGTTGTATTAAAGGCATAGTAATGACCACCTTCGTAACGGCTACCTGTTTTACCAAAGTAGTATTGGTTTCCTTCTGCATCTTCATAGATAGCATCACGAAGTTCAATACCATTTGGCAAGAAGTAATAAGTTTGACCGTCGATTTCACGCATACCAGTTACCATGTGACCATTTTCGTCAAAGTAGTAACGGTTTCCGTTGTAAAGAACGAATGAAGATTTAGCTTGGTAACCACTTGTTGAGTAGTAAGTCATACCTTTACCATCATAGTAGAAACCAGTTTGTGCAGAATCTGATGTCATTTGTTTTGGAAGGAATGCGCCGTTTTCATTAACGGTGAAGTAAGTACCTGTTGCTTGGTCGTTAAGAACGTAATCTGAACCTTTACCAAGGATGTTTGTACCGTTGAAGTATTCAGCTTTCCAAACTTTAATCTTAGTTGATGGGTCAATTTTCTTACCGTTAGAAATCATGACACGTTCAAAGATTGATGGGTAGTTTTCTTGAAGGTATTCTAAGAATTCACCACCGTATTGAGCTTGGTAGTCTTTACCACTACTTTTAGTGTTTGCGGCATATGGTTTGTTCTTAATTTGAGCACCTTCGCGTTCTTCACCGTAATCGTTAACACGTGTTGCAGTAACGATTTCTTCACCTGGAAGAGCGTAGATTTGGTCTGGAACCCAGTCAGCGATTACTTGAATACCTTTAGAGTGAAGTGCTTTAATGGCATTTCTTAAGTCTTCTGCTGAACCGTATTTATTGTTTTTGCTCATTGCCAAGTCATAACGGTCACTGAAGGCATAACCATTTTGGATGATTGAGTCAAGGAATGTACCGTCAGTTGATGACACGTATTGTGGTGCCAATTCAAATGATGTGACACCCCATGAAGCAAAGAGATCAGCATTTTCAGCAATGACTTTGTTAGTGTATTGTGATGGGTCTTTAACAAAGTCTTGGAAGTTTGAGAATCCTTCAAAGATAACTTGTGAGTCAAGAGCTGCTGAAGTTTCGTAAGTTAATTTACCTGCTTCTTTTGCTTCTGTACTTGCTTTAACACGAATATCTTGGTCAGCTGATGCACCAACTGGTACCCAAACAGTAAGGAAACCATTCATATCAACAGTTTGGAAACCTTTGATTTCATCACCTGTGAAGTAGATAAATCCGTTTTCGTCAACCAATTTAGTGATGTCTGTATCAGAATCGTTAAGGTAAGCTTGCAAACCATTTTCAGTTGGTGAAAGCAAAGGACGGTAGTATTGACCAGCGTGTGCAATACCAACTTGTACAGCAATTTTATCTGAGCTGTTTAATTTAAGGTTTGGATTGTTAGAAATGATTGTCACAATACCTGAAGTTGGAACTGATTCATCTGTTGCTTTTTGATCAGCTGTCATGATACCTTTACCAAAACGAACAGATGTCAAAACGCCACCGTTAGCACCTTCTGGGTATTGAACGTTCATTGCTTGACCACCAGCTGCGTATTTGATACGTGATTTAAGAAGAGCTACGATTTGATCATAGTATGGAGATTTCACTGCCATGTATTGACCGTTATCAGTGAACAAATCACCGTAGTAAACACGTGGAACAGATTCCATATTTGTCAAAAGAAGAGCGTACGCTGCTGGAATATTGAAGTGAGTGTATTTTTTGTGAACACTGTTCATATCAGCGTTATAGATTTCAAAGGCTTTTTGCAATTCATCAAGTGTGAATGTGAAACCATCTGTTTTAGGATTGATTTGACCAGCGATGATTGATGCAATGATACCTTGAACTTCACTATCGTGTGCACGAACGAAAGCATATGATGGCATTGTATCACCATAAGCGCTGTCTACTGTACGGTCAGTCATACCAAGGCTATTGTGAATCAATGATTCCAAGTTTGAACGGCTACCTTCTGGACGTGTCAAAACATCAAGGAAGGCCATACGAAGACCGTTATCGATAGCAAGTGCAGCACCGTTTGTATCGTGGTTGTAATCAGGGTCGTTAAAGCTCCAAGCTTCTAGGATAGAAATGTGAGCAAGTGCTTGTGCTTCTGTTTTGTTAACGCCGTAAGCTGCTTCAAACAAATCAGTGTAAAGTTGAAGAAGGTCAGCATCCACGTTATCTACGGCATCGACACGAACACCATCAAAGTTAGCGTCAGCATCACCAAAGACCACTTTACCCCAGTTCATAAGGTAGTAAAGTTGGTTCAATTGTTCTGCTTGAACAACTGGGTTTGAGTTATCAACGTCGTTTGCAAGCAAGAAGTCATAACCACCTGTACGGTCAGCTTTGTGGTAGTTTGTTTGGCCGTTTTGGTAAGTAGGTGCGCGGTTAAGAAGACGGTAGTCTGAATTAGCCCATTCAGTCAAATCGCTGTTAACGTAAAGAAGGGCACCACCTTGCAAGTGGTCAGTGTCACGATCTTCTGAGTTCATGTTCCATTTGTCTTGAGTTGATACAAATGAAGCAATGATATCACGCAACCAAGCTACGTCACCACGACGTTTGATTTCTTGTTCAATTTTAATTTGAATAGCTTCTGCTGCAACGTTTAGTGTTGATTGTTTATCAGTTGCTGAATATTTTTTATCCATGCCAAAGTATTCAGACATGTGGTTAAGGTAGTTCACTTGTGTGTCAACATCAGGCCACCATGCCATTACCAATGGACGGAAAGTTTCTTCAGTTGAATCTACCCATTTTTCACCATTATCTAAAACTTTAGTAGGGCGATACCAAGAATTAGCTGTTAAATAACCATCAACCAATTCAAAGCTTTTTTCTGTTGAATCGTAAGCTTGGTTATTTTTTGAGAAGTTATCGACAAGGTCTGTCAATCCTTCTGTAAATGAGTAAGTTGATGTTGATGACAAAGCACCTGTTTCAGCATCAAAGTAAAGCAATTGACCATTTACTGTGATGGCAAAGTTTTTCTTAACTGTACCATCTTCTTGGATGTAGTAGTATTTTCCATCAATTTTTTTGATGTTATCCAAGTTCAATTGGTCAACAGCAGCTTTTTCGGCATCTGAATCAGCAGCTTTGTTTGTTTTGTCATCACGTACTTCTTCATCAGTAGCTTTGTGTGATTCTTCTGATGGGTTAGTTTCAGTAGTTTCACTTGTTTCTGTTGAAGTAGCTTCTGAAGGTTTAGTTGTTTCTTCAGATGCTTCAGTTGCTGAAGTTTCAGTAGTCTTGTCATCAGCTTTAGCAGATGTAGCATCTGTAGTTTTTTGTGAGTCCTCCGCAACTACTGTTTCTTCTGTTGATGAAGCTTCAGTTGTTGTTTCTTGACTTTGTTCTGTAGCAGTGCTTGTTTGTGTTTGACTACTACTTGACGCTGGGGTGTCACTTCCTCTTGTAACGGCAACGACGTTTGTTTCGTCGGCAGATACTTCATGTGTAGAGCAAGCAACTCCAACACCAACTCCAACCAATGCCATACTTGTAACGGCAATGGTTACCCATTGTTTTTTAACTTTGTGTAGCTTATAGCGAATCTTGTTTTCCATAAATCCTCCTAAATAAATTCCATAAAAAGACTACACGTATAGTTTACTTAAAATTACAAATGGGTTAATTCTTTTTGCATATGTGATGTTTCTTGTTTTAAATCAGAAATTCTGTCCAACATTTGCTGAGCAATGCTGTGGCATTCTAGAAACATCATGATTTCTGCGCATTTTTCCATTGTCTGAAGACCTGATAAATTACCTGTTTTAAACAGGTAATAGCCTCTGCAGTACTTAATGGCGTTGCGAATGAACAAATCTGTTTCATCCTTTTTCAAATTATCAGCGTAATTCAGCAGCTTAAAAGCTAAGGAAAAACGACTTCTTTCAATACAAACGTTAATCACATTGAACAACATCTGATTGACCAGGCGGCGATTTTCAGGAATTTCTTGATAGAACTGCGTGCGGTTAATCATTTCACAAGCGAAGGTTTCAACCAGGTTACTTGTCATCAATGAAGCGCTGTAAGTGAAAAGCCAGAGCTCATAACGCCCCCATTCTTCAACTGAAAACAGGTAATCTACCAAGAATTGAACATCCTTTTTCGCCACCTTTTCTTTCTTGTCACACTGCTGCAAAACAGCTTTGACAATGATTGTATTAAGTTTGTGAAATTTTTGGCGTAGCGATGAAACTTCTAACTGCTGACATTTGACTAAATAGTGTTTTAGGGTTAGTGTATTTTTTTCAATGTAAGCTTTAGCTACTTCATCTTGAAAAAGCAGTGTTTGATTTTGTAGGTAATTCCTACAAACACACTGAAATTCTGCAATAGAGACATTCATATTCTCTAAACACTGATAAAGCGTATCAGCGTTAATATTACTAACACCACGTTCAAAACGTGATAACTGCGCGATGGAAATAACCTCCCCAGCTATTTCCTTTTGCGATAAACCTTTTGATTCTCTCAAAAGCTTAAAGCATTTTCCCAAATTATTTTCCATGATGTATCCCTTTCCATAAAAAATAGAACAGTATCTATATTACTCCATTTTTAGATTTATGAAAAGATGTTTTTGTATGTTTTCAAGAAAATTTCAGAAAAGTTACAATTGTCATTCGAATTTTGCAGGATTGCAAACTATTATTTTGACACTTCAAATTATTTTTTGCTTCAAACTCCTAAATTCACCAATTGAAATCACAAATAAAAAGCCATTTCCAAAAATGACTTTCACCAAATATAAGGAATTAAGCGATAACGAACTTTTTTCTGATAACTCTTATAACCTTGCAAGTCACGTACCAGAACCGCTTCTTCATTTCGGATACGTTTTACAATAAGAGGCAAGTAAGCAAGTAATATAAGAAATGACACTAGACTACCAAGAACAAGCCCCATCGCTGAAAATAAAAGTAAAGTTGTAGCATACATAGGGTGGCGAACAATGCTATACAAGCCTGTATCAATGACTTTTTGTCCTTCTTGAACCTCAATCGTTCGAGCTAGATAAGCATTTTCACGTAAAACTTCAGCATATAAACCATAAGCTAGCAAGAATATCACAGCGGCGACATAACTGATATTAGGTGATAAGCGCAGCCAATGAAAACGAAAACTAAAACCAGCTGTCAGAAAAGCTGCGATAAACATCAGCGCACTAAACTTAATGACCTGCTGCTGCTCTTTTTCACTTTCTTTGGCATTAAGACGTTTTTTAAGCAATTCTGGACTAAAAATCATCATGACAAGCCCTGCGATAAACATGGGAATAAACAGAATCGCTAACAAAAGCCAAGTATTCCAGTAATGCAAAGTTCCCGCTGGAAGAAATAACAAAGTAGCGACAAGCAAAAAGCCAAGGAAAAACTTAGCCAGAGCTTGCATAAAAAGTTTCTTACTCATTTATCTCACCCCATTCAAATCAAATAGGCAACCCAAATAAACAAAAGCGAATAAAATCAACGGTACCGTGAGCAATCATAGCCGATACAATATCTCGTTTTCTCTGCAAAAAAGCAAAAATCAGTCCAAAAATAAGGATGTATAAAACCACTGAAATCAGCCATTCCAGCAATCCAGATAGAAAACCATTGTTAAAACACTCCACCGTATGTGGTAAAATATGCGGAACAGTCATCATGACATAAGTTGTCAATTCCTGACCTTTCGTATTCAGCTTCTCGCCACTTATCATAGCTAAACAAAAAGCGTAAAAAACAGTTCGATAAACAACTTCTTCAATAATGGCAGGACTTAAAGCAAGTAAAAAGGCTTTAAAAACGTTGGAAGGCTGAAGAGCATTGCTTCCTAACATCAGCAAACAGTTGATAGCACCCCAAATGAGTCCACATAGTATTCCAATACTAACACTTGTTGCAATACTTTTTCTTGAACGTCCTTTAAACCATTTTAGTGCTCCTTCTGTTTTTTGAGCAAAAACAGCCATCACAGCACAAGCCGATAAAAAGACAAGTAAGATATTAAAAATCGATAATGGTGTCATGTGAATTAGTTCTGACAAAGCATACAAACTACAAAGCACACCAGAACTGATAAGGTGCTTACGCTGCAAATAACGATGGTGTTTCCAAAGGATAAAACTAGCAATCACAAGCGCATAAAATTCTAAAAGAAGCAAAATGAGTTGCTTTTGATTTAGTATTAGACTACCTAGCCAAAAAAGTACTAGATATACCAGAAAAGACAGCCAAACCCTATTTAATTTCATATTTTCCTTTTTCATCATTCTCTTTATAATTATCATTGATTATAGTTATCATATCATATTTAAAAATCTTTTACCCAAATCAGGTAAAAGACTCTATCATTTTATAAATGCTTCTAGTTCAGCTACGTAAGCTGCTGTATTAGAAGCAAAATAACCACAATGCGGGTAACCTTTGCGAATAATCACATCGACTTCTGGGAGATATTTTTTAAAAGCTTTTTTAGAAACGCCAAGATCAAAATCTTTCTCACCGTATTCTAAATGAAGTTTACTTTGCTGCTCTTGTGTTAACTGTTGCAAATTATAGTGACAGCATGCGTGACAAATAGCATCGATATCCTGACTAGTAATTCTTTCAAAGTTTTTCGTCATCAACTTAGCCAAATCCTCGCCATACAATTTAACAAGAGATTGTGAAGCAGCTGCACACGATTTTTTAAGTGCTCTTTTCTTTTGTCTGAAAAGAAGGCGCGTGACATTTTCCAACAACCAAGCATTTTTCTTTAGAGCAACTCCATCAAACCAAGCGTGCTCAATTTTGAAGCCTTGGTCATTAAATAATCGCCATCCAATAGCTACACCAAGTGAGGCACCATAAACCAGTTTAATATCAAAATACTCTTTTTCTTCCAAATAAGATTTCAGGTGTTGATACTCATCATCGGCACTCAAATACTGTCCCGCTTTACCATGACCACCTTGGTCAGGTGCGATAATACAATAATCACCTTTCAAATAAGGCTTCATCAAATGATATAAATTTTCACCAGATATCATCATCGGAGCTAAAAGAATTATTTTGGGATGTGCAGAATTACCAAATTCATGGATATACATTTATCACTCACTTCTTTCATTAATTTTTTAATCCTTGTTTTTTAAAAGGAACAAACCATAAACGCCTAACAGAACATAAGCTACAAGTGATGTTACCAAAGCAATTTGCGGATATTGATTGCTTGTTGAAAAGCAAAAAGGAATGCCACAAATGTCGATGACAAAGTGCAAGACGATTGGTACCCAAAGGTTACGAGTTTTTACATAGACACTTCCAAGATAAATACCAAGAGCCATTGCCCAGACAGTTTTACAAATAATTGTTCCAAGTGGTTGTCCAAGTGCCCCAAAGACATGACCAAAACCAAATAAGAAAGAAGTTATCAAGATAGCATACAAGACCGCATTCTGACTATTTCCAAAACAATCTTCTAAAAGATTTTGCAACAATCCTCTCAAATACACTTCTTCTACAACAGCCACACCAACATAATAGACAATTCCTTCGATTAAAACACGCCAAAAAGTCGGTTGATTATCAAATGGTGCTAAACTGATGCAAAAGACAACCGTTACAACAAGTGTCGCTATGATGGCAGGAAAACCGTATCTTTTCAAACCTGTCGTTAAACCAGATTTTCGTAAACCTAACTTCAGTGATTTAATCCAAAATTTTTGGCACAACCAACATACAAGCAAAGCTATGACAAAATTGAGCATCAATGTAAAATACATAGGATTAATATCTTCAAAAGTTATTTTTCCTAAAAAGGCTGCAGGTAAGGCTGAAAGTTCCATAAAAGCCATCAGCAAAGTTAAGATAAGTACTTTCAGTCTTGGTAGCTTATGCATCATTGTTATCTCCTAATTCTAAATGTATCTGCTACAAATTTTCATTAAATTTTCAAAACATTTTTATTATACGTTACCTAAAAATGCATTTCAAGACAAAACTAAAAAAGCCTCAAAGAAATTCTTCAAGGCTTTGTGCTTAGCAACCCTACTCAAAATAAATATCTGTTGTGCCAAGACCATTATCAACGTTAAGGGTCAAGAGCGGTTGGTTAGTATCTGTAGATGATGTGCCGTGCGTATTAATACTTCCAAGACCATTATCAGCATTAAGGCGCACTCTAAATTCTTTTGGCACATAGACTTGCAGTTTTCCTAAACCATTATCAATATCAATCGTTGCGCCTGCCTCATCTAGACTTGTCCCGTTAAGGTAAACCGTCAAACTGCCAAGAGCATTCTCAATTTTACCATGTCTTAACTCATTAACAGACATATAAGCTGTTCGTTCGCCTAAACTATTATCAACCGCAAAAGTCCCTTCGCTATCAGAATATTCTTTAGAACTAAAACCATTGCTTTGTCGGTGTTCGTATTTAGTTGATGCGACATTTACCCTTGGTGTGTGACCGAAAATCATTGATAAGCCAATCCCTACGAGAACTGACACCAAGATAATGGTAACAGGTGAAACCATGCCAATTCCAAGCAAGTCAGAGAATAAGCAAGCAATAATACCAAGTGGCACTGTCACTCCCAAAAAACTACGTTTGCCAAAACCATTTACAATGATAAAGTAAATTAAAATCGCAATTAAAACTACCTTCAACATCATTTTTACAGGCGGAAATGCTGTCAGAATGCCCATTTTATTAAGCATTAGCATGGCAGCAAACAAAATCAACAAAAGTCCTGTGATAATGGAATTGATTCTATGTCTTTTCATCTTTTTAACCTCTTTTCATTCATAATATCAATAAGTGCCTTAATGTAGTTTCTTGAAGCGTAAGCTTTTTTGGTGGAATGGCTAAAGGAAATCTCACTAGCTCCTGTGATATTTTTCTTAATGCCAGAAATTCCTAGCGTATTCACAATCGTTGAGCGCGAAACTCTGACAAAGTCCCTTGGAAGAAGCTCTTCCAGTTCATATAATTTTCGCCTTGTTTTGTAAATGTCCGTTGACGTGTGAATCAGAATGTAATTGCCATCAGATTCCATGAAAATAATGGACTTAAGCTCCAAGAAATGCTCAACATCATCTTGAAAAGCTGATAGACGAAGACTGCCAGAAGATTGACTGACCAAAGTCTTTTGCAGCTCCAAGATATCATCTGTCAACTCTTTACAATGAATGGTAATGTAATCTTGCTCCAAAGAATCATCGACATCAATGGTGATTTTCACTCCTTCAACCCTCCTTTTGATTATAGTAAAACACACTTGCTACTAATTAGCAACAGTTTGGGACAAGAGGTTAATTTTTGGTGATAAAAGGTAACTAAAAGTAATCAAAAAAGCTAACCAGATTTGGCTAGCTCAATTCTTCGATAAAGTTCAGTATTCTTTGCGTGGCTAGTTCCTCTCGAGACATTTGACGCAATTCTTCAGCTGTCACCCATTTATATGCTGATGTCTCCCCTTCTTGTAAAACGATACTCTCCTTATCGACATCTGTGTGACAGAGATAATTGACATAATAGGTCTGATGTCTCTGGTGCAACACACGCCCCACTTCGATAAAATCATCTGTCAAAATCCCTGTCTCTTCACGCAATTCGCGTTTGGCACACTCTAAAGGACTTTCACCTTGCAAAGCTGAACCACCAGCAGTCGCTTCCCACATACCACCAAGATTTTTTCTTGAATCTCTCTGAGTTAGCAAATAAATCCCATCTTGATGCCTCACGATAACTTCACTCACCAAATGATAAACACCCTTTGGAATCTTTTCCCCACGAACCAAAACTTGACCACCGATAACATTCAAATGCGCATCATAAGCATCCCAAAGTTCCATTTCAAACCTCCTTTATTCTAAATAAATACCGTTAATAAGCGTTGATATTATACCACTTGATTTGATATCTTTAAACTCAATTTTTCCTTTTATAAATTTTATCTTTTATAATCACATACGTTTCTATTCCTAACATAAAAAGAGTCGCAATCAGAAATCCAAGCATAAATATTTTATGAAAGATTAGAAAATAAAATATATACAGCACAATAGCTATTAAATACAATATCGTCAAAAAATGCCACTTTCTCGAAGAACTAGCTGCAATAAGTTTATTTTTTACCAAATTATCTTCTTTTACCAAGTCATCCAAATTAATATTAAATGTTTCGCTTATATTAATTAAATTTTGAATATCTGGATAGCCTCTATTAGTTTCCCATTTTGCAACTGCATTTCTTGAAACATTAATTCGCTCTGCAAATTTTTCTTGAGTTAAGTTTTCAGTGTTCCTAATATTTTTGATTTTTTCTGAAATGTTCATTTAACTTTCTTCTCCTTTATACAGATAGTACAATATATTGGTTATTTTTTAAATATACTTTGATAAACAACATTGTTACTCTAAGTAACATCATAAAATAAAAGCCGACTATATCTGTTCTATTGTATAAAACATAATACTTTCCTTCTTAAGAAAATATTATAACATGCAACATTAGCAAAAACTTAGTAATTTTTGGTGTTAAACAAAAAATAAAAACCCACTTAGACTATCTTGTTCTAAGTGGGTATATCATTTAAACTCCCAGAAATTCATGGCTAACTAATCACATCGTCGCTTTTGCTCCTTGTTCTTAGGCCACTATTACAGGGGTAATGCATCAGCTCTCTTGTACTAATGTACTGCGAATCGCTGTACATTATTCCCATTCTACTGTTGCAGGTGGTTTACTTGTAATATCGTAGACGATGCGGTTAACGTGGTCAACTTCATTTACGATACGAACAGAGATTTTTTGAAGAACATCCCATGGGATACGTGCAAAGTCTGCTGTCATACCATCGATTGATGTGATTGCACGGATTGCGATTGTGTAATCGTAAGTACGTCCATCACCCATAACACCAACTGAGCGAACACCTGTGTTAACTGTGAAGTATTGCCAGATATCACGGTCAAGACCAGCTTTAGCAATTTCTTCACGAAGGATAGCATCAGATTCACGAACTGTTTCAAGACGTTCAGCTGTGATTTCACCCATCACACGGATAGCAAGTCCTGGCCCTGGGAATGGTTGACGCCAAACGATTTCGTCAGGCATACCAAGAGCTGTACCAAGCGCACGAACTTCGTCTTTGAAAAGTGTGTTAAGTGGTTCAATCAATTCAAACTGCATGTCTTCTGGAAGACCACCAACGTTGTGGTGTGATTTGATTGTTTGAGCTGTATCTGTACCAGATTCGATAACGTCTGTGTAAAGAGTACCTTGTGCTAAGAAGTCAACACCTTTAAGTTTGCTTGCTTCGTCGTCAAATACACTGACAAATTCATTACCGATAATTTTACGTTTTTTCTCTGGATCATCAACGCCAGCAAGAAGGTCTAAGAAACGTTTTGAAGCATCAACACGGATGATGTTCAAGCCGAATTTACCACCAAGCATGTTCATAACTTGGTCACCTTCTCCTTTACGAAGAAGACCGTGGTCAACGAAGATACATGTCAATTGGTCACCGATAGCACGTTGAAGAAGGACACCTACAACTGATGAGTCAACACCACCTGAAAGTCCCAAAAGAACTTTACGATCTCCAACTTTTTGACGGATTTCATTGATTTGCAAATCGATGAAGTTATCCATTGACCAATCGCCTTTAGCACCACAGATTCGGAAAGCAAAGTTACGTAAAATATCGTTACCATATACTGAGTGACGAACTTCTGGGTGGAATTGGATACCGAAGATTTTCTTCTCAGTATTTTCAATTGCTGCGTAAGGGCAATCAGCAGAGTCCCCAACCAAGTGGAAGCCTGCAGGAATTTCAGTAACAGCATCGCCGTGGCTCATCAAAACAGTTTGTTCATCTGGTGTTTCAGCAAAAAGTTCTGATTTAGCTTTTAGACGAAGTGTTGATTGACCGTATTCGCTGTGACCAGTTTGTCCAGCTGGAACAACTTTACCACCAAGTTTGTCAGTCAACAATTGCATACCATAACAGATACCAAGAATTGGAATACCCAATTCAAAAATTTCCTCATCAATGCCAAAAGCATTATCAGCATAAACTGAGTTTGGACCACCTGAAAGTACGATACCAATTGGGTTAATTGCGCGAACTTCGTCAGCTGTGATTTTGTGGCTTCGTAGTTCAGAGAAGACACCAAATTCACGGATACGACGAGCAATCAATTGGTTGTACTGGCTACCATAGTCAAGAACAATGATTTTTTGAACATCGTTCAAAGTAGATTTGTCAGTCATTATTACCCTTTCTATTAAAGTCAGCTATTCTAGCTAACTGTGTTCTCCTTAATTGTAGCATAAAATCCTATATTTGGCAGTAGATTTTCGGTATCTAATTAAAATTAGCAATTTAACAACTATTCTCATAATTATATAATCAACTAAAGCGGTTTCTGCACTTGATTTTAGAAATTTCAGCTGCTAAAAAGCCACGATTTCTCGTGACTTCTATTTTTAATCAATAGTCTGTTCCATGCGTGTTTCTTGCGGTGTCATGCCTTGGCGTTCATAGAAGCGCACAGCAGATTTATTAGCACTCCAGACATTCAACGTTAAGTTGTAACAACCAATCTCTTTGGCATACTGCAAAGCAAACTGATATAACTGCTCACCGATTTTTTGCCCACGCGCAGCTTCATCCACACACAAGTCATCAATAAAAAGTGTCTTTTGTGGCACTTTTGGCGCTGACGAATGCTCGATAACGGTAAACATATGCCCAAGAACCTGTCCCTCTTCGTCTTCATAGACGAAAATCGGACGATTATCATCAGCAATCAGCTCAGCTAATTGTGCTTGTGTGTATTTAACACCCTTTTCTTGGAACAAATCAGGTCTAACCTTGTGGTGCACCAAGAGAACTTGCTCTAGTAAATCAATCAGTTTTGGAATATCACTTTCTTTTGCTCGTCTAATCGTCATATCAGTCTCTCCTTCTTACAACTTGCCGTCCCATTCTGCGTAGAATTCTTTTAGAAATTCTTCCAAAACAGCGTGGCGGTGCTCAGCCATTTTTCTAGCGTGGCTTGTGTTCATCAAGTCTTTAAGTTTAAGCAGTTTCTCGTAAAAATGCATGATTGCTGTGTCCTTGCCATTACGATACTCCTCAGCAGTCAAATGTTCACGGGCAGTCATGCTGGGGTCATGAATCGGACGCCCCTTGCTACCTGAATAAGCCATACATCTGGCAATACCAATTGCACCAATAGCATCTAATCGGTCAGCATCTTGCACAACTTTTCCTTCTAAAGTTACTGGAACACTGCTACCATCGCCTTTAAAAGACATGGTATTGATGATTTGAATGATGTGTTCAACGTCTGCTTGAGAAAGTTGTTGGTCGATGAGCCAAGTTTTCAAGTCAGCTAGAGCTTGCTTTGGATCATCATTTAACTTCTCATCAGCCATGTCATGCACCAAAGCAGTCAACTGACAGACAAAACTATCTGCTCCTTCTTTTTCAGCTAATTCACGCGCAGTATTTCTCACACGAACCGCATGCCACCAGTCATGACCACTAGCTTCTGCATGTAATTTTTCATAAACAAGCTTTTCAGCCTTTTGTAAAATATCATTTTTATCAATCATAAGATGATTATATCATAAAAGCAGGACAAATTTGCCCTGCTAAAAAATAGGAAGATGTTTAAATAGAATGTTCTATTAGTATTCTAATGCTCCTGGCCACGCTGATGTGCCGCCATCAACATTTACCACATTATAGCCTTGGTCATCTAGGAAAAAGCAGGCTTGTTCTGAACGGGCACCACTTTGACAGATGATATGGTAAGTCTTGTCTTTATCAAGCGCTTGGTAGCCAGATACAAATTCACTCAAAGGAAGGTTAACTGCTGTTGGAACGTGTCCCATGGCAAACTCCATTCGCTCACGGACATCAATGATGTTTAACGGCTGTTCCTTTAAAGCCTCTTGTAGTTGACTAGCTGAAATGTATTTAATCACGTTTAATCTCCTCTGGTTTTACAGTACTATAGAGGTGGTAAGCCCCATCAAGGTTTTTCACTTTAAAACCGTTTTGCTTCAAGATGCGTTCACCAATATAAGAACGAAGACCGCTGTGACAGCTGATAATGTATTCCTTGTTAGGGTCTAACTCAGACAAACGGTCACGTAAGCTATCTAGTGGTATGTTAATACCATTTGCAATATAACCTCTAGCAACTTCTGCTTTAGTACGGACATCAAGAAAGACCTTACCTTTGGCTAATTCGTCAGCCAATTCATACCACTGGATAGATTCACTAACTCCCTCAATGATATTAAGCGCAGCATATCCTGCCATATTAACCGGATCTTTTGCTGCTCCAAACGGTGGCGCATAAGTAAATTCCAATTCTGGGAGATCTGCCACAGTCAAGCCTGCTTTGATGGCTGTCGCTAAAACGTCGATACGTTTATCAACACCTTTTTGACCAACAGCTTGGGCTCCGTAAATAACGCCAGTATTCTTATTGAAAATCAATTTCAAAACAACATCAGTTGCTCCTGGATAGTAGCCAGCATGGTCCTTGTTATTCGTGTGAACAACAGCAACATCATCAAAATACTGACGAGCTATACGTTCGCTTAGCCCTGTCGAAGCCGCTGCTAAATCAAAGACACGCACAATAGCTGTTCCGATACTACCTTTATTCTGACGCGCAATGCCAGCAATGTTATCCGCAACTTGACGACCTTGACGGTTAGCTGGACTAGCAAGAGAAATAAGCGCATCTTGACCAGTGATTTCTTGTTTGACAATAATGGCATCACCCACTGCGTAAATATCTGGGTTACTTGTTTGGTAGTTTTGGTTAACCAAAATACCGCCACGAAGGCCGAGCTCAAGACCAGCCTCTTTAGCGAGACTTGATTCAGGTTGAACCCCAACAGACATAATAGTAATATCTGAAGTCAATTCGCTACCGTCTTCCAAAATAATCACTTTTCCATTTTCTTTGAAAGCTTTGGCAGATTGATTAGTGTAAACTGTGATACCATTTCGAGCCAATTCGTTTTTCACAAAGGCTGCCATTTCTTCATCGAGTGGTGGCAAAACATGCGGGGCTTTTTCAACGATAGTCACCTTCAAACCTTTTTTAGCCAAGCTTTCTGCCATTTCAAGCCCGATAAAGCCAGCACCGATGACTGTCGCATTTCCTGATTGCACATCAGATAAAGCTGCCATGATTTTATCCAAATCTGGAATATTACGAAGCACAAAAACATTGTCTGCACTGTCTAGACCTTCCATTTCTGGGACAAATGGTTTGGCACCTGGTGATAGGATTAATTTGTCATATGATTCTGTGTAGACCTTGTCATCATGACGAACGGTGATTTCTTTCTTGTCCGCATCAACTGATAGAACCTCTGATTCTGGACGGACATCAATGTTAAAGCGCGCCTTCAATCGCTCAGGTGTCTGAACTAGCAAGTTGTCACGCTCTGCAATTTCCCCAGAAACGTGAAAAGGCAACCCACAGTTAGCAAATGACACGTATGGTCCTTTATCAAAAACAATAATTTCAGCGTCTTCCATCAAGCGGCGAAGACGTGTCGCAGCTGACATACCCCCAGCGACACCACCAACAATAAGAATCTTAGTCATTTCTTTCCTCCAATCGTTTTTCCTTGCCAAGCCATCATACCGCCTTTGACCGAAATCGCGTCATAGCCTTTTTGACTCAAAAGCTTAGCCGCACGCTTACTACGTGCACCAGAGTGACAAATCAAATAAACCGTGCTATCCTTTTTACCCTCATAGGTATGAATCCTATCTAGCGGAAAAAGTCGTGCTCCCTTGATATGCCCCCCAGTGTATTCTTGAGCTGTTCGCACATCTAGTAAAACTGTAGACTTGTCCTGCAAAACAGCTTCTAGTTCACTTGTCGTAATTGTTCTCACTGATTGAGAAAATAATTTTTTAAGAAAAATAAGCTTTTTCTCCTTTCTATCGAATACCCCTATAGGTATGATAAAATAATATCACAGCCACTTTCAACCTGTCAACGAAAAGGTCTTAGGTTTGACAATTATACCTACCACCGGTATAATAAAATCAAAGGAGGCCTCATGAAAACAGATAAAAAAGATATTATCAACCGTTTAAAACGTGCCGAAGGCCAACTTCGGGGCATTCAAAAAATGATTGACGAAGACCAAGACTGTATTGATATCGTGACACAACTAACTGCTGTTCGCTCAAGTATCAATCGTACCATTGGTATTGTCATTGGCAATAAAATCAATCAAGTCATCGAAGAGCCCGTAGCAGATCCTAAACAGCAAGAAGAAAACCTTGCTAAAGCTATTGATTTGATTATTAAAAAGTAGAGATTGACCAAAAAGCAATCTCCACTTTTTTAGTTTGAGCTAAAAATTGCCCTTTTAAACTTCTTTTTCTTGATGCGAATTCCTTAAAAAGGTGATATACTAGCATTTGAGAAAGCGATTTTAAAATTAGTAAGGAGTCCATATGACTAAGAAAGAAATGGTAAACTTCCTATTAGATTACCTTATTATGGAGAATCCGCAATTTAAAGCCATCGATGTTCCAGATGACTTGCCTGGACAAGAAACTCTCTTGCGTGCTCTTCTTAATGTCAGACCGCCAATGGCTGTCTCAACACGTTTTTTAATCATGCAAAATGATTACCTTCAATTGAAAAAAGCTGAACGGGTGGTCGTTTTTTTAAATCATTTACAACCACTTGCGACAGACGACCGCTTGTATGTCTGGAAAGGTGATATTTCACGACTTCAAGTCGATGCTATCGTCAATACGGCTAATCGCCAAATGCTAGGTTGCTTCCAACCGCTTCACGAATGCACTGACAATACCATTCATACTTATGCCGGTGTTCAACTGCGTCTGGAATGCTATAATCTTATGAAAGACCAAGGGCACGACGAACCAGAAGGTAGTGCAAAAATCACCCCTGGTTACAACCTTCCAGCAAAATTCATTCTTCACACCGTTGGTCCTGCTATCAATGAACACCTAACAGAATCTGACGCTGATTTACTTGCCCAAAGCTACCTTTCTTGCTTAACCCTAGCAGAAAAAAATCAACTGGAATCTGTTGCCTTATCATCCCTAGCAACTAACCATGACAAACACTTTATCAACGAAGATGCTGCTAGAATCGCCGTTAACACTGTTAAAGCTTTTCTAGATCAAAGTCAATATGTCAAAAAGATCATTTTCAATGTTGACCAAGACGACGAAGCAGCAATTTATCACGAATTGTTACATTAAGCAAACCAAAACCTTCCGCCAATTAGACGGAAGGTTTTTCTTAATAACAAAGGAAGTTAACTAAATATTGATATTATAGATGTGCTAAAATAAAGTTCTCAATATCATCAAACGGAATAATATCTTTTTGATCGTAAAGATCACAATGATTAGCACCTACAACAGAAATCATTTTCTTATTGTCGCCAGTTAATTTTGCAAAAGCATCTTTTCCCATGTAATATGAGTGAGCTTTATCACCATGGACAATAAGTACGGCGTTTCGAATCTCATCAGTATAATGGAGGAAACGTGTGTTTAGGAAACTTGTATTTGCTTGAACTGCCCAGCCATTATTAGAATTAAGACTGCGAGCATGGTAACCACGAGGTTGTTTGTAATAAGCATAATAGTCTTTGACAAACTGCGGTGCATCGTCAGGAAGTGGATCCACTACTCCACCTGCTAACGCATAGTCGCCATTTTTATAATCTTGTGTGCGTTGGTTAGCAAGTGCTAAACGAGCTTGATAACGTGCTTCTTCGCTATCTGCTTCATCAAAGTATCCATTTCCAGAAACACGTGACATGTCGTACATTGTTGAAGCTACTGTTACTTTGATACGTGGATCAATCGCTGCAGCATTAAGCGCAATACCTCCCCAACCGCAGATACCGATGATACCAATTTTATCTGCATCGACATTTTCAAGAGTTGACAGGTAATCAACAGCTGCTTGGAAATCTTCAGTATTAATATCTGGCGATTGCATGTAACGTGGAGTACCACTTGACTCACCAGTGTATGATGGATCAAAAGCAATTGTTAGAAAACCACGTTCTGCCATTTCTTGCGCATAGAGCCCTGATGATTGTTCTTTCACAGCTCCAAAAGGTCCTGAAACAGCAAGTGCTGGCAGTTTACCAGTCGCATTTTTAGGAGTATACATATCAGCAGCCAAAGTAATACCAAAATGATTATGGAAAGTTACTTTTTTGTGGTCAACTTTGTCACTTTTTGGGAAAACTTTATCCCATTCCTGTACCAAATGTAATTGTTCAGTCATATTTTTTCTCCTTTTCATCATGTACCTATTACGTTACCTAAAGTGTAACACTAAGTAAAAAGAAACAAAAATAATTATCGGCAAAAGCTTACAAACTATTCTCTATTAGTTACTTTACACCCTTGAGTCAACTCTAAGTCAACTACTTTTTTTAAATTTTTAATCACGCAAAAGGAACTGGATAATCCAGTTCCTTTTTTAGTTTTATCATACTAATTTGTAATTTTTCCAAGTGCCTTTGCGGTAGCGGATTTCATAGATGAGTCCTTTAACAAACCAATCTAAGAACATGGCTACCCAAGTACCAAGCATTCCCATACCAAAATTGACCGATAAAAAGTAGGCGCATACCACGCGAACTAAAAGCATTGAAGCGATACCGATAACCATTGGGAAATTAGCATCTCCCGCACTGCGAAAGACAACAGGCAAGACATAACCTGAATTCCAGAAAATACTCACTAAAATCCCATGAGCAAGCACAATAATCCAAACATAATGTGTCGCTTGGTCTGACAAATCATAAATCATCATCAAAAAAGGCATTAAAGCAACAACAATGACTGAAAAAAGAGCATTTGCAGCATGGATGATACGGCTAACTTTTCGTTTGTAAAACTCAGCCTGCTCATAGTCGCCCGCACCGACACATTTTGAAATAATCACAGCTAAACCAAGGACGATTGAAATGCCTGGCAAGCCTTGGAACATGATAATGGTTCCACCGACTGAATTAGCCGCAATCGCTGCTGTTCCAAACAAAGAAACAACAGACAAGACAATCAAGCGCCCAAGGAAAAACATGCCATTTTCAAAACCAAATGGTAGTCCAATACCAAGGACTTTTTTAATCATTTGCCAGTCAACTTTTTCTTTTAAGAAGTTTCCTAAGGTCAAATCTGACTTGATATGATGCGCAAACCACAGAATTAACAGCATGGCACCAACACGAGAAAGAAGAATTGGAACAGCCACTCCTTCAACGCCCCAACCGCAACCATAAATCAAGCTGACGCCCATGACAATATTCAAGCCATTCATCACCAGCATGATATTCATCGGCAAGCGTGATTTATTTAAGGTTCTGAAAATCGCTGCGCCCGAATTGTAAAGAGCGATAAATGGTGTTGAGAGTGCGACGATATTAAAATAACGATCGGCTTGCGCGTGAACTTCAGGCGTGATTGATCCAAACAAGTGACTCAAAATAAAAGGTTTAATTGCAAAAATCAAAAGCGTAATCGCTAAGCTAAAGTACAAAGTGAACTTCACCAACTGATTGACTGCTTTATTGGCATTTTTGCTATCACGGTCACCAAGATATTGCCCAGCAACAATCCCTCCACCAGTCGCAAAAGCCGCAAAAATACTGATAAAGAGTGCCATCAAAAATTCAACCAAAGATACACCTGACACCGCTGCTTCACCAACCCTTGAAACCATGATGGAAGCAATTAAACCGACCAAAAATTCCAAGCCTTGCTCGATAATTAATGGAATAAATAATTTAGCTAAATCTCGATTACTAAAAAAGTAATCCTTTTTCATAGCCCTATCCGAAAAACTGTCCATTCTTTCCTCCTATTCTGATAACTACTAATAATATTACACCTTGGAGTCTACTCAAAGTCAAGAGCTTTTTTAATTTTTCTGGAATTTTAATGATAAAAGCAACCAAACTAAAATGTTTAGTTGCTTTGTGTTATTTTTTAGGCATCATTTTCTTCGCTTTGGCTGAATAATCTGTTACCACGACTTTTATCACAGCTACTGGCTTGGTCATTTTCTCGGTAAATTCAAATATTTTTCCAGTCTGATGTTGCATTAATTGATTTAAAGCGTGTGCTTTTTCATCATGTTTTTCTAAAAGTTCTGCTTTTCCGCGTCCAATATATGATGTAAAGAAAGCACCATACTTACATGGAATTTCATGATTGTAATCAGGTATCACTTCACCTTCAATTTGAATACAAACTTTTGGATTTTGAGCAATCAAATCAAGTTTATGTCCTTGCCTTGCTCCATGCATGTAAAAAATAAATTGATCCTTTTCTTCATCGTATTCATAGCCATAATGAAGAGGAACCACATAAGGAAACTCTTTATCAAAAAGACCTAAATGTAAAATCATATTTTTCTCAACGATTGCCTGAATTTCTGCTAAATTAGTCACTTCTCGGTCACGGCGTCTCATCTCTGGCATAAATCTACCACCAATCCTTTTTTAAACATTATAACAAAAATGTAAGTTTTTTCTGTCGCTGAATGTAATTTTCACTATTTTTTTCAATCTGTATTGCATAGCTATTTTCAATATGTTAAACTAATATCGTTTTGCTAACATTAAAATGTTTAGAATTTCACATATAGGAGTTTTTATGAATCAAGAAAGTTATTTTGATGGTGGTTTGCTAAGTTATGTTGGCCACCGTATCATTGCTAGTCTGATTACCATTTGTACCCTAGGCATTTGTGCGCCTTGGGGGATTTGTATCATGATTAATTGGAAAGTCAAACACACTGTCATCGACGGTCACCGTTTGTACTTTGACGGCACAGCCATGCAACTCTTTGGAAACTGGATCAAGTGGCTACTTCTTACAATTATCACAGTTGGTATCTACTCATTCTGGCTTAACATCAAGTTGGAGCAATGGATTACCAAGCACACACATCATTTAGATTAATAAAGCATACACGTGCAAAAACTGAACCACGTAAAAAGCTGATAGGAGAATTAAAAGCATGAAAAAATGGTTTTTAGGTTTCATTGCCATTATTTGTTTAGTTTTAGTTGGATGTTCTAAAAAGACTGACGAAAAAACGTATTACGATGATAAATTTATGTCATCTCTTGCAAAAGGTTTAGAGTCAAGATGGGCTTACACAGATAGCTACGACGATGAATCAAAAGAATTCTACACTACTGCTATCAAAAAAGAACTTGACGAAATCAGTAAATATAGCAATCTCTCATTCAAAGATAGTAAATTACAAGAAGAAGCTATTGCTTATATCAATTCATTAAAAGAATGTAATAAAGTTGCTCAAACATTCGGAGCAGATTCATTTTATGAAAAATGGTTTGAAGCTTATGATAACAGAACTGAAGTTTTAAACAAAATTAACAAAATCAAAAAGATAAAAGTTTCAAAAGCTAACCAAAAGAATTTAGATGAACTCTTAGCTTCTGGTAAAGAAGTTCAAAACAATAATAATGCAAAAGAACAAGTTCTTAATCTAATTAACTCTTTGTCATTTGCTAAAAACGAAGAAGATTCTTTCGAAGAGTATGCAGAATATACTGCTACTGTAACTAACAACACAGAATTTACAATTGAAGACTTAAGCGTGGTAGCAAAATTGAAAAATGATCAAGGCGTAGTTGTTGATGAAGAATATTTATCTCTTAACAACTGGACACCTAGCGAAACTCGTCAAGTTGAATTTGGGACTGATAAAACATTCTCAACAATTGAATATAGCATTGATTATATTGAAATAAAAGATAATTAAGACTATCCATAACCCCAGCTAGTATTTTTTCTAGCTGGGGTTATTTCTTTCCTCACTCCACAATTGCTCCCGCGATTTCTTGTGGGGTGATGTTGGTGAAGTATGGTGTGGTGTCAATTTCTTGAAGTTTGGCTAAAATGTCTTGATATTCGTAGCGAAGGCCAATGAGTTCTTCTTCAATATCTGAAACGTCTTTAATACCAAAAAAGTCACCGTAAATTTTAAGTCCTGTAATCATAGATTTTTCGACTTTCACATAACTTGTCAGCTTACCTGCTGGATAGCGGACTGAACGTTTGATGGTGTAATCTGGTGATTGCCCGTAGGTCCAGTCCCAAGTGCCAAATTGCTCATCAGCAAGCTTCTCAATCTCAGTTAATTCCTCATCAGAAAGAACATACTCGGTCATATCAGGATACGATTCCTTCATTTTGTCTAATAATCTGTCTGAAAACTCTTGGACTGTGATTTTCTCTGGTAATTCATCCAAGATATTGGTCACACGCGCACGCACCGATTTAACACCTTTTGACTCGATTTTATCTTTTGAAACTTGCAGGGCATTACCAAGAACAGTCATGTCCACGTCAAAAAGCAGGCAACCATGATGCATCATGCGTCCTTTGTAATAAGCTTGTGCATTTCCACAGAATTTCTTGCCATTAATCTCAAGGTCATTTCGTCCAGTGAAAGTCGCTGTGACTCCTAAATCAGCCAAAGTTTCAATGACTGGTTGCGAAAACGTCTTGAAATCAAAAGCGCCTTCTTCTGCTTTATTGGAAATAATTGTATAATTCAGATTGTTAAGGTCGTGATAAACGGCACCACCACCTGACAAACGGCGAACGACATGAATCCCATGTTTATCAGTGTAAGCCTTGTTAATCTCTTCGATTACATTTTGGTGTTTTCCAATCACAATGGTTGGCTCATTTATCCAGAGAATAAAAAGCTCGTCTTCGTCTCGTAATTCACGAAACGCGAAAGCTTCCAAGGCAATATTGTAAGCAGGATTGTGGGACTTGTTAACGATGTATTTCATCTGAAAGCTCCTTCATTTTCATTAAGCTTAGTATATCAGAATCTCAATCCGCCGTCTTTTAATTTGCTCGTTAATTCTCCCAAGCTTTTCTAAGTCGTCTGACACAATCTGGGATGTCTTCCAAATCAATCTTACTAAATCCAAGAAAGAGGCTTTCCTGCGGACAAGCCGCTTTTTCTTGCCAAAATTGCATGGTGTCATAAACCCGAACACCTTCTTTTTCTGCGCGTTTGATGATATCACATTGGTTGATTTTATCAGGGAAAGTCACCAAAAAATACTGTCCACTGACGTTTGAAGACAATTTTATCGGCGCATTAAACTGCTCAAATTCTTTTTTAAAGGCTTCATAGCGTTTCTTGAAAACATGGTTCATCTTGCGAACCAAACGGTCGTAATCACCACTTGATAGGATATTTGCTAGAGCAATCTGATTCAACAGATTAACCGTGCTGTTGTAAAGCTTGAATTTTTCTAGAAAACTCTCAGTGAACTGTTCTGGCAAAACCATATAACCCATACGAAAAGAGGGTGAAAGGATTTTTGAAAAAGTCCCCAGATAAATCACACGCCCCAGATAGTCAATTGATTTCAAGGCTGGGATGGGACGTTGGTAATAGCGGAGCTCGCTGTCATAGTCATCCTCAAGAATAAAAGAATTGTGCGCCTCAGCAAAACTCAAGAGCTCACGGCGCCTAGAAATCGGCATAATCATGCCAAGCGGAAATTGGTGAGAGGGTGTGGTGTAAATCATTTCAATCTCAGCACTTTCAGCCACCTGTGTCAATTCTAAGCCTTTCTCATCAACGTCAGCAGTTATGATAGGATAGTAATTTTTCTTAAAGATTTCACGCGCCTTAGGATAACTCGGGTCTTCCATCAGAACACTTCTTTTCGTGTTCCCTAAAAACTGACAAATATAATCCAGCGATTGTTGAAGCCCGCTAGTGATAATGATTTGGTCTGGGTGACATTTTACCCCACGAATACGCTCCAAATAACGACTGATTTCCTTTCTCAGCTTGTACTCTCCCTGAAAAGGCTGCAAGGTCGATAGTTGCTCTGCTTTATCCAGTTCATCAAGGGCATTTTGATAATGCTTTTTCCAAACTTTCTTGGGAAATAAATTGCTGGTATGGCTGCTGTTAGTCAAATCGTAAACAATGTGGTCGTCATCAGACTTGGCTTCAGTTTTTGAAATGGGCTCGGTCAAAGTTCTTTCTGACTGAAAAGCCTTTGGCATTTTTAAAACGTAAAAGCCTGCATTCTGACGGCTCTCGATATACCCTTCCAGGGTCAGCTGCATGTAAGCTCGGTCAACCGTATTGCGACTGACGCTAAGCATTTTTGCTAGGGTTCGTGTTCCTAAAAGTTTTTCATCAGGCGCTAAATAGCCCTGCAAAATATCTGATTTTATCTGCTGGTAAATCTGCTGGTACAGGGGACTACTTCCTGCACTGCGATTAAGATGTATCATATTTCCTCCAAAGTGGCACCTAAAAATTTTTAAATACTGGTACTTTTTATTATACCACGTATCCTTTACAATTTAGACTGAGGTGAAAAAATGAAGCAAAATCGTACAAATGATAGCAAATATATTTTCTTAATTTTTCTAGCTATCTGTTTTTTAGCAACTGGTGGCATCTTTGTCAAACTCAGTCCCCTACCACCAATCAACACCGGATTTTACCGTGTTTTATTTTCCATTCCTATGTTGATGCCTTTTCTCAAGAAGTCTGAGTTACAGACTTTGAGCCGCAAACAAATCGCAACAATCGTTTTAGCGGGAGCATTTTTAGCGGGTGATTTAACTTTATGGAATAGCTCTTTTTCGTATACTAGTGTGGCTAATGCCAATCTTTTGGTGAATCTTACCCCATTCACTGTTATTCCAGTCAGTTATTTCCTATTCAAAGAAAAAATGACGCCTAAATTTTTGTTTGGCGGTCTCGTTACACTTATTGGTGTGCTGGTTCTCATGGCAAATAAAGTGAGTATGTCTCCAGACCGTCTGCTTGGAGATTCACTGAGTCTTGGCTCATCTATCTTTTACGCCATGTTCATGATTACAGTTTACAAATTGCGCGATTCGGTAACATCAAGCATCATCATGTTTATCAGTGCTTTTGGAACTCTACTGGTACTAGCTACTGTGATTTTCTTTACCGAAGGCTTTTATGTGCCACAGAATTTTGGTGAGCTTTGGCCACTTTTGGCACTGGCTCTCGTCTCTCAAATTTTAGGGCAAGGCTTATTAGCTTATTGTTTGGGAAAAGTGAATGCCTGCCTATCATCCTTAATTACCCTATCTCAGCCAGTCGTTGCCGCATTATACGCTTGGGTAATTTTTAACGAGAGCTTAAATCTCCAAACTGTTATCGCCATTTTAATTACGTTGACAGGTGTTTACCTTGCTAAAACACAAACATCAACTAACATCGCACAAGAAAAAGCTTAATCTTTTTAATATTACATTCAAAACAGAAACATCCTCAAAACTTAATTCGCACTTCAATTTTCATGCTCAACTAAAAAGGATTGCAAAAATCACTTAATTGTGACTGCAATCCTTTTTTTATTTTGTGAAAAAAGTCATTTTTTCGGCATGTTGTGAATGGCTTGTCCGATGGTGTCTAGGAAGGCTTCGTACATGTTTTCAGAGAAGGTTGGGTGCCCATGGATAGCTTGAGCCACGTCATCAACGGTCAATTCATTTTCCATGATTGTTGCTGCTTCGTTGATGAGCTCCGCGGCTGCTGGGCCAATGATATGAACCCCCAAGATTTCGTGGTACTTGCTATCTGCGATGACTTTGACAAATCCTTGAGCTTCATTTGAAGCGATAGCACGTCCATTGCCAGTAAAACTTGATTTGCCAATCAAAATATCGCCGTATTGCTTGCGCGCAGCTTCTTCGGTCAATCCGACCATGGCAACTTCTGGATGCGTATAAACTGCAGCGGGAGTGTACTTGAGTTTTGCTTTGCGATGATCGCCAGAAAGAGCATTCTCAGCAGCCACTTCTCCCATGCGGTAAGCAGCGTGCGCCAGCATTTTCTGACCGTTGACGTCGCCTGGGGCATAGATGCCTGAAATTGACGTTTCTTGATAATCGTTAACTTTGATACGATTGCCATCCATCTCTAAGTCGAGATTTTCAAGACCTTTCATCTGTGGCACTCGTCCAATGGATAGCAGAGCTTTATCAGCTTGGATAGTTTCACCATTTGATAATTTCAAGCTTAAGTGATTTGTCTCATCAATGATTTCGCTCACCCCAACATTTGTCTTAATGATCATGCCTTTTTTCGTCAAGATGTTTTGCAATTCTTGTGAGATTTCTTTGTCCATTGCTGGAATAATGCGGTCAGCCATTTCGATAACAGTCACCTCAACGCCATAAGATGCCCAGACCAAACCAAGCTCGATGCCAACAACGCCACCACCCATGACAACAAGTGATTTCGGCATCTCACGTAAATCAAGAATCTCATCAGATGTCAAAACACGTGGTGAATCAATACCAGGGATATTAATGCGTGACACTTTGGAACCTGTAGCAAGAATAATCTTGCGCCCTTTGATGATTTCAGAACCGATATGGACTGTTTTATCAGGGTTGACTTTGGCAAATCCATTAAAGATGGTTACTTTATTGGCTTTTAGAAGTGAACGGACACCACCTGTTAAGGTTTTAACAACCGCATTTTTAAAGTCAACGGTCTTATCCATGTCAATGCTGTAATTCGTTGAGGCAAGATTAATGCCTCGACCTGCAGCAATTTTAAGGTCGTCTAAAATTTCAGCATTCTTGAGATAAGTCTTAGTTGGGATGCAACCGACATTCAAGCAAGTACCGCCGAATTCTGATTTTTCAACGATAGCAACCTTAGCCCCTAACTGTGCTCCACGAATGGCAGCATAGTAACCCGCAGGGCCACCACCAACGACAATCAAGTCATATTCATCTGCCGCTAAATCAGCTGCGCTAAAAACTCCAGCTTTAGCAGAAACAGCCTTTGGTACTTCAAGACCAGCAGACTTAAGTTGACTAGCGGCTTCCTTGAGACTCACATCTTCAGCAAGCACTTCCCCTTCGGCTCCGATATAGCCAATCACTTCAGTTACTGGCACCACATCACCAGCCTCATGAACAATTTTCAAAAGCAAGCCCGAATCCTCGGCCTCAACTTCAATATTTGTCTTGTCAGACATGATTTCAAGGAGAATGTCACCTTCATTTACAACATCGCCTTCGGCTTTTTTCCACTCAAGAATTTCTCCTTCTTGCATGTCTACACCAAGTTTTGGCATGATAATTTCTACTGCCATAAATTTCCTTTCTTATCTTTTTAATCTCAAATCAATAGTTCCAAAGGATTTTCCAGCAGCGCTTTTAAATCCAACATAAACTTGGCGCCATTCATCCCGTCGACCAAACGATGATCAATGGTCAAGCTAAGTCCCATAATCGGACGAATCACAACCTGTCCATCAATAGCAACTGGCGTGTCAACAGTCGCTGAAATTCCTAAAATAGCAGAGTTTGGCTGGTTGATAATCGGATTAAAGGACTTAACCCCAAACATCCCTAGATTTGTAATGGAGAAAGTTGACCCAGACATATCGGCTGCTTTTAATTTACCAGCTTGCGCTTTTTGAATCACATCTTTTGAGGCAACCACAAAATCAGACAAAGTCATCTTATCAGCACCATGAACGACTGGCACCACCAAACCATCTGGCAAGCCAACGGCAATTCCCAGATTGACAAAATGATGCAACTCAATAGCTTTCGCGTCGTGAATCAAAGAAGCATTTAAATAACGATGCTCCTCTTTCATCAAGGTCTTCGTAACCGCAAGTCCAATCAAATCAGTCACAGTCACCTTGTAACCCGTTTTTGCCATGATTGGCTCAATCAGCTGCTTTCGAAGCGCCAAAAGATTCGTCATATCAATATCATAATCAAGCGTGAAAGTAGGAGCTGTAAAGTATGACTTCGACATGCCTTTTGAAATCGCCTTGCGCATGGCAGACATTTGAATAACTTCGATACCATCTAGCATACTGTGAACCTCCTCGCTACTCTCACTCTTATCAGCACCTGCTTTAGCAAGGACATCATCCTTTGTAATCTTGCCACTAGCACCAGTTCCAGCAATACCAGAAAGCTCAACGCCCATATCATCCGCAATCTTACGAGCAAGCGGCGTCACGCGCACCTTAGCAAACTTCACCACATCTTCTTTATGAATACGCCCATTTTCACCAGTCCCACTGATGCTATCAAGCACGATTCCACGCTCTGCGGCTAGCTTTCTTGCTGCTGGTGTCGCACGTATCTTACCTTTTTGAAAAATAGCTGGCGCATCAGACGGTTGAGAGAAATCAGCTGATGCTTCCTGAACAGGCTCTAACTGTTCAGCCTGCCCTTCTCCCACCAAATCATCAACGTTTTCCCCTACTGCTCCGACATAGCCGATTACCTCAGTCACTGGCACCACATCACCATCTGGATGCACGATTTTCAGTAGAACACCTGAGTTTTCAGCTTCGATTTCCATATTAGTTTTGTCGGACATGATTTCAAGGAGAATGTCACCTTCGTTCACAACATCGCCTTCGGAAAATTTCCACTCGAGAATTTCTCCCTCTTGCATGTCAACGCCAAGTTTTGGCATGATAATCTCATTTGCCACAGAAAGCACCTCCTTTTAATTCGCGCGCCCGTTTCGAGCCATCTTGTAAATCGCCGCTTTAATCTTTGCGACATCAGGTAGAATAGCTTGTTCCAAAACACTAGCATAAGGCACTGGCACATCTTCACTTGCCAAACGCACAATCGGATAATCAAGATAATCAAAAGCTTCGCTTTCTGTAACCTGCGCAGCTATTTCTCCAATAAAACCACCCGTTTTATAAGCGTCATTGACTAACATCAACTTGCCTGTTTTCTTAACTGAATTGATAATCAAATCCTTATCAAGCGGGATGAGGGTGCGAGGGTCAACCACTTCAACGCTAATGCCGTCAGTAGCCACTTCCTCAGCAGCTTTAAGAACACGCTCTAACATGCGACCATAAGTCACAATCGTCAAATCAGTCCCTTCTCGCTTAATGTCTCCCTTACCAAGTGGAATGTACTCATCACTATCAAGAGAAACCTCTTCTTTCTTGCCATAAAGTGCCTTAGGCTCCATGAAAATGACAATATTGTTATCTCGAATGGCTGATTTTAAAAGGCCCTTGGCGTCATTTGCAGTACCAGGTGCTACTACTTTTATCCCTGGAATATGTGTCAGCCAAGCCTCCAAAGATTGCGAATGCTGAGCCGCCGAGCCGATTCCTGAACCTGATGCTACTCGAAAAGTGACTGGCGTTTTCAACCCACCACCAAACATGTAGTTGTTCTTCGCACCATTATTGACAATGGCATCCATCATAATCGTGATAAAATCCATGAAAGTCACGTCAACAATCGGACGAAGACCTGTAATGGCAGCTCCAATAGCACTTCCAGCAATAGCCGCTTCTGAAATCGGAGTGTCTCTGACACGTTCTGGACCAAATTCTTCAAACATTCCTACAGACGTACCGAAGTCACCACCGTAAATGCCGACATCCTCACCCATGAGAAAAATGGTCTCATCTTTTCGCATCTCTTCTGTCATGGCAAGATTGATTGCCTCACGCAAGGCCATTTGTTTTGTTTCAGTCATTATTTTTCTCCTCTGTTAAATGAAAAGCCGCTTAGTCAACCCAGACATCTTCAAAAGCGACCGACAGATCTGGTTCAGGACTATTTTTAGCAAATTCATAAGCCTCATCGACTTCTTTAACCACTTGAGCATCAATGGCATCGAGCTCAGTAGCACTTACTAGCTCATGTTCTGTCAGATAGTCACGGAATTTGACAAGCGGATCTTTTTTCTTCCACTCATCCACCTCTTCTTTGCTGCGATATTTTCCAGCATCGGCTGTTGAATGTCCGAACCAACGGTAGGATTCCACCTCAACAATCGCAGGGCCATTACCAGAACGCACATGCTCAACTGCTTTGCCCATTGTCTCGTAAACTGCTAAAACATCATTGCCATCCTCACAATAAAATCCAGGAATGCCATAAGCTTCAGCTCGCGTATAAAGGTGAGGTGTATTTGTCGCATACTTGATATTCATCGAAATCCCGTAGCGATTATTGATGATGTAAAAAATCACGGGGAGTTTCCAAGTAGCTGCTAAGTTGACTGATTCATGAAAAGAACCTTCATTGGTTGCCCCGTCTCCAGAAAAAGCCACAACGATATTGCCAGTTTTTTGATAATCTTGTGTAATAGCTGCGCCAACAGCAAGGGCATAACCACCACCAACAATTCCATTCGTGCCGTAATTGCCTTTTTCAAAATCAGCCAAGTGCATAGAACCACCACGACCTTTGGACACACCCGTTGCTTTTCCAGCAAGCTCGGCCATCATTTTGTTCAAATCCATGTCTTTGGCAATGCTTTGCCCGTGCCCACGGTGATTTGAAAAAATAATATCATCGTAAGATAAATGAGCAATCGCTCCAACACTAGCCGCCTCTTCTCCAACAGAAAAGTGTGTCATTCCTTGGACAAAGCCACGACGGACTAGCTTATTGATTCGCATATCAAATTCGCGAATGCGCTGCATCTTCAGATACATCTCCATATATTGTTCTTGAGACAAAGTCATCTTTTGCCCTCCAATTATCTTTTTCGTAGTCCATTCATCATATGATAATATCCAGCAAATCACAAATTATTTAACCGCTTTTTTGCAAACGCTTAGAACCAAATTAAAAAAGCGCCTGACGCGCCTAGAGTTGACAGCATTTCTAAATTTTTCCCAATTCAAGTAAAAAAGCAAGTGGCCGGGAAAACCACTTGCTTCGGAGTTATATGAAAAGTTTTTAGGATGATTATATTATATGATTTTCTTTATTAAGCTGCATCCGTCTTAAGACCTATTTTCATTTTTTAGGCATTTCTTTAAACGTATTGACTTATCTGCAAAAAGTTTTACAATGATAGCAACAAAGAAAGAATCAGATGGGGGATTTGTTTTTGTTTCAACACTATAAAATTATTCAACGCTTAATTCATATCCTGTCAGCTCTTATCTTTATCATTTCGTGTGCCTGTATTTTCTGGTTATATCAGCATGGTTATCTGACCAATCAGGAAAAAATTCAAGCACTCATCGGTCAAGATAAAGTCTGGGGAGCAATCATGTTCACCATCTTCCAGATGATGCAAGTTGTCGTTCCAATCGTTCCAGCAAGTCTGACCATGATGCTTGCTGTTATGACTTTTCATCCTCTTGTTGGTGTTTTGACAAGTTGTATCGGAATTATTATTGGGACAATGATTTTATTTTTGCTAACGCGTTGGTACGGTAAGCGATTTTGCCTTCTTTTCATCAAAGAAGCCACACTAAAAAAATACGAATCCTTGATTGCTGGACACAAATCTTTTACTGTGATTTTCATCATCTGTATGCTCTTACCATTTGCGCCCGCAGACTTATTAGTTATGCTAGCCGCCCTTAGTAACATGCCATTTAAAACCTTCGCTAGAATCATTGTCTGCTGCAAGCCCGTCTCAATTATTGGTCACATTTTGCTGCTTTTTTATGGTGGTGAATGGGTCATTCATATCATTTAAGTTCTGGGAATTTTTCTTAGAACTTTTTAGTTATTTTACAGCGCAAACGTTTGCATTATTTGAGCTTTCTGCTAAAATAAAAGAAAAAAGTCTTTCTCTTTGAGGTACTCAATCATGACTAATGAAACTTTGATGCAATACTTTGAATGGTATTTACCAAATGACGGCAAACACTGGAAACGCTTGGCAGCTGACGCTTCTGCTCTTGCCCAAAAAGGCATCACCAAAATTTGGATGCCTCCTGCTTTTAAGGCAACACATGATGGCGATGTGGGCTATGGCGTCTATGACCTTTTTGACTTAGGTGAATTTAACCAAAAAGGAACGGTTCGAACAAAATATGGAACCAAGACTGACTATCTTGAAGCTATTTCAGCTCTTAAATGTAACGGTATCAAACCCTTAGCCGACGTCATTTTAAATCACAAGGCTGCTGCTGACCACACCGAAACCTTTAAGGTAGTTGAAGTTGCTCCTGAAGATCGGACAAAAGTTCTCAGTCAGCCTTTTGAAATTGAAGGTTGGACAAATTTTACCTTTGATGGTCGCCACCATGCCTACAACGACTTTGAATGGCATTGGTACCACTTTACTGGCACAGACTATGATGTCAGAACTGGAAAAACTGGCATTTTCCAAATTCAAGGAGACAACAAAGGTTGGGCAAACCAAGACTTGGTTGACGGTGAAAATGGGAATTACGACTACCTCATGTATGCCGACCTAGATTTCAAACATCCAGAAGTCATCAAAAATATCTACGATTGGGCTGATTGGTTTGTTGAAACAACAGGAATATGTGGTTTTCGTCTAGATGCCATTAAGCACATCGACTCTTTCTTCATGGGAAATTTCATCCGTGATATGAAAGCTAAGCACGGTGATGACTTTTATGTTTTTGGTGAATTTTGGAACGGTGATGAAAAGTCAAATAATGATTACCTAGCAAGTACTGATTATCGATTTGATTTGGTCGATGTTCGCCTCCACCAAAATCTTTTTGAAGCAAGTAAAGCCAAGGAAACTTATGATTTACGTCAGATTTTTGAGCAAACATTAGTGAAAAATCATCCAGATTCTGCTGTTACGTTTGTTGATAATCATGATACCCAACGTGGTCAGGCACTAGAATCAACTGTCGAAGAATGGTTTAAACCAGCAGCCTACGCCCTCATTTTGCTTCGTCAAACAGGACTTCCTTGCATTTTTTACGGAGACTATTACGGCATTTCAGGTCAATTTGCTCAGAAAAATTTCCAAGATGACATTGATAAATTGCTTGAACTTAGAAAAAACGCCGTTTATGGTCAAGAAATGGATTACTTTGACCAAGCTAACTGTATAGGCTGGACTTGCCTTGGTGATGACAAACACCCAACTGCTCTTGCCGTTGTTATCAGTAATAGCAAAGCTACATCAAAGCGCATGTTTGTTGGTGAAAAATGGGCTGGTAAATTGTTCACTGATGCTCTTGGCAACCAAGCTGCGCATGTCCAAATCGATGAGCAAGGCTATGGTGATTTCCTAGTCGGTGAAAAATCAGTCAGCGCTTGGATACCACTAGCAAAATAATGATATAAAAAAAAGCGATTAGAAAGTGTTTCTAATCGCTTTTTACGTATTTATATTTATGTAACAAAACAAATGTTCTATCCAGCTTGTGCTGTTTGCATTTGATAATAAACGCCTTGTTTTGTCATTAGCTCGTCATGGGTACCGTATTCTACGATGTCACCATCAACCATTACTAAGATACAATCGGCTGATTGAATCGTTGACAAACGGTGAGCGATAATAAAGCTTGTACGACCTTTCATCAATTTTTCAAAGGCCTCTTGAACAAGGATTTCTGTACGAGTATCGATAGATGATGTCGCTTCGTCCAAAATCAAGATTTTTGGTAATTTCACAAAAATACGAGCAATAGTCAAAAGCTGACGTTGACCTTGTGACAATGACGCTCCCGCATCAGACAAGTATGTGTCATAACCATTTGGCAACTGACGAATGAAGAAATCTGCGTTGGCTGCTTTTGCTGCTGCAATCACTTCTTCACGTGTAGCTTCTGGGTTACCATAAGCAATGTTATCGTGGATTGTTCCAACTTTTAACCAAGTCTCTTGTAGAACCATACCAATTTGTTGGCGGAGCTCTTCAACTGAATAATCAGCCATTGACACGCCATCAAGGTAAATCGCACCCTTATCCACTTCATAGAAACGCATTAAAAGATTAATCAAGGTTGATTTACCAGCACCAGTTGGTCCAACGATAGCAACTTTTGAAGCAGCTGGTATTGAAAGATTCAAATGATTAATCAAGGTTTTCTGTGGTGTGTAACCAAATGACACATCTTTAAACTCAATTTGACCTTGAATCTTATCAGCATCAAGCTGAGCTTTTACTGGAAGTGGCTCGTATTCTTCATCTAAAATGTCGTAAAGACGTTCTGCACAGGCAATAGCACCTTGCAATTCAGACAAGACTGATGAAATATCATTGAATGGTTTGGTATATTGAGTGACGTAATTCAAGAAAGTTGTCAATTGACCAACGGTAAAGGCACCAGACATGATACGAAGAGCTCCGACACCAGCAAGCAAAGCGTAAATCAAACTATTGATAAAACGTGTTGATGGGTTAACCGTTGATGAATAGAAAATAGCACCTTGCGAATAGTCCGCATAAGTATCGTTGATGTCTGTGAAAGTATCAATCGCTGCTTCTTGCGCATTAAAGACATGCAAAAGACTTTCTTGACGAATCATTTCTTCGATATACTGCGTTTGGCGACCACGAGATTTGGTTTGTTTTTGATACAAATGATAGCTCTTATTAGCAATAAATCGTGCCAAGAAAAGAGACAATGGTGTTAAAACAAGCACCAAACCAAGCATCAATAAGTCAATATCAGCCATTGTCACGATTGTAATGATGATGGTTAAAACACCAATGAAAAATTGGTTAAAGACCATCAAGAGACCATTACTTAATTGCTCCGCGTCAGTTGTGACACGACTGACCAAATCACCAGAGCTTTTCTTATCCAAATAAGAAATCGGCATTTGGTTCAATTTTGCCATAACTCTTTGACGAAGATCATAGATATAACCAAAGGTCAAACGATTGTAAATCAAAGGATTCAACCACTGAACCAAGGTATTTAGACCAATGACAATCGCCATTTTCGTGATTATCGGGATAATCAAGGTCAATGATTTTGGTGATAACACCACGTCAACTGCATTACCAATTAGGACAGGAAGGTAAACCGTTAGAGCAACTTGAGCAATTGTTCCAAGAGTCGCTCCAATCACAAGTCCTTTTTGAGAAAGAAGTTCTTTAAACAAACGACGGCTTGTATCAGATTGTTTTCTAGCTTTCATCTTCTAGTCCTCCTTTCCTTTTTGGTGTTGTGAGTAATGGATATCTCGGTAAAGTTCATTAGTTGCAAGCAATTCATCGTGACTTGCAAATCCTAGTTGATGTCCCTTATCCAAAAGCAAAATCTTATCAGCAGCCTTCAAACTATTAGTACGTTGTGAAATCAAAATCAAAGTTGTATCACTTAACTGCTCATGAATAGCTGTCAATAATTTTGATTCTGTCAAGTAATCAAGAGCTGACGTTGAATCATCCAAAATAAGAAGCGGAGCTTTTTGAACAATGGCACGCGCAATAGTCAAACGTTGACGTTGCCCACCAGAAAAATTACGTCCAAAAGCTTCGACGGTTGCATCAAGCTGTCCTTCTTTTTCAGAAACAAAGTCACTAGCCTGTGCAATATCCAAAGCTTTCCAAAGCGTCTCGTCACTCACGTCACCCTTCATTCCTAGAGTCAAGTTTGAGCGAATTGTCCCTTGGAAAAGCTCAGCTTTTTGCGGCACCACATTGACCCATGAGCGCCACTCACCTAAGGTTTTAGGTGATTTTTGATTTTGGAAAATAGCTAAGCTACCTTCCTGAGGCGTGTAGAGGTGTGTAAGGAGTTCAACTAAGGTTGATTTCCCTGAACCAGTTCCTCCGATAACCCCTAAAAAGTAACCTGGATTTAGTTTAAAATCAATATGTGATAGTGATGGTTCTGCTGCTGTTGGATAGGTAAAGCTCATATCCTTCACGCTGACCGCAAAATCAGATGTCATTTCTTCAAGCTCAGTCGCCAAGTCTTCAGACTCTTTTTCAAAAACTTCTGTGATACGTTTGGCACTGATAAAGGATTGGTTAAGTGAGGTTACAAGCATTGTCATTTTAAGCAATTCAGTCAAAATTTGCAAAAGATAGTTAACCAAAGCAATCAACATCCCTTGAGAAAGAAGACCTTTACCAATTTGCATATTTCCTTGCCAAATGACAAGAATCAAAGTGCTGTTTACCACAAGGTAAGTCAAAGGCGTTACTAAACTTGATAAGCGCCCTGCTTTTAATTGCAAGTCAGTGTAATTTTGGTTAGCAGCCGCAAATTCTCTTTCTTCCTTGTCCACTTGACCAAAAGCTCGAATAACACGAACCCCTTCCAACTGCTGACGTGTCATGTTAACAATCTTATCAGTCGCACGACGAATGCTAGCATAGATTGGATTCAAAAGATGTGACATGGTAAAGACAATCACAAATAAAATGGCAACCATGACCAAAAAGTCGATAGTCATCTTAGGACTGATATTAAAAGCCATGATAATGGCACCAAAGACAATAATCGGTGCGCGTAGGAAAAGACGCAAGAATTGGTTAATTCCTGTCTGGATTTGGTAAGTATCGCTAGTTAAGCGTGTTACCAAACTTGAAGTAGTCAGTTTATCACGATCTTCCTTACTCAAGCCCATGATTTTTTTAAACAAATCCTTGGTCAGCTGACGCGTATAGCCAACTGCGGCTTTTGAAGAAAAGTATTGTGCGGTAATCGCCACAATGACACCGACAACAGCAAATAAGAACAAAAGCCCAATCATCAAAACAAGATTCATCTTGTTATTGCTTGGAATAATCGTATCAACGATTCGTGCAATGATAATAGGAACTAATAATTCAAAAGATGCTTCAAACAATTTGAAAAGGGGACCTAAGATAGTCTCTTTAAGGTACCCTTTGAAATAACGACTTAAATATTTCATATTTCCCTTTTTCAATAGAGATACTAAACTCTAAACCTTACTATTTTAAAATAAGCTCATCAATTCAATCAAATACAAATTAAAATGAACTTCACGCGAGTAGTAAATATTACCACCATTTCGATATAGCTGTCCACCTGAAATCAAAGCCAGAGGATGATAGTAAAAATAAGATTCACCAGTCGTGTTACCAAGACTTGGCGCTACTACGTCGCGTGAATAAGTTTTAGCTAAAGCAACTGTATTTTTACTACCATGCTTTGCAACATAATCAATATAAGATGTTCCAAAGTTATAAGCTTGAACAGCTGTCCAAACATCTACTCCTGCCTCATGAGCTAAAGAAAGATTTTCTGAAAGGACTGTAACTCCTTGGCGAATACTCGTTTTACTATCAGTGATGGAATTGGCAACGCCGTCTGAGCTTTCGCTAGATTGCATAACGTCGCCATCATTTCCCTTCGTTTCTGTGTAAATCATTGCCAAGACCAACTCAACGTTGGCTGTGGTGTCATTATCGTCTAAAATCTCTTTAACCATGCTTTTATACTGCAACACATTATGAACATTTTCATGAGTGACATAAGCTTGGTAGCCACAGAAAATGACAAATGCCAGTACAATCAGGCGTTTTAAGAACTTAAACATTATTTATTTTGAATATCCTCTATATTTTTAATCAAGATGGAATAGGTTCCATTTGGATTTTGAATAAATTCAACCGATTCTGCGTCTTCATAAACATTATTAGGAACAATTAATTGAATACCATTTGACAGTGACAATTTTTGATTCTCTAATTTTTTCGTTTGGCGCGAATGGTCAATGTCTGAGACCTGAATTGGCTCTGGGATGCTCTCTTTCAACTCATCAACAAAGGTCAAACGAGCTGTTAAATTATTGTCAAAGAGTTGGTCCGCAAGTTTTTCAGGTGATAATTCTTGCTCTTCTTCCAAGTTTTTGTGAATGGCTGCTTTCATTTTTGATTGGAAAGCAAAATCGTCTTGTTGGAAGTTTTCAGCAATTTTTTGAGCAGCTTGTTCCACCATTTTAATCGATTTTTTGACCGACTGTTCAGGCTGAACTTGCAATAGATTTTCTGAAAAATAGTTGGCAAAACTACCATTGTGCTTAATGCGTTTTTCAATCAAGTAATAATGATGGTTAGCACGATTAATCACCAAGGCTTCATCTGGTGTTTGAGCCGCAGACGGATAGTTATTTTGTGTGATTTTAATCGGACTTTCACTGTCACTTGAGATATGCGTGAAATTTTCCCTTAAAGCCACACGAAG
Organism: Streptococcus equinus; assembly: GCF_900101445.1. Taxonomy (GTDB): domain Bacteria; phylum Bacillota; class Bacilli; order Lactobacillales; family Streptococcaceae; genus Streptococcus; species Streptococcus equinus_B. Next base: position 440,479 of record NZ_FNKE01000001.1, on the reverse strand, counting down.
AAAAGCAAAATGCTCAACACCGTCTTTGTCAAATTGGATGAAGACCAAATCATTTGTCTTTTGATTATCAGAAATGACAAATTCTTCTTTCCAAAGCTGCGCAATTTTAACAGATGATGCCATCAAATCATCACTCAAATAACTAAGAAAGACATTGTCTTCTGAGAACGTTCCACGTTTGGCTTCATCTGAGAAAACTTTGCTTAATTTTTTACGAAAATACTCATCAATACGCGGCGTAATCGTCAGCAACTGATCTGACAAAATCAATTCCGTATCATTTGGCGTAAATTGATGAATAACAATGCGTTTAATATACAAATCAATCATGGTTAAGTCTGTCTGAACACTTAAAGGTGCTCAGCTGTTCGTTAATAGAGTGGGAAAGCATCTGTCAATGCTTTAACCTCACGACGAACCTCCTCTAAAATAGTTTCGTTTTGATAATTTTCAAGAGTTTTTACAATCAATTCAGCAATAAGGCGTGATTCTTTTTCGCCCATGCCACGACTGGTAATGGCTGGTGAGCCAATGCGAATACCAGATGTCTTAAACGGTGACAAGGTTTCAAATGGAATTGAATTCTTATTGAGCGTAATGTTAACAGACTCAAGAATAGTTTGTGCCAATTTCCCATTTTCAACCACTTTAGTTACATCAACCAAAAAGACGTGGTTGTCTGTACCACCTGAAATGACACGGAAATCAGAGTGTTGATTAAAGACATCAGCCATGGCAGCGGCATTTTTAATCACTTGTTGACCGTATTCTTTAAAAGCTGGGTCCAAGGCTTCTTTTAAAGCGACAGCTTTTCCAGCAATCACATGCATCAGTGGACCACCTTGGAGACCTGGGAAGACCGCAGAATTAATTTTCTTGGCGATAGCTTCATCATTTGTCAAAATGAGTCCACCACGAGGTCCGCGAAGAGTTTTGTGAGTGGTTGTCGTTGTCACATGAGCATATGGAACTGGACTTGGGTGATGACCAGATGCCACAAGACCAGCAATGTGTGCCATATCAACCATTAGGTAAGCACCAACGCTGTCTGCAATCTCGCGGAATCTCGGAAAATCAATAATACGTGAATAAGCTGACGCCCCAGCAACGATTAATTTAGGTCTGACTTCTTTAGCCAAATCCGCTAATTTATCATAATCGATGCGTTCTGTAACTGGGTCAACTGAATAAGAGACAAAGTGATATGTTTTTCCTGAAAAGCTGACTGATGCCCCATGAGTCAAGTGGCCACCTGCTGCCAAATCCATCCCAAGGACAGTATCACCTGGTTGGATTAAAGCCATATAGGCTGCGGCATTAGCTTGACTTCCTGAGTGCGGTTGGACATTAGCAAACTTAGCACCAAACAATTCTTTGGCACGTTCGATAGCCAAATTTTCAACCACGTCCACACAATCAGTACCGCCATAATAACGCTTGCCAGGATAACCTTCGGCGTATTTATTTGTCAGTACTGTTCCTTGAGCTGCCATAACAGCTTTAGAAACCACATTTTCAGAGGCAATGAGTTCAATATTATTTTGTTGACGAACTTCTTCAGCGTGGATAGCTTGCCAAAGTTCGGTGTCAAATGCTTCGTAATTTTCCTTGTCAAAAATCATATCCTTATCTCCCTTTTGATAAGATCAAGTCACAATCTTTTCTCGATTGTAAAAGCCGAAACAGTATCAAATAAATTCCAAATCTAATCTTTTGCAAACATCAACTCAGGGACACGCGCCAACAAATCTTCTTTTGTAATAGCTCCCTGACGTAAGATTCGTGCAAAATCACCAGACAAATCCAAAATTGTCGAGTCAACACCAGTGATGGCAGCATCGTCAGCCAGCCCTTCAACTGAGTTGCCAAACTGCTTCTGGATTTGCGCAAAAACTTTGCCGCTTTCTTGACCAGAAATATTGGCTGACGGTCCAATTAGAGGACCAGTCTCTTTGATAAGCGCCAAAGTCTGCGGGTGTTTTGGAATTCTAAAACCAATTGTTGATAAGCCAGAATTGATCCAAGCTGGCACGCGGTCATTTGCCTGTAAAATAATCGTTAACGGTCCAGGTAAAAAGGCGTCATAAAGATCTTTAAGATAAGTTGGCTGATGCTTTGAAAAAGCTAAAATCGTCTCATAATCTGCCACATTCAGATTCATGGCTTTGTCTTTAGGACGACGTTTTAAGTGATACACATGTTCAACTGCTTCTTCATTCATGGCTTGTGCAAAAAGCCCATAAACGGTTTCTGTCGGCAAAATCACCGCACCGCCCGTTTGAAGTATTTCTTCCAAATTAGCCATTATCCATCACGACCATTCTATCTTTACCAAATATGTCTTCTAAGACACGGACACGTTTTTGTGGAAAATGTTTGCTAAGCAAAGCCCGCAAACCATCTCCTTGCTTGTAGCCAATTTCAAAATAAAGTTTTCCATTTTCTGATAAATGCTCAGCAGCACCTTCGATAATTTGACGGTAAATGGCAAAACCATCCTCGTCCGCAAAAAGCGCCAAGTGAGGTTCAGAAGCAAGAACATTCACCCCAACTTCATCCTTATCATCATAGGCAATATAAGGCGGGTTTGAAATAATCACATCAAAAGTCCCTGTAATCTGGCTGAAAACATCTGATTCCACAAAATCAAGCGTCACTTGATTGAGCTTGCTGTTTTCTTTTGCTAATTGCAGAGCACCTTGCGAAATATCTGATGCTGTGACATGCCAGTCAGGGCGCGCAGACTTAAGTGAAATGGCAATAGCTCCGCTGCCTGTTCCAATATCTAAAACACGCAAATCAGCTTTGCTATTTTCCTTTAACACTAAGTCAACTAATTCTTCCGTCTCAGGTCGCGGAATCAAGACACGCTCATCAACCGCAAGCTCCAAATCACGAAAGTAAGCTTTTCCAGTGATATACTGCGGTGAGCGATGGTCTCTTAGTTGAGTCATGATTGACTCAAGGAGCTGCTGATCTGATTCAGTCACTTCTTTATTTTGATGTAAGATGAAATCAAGAAGACTCCAGCCTTTTAACTCACGAAAAACGTAAGTGAGGTTTTCTGGATCTTCTCCAATTTCTTGTAAGTTTTTTTCTAGTTGGCTGATTGTTTCAGCGTAGTTCATTATTTATTTAACTCTTCTAGTTTCTTAGTTTGATCAAAAAGAATAAGTGCATCAATCACTTCATCCAATTTACCTGACAAAATGCTGTCAAGTTTTTGCAATGTCAAACCAATACGGTGGTCTGTCACACGGTTTTGTGGGAAGTTATATGTACGGATACGTTCTGAACGGTCACCAGTACCAACTGTTGATTTACGTTCAGCATCTTGTTCGTCTTGAGCGATTTGAGCAAAGTGGTCCGCAACACGCGCACGAATGACTTTCATGGCTTTATCACGGTTTTTTTGTTGTGTACGTTCTTCTTGCATTTCAACTTTGATACCAGTTGGAATGTGGACCATACGAACGGCTGTCGCAACTTTATTGACGTTTTGTCCACCAGCACCTGATGCGTGGTAAATATCTACACGCAAGTCTTTTGGATCGATTTCATATTCAACTTCTTCAACTTCAGGCATGACAAGAACTGTCGCTGTAGATGTGTGGACACGACCTTGGCTTTCTGTAACAGGGACACGTTGCACACGGTGAGCACCTGATTCGTATTTCAATTTAGAATAAACTGATTGACCTGAAACCATGACAACAACTTCTTTGATACCACCGACACCGTTGTAAGAAGCTTCCATGACGTCAAATTTCCAACCTTGGCTTTCAGCGTATTTTTGGTACATTTGAAGAAGGTCGCCAGCAAAGAGGGCTGCTTCATCACCACCAGCAGCACCGCGGATTTCCAAGATGATGTTTTTATCATCGTTAGGATCTTTTGGTAAAAGAAGGATTTTAAGTTTTTCTTCGTAATCTTCTTTTGCTGCTTTTGATTCTTTAAGTTCTTCTTTTGCCATTTCTTCAAGTTCTGGATCGCCACCAGCATCTTTAATCATTTCTTCGGCATCTTCGATGTTTTGAAGAACTTTTTTGTATTCACGGTAAACGGCTACTGTTTCACGTGTGCTTGCTTCTTCTTTTGACAAAGCCATGAAACGTTTTGTATCACTAACGACATCTGGGTCACTTAGTAATTCTCCTAATTCCTCATAACGGTCTTCGACCGCTTGTAGCTGATCATAAATGTTCATGTGTGTTTGTTATCCTCTCTCTTACAAATTCATTTCTTATTTTTCAGTTGAAATCATGGGATTAAAATAGTGTTTACGGCAAACGGGGATGTAAGTTTCATTTCCACCAATTTGAATTTGGTCTCCCTCATAAACCGGTTTTCCATTTTCAGTTCGCAAAACCATTGTGGCTTTTTTCGAGCAAAACTGGCAAATGGTTTTAATTTCATCAATTTTATCTGCTAAAAGCAGCAGGTATTTTGAACCTTCGAATAATTCATTCTGAAAATCATTTTTTAACCCAAAAGCCATCACAGGGACTTCTAGTTCATCAACCACACGAGCTAATTCGTAGACATGCTTTTTCGTTAAAAACTGACATTCATCAATAAGAACACAATAAGGTTTTTCTGGAAGAGCTTTGACGTAAGCAAAAACATCCATCTCATTAGTAATTGCAATAGCTTCACGGCGCATACCAATACGACTAGAAACAATACCATAACCATCACGAGTATCAAGTGCTGAAGTCATGATGACAACAGGTTTTCCTTGTTCTTCATAGTTATGGGCTACTTTTAAAATTTCAATGGTCTTACCAGAATTCATGGTTCCATATTTATAATAGAGTTGAGCCAAAAGTGACATTCCTACCTTCTACTAATATTCTACTATTCTACCATAAAATCGCTCATGGATAAACAAGAAGAACAAGCAATTTAGCCAGCCAAAGCCGTCCTCTCCCCACCGTTCTTGGCATTTGACCGATTAAAAAAAGCTAGAGGCAAAAACTGCTCTAGCTTTCATCACTTAATGTGATATCGGTAACCAACACTATTAAATAACAAATCAACGCACTAAAGAGCGACCAAAACGTCACTCCTTGTGCTGTTAAGTTGTTAATGCTTACTAAAAATTATAACACAGCAAGTCATGTAAATTTGATGACACTTTATTAAAAGAATCACGATTCTGTTACAGAAATGTATTGTCCAAAAAGGAAATTCTCCAATCAAGCACCCGAAAACCATATTGACGAAGCAAAAAGATTGAAGTATCTTATAGGAGAAAATGCTAATTTTTAATACAAAGAGGTTAAACTATGAAAGTTGGATTTAGAAAACCAAGTTTAAAAAAGAGTTTGAAAGCTCGTACTACTGCTAAATGGAAAAGACAAGCTAAAAAAGCTATCATTCCAGGATATGGGAAGAAAGGCTCAGGTTGGATTAAAAATCCTAAAAAGGCAGCTTACAATAAGGTTTATCATAAAACAACATTTGGCTTATCTGATATTTTAAAACTTTTTAAATAGAATAAAAAAACATTCCTTATTTTCCCGATAAACACTGAATTTTACTGCTAAATATGCTAAAATTGTAGTGTTAATTTATTTTAAAGGAGATTCTTATGCCATTCGTAAAAATCGATTTATTCGAAGGTCGTACTCAAGAACAAAAAGTTGAGCTTGCTCGCGAAGTAACTGAAGTTGTTTCACGTATCGCAAAAGCTCCAAAAGAAGCAATCCACGTTTTCATCAATGACATGCCAGAAGGTACTTACTACCCACATGGCGAAATGAAAAAGAAAAACTAATTTTTCATAGCTACTGAGCTTGAGGCGATTGTCTCAAGCTTTTTTGCTGACCTAAAAATTGCTTTTTTGACCAGAAAACATTATGCTAAAACTAAGAAACTTTCAGGAGGAAAAGCATGCAACTTAGCCATAGTATTCAGATGATGGGAACTACTATCGACATCTTAATAGATTCTGACTCCCCAAAGGAACACATCGCAGAAGTTTGTCGTCTGCTAGAACTTTACAAGAATCGCTTCAGTGCCAATGATACTGACTCTGAACTCATGGTCATTAATGATAACTCTAGCATCACTCCTGTCACTGTTCACCCAGATTTATTTGATTTAATTGCGATTGGCAAAAAGCATAGCTTAGCAAATCCTAGCAACCTCAACATCGCTATTGGTCCTTTGGTGCAAAGCTGGCGCATTGGTTTTGACGATGCTAGGGTTCCTGGTCCTCAAAAAATCCAAAAAGCGCTAGCCTTATCTAAACCAGAAAATATTATTTTAGATGAGACTAAACAAAGTGTCTTTCTAAGCCAAAAAGGCATGAAAATCGACCTTGGTGCTCTTGCTAAAGGTTATATTGCTGATAAAATCATGGATTATTTAAAATCCGAAAAGGTCACTTCTGCCATGATTAACCTTGGTGGAAATGTCCTTGTTTACGGCGATAATCCAAGAAACGATAACGGCAGCTGGCGAATCGGTATCCAAAATCCACAGCTACCTAGAGGCAATAATATTGGTGTTCTTGCTGTCAAAAATCAATCGGTCGTTACATCAGGAATCTATGAACGTCGCCTAAAAGTTGGAAATAAAGAATATCACCATATTTTTGACCAAGAAACTGGCTATCCTATCGAGACCGAAATGACAAGCCTTACCATCGTTTCTGACCTGTCTGTTGATTGCGAAATCTGGACGACACGACTCTTTGGACTTCCTGTCATGCAAGCTCTGGCAACTATTCAAGCCACTCCGCATATAGAAGGCATTCTCATCACTAAAGATAATCGTTTAGCTTTGACAAATGGCTTGCGCTCCCACTTTCAACTTCTAAGATAAAAGAAAAACACATCTAGGAAAAATCCTAAATGTGTTTATTTATGTCTAAACGCTTATTTTTTTGGTTTTCCGTTTAAAATCAAATTAAGAACAACAGCAAATAATGCAGCAATAACAATACCATTTGTTAAGAACATTTGAACTGTATTTGGAAGGCTAACAAAGAGATTTGTTCCGTTAAAACCAACTCCACAAGCGATTGAAACCGCAGCAATGATAAAGTTGTATTCGTTATTTTGGAAATCAACTTGATTTAGCATTTGAATCCCTTGAAGAGCAACCATACCAAAGAGAACAATCATAGCACCACCAAGAACTGGACTTGGAATCATTTGTGCCATTGCACCGAATTTTGGAAGAAGCCCAAGAATCACAAGGAACAAGGCTGTATAGTAAATTGGACGACGTGTTTTGATTCCTGAAATACGAACCAAACCAACGTTTTGTGAGAATCCAGTGTATGGGAAAGTATTGAAAATACCACCAAGAAGAACAGCGGCACCTTCTGCACGGTAACCGTTACGAAGACGTTTGCTGTCTAATTTTTCACCAGTCAAATCTGACAACGCAAGGTAAACACCAGTTGATTCAACCATAGAAACTGTTGCGATAATACACATCATAATGATTGATGTGATTTCAAATTTTGGTGCGCCAAAGTAGAATGGTTGTGGAATGTGAACAAGCGGTGCGTTAGCTACTACTGATGTATCAACCAAGCCCATAAAGGCGGCCACAATCGTTCCGCCAATCAAACCAATCAAAATGGCAATTGATTTAATGAAACCTTTAGCAAAAATATTAACTGCAAGAACAATCGCAATGGTCACAAGAGCCAAAATCAATGATTGAGCTGTTGGTTTGTCAGAGTTATCACCCATATTACCGATAGCAACTGGAATCAAAGTCAAACCAATAGTTGTAATGACAGAACCAGTAACAACTGGTGGGAAGAAATCAGCAATTTTTGAGAAAATGCCAGAAATCAAAATCACATAAATACCAGAAACAATCAAGGCACCAAACATGTAACCAGAACCTTGTTTCGCCCCGATGATTGATAACGGTGCAACAGATTGGAAGGCACAACCAAGAACAACTGGAAGTCCTACACCAAAGTGCTTACGCAACTGCAATTGCAAGAACGTAGCAACCCCACACATGAAAATATCAGTTGAAATGAGGTAAGTCAATTGTTCAGCTGAATAGTTGAGGGCGCTGGCAATCATGATAGGAACCAAGATTGATCCTGCATACATAGCAAGCAAGTGTTGCAAACCTAGGATAGCGGCTTGTGAGTGTTTTTGTTCATTCATTTCCATCTTATGCATCAGCCTCCGTAAAGACAACTTGTCCATCTTTAAATTCTTTGATTCGAGCTAGAGATGTCACAGGAACGCCTGTTTCTTCAAGTAATTTACGACCTGTTTGGAAAGATTTTTCAATGACAATACCGATACCAGCAACTTTAGCACCTGCTTGACCAATAATTTCAAGAAGTCCTTTAGCAGCTTGTCCATTTGCCAAGAAATCATCAACGATAAGAACAGTGTCATCTTCTGACAAGAATTTACTTGCGATTGATACTGTGCTTGTCACGCGCTTAGTAAATGAATAAACTTCTGCTGTTAAAATACCTTCTGTCATTGTGATATTTTTAGCTTTTTTAGCGAAAATCATTGGAACGTTCATGGCTTGTGCCGTATATAAAGCTGGTGCAATTCCAGATGCTTCAATTGTAACCACTTTTGTGATACCAGCGTCTTTATAAGCTTCTGCAAGAACTTTACCAATTTCTTGCATGAGTTCATAGTCAACTTGATGAGTAAGGAAACTATCTACTTTCAAGATATCCTCACCCAAAACATTACCATCTTTTAAGATGCGATCTTCCAATAATTTCATGGATTCTCCTTTTGAAAAATTTTTAAAATCGGATTGTTAAAACAAACAACTTACTATGAAACTTTTCAAGCGTCATTAAACAAAGACAGATTGTATAAAAAGAGGTGTTTACAAATTGTAAACACCTCTTGCAAAACTCGGTCACATTTTTACAGGTATGCAAAAATGTTTTCTCAGACAGCAACTGAGAATTGACTTATTGTTAGACATTACGGTGTCTTGTAGAAACGCTACGCCTATTCGTAGCATAAATAAGTAATATTGAATTTTAACCATCACATTAATGATAGAACTATTGTATCATTTTAAACTTGGATTTCAAGATGACATTGGTCCTATTATTAAAGAAGTAATATTCTGAAAATAATGACAACTTTCCTGTTCTAAATTGAATCACCGTTCCAGATTGAATTTTTAACGATAACATAATCAACACGTGTCAAGGCATGCAAATCACGACCACCAGCATATGAAATTGAGCTTTGAAGATCCTCTTGCATTTCAACAAGTGTGTCTTTTAAATGTCCTTTGACAGGGAGTAAGATTTTCTTACCTTCAACGTTTTTGTGTTCTCCTTTTTGGTACTCAGAAGCTGAACCGTAGTATTCTTTATACTGTTTTCCATCTACTTCTACCAATTTTCCTGGGCTTTCTAAATGTCCAGCAAAGAGAGAACCAATCATGACCATTGTCGCACCAAATCGAATAGATTTGGCAATGTCACCGTGAGTACGAATACCGCCATCAGCGATAATTGGTTTACGAGCTGCTTTTGCGCACCAACGCAGTGCTGCTAATTGCCAACCGCCTGTTCCAAAACCAGTTTTCACTTTTGTGATACAAACTTTACCAGGACCAATCCCAACTTTTGTGGCATCAGCACCAGCATTTTCCAACTCACGTACAGCCTCAGGTGTTCCAACATTACCAGCGATAACAAAAGTATCTGGCAATTCTTTTTTAATGTGCTTAATCATCTCAATGACACTATTAGAATGTCCATGAGCGATATCAATGGTAATGAATTCTGGCGCATCATCTTTTAAGCTTGAGACAAAGTCGTACTCATAATCTTTAACACCTACTGAGATTGAAGCAATCAAGCCTTGGTCATGCATACGTTTGACAAAAGGTTTACGAGAAGCCTCATCAAAACGATGCATAATGTAAAAGTAACCATTTTTAGCAAGCTTTTCAGCGATATCTTCATCGATAATCGTCTGCATGTTGGCAGGAACAACTGGCAATTTAAAAGTATAATCACCAAGTGTCACATGCGTATCAGCTTCTGAACGGCTTTTAATGATACATTTGTTAGGAATGAGTTGAATATCTTCATAATCAAAGACAGGCATTTCGTTATACATATCAATTTCTCCGTGGTCTTTGTGTCAGCAAACAAACACTCAGACGAGGTCAAAGGACAATCTAAAAAGGTCACCTTTTCTCTGTCAGAGTAGCTCAAAAACACATCGACTCTTTCATTAAAAAATGACCTTCCTATAACTCCACTGTGCCTTAACACAACAGAGCATCGCTAGGTAAAACCTTACCCTTCCATTATCATTTTACAACTTCATTCGTTTTATGTCAATTATTTTTATTTCATATTTTTGTATCGTTCGGTTTTTACGGACAACATTTAGTGGTAGCATTTTCATAATTTTTAAGTTTTGTTTCAGTTTTCTTTCAGTTTGACTTAAGTTTAATCCCCTAGACTTTTTTGTAATACGATTGCAAAGGAGTTATTGACATGAATTTTATTAAGCGAGCCTGGCTTGCGACAAAAGCTAAAAAAGGACGCACGGGACTACTTGTTTTGGTGACCAGTGCGATTTTGATTTTTGTCCTAGCTGGATTAACCATTAAAAATGCGGCAGATTCTGCTGTCACATCAGCTAAAAAACAAGCAGGTGCAACCGTGACTTTATCTGTTAACCGCGAAGCTATGATGAAGGCTTTTAAACCTGACAGCGAAAATAGTTTTGACTCAAGTAGCAACACCACAGCTACTACTTCTGTTGAGCTTACAACAGCAAAATCAATCGCAGAAAAAAGCGGTGTCTCATCATACCTTTTCACAACGACAACAACGGCTAGCGCAGGTGACGGCATTTCTGCTATCTCTACTTCGTCATCTTCTGAAGAATCAAGTGATGATACTTCGTCAGCCAACAATCAACCCGAAAACCACGGCGGCATGATGGCATCGGGTGATTTTACCATTACTGGTGTTAACACAACTGATAATGTCAGCGACTTCACTTCAGGCACAAATGAGATTAAAAAAGGTGTTGGCATCACGTCAGATACTGCCGACAACTCCGCACTTATCTCTTCAGATTTAGCTAGCGAAAACAATTTAAGTGTGGGTGATACTTTCACAGTAACAACCACTATAGATAGCACTGAGACAAGCTACACCCTAACTGTCATTGGTATCTACGACAATTCATCAACAGCAACGACAGCACAAATGATGTCAAATGCTTCAAACCCACAAAACAACATTTACACAACACTGACAACAGCTAATACCATGAAAGGTGAAACAGATAAACTCGATTCAGCTGTCTATACCCTTTCAAATCCTGAAAAAATGAGCAGTTTCGTCAAAGAAATAAAATCAGAAATCGACACTGACACTTACTCTGTGACATCAAGCGATGAAATCTATGAACAAATGCTCTCACCACTTAATAACATTTCATCAATTGCACAAAATATTGTTATTTTGGTGGCTATTGCTGGTGCAGTTATTCTAACTTTAATTGTTATTTTAAGTATCCGTGAACGCCGTTACGAAATTGGAGTTCTCATGAGTTTGGGTGAAAATCGCCTTAAAATCATCGGCCAATTCTTCACAGAGCTATTCATGGTAACCATTGTTTCTCTTGTGATTGCATCATTTGCAGGAAATTTTGTCGGAAATGCACTCGGTAACCAACTGCTGTCATCTTCGACTCAAACACAACAAACTACAAACCAAGGACCTAATGGCGGTGGTCCTGGTCAAGAGACAAACTCTTCTAATGATGACAATAAACAAAATGACTCAAAACCCCAAAATGACAAACCATCCGGCGGTGGTTTTGGTAACATGATGTCAATGGCAACAACTTCAACACAAGAAATCGATAATCTCGACATCAAACTAACAGGAACTGATGTCGCTAAACTCGGTGGAATTGCCCTTCTCATCTCATTTATCTCAACTATCTTAGCAAGTATCGGTATCATTCGCATGAAACCAAAAGATATCTTATCATCAAATTAGAAAGGACACTCATATGACCTTACACACAAAAAATATTGGCTATTGGTACACTAATAATCCAGATGATTATCTGTTTAAAGATGTCAATCTAAGCTTCGAAAGAGGAAAAATTTATGCCATTCTTGGGCAATCAGGAAGTGGAAAGACCACCTTTCTTTCCTTGCTGGCTGGCTTAGATAGCCCAAAAGCAGGTAATATTTACTTAGATGACAAAGATATTAATAAGACTGGCTTGACCAATTACCGTAAAAACGCTGTTTCAACCATCTTTCAAGCTTATAATTTAATGACTTATATGACTGCACGTCAAAATGTCCAAACAGCCCTAGAAATCACAAATACTCCCGTTGACAATGCTAAAATTGATGAGCTTTTTGAGCTAGTGGGCATTCCTAAAGAAATGATTGATAAGCCAGTTCTTCAACTTTCCGGTGGTCAACAACAGCGTGTTGCCATCGTCCGAGCCCTAGCAACCAATCATGATGTCATTATCGCTGATGAACCAACGGGAAACTTAGACGAAGAAACCACCCAAGACATTGTCAATATCTTCAAAGACATCGCTCATCAGCAAAATAAAACCGTGATTATCGTGACACATGAAACGACTGTCGCTAAAGAAACAGATGTCGTTTTTGAACTCAAGAAAAAACAATTCACCCAACTATAAGAAGAAAAGCACCCAGCAAAACTGCTGAGTGTTTTTTCTTATTTTAGTCTGACAAATCTTGTCCGTTACTTGCAATAACTTTTTTATACCAGAAGAATGAATCTTTGCGGTAACGTTCAAGGCTGCCAACTTCTTCATCAGTACGGTCAACGTAAATGAAACCATAACGTTTACGAATGCCTTCGTGTGTTGAGATAAGGTCAATAGCTGACCATGGATTGTAACCAAGCATATCAACGCCATCTGTAATCGCTAATTGAATTTGTTCAATGTGAGCACGAAGATAGTCGATACGATATTGGTCGTGAACTTTACCATCTTCTGTCAAAGTATCGTAAGCTCCAAGACCATTTTCAGTAACCAAAAGTGGTAAACGGTAACGGCTGTACATTTCACGAACAGTTGCACGGAAGCCGACTGGGTCAATTTCCCAACCAAATTCAGTTTTTGGAAGGTTTGGATTATCAACGCCACGGTAGAAACCTGCTTCTCCACGCGCTGTTTGTTGGTCAGCTGATGGATTCAAGCTTTCTGTACCATCTGATGCAGCTACCGTTGCTGTATTATAGTAGTTAAATCCAATAAAGTCTGGTTTTGCCGCTTTCATGATGGCACGATCTTCATCAGTAATCACTGGAGTAGCATCCTGTTCTTCAAGGTATGCCCAGACAAGGTTATTGTATTCACCTAGGATATAAGCATCAAGGTAAAGCCAGTTACGAATTGCATTGAAGTTTTGAGCAGCTAGAACATCTTCTGGTTTTGATGAAGCCGCATAAACCAATGAAATGTTTGGTGCTGGACCGATTTTAGCTTCTGGAAGCATTTCGTGGCAAAGTTGCATGGCTTTAGCTTGCGCTACCAATTGATGGTGGTTTTGTTGGTAAATTTCTTTTGTAAGGTTTGTTGTTCCTTCTGGCACATGAAGAGTACCGATAACAGGACCAACCAAAGTAAGCATATTTTGTTCGTTGATTGTTAGCCAGTATTTCACACGGTCACCAAAGTTTTCAAACAAAACACGTGCGTATTCCGCAAACCAATCTACTGATTCATGTGTTGACCAAGAACCACGTTCATCAAGAGCTGCTGGCATATCAAAGTGGAACATTGTCACGATTGGTTCGATATCATATTTCAAACATTCATCAATCAAGTTGTTATAAAACTCAATTCCTTTTGGATTCACTTCGCCAGTACCGTTTGGTAAAACACGTGACCAAGAAATTGAAAAACGATAAGATTTAAAGCCCATTTCTGCCATCAAGGCAATATCTTCTTTGTAGTGATGATAATGGTCAACTGAAACTGTCAAATCTGCAGTTCCTGCTGGCAATTCTTTCACGTCTTGACATGAAGGTCCTTTACCATCTTCTAAAGAGGCACCTTCTACTTGGTAAGCAGATGTTGATGCCCCCCACAAGAAATAATCTGGAAATGGTTTTAGCGTTTTGTGTAACATGTAAATCTCCTTTTAACTTTTCATTGACTACAATTATAGCGCTATCATTTCTAAAAAACTAATGCTATCCAACGCTATCCTTGTACTATCATACGAAAAAATGACAACAAATATCAGATATCTAAACAAAATATAAACAATCTGACAATTCCTATCTCAAGTCATTTTCATTCCATCAAACCTAATTTGGCAAAGGCGTTATAAAGACCATCTTCTTCGACATCGTCAGTCACCATATCCGCCATCGCTAGAATTTCTGGGCCACCATTTCCCATAGAAACACCAATCTTACAACACTCAAGCATTGGAATGTCCACTTTGGCATCACCAAAAGCAATGGTATCCTCACGACTAGCCTGCAAATGCTCTAAGATAACATCAATAGCATGCGCTTTGGTAATGTCTTTAACGCCGAGGTCGCCAAACAAAGCCGTTTCCCCTCGACCACCCCAAGTTCCTGCTTTTAAGTTTGGAAAAGCCTTAGCAGAATCCAAATGATCTTGGTAAGAATTCAAAATAAAGCTGACTTTATTTAGGTCATCACGGTACAATTCGCCACCATAAACCAAGCCATGAAGAGCATCTTCAGCTTCCATGTTTTCCACTTCTGCGGCTGTTTTTCCTTTTTGCATAACGTACTTTCGCATGACTGGACGGGCGGCTTCTTTAAAGTTTTCTGAAGCAAACAAGCCATTATTAGACTCCAAATAGAATTCTAATCCGCGTTCATGTAGCCAATCAACAATTGCTCTCGAATCTTCTTTTGAAATCATCTGGTGCATGATGACTTCTTCGTTGTACTCGACATATGAACCATTACCACCAATCATGCCATCAAGTCCAATCTCCCATAATTCTGGCTGCATCTCCGCACGACTACGACCTGTACAAACAAAAACTTTATGCCCATTATCACGCGCTTGTTGAATTGCAATCGCAGCAGATTCTGGAATACGATTGTGATAATCGACCAAGGTTCCATCAACATCTAAAAAAATAATTTTACTCACAGCACTGTCCTCTTCGTTTTTAATGCCTCTATTTTACTAAGAAATCAAGTAAAACGATAGTTATATCTTACGAAAAACTGATACTTTCCTCTGCTCTTTTTCAGCTGACAACTCTCGGACAGCTTGCTTGCATTTCTGATACAAAATCGCTATGCTAAAACCATGAAAAATGTAAAAGACTTATTGGCTCATATTCCTTACCGAGCTAGTTTTTATGATAAAGATTTAAAACTGATTTATAGTAATAATCGTTCAGACGGCTCTTTTTTCTCTGAACCCGAAGAAAATGAATTACCACAATGGGTTTGGACCAGTCTTGAACAATCACCAGAACAAGCCGTCCATTTTCAAATTCCTACCGAATCATTTGACCGCATCTTATTTCAAACTTATCAAGCAGTTAAAGATGACTCTGGTGAATTTATGGGAGTTATCACTTTTATTCAAGATTTAAAGCCTGTTCTGGCAAGTTACCTAAATGAATCTGGTCAAGCAATCGTTGGCTGGTCCGATGTCACTTCTGGTCCTTCTAGCACAAATCCTATTTTCGATGATTAAAAAAGAGCCCAAAGGCTCTTTTTGCTTATTCTTAATCACGGTAAACAGGCTGGGCACCGTATGTTTGAGATACCGGCATCATTTCAATACGATTGAAATTCACATGCTCTGGCTGACTAGCCACCCAAGAAACGGTGTTTGCGATATCTTCTGGCGTAATAGCATGCGCTCCTTCGTAAAGTTTCTCAGCACGTTCATCGTCACCTTTGAAGCGGACATTTGAAAACTCTGTTCCTTCGCAAAGCCCTGGTTCGATATTCGTCACGCGAATTTTTGTACCGGCAAGATCAGCACGCAAATTTAGCGAGAATTGTTTGACGAAGGCTTTTGAAGCACCGTAAACATTGGCACCTAGGTATGGAATAGTTCCTGCTGTTGACCCAAGGTTAATAATCATCCCTGAATTACGCTTAACCATGTCTGGTAAGACTTGACGTGTCAGATAAGTTAGACCGATGATGTTAGTATTAATCATAGTCATCCAGTCAGTAAAATCTGCCTCATACGCCTTGTCTAAGCCTAGTGCCAACCCAGCATTATTGACTAAAAGGTCAATTTGCTGCCAAGCTTCTGGTAAACTTCCTAAAGCTTGGTCGATGAGTTTTGGCTCAGAAACATCCATTTGCAAAGGATAAACCTTATCACTACCTAGTTCTGCTTGTAAGCTCTGCAATTTTTCCAAACGACGAGCACTGGCAATGACTTGGTAACCATCTGCTACTAATTTCTTAACAATAGCTTTTCCAAATCCTGCCGAAGCGCCTGTTACTAATGCGATTTTTGTCATGTCATTCTCTTTCTATACTCTTCTGTATATAAGAAAGTCAGTTGGTTATCAGCCAACTGATTCTTTCTTATTATTCGTTCATGTCACCAACAGCCTGAGCTGCTGTGATAATAGCCAATTTATAAATATCTTCTGCACTTGAACCACGTGATAAATCATTGACTGGTTTGTTCAATCCTTGAAGAATTGGACCGATTGCTTCAAACATACCGAGACGTTGAGCAATCTTGTAGCCAATGTTTCCTGATTGAAGGTCTGGGAAGATAAAGACGTTTGCTTGTCCAGCGACGTCACTATCTGGTGCTTTTACTTCTGCTGTACTTGGAACAAAAGCGGCATCAAATTGCAATTCACCATCGATAGCCAATTCAGGCTGACGTCCTTTAGCCAGTTGTGTAGCTTCACGAACTTTTTCAGCTTGAGGTGCTTTTGCACTTCCTTTTGTTGAAAAGCTAAGCATGGCAATCTTTGGATCAATGTCAAAAATTCTTGCCGTTTCAGCAGTATTTAAAGCAATTTCAGATAATTCTTGAGCATTCGGATCAATATTGATAGCACAATCTGCGAACATAAAACGTTGATCAGTGCTTTCACGGTTCATCAAGAAGACACCTGATGTTCTGGAAATGCCTGGTTTTGTTTTGATGATTTGAAGAGCTGGGCGAACAGTATCTGCTGTTGAGTGAATCGCACCAGAAACCATACCATCAGCCAAACCAAGTTTGACCAACATGACACCAAAATAATTAACGTCTTTCAATAGACGATCAGCATCTTCAGGAGTTGCTTTACCTTTTCTGATTTCAAGAAAGGCTTCCTTCATCTCATCAAACTTATCATAAGTTTGCGGGTTAATAATCACATAGTTTTGATCAGCAAAACCGAATTTAGCCAATAATTCTCGAACTTCCGTAGCTTCTCCTAAAATAATTGGTTCAATCAAACCTTCAAATTTTAAACGAGCGGCTGCACGAAGAACACGTTCATCATTTCCTTCAGGAAAAACAATTTTGAGGTTTTTACCAACAATTTTTTCCCTTAAGCTACCAAATAAAGATCGAATTCCCATAAAAATTAACCTTCCATCTATTTTTGTTGTAGCTTCATGATAACGCTATCAAAGTCATCTGTCAAGTTTGCACTTTGGATAATCTCTTTATTTGTGTAAGGGTCTACAAAACGTAGATAATGGCAATGAAGCGCTTGTCGTGTAATGCCAAGATCCATGCGGCCACCATACAAATCATCTCCCAAAAGCGGGAAACCAATGTGAGAAAAATGCACACGAATTTGGTGAGTTCGCCCTGTGTGAAGTCGAATATCTACCAAAGCCACATCGCCAAAGCGTTCCACAACACGATAACTTGTGTGAGCGTATTTTCCAGACGGATGCACGCGACGTGTGATAATACTATCTTCATCTCGAGCAATCGGCGCAATGATTTCACCCTCATCTTCTAGTTCACCTTGTCCAGAAACCAAGGCATAATAACGTTTTTCAATGGTCTTACTTTGTAATTGCTTATCAAGTCGAGCATGGGCATAGCCGTGTTTGGCAAAGAGCATCAAACCGCTTGTATCCTTATCAAGTCGAGTCACGATGTGAACTTGCTTGTTAGGATAATTTTGCTCCATGTAGTAATATTTGACAAAATTAGCAATAGTATTTGAATGCAAAACACTTGGAATGCTTGCATAACCATGGGGTTTATTGATAATCAAAAAATGATCATCTTCATAGGCAATATCAAGGTCGTGTTTCACGGGAATAAGGGTTTCATGTTCCTGTTCATCAGGAATTTCAATCGTCACCACATCTCCCACGTCCAATAAATAAATGGCATTTTGCTCAACGCCATTTACCCAAATATTACCACCTTTAAATTTAACTTTGGCTAATAAGCCTTTTGAGACATCATGTCCCTTTAAAAATGTTTTTACTTTTGTTCGTCGGTCCGCAATAAATTCAAATCTCACGAATCTACTTCTCCTATAAAGGCATCTCTCACGCGCTCCCAGAAACTTGTATGGAAGGGTGTTGCCACAAAACTAATTTTTTTATTGTCAATACAATATTCAATTTTAGATACATTTTTATAATGCATGGTTTTGTTATCGATTGATACTGTATAAACGCCTTGACGTTTAGGAATGATTTCAATTTTATCTTTTTTCGGCACAATCACAGATGACCCAAGGGTGCGATAGACACGGTTGTTAAGACTAGAAATCTCTGTCAACTGCATCGCTTCCATGGTTGGGTGCAAAATAGCTCCGCCTAAAGATTTATTGTAAGCTGTGCTTCCTGTCGGTGTCGATACCGAAATACCATCACCACGAAAACGTTCTAACTTCACTTTATCAATGACAACGTCAGCAACCATTGTTTTCTCAATACGTTTGATGGCTACTTCGTTAAGGGCACGCGCTTTTACCACACGACCATCATCTAAAGTGATTTTAGCTCGCAAAACTGGATAAGATGCCTTACGCCCCTTATCAACTCGCAAATTCTCAATTAACTTTTCTACTTCAAAATCTCGGTAATCGGTGTAAAACCCCAGATGACCGGTATGAATTCCCACAAAGCGGACTTTATCAAGAATCTTTTCATACGTGTGAAAAGCAGACAACAACATGCCATCACCACCAATGGAAATGACAATATCTGGATCTTTTTTAGACAAATAAAATCCTTTATCTTCCTTGAAAGCCGCAAAAAGCTTTGAGGCAACTCGTCTACTCTGATATTTCCCGTTTGCTACGATAGCAACACGTGTTACTTTATCTGTAATATTCGTCTGTGTCATCACTATTTCCTACACCATCACTTAATTTCCGACTTGCGGGATCAAATAAAAGCTGTGCTTCCCTAATATCCTCGCGAATTTTTCGCATCTCCTCATCCAACTCAAGGGCAATTTTTGCTGTTGTTTCCAAACGTTTTTTAATTTCATCAGGAAACTCGCCTTTATATTTATAGTTCAATGAATGTTCAATCGTTGCCCAGAAGTTCATCGCTAAAGTCCTAATTTGAATTTCAGCTAGAACTGTTTTTTGACCATCAATGGTATCAACAGGATATTCCACAATAACATGGTATGAACGATAACCACTAGCTTTCATATGCGTGATGTAATCACGTTCTTGTACGATTTTCATATCGTGTCGACTACGCAAAAGTGCCAAAACTTCATCAACGTCATCAACAAACTGAACCATGATACGAAGACCAGCAATATCTTGCAAATCTTGTTCAATGTTCTCTGGTTTAATCCCGCGTAGCACCATTTTTTCCTTGATACTCTCGACTGATTTCACACGACCAGTCACAAACTCAATCGGTGAATGTCGATTTTGTTTACGAAATTGCTTGCGGATTCCACGCAATTTAATCTTCAATTCACCAACAGTTTGTATGTAAGGATCTAAAAATTTCTCCCAGTCCATCACATTTCCTTCCTAATGGGATGGGCTTGTCACGCAGACATAACCAATCCTTGTCAAAAAATTGACTTTTGTATAGAATTAATATAACAAAACCATTATACCATATTTCTAATTGAGGAAAAAAGGAAAATTATTTTATGACACACCTTGAAATTGAGTACAAAACATTACTCACTAAAGACGAATTCAATCGTCTGAACAGTCAACTTTCACACGTTACGCCTGTCACTCAGACGAACTACTACTTCGATTCAGATAATTTTGACATGAAAGCACATCGCATGTCTCTTCGCATTCGGACATTGCCAAATCGCGCAGAAATCACACTGAAAATTCCAAAAGAAGTTGGTAATTTGGAATACAACTATGATTTGAGTGTTTCTGATGCAAAAGAAATCATCAAATCAGGTCAATTTCCAGAAGTTGATTTTTTGAAACTTATCGAAGAAAATGGTGTTAAACTATCAAGCCTTAAAAATTTTGGTAGTCTGACGACAACACGCCGCGAAACAATGACTGATATTGGTCTTATGGCTCTTGATAGCAATCAATATGCTGATATTAAAGACTATGAACTTGAACTAGAAGTTGAAAATGCTGAAAAAGGCAAAAAAGATTTTGACAACTTCTTAGCTCAGCATGACATTGATTTCAAGTATGCTAAAAGCAAAGTTGCTCGCTTTAGCGCAACCCTTAAGCGAAATTAAAGACGCTTTTTCCTTAGAAAATGCTGAATTATTTCAGTTTTTTTGGTAAAATATAAGTATTAATTTTAAAGGAGTTTATTTATATCATGGCAGAACATTACGCCGACAAACAATTCAAGCTTTTTTCTCTTTCTTCTAACGTAGAGATTGCACAAAAAATTGCGGACGAAGTTGGAGTCCCTCTTGGAAAAGTGTCAACACGCAAGTTTTCAGACGGCGAAATCATGATTAACATCGAAGAAACAGTTCGTGGTGATGATATCTACATCATCCAATCAACTAGCTACCCTGTTAATGACAACCTTTGGGAACTCTTGATTATGGTAGACGCTTGTAAACGTGCCAGCGCCAACACTGTCAATGTCGTTATCCCTTACTTCGGATACTCACGTCAAGACCGTATCGCTGCATCACGTGAACCAATCACAGCTAAACTTGTAGCAAACATGCTTGTTAAAGCTGGTGTTGACCGTCTTTTGACTCTTGACCTTCACGCTGTTCAAGTACAAGGTTTCTTTGATGTTCCAGTTGATAACCTCTTTACTGTTCCATTGTTTGCTCAATACTACTGCGACCTTGGTTTGAAAGGTGAAGACGTTGTTGTTGTCAGCCCTAAAAACTCTGGTATCAAACGTGCTCGTAGCTTGGCTCAAACTCTTGATTCACCAATCGCTATCATCGACTACGCTGAAGATGATGCACACCGTGAAGAAGGTTACATCATTGGTGAAGTTGCTGGTAAAAAAGCAATCCTTATCGATGACATTTTGAACACTGGTAAAACATTTGCTGAAGCAGCTAAAATCGTTGAACGCGATGGTGCCACTGAAATTTACGCTGTAGCAAGTCACGGTCTATTTGCTGGAGCTGCTGCAGAAAGCCTTGATGCTGCTCCTATCAAAGAAATCTTAGTAACTGACTCAGTCGCTACTAACGAACGCTTGCCTAAGAACATTAAATACCTTTCAGCAAGCAAATTGATTGCTGACGCGATTATTCGTATCCACGAAAAAACTCCGCTCAGCCCATTATTCTCATATAACGCTAAAAAGGATTAATTTACTATATGATATATCTCGATAATGCTGCAACTACCCCTCTCACACCTTCTGTTATTGATGCAATGACAGAAATCATGGTC
Organism: Streptococcus equinus; assembly: GCF_900101445.1. Taxonomy (GTDB): domain Bacteria; phylum Bacillota; class Bacilli; order Lactobacillales; family Streptococcaceae; genus Streptococcus; species Streptococcus equinus_B. The sequence continues at coordinate 418,681 of NZ_FNKE01000001.1, read as the reverse complement.
AACGATTTTGGTAACCCATCAAGTATTCATGGGATTGGACGTCACGCTAACCAACGTTTGCGTTCTTACCGCCAGACCATTGCCTCAGCTTTAAAAACTGACCCACGCCGCATTATCTTTACATCTGGTGCTACTGAAAGCAACAACACAGCCATCAAAGGCTATGCTCTTGCTAACCAAGAAAAAGGTAAACACATCATTACCACTTCTATCGAACACCACTCTGTTCTTCATACAATGGAGTATTTGGAAAAACGTTTTGGTTTTGAAGTTACTTACCTAAAGCCTGAAGATGGTCATATTTCTGCTAAACAAGTAGCTGATGCTCTTCGTGATGATACGATTTTAGTCAGCACAATGTTTGCAAACAACGAAACTGGTGACCTTCTTCCTGTTAAAGAAATCGGCGAACTTCTCTCAGACCATCAAGCTGCTTTCCACGTTGATGCTGTTCAAGCAATCGGAAAAATTGATGTTTATCCTGAAGAGATTAAAGCTGACTTTCTTTCAGCTTCTGCTCATAAATTCCATGGACCAAAAGGTGTCGGTATCCTTTACTCAACACCACAACACTTTGACAATTTGCTCCACGGTGGTGAACAAGAAGAAAAACGCAGAGCAAGTACTGAAAATATGATTGGTATTGCTGGTATGGCAAAAGCCTTATCAGACGCTGTCGCTAACAAAGATGCTAATTACAAACATGTTCAAGACTTACGTCAAGCTTTCCTTGATGCTATTTCTGGCTTAAATTATTACATCAACGGTAGCCAAAACACAATGCCTCACGTGCTCAACATTGGTTTTCCAAACCAAAACAACGGTATTCTCTTAACTCGTCTTGATTTAGCTGGTATCGCTGTTTCAACTGGTTCTGCATGTACTGCTGGTACTGTCGACCCAAGTCACGTCTTGGCAAGCCTATATGGTGAAGATTCACCACGTCTGGCTGAATCAATCCGCGTTAGCTTCTCAGAACTCAACACTATCGAAGAAGTTCAAGAACTCGCTAAAAAATTAATAGAAATTGTAGGAAAATAGGATGGCATTTGAAAAAGAAATCACTTTAAAAGACTGTCTTTACAGCTATGCTATTAGCGATAATATTAAAAAATATACGCTTCGTGACACAACCTTTACGCAAAACCGTATCGGTAATTACGAATTAACGCGTTTATTGGAAAAAGTCCCTAATTCAGGTGACGGATTCCCATTGAAAATCACTATCAACAAAGATTTGACAGGCTTCAAACTAAGCATCACTGACAAATCAGGGCTTCGTTTCGTTAATATCTTCAAATCTGAAGATAACAAAATCCTCCAAGAAAAATTCTATTTCTTGATGGACAGCCTCGTTGAACGTGATATTTTCACTAAGAAAGAAGCTTAATCAACAAAAACAACTCCCTAGCTACTTCTTGTTAGCTTTGGAGTTGTTTTTTTAGTTTATTTTGTAAAATTTGTTTTTAATTTCACAAAGTTTTTGTTACAATAGATGTAACAAGTAAAAGGGAGATGGTATTGTGACTACTGAGAAATCTATTCCTAAAGCAACAGCTAAGCGACTCTCGCTGTATTATCGTATTTTTAAACGTTTTAATACAGACAACGTCGAAAAAGCAAGCTCAAAACAAATTGCAGATGCTATGGGAATCGATTCTGCAACTGTTCGCCGAGATTTTTCCTATTTTGGTGAACTAGGAAGACGTGGCTTCGGCTATGACGTCAAAAAATTAATGAACTTCTTCGCTGATATTCTAAACGACCATTCAACGACAAATGTTTTATTGGTCGGATGTGGTAATATCGGACGAGCATTACTTCACTACCGTTTCCATGATCGTAACAAGATGCAAATTGCTATGGCTTTTGATACGGACGATAATGAAATTGTTGGGCATCAAACATCAGATGGTATTCCAGTTTATGGTATCTCATCACTTAAAGAACACGCGCAAGAAGCTGGCATCGAAACAGCTATCTTAACGGTTCCAAGTACAAAAGCTCAAGAAGTTGCTGATATCTTGGTTGAAGCTGGTATCCGTGGTATTTTGAGTTTCTCTCCCGTTCACCTAAATGTTCCAAAAGGTGTCATCGTCCAATACGTTGACTTAACAAGTGAATTACAGACACTTCTTTATTTCATGAGTCAATCAAATCAATAACAAACTGCAATCCAACTGCTTTTTGCTTAGCTAAGTTCATTTAGTATTAGAATACTTTTTCTTGTCTGAGAGTTTTCCTCTCAGGCTTTTTTTAGTTTTACAATACATCAGTTTCTTCCCTAAAACTATAATATTGGTATTTGCCTACTATAATGTGATCAAGACAAACTATCCCAATATCATCGCAAGCTCGTTTCATTTTCTCGGTAAAACGTAAATCATTTTCACTTGGTGCTGGGGAACCAGATGGGTGATTGTGAACAATAATCACCGAAGTTGCCATATTTTTACAAGCGTAATATAAAATTTCGCGAGGCTCAGCGATTGAACGACGAACCGAACCAATAAAAATCGTCCGTTGTTCGATAATGCGATTTTGAGTATCCAAATAAATCGCCACCAAATGCTCCTGCTTTTGGTCGCTCAACTCTAACATCATCTTTCTAGCCAAGCGTTCACTACTCATGATGCGTTCTTTTTGAATATACTCTGCTTTACTGATGCGCTTTGATAGTTCAATCATTGCTTTGATTTCAATGGATTTGACATAGCCAATTCCTTTTATTCTTTGCAATTCTTGTAAGGATAAATGCTGAAAGTCAGCAAGTGTATCTATGTGTTTTAAAATATCATTAGCTACTTCTAAAACTGGTCTTGTCTTGGTACCTGTTCGTAGTAAAATGGACAATAATTCTTGATTACTTAATTGCTCGGCACCTAAATCTCTCAATCGTTCGCGTGGCAACATGGCATCTGCTTTCATTTCTATTGCATACATAAAAATACCTCCACTTATTTATTCGTAAGTTAGAGGTATTTTTTTCTTTATTTCACTATTCTAAACGATTTTCTTGGCGTTTAGCGACATTATCCTTGATAATCTGATAAAGACTAGCGGCTAAAGGTACAGCTACTAGCATTCCTAAAACGCCCCAAAGCGCTGCGCCAATGGTAATAGCCATCAATACCCACATACCAGGTAAGCCGATTGAGCCACCAACCACGCGCGGGTAAATGAGATTTCCTTCAAATTGCTGAAGAACAACAAGGTAAATCACAAAGAAAATAGCTTGAGAGACTGACTGCGTCGCAATCAGAATAAATCCAATCGTCAAACCAATGTAAGCTCCCACAACCGGAATTAAAGCTGTAAAAGCAACTAGAATCCCGATAGTTGCTGCATAAGGCAGATGCAACAAAAGCATACCACCAGCTGTTAAACTCCCAAGAATCATTGCTTCCAAGGTTTGTCCGACAAAGAAACCATGGAATCTCTGATGTAAAATATCTAAAACATAGTGGACAGTCTTAGCGTATTTTCCAAGATAAGAATCAATTAACAGATTAAATTGACGAGCTAGTTGTTCTTTGCTAGCTAGCACGTAAATTGAAAAGACCAAACTAATAAAGACATTCAGAAGCGTTGAGGCAATGGTACTTACTGACGTTAAAATGCTTGTCAAAACTGACAAAACTTGATTCAAAATCTGTTGACTATAATCTGACAGTGTCGTCGTCACATCTGATGATGTCCCAAAATATGCCAAAACATCTTTGACAACTTTATTGTCATTAACTTCTTTGATAAAGTTTGCAATACCACTAGTATCGATTTTCAACAGTGAATTAATACTTGCAATCAAATCTGGTAGAACAATTGAAAAGAGCCAACTAATCAATAAGATAAAGGTTAAATAAGCCAAAATCATTGAGAAAGCACGTTTTACCTTCAAAAGGTATTTATTTTTAATCAAACGTGTGAAAATCATCTCATAAAGGCTCATGACGATATTTACGATATAAGCAATACCAGCTCCAATCAGAAATGGCTGACTCGCTTTAATCACCGTCGCCACAAGTGATGTTCCCGTATCCCAATATGCTTTAATCGCGTAACATATCACAAAAGCAAGAACTATATAATAGACCTGTTTTTTCTCAAATTTCATGGGGAATAAATTCTCCTTAATAAAGTTATTCCCATTATAGCAAATTTTATTAAAATGTCGAAAAGTCTGCTGCTTTGCCTACCTTTATCATTTCAATCCCGCTCAAAAATGTATTCTTGCGTGCTTGGATTGTAAATCGACTGAACACACATTTCTTTTCCGTCATAAGTTATTTTGAAAATCGCACAGTTTGCTGGACGTTTTTTAGGAGTTGGCGGATTTTTCGTAGCATGCAAACAAAACTGCATAATAGCTCCACCGTGGCTGACAAATAACAAAGTCTCATCTTCTTTGCTATCTTCCAAAACTTCACGAATAGTACGCTCCATGCGCTCATAAACCTGAACATTTGACTCTCCACCATAACGTACAAAAAAGTCTCGATAGCCTGAGCCATCTTCGTGGTGAACTGGCGGATTCAAATACTCTTGATGCGCTTCATAAGCTCCAAAATCCATTTCCTTGATGCCTTTTAAGCGAATGTAGTCTACTCGCCCAGTCGCTAGTTCAGCTGTGTCACAAGCCCTCTCTTGCGTTGACGAATAGACACACGTGAAAGTAATCCCTTCTTGCTCAAAATACCGTCTTGCTGCCTTAGCTTGTTCAATCCCTTCCTCTGTCAATGGAGAATCACAAGCTCCTTGAATACGTCCTTGAACGTTAAAGCGAGTTTGTCCATGTCGCATTAGGTAAAATGTTTTAACCATCTTTTCCTCCCTAATCTCAATATAAGCAAACTAACTCAGTTGAATGTCTTCAACCGAGTTTAGCTTATTAATCGTTTAAAATATTTGCACCGCGTGACGCAATCAAATCTTTGTAATAGAAGAATGAATCCTTGCGTGAGCGGTCAAAGCTACCGTTTCCTTGGTCATCCGCATCAACGTAAACAAAACCGTAGCGTTTAGACATTTCAGAAGTTGATGCTGAAACAAGGTCTGTACAACCCCACCAAGTGTATCCCATCAAGTCAACACCATCTTCAATCGCTTCATACATTTGTTTGACGTGAGATTCCAGATAATCAATACGGTATTGGTCATGAATTGAACCATCTTCTTCTACCTTGTCAAGAGCGCCAAGACCATTTTCGACAACCATAAGCGGTACTTGGTAACGGTCATAAAGCTTGTTTAAAGTGATACGAAGTCCAACGGGATCAATTTGCCAGCCCCAGTCAGAAGCTTCCAGATATGGATTTGGTTCGCTTAGAATAAGGTTTCCGGCAGTTTCTTCACCAGATTTTTGCTTACGTGCAATAGAGCTCATGTAATATGAGAATGACATGAAATCAACAGGGTATTTTTCAAGAATTTCAAGATCTCCGTCAGCAATTTCTAACTCAATATTGTTTTCTTTGAAGAAACGTTTAGCATATGATGGGTATTTACCACGTACTTGGACATCAGAGAAGAAAAGATTTTCATGGTCTTTTTTAATCTCTTCCATAACATCATCAGGATTACATGTAGCTGGATAGGCTTGCATACGCGCTAACATACAGCCAATTTTAAAGTCAGGATTGATTTCATGACCAACTTTTGTGGCTAAACTTGATGCCACAAATTGGTGATGCGCTGCTTGGTACATGTCTTGGAGATTCAATTTACCATCTTCAAATAAAAGCCCACCAGACAAATAACCTGTCATACCAATAATGTTAATTTCGTTAAAAGTTAACCAGTATTTGACTTTATCTTTGTAGCGATTAAAGACTGTTTCAGCATAGCGCACAAAGCAATCAATCACTTTACGATTCTTCCAACCGCCATATTCTGTGATTAGATGAATTGGAAATTCATAGTGTGATAATGTCACAAGTGGTTCAATGCCGTATTTATTAAGTTCATCAAAGACTTTATCATAAAAGGCTAACCCTGCTTCGTTTGGAGTGACATCATCACCATTTGGAAAAATACGTGACCAAGCAATTGACATACGGAAAGTCTTAAAGCCCATTTCTGCATAAAGAGCAATGTCTTCTTTGTAACGGTGATAAAAATCTGATCCCCAACGTTTCGGATACAAACCTTCTGTGTCATTTAAAGCAGCATCAAGTTTAGCACGTGTCATTGGGCTATTGAATTCACTTCCCATTGATTTTCTCTCTTCCGGTGCTACTGCACGTGAAGTGTCTGAAGTTGCAGGACCTCGACCATCTACATTCCATGCTCCTTCAAATTGATTGGCAGCTGTTGCACCACCCCATAAAAAATCTTTTGGAAATTGTTTTTTCATTTTTCTCACCTCATACTTTAGTTTACTCTTGTATTATATCTGGAAATGTAAGTGTTTTCTATCACTATCATCTTAAAAAATGATACTATCACAAGCTATTGAGGCAATTGTCTCATCTTATCAGAAATATATTTTCAAAAAAATGAAACCACCCATGAAAAAGTGGTCACTTTTCATCCCTTTTATAGAAGAAAATTTGACAAAAGCCCTTTCTCTCTATATAATTAATTAGTTGAAATTATTCTATTTTTTCTGAAAATGGGAAATATATTTTAATAAGTAGTACTGATTTAATGGCTAAAAGATAAAGAGTCACTTGATGATTTACCCTTTAACCAATGATTACAGTACTATGACTGACTTAGGAGTTTGATTATGTATAATTTTCTATCGTCTTTAGACAGTCTAGTCTGGGGACCACCTCTTCTTGTTCTCCTTGTTGGAACAGGAATTTATTTGTCTTCTCGCTTGGGATTATTGCAAGTTTTCCGCCTACCAAAGGCCTTAAAACTTATCTTTAAATCTGAAGCAAAAGGTAAAGGGGATATTTCAAGTTTTGCCGCACTGGCTACTGCTCTTGCAGCAACTGTCGGTACTGGTAACATTGTCGGTGTCGCAACTGCCATCAAACTTGGTGGGCCAGGGGCACTTCTTTGGATGTGGATGGCCGCATTCTTTGGAATGGCTACAAAATACGCTGAAGGTGTTTTAGCCATCAAATACCGTACAACAGATGCAAACGGTGAAATTTCTGGTGGTCCAATGCACTACATTGTTAATGGGATGGGAAAACGCTGGAAACCTTTGGCCATCGCCTTCTCAATTTTCGGGGTAATGGTTGCCTTGTTTGGTTCAGGGACTTTCACACAAGTTAACTCAATCACTGATTCACTTAGCAACACTGTTGGCTGGTCACCAAAAATCATCAGCATTGTCTTGGCTGTTCTTGTCAGCATTATCATCTTTGGTGGTATTCAATCGATTTCAAAAGTTGCTGAAAAAATTGTTCCATTTATGGCAATCATTTATATTCTAGCAACAATTACAATTCTTGCTTTCCACTGTAACCAAATTCTTCCAAGTATTGCTTTGGTTATTAAATCAGCCTTTACTGGAAAAGCGGCAACTGGTGGTTTCGCTGGTGCAACAGTTATCACAGCTATCCAAGCCGGTATCGCACGTGGTATCTTCTCAAATGAATCTGGTCTTGGTTCTGCACCAATCGCTGCTGCTGCTGCGAAAACTGACGAACCCGTTGAACAAGGTCTTGTTTCTATGACTGGTACTTTCATTGATACCATCATCATTTGTACCTTAACAGGACTTTCAATTATTGTTACTGGTGGTTGGTCAAGCAATCTTAACGGAGCAACCTTGACACAATCAGCATTCTCAACTGTCTTTGGAAACTTTGGTGTCTATGCCTTGACATTCAGTTTAATCCTCTTTGCCTTTACCACAATTCTTGGTTGGGGATATTACGGGGAACGCTGTTTTGAATTCCTATTTGGTGTTAAAGCTATTCCTGTTTACCGTATCATTTTCATCGCTATGGTTGCTCTTGGTGGTTACATTAGCCTTGAAACCATCTGGGTTATCGCTGATATCGTTAACGGTTTGATGGCAATTCCAAACTTGATTGCCTTACTAGCCCTTTCACCAATTATCATCAAAGAAACAAAACGCTATTTCGATACACACTAAAAAACAAGAGATTAGGTATTTCCTAATCTCTTATTTTTATCTTCAAAGAAAGCGCTTATTAGATTGATTCTTATGCCCATAGACGCATTTTAGTGATATAATAAAAGGTAGCTCAAATTTAAATAATCTACTGATACACTATAACCTCATTTGATAAAGGAGGCATTTCTTATGTCAACACCAGAAGAAAACCTACGCTTAGCAAAACGAGGGCCAATTGTTAGTATTATTGCCTACATGGTCATCACCTTATTGAAGCTAATCACTGGTTATTTTTTGAATTCATCATCATTAATCGCTGATGGTTTTAACAACTTGTCCGATATCCTCGGAAATGTTGTGCTTTTAATTGGACTGCATTTGGCGAGTAAACCAGCTGATGAAGATCACCGCTTTGGTCATTGGAAAATGGAAGATTTATCCAGCTTGATTACTTCTTTCATCATGTTTTACATTGGCTTTAAAGTTCTCTTTCAAACCATTGAAAAAATTATCTCAGGTAGCATGACACCGCTTGATCCTGAAGGTGCTGTCGTTGGAGTCATCTCTGCAGCCATTATGTATGGTGTTTATCTTCACAACAAACGCCTCTCACAACGTGTTAAATCAAGCGCACTCTTAGCCGCATCAAAAGATAACCTTTCTGATGCTGTCACTTCTATCGGTACTTCTGTAGCCATCCTTGCAGCTTCATTTAACTTAGTTATCATTGATAGATTGGCTGCCATCGTTATTACTTACTTCATTTTGAAAACAGCCTACGACATCTTTATTGAAAGTGCCTTTAGCCTTTCAGATGGCTTTGACCAAAAAGAACTTCAAAAATACAAAGAGGCCATTCTCAAATTACCAAAAGTGTCAAATGTAAAATCCCAACGTGGTCGCTCATACGGAAGCAACATCTATCTTGATATTGTTGTTGAGATGAATCCTGACCTATCAGTTTACGAAAGCCACGAAGTTACTGAACAAATCGAAGAACTCCTTCGTAAAGAATTCTCTGTTTACGATACAGATGTTCACGTTGAACCAGGAGCAATCCCTGAAGATGAAATTTGGGATAATGTCTACAAGAAACTTTACAAGGCAGAAAAAACCATTCTTGCTAAGATTCCAGATTATGAAGAATTAATCTCAGATGACTTCTACCTCATTGACGTTGACGGTCATTCCTATACCAAATCTGAAATGACGGCTCGTAAAAGACATTACATGAGCAATATCGAAGCCTTTGAAATGACCTCTATCAGCCAAAAAACAAAGCTTATCACTTATAAGCTCGATAATATGACTCATACCAGTATCTGGCGTCGCAAGGAAAATTGGTCCCTTGTCTTCCACCAAATCACTCCACAAACAACATCCAAAGATTAACCTCAAAACCAGGACTAATACTCCTGGTTTTTTAGGTGCTTAGAAGTTTTTTGTTAACTGGTTAATTAATATCTATTATAGCACGATAACATTAATAATCAAGAAAAAATGAAAACAAAAAAGTTCCAAGTATTGCTACTTGAAACTCTGTTAAATTATTTTTTAACGGCGTCAGTTGCCACGTCATCACCAAACCATTTGTTTGAGATTTCTTGGAATTTGCCTTCTTGATAAAGTTTTTGGAAAGCTTGATTGATTTTCTTAACCAATGTTTTATCTGCTTTTCTAGCACCTACAGCAAAATCTTCACCGTCAAATTCACTAGCAATGATATTGTAATTATCTAACTCACCTTCTTGTTCAAGGTAGTAATTAGCATAAACCTTATCAATTAAGAGACCATCGATACGATCGTTTTTAAGGTCGATAAGGGCTTGTGTGAAGGTTTCATACTGTGTCGCATCACCACCAGATACAATATCTTTTAAGACTTTTGGTTTTGCATTGAAAGCATCGTAACCAGATGAACCTGATTGCGCTCCGAGAACTTTATCTTTCATCCCTGCAAAACTTGTGATACCTGAAGATTTTTTAGTGACTAGCACTTGTTCATTAACCATGTAAGGATTTGTAAAGAGAACTTTTTCAGCACGTTCATCACTGATAGAATAACCATTCCAAATCAAATCAATCGTACCGTTGTTCAATTCAGTTTCTTTCATATCCCAGTTGATTGATTGCCATTTCACTTTGATACCATACTGTTCAAAGACGGCATTGGCAAGATCGATGTCAAAACCAACGTTTTTACCATCTTCATCTTCGTACCCCATTGGTACAAAAGTGTTATCAAAACCAATCGTAATCTTACCATCTTTTTGATAAGTTTTCCATTGGTCTGTCTTAGCAGCTTTTTTTGAAGACGAAGAGCCGCAAGCAGCTAAACTAACTGTCGCAACAAGCGCCATGGCACTTAAAAGAACTTTTTTCAATTTCATAAAGACACCTAATGAGACTTTCTGTTATTTTGGATTAATTTTTAAAATGTGATCTGAAATAGTTTCTGCAAATTGTAAATCATGGGTAACCACAATCTGAGTCATTCCAGCTTCTCGGTTTTGTAAAATCAATTTTTCAACTTCTTGACGTAATTCTGGGTCAAGCGCAGACGTTGGCTCATCATAACCAATGATTTGAGGATCAATCATCATCGCACGAGCAAGGGCAACACGTTGCTTTTGCCCACCTGATAATGAATAAGGATAAGCATCCGCGTGTTCTCCTAAACCAAGACGTTTAAGCAGACCAAGCGCCTTTTCTTTTGCCGCTTCTTTTGTCATTCCCATTGTTTTAACAGGTGACAAAATTAAATTATCTAAAACAGACAAGTGTGGGAACAATTGGAAATCTTGGAAAACAAAACCAAGCAAGTTTAGTGTCTCTAAGTGATCAATCGGAACAACTTCACCATTATAGATGATTTCCCCTGAATCAATTTTTTCAAGACCAGCAAGCATACGTAGCAAAGTCGTTTTACCACCACCTGAAGGCCCTACAAGAGACAAAATTTTACCATCTTCTATCGTTAAATTAAAATGATCAAAAATCTTCTTTTGACCAAATTGTTTGGAAATATTTTTTAATTCTAACATCTGGTCACCTCTTATTTATAATAATCAAATTTTTTCTCAGTTTGTTTTGAAATTAAGGTAACAATACCAATCATAAGCAAGTAAATAGCTCCCGCCACAAACATCGGTGCAAGTGTTGCATCACGGTTGGCAGCTGTTTTACTTGCAAGCAACAAGTCACCAACACCAAGAACATAAACGAGTGAAGAATCCTTGACAAGGTTGATAATTTCATTGAAAACACTTGGCAAAACAATCTTGAAGACCTGTGGCAAAATAATATAATGAATAGTTTGCAACTGATTTAATTTCAAAACTTTTGCAGCTTCGTATTGCCCTTTAGGAATAGCAGCAATCCCACCACGGAAAATTTCAGCAAAATAAGCTGCATAATTCAAGGTAAATGCCAAAATGGCTGCAGGCATACGGTCCATAACTACTCCTACACTTGGTAAAACATAGTAGAAGAAAATAAGTTGCAATAGCAATGGTGTTCCACGCATAATCCATACATATAATGTCAACAACCATTGCAAAGGTTTAAATTTAATCTGCATCAAAAAAGCTAGGATAGCGCCAATCGGAATGGAAAGCACAATAACAATACAGAAAACTTGCAAAGTTACCGCAGCGCCATCTAACAAGCTAGGCAGAACTTGTGAAATATATGACATGTTATCTCCTAAAAAGAATTTGTTACTATTATAGTATTATATCAAATTTTCAAACAATTGGGGAGCAAAGAAGAATATTTTATCATTTGACCTTATAAAAATGAATCCAAATAACATAACTATATTTATGTAAATAATATTTTAAATATAAAAAAACGCTACGAGCAATACTCATAGCGTCAATGTCATTATAGTTTTTTAACAAACTCTGATTTTAATTTCATTGCACCGAAACCATCGATTTTACAATCAATGTTGTGGTCACCTTCAACAAGACGAATGTTTTTAACACGAGTTCCTTGTTTAAGATCTTTTGGTGCACCTTTTACTTTCAAGTTTTTAACGATAGTAACACTGTCACCGTCAGCAAGACGAGTTCCGTTGCTATCAAGAACAACCAAGCCATCTTCTTCTTCAACTGAATCAGCTGGGTTCCATTCATAAGCGCACTCTGGGCAAACTAACATTAATCCATCTTCGTAAACATACTCAGAGTTACATTTTGGACAATTTGGTAAAGACATCATTTCTCCTTATCAAAAAATAGCTATAACTTTATTACTGTCATAAAGTTAAAAGTTACATTATCCATTCTACCTTAGAAAGTAAATTTTGGCAAGTATTATTCCACAGTAACCGATTTCGCAAGGTTACGAGGTTTATCAACGTCCAACCCACGTTGAAGTGTTGCGTAGTAAGCAATCAATTGTGCTGGTACTACCATTGCAATAGCTGACAAGAATGGGTGTACTGTTGTTACAATGATGTCATCACCTTCACGAGCTTGGCTTTCGTCAACAATCGTAAGGACACTTGCTCCACGTGCTTCAACTTCTTGGATATTACCACGTGTATGTGATGCAAGAACAGGATTACTTGAGATAAGAGCGATAACAGGCACACCTTCTTCAATCAATGAAATTGTACCGTGTTTCAATTCACCAGCTGCAAATCCTTCACATTGAATGTATGAAATTTCTTTTAATTTCAAACTTGCTTCCATGGCAACGTAGTAGTCTGAACCACGACCGATATAAAAGGCGTTACGAGTTTCTTTAAGAAGTGCTTCTGCTTTTTCAGCAATCGTATCTTTTTCAGAAAGTGTTGCTTCAATAGATTGTGCAACGATAGCAAGTTCGTGAACAACATCAAAATCAGCTGCTGCTTTGTTGCCATTAGCATCGCCTACTGCTTTAGCAAGAATTGCCAATGTTGCAACTTGAGCTGTATAAGCTTTTGTAGAAGCCACTGCAATTTCAGGACCAGCATGCAAAAGCATTGTGTAAGTTGCTTCACGTGACAATGTTGAACCAGGAACGTTTGTAATAGTCAGGCTAGGAATGCCCATTTGATTTGCTTTAACCAAAACTTGACGACTATCAGCTGTTTCACCAGATTGTGAAATCATGATGAAAAGTGGTTTTTTGCTCAATAGAGGCATGTTATAGCCCCATTCAGATGCAATACCAAGTTCAACTGGTGTGTCAGTCATTTGTTCAAGGAATGATTTTGAAGCAAAACCAGCATGGTAAGATGTTCCGGCAGCCAAGATGTAAATGCGATCAGCTTCTTGAACAGCTTTGATGATTTCAGGATCAACAGTGACTTGATTATTGTCATCTGTGTAAGCAGTGATTAACTTACGCATAACTGTTGGTTGTTCGTCGATTTCTTTCAACATGTAGTAAGGGTAAGTCCCTTTACCAATATCAGATAAGTCAAGTTCAGCTGTGTAAGAATCACGTTCGATAGCATTGCCATCATAATCCATAACCGAAACAGAATCTTTTGTCAAAACAACCAATTCTTTGTCGTGGATTTCCATAAATTCGCTAGTTTCGCGGATCATAGCCATAGCATCTGAACATACCATGTTGTATCCGTCACCCAAACCAATCAAAAGAGGTGATTTATTTTTAGCTACATAAATAGTATCAGGATCTTCAGCATCAACCAAAGCAAAAGCATATGAACCTTCGATGATTTTCAACGCTTTTTTAAAAGCTTCAAGGACTGACAAACCTTGTTCAACAAATTCACCAACTAAATGAACCGCAATTTCAGTATCAGTTTCACCTTTAAGATGGTGATTTGAAAGATATGTTTCTTTGATTTGTAGATAGTTTTCAATAACACCGTTGTGAACCAAGACGAAACGTCCAGTTTCAGATGTATGTGGGTGAGCATTCAACTCAGTTGGTTGACCGTGAGTTGCCCAACGTGTATGACCGATACCTGTATAACCAGCCATATCAATTCCAATTTTCGCACGAAGATCAGCAATGCGCCCAACTGATTTAATTAAACGTCCTTGATTAGCACCATTAGTAACATAAATTCCTGCAGAATCGTAACCACGGTATTCTAATTTTTCAAGGCCTTGCATTAAAATGTCTGTTGCGTTTTTGTTTCCAACAACTCCAACAATACCACACATAGTTTTTTTACCTTTAGTAAGAAAAATCTTACTATCTCTTTCTTAATTTTTGAATTGGTATAGTCTAATAAAGACCTTCTAAAACCTTACAGCAACAGTATATAACTTTACTTTTACCTTGTCAATAAAAAGATTGGTATAAAATATACTATACCAATTATTCATTGGTCTAAAAGAAAAATGAAACCAACAAAAAAACAGAGTAGCTAAACTACTCTGTTGTAATGAATCCAAATTGATTAAGTGGCAGAACTTTGAAAGTCACAACACCACGAATTTGACTTTCCTTGATTAGTCCAAAACTACGACTATCATTAGTGTTCTGACGATCGTCATTTAAGACTAAATAGTAACCTTTTGGCACTTCGTTATATTTACCGTTAGAAACTGTATTAACAGAAAAATCAGAAGTAAATGGTTGTTGAGTATCTGAAGTTGACAAATATTCAGATTTTATTTTACTAATGTATGGTTCTTCTTTAACTTTGTTGTTAACATAAAGAATATCATCCATTACAGTCGCACTTTGTCCAGCTGTTGCGACAACACGACTAATGTAAAAAATGCCATCTTTCTTGTAAACGATGAAATCTTTATAGCGTGGTTCTCGATTACGATTAACAACTACGACATCACCATTTGATAGGTATGAATTAGCGGCATCTTCATGCACTCTAAATGTTGAAAAAACAAAAATTCTCAACAAAAATATCGCTAAAATAGCAATTAAGACTAAAATAATGTTTCGAATAAAATCGCGCTTGACCATAATTTCTCCTATTCTTTGTTCTATTATATCATGTTTCTGAACATAAAAAAAGTAGGCATGTGACTTTTGACACAAAGTAAGTAAGTTAGCCTAATTTTATCTAGATAAAAGAATAAAAAATGATAATATTTGCCCCCAAAATGCCCCACAGCATAAAAAAAGCCCTATCACACAGGCTGTAAAGCTTGATATGATAGGCTTTTTTATTATTCAATTATTTTACAGTGCGGATACGCATTGTGTTTGTACCACCTGAACCAACAGGAACACCAGCGACGATAACGATGTTATCACCTGATTGAACCAATCCAGATTCAAGAGCAGCTTTTTCAGCAACTTCAAACATGTCATCAGTTGATGCAGGTTTTTCAGTTACGACTGGAATAACACCCCAGTTAATCATCAATGATTTTTGAGTTTTTTCGTCGAATGTTACAGCCAAGATGTCAGCATCTGGACGGTATTTAGAGATAAGACGAGCAGTATTACCAGATTCAGTAAGAGCAACTACAAGTTTGATATCCATTGAGCTTGTTGCATCTTTAACTGCAGAAGCAACAACTTCTGTTTTAGAAGTACGAGCGAATGATGAAGAATCAAGACGACCGTATTCGTTAAGAAGAGTTTGAGCGTTTTTATCGATTGTAGCCATTGCACGAACTGCTTCAACTGGGTATTTACCGTTTGCAGATTCACCTGAAAGCATTGTTGCGTCAGTACCATCGATAACAGCGTTGAACACGTCAGATACTTCTGAACGAGTTGCACGTGGTTTTTCAGTCATAGATTCAAGCATGTTTGTTGCTGTGATAACTGCTTTACCAGCTGCGTTAACTTTAGTGATAATCATTTTTTGGTAAACTGGAACCATTTCAAATGGAACTTCGATACCCATGTCACCACGAGCGATCATGATACCATCAGCAGCTTCGATGATTTCGTCGATGTTTTCGATACCTTGTTGGTTTTCGATTTTAGCGAACAAACGAACGTGTCCGTTACCAGTTTCTTCACAGATTGCACGAACTTCTTCAACGTCTTTTGCAGTACGTACGAATGAGATAGCGATGAAGTTAAGACCTTGTTCAAGACCAAAACGGATATCAGCGTTATCACGTTCAGCAAGAGCTGGGAATGGGATTTTAGTGTAAGGAATGTTTACACCTTTTTGTTTAGCGATAATACCATCGTTTTCAACTTCAACAACAAATTCACGAGTTGCATCGTCTTTAGCGATAACACGAAGACCAAGTTTACCATCGTCAACAAGAACTTGTTTACCAACTTCAACGTCATCGTAGATGTCAAGGGCACCAGCAACGTTCAAAGCGATAACTTCGCGAGTTGATTTGATACCTTGTTTAGTAGCAACACGGATTTGTTCACCAGTTTTGTATGAATATTCTTTAGCTTCGCCTTCAAAAAGTTCAGTACGGATTTCAGGACCTTTAGTGTCAAGAAGGAAACCAACTTTTTGTCCAGCAATTTCTTCGGCACGACGTACAGTTGCCATACGTTCACCTTGTTCTGCGTGGTCACCATGTGAGAAGTTGAAACGGAAGACGTTTGCACCTTCTTTAATCAATTGAGCGATTTTTTGTGCTGATGCTTCAACATCAAGTTTTTCACCCCAATATCCGTCTTCACCGAATTTTTTACCGCCACGGATTTCAACCGCAGGACCAAGTGTTGCAACGATTTTTACGCGTTTATTCATGATAATATGAAACTCCCTTTATTTTTAAGCCGAATGAACGACTATTAATAACAATAATTTTTAATCTAATACTATACTATATTACAAATGAGCAATGTCTCGATTTAATTGAGCAAAGTCAAGACGTGCTTTGTGTGGCATGTTGACGATAATGCTACCATCTTCTGCCAATGAGAATAGAGCACCTTCTTCTTTAGTACCAAGAATTGGGCTTTCTACTAATTCTTCGTTGTGGATACCAACGGCAAGTCCACCACGACCTTGTTGAAGCAATTCAACAGCGTGAGCACCCATCCAAGAAGCAAGAACACGATCACGAGGTGATGGTGCACCACCACGAAGGATGTGACCAAGGTTAGTTGCACGAAGGTCGCTAGTATCACCAGCTTCTTTCATCAACTCTGCAAATTTTTCAGCATGCATTACACCTTCAGCAAGAACGATAAGGTGACGTTCTTTACCTTTGTTTTCGTAACCATCTTTAACTTTTGCAACAACTTCGTTGATGTCATATTCTTCTTCAGGAATAATGATTTGGTCAGCACCTGCAGCAATACCTGCCCAAAGAGCGATATCACCAGCGTTACGTCCCATTACTTCAACAACGAATGTACGTTTGTGACTGTAAGATGTATCACGGATTTTATCAAGAGCTTCCATAGCTGTGTTTACAGCTGTATCAAACCCAAGAGTGTAATCTGTACCAGCGATATCGTTATCGATTGTACCTGGGATACCAACTGCTGGGAATCCGTGTTCTGTCAAGCGCATAGCACCGTGATAAGAACCGTCACCACCGATAACAACAACACCTTCGATACCGTGTTTTTTAAGTTGTTCGATACCAGCAAGTTGTCCTTCAAGAGTTGCAAACTCAGGGTAACGAGCTGATTGAAGGAAAGTACCACCACGTGACAAAATGTTTGAAACACTTTGAGCGTCCAATGGGAAAATGTCGCCATCGACCATACCAGCATAACCGCGGTTGATTCCGAAGACTTCCATTCCTTCTTTAATTGCTTTACGAACAACTGCACGAACAGCAGCATTCATACCAGGAGCGTCGCCGCCACTAGTCAAAACAGCAATACGTTTCATTTTGCTAATACTCCTTTTATTAATCTAACGTTCTTATTATAGCACATTACTTTGTAAAAAGCTTTACTTTATTTTATTTTTACTAAATTTTTATTGATAAATCGTTTTCACTGTATATGGAGTTAAAGCTTGTAAAAGCTCTTCATCCTTTTTAACCAAATGTCTCTGACTTTGCAAGGTTTGCTTACTATCTTGGTAGTGCAAAATCACAGGAATATTGCCTGGATATTGTGACAAGATGTCCGAAACTTCTCTATCATGTAAATGATTGGGAAGTAACAACCACAATCGTTCACTACTTGCTTCTTGAACATGATTTAGCACCATCTGCAATCGATTGTTGCGATTTTGAATCTTACCTGTTAAATAATAAAATCTTCCCTCTTGCAATTCGTCTTTATAGCGCGCAAAAACTTCTGGAAAGAGAGTAACGTCAAATTTTTTCTGTGTATCTGTCACATTCAGAAAAGCCATCTGCTCACCCTTGGTTTTTGTTCTAATCACACGAATCTGACTTAGCTCAACAAGAATAGTCGCTTCAGTGTTTTCATGCAAATCAGCTAAAGCCGTAAAAGCAATTGATGAGTTCTTGGCAATTTCAAGAAGAGGATGAGGACTGATTCCTACGCCTAACAATCCCTGTTCTTGACGATATTTTTCAGTATTTGGAAAATCTTCTACTTCAATCCAATTATAGGAATTCTCTGCAAAAAGACTTCCTAACTCATTAACAAACATGAAAAGAGGTTCCAGATTCTCAATAATCTTGCGGCGATTTTTTTCAAAGTTATCAAAAGCACCGACTTCAACCAATGGTGTGATAAGTTCCTTCTTCTGGTAATTCTCAGGCAACTTGGTCAAGAAATCTTCAATACTTGAAAATGGTCGATGATCAATAATCCAGTAACATAAATCACGTGGAAGTGCGCGTAGATTTTTCAAGCCAAGATAAATTTGACCATCAGCTATCTTATCATTATAAGGCACTGTATTGATGTCGATTTTCTTAATGCGAAACTCTGATTCCATAGCATCCGTAATATAATCTGCACTTGAATAATTCAGCATGACATCATAAAAAACTGCAGGATAGTGTGCCTTAAAGTAAGCTAATTGAAAAGCTAAGGCTGAGTAGGCAAAGGCGTGACTCCTATTAAAACCATAGCCAGCAAATTTAGCCATACGAGAAAATAAATCTTTAGCCGTTTCAAGCGGTCGACCAAGAGTCTGTGCACCATCTAAGAACTCGCTTTCCATTTTTCGCATGTCTTCCGCTTTTTTCTTAGACATGGCACGACGCAACAAGTCCGCTTTCCCTAAAGTAAAGCCTGCATAGACTTGCGCAATTTGCATAACCTGCTCTTGATAAAGCATGATGCCATAGGTTGGCTCCAAGATTTTTGCCACCAGAGGGTCAATCAAGTCAATCGCTTCTTGTCCAAAACGACGTCTAATAAAGTTTTCGGTGTAATCACTAGCCCCTGGACGGTTCAAACTCGTTGTTGCCACAATATCCTCAAATTTTTGTGGTTTAATGCGTTTTAATAGATTAATAGCGCCAGCTTGCTCAAATTGAAAAATCCCTTTGGTCTTTCCTGCAGCAAATAAAGCTAGCGTTTGCTGATCTTCTAAATCAATCGATTTGATATCGATATTAATACCGTATTCTTTAGCAACCTTTTCTTGCATGCGTTGAACAAAAGTAAGGTTACGAAGCCCAAGAAAGTCCATTTTAAGAAGACCGTTTGCTTCAACTGCAGCAGCATCGTACTGCGTAATCATCATATCTTCGCCAGCTTTTAAAGGAATATGCTCGGTCAGATTATCATCGCTCATTACGACACCAGCGGCGTGGATTGAAGTCTGACGAGGATTTCCTTCGATACGCTTGGCGATCGCAAAGGCTTTTTGATACTCGATTTTAGAATTAATGATTTGGCGGAAAGATAAATTCTTTTCGTAAACCGTACTCAAGTTATCTCTGAAACTGATTTTTTTAGTGATATTGGTCAACTCGTACTCTGGTGCACCAAATCGTTTGAAAACATCACGAATAGCTTGTTTAGCACCAAAAGTTGAAAAAGTCACAATTTGAGCCGAATGTAGACTACCGTAACGATTACGAACATAACGAAGAAACTCACTGCGGTAAACATCTGGAAGGTCAATATCAATATCAGGCATGCTATAACGTTCTTCATTTAGGAAACGTTCAAAAAGCAGATTGTTCTTCACTGGGTCAATCCCAGTAATATCAAGAGCATAGGAAACTAAACTTCCTGCAGCAGAACCACGCCCCATTCCCATGTAGTAACCACGACTTCGACCAAAGCGCAGCAAATCCCAAACGATGAGGAAGTAATCATCAAAGCCCATCTTGTGAATGACTGAAAGTTCTTTAGCTAAGCGTTCTTGATACTCTGGCAACCAAAGATTTTTATCCTTAAGTCCTGCTTCAGTTAATTCTATCAATTCCTCCTGCGCAGGTTTTTGACGATTAAAGCGCGGTAGTTTTAATTCACTATTAAAGTCATAGTGAATATCAGCAACTAATTTTTCTAGATTCTCTAGAGCTTGTGGAAATTTTTGCTCAAAAGCTTGTGTTAAGATATCACAAGCCATCAACTGCTGTCCTTGCGGTGCAGCCGGCGCATCCTTCAAGCTAATATTATCTCGAATAGCATGAAGCATGTGAAGCGTTTCGACTTCATTAGTATTAAAATACCGTACTGTATGAAGTGGAATTAAAGGCTTGTCATAATCCCTTTCTTCTGAATGAACATCCACTCCGATATAATAGTCAAAAGGAAGAGATAGGCTCTCTAAACCATCATAATACGGGATAATAACTGCTAAGCCAGATAGGTACTCCTTTAAATCCTCTAGCTGAATTCCAGAGGTCATCTGACGGCTAGACACTTTCATCAAGTTTTTGTAACCTGTCGTATCACGCGCAATTAAGTAGACACTTAAGGAAAGATTTTCCTGCAAATTAAGCGTCAACTCAAGCCCCAAAACAGGACGCAGACCCTCGCTTTTAGCTTTTGTAATAAAATGAAAGGCGGCATAGAGATTATCTTTGTCCATAATCCCAATGGTTTGGTAGCCTAATACTTTTGCTTCTTTGACATAGCCCTCTAAGTCAATTAAGCTATCCATAAAAGAATAGACAGTCTTGGTATCTAATTGGGCAAACATAAAAGCCCTCCTTTCTCCGATTGATTTCTTTTTCTATTATACACTAAAAATCAAAGCATATTTACGTTTAAATTGAAATAAGATGCCTTAGCGATTGATTCCTTGACATTTCAAACTTATTTTTGTACCATTTATTTAGTACAAGACTTCTTTCAAGACTTCTTCTAATTAATACAATTAAGACTTCTTTAAATTTTAATAGAAAGGGGTTATCGTATGTCCTGGAAATTTGATGAAAAATCACCTATTTATGTCCAAATCGCACAACATATTAAGATGCAAATCATCAGTCAAGAAATCAAAAGCGGTGATCAACTCCCAACCGTTCGCGAATTAGCTGAAGAAGCTGGTGTCAATCCCAACACAATGCAACGCGCTTTTTCAGAACTAGAACGCGAAGGCATGGTTTACTCTCAACGAACATCTGGCCGCTTTGTTACAGATGACACTGACCTCATCATGCAAAAACGTCGCGAAGTTGCTGAGGCAGAATTACAATCATTCGTTAATAACATGCAAAAAATAGGATTTGAAATCGACGATATTGTGACTACACTAGAATCGTATATTAAGGAGAAAAAATAGGATGAGTCAATTACTCCAACTACATCACGTTACCAAAAAATACAAAAAACATGTAGCTGTTGACGATGTGACACTTAGTTTACCTGCTGGTAAGATTATTGGCTTACTTGGTCCAAATGGAAGCGGGAAAACAACACTGATTAAACTAATCAATGGACTTCTTCACCCAACAACTGGAGAAATCGTCATTGATGGTTACCGTCCTTCAGTCGACACTAAAAAAATCATTTCATACCTTCCAGATACTTCTTACCTCAGAGAAGATATGAAAATTAAGGACGCACTTGCTTTCTTTGAAGATTTTTACGAAGACTTTTCACGTGAAAAAGCTGAACACCTTTTAGAAGATTTAGATCTTAATCCAAATGATATCCTCAAAAATCTATCAAAAGGGAACAAAGAAAAAGTGCAGTTAATTTTGGTCATGAGCCGACAAGCAAAGCTTTATATTCTTGATGAACCAATTGGTGGTGTTGACCCAGCCGCGCGTGACTACATTTTACGCACTATCATCAATAATTACTGTGAAGAAGCTTCTGTTATTATCTCAACGCACTTAATTTCAGAAATCGAACCAATCCTTGATGAAATCATTTTCCTTAAAGACGGAAAAATTATTTTGCAAGGCAATACGGATGATATTCGTGAAGAGCACGGTCAATCCATTGATTCACTCTTCCGTGAGACTTACAAAGCTTAGGGAGGAATTATGTTTTCAAAACTTTTAAAATACGAACTAAAATCTGTCGGTAAATGGTACTTCGCACTTAATGCGTCAATTATCGCTATTTCCTTCTTTCTTGGCTTTAGCATCAAAACACTTACAGACTATGCTGAAAACTATGCGACAAGCAACCCCAGCAACTTCACTAAAATCATTCCAATTATTTTAGCAATCATGTTTGGTGTGGTCGTTGCCAGTGCTTGGATTGCTACACTAGCAATCATTGTTCGACGCTTTTATAAAAATATCTTTGGTCGTGAAGGTTACTTAACCTTAACCTTGCCTGTATCCACTCACCAAATCATTTTATCTAAGCTGATTGCATCACTGATTTGGACAGCATTTAACACTATCGTTGTTACCATTGGTGTGACATTGCTCGTTATACCGATTTTTGGGCTAGGTCATTTCTTAGCCTTCCTACCACAATTAGCTAAAATGCTCACTCCTGCCGAGTGGGGAATTGGCTTCCTTTGGGTAGCAATTTATTCTATTTCAGGAATTTTGCTCATCTACTTAGCTATTACAATTGGTCAATTATTTGCTAATAGACGTGGTCTTATGGCATTCGTTGCCTACTTCGTCGTTTCATTTATTATTTTATTAGTATCTGAACTATTTGGAAGCCACGAACTAAATAGTGACCTTACCATCCACTTCTTTACTTACTCATGTCTTGTGAGCCTTGTTGAAGCCATCATCTTCTACCTGGCAACACACTACTTGTTAAAAAACAAAATTAATATTCAATAAATATTATAGCCACCAAAATCTGGTGGCTATTTTTGTATCTGGAATTGTATCTGGGTGAAAGCACAAAAAACATTCTCGCAGTCTTCCTACTACTGACAGTGAAAGAAAACTTTTTTGTGTCTCTTTTTGGGTCTCTCCAAAAGGCAAAACTAGGCAAAACGTAAAAACAAAAGGGAGTGAGACAGAAATCGATAATTTCAAAAATTCGATTTCGTTGTCTCACCCACGCATAGTTGAGTAGGGTTGTAAAAGCTGGTCTATCAGCGCATTAGAACCCACTCAACCACTGCGTCTTGCAATTTACAACTACATAAACAAAAGAGATCAAGCCTCGGCTTAACCTCTTTGCGTAACTTTGCTAAACTATGAAAAGTTTTTATGGAGCCGGTGGGAGTTAAAAAGATATTATTATATCACCGTTTTTACCGTTTTGGGTCTCTTTTTGGGTCTCTCTTATAAAAAAAGATAACAGACTAAGAAAAAACAACTTTCTTCTATTATATATACTGAAATTCAACTTCCATTATAACGGACATTTTTAAAAGTTTCCATTACAATGGAACTACGCAAAAAAAAGAGAGTAACTTTAAGTTACTCTCTTTCCTCGCAAATCTAAAACAACCAACTAAATGAGCCTTCACTCTGCTTCAGATACATGCAACTTATTAGCTGATAGTCGTCTTAGGTCTGAGCTATGAGGAGCTACCTCACAACTTCCTAAGAGGTTTAATGACTAGGCAGGACTGGTTACCTCCAACTTTCACCCGACATTCAGAATTATTAAGTAATGTGACAATATTCCAATTTATCACTTGCGCCTTTGGGCTACTTGTACAATCTTTTAGTGTAAGCAACGAGCTTTTCACCCGTCAATGCGCATAATGGCTTATTTTGACAGTTTCCTACTTACTTCAAGTGGTCAAGCTTGGGCTTGTAGGATTATTCTCCACTGGAGCGTCTATTGTCGCCACCACCGTTTAGATTTAGCCTAATTACACATACCCTCCACGTTATACGCACTCTTGCTATTCTTTCACTTCGCAACAATCTAAGATTGATTACTTATCTAGTAGCAGTATCCCACCACTAGCGTAACGAGTTATTAAGCATATAACTTTAGCATGCTGTCAAACAATCTGCACTAAATTATTTAGTTAGTTGTTTTAAACTTGCGATATATTCATTATAACATAAGAAATAGTCAAGACATAACTTTGAGCAACATTCGAGGACAAAAACAAAGAGACCAGCCTTGCTAGCCCCCGTTCAGTTCAGCCGTATATTTGTTTTAACGTGCGCTTATCAGCCCACTATCGCCAGATATGTAAGACCTCTCAATTCCTTACATTATCTATTGTAGCAAAAAAATCCCTAGTCAGCAAAGACTAGGGAATGTTAGGGAGATTTTTATCCGAGTAAATCGTTTTTATCCCATGTAGACAACCACGCTTCTCCACCTTCTGCAAAAGTAAAGTTTCTCCAATAGTAGCCACCAGTACCGTAGGCTCCGCCGTTATCTGACAGAATCTTGTTAGGGTTAAATACAAAGTAAGACCCCACTCTACATTCCTGGTCAGCGATAAGATTTCCGTTCTTATCAACAATATCAATATCACCTACACAAATTCCATTATCGTTCCAATTGAACTCAACAGGACATAGATAATCACATTTCACTTGCCAAATACCATTTACAAATTCCATTGCATTAACTTGGTAAACTTTTCTACCACTTGGTTTTGGTTCTTGGTTGATAGCATCAGCATTCTCACGGAAAACTGTTTCACGAGGGCGCCCATTGATTTGCCATAGATAATTATAGTCATTGACCGTGATACCATCTGAACCATAGTTACAGTGAATAACATTTGAACCATCCACAAAAATCATAACATGACCAAATGCACCAAGTGAACTTGAACCATCACGAGGACCCCAAATAACGACATCCCCACGAACAGCATCAAATGTACCATCTACACCATCATAAAAACAATTGTACCCAATTTTAGGCAAGTTGCTCTTAAGTGACTCTGTATTATTGCTCAAACTAATTCCCAGAGCTTTACTAACTGCTGATGAACAATCATACTCAATCAATCCATCTCGGTCAGCATCGTTCCCATAACGGTCACCCATATCATAATGTACAGGAATACGTTGTAAGTTATACATTTCAGCAATACTAGTTTCAATTCTACTCATTTCTTTTCTCCTTTCCAGTTGTTATTCATCTCTTTGACTGCTGCCTCGATGAACATTTCAATCTGTCCATCTGTCAAATAGATATCATAATTTTCTAAACCTCTTTTTACTTTAGCCTTAGCGACTTCAAGCTTCTTGGCACCGTCTTCATCCTCACGGGCAATCTGTTCAACTGCATGAACAGCATTTTTAGCAAGGATTTCAACAATTCTAAGTGCTTTTTCTCCACCCTCTTTAAAAAGATAGTCCTTCACGGTTTTAACAATAAATCCTGCAAAACCAGTTAAAATAAGCATAACACCTTGTAAAATTACATCGTTCATTTTCTTCTTCCTTTCTGCGTTTTACTGCGCACTACTGCGTATACGCTAAGTTATCTGTGTATTTTTCACCATGTCTTCCAGACCATCTACCTTCTCTTGAAGAACTGAAATATCTCTACGAGTCTCAGAAGAAAGATTATTAACTGCTTTGGTCAATCTTGCCATCTGCTTCTGATTTTCAGTTGCAATTCTATTATTGGAATCTAACAGCTCTTTGTTGGTCTCCTGGAATCCTGTCACCAATTTCTTAATCACCCACGTCATGGCACTGATTAATAGTAAGACAATGAGGATAATGGCTACCGCCAAAACCCCACCCATCTTATCAATCGTCCATGTGGTCTGCATAGCCTCATGTATTACATTCTGTTCCATAACCTCACGCCTAACTAAGCCTATTTGGCGTTATCGTCTTGCAGTCCTGCGTGTGACAGGTCTACAAGCTCTTGGACTTGTTTACGGAAACGTTTAGGAACTGTTTCAATAGTAATCCACCCAAGTTCGATTTGCATTGCAAAATAATTAATCATCATTGTTCTTCCTCCTAAAAATGTGTTTTTAATTTTCTGTAGTAGTTTCATCTGCTGGCACCTCGTCAGCGTACATTTGATTGATTAAGTCATTTAGTGTAGCTGTGGCTACTTTCGCCATTTTCTCAGCCGTCTCATATGACTCTTTCAACTCTTTGATAGTACTGTCATACTCAGCAAATTTTTCATTTTCGTATTTGTCACGAAAATTCTTGCGATACACAACATCTAAAGCGAGCTTTTCTAACTCATCATTTGATAGACCGATTTTGTCAGCTGGGAGCATGATTGGCAAATAACCGCCACTGTCGGTTACAAGTGTAACTTTAGCACCCGTAACCGTACCATCAACTGCAAATTCTTGTGATTTTGAACCAAATTTTAATTCCATATTTTCTCCTCTCTATGATGGAAATGGGTCTGTGGTAATCCATGTAACGCTTGCGTACACACCAAGTGGTTTAGCACTAGCTCGAATTGTAAAGTCAATCTTACCATTCGAGTAATAAAAAAGTCGACAGAAGCTTTCACCAGTCCACATTTGTGTACCAGTTCCACCCCCTGCAAAACCAGCAGAAATAATAACTTCTGTTTTACAAGGACGCCAACCAACTGGTATAGTTTCATTTGCAGTTCCAGCGCGAGAATCTGTCGATGAAATTGCGGCATCTAAAGTAACTGACACTAAATTCCCTACTCGTCTAGCTTGCAATGCTAACCCATAAGGACCAGCCAAAGTAGCACTATACACTTTTGTCTGATTGACCGCCGTAAATTCGGCTACTGTGTTTTGGATTGCGTTATATTGCCAAGCTGTCCAACCTTGTTCGTTCTTTTTAACTCGAAAAGCAGATACTTTACCATTAAAATCAATGGCTTCTTGCAATACCCAAGAACCCCAGCTGTCGTGTTTGCTAACTTTTATCCACGTCCATGTATGAGCGCCAGACCCTGACGGTTTATTTACAAGCCCATCACCTCGATAAAAACCTGTATGGACAATTGTGTTTAAGTCTGTACCTTTTGCGAGTAATATAGCTTGACCATCATTTATGGTCACTTGATGATGTTGAATAGGCTTGTTGTTGTAAAAATATTGCCAAGCGCTGTCCACACCTTTATTTTCAGGCGTTTTACCAAGTCCTACGCTATCTGGTCTAAGTGCTAGTGGATACGTTTCAGTTCCGACCGTTGCACTAAAATCATAGCTGGTAAAGCTGTCTGAGATAGTCCCGACAATATCATAAGACGTTAGTGAGCTAAACGTTGCTCCCAGATTTGCCTGAGAATTAGTTAGAGTGCTAACTGTTGCCCATGTTCCGCCTGCGCTACCAGTGTCAGCGGTGAAAGTTGTGTCTGAATGTTTCTTGTATTTAAAGACAAGTTTCATCGTGTTCTTTTGCTTATCTCCGACCGTGAGAGGCGCAATTTTGGCGTTTCTCGTTACTGTTACAGTTGTTCCAGATGAGCCACTACGTTGTGCCGTAAAGCTTAGTTGTGGGGTAAAATACGCCAAAACATTAGCTTTGACTTCTACAGGGTCTGATGTCCGCCCTCTACTATCTGTTACAGTCGCTCGTATTGTGACCTCTCCACTGTAATTAAGCATCCCAAAACTTTCACCGTTACTTGTAATCGCTTGATTTTTACCAACTATCTCAGCATGATAATTTGAGATAGTAGAACTGTAAGAACCTTTTGCATTATTGAAAGTAACTTTTGGATTAGACAAAACCTGCACAAATGTGTTTGATGTATTTATTAGATTTTTGACATTCGTATTCGTGTCATCCAACGTAATACTACCAAGTGTTGGTTTAACACTTGCTGGGACGTTACCTGTAAATGTAGCTTCCTTTGTACCGATTTTTGTGGAACCGTTATAAGTGTCAATAAAAATACGTCCCCAAGAAGATGTTGCGTTTGGAATTTTATCCGCAAAACTCATTGGCAATGTCCACGAATAAGACGTATCAACATTGCTTGCTATTGTTCCTGTGACACCGTTCCAGTCGTATCTTAAAGTGTGTTTAAACGCACTAACTTTGCGGTCAATTGAAATCTTGACAGGTGTCCCTAAGTCACCAGATGTGACGCTGCCTGAACTTGCTCTGGGAATATTTGGTAGTTTAAGGTCAAATGCAACCATTGAACTACCATACCCACCTGTATTAAGGTTGACAGAAATCTTAATACCAACAGTTTTAGAACCGTCATTATTGTGACCAACAACATAATCATGAGCGAAAATCAACTGACTTGAACCAGTACCAATATTAATTCCTGGATGTTCGATAGCCGAACCACCATTGATTGTTATAGTTAAGTCAGCTGTTACACCCCACATCGAAGCATAACCATTTGTAATAAGTCTTGCTTGTACATTGACCGTTGACCTATTATTAGCTACGTCTTGCTTGTTCCAACCAGACCACACTTCAAGCGTCATATTATGACCATACTGACCGCTAAATGTAGCTGTTGCCATTTATCAACCTCCTAAATATCGTAATACCAACATATTCTTATCTGCTGGGTGCGTCTCAAAGCGGAAACGTCCGATTTGAATTGTTTTTGTAAAAATACCGTTTTCAATATGCAAAGTACCTTGTGAGATATACATGACCTCACTACTTCCTGAAAATAGACTGATTCTATCGTTTGCGAATTTAGCATAAGCAGAACCATCAGACTTACCGATTATTAAACCTTCATTTTGAACGGTCATGTATGTATCGATAAAAGTCCATTGTTGTTTCAAAGCACCTACATCAGTGTTTAACTGCAGAATACGGGCTGACGCTTCTTGCAAGGCTTTTTCAGAATCACCTTTAAACTTGTCGTTGTTACTAACATAGTTTTGATAAGCTGTAATCCACTTATTAACTTCATCTACAGTTGCTTTAGCTTCCATTTCGGCTTTAACTAAGTTGTTTTGCTCTGCCAACGCATTCAACTGCTCTTGCGTCAACGCTTGGTCTGCTTTACTGTCAATTTGTTCTTGTGTATCTTCAGGAGCTAAGCTGTGAGAAAGAGGTACAGTACCTTCATTCAGCATCATGTCATAGATATAGATTTCGTCATCAGCCCTCAGATACCAGAAATACGGTTTAAAATAACTATTTGATGTAGGCTTAAAGGTAAGCCAAACTTTTGTCCACGTATTCGCTTTTATAATATTTGTGCTGTACACAGGCTGTGTATGTTGGTGTACACTATCGTTTCCAACTTTATCACTATTAGTGTTAACGGCTTGAATATGACCTAAGCTATTCATGTTGAAATTTTTATCTTTATTAGTCAAAACCCAGAAGCTAAATGTATAATTACGGTCTTTGACAAGATTGTAATAATCGCTATTACCGATGAAATAAGCGCCTGCATTACTAGACCCAGAAACTACTAATTTGTATACTTGATGCCCATCCTTCTCAACAACGCTAACAGTTGTATCTGTTGTGCCGAAAAGTTTTAGATTTTCAGTGTTTACTGCTGTTTTACGCAACAAATTCTTTGAGCCAACTTCAATACCAGCACGCCTATCCATCCAAGTGTACTTAGTTGGGTCTGTACTGCTAGATTGCGTGAAATCGGTGTAATAGCCTTGATACTGTTGACCAGATTCCGTGAAACTAAAACCAGTTCTGCCGTCTGCCGAACTTGCAAAAGCAAGGTGGAGATAAGACGTTTTTCCGTCATCACCTCTACCCCCTGGCGCGCCTTGGTCACCTTTCCACTTGCCCCACCTGTATTTCGTTGGGTCGTTGCTTGCTGTCTCGTTAAAATCAGCATACCAGCCCATATATGCTTTCGGCGTAGTCAAGCTAAATCCGCCGCCTGTTGCGTTGTCGGCAAACGCAAAATGTACGTGCGAGGTTTGACCGTTCGCCCCTGTATCACCTTTAGCACCAACTCCACTGTATTCCCAGACAGTACTGCTTGTTCCGTCCGTATAATACGTGATAGTTCGTTTCCAGATGTACGTGCCATCTGGTGCAGCCATTGGACTTGTTAAAGCACCAAAATTATTCTGGTCAGTGACAAGTGGTTGACCATTTTCGTCAAAAACCTGTCCATCATATATACGCCAAGCCGTTGAATACCCACCGCCTGCAGTTTGCTCAAGCTGAATATATATTTTCGCTTTGGTTTTACCGCTTGCTACAACAAGTTTCCGCTCGTATATACCTAGACCATCCTCACTAGTTTCACCGACCAAAGTAAAAGGTGCGTATGAGTCATATGGGTGTCCTGACGTCATAGCTGTATACCAGATTCCACCTGCAAGACGAATTGAACCTTTTGTCTGTTTGGCAATCACACGCACCGTGTACGTCTTACCGCTGGTTACGTTAAATTCATTTGCCCAATAGTGGTCACGACCACCGCAATCATAAACACCCAGCGGGTGTTTAGTTGCGGATAAGCCGTGCCAAAATGTAATCTCAGTTCGGTCAATCGCCTTTTCCTTTAGATTTGTTAGCGTCATCTGATTTGATGCTATTAGTTTCATCGTTCACCTCTTCTAATTTCCAAATTTGAGTCAGAAAGCCAAACTGCTTAGAAAGTAGGAATTCGATTGCTTCTTCTTTCGTTTTGACATCAACATGGACAACTTCAAGCTTTCCGCCTAGTTCAATTTCAGCTCTAATCATATTTCATACCTCCTTACTCAAACACTTCACAGAAGAATGTTGCTTTGTCGCTAACATTGCTAGCTGAGACTGTAATAGATTTACCAACTTTATATTGATTTCCAGTACCACCAAAGTTTGCATCCAGCGTTCCATTTTTATCACGGCGTGACCATTTATATGTATAAGCTTTACTAGAACCGTCTGCATCCAACTCTTCACCTTTGCGATAAAGACGTGCTTTCAATGTTGTTGAACCAGATGAGTTCTTAAACGTGTTACCAGCTGTTGACTCAACTACCACTACAATTGGGTCTGAAAAGTCAAGAATTGTCGCAACACCAATAGCTTTTTGACCATTAGTGCCACCAACTTTGTCGATGCAGACAACCTTAAATGTTTGCGAGTTTGTAACTTTATCTGGTGTCACTGTGAGGATACCTTGAGCAGTTGTATTAGCTGATGGTTCAACGTTTGGTGTTTGTCCTGTTGTAGTCGATGAACATAGGTGCCATCCAAGACCACCGTCCGCATCGTAACCAGCTGAATTAGTCGCTGAAACCGAACTATCAAAATAGAAGAATTTGAATTGTTTGTTTCCGCCTGAAAGGTTGTTACCTTTGTAAAGGTCAGCATTGACAGTTAGACTACCTGGCTGGTTGTTGTAGAATGTATTACCTTTACCTGTATACACATTTAGAACAAGCGATTGTTTACCAAGCTGAACCGCTAGCAAATCAATTTGTGCACGAAAATCAACTTTCAAACCTGTAACTGGGTCGGTCCATGTACCAACAGCTTCATAGCGTTTTGCCCCTGCATTCGCTGGCACGTTGACCTTAGTGTGTAAAGCTTCATTGTGTGAGCCAGTCAAATACTGATTATCTTTGTCAGACGTGCTTGTAATAGCCGTTTTAGTTGAACCATTATATTCATACCAAGATACTTTACCAACTTGACCAATAATTGAAGCTGTTTGCCCCGCTTTAGTTAAATTAAGGGTCAATACTTGTGGATTTCCTGCATATGATGGATTGTAGCCGTTTGTTGTTTGGTCAAATACTTGTGTAGTCGTTTGACTAGCTGTGATAAAAGCGCTTAGTACGGGCGCATCTGATAAGTCTGTGATTGTAATTTGTCCACTTGAAATAATTCCCATTTTTAAATTTCCTTTCCTTTTTAACCGAGGGGCTCAACATTACATTCAAATTGAGCTCTTCTAAATACATCCTTTTGTGTGATTTCAATTGTTTTTTGTGAGTAGCTATGGTCTTGATTCCAGATTTCATCAGGATTACCTTCATCATCTGTTTTTGTCCAAATATAGCTATAATCTTTGCCATCCTTATCAATTTCTTTGCCACCACGCCAAAGTGTTGCTGTAAGCGTAGTGTTGATAAAATTGTTTTTGAATAGATTCCCATTACTTGTTTTGATAACTAGGCTTGTTGGCTCAACCAAGTTAGTAACAGTAACCTCTGTAGTCGCTACTTCTTTGTTTTCAACATATCCTGATACAGTAAGCACCGCTGTATTCTCAATATCTTTTGCCTTCAATAGATATTGCATTGCAACCTGAACCTCACCATCGAGAGCCCAGCGCCAGCTCACATCTGTGTAGACTTGTTTTTCTCCTTTAAAAAGAGTAGCTTTCACGACACTCTCCCCAGTACCGTTTTTAAAAGTCGTCCCATTATCTGTTGACAATTTAATAGTGTATGGTTTGACTTCTTCAATCATCTCAGCCAAACGTACTTGAATATCAGCAGAAAGGTTATTACTTAACGATTTAAAATTATCATAAGTTGTGCGACTATTTTCCGGTCTTGTAAAACAGAGCTCTTGTTTTGTAACTCTGGCTTCGATAATCAAAATAGGGCTGAACTCATCGTCTTGAATTGGCACCCTATCACCAATATCAAGGTCAGTCCATCCCTCAATTTCATATGTAATAGCTGGATAAGCATGAAGTTTTAAATCCTTAAACGCCATCTGCTCCAACTCCTCAGAAGTTTTAGCATCATAGCTGATATCTTTACGAATCCATTGGTCCGACTGAGTCGCTGTTGTGAAAGTAGACGGATATAGTTTTGCAGCTATTGGAGCATATAGTGAAGCTCCTCGTTTATAAAACTCAACCTCACCTTCACTGTTTTTTACTTCCCAGTCAGGCATTGACCCTAAGTCAATAAGCTCTTTCTCACCAGTATCCTTATTACTAGTCGCTTGTTTTAATACTTTTGTCGTAGAATTAGTATTACCTTTTGATGTACGGACAGTTGTTGTCTCAAGAATAGAACCATTAGCCTTCTCAGTACGTTTAATGGTTGTGGTACTACCATCAGCGTTTTTAATCACTCTTGTATTGATGACCGTCTTACTTTGTGAACCATCTGAGTTTTTCCAAACTGTTGTTCGTGTAGTCGAACCATCTGGATTTTTCACCGTAGTTACCGTTTGACCATGTTCATCAGCCTTTTCTTTTTCATCAGATACACTCTGTGAGCTTGTAGGAACAAGCATTGTAAACAAGCCGTCATAATCAACTGTACGTGTAATATCAGTTAGGTGACGTTCCCCTAACAAAATGATATTTTTTTGCTTTTTACCAACTCCGTAATTATCACCGTCATACTCTTTGTAAACATTTATCTTAAACTCTTTCAGTGTCCCGTCTGAGTTCAAGAATGTCTTAAACTCATGTTCAGCATTGAATTTAGAAAGCAAAGCTAGCAGACGTGCTAACTTAGTTTCAGAATTTGTGAACTCCAGTGTTCGTGTGTAAGACTCAATCTCATTAATCCCAATACTTAGCTTCGTAAAATTAAGCAAATCCATCTTCTCAGCGTATTGTTTAAACGTTAACGGCTGGTCAGATTTAAAAGGAATCGCATCTTCATTAATAAGTTCAAGGTTAAGATTACGACATTCTAGCTCAAGCATTGTACGAGTTTCTTTTATCTTATATATAGTAAAAAGAAACGTCTCGCCCTTGTAATCAAAAGAAATAAAATTCCGTTTTCTTAGTACTT
Source organism: Streptococcus equinus (assembly GCF_900101445.1). Lineage (GTDB taxonomy): Bacteria > Bacillota > Bacilli > Lactobacillales > Streptococcaceae > Streptococcus > Streptococcus equinus_B. Next base: position 384,941 of record NZ_FNKE01000001.1, on the reverse strand, counting down.
CTGTAGGATTCTGTTGAAGCTCATTATCTGCTGTAAATTTCTTATAAACCGAAAAAGAAAAGACGCTAGCACCAGTTGCTAGGTCTCGTTCCCATTTATCATCAAAAAAGTGAATACTATTCGGTTTGTCGTTATCAATAACCCCTACAATCCTAAGCTGTGGGTCATGAATTGTTATTGTTGGAACCTGAAAAAATGTTTTCAATTATAACCACCTTTCTTCAAATTCAACCGTTACTTCTGGAGCTTTCTTACACCAATCTGATGTATAAATCTCCAAAGTAGACTTACCAGGAGGGATTTCAATAAATTTTGACCCATAGACAAAGTCCATTTGCCTATTTAGACCATCCACAACAATACTTACATCCTCACTAGATAAAACAACATTCGACCCCATTGGATAACGGTTAGGAACATCTTTCCAATAATCAACATGAAGTTTTTCAAAAGTAAAGTAATTAATGGAGTGCATACTAACCATGCGGTCAGTTACATTACGACCAGTATATTGACCAACAAAGAATTGAACCTTCTTAGCATTTTTGTCCCTAATCCTAGCATCTGAGTAGCGGAAACTAGAACCATACCAATAATATTTAATCGTGTCTCCTTCTTTTAACAAGTCAAACATGTTAGCATCTTTATTTTCTTGTCGTCCCTCAGAACCATATGGGTTAGGTGGGAACCATAGGCACGGCGTGAAATTAATGGTTTGCATTACTCGACTACCGCCGTTACCATCCCCTAAAAGGAAACGAATCTGAGCGGTATTCCCAGAAGCATCTGTTTTTTCAATCGCCATACCTGCAATAAGATGGTCTTCTTCATCGATGACAGTCAAACACCAAGCGCCTGTTTGTCCCATCAGTCCTGTTTCAAACCAAGCCCTTGCCCAGATATACCAGTTCTTAGCAGTCTCAGCAAGCGGTAATTCTTTTACCGCACCATACTGAAGACTACCTGCTACACCACTAGTTAGAAAACTATCAGGTAGCACACCTAAACGCCCACCAAAAGCTTTATCAGAAGTCATCCTTGTGTTGACAATCTTATGTGGGTTTTCAAAATTCTGTGTGCCATCCACCCAATCAGAAAAGTCACCACCAGCATTTTTATGAAGAGTGACATTTTTTTGAGCCATCTCCCCATCTACTTCTTGTTTGTTACCTACTTCAAGAGCACCTGTACTATTTACAACGCCGATGTAACCATTCTCGGAATTATGTTTGATTTTAATAATCGGATAAGCATTCTCACTCCCCTCATTATCAATCTCAAAAGTGATTTTATTTCCAGATACAGTTGGATTATCGTATCGTTTATAAGTTGTCGAGTGAGCAACACCATCTTCAACAAAAAAAGTAATTGTCCCAGTAGAACGTTTAAGAATATCTTCACGCATCTCAATCTTTCCAGATTTTATTGCCCAATAATACTTATCAGGTTCATCAGAAAAGATTAGTTTCTTAGGTGAATCAACCCTAAAAATTTTAGCGAGCTGACGTTTTACTTTGTTTCTGTCATCTGACCAAATAGTAAACTCAACTTCGATAATCTTAGCGCCTCGAGAAATACGCATAAGCTCTTCACCTAATCTAGGAGTATCCTCTGTCACAAGATTATCTTCATTTCCTGCATCACGGCGAATATCGGTGATATACTCCCAATAGTCTGATAAATCAACACCATTATAAGTCGCCGTTACACCTCTAAAACTCAAATTGGTACTCCTTTCATAATACTATCAATACGTGACCTACGATTTTGCTCTTCAGTCACCTTACGTGTAATTAATTCTCCATCCATATAAACCTTAGCTACAGGTACTTTCTTATTCCCATCACGCAAAAGATTAGCAATTTCTTTCAATATCAAAAGAACCTGAGCATTATCAATGTTCACCTCTGGAGCTGGTGTAACACTAATTTTCTGTTGCACACTATCCATCGCCTTAAATAGTGGGGAGTTTGCAGAGTAACCAACCCCATTAGCATATTTAGGAAGTCCGTATTTCTGCATCAAAGACTTAGTCTTACTTGCCTTTAAGACCTTAGAACCTCGTGGCAAAGGCAAAATAACATTGCGTCCTTCTGGGATAAAACTTACACCACCTGGAAGTGTTACCAACTCTTTGTAGTTCGCATTTTTCTGGTCATTGACCATTGCCAAACCACCACGGTGATAGTTTGTCCCGTTTTCAAACCCTAATATTTTTGCTACTTTTCCAGCAACGTTAGCAACAATGTTAATTGTATGTGATTTAGGAAGTCTAGCCATCCATCCACTTACTGCGCTAGTAATATGGTCAGCGGCTTCAATAGCCACTGGATATTGTTGCTTAATAGCATTAATACCACTTTGCACACTTGACCTAACTTGTGCAGTGTTATCTTTTGCTTTTAGTTCAGCAGCTCTTTTTTGTTGCACACTGTCTATTTTGGCTTGTGTAATAACTACAGTACCTGTTGTATTATCCATCGCTAATAATGAAACAGTTTTACCAGTAAAACTACCTACGGAAGTTACCGCATCATTTACACCCGGAAGCGTGTTGTTCAATGCATCCAAATCCACTGTTTTACCAGTTAAAGCATCTACAGCTCTTTGAGCATCTTCGGCTGGCATAGAAGCTAAATTGTTAGCAATCAAATCTTTAACACTGGGTGATAAAGAATTCCAGTTTCTTAAAGTATCTACTGCTACATCTGCTTTTTCTTTAAAATCTTTATTTTCACCAAGCATTTTCTTAACTTTTTCAGGCATATTATCCCAAGTGTTCAGTAGAGTTTTGGCTTCATCCGCACTTGATACAAAGTTATTATTATCACCTAAAAGACTTTTAACTATTTCAGGCATATTATCCCAAGATTTAAGGAATTGCTTAGCTTCGTCTGCGCTAGTAAGAAAGTTGCTATTATTTCCTAAAAAATTTTTTACAGCATCAGGTAACTCTTGCCAGTTAGAAAGCACCTCTTTTGTGGTTTTGGTTTTATTCAAGAAGTCGTCATCTTGTGCTAAGAAATTTTTGATTGGGTCAGGGATTTGTTTCCAAGCCTCCATATTCTCAGCTGTTTCATTGATAGCCCCCATAGCTGGAGCTTTATCAATAATCAACTGTTTATCTTCTGGAGACAAGCCATTCCACTGGTCTGTAGCTATTAAAGCTTGACCTACAGCAAAAACAGCATTAGAGTCCAATTCTGCATTTTGAACAACAAACTTCATACTGTTCCACCCATCTTCAGCATTAAGCGCCTCTTGAAGAACTTCTTGAGCATTGGTTTTTATTTTTCCATCTTGCCAAACCAAACTATTCCATGTAGCATTGGCAGTTTTTGTTTCTTCTGTCATATCTGCCGTTGAATGAGCCCACATTTTATTATTATCAACAGCTTTACTTGAGGCTTTTGTCATCTTCTCAACAGCTTGTTCATAAGTAAGCCCATTTTCTTCCATGACTTTTCCAATAGCTTCCATAGAAAGGGCTGACTCTTTAGCATCTAGCCCCATCTGTTTAAAAACTTTTTGTTGCATGTCTGCAATTTGTTTTGTATAAGCATCCTTTTTAGCTGCGTGGTCAGCTTCCAATTTATCTATTTCATCCAAAACCTCTTTACGAGCATTTTTTTCATTCTCAGATAGCTTGCTTTCATCATCCCCAAATTGTTTAAGGATTTCTTTTAGTTCACCTTTTTTCTTTTTGTATGCATCATTTTCATTGTCAAGCATCTTCTGAACATTTTTTATAGCTTTATCCTGTTGTGTCTTATTTAAAGACTCGAAGTCTCCGTTAATAGCAGTTTGTAAAGCTTTACGTTCTTTAGCTGAGAAGTTCATCAATTCTAACTGTTTGTTAATCATCTCATTTTGATTATTTAAGACGATGTTTTTTTCTTGTTCAGTTAACTGACTAGTATCATTGTTATGTTTTTCATAAATAGCAATAACCTCATCAGACATTGTCTGGATATTATCGTTGACCTGATTAGCACGACTTTTTAACCCTTCTATTACAGTATCACTTAAACCAAGCTTGTTCGCTAAGTCAATATCTTTATTTAGATGGTCATTGTTAAGCTCTTTAACTGCCTCCGCCAACTGTTGTACAGATTCTTTAACTTTATCAATGTCACCAGCCTTTGTACCGAAAAGGTACATTGATTCATTAGTTTCATCAACTTTCGCTTTAAAACGTGACAACTGGTCAGCTTCTACATTACTTACAGCAGTCCCCCACTCTTCTGTACGAGCACGTCCTTGGTCAAGGTAAGCTTCATAAGCTAATAGCCCACCACCAGCCAAAGCAAGCGCTCCTACTGTGATACCTAACGGATTAGCAAGCGCTGCAATCGCACCACCAAGAAGACCAACACTGCTTTCTGTTGTAACAGCAGCACCACCGATAGTTGCTAACTCTCCAGCCATCGCTGCACCGCCTGTACCAACTTTTAATGCAGCTGTTAGCCCTCTTACTTTCCCAGAAAGACTTGCAATCATTGAAAGTGTCTTGCCACCAGTACTAAACAGAAGACCTAAGGCACCTGAGAACGGACTAATCGCAGCAGTCAATAAAGCAAATTTCAGCGCAGCTTCCTTTGTTTTAGGGTTTAAGTTTTTAAACCAATCAACAACACCTTTCCCTTCATCGATAATATCTTCAAGATAAGGAAGCAAGTCTTCTCCAATTTCGGTCGCAAGAACTTGTAATTCCGATTTCATTTGTGCTAATTGATTTTGCGAAGACTCCATCATCTGGTCTGACATTTTTTTAGTCGAACCTGTTGCTTGCTCTGTTGCAGATGTAAGATTACGCAGAGCATCCCCACCCTGTGCAACCATAGCATTTAGCCCTGCCTGACCCGTACGTCCTACAGCTTGCGAGATAAGAGCTGCTTTTTGTGCATCAGTCATCCCTTCGGTGTTAGTTTTAATCAAGTCGAGAACATCAGCTAAATCAATGCTTCCTGCTAAGAATGCGTCGGTAGATACTCCCATTCTCTCCCACGCTGCTGCATTTGCATCAGTCGGATTGACAAGTGTTGTTAACATCGCACGTAAGTTAGTACCTGCTTTTTCACCTTCAATACCACGCTGAGACAGAAGACCAATCGCCGCTGCAGTTTGTTCAAGAGATATCCCCGCAGTAGCCGCCATCGGACCTACATATTCCATAGCGGTACCTAATGAAGAATAGTCTGAGGCAGTTTTATTGGCGACATAAGTCAAACTATCTGTAACACGTTGTGTATCCTCAGCTTTTAAATTAAACTGTTCCAGAATAGCTGTTGTGGCATGCATAACAGTACCAAAGTCTTCCCCCGAAGCTTTACTTGCTTGAAGAACATGAGGCATTGCTGCCATGGTTTGGTTAACATCATAACCACGGCGAATCATCTCCTGCATACCTTCGATGACCTCACCTGTACTGATACCATACGTTGTAGCATATTCTTTAACAGAATGACTCAATTGGTTCATTACAGAGTTCATTTGCTGAGCAGGAACATCATCAGCAATCAAAGCACGAATAGTATTCATACCATCTTCAAAATCTAAGGCACTCTTTGTTGCGACCGCAAACCCAGTCCCTATAGCAACTGTCATCCCACGAGTTTTCTGACTAACTGTAGACAAACCATTACCGATAGTCGTCAAACCTTTCCCTAAACGAGCAGTTAGACTATGTTGAGAATACTGTGTCTCAATAGCTTCTTTTAACTCTGAGCGATATTGAAAAAGTTTTTGGCGACTATTCTCATATTCTCTAGCCAGGTTCTCCGCTTGTTTAGTCCCAGACTCCATAGCCCCTTTGATTTCATCTAAACGAACAGCGTAAGCTTTAGCTTCTTCACTATTTTCGCCATAAAGACCCTTTGCTTCACGATATTGTTTATTAGTAGCTTTTAAATCATCGGCAAGTCCACGAGTCCCAGCAGCGACTCTATTATAATCGCCAACTAGTTTAGATTGATACTGAGAATGTGTAGTAATCAGTCGGTTAAGGTCTTTAACTTGATAACCGTACGCCTTAAAAGCTTCACGACCAGTTATAGCATATTTAGACATCGCTTGACTTGTTTTGAGTTGATTTTCCATCTTTTTGATGTCATTTTTGAAGCTTTTGATACTCCCAGTCGTTTGTCTTAACTTAGATTGAAATCCCGAGTTATCAAGACCTAGATGGACAACCATATTACCTAACGGTGTCGCCATTTTTAACCTCCTCCTACAGTTTGTACAAATTCACTTAGTGGTACTACGGACTGTTCTTTCTTACTTTCTTCTGATGATTTAGCATTCAAAACATCAACCAATGTTTGAAAATCCGTTTCCATCACATCATTGACAGTAAAACCGTTCCCACTAGTTGTTAAATCTTTGACTAGACCTAAGAATCGCTCTTTTCCTTCTCTAGGGGAGATACCAGCTCCTTTGGGTCGTCTTCATGACGTACCCCTACAGCTTTCAAGATGAGATTGTCGACAGTTTCTTCAAGCTCCCATGCGTTCAAACCATTCAAAATAGCATCTGGTGTTACAGCTTTTTGGTCAAATAGTGAAGCAACAAAGTCCACACGGTCTAAAAGATTTTGTTTAGGCGTGTAGTCTGGATTAGCATACTTCTCTTGCAACTCCCAGAAATCCAATACACGTTTACCTGGAACTTTATCTTGTTCGTAAGAAACCTTATCTCCATTTTCGTCAAATAAAGTAATTGATAGTTTAGTCATCTTTCTTTCCTTTCAAAAAAATAGGAGAGGATAAACCTCTCCACAAACTCCCTTAAATTACGCAGTAGCTTTAACTTCAAATTGCATAGCTTTATCAAGCAAAGCAATTTCTTCTTCACCAGCAGCCATTGCGTAGTAATCCCCTTTGCTTTCTGGTGCATCGCTACCTTCTGCAGTAAATGTCAAGCTATCGCTAGCAAGCTCTTCTTTTTCACCTTTTTTAGTGTTAAGTTCGATGCCATCCATAGCAAACACACCACAATATAGACCAATACCAAATTCAGTACCGTGTGGGTCTTCTGAGAAGAAGGCAATTGAACACAATGGTGGTTCAGTATCTGCTCCACCTACAGTCAAGCCGTTTTTCTTTTTACGACCAAGAATTGCGTTTTGCACCGCAAAAGGTACATCCACTGCAGTAATTTCAGCTTTTACATCACCTACACCTTTACGAGAAGTGTAGTAAGCAGAGTTACTACCATAAGTTTTCACGGGTTCGCTTGAAAGACCTGTGATATTTGCTGTTTGAGTAGCACCTTCACCTTTTTTACCTTCAATTACAAAAAGATTTTCACCTAGTTTAGGTGCAGCACCATCAAGAATGCGAATTTTCATTTTTTCAAAACCGACTAAAGTCATTGTTTTCCTCCTAATAATCTAAATCATACATATCGCTAAAGCCTCGATATGTTCGGGCATCAACATAACGCCCAGTTTCCTCAAAATATTCATCTAACCCGCCAGATTGTTGAAAAAAAGACAATGCAAGCATTGCCTTTTCAACCTCTCTAGCGACCAATTTTGTCTCATCGTAATCAGTCGTCTCTACGTTAATCTGAAATAAAAACTTCTTACGTAGAGGCGTATCACTACCAAAACTAGCTTGTGCAGGACTCATTAAAGGAATAATCACGACACTTGAAGCGTCAGAATCAAGCCCTTCTGGTCTTACAAAATCCTTAATTCCTCCAAAATCATCAATAGCCTTTAGCTTGTCAGATTTCAGAAACTCTTCAAAAATTTTATCCATCATACTCATCGAGCCAACTCCTTCAATTTATCTTCCATACGTTCCACGTAAACTGTTTTTTGTTCCTCAGCAAAAACCCTAAGTTTACCAAAACCTCGGATATTGCCATTCGGTGGATACGAGCGACCATTCCGAACAAAACCAAACTCATTCAAATGTTCTAATCGCCAACGAGAACCAGGTCCCCAACCGACTTTAACTTGGTAGAACTCTCCACCAATCTTACGAGCTCTTGAATGTGTTGTTTCATCAGTAGTCCTTCCTGTATCTTGGAAAGCCATTGTTGTTTCTTTCAGGTCTTTTTCAGCCAATTCAGCAGCAGTGTTAATAGCCTCTCTGGATATTCTTTCTCGCCGTGTCTTACCAAGTTTATTGTTTATCGCAAGTAAAACATCCTCAACGCCTGTAACACTGATACCTCTAAACGCCATCGTTATCACCATTCAATAGAAAAGTAATATATCCACCCTTTGGACGGATATCTTCGATTTTCCAGACAACCCCAGCATATCGTGGCGAATGAATCATCACGACATGCTTATTATCTGTCTGGTATGCGCCATATGGGTCACGGATTATGATAGTCACGGACTTCTTGACCCCACGACTCTTCAAAATCTCAATATCCTTCAAAGAGGAGTTATATATCTCCGCCCACGCTTTATATTCAACTTTGTTTGTAGTCCCATGCTTATGCAACCCAGAAGCAACTTTAGTTGAACAAAACTCGACAGGCGTATTAAGAGTGCCGTTATGGGTAGTCTCACTCTTAATACTCTTTTTACGCATCATCGTCCTTTTCCCCTTTCAACTTATTAATAAGATACTGTAGCTCAATTTCGGAACTATAATTACGCTGAAACTCATCTAACGCATCATGATATACATACCGAGCACGTTCAAAAACAAGCTCCGTAAGCATATCCTCTACTTCAGTAGCACCGACAAGAAGCACGATGGCTACGATACTAGAGCGTAACATTCGCTTAAGATTATCATCTTCCTCATTATTACTGATACGCATACGTTCTTTAAAAGCGTCTAAATTTTCACTAGCAAATTTCTCTACATCAATAGCCATACACTACACCTCATCTAACTCCTTAAGCTTTACCTGATGCTTTTCCTGAAGTAGCCTCTTTAGCAAGCGTAACTACTGCAGAAGCATGGTTGTCTTTTGCTTTACCATAGTAGTAAGCTTTTGCTGTATAGAGCATCCAGTCTTCCAAAGCAAATGTTTGGTCAAATTCTTCGATTTGAGCTGTAGAAGCTGTGAAAGCATCATAACGGTCAGAAACGTACATAATTCCTTTACCTTGTGCCAAAGCCAATGTTTCAATCAATTTAACACCGTTTGGAATAGTTGTTACGTACACTCCACTGTCTGTACGAGTAGTAAATTTAGCTTCAAATTCCCAACGGTCCATCGGGTTAATCAATAAGCAAACTTTACCAGCGATTTTTTTAATATTACCTTTATCGTCAACTGAAAGGAATTTCATCACTGGAGCAAACAACGTTGGAGCTGTTTTAGCATCAAGGTCTGAGAAGTCTGCAATCGGTTCTTTTTCAGTAGCAAAAGTGATTTTTTTACCATCAGTTGTGCTCTTGTCAAGGTCTTTAATCAAACCAACAGGTTTATCCACACCATCACCGTTTACAATCGCAAGTTCAAGAGCAACAGCAACTGTTTCTTTAATTTGTTCAATGACAAATTGTTTCAACCAAGAATAGCTAAATTTAAGAGCATCTTTAGGAAGAACTACAAAGGCAGTAAGTTTGTTCATGCCAAATTTAACTTCACCAAATTTTTGTTTCAATTGACCTTTAATATCGTCATAAATTTCGCCCCAAACAGCAGTTCCTTCTGTTTCAGAAACAATAGCTTTTAGTTGAAGACCTGCATTTTTGAATTTGATATTTGAAAGAAGAGGGTGCTCGACTTTCAAGTCTTCAAATACTCGAATCATAATTTCTTCTGGGATAATTTTTTCAGTTTTAACACCTGTATTATCCTCAGGTTTTGTCACTTCGTTGAAGAAATTAATTTCTTCTGCAGTAAGTGAAGCATTTGAATTGCGTTCCTCAAAAAGATTTTTCAATTGAGTTTCAGTCATGTCTTGCAACTCTTGACCAAGAACTTCAAAAGCATTCGCAAAAAGCTCTTTTTGTTCATCAACAGTTGCCCCATTTGCCATTTTTTCAGCCAAAGTGTTCATGGCTTCCATGTATTTAGGCGTTTCTTTTAAATTAATAACCATTTATTTCTCCTTATTTTGTGTTAAAAAATTTCCCAAATGGACTATCATCCATCGGGTTGTGTTGTGCTTCTTTCAAAGCTTCTACTAATTTTTTAGTATCAACAGTAACATTTACAGGCACATCTCCAACGTTTTTGCTATCAAGACGTTCTTCCATGTCATCCAAACGTCCCATAATCTGTTTAAGAAGTGCATCAGTAGAACTTGTATCTTTCTCATATAGTTCAGCAATGATACTATCTGGAATAACATCCTCCATACTTGCTACATAATCCGATACCATTCCATCCTGAAACATGATTTTATCCGCAAAACCAGCCTCAACAGCTTGTTGCGCCGTGAAATATGTTGTTTGGTTCATTAAATCAAGTAACTCATCAAGTGATTTTCCTGTTTTTAGAACATAAGCATTCGCAATAGACGTATTAATGTTTTTTGCTACATCTGCTTGAGCATGAAGCGCATTATAGTCGCCATTAGCCATACTTGACGCATTATGAATCATCAATTGTGCTGTAGGACTAATCTGAACCTCATCACCAGCCATCGCAATAACACTAGCTGCACTCGCTGCCATCCCAACAATCTTCACAGTTACTTTCCCAGGATATGATTTAAGCGCAGTGTAAATTTCACTACCCGCAAAAACCATTCCACCTCCAGAATTGATATGAACTTCAACATCTTCACCGTTTTCTGGAAGTACTAAATCTTCTGGAGCAAAACAAGCACGATTACGAGATTTATAAACCTCTTTATAATCGTTCATCGTTATCGCTCCCTTGATTTCGATTTTCTTCATTATCCTTAGTTCCTCCTTCTACCCTCATTTCTAAATAGTTTTTAGTGATATACAAGCGTTGCCCCAAACCATTAGGGAGAGGTTCAAGACCAATTTCCTCACGTATCTCATCTGCCATTGCAAGACCCGCAGCAATCAACTTATCACCTGATGTAGCTACATCAAACAAGTTATACCGATGAAGACCTGTAAATTTAATGCGATTTCCACTTTTGTACTGTTCTTCAGTAAAAATCGCACGTTGTAAACCATCCAAGAATTTTTGAAGAATTGGTTCAAAAACCATTTCAACAGCCATCTCATAGTTTTTCTCATTATCTGCCATCTCACCATGTATTAAAGCAGGCGGAAGACCAATAACCTGGCAGATGTCATCTACATATTGAGTTAGCAAACCATCAATATCTTCAATAAAAGTAACCCGACCGCTACCCTTACTAGAAAATTCCTCATAGCTGTTTTTATCACCTAGAGGAATTCCAACAACGGACTCAGTTTTAATTTTCTTAACAACCCTGTTAAAGAAACGTTGCTGATTCGATTCCCTCTTAGCCTCACCATCTACAGCTTCTTGCGCCATCTCACGAATCTTGTTTTTAGGTTGAGAGAAAGCAAAACGGATTTGGTTAGCTGTTTTTTGTCGATTAATCACACGACCTAAAAGCTCACCATAATCCGCCCAAAGTTTTTCAAGATAATTGTTTAAACTATCATTTTCATTTTTTAGAAGAATAACCTCATCTGCATCAAAGTATTCATCGAAGTTCATCCCTTGAATAGATGTCACATGATACTTATTTCCCTCTAAACTCTCCTCTTCTTTACTGTAACTATCCGCTACATAAAGATTGCCTTTATAAACAACAACCATGACCTCACCATCTTCAATCATAGCCTTACCAATTTCACCAAGAAATTCAGAAGCTGTTTGATTAGGATTGGGTTCAACATTCAGCTTATATAACCAATCATTAAGTTTCTCAGCATCAGAGCCTTTTAAAACAAATTTTGCTTTAGAAACACCCCGACCTACATAGTTAGAAACCTTGTTCAAGGCACCATATTTCAATGAGATATTTTTGCTAAGTTCACTTGTTTCACCATCATCTGTATCAGAAAATGTAGGTGCTCGTTGGAATTTAAAATAATCTAAAAGACTCACATATTAGATAGCCCTGACTTTGTCATCAGAGATACTCCTTTCTAGTGGTACTAAAAAAGGAGCGCTAGAACACTAGCACCCCTACTTCCTAAATTTCCACGATACAATTCTCTCACGAAAAAAACGCATATTTTCCGCTCTTTAAAAAATACTCCCTTTTTAGAAGATTTTAAATGAACTACCCACAAAATCAATAAACAAAGCCTTAGAATTGCCATTTCAACACCTTTTTAAGCACACAAAAAAGCACCCCTACAGGGGTGCTAAAGTGCTATAATAAAATGTACCACCATTTTTATAGAAAGGAGATAAAATGAACTTTTTAGACAGAAACACACAGCCTCAAAAAAATACTGAGTACTTAAACAGTAAAGGTCCAACAACAAGACAACTTCCTGAAAAAGCTTTCCATCAACAACCTAAGCCTAAAAATAAATGAATTTAATTTGTTTTTCCAAGTTAAGATAAATCTTAGCTTGGATTTTTTCTTTGTCAAGATATTCAATTAATTCATCTTCTGAACGTAAAGCATATTTTTCTGGGTCATTATCAGAAATATAAGGAGAAAGAATCAAAGATAAGTCATCTCCCTTTCCACTAGTAGTTGAAATATAACCAGATGACAGAATATTTCTATCTCCTAATTTAAATACAAAACAATTCTGACAACTTGTATCTGATGCAAAAACATCATACATTGAAGTTTGTTCTAACTTCCCTAACTTTTCTTTTTTTCTTACCCAATTAATTACAAAATACAAAAAATCTACCAAATATGGGATAAAAAAACTAATTATAACCGCTATTAAAATTGTCAAAGGTATTACAATGACCGGATTTTTAAAAAATATATCCAATAACCAATAAATAGAATAGTCAAGCGAAGATAGACAAATAAGCAAATATTTTTTATCTTGTTCACTACCCCAATCAATATCTTTTATTGCCGCTAAAATTTGATAATTCAAATATCCAAAACCACCTACAGCGATTATGGACTGAATAACTTCTTTCATTATCATTCCTCCAAATTCATTCTATCAATTTTTTAGACTTAAAACAAATCCTGCACTCAATACCAATCCAACATATCTTCATAAAATTCATCATAATCAAAGTTTGACTCATTTAAGTCATCCGCACGATACATTGCATACTGGAAAGCTTTGAAACCATCAATTTTACGGCGAACATCTTCTTTTTTGATATATTCAACGTTTCCATCAGGTTTTAAACGGCGAAGAACATTGTTAGTATACCAGCGCATCATATCATTATCACCAAAATTGACATGACTCTGAGCAAATGCAGTCTCAATACGAGGGGCTAACAAACTATCACTAGCCTTTGCATTACGCAAAACTTCAACCTGATAACCCGCTGGAGCCTCCTCAAATTTATTAGAGAATGATACCTCAAAATCTTCCTTCTCAAAGTACTGACGTAAAACATCAATACGGAAGTTATCTGAGATAATACGTTGCAAATCAAAACCATGTTCATCACGCATTGACACAAACCAATCAACTATTAACTGGGGGTTGATAGTTGGCTCATCAACAACAGTTAACCAGCCGTTCATCTCCCACTTACGAATAGGAGCAACCGTCTTTTGACGACCATTCGCACCTCCAGTACGCTCATCCAAACGGCTAGAATACTTGTAATATTTATCTACAAAACCTTTACGTACAAAAGAATGACTTAACCAGACATAATCTTCCCCATCCTTGAACAATAACCCTACTGCAGCAAAGTCTCGAACAGATGCGAAGTCCAAACCACCCATACATGGCTTATAAGTAAGGTCAGGAAAATCACGCTTAGTAGCACGAAGCTCTTCAAAACTAGCAACGCTACGCTCAACATCGACCACTGGTAAGTTCATACGTTTTGTCATGAATTCCTCACGACCAGATGGGTCTTCCTCCAACTCATCATAGTCATCAGTAACCGTTTCAAGCAAATTCTCCGCATAAGGAGACATAGGAGGGTGAAACATCGGCTGAGCTTTCTGCCATTTATCCTTTTCATCCACCTCTTTTTCATCATCTAGCTTACAAATAAACGGAAACCAGCTATTAAACTTCTTCGCCTTACCAGTAAGGACATTCATACATTCCTCTTTTTTCTTATCCAGGAAACCTTCACGAACATAACCATCCGTTGTAATGTAAAACTCACGGGGGTTCTTTATCTTACCAAGACCAGAACGGTGAACACGTACGTCCTTATCATCTTGAAACCCATGAATTTCATCGAAAACAACCGCACCATCACGCAAACCATCTTTTGTGTTTCCGTTAGAAGTACGATATTTAAGTTCACTCTTCGTCTGCTTGCTACGGATAACAGACTTAGTATTGTAGAAAAGCTTCTTCAACTTTTCTTTTTCTTCAATAGTATTATAAAGTTCCTCAAAACTTGTTTTCGCTTGGTCCTCACTATTGGCAACGATAGATACATTATAATTACGGATACCGTGCATAGGGGTAAGCAAGTAACTAGAAAGACCAGTAATCAAACCATTCTTACCACCACCACGACCCATCATAATCAGGAAACGCTTGTAAACATGCAGGTCATTATGGGACCACATCAAAAAGACAAAACAGATAATAAACTTCTGGAAAGACTCAAGCTTAAAAAACCATCTCTCAATATAACCAATGCAGTCTTCAATCTGGTCATTCTGGAAATAAATCTCTCCACTCTCAATACGAGGAACAATCTCACGCTTGATATATTCAACAAGCAACACACGTTCCTTGTTAAAAATAATCTTCCCTTGCTCATATTCCTCAATATAAGCATCAACGTATGGGTGTATCATACAAAGTCATCCATATCTATATCATTTGATTTTGCCTTTTTAGTCTCATACTCCTCACGTTTCTTATCAAAAAATGAATCTAACTTAATCAGTGCAGCGTTTACCTTAACCTTCTCAGAAATAGCAGGATTTGCTTTATAAAATTCCTGACTCCCATTAACTGTTAAGACCATAGCCCCTTTTTCCTTAATAGACTTATCAAGGTCATCAAAAATAGAAACCAAGTTAACGTAACGTGCTACCTTCTCAAGCTCAATAGCACTTTCAGTGTTAATCAACACCATCAAGTCCTTTTCTAAAGCCTCAAGCTTGAGCTGTTTTTTTGTCTTTCTACCCAAACTATTACCTCCTTACCATTCAAAAACTTCATCATCCCATTTACGCTTTTTAGAAGTAGCTCTACCATGTCTTTTATTATGGCAATCGTGGCACAAAGTCCTCAAATTATCCAACTCAAGAGCTAATTCTGGGTAAAATTCCACCTCTTTAATGTGGTCTACTTCCAAATTTTCAGTCGTGAGCTTACCTTCTTCCTTGCACCAAACGCACTCAAAATGGTCTCGCTCCAATGCAAGCTTCCGAAGAGCTCTCCATTCCCCAGATTTATAGAAGGGATGCATAGTTTGCTTATTTGTTGTATCTATCTTCATGTTTACAAAATAACACGAAAAAACCGTATATTTTCCGCACTTAAAACCTTGCTACGTTCGTTTTTTTCTCAAAAACACCCCCCTATTAAGAGAAAATCGACAAAAAATTCGGGTAGACGAGGGTCCGCCGGTCCAAAATTTTTAAAAAATCCGAACCAAAATTTTTGAAAGGGGGGATGTAAGCGTTATTTTCATGAAAATCCGAACATTTACAAAATTGACAAAGTTGTAAACTTTTTAATTTTTCTTCTATTAAAAAAAGAAAAAAGGAAATAGTATGTATATGCTTATAAGATAAATTCTTTTTTCTTTTGTTGTTTGGTCGTTGTTTTGTTTCTATTTAAAAGAAAAAAAGAAAGTTATTTTAGTTTTCTTCTATTAATGGAAATAAAAAAAGCCTTGGAAAAATTCCAAGGCTAAAAAGTTTTTTAAAAAAATTTATAAAAAGTGTTGACAAAATAAAATCCTGGGATTATAATAATTCTTGTAAGTTGATAAAACAACTTACGAAATCCCCTCCTTTATTATCAAGGAAAGGAGGTGAAAGCTATGCAAAGTCGTAAGACAAAGCGAAAAGAAAAAACCTTGAGCAATATTAACGACACAACTAAATTAGTGATTGCCGTCACTAGTCTAGTCAAAGCGATAATAAAATTACTCAAAGTATTCTTCTAGCTTTCACGAAAGTCAAGCGGATAAGCTTCCGCTTGATACCTTGATAATATTATATCATAGAAAGGCGGTAACATGCAAGAAGAAAAGAAACGTTCTCGCGGTCGTCCTGCTACTGGTTTAAAACGTAATAAGAAAATAGCTATTAACTTTACACAAGAAGAAATAGACTACATTAAAACTAAAGCAAAGGACAACGGTCTAAGTATTCCAAACCTTATTTTAAAAGCACTAAAAAAAATTTAATTTTTTTAAAAAAAGTGTTGACAAAATAAAATCCTAGGATTATAATAAGACCATAAAGAAAATTAAATAAAACAAAAAAAGCCAAGTAAGTTCTCAAACGCCAATCCGACAACTTACAAGGCTCAGTCACCTTACTATCTAAGTAAGATATACTAATAGTATATCAGAAAGTACCTAGATAGTAAATAGCTTCTAGGTACTTTTTTAGTACCTCAAAAAAAGAAAGAGGTAAAAACATGATTTACATTACACGCGATTACTCACTTGAAAACGATGATAACAAAGCTTTCAGCATCTACAGCGACTACACTTGCGAAAACCTTGAATATACTTGTAATTATTATGAAATGCTTGTAGCTATGCAAGATTCTATTAATGACATGGTAGAAGAAGGTTTGATTGATTACCAAGAAGCTTGGTACATGAGAGATGATTTTATTGTCTACGATGAAATGGTTGAAACACTTGAAACATTTGAAAGTGAGGACTACTAAAATGAAAAAAATTATTCTAGCTATTGCGACTATTGCTATTGTATTTCTCGGTGTCACTTCTGTTTCTTCTTCTGAGAAAGAGCCCGTTATCATTGATTTCCCTGACGGTCATCAAGTAGCAGGCTACGTTAAGGAATGTGAATTAGAACCATATGAATGTACTATCGCTTTAACAGATGGTTCTGTTTACACTGTTATGTATTCACAAGTAGACGACCTATCTAAAATCATCTACAGCCCTGACGTGCTAGAATTTTTCAAACACGCCTATCCAAGAGCTTAAGAGGTAACACAATGCCATACCAAGAAATTAATTTACCGCTTCCGCTTATGCTTCTTATCCTGGTTGCTATGATAATCCTGCTTATCATAGTAACCAGAAAAGAGGTTACTATTACAATCGAACTACCAGAGCAGGAAGAACCTAACAACGCTATCCAAGAGCGCTATGGCGCTTATATACAATCACAAGGCAAATATTACAATTAATAGAAAGAGGCACAAATATGAGACCCTTACAAATGATAAAAGTGACTGATTACGACTATAACAATACAGGTCAATATATGACTTACTACAAACGACCAAAACCAGACGTTATGGACTTTTGGAACGGAAAAGAGTTCCATGAGTGGGAAATTGAATTACTACAGTCAGAAGGCTATAAGCTTATGATTATCAAAACAATAGAATTACACGCTGAATAAAAGAAAGGACATACAACCATGAAAAAACTTGCTTTAAGTACTAAATATATTAACGACCGTGAATTTTGGGCTTATGGAAATTGGAGCGATTCAACCCATTTCCGTGGGACTGAATGCAAGCAAGGTTACTTCTTGTGTTCTTCTTGGGAAGAACTTTGGAGCTTGCTTTACTATGTAAACGGTAGTAACGACACCGCCCAATACAACGAGGTAGAAGACACATATATTTACTCACAAGGTGACCGTTTTGACGGTTTAGAATTGGATGACATTGTTGAAATGTATACAGAAGACGACTATCAAGAGCTTTGTGATAACTTTATGGGAAACGATTCTGTAAACCGTCACATTTTCTTTGAGTTAACTGACGATGATTTCAGAATACTTAAAGACGACTTGAAACGAGGTTGGGAACCTGACTTATTACAATTCATTAACAGCCACAAAGAACGTGAAAACGACATTCTTGAATGGGTTCTATTAGATGCTGAAAACTACACTATTAATTATTCATTTGATAACGAACGTTGTAAAGATGACCTATGTATTTGGGAGGATTAATATGTTTAACATGATTATTAGAAAAAATAAAGTTAGCTTATATGCTTTTAGAAATAGCACACCAATTTTACAGTTCGATAGAAATAATACTATTTCACTATTTGAGTTTCTAAACACTATTCAGTATAGTGTATCCACACAAACATTGAAAGATTTTGAAAAAAATGGGATTGCTTTACGTTTTGGTAAAAACTATCGTTTTAACAACCTTACTAATATGCATCACTTTATAGAGATGACTTGTAATTTTTTGGAGGATTAAAATGGCAAAAACAACAATCAAATTAGACGGTATTACAAAAGCTTTAAAAGCTCATAGCAAAGAAACAGGCTTTAAAGCTTTCACTACACAAATCCAATACAAGACAAATTCAAAAGTTGACTACTATGAATACACAAATTCAAGTGTGGTGATTCGTTTTACTAATGACGTTTTCAATACAAATACTAATATAAAACTTTTCGCTGACTCTTCTTGTACTGTTTTCCCTAACACGGATAAAACTTTTCCAAAAGTTACAGATGACACTAAAATTCAAGTATTTGACACACGTCTATTACTTGACAATATCCGAAAGCTTGAAAAAAATCCTGGTTCCTCACTTGTTAAAGAAACCAAGAAACACCGTATATTAGATTTTATTTACACTAGCCGTTCTTTTACCAATTGCCACCCCTTAAACCACCTACCCGGTTTTTTTAGAGTAGATAGTTATCACTTAAAAACGATTATCCGAATTTTTAGCATGCTACAATGTGAGGAGACAACAATTTTTTACAACGAAGAGCGCCCATATCAACCAATTATTTTAGAATGTGAGCTAGCTACCGCCGTACTTGCTCCTATCCGATATAACCACTAGAAAGAGAGCTACTATGTTTACAATTCGCAACTATAAGAATTATATCAAGATAAGAAATAACAACCCTGTTGGCAATTATGCAACTGAATTTAGTATAGACAAAACACAACCCTATAACACTCTGATTGTAGAGAGTATAAATAAATGCAAACTATTTGACCAAAAACATAATTTTAATGATGGTATCAGTTTTAAATATAAAGGTGTAATATTCACGTTCGAAAGCTATAACCATCTTGCAAAATTATTGGTAGAAATTGCCCAAGGCAATGTAAAATAGATTTGCTATAATACTACTGAAAGGAACAATACTCATGATTTACTTACTGCTTATCCCTCTTGTGCTTCTCTTTCTGCTATTTGTAAACATTAGCATCGTACTCAAAATTATAGCGGGATTTTTTGGAATAATCTTCCTAATTGCAATTATCTGCGCTATCATTGACCACCAAAGTTTAAAATAACCTCAGGAACACTCCTGAGGCTTTTTTATTTGCGTTCGTTAAAAAAGATAATGTTTAGCTCCTGTAACCATTGATAGACAATTTCATAGGTTCTGGTTTTTCCATAATTCAAATACTTGCGACCAGCACCATCCACATTCATGTATTTGTTTACGAAAACTTCTCGGACAACTCTAACAACATTTGCATCACTCGTTTTTAGGTGCTTTTCGATAGCAGTGAGCCATGTTTGATAGATTTTAAGTAAACTATCTTGCTCTTCCAATTCAAGCCGTTTTAGGGCTTCTGGTGTGCTTCTCTTATTGGTCTTAAAACCGCTATTAATATCACTATCTTGACACGGGTAAAAAAGCTCTTGCTTACGGTCTATAATCATCTGTTCTAATTGGCTATTTTGAGGATTGCTATAACTTCTTTTAAAATACCTTTGTAGCCATAGAATTTCCGTCCCGAATTCCTTAGTTAAAAAGCTCTTATTCAACCCTACTCCTTCCCTTTCCAATGCAATATATCTTATAAACTATTTCTTTCAAGCAATATACCCAAACCGCTATATTTTAATAGGCTTTAACAACATTTCTTAAAATAGCAATGCAATGTGATTTCGATATATTGCATTAATAAGATTTAAAAAATAATTAGAGCCCAAAGCTCTCCATTTCCTGATTGATTTTCTCTTGATTTATCCCAATATACCGCAACGTTATATCAGGGCTTGAATGATTAAACATCTCCATCAACATAGCAACATCATGCCCATTATGCTGATACATAAAATAACCAAACGTTTTCCTCATGCTATGAGTTCCAATGTGATGAATGCCACATGATTTAGCTGCTTTATTTAAAATTTTCCAAGCTTGAGTAACGCTGATAGGTTGTTTTTGCCCTTCTCTCCCTGGTTCTTTGCAACGCTTACGACTTTCAAACAGATAATCATAAGGTTTTAAGTTTTTTAAAGATATATACTTATTAATTTCTTTCCTTAAGGTTCTATTGATTGGAAATAACCTTTGTTTTCCTGTTTTCTTTTCGATTACCTCTATATAATCGTCTTGTACATCTCTAACCTTTAAAGGCAAAATATCACTAACACGCAAACCAGAATTAAGACCGAATACCAAAAGCAAGAAATTTCTAGGATTCCAATCCATTAGATAATCTTTCAACATTTCTATTTGGTCCTTATCTCGTATAGGTTGTACATATTTCACATAACACCACCTCCATAATAAAAAAAGACAAGCGCTTTCGCTCTTGTCTTTATATATATACTTTTTAGGGTGACGGTTAAATACTTTTTTTCGTCATCTTAAATTAGACCTTTCAATTTTGCATATCTATCAAGCATCTTATTCTTACGTCTTCTTAAGGTAGGCTCACTCATATGCATTATTTCCTCAATTTCAGCCCACTGACGCCCCTTATTCCAACGATGGTAAGCTATTTCATGCTCCTCCTTATCAAAGGTCATAAACAGCCTAGCAATTGTCTGTTTACGGATTCCAAGATTATAGAGAACCAAATCACTTTCCTTATCACTACCAACTTTTTCAATCATATAATTATCAAGGTCAAATATATTCTTGATTGATAACTCCATTTGTCTAACAGCAATTTTCCTATCTATATTTTGGTATTCCATCAATTCAGCATCAAGAGCCAATCTCATAGCATTGCGGATTTTGTTTGACATGTATCCTCCTAATTTCTAGCCAACCATTTACGACCCATCTTTTTAATTTTAGCCTGGTGCCTCATTTGCTTCCAAGTCATTTCACCCAAAGCCTTAGATAATTCCTTGTTTCTTTCTACAGCTTTATCATATTTTGCCTCTAAAGCCTCGATTTCACTATAACTTCTATGAGCCTCATCATACCAGAAATTATATTCATCAAGTATCTCATCTATCGACTCTTTAAGCATATCCAATTTTTTCATAAGCACTCCTTTTTAAAATGGCAAGTCACTATCTGAAATATCCATAGGCTCAGAATTGCTAAAAGGTGACTGAGTATCATCTTTTGACTGAGCACCATTCCCACGACTTTCCAAAACTTGGAAGCTATCAGCAACAACCTCAGTCACATACACACGCTGACCTTGCTGATTTTCATAGTTACGTGTCTGAATACGTCCTGTAATCCCAACAAGCATTCCTTTTTGAGTCCATTCTGAGAAATTCTCAGCTTGCTTACGCCACATGATGCAATTGATAAAATCTGCCTCACGTTCCCCGTTTTGATTCTTGAAATTACGGTTAACAGCAAGCGTGAAACTTGCTACTGCCTGATTAGATGACGTATATTTCAAATCAGCATTTCTAACCAAGCGCCCAACTAAAACAACATTATTAATCATTATTTACCTCTTTATATGTTCTCTCAAAAATATCTTTCTTACAAACATAGCATTCACCAGTTTGATTCTTAATGAGATAATCACCATCTTCGAAAAGCATAGTTCCTTCTAGTGTTTCAATATCATGATAATTAAATTTATCACCAAAAATTACTGGTTGATTATTTGCAAACTCTCTTACTTCCTCATGATTATCCTCAGTAACCCGAATAGCTTCAACAGGTGCTACTTTAATATACTTTTTAATCATTATTTCCTCCTGTTTTTAGACTATTGCTAAGCAGTAGCGCTAACAGCATCCACCAAGGTGAATGAAATTGAATACTAATAAAGACACATGCTCCTAACAATCCTAATTCATAAACTACCCAAAAAAGCCAAACATACCAATTCATTCCTCTTCTCCTAAAAGTTCCTGATTTTCATAAATGTTACCTTTAACTTCAATGTATTCAGCAAATTCAGCTTTAGAGCCCTCAAGCTCTTCCAAACTATCCAAGTCTTCAATAAATTGTACCTTACCAGTCAATGTACTTTTAGTATACACACCAGCAACTGTGTCCATGTGTACTTCAAATAAACCATCTTCTTCAAAGGGTGTTGCAATTAAATCACCCTCGAACACTTCTTTACCATGAACATCATGTAAACCTGTGAATTGCATAAGCTTAAACTCATCATCAGTGTAGAAGTCCATATCATCTGAAATAATGAGAACTTCATTATCAATAAACGTCATTTCATAGACGCCAATCATTCGTTGTTCTGGTTTTAACCATGCTCTAAATTTTGGTACTCTCATTCTTCAACCTCTTTCTATCCACCCATATGCGCAAAAGGCACGTCCCATTCGTAATTATCATATTTTTTACAAATATTTTTTATAACTTCACCATTTGAAATTTCAATTTCCTGTGTGAATTGAGAACCTTGTTCAAATGTAAAGATTTTAATGTCGATATTATATTTCTTGGAAATTTCTGTGTAATTTTCAGGAAGAGCCGCCCATGCTTGCTGGAATTTATCTATTTCAATAATTTCAAAATCTTCTTCCATCATAATGTCAAATTTAGAGCTATTAATAAATGCGCGTCTTGTTCCATTGATGTAAAAATAGCTTTTCGTTTCAAAAAACATATATACATAGTCGCAAATATCTTTTTCTCTTTTGATGACTACATCATCGTTTTTAAACATTTCTTCTAACGCCAAAATAATATCTTGACGTTTTCCTCTTAGTTTAATTGTTCCCTCAGCCCAATTTGGCATAGCTTATTCTCCTTTCACCTCATCAACTTCAAATGCTGGGTTTTCCCAAAATTTAAATCTCTTGAGCTCATCTTCGGTAAGCCATGATTTGACCTCATCATCATTTAAAGGCAACGAGCTTATTCCAAGTTTATTAAATTTCTTAAAAATTCCAATGTACATTTTGCCAAAATCTTCGTTCGAGAATTTAACTGTATACAGTTTTTCTTTCTCAACTTCATAACCGTAAATCCAAGCTTTAGCAAATGCTTCTGAATTGTCTTCAATCCAACTGCTTTTTTCATCATAGACATCGGTATCCATTGCTTCGCATAGCTCAAATTTTAATGTTTTACACTCTTCAATCCAATCAGCCACAAATTGTGGCACTACTGGTTTCTCTGGTTCGTCAAGTTTACTAACTAAATTTAACGCATAAGCAATCCCATTTTTATAGCCCTTATCATACTTCTCAGCGTATTTCATTTGGTCGCTATTTAATCCTGCTTCATGCAATTTCTCAATCACTTCTTGTTTATTCATACTCAACCCCCAACTCTTTCAATTCTGCTTTCGACTCTTCAGCACAATCTTCAAACACCTTCTGAATTTTCTTCTTCAACTCGTCTTTCATATGTATACAGTCGTCTCTACCGTCTGGATATGTCACTCTCAAATACTCAATTTTGCTTTTAGACAATGTTTTTAAAATTTTGACGTCTTGGACAAGTATATTCGCCCGCTCTAAATCTTTCAAACTCATCTTAGTTTCATCAGATTCTTTAAGCTGGTCAATAGACTTAATCGCCTTGTCACAAGCCTCACGCCACTTCTCTTCGCTAATGTCTTTTGGAGTTGTGTATTTAAAAAATTCTATCATTTCAATTGTTCTTTGCTTAATATCCATCTAAGCTACCTCACTCGTTATTCGTAATTGTTACAGGAATAATACTTTCAGGCATGTATTCAACCTCATACTTGTATTTATTGACGTTAGTCCCATCTGTCAGGTCCTCAACAACATACATGTTATTTTTAGTCATATTAATCAAATGTTTCTTATACTTGCCTTTGGCTACCTCAGCAATCACAACCAATTTCTTACTGTTAGACGTGTCCACTGAAATAAGCCCTTCTACCTTAAATTCAACCTTGTCTGTACGTGTGTTGATAACCGCCACACGTCTGCGAACATTAAAATTATCCGCTTCCTTACTAATGTTGTAAGAAACTTTATCAGATTCTGTAGAGCAACCTGACAACGCCACCAAACCAACAACTAAAAACGCTACTACAGATAACCATTTAATTTTCATTTATAATTTTCTCCATTTCTTCAATAGAAACATATCCAATTCCTCTTAATCTAGCCAATTCTTCATTCAAGTCACTGTCAAACACAAAATTTTTATGGATGCGATACGTTTTGTGTTTACCACAAGAACACTGTAATCTTTTAAATATACTAACCCTCTGACCAAAAGACTCCCAAGACAAAGTGTAATATAAAAATTTCTTGTAATTATGCTTATGCCACTTAAAAATTTTCATCATATTTATCTGCCAATTCTTTCAATCTATTCACATGGACCTTAACTTCTTTTGGCTCATCTTGCATTGTGTAACCAAAAACATTCAATTGTTTTTCAATTTCCTTAAGACGTTCAATTAACCATTCTTTTATGCCATTTTTAAAGGTAGTATCAAAGGTAGTTTTATATACGCAAACCGTCTCCCCACAACCAGAAATCTTTACAACCCCATCATTTTCCACATAGTTAAATAACCTACAAATGTCACGATACTCTTTCACAAAACCCGCTACTTCAACAATGTTTGTGTCATTAATAGGCTCACAAATTTTATTTTCAATCATTCTTCCACCTCACGAATAGTCATCTCATAATACTTCCCATCAAATTCAACAACCATCTCTCCATATTTTCCTTTATCAATTGACTCAAAAATTTCTGTCCAATCAAGTTTATTTAAATCACAAGTACCAAACATAGCACACCTCCTTAAATCTCGTGAGATTTTTTCTAAAAAAGCTTCAACAAGTTCCTCATGCTTATCCACCCAGACAAAGCATACTACTACCAGAAATGCAAATACCAACCAAAGGAATATATCCACTAGCAAACAGTTCCCTCCTTATTCAGTCGTCCACTCTTCCTCTAACACCTCAAATCCCAAGACATCACTGGAGTCTACCCGAGCACTGCCTAAACGAAGCTCTTCATTGTTATACCAACGAGTTACAAGATTCAAATATTCCTTATAACTTGTTACAACAGTTACCTCTCCGTCTTTCATAAAAAACTTAACTTCCATTACCATCTACACACCTCGCAATCTTTGTGTTATAATAGACATATCGTTCATAAAATTCATGCAAGGTTTTTCCCAGCCTTGCTTTTTTTGTACACTTTACACAATAAAAGCAGTCAGGCGCACGAACTGCAAAAAAACATTTATTATGACCTCATCAAAACAACGCCTTGTATAATCACAACTCGCCGATTAGTTGCTTTAGAATAACCTCATTTCTAATTTTTTATTTCGGCTTTTTTACAGCTAGCCACCCGACAAGCTAACCATAATAATTTTTGTAAGAAGGAGTGTTTTAACCACCTCCAATATGTAAACACAAAAACTTATTTTTTCGGGTTACGCTTGCCTAAGGACTCGAACCCTAGCTAAACCATTGCAAGCAAATGAATAGTACACCTCTATTCACTATGGAAAATATCTATTGAGTAACATGTTTGAAGTTTTCCTACTTTCTAACATTAATTTGGTGTATAGCCACAAGCGGATTCGCACCGCTTAAAACGCCTAGCGTGGCTACCTTCTGCGGAATACGACCTTCCCATATTAGTCGTAGTGTATCCGAGAAATCTTCTGGATTTTTGCAGGTAAATGATAAAACCCTGCGTGTTTTACAACAAGAGTGTTCTGGAATGAATGAAGGAAAACACTCTTGAGGAATGAGCCGCCTTTTCAGGCAATCAAAAAATCAAAGGAGTCCTAAGCTGCCGACTAGGAAACAGCTATCATAGGAACCTACTTTCTTTTTTTATTTTTTAGTTCCTAGTCTAATGACCACAGCATGACTCGAACATACTATGAATTACCTTTGTGGTCACAGTGCTTATCACCATTGCACTACGGAAATAAATTTTCAGGAGTTTCCTCTTCTCTAATTAAAATTTTTGGTGATACCCACGCAAGGATTCGAACCTTGCTAGTACCGTTGTGGGTTATTAAGCTTTATAAAGTACCATAGCACCTACTGATTTATCAACTTCCAAATAAACTGAAATTTGGACAATTTCATGATCTTTTGCAAATTCATTTATTTTATCTTCCAAAGCATAACCTGTGTATTTTTCAAAGTATCTAACTTTATTCATAACTTATTCTCTACAACTAATAGTTCCTATCACTTTATTAATAATCATCACATCTGGACTTGTGAAGCCTTTTACAAAACATGAGATTAAAAAGATAGCAAATATGACTAAGGTAGTCATCATAACCATTGTAAATATTGTAAGGCTATTATCAATTTGCTTTTCTGTGCAATGATAGTCATTAAGGTTATATACCCAATGTATAAAAGTACTGATAGTACCACATAAACCTAAGAAAAGTAGTGCTCCAAACACAATTTGAACTGTGGTACAAGCATAGTACCAACTGTACTCTGTTCTCAAGTGTGGATAAGCTTTAACTAAGCTATCAACTGTCATATTGAGTGAGTGAGCTATTCCATCAATGATTTCCTTAAATTCTTTCATTTATTTCAACCTCTTAACTACAACTTCATCAGTTTTCTCAAGGAACTGTGTTATGTATTCTCTCATCATCTCTGGGTCTTCAGTTATGACTTCAAACTTTTCACAAGTGATTTTATAGCGTGGGAAATTAATCATAGCTCAATTCCTTCAATTTCAGCACGTAATTTTAAAATGTTACGATAAGTAGTCATTGTACACCATTGTGTTTCTAATAATGTAATAGGACAAGTAGGTTCAAAGTCCAACTCATTTTTTGAATAAGCAAGTAACATGTCACCTAACTTCATTTGACGTTCTTTCAATTCATTGTATTCATTAATCATTCGTTGTTTGTAAGCTTCCATTTTGTTCCTCCTTCAACCTACTCTAAAACTAATTCATCTTCAAGAACAACTTCTTTAATGCGATTCCCTAAACTGTCCTGTGCAACATATAAGTAGAAACCTTGCAAAATACATTTCTTACATGTAAGTGCTAACAATTGTGTTGTGAGATTACCATTATCTAGAACCTCACTAGCAAGCTTTCTACCACTTTGACTATAATAATTAATCCTAATCATTTTCAGCCTCTTCCTCTTCAATAAGCCATTCTAAATAGTCTTTTGCTTTCTTAAGGTCAGCTACTCCACCCTTGTTTTTGAAGCGTAATACATACTTCACAATGTTAGACCAGTAGCAACCTTTAACCCATTCAGGACTAGGAGCAAAATCAACCAACACATCTTTAACTTGTTGTCCTGACAGACCTACATAACGTTGCGGATTTTCTTCCATTTTATTCTTCCTCCTTCACAGCCTCATAAAATTTTTTAACCAATTTTGTGTACTTACGTGCTGTTAAATATTCCTTAAATTTCAGTACCACTAAAATACACCACGAAAAAATCAATGCTCCATTCAAGAAATACTCAACTAATAAAAATGTATCCATTATTTCCTCCTTTAAATACCACAGCGATAAATCGCTTTGAACAAATATTCTTTATTCGAATGTTCTCTTTTTTGAACTTTTTTAGTCTTTGACAGCTGATAAGCACGGTCAATCTCATCTGGATTATATTTTTTCACAATATAATCACCTTTCCTGATACGATAGGCTAAAGCACCAATATTATCGAGCCCCAGCTCCTTAGCACAACCTATTTTGCTCCCTGTAAATACCCATTCACCATCAGCATTAAAGAACACGTACTGAGGCTCCTGGGAGTTACTCACAATTTCCGTACGAAGAAACGCCCTTGTAATAACCCCTTCTCTTACTTTCTTATCAAAGAAATGTCTTGAAAGACCAAATGCTTTCCGAGCATCCTTTACCAAACCAGTGAATGACTTCTCCGTCTCAGAATTATAAAACTTATAAACCTTAACAATTCCCACCTAATCACCTTCTCTCTCGTATTGCATAACCTCAGCATGTAGATGAAGCACATCCTGAACATACTTTTGACGTTCTAAAGCATCTGCTTTCGTGTCGTAAATTTCATTTTTACATTCCTTACGCTCCCAACGTGGGATATTAATCGTTACCAGCCAGCTCATCAGCAATCCTCAATCTCTGTAAACATTTCAATATCATCATCTAACTGTTTAACACCAATGATTTTAATTTTTTCATCTGTATGAGCTTTTAAAAACTTAACTAGAATACTCTCGTTATAATCCTGATAACGTAAATTCTTACCATAACCTACCAAGGATAGAGCACTTCCTAAAGCAGTACCTAAGTTGTAATGCTCATCCGTTTCCATTTCACCAACTCTTACTTTAAATCTCAAAATTCAATCCTTCCTCCAATTTCTGCCCAATTTTGCCACTCAATAATTTTTAAAACAAAACTATCAAATGGTAAAAGAAGCATCTGTTGTTTAACTACAGGGTCAAGCTCCCAGTAGCACGTTTCAAAATCACTAATCAGCTTCTTCTTATCCTGCAATTCTTTATCAATCATCGCTTACTGATACTTCCTTTCGGATAAACTAAAACCTGTTTATTCTTAGTTGAACCCTTAAAAATCCGGTCAACTAAAGCACTATCATATATCTTCAGCAACTCATCACGACTAAAATTAGTGTTAATAACTGTAGTCTTACGAGCATCCAAAATATTAAACAAAACACTTTGCACCCAGTCACTTGCTGGCTTGATAGTGTTAGCCATCGAGCTCTCTTTACCAAGGTCATCCAAAAACAAAAAGTTAACCTTTGTTAAAAAATCAATAGCATAATCTTCAGTAAACTTCCCACCACCATTAAAAGATGACTTGATTTTTGAAAACATACGAGCAACAGGCATAAAAACAACCGTTACAGGCTTGTTATCAATCCTGCTTTTCTTGAAGACTTCATTAAGCCCATCAGCCATAGCCAACGTCAAGAAACTCTTCCCTACACCAGGAGGACCAATTAACACACTATTGCCTGAACCACCTTGATAGTAATCTCTGCACATTCTTCTAGCAAAATTTAAAGCCCTCGTGTCAAAGTCGGTTTCAGCTTTGAATGTTTTAAAACTAGCCCCTCTTAAATCATCAGAAATAATGCTGTCTTTTTGGAAAACTTGATAGCCTCTTGCAATATCAGAATTAATAAGCCCACGTTGTATACCTTCTTCTTCCTTCTTCTTAATAGCTAGCTTTTGACACTCTGGACAAAATTCCTGAGTAACCATACCATCAAGAGAAGGTCTTGCAATACGCCAAAGCTTAACACCGTGTAAATCACAAAGCTCTTCTACTTCTTGTTTGGTCAAAAATTCAACATACTTCCTAGCCATATCATCAACCTTTTGCATCAATTCCAATCCTCCATACCAGCAAACTTATCAGCATTCGGGTCAGAAAAAGCAAACTTATCTTTTGCTATTGGAGTTGGGGTATTTAAATAGCTATCAAATTTTGTCCCAAACAACGTCTCAGGTCTTAAGTATTTTGACATGCTTTCATCGTTTAACCACTCAGCTGATTTGATATCAATCACCTTTTTAAAATCCTCAAGTGTATATCCTTCTTTAAACCTTGCGTTTACAGAACTCATATTTTTATCTACATACTTAAAATTCCTATTAGTTACTTGGTTCAAGTATGCAATCGGGATTCTCTTTTCGTAATTGTCAGGATTCCCTTTTTTTATAAGTTCAATTGACTTTTCATTTAGCCAAGAAGGAAAGATGTACATTTGCGATTCTTCGCAATATCTCTCTTGTTCTCTCTCTCTTTCTTGTTCTCTCTCTAACTCTATCTCTGGTGTACATTTGTTGTACATTTGTACACCAGCGTTTTCATTGTGTATCAACAGCTTTTCAGATTCTATCTTTTGTCGATATTTCCTAATACGGTCAGCTTCTGAACTACTTTGACCAATGAAATTCTGGATATCTAGCATATAAATAGCACCATTATCCAAAATCTCGATTAAATCCATTTGTTGAAAAATTGAGATTGCTTTTTCAACTACTGCTACAGGATGTCTAGTGATGGTAGCTAACATTTCAGAATTGAATGGTATCCTGTCGTTAAACATTAAACGACCATCATTCTTTAGACTTCTAAGATAGAGTTTTAAAAGAATATTACTGTAAAGGTAACCATCAGGTAGGCTTTCAAGAACTACAATTTCATCACGGTCATAAAAGTTCTCTTTTAGCTTTAAATAGTAGTATTTCTTATTATCTGCCACTAAAGCCCTCCTATTCTTCCTCAAAACGGTTACTAATAGCCTGAGCTTGTGCCCACATCTCACTATTCTTCTTTACACGTTTCATAAACACTAAGTCCTCATAATCTTTACTACGATAGTACTCAATGGTTTCTTCTCTACGTCTAAGTAAAGTTAAAGTGAATACCTCTGAAAGAACCAAAAAACTGAAGCCAATAATAAGATATGTCATGTTATACTCCCTTTCTTAAAACTCTTTGGACATCTGCCAAATCATAAAGATATTTACTATTGATACTTTTTCCTGTTCGATGACATCTGAACACTCCCTGGTCACGCAAGCGCTCAAGTTCCTTGCGACTACGACCCGTTTTTTCAACTAAAACTTTAATCCCAACCCATTTGCTGTCATTTTTCAACTCTTCTTTGACGATAGCAAACGCCTCACGATTAAGTTCTACCAGTTCTGCCAACAATTCATCCCTAAAAGCTTTATCAAATTCATTTAAGACTTCAATTGCCATAGCATTTTAATCCCTTTCGTGCTATAATTAAGTTAAGTTATTTTTGTATGTCACTGATTTTTCAGTGGCTTTTTTGTTTTCCTAGACTAGCAGGTAAAGCTGTAGCAAGATTTGCAACAAGGTAAAAAGTCAAACAGATTCTTAGAGGAAAAATGAAAAAATTTTACTTGCTACAGCCATAGCTACTAGCCTAGGGTATTTTTAAAGCAGACTAGCAGATAGAACGCTAATAAGGACTTTGTATATTAAAAACTAAAATAGGAGTTCATCGTGCGTATTTCTAAAATTGGTATTGTTGCCCTATTAGCGTTTTAACTACTAGCCTGCCTACTCTATACATTAAAAGAGTTGTGAATTTAATTGACGAATTTTCATTTTTGTATTGGTGCTTGGTTCCCAAGTTGACCAATACGCAAAAGCTTCTTCCTCGTCTTTTCTAGGTAACATATCGTAACGACCGATTTTAAAATGCTCTTTAAAATCTTTCCCAGCTTCCCAGAAAACCTTACGAGAAAAATCCTTATCTAAATATGCACCAGCAGTTATACCACCTAGCAAGGCGACAACACGTTTTTTACGCTTCTTCTCAAGATTCGCCAAATGACTTGGGTGGATAGGTTGTTCTTCTTTTAAGTAGTCAATATCACGCTTCATACTAGCCTGTTCTAACTTAATCGCTTTCTGATTTTGAAAGAGATTGATAAAAGCATCCTCACTGAGATTTTTGTTGATATAAGCCCCTTGACGGCGAATAGCTGGAAGAACTTCACTTGTTACCCAACGTTTAAATTCTTTCGCCTGTGGAAGTTTACTAGACAAGATAAGTGAGTAAAGACCTGATTCATTGATAATTGTCATCATTTGAGTTCCACCAAGGTCGCCCTGAATTGGGGCGTCCTTTTTATCTTCATCATCAACATGATTAGCGATTGCGTTTCGAGCTTTTGCATAACCTAAAACCTCTGCCACATCCTTGCCAACAAAGTAAGGCTCACCATTAATTGTCATTGTACGGACCTCATATCCGTGAAATTCAAAAATATCGTTCATAAAATTACCTTTCTAATCATCCCGAGGGCTAAAATCGTTTCCCAAACATCTAATCCCTCAAGACTATCTATCACCACTTGATTTAGTTGGTGATTTTTCTTTTGCCAGTTTAGGATGAGTTTATTTTTCATCTGATTCTTTAAACTCTTCCCACGGTTCACGAATGCTCAAAAGATTAGAAACACGTAGTTTTAAATCAACACTTCCTTTACCAGTTTTGAGCAATTCTGTAATTGTAGCTGGACTTCTTAAACCAACAGCTTGTGTCAAATCAGCTTTTGACCAATTTTTTTCTTTTAAACGCTGTTCAACTAATGAAATCCAATATTCAAGTTGAGTCATTTTTTCTCCTTTCTGAATGTTAAAACGAAAAAATTTATGAATTTTTTTATAAAAACCATTGACACGTTTTATACTTTGGTATAAAATCAATGCATAAGAAAAGCACTAACAAACAACTTGATATCACTCGAAAAAATCAAAGTCGCCAAACTTATTTTTTAGTTATATCTTCGTTTATTGCTTTTGTTATTCATTCGCTTTACAAATTATATTTTATACTAGAGTGTTAAA
This sequence comes from Streptococcus equinus, assembly GCF_900101445.1. GTDB lineage: Bacteria > Bacillota > Bacilli > Lactobacillales > Streptococcaceae > Streptococcus > Streptococcus equinus_B. Next base: position 352,249 of record NZ_FNKE01000001.1, on the reverse strand, counting down.
TATGTCAATGAAAAATTACACTTTTTTATAAAATGTTTTTTCGTATCGGCTAGAAAGGTTGATTTTACAATGTTTTCAACGTTCGAAAGAATAAAAGAGTTATCCAAAAAACAAGGAAATAGTCTGCAAAAAGTAGCGGAGGATTTAGACTTTAGTGTAAATTATCTTTATACGTTAAAGGAAAAAACACCTAAATCAGACCGTTTACAAGAAATTGCTGATTATTTCAACGTCTCTACTGATTACCTTCTAGGACGTACAAATAACCCTAAAATCGCTTCTGACGATGACATCAATGAGATTGACTTGAAAGAGGCTGCTAAAGAAAGCTTCTTTTATGATGGGCATGAACTCAATGATGAAGATATTGAACTAATCAGTTCAATTCTTGAAACAAGAATGAAAAATAGAAAATAAGAAAAGATAGGATGATTTTATGATGTCTGCTGAGTCAACATGTACTCAACAAGGTGTTGAATTATATTATTTTGATGGTAGAGGTTCTACTCTCAAAGGGACTTACAACAAACCCAGCAACCTCATTATTGTAGATAGCTACCTGGATGATATTGAAAAGAAAAAAGTGATATATCATGAATTAGGTCATAAGGACCATAACCCCGCTAACTACGACCGTTGCCGTGAACAATATGAAGCTCAAGCTGACAGAAATATGATATACCATCTTCTAAAAGAAGAACTATCGTATTGGGATAAAGATGAATTAGAGAATTTTAATTACATCAACTTCCTACAAAAATATGACTTAAAAACCACTATTAACGAATCCATGGTTAAAGAAGAATTTTTTAACCTGATTGATTAAACACTACGTGCAAAACTGAACCACGTTAAAAGCTGATGGAGTTTTAAATTGGAAAAGAAAAATGATAAAGTGATTGCTGTTATTGTCGGTATCTGCTTACTAGCGCTTCTTATTATAACTAGCATTGCCACATCTGGGTCTAGTAAAAAAGAGAAAACAACAAAGAAAAATGATGATAGCGTTACTCAGGTCCTCCAAAAAAGCAATAAACTTTCATTTGATGATAGTTATATTTTTACAAAAGCTGATGATAAAAAAACTGAACTTGATTTAGCTGGATTGAAGGTAACAGTAAAACAACCCTATATTAGTCTTGCAGCATATTCAGATGCTGGATATGATAGCTATGATGAATTTATCGATTACTACCCTGAATTTAAAGGAAAAAAAGTCCTTCTAGTTCCAATCAAGTTGAAAAACACTACCGCACACTATATCGATACACCACGATGTATCGTTGTTGATGATAACAACTCACCTTTAGAATATTCTTATATAGATGGGATTTCTAAAGAAATAGATGGGCTTGAAGCTGGTGAAGAGGCGAAAACAGTTGATGTTTACGTAGCTAATAGTTTTGACCCAGTTTTTGTAACATTTGGAAATAAATTGTGGAAATAAAAAAATCCTCACACATTTGTGTGAGGTTAATTTTAACGCAAAAAGGTGATTTTAACATGGAGATAGTATCATACAAGAAAAAAGATGGAAAAACTTACTATAGGTTCAGGTTTTATGTAGGAAAAGAAGGCGGACGCGGGAAATATATTAAACGCAGAGGTTTTAAAACTAAAGGTGAAGCCCGAGCAGCAATATTAAAAATTCAGGAAGAATTAGATAAACAAGATTTAAAATCTGATATAACCTTTGAAGAACTATCTAAGCAATGGCTGAAAGAATATGAAAAAGATGTAGCTGAAAGCACCTACCTCAAGACTGAACGTAACTTCAAGAATCATATTTTACCATCTATTGGACATTTTAAAATCAGCGAGCTTACTCCACTGATTATTCAGCAATATCAGAATGAATGGTCAGCTAAGCTAAAGTATGGACGTAAGTTGCTTGGATTGGTCCGTAATACGCTTAATTTAGCTATAAAGTACGGTTACTTGGAAAATAACCCTGCTACCTCTGTAACAGCTCCTAAAATCAAAAGAGAGGTGTCTAATCAAAAAGACTTCTACGATAAAGAAGAACTAAAAAAATTTATGGAACTTGTCGAGGCTACAAAAGATATCAAAAAGATTGCTATCTTTAGATTATTTGCTTTTACTGGTGTTCGTAAAGGGGAACTACTTGCACTAAATTGGACAGACTTCAAAGACGAGACTCTGAGTGTTTCTAAAGCAGTCACCCGAACTCCCGCTGGTTTAGAAATATCTGTCACTAAGAACAAATCCAGCGAACGCCTGATTAGTTTGGATAAAACAACCTGTGATATTCTTGAAGAACTTCACCAAGCCTATCCAAACAGCAAATTGATGTTTGAATCTGAAAATGGTGGAATTATGACCCCGAGTCTTCCTAGAAAATGGTTCCTCCAAATTATTTCAGATAGTGATTTACAACCAATTAAAATTCATGGTTTTCGTCACACACACGCAAGTTTATTATTTGATGCAGGATTGAGTTTAAAACAAGTCCAATACCGTCTTGGACATTCAGATTTAAAAACAACAATGAATGTCTACACTCACATTACCCAAAAAGCTATCGATGATATTGGAAAACAATTTTCCGATTATATTGATTTTTGAAAAGAGACCCGTTTTTGGGTCTCTTTTTGGGTCTCTCCAAAAGGCAAAACTAGGCAAAACTAGGCAAAACGCAAAAACAAAAAACGTTGATATATCAACGTTTTGCGTAACTTTGCTAAACTATGAAAAGTTTTTATGGAGCCGGTGGGAGTCGAACCCACGTCCAAACACCTGCCAATACATTCGTCTACAACCATAGGTTATGTCTTTGATTTAACTTAAGCTCGATACATAACTCAAACCTAGATTAAGCGAGCCTATAAATCTCTTTTTAACTAGCTAGGCAATAGTCAAACGTAGCTTGCTAATCAATGAAACCTCTAGCAAAACACAAGCAATCCTGTAGAGATCACGCGAGCTGGTTTTTAGGCAGCTACAGCGTAAGAATTTGTATTTTTTGCAGTTATATTTAACTGGCATTTTTACATCTGCCGATGAGTCGCAGAATGTACCTCATAATGCCTGTCGAATCCGTAACGACCCCAGGATATTATAAAGTAGTCAAAAGCTACGTTTGTTATTATAGCAAATAATGTTTAAAATAGCAAAAAAATAATTCTTATGATATGATAAGAATTATGAAAATGAAGATGTTTGACCATTATGCCTTTTGGCAGCGACTGATCAAGTTTCTGGGAGTATTAGCCTTGCTGGGAACGTTTGTTTTAGTCATCTGGTTCTACCATTTAGGGATTCTAAACGATAGTAATGCACTCAAAGATTTTGTTAATCAGCACAGTGTCTGCGGGCCTTTAGTTTTTATCTTAGTGCAAATCTTTCAAGTCGTCTTCCCAGTTATTCCAGGTGGTGTCACAACAGTTGCTGGCTTTTTAATTTTTGATCCAATCCTTGCCTTCTTTTACAATTACATTGGCATTGTGATTGGTAGTATCATACTATTTATTCTTGTTAGACTATATGGCCGCAAGTTTATTCTACTTTTTGTCGATGAGAAGACTTTTTACAAATACGAAGCGAAGCTTAACACTCAGAATTACGAAAACTTCTTCATCATTTGCATGTTATCACCCATTTCACCAGCTGATATCGTGGTGATGATAACTGGATTATCTCGCATTTCATTAAAACGTTTCATCTTCATTATCCTACTAACCAAGCCAATTTCAATTATTTCTTATAGTTATATCTGGATTTTTGGAGGAAATATCTTAAAATTACTATTAGATCACTAAAGCCTGAGCTTTGCTCGGCTTTTTCTTTTTTTCATTACAACTGTAATTTTTCAAAAAAATTTCATGTAAACATTTTCACAGTATTGAAAAATTCTTACATAGTAGTAGACTTATAACGAAGGAGTTTACTAATGAAGTTATACGTTCAATTTATGATAATTCTCATCTTTTCATTTATTGGGGAGGCGATTTCTAATTTACTCAATTTACCTGTTCCTGGTAGCATTATTGGGTTAGTGCTACTTTTTCTTGCCCTGGAATTCAAGGTAATTCGTTTAAGACACATAGATGTTGTGGGAAATTTCTTGCTCAATAATATGACCATTTTGTTCTTGCCTGCAGCTGTCGGAATCATGGATCGATTCAACGACATCAAGGATTATTTGCTCCCTATCACCATTATCATTCTTGTAGCTATCTTTTTGAATGTTGCTACTATTGGTTTTGTTGTTCAATTCATCAAAACACGTTTTGAAGGAGACTATGTTGATAAAGGAGGTCACCATGACTGATATTCTTACAAACCCAATCTTTGGTATCATGCTATCAATCCTAGCATACCTTATGGGCATGCTTATTTTTAGGCGTTTTCCACACCCAATTACTACCCCTTTACTATTGGCAACTTTTTTTATTATTGCCTTTTTAAAGATCACTAAGATTTCCTACCATGATTATTACATCGGCGGAAGTTATCTTAACACATTGATTATTCCATCAACAGTAGCACTTGGCATTCCGCTCTACCGCTCATTCCACTTGATGAAGCATCACATCAGAAGTATCCTTACTGGTATTCTTGCTGCTTGTATCGTTAACACAACTTTTACCGCTCTTGTTGCGAAAACATTTGGTATTAAATATTTGCTAGCTATTTCATTATTCCCTAAATCAGTAACAACTGCAATGGCTGTTGGTATCACTGAAAAAATGGGAGGAATTACAACTGTAACACTTGTTGTCGTCGTCATTACAGGAATTTTAACAAGTGTTCTTGGACCAGTTTTTTTAAAACTCTTACGAATCGAAGATCCCGTTGCTATCGGGCTTAGCCTTGGAGGAACAGGGCACGCAATCGGTACTGGTACAGCTCTAAAATACGGTCTCGTTGAAGGTGCGATGGGAGGACTTGCTATCGGAGTTACCGGAATTGTTTACGTTATTATCAGCCCAATCGTAGCTCAAATCATTTTAAAATAACTTTTTATAAGTGCCTGTGGTAAAAATCACAGGCCTTTTATTCGCCCTTAAATTGCTCGTAATGCTATCCAAGATTAACTTGCGACAACTTTTCCTTAGATTCTTCAACAAGCTTCACAACAAGGCTTTTATGGGCATATATAAAAAGAAAAAGCCAGTTACTGGCTTTTTCTAATCGGTATAATACTCCACTCTAAGGGAATCGAACCCCTATTTCAAGAACCGGAATCTTGCGTGATATCCATTACACTAAGAGTGGCAACTACTATATTATACCACATCGAAACAAAAAGAAAAGACTTGAAAATCAAGTCTCTTCTCATTTATAATTACAATTCAATATCGCCAAACAAGTCAGCCATTGAGAATCCAGTTTGAGTTTCTGGAAGTTCGTAATCACGTTTAGCTTCACGTTTTGGACGACGTGGACGTGATTGACGTTTTTCTTCGTTTTCAGCTTGTGCTGGACGTTCTTCAAGAGCTTTGATTGAAAGTGATACACGTTCTGCAGCAGCGTTAACATCAAGAACTTTAACATTAACTTCTTGACCTACTGAAAGAACATCTTTTGGATTTTCAACACGTTTGTGTGAGATTTGTGAGATGTGAACAAGTCCATCGATACCAGGCAATACTTCAACGAAAGCACCGAAGTCAGTCAAACGTTTAACTTTACCCTCAACAACATCGCCAGCAGCAAGTTTTTGTTCTACGCCATCCCATGGTCCAGGTGTTGTAGCTTTAAGTGAAAGTGATACACGACCTGCTTCTTCGTCGATTGAAAGAACTTTAACTTCAACTTCTTCACCAACAGAAACAACTGATTTAGGTGAAACGTTGCGTTCGTGTGACAATTCAGTCACATGAACAAGTCCATCAACACCACCAAGGTCGATGAAAGCACCGAAGCTTGTCAAGCGAGCAACTTTACCTTTAACGATTGCGCCTTCTTCAAGTTTAGAGAAGACTTCTTTACGAGCTGCAGCAGCTTTTTCTTCAACAACTTCACGACGTGAAAGGATGAAGCGGTTTTCAGCTGGAACAACTTCTTTGATTTTAGCTTCAAATTCTTGACCAACGAATTTTTCAGTGTTACGTACGAAACGTGTATCAATCATTGAAGCAGGGATGAATCCGCGAAGTCCTTCAAATTCAACTGAAAGACCACCTTTAACAGCGCGTGTACCTTTAACAGTAACAACTTCGCCTTCGCGACCAACAAGTTTATCCCAAGCTTTGCGAGCTTCCAAGCGTTTTTTAGAGACAAGGAAAGTAACTGTATCAGTATCTTTACCTACTACTTGACGAAGAACAAGTACTTCAACTGTGTCGCCAGTTTTAACGAAATCGTTAATATCAGCATCGCGATCGTTAGTCAATTCACGAAGTGTAAGAACACCTTCAACACCTGTTCCTTCGATAACAACGTTTGCTTGATCATTATCAACAGTTAAAACTTCCGCAGTGACAACATCACCAGGGTTTACTTCGCTAACACTGTTTAGCAAATCTTCAAATTCATTCATTCTAAAAAATCCTCCAACAAAAGCTAGCTTAAGCTAGCTTTTGACAACAATAATATTTCTCAAGGTAACCCGCAACGACAACAACTTTTATCTTTGACGGTGTCAAGCCGAAACTCGATACCTTTGACTGGGGTAGCTGGATTCGAACCAACGCATGAGGGAGTCAAAGTCCCTTGCCTTACCGCTTGGCTATACCCCAAAAACAAGGTTCAATTAATTCTAAGATAAATTCTTAGAAATGGAAGGGGAGGGATTCGAACCCCCGAACCCGAAGGAGCGGATTTACAGTCCGCCGCGTTTAGCCTCTTCGCTACCCTTCCGTTACGACAAAAACTATTCTAGCATAGTTTTTGTTCTCTGACAAGTACTTTTCGCTATTTTTTAGCGATTTAAGTTGTAATTTTCAATAATACTTTCAATTGCTTGCTCTAAAGTTTTGAAAAGTGCTTCCACTTCTCCGTTTTTGACAACAGCAAATTTGTTATCAAGCTCAGCAATTTCACCGATAACTTTTTTTCCAGCAGTCAAATTGTAACCATCGACATTAGCATTGTTGATGGCAACTTTGGCGTCAGCAAGTTGAATTTCGATTTTTTTATCTTTTTTGCTCATTTTTCCACCTCACGCTATTCATTTTACCGAAAAACAAAAAAGCTTGCAAGAGCAAGCTTTAATTTATTAGTCAACTTTGTAAATCCAGCCTTCTGGAGCTTCAATATCACCGAATTGAATGCCGACAAGTTCGTCATACAATTTACGAGTAACAGGACCTACTTCTGTTTCACTGTAGAAGACATGGAAGTCATCACCGTGTTGAACACCACCGATTGGTGAAATAACGGCTGCTGTACCACAGGCACCTGCTTCAACAAATTTATCCAATTCATCAAGTTTAACATCTCCTTGGATAGCTTTCATGCCAAAACGGTGTTCTGCCAAATAAAGAAGTGAGTATTTTGTAATAGATGGCAAGATTGATGGGCTAAGTGGTGTAATGAATTCATTATCAGCTGTAATACCAAAGAAGTTAGCAGAGCCGACTTCTTCAATCTTAGTGTGTGTCGCTGGATCTAGGTAAATAACATCAGAGAACTTACGGTCATGAGCCATTTTACCTGGAAGAAGACTTGAAGCGTAGTTACCACCTACTTTTGCAGCCCCTGTACCATGCGGAGCCGCACGGTCATATTCGTCTTGAATCAAGAAATTAGTTGGTACCAAACCACCTTTGAAGTAGTTACCAACTGGCATTGCGAAAATAGTAAAAATGTATTCATCTGCAGGGTGAACACCGATAATGTCACCGACACCAATCAAAAGAGGACGTAGATAAAGTGTTGCACCAGTGCCGTATGGTGGTACAAATTCTTCGTTAGCACGAACGACTTGTTTTGCAGCATCAATGAATTTTTCTGTAGGCACTTGTGGCATAAGAAGACGATCTGCAGTGCGTTGCAAACGTTCAGCGTTCATATTTGGGCGGAACAATTGTACTGAACCATCTTTTGTACGATAGGCTTTCAACCCTTCAAAGGCTTGTTGACCATAGTGCAAAGCTGGTGATGCTTCAGAAATGTGAAGCATTGAATCTTCTGTTAATTTTCCTTCATCCCATTTACCATCTTTGTAGTAAGAGATGTAACGAAATGGTAATTTACGATAGGCAAAGCCTAGATTTTCCCAGTCTAAATCTACTGTCATAACTATTCCTCTTTCTTTGTTTTTATCCTATTGTACGCTTTTTAAATCTTTTTTCAAGTACTTTTTCATAAAATTCTGAAAATTTGTTCAAAAAATAAATCGGAGAAAATCTCCGACTTATTATCGCTATTTAATTCTTGCGCTAAAGACACCTTCATCTGAAATTTTATCTGAGATAAAGGAACCGTTACTTGTGCGTTCTGACAAGGTCAAATCTTCAAGAATAGCTTGATAATGATTGCCTTTATTTGAATAAACTTCTAAGGTTTCGATTTTATCTGAATCTAATGGCTCAATAGTGAATAAATCAATATTTTGCACATCATTTGAGGCATGGACTGGTCCTGCCATAAAGACGCGATGTGGTTTTGATTTGAGTTCACGAAGGACTTGCAAGCCTCGATTAGCACGACTTGTTGCTGGAATTAGCTCAGTCGCCATACGTTTAAGGCTACCACGTTGCGTTAAGATAAAGAAGCTTTCTGTATTAGCGATAAAGGCTGACACGACAAAATCATCATCCTTAAGGTTAATTGATTTAACCCCAGCCGCTTTGGCACCGACTACTGGTACTTCGTCAATATTGAAATGCAAAGCATAGCCATTATGCGTAATAACCATGACATCATCAAGTGCAATTGGCGCAATAGTCACGACCATATCATCGTCTTTTTTCAACTTAGCGTACTTAACAGCTTTTGATTTGTAAGTGCGCCATGGCGTGAATTCTTTGCGTTCAAAGCGTTTGATTTGACCATATTTTGTGGCTGCAAAATAAGTTTGCGGACCAAATTCATCGACAATTTCAGCATACAAGACATACTCGTCTGTCGCAAAATTAGTGATGGTTTGTGATAAATGTTCCCCAATATCTTTCCAGCGAATATCTGTCAATTCATGGACTGGACGATAGATGACATTGCCAAGATTTGTAAAAATCAACAAATGTTGAGTTGTCTTAGCTTGTGAGACAAAGACCAGTTCGTCATCGTCACGTTTACCGATTTCTTCAACCGTAGAAGCGTTGTAAGAACGCGGACTTGTACGTTTGATGTAGCCACCTTTTGTCACACTGACATAAGTATCTTCTTCGACAATCAAGCTTGCCACGTCGATTTCAATTGTTTGTGCTTCAGCTTGCAATTCTGTTAAACGTGGGTTAGCAAATTTCTTCTTAACTTCGCGCAATTCACGTTTCATGACATTATACATAGTACGTTCGTCACCGATAATTGCTTTAAGCATAGTGATGCGTTCACGAAGCTCTGCTTCTTCATTTTCAAGCGTCACAATATCGGTATTTGTCAAACGGTACAATTGCAAAGTCACAATAGCTTCAGCTTGTTCTTCTGAAAATTCATAGCTGACTTTGAGGTTTTCTTTGGCATCAGCTTTATTTTCAGACGCACGAATAAGCGCAATAACCTCATCCAGAATTGAAATGACACGAATCAAGCCTTCCACGATGTGAAGACGTTTTTCAGCTTTTTCCTTGTCAAATTTTGAACGGGCAACGATGATTTCCTTACGGTGAGCAATGTAACTTGTCAACATCGGAATGATACCCACTTGGCGTGGTGTATAGTTATCAATAGCAACCATGTTGAAGTTATAGTTAACTTGCAAGTCAGTGTATTTCAACAAATAGTTGAGAATCGTTTGCTCATCTGCATCTTTTTTAAGCTCGATAGCAATACGAAGGCCATCACGGTCTGATTCATCACGAACTTCCGCAATACCAGGGACTTTATTGTTAACACGAACATCATCGATTTTCTTAACAAGTACGGCTTTATTGACTTCATAAGGAATTTCAGTGACGACGATTTGTTTTTTACCGCCACGAAGACTTTCAATGTCCGTGCGTGAACGAACCACAACACGACCTTTACCAGTCTCATAAGCCTTACGAATACCGTCTTTCCCTTGGATAATTGCTCCTGTTGGGAAATCAGGTCCAGGCAAGAATTCCATTAATTTGTCTAATTTAGCATTTGGATGGTCAATAAGGTAAACCACCGCATCAATCACTTCTGCCAAGTTGTGTGGTGGAATATCTGTTGCATAACCAGCTGAGATACCTGTTGCACCATTCACCAAAAGGTTAGGAAAGGCAGCTGGTAAAACAGTTGGTTCTTTTTCGGTATCATCAAAGTTCCAAGCAAATGGAACAGTATCTTTATCAATATCACGAAGCAAATAGCCTGCAATTTCTGACAAGCGTGCTTCGGTGTAACGCATGGCAGCCGGTGGATCACCGTCCATAGAACCGTTGTTACCATGCATTTCAATCAAGGTTTCACGGTTTTTCCAGTCCTGACTCATACGCACCATGGCGTCATAAATTGATGAGTCACCGTGTGGGTGAAAATTACCCATGACGTTACCGACTGATTTAGCCGATTTACGGAAACCTTTATCAAAAGTATTGCCGTCCTTATTCATTGAATAAAGGATACGACGTTGAACAGGCTTCAAACCATCACGAATATCTGGCAAAGCCCGCTCTTGAATAATATATTTGGAGTATCGTCCAAAACGATCCCCCATAATGTCTTCAAGAGACATATTTTGTACATTTGACATAATTATTATCCTTTACTTTTCACGTCAAAAAATTAACTTTTTCTATACTAACTAACAAAGTTTTTTACAACATTAAAAACTTTTTCTGACCAGGCAGAAAGACCATCACCATCGTACTTCAAATAAAATACTTTAGGGACTAAACAACTTGGAACCAAAGGCTCAATAACCTCTCGTTTATCCTCAGGAATAATGCAAAGATAAAGCTTGTTCAAAGAAATTTCATCTTTAACCTTCGCAGCGTGATAGCCATCAAATACATAACCATCACTTTCAATAATATCATCATATTTGAAATGGAAACTTACCCCCGGAACAAAAAGCGGACCTAATTCATCTTTTGTAGGTTCTCGTTCCAAAAGCCTTTCCATAGCAAGACGATAACCAGACGTTGTATTTGACCAGCCAAGCATCACATATTGAAAATAGTCAGCTGGATCTCCCGCAGCATTACGAGAACTCTGAACTAATTTCTCAGGTGACAATCTAAATGCCTTAACCGCTGATAGAATCTTGTTTTCTCTAAATATTTCTTTCGCTACTTGAACGGTACAGGTATGGCTTAAAAAATCTGAATATACATATTTACCTTTTTCGTCATAAGTTGAAGCAACTATTTTAGAACTTGGAGTATATGGGAATTCCTTACACGGCCTTCTCTCAATATCTTTTATCTTGTCACGAAGTACTTTATTCTCGCAAATAATTTGGGTAGTTCGAGCATTTAATTTCTCGTATGCTATAAAAGCAGAAATTTTTTCCAATTCCCAATCTTGTATCAAAGGATACTCTGATAAAACCAAATGATAAACTCCAGCCCATTGAATACTATATTTTTCAGTCCAGATATCTAAAAGCATTAGCTTGTCCTCTAAAGATATTAATTGACTATAATATCACTCATTAAAAATCAACTTTGTAAATAGCGATTAAAACACTGTATTTTCTTCCAAGGTGAATTTAACATTGTCTTCAATCCATTTGCGGCGTGGTTCAACTTTGTCACCCATAAGGACACTGACACGGCGTTCGGCACGCGCCAAATCATCAATAGTCACACGAATAAGCGTACGTGTTTCAGGGTTCATGGTTGTTTCCCACAATTGGTCAGCATTCATTTCACCAAGCCCTTTGTAACGTTGGAGTTGAGCTCCTTTACCAAATTTTTGACGTAGTTCTTCTAACTCACCATCAGTCCAAGCATACTCAACTTGCTCTTTTTTGCCTTTACCTTTAGACATTTTATACAAAGGTGGTAAAGCGATGTAGACATGCCCTGTTTCTACAAGTGGACGCATGTAACGATAAAAGAAAGTTAGTAACAATGTCTGAATGTGAGCACCGTCGGTATCGGCATCGGTCATGATAATGATTTTATCGTAGTTTGAATTTTCAACGTTAAATTCTGCCCCTACACCTGCACCAATGGTATAAATCATGGTATTGATTTCTTCGTTTTTCACGATGTCAGACATTTTTGCTTTTGCTGTGTTCAAGACTTTACCACGAAGTGGCAAAATAGCTTGGAACTTGCGGTCACGCCCTTGCTTAGCTGAACCGCCGGCAGAATCCCCTTCGACTAGATATAATTCATTTTTCTTAGGGTTCTTAGACTGTGCTGGTGTCAATTTACCAGAAAGGAGTCCTTTGTCTTTCTTGTTCTTCTTACCATTACGAGATTCATCACGCGCTTTACGAGCTGCTTCTCTGGCATCACGCGCTTTAATCGCCTTACGAACAAGGTTAGACGCTACTTCACCATTTTCTAAAAGGAAGAAGGTGAGTTTTTCAGAGACAATACTGTCTACAATCGGACGCGCTAGAGGACTACCGAGTTTATCTTTGGTTTGCCCTTCAAATTGCAAGTGTTCTTCTGGAACCAAGATTGAAAGCACTGCAGATAGCCCTTCACGGTAATCTGACCCTTCAAGATTCTTATCTTTTTCTTTCAAAAGACCTGACTTGCGAGCATAGTCATTCATCGCCTTGGTAATAGCAGATTTCAATCCTGTCTCGTGTGTTCCACCGTCCTTAGTACGAACATTGTTAACAAACGAAAGGATGTTATCTGAGAATCCGTCATTGTATTGAAGTGCAACTTCGACTTGGAAACCTTGGTCTTCACCAGTCACCCAAATGACAGGTGTTAATGTTTCTTTGTCTTCGTTAAGGTATTCAACAAAGTCTTGCACCCCATTTTCATAATGGAATTCTAGATGTTCTGCTTCTTCTGGACGATTATCCGTCAACGTCAATGTAACATTCTTAAGCAAAAAGGCAGATTCTTTTAAGCGCTCAGCAATGGTGTTAAATTTAAAGTCTGTCGTTGAGAAAATCGTGTCATCAGGCATAAAAGTAACCATAGTACCTGACTTAGATTTTGGTGCTGTTCCAATCTTTTTAAGGGTTGTAACTGGTTTACCACCATTTTCAAAACGTTGTTTGTAAACCGCACCATCACGAGTAATTTCGACTTCAAGCCATCTTGAGAGGGCATTAACAACTGAAGACCCCACACCGTGAAGCCCACCAGATGTTTTATAACCACCTTGACCGAATTTACCACCTGCGTGAAGTACAGTGAAGATAACTTCTACAGTTGGAATCCCCATAGCGTGCTTACCAGTTGGCATCCCACGTCCTTGGTCTTTTACTGTCACACTACCATCTTGATTAAGAATAACATCAATCTGAGTACCAAAGCCAGAAAGAGCTTCATCGACGGCATTGTCAACAATCTCCCAAACTAAATGATGTAGTCCTGTCGCATCTGTTGAACCGATGTACATTCCGGGGCGTTTACGTACGGCATCTAGCCCCTCTAACACTTGAATGGCATCGTCATTATAATTATTTACATTAATTTCTTTTTTAGCCAAAAGCGACCTCCAAATAATTCATCTTTTTTATCTTACAAGTTTTTTCAGATTTTTGCAAAAAAAAATCAAATTGAATAAGGATTTTACAAGGAAAATCACTAATTTTTTCATGAAATAGTATAACAAATTTAAAGCGTTATCACAAATTTAACTTGATTCTTCAAGTTATTTATTTTTCAAATTTCACCTTTTCATAAGAACTGATTATGTTATAATGAAAACATGAAAATTTTAGTTATGATTGTGATTGCATACTTGTTGGGGTCAATCCCAACTGGTCTATGGATTGGAAAATTCTTCTATCATGTCAACCTCAGAGAACATGGTAGTGGTAATACTGGGACAACCAATACTTTTCGAGTTTTAGGTGTCAAAGCAGGAATTGTCACATTTGTGATTGACATGCTAAAAGGAACTCTGGCAGCACTCCTTCCACTTATCTTTGGTGTTAGTGGTGTGTCACCTGTTCTTATTGGTTTGTTTGCCATTATTGGTCATACCTTCCCACTATTTGCACAGTTTAAAGGTGGAAAGGCAGTTGCGACAAGTGCTGGTGTTCTTCTTGGATATGCACCGCTATTTCTTCTCTTTCTTGCCGTTATCTTTGTCATCACCCTTTACCTTTATAGCATGATTTCATTGTCTAGTGTTGTTGCTGCAAGCGCAGCTGTGGTGAGCGTTCTTGTCTTTCCAGCATTTGGCTTCTTGCTTACTCACTATGATTTGCTCTTTACATTACTCATTATCATTATTGCAGGCATCATCATTGTACGACACAAAGACAACATTACTCGTATTAAAAATCACCAAGAAAACCTCGTTCCTTGGGGAATGAATTTAAGTCATCAAGAACAAAAAAGAAATTAGCAAAATGCTAATTTCTTTTTTATGCTTTATATACAATGTTACCATCGCAGATAGTGTATTTGACAACACCTTGCAGTTTTTCACCGATAAATGGTGAATTTGAAGCTTTAGAAGCAAAATGGTCTGAGACAACACGTTCTTCTTTGTCAGCGAAAATCACGATGTCAGCTGGGCCATTTTCAGCCAAATAACCCGCATCGAAATCATACATAGATGATGGATTGATGGTCATCTTAGCAAGCAATTCTGAAAGCGTCAAGTCGCCTGTCGCTACCAAGTTTGTCAAACCAAGTGATAGTGACGTTTCAAGTCCTGTCATGCCTGATGGGGCTTTTGTGATGTCTTCGACATTCTTTTCGTCGGCATGGTGTGGCGCGTGGTCAGTCGCAATCACAGAAATGACACCGGATTTCAAGCCTTCGATAACAGCTAAGCGGTCTTTTTCAGTACGAAGAGGTGGATTCATCTTAGCTGCAGAGCCTTTGATTAACAGCAAATCCTCTGTTTTTGAGAAATGTTGTGGTGCTGCTTCTGCAGTGACGTTTGCACCCAATTGTTGAGCAAATTCAACCACTTTCACTGATTCAGCTTTTGACAAGTGTTGGATATGCAAATGAGCTCCGCGGTCATAGGCAATCATGACATCACGCGCAATCATGCTGTATTCTGCCACACCTGTTGCCCCGCAGAAATGAAATTTATCACGTGCAATACCTTCGTTAAATCCAAGGATGCCATTTAATTCTGGGTCTTCTTCGTGCACAGCCACAAATGTGTTGTTTGCTTTAGCCAAATCCAAGGCTTCTTTTAACACTTTTGTGCTCTGAAGCGGAATACCATCATCAGAAAAGCTAAGGGCACCATTTTCAAGCAAAGCTTTAAAATCAGTCAAAGTCTTGCCGTCAAAGTTTTTCGTTACGGTTGCATTAGTGTAAACGTGAATGTTTTCCTTAGCCGCACTTGCCAAAACTTCTTTCAAAGTCTCGACGTCAGAAATGGTAGGATTGGTATTTGCCATCATCACAACTGATGTGAAACCACCTGCTGCCGCTGCTAATGCACCTGTGTGAATGTCTTCTTTATGCGTTTGACCTGGTTCACGGAAGTGCACGTGAATGTCTACCAAGCCAGGTGCCACAACAAGACCAGTCGCGTCAATCACTTCAGCGCCAGCTTTTTCAATTGCATCTGCAATCTTAACAACTTTTTTACCATCAACAAGCACATCCGCTACCTGATCAAAACCAGATTTTGGATCAACAACACGACCATTTTTAATAAGTAACATGTTAAACTCCTATTATTTCAACCAATCAATCGGTTCGAGGCCATCCTCTGTCAAATAAGCGTTAGCTTTTGAGAAAGGGTGGCTGCCAAAAAATCCTCGATAAGCTGAGAGTGGACTTGGATGCGCACTTTCAATGACATGATGGATAGGATTGGTAATGAGAGCTTTTTTCTTACGTGCAAAGCCGCCCCACAAGATGAAGACAACAGGTGTTTCTTTTTGGTTAACCACCTTGATAATCGCATCTGTGAAAGGTTCCCAGATTTGCCCCGCGTGACCATTTGCACGACCAGCTGGAACCGTCAGACAGGCATTTAAAAGAAGCACTCCCTGTTGTGCCCACGGTGTTAAATCGTGGTGATCACGTTGCCCCAAATCATCTGCCAATTCTTTCAAAATATTTTGCAAAGATGGCGGAGCTGGAATGTCTTCTGGCACTGAAAATGACAAGCCTTGTGCTTGATTCGGACCATGGTAAGGATCCTGACCAATGATGACAACTTTTACATTTTCAAGTGCTGTTGTCTGAATCGCGTTAAAGACTTTTTCTCGTGGTGGGTAAACCAATTCTTGTTGATAGACGAAGTCCATAAACTGATTGATTTGCCCAAAATAATGCTCTGGTAATTCCTTTTTAATTAATTCATGCCAAGTTGAATGTTGCATGTTCACTCCTCGTTAGTTTTAGTATTTCCCTACTAAATCTAGCTCCTCTTTTGCCAAGACATGTCCTTCTATCGCATGTCGCAAATCATTCATGTAAAAACCATTTTCAAGTGGCAATTCACAATCCAAAGCATAGACCGTAAGGGTATAAACATGGTCTTTATCCGGTGGATATGGTCCCATATAACCATCATAAATATCTGAGTTATCCTCATTTAAAAACTTGCTAACCAAGCTATTTTTACCATGAGTGTGCTTAGCATCTAGACGAGAAAAATCCTCTGAGATAGCTGTCATATCACTAGGAACATTAGCCACTACCCAGTGAATGTAAGCAAAGCCACAAACTGGAATAGAATCATAGTCGACAAAGGTCCAAGCAAATGTCTTTGTTCCTTTAGGAGCATCCTCAATCGTAAAAGGAAAAGAAATCACAGCGTTTCCTCTCACTTGAACACTAGCCCCTTTAGCATAGGTATCTGGTAAAACATTATCTTTAAATGGTGATGATAGTTTCATTATAACCCCTTTCCATGTTTAAACCAAGAAGGCCACCAAAGTTTTTCACCTTAGTAGCCAAATACTAACTCAATTAGTCACGCCAAGTTTCTTGATTTTCTTTGAACTTACGTAACAATGTCAAATCATCAGCAGTGATGTAACCTTGCACTTTAGCCACTTTGATAAGCTCTGTGTAGTTAGAAAGTGTTACAAGTTTTACACCTGCTTTTTCAAAGTTTTCAGTTGCTTTTGGCAATTCATAAGTGAAGATGGCTACCACACCGATAACATCAGCACCTTCACGTTCTGCAGCTGCAACAGCTTCAAGGACTGAACCGCCAGTAGAGATAAGGTCTTCAACGACAACCATTTTTTGACCTTTTCTTACACGACCTTCGATTTGATTTCCAGCACCGTGATCTTTTGGTTTGCTACGAATGTAAGCAAATGGAAGATTCATCTTATCAGCGATAATGGCACCATGTGGGATACCAGCTGTTGCAGTTCCGGCAATCACTTCAACTTCTGGGAATTCTTCTTTGATTTTGTCAACAAAACCATTTTCAATCAAAGTACGTGTTTCTGGGTAAGACAAAGTCACACGGTTATCTGTGTAGATTGGTGATTTGATTCCAGATGCCCATGTAAATGGATCATTTGGTTTTAAGTAAACTGCTTGAATATCAAGCAAATCTGATGCAATTTGTGATGCTAAAGTCATTTTATTCCTCTTTTCTAAACTCAAAAATCAATTTTCACTTTAGTATTAAAATACTAAGCGTTCCATTCGTCGTAAATCGCTTTGTAAGCTGCCACTGGATCTTCAGCTTTAGTAATTGGTCGTCCAACAACGATATAACTTGATCCGATAGCTGATGCTTGACTTGGCGTCATGACGCGTTTTTGGTCACCAACCGAAGCTCCCGCAGGACGAATACCTGGTGTCAAGCAAACGAAATCCTCTGACGTTGCCTCTTTGATAACGGCAACCTCGCAAGCCGAGCAGACAACGCCATCAAGACCAGCTTCTTCAGCTTTTTTCGCATAATGAAGCACAGAATCAACCAAGCTTGTCTGAATGTTTTGGTCTGCTTTCATTTGTTCATCTGATGTTGAGGTTAATTGAGTTACTGCAATCAGTTTTGGACCTTGTCCAAGACCTTCGCGCGCCGCTTTCATCATCTCAACACCACCAGCTGCGTGAACATTGGTCATGTCCACACCTAGATTTGAAAGCACACGCATTGCTGATTTAACCGTATTCGGAATGTCATGTAATTTCAAATCTAGGAAAACTGAGTGTCCAAGAGATTTCACATAACGAACAATCTCTGGCCCTTCAGCATAATAAAGTTCCATACCAATCTTGACATAGAGCTTCTCATCTGCAGGGAACAAAGCAAGAAATGATTTCACATCATCAAATGATGGAAAATCAAGAGCAATAATCGGACGACTTTCGTGCATTTTTTCTCCTTTTTCTATAAAGAAAACCCCGCCCGAGGGCGAGGTTACACGAAAAGCAGGGTAGCAAACACCCCATTATCAAAGATTACATCTTCTTTTTTTCACGAACCTTTCTCGCCTCTCTGGACTCAATTAAAGGTTATTCAGTTGTTAATATTATATCTTTTTTTACAATCAAAGTCAAAAATTTACTGACTTTTTAATCAAATAGCAGAGCTTATTTGCCGCGTAATTCTTGACGAACTTCGCGACGTAAAGTCTCGAGATCTGTGATACCATAGTGGTCCATGACTTCTGGCAAACGCTCGATGATATTTGGACAAGCGTAAGGATCTGCAAAGTTTGCTGTTCCAACACCGATAGCTGACGCACCAGCAATCATCATCTCAATGGCTGCTTCTGCCGAATCAACACCACCCATGCCAATAATTGGTAAATCAGAACTTTGCGCTACTTGACGAATAAGCTTAAGAGCTACTGGAAAGACCGCTGGACCGCTCATACCTCCAGTACCATTGGCAATGATTGGTTTACGAGTTTTTAAATCAAATCGCATACCAACCAAAGTATTAATCATGGTAAATCCTGTCGCACCGGCTTCTTCAACAGCCTTAGCAACTGTCGTAATGTCAGCGACGCTTGGTGTTAACTTGACATAGACTGGCACATCTGAGTTCTCAACACTGGCTTTAACAGCAGCATAAGCCAATTCTGGTACCTGACCAATCAAAAGGCCATGATTACCGTGGTCAACATTCGGACATGAGATGTTAAGCTCAATTGCTTTGACGTTTGGAGCTTTTGAAATCTTTTCAGACACATAAGCGTATTCGTCATTTGAGAATCCTGCAACATTAGCAATGATTGGCAATTCTGGGAAATGCTCAGCTAACCAAGGCAGTTTTTCTGACAAGACCACGTCAACACCAGGGTTTTGCAGCCCAATAGCATTTAGCATGCCTGATGGTGTTTCTGCCACACGAGGTGTCGGATTTCCAAAACGCGCATCTTTGGTCGTTGCCTTAATCATGATTGAGCCAAGTTTATCCAAATCATAGTATTTGGCATATTCTTGTCCAAAACCAAAACATCCTGACGCTGGGATAATCGGATTTTTCAAATCAAGCCCTGGAAGTTTGACCGCTAAACGATTTTCTGACATGATTTTGCCTCCTTACAAAATGATTTGACCAGTTTCAAAGACTGGACCATCTTCACACACGCGCTTGTTGGCTGCTTCTTTAGCATTTCGCAAATGTACTACGCAAGCGTAGCAAGCTCCCATGCCACAAGCCATACGTGATTCCATAGACAGATAAGCATGTGGATGGTTTTCAAATTTTTGGTCAACGTATTTCAACATTCCTGGTGCGCCACACGAGTAAATAGCATCAAAAGAATACTCTTTTGTAAGCTCATCAACAACCGTTGATACATATCCTTTAGTTCCATATGATCCATCATCTGTTGTCACATAAACCTTACCATAAGCTGACAATTCCTCTTCTAAAATTACAGCATCTTTAGTCGCAAAGCCAAGCACAGAAATAACTTCAACACCCTTAGCAGCAAGCTGCTTAGCTGTTTCAACCAAAGGCGGAACACCAATACCCCCACCGATGAGAAGAGCCGTTTGACCAGCTGAGACGACTGACAGATCAAAGCCATTTCCCTGAGGTCCCATGGTATCAATGCGATCACCAGCTTTTAGCTGAGATAAAATAGCCGTCCCAGCACGTTCTACTCGGTAAACAATCGTTGCCACTTTATTGACCTTATCAATCTGACAAATCGAAATCGGACGTCGCAAGAGTTTGCTAGGGTCCGGCACACGCAAGTGCAAAAATTGACCAGGTGCCATGTCCAAGACCATCTCACCAGAAAGCTTCATCTCAAAAATGCGTGGGGCAATCTCACGTTGACTAACAATCAGTAAATCTTCTTTTAACACAGAAGTTTTGTCTTTACAACTTGAATTCATAGTGTTCCTTTCACACAAAAAAACCTCGCCAGAAGGCAAGGTTACAGCAAAATAAGCAGAGCACACCAAAGTACACTCATACCCTTTATCAGAGATAACACTCTTTTTTACAGTAACCTTGAAAGTCTCTCTGGACTTAATTAAAGGTTTTCAAATTTTCACTATTATAACGCGTTTTCATTTGCTTGTCAATTATTTTTGTAAGTTTCTGATGGACTTAGCTCGCTCTTCTATTTCTAGGCTTGTGAAAAACCTGTCCACTGGACTTAACTCGCTTTCTTATTTTCAGGCTCGTGAAAAACCTGTCCACTGGACAGGTTTTTTAATCTAAATATGCTGCATAAGAATAGATGTGTAAATCAGAGCGTACGGTAAATGGGGCAATTTCTGACATCAAGGTTTCAAAGCGGCTATCTTCTAATAAGATATTTTGACCATAAATCAATAGATTGATTGGTTCAGTCGGTTCGCTAATCAAATTACCTTCTTCATCAAAGACTTCTTTCTTGCGGCGACGTAATTCATCTAAAACATTTTCAAGGATAACCAAGCAATCTGAAATATTATCTACTGCACCGTAAAAACGATCGAACGCATTGTGGAAGTTAATCTCGCGCTTCAAATCATCTCCAGCATCCAAGACACACACCAAACCTTTATGGTCGAAAAGGAAATGACGGAACTGTTTAACAGCCTCATCACGACTGATTACTGGAAATTCAGACTCTTTGACTTCTTCTTTCTCAGATTCTTCGTCAAGAAGTACTTCCTCAACCACTTCGTTATCGCTAACTTGTTTTTCATCGCTCGTGGCAACTTCGTCAGCTGGTTCTTCCAATTCAACTGTCTCAGGCTCTTCTGCCTCGACAAGGTCGTCTTCAACTTCTAGTTCTGCAGTTTCTTCAATTTCTTCATTTTCATCAGAAACTTCTTCAAACTCAGATTCTTCTGAGACTTCTTGTTCAGTTTCTTCTTCAGGAGATTGAGTCACTTCTTCTTGAACTTGCTCTTCATTCTCCTCGTCAGAATTTTCCACCTCTACCTCAACAACTGGTTCTTCGTCAACTGATTCGCTTACTTCTTCAGTTTGAGGAGTATCTTCTTCAGCATCAGTAGTTTCAACAGTTTCTGCTTCGTCA
Source organism: Streptococcus equinus (assembly GCF_900101445.1). Lineage (GTDB taxonomy): Bacteria > Bacillota > Bacilli > Lactobacillales > Streptococcaceae > Streptococcus > Streptococcus equinus_B. The sequence goes on along the minus strand of NZ_FNKE01000001.1, from coordinate 330,669 downwards.
GTAACGACAGTTTCAAGGTCTTCCTCAGCAGCTTCTTGGTTATCGGCTACTTCGTCATTTTCTTTAACAACTTCTTTTAATTCGCCTGGTCCAAGAACTTTTTCGGACTTAGCTGCTTTTTCTTTAGCTAATTCTTTTTCTACTAATTCTGGGATAGACTCAACTTTTTCGTCTTTACTGTCATCATAAACTTCTTCAGATTTTCTTGGCGTCAAGGCATCAATCTTAGCCATTAGCTCTGCTTTTTTGACTTCTCTTTTCTTGTATTCCACAACTTGTAGCGGATCAACCAAAAGAGGGTATTCAGATTCTTCTTTGATTGATAAATTTGTCACACGAAGAGAGGTAAAGACATCAATCAGAACACCAAAAACACGCTGACGATTATCACCCAAAATCGCATGGAAAACAGACTTAGACTCGCAAATTTCTAAGACGTTATCAATCCCACGAACCCAAGTACCGACAATATCCAAAGAGTGATTCATCAATCTGAATGACGCTTCATCATACCAGAAAGTTGACTTAATCAACTTTTCTTGCTTAGAAAGCGCATCCACTGCTGCCAAAATTTCACCTAACTCTGATTGCACAACATTTGGCGAAAAAGAAGCCCCCAATAAAGATGGGGTCTTCTCAACCAAAACAATCTCATCTCTGAAAAGTGTTAGGTAATGAATGCTGACAAGTAATTTTTGAATTAATAAACGATGTCCATTTGAGTTCATATCTTTCTTCACTACCATCACACTCACCTTACAATTTATATTACATTTTTATTACAATCTTTTACTACTAATATATCATATAATAGGCAAAAGGACAACGAAAAAAAAGACAAGAAGCCTGAAAATAAAAAGAAAAACCGAACGATATATTTAAACAAAAAAAGAAAAAGAAACCGAGTCGTAACTCAGTTTCTTCTATTTATCAAGATTATTTTTTAACGTCTTGTTTGTAAAATTCTTTCAAAGCTTCTTGCCATGTTGGGATTACAAAGCCTGTAGCTTTTGCTTTTTTAAGACTCATTGTTGAGTTAAGTGGACGTTTTGCTTTTGCTGGGAATTGACTTGAGTCAACTGGTTTAACGACAACATCAGTATCTTTCAAGATTTCAACCGCGAAGTCATACCAAGTTGTATCTTCATCAGCATCATTTGACAAGTGGTAGTAACCAAATTCTTTTTGGTTTTCTGTCAAGTAAGTCATGAATTCTGCCAACGTACGAGTCCAAGTTGGACGACCGTGTTGGTCATTAACAACAGTCAATGTGTCATGAGTTTTGGCAAGGTTTTGCATTGTGAAGACAAAGTTTTTACCGTAGTTACCAAATACCCAAGCTGTACGGATGATGTAGAAGTTTTTAGCATATTTTTCAACAGCTTCTTCACCCAAACGTTTTGTACGACCGTACTCAGTTTGAGGATCTGGAGTATCATCAACTTCCCATTCTTGACCAACTGGTTTTTTACCATCAAAAACATAGTCAGTTGAAATGTAAACAAGAGTTGCACCATATTTTGCTGCAGCTTTAGCTACGATTTCAGTACCTGTTACGTTAATCGCGTAATCAAGTTCTTTACCTTCATCTTCAGCCGCATCAACCGCAGTGTAAGCCGCACAGTGGTAAACAAGTGTTGGTTTAACTTGTGCAAACACTTCATCAACTTTCTCAGCATTAGTGATGTCCATTTCTGCAACGTCAACCGCTACATACTCCTCACCACGTTCATCCAAAAGATAACGTAATTCTGTTCCTAATTGCCCGTTGGCACCTGTAACTAAAATCATTTTAGCACTCCTCGTTTTTTAATATCTAAAGGCTTGTAAACCTTTTAAATCATTCCCTACTATTTTACACTATTTTTTCAGAAAAAGCAGTAAGGAGCGGTGATTATTAGAAATAATTCTAAAAATTTAACAAAGCTCCTTGCCACTTCTACACTTCACTATAAAAAAAGCTCTATAATTTCTGTAGTGGGTAAATCTCCACTAAGAAGCTATGGAGCTTTTTGAGTATACAAAAAGTCCCATATGACTTAAAATTTAAAGCGACCAAACAATAAATAGAAAGAATCATATGAGACAACTCTATAATACTACAGAATTAATCGGAATTAAAGATAAAAATATCACTTTAACTAAAGTTTTTCAATGTGAAACTCATATTGAAATAGCTGCTACGCTTGATTATACACCACTTAAGTGTTGCCATTGCCAAGGGAAACAAATCAAATACGACTTTCAAAAGCCTTCTAAAATTCCTTTTATTGAGATTGGCGGACTTCCCAGTCTTATTCGTTTGAAAAAGAGAAGATTTCAATGCAAAGACTGTCGTAAAGTGACTGTTTCTGAAACATCTCTTGTTCAGAAGAACTGTCAGATCTCTGAATTAGTGAGACAGAAAACAGCTCAACTCTTACTTAATCGAGAAGCTTTGACACACATCGCTGAAAAACTTGCCATCTCGACCTCAACTGTGTATCGTAAGCTTAAACAAATTCAATTCAAGGACAACTATTCAACCTTACCTGAAGAACTGTCTTGAGATGAATTCTCTTATCAAAAAGGAAAACTAGCTTTTATTGCTCAAGACTATAACACGAAGAAAATCATCACTATCCTTGATAACAGGCGACAAACAACCATTCGCAATTACTTTTTCAAATACTCAAAAGAAGCTCGGGAAAAGGTAAAAATCATTACTATGGATATGTCTGGTAATTACATCCCTTTGGTCATGTTGCTTCGCTCTACAGTTTCTAGGCTCAGACTGAAACAGTCTATTCCCAGACTGTTTCACTCCCAAATGCTAAAGTTGTTCTTGACCGTTTTCACATTGTCCAACATATGAACAGAGCGCTAAAACAGACACGTATTCAAATAATGAAACAATTTGAGAAGAAGTCTCTTGAATAACGTGTCCTAAAATATTATTGGAAACTCATTCAAAAGGATAGTCGAAAAATATCGCCTAATGTCTTTTATTCGAGGACTTTCAGAAAAACCTTAACACCTAAAGAGTGCTTAGACAAGATTTTTAAACACGTTCCCCAACTTGAAGAATACTACAACCTTTATCAATTACTTCTTTTCCACTTACAAGAACAGCATACCGCACAATTTTTTGCATTAATTCAGGAAGCTTTACCTCAACTTAACCACTCATTTAAAACAACTCTAACAACTTTCATTCGGTATAAGAAATACATTACCAATGCCATTGAACTTCCCTATTCTAATGCTAAACTTGAAACGACCAATAAATTCATCAAAGATATTAAGCGCAAGGTTTTTGTTATAGAAACTTTGATGTTTAAAGTGCATTTTACTCGCTTTAAACATCAAAAAAAGCGAGAACAACAATTGTTCTCGCTAGAGCTCAACTTTGCCACCCACTACAGTTGATAAAGCGCCCAAAAAGCCTAATTTAGATAGAAATCACGATTTTTTGTAACTCTTAATTTTGGGGTGATAGAAAATCCCTTCATCAATCAGTTAACCCGTTCAGAAGTTAGAGCTTTAACCTCGTTTTTCGTGTTTGGCCACTTTAATTTACTGTTTTCAAAACGTTTGTAAGTAGTCATCCCTTCCTCCCTCACCATCCCATTAAAGAACCTTAAAACAATCTTTTCGTTCCCCACAGAAAAGAAAAACTCGACCTGTGAATGGCTCTAAATCGAACTGGTTTTAACAAGAAAGACTAATAAATCAATCCCTTATCTCATATCGATTTTTCCATAAACAAGATAAAACTGTCCTAAATCAGTTAGTCGAATTGTCATAGAGCCAGTACCTTATCTAGAATACTTTCCACCATTTTGTGATTGAGGGCTTGAAAAAAGCTTAATTCAAGTATACCAATACGTATTTTCATCAAAAATTCGTTACTATCTCTCTTTTTGAAAAGATATGATTAGAAAAGTTCCAAAAGAAACAATGAGTTGTAACATAGAATATCTTCCGATACATTATTTTTGATAACAGTATACCGGAGAAATTTAAATAGTTCTAATATACCTCGTTATTGAGCATTTATAGAAAAATATCACTGTTCTTGATAACTGTAAAAAACTAAACAACTATTTTTTTACAGAAGAATTAAATAATAACCAACTTTCATTTTTTAAGAGAATTGACAAAATAATATAAGTAATTCCACCTACAATAATTTGAATTAATAATGTTAGTAACACACTTAACCCACTAAATACACCAACAAAATACACAACTATTCCCATACTTACTGCTAAAGCAACATTTTTTAGAAAATCATAAAAGATTTCTAAATAACCATAATTTAACAATTTGGATGAATAATATGAGTAAATTAATAGAGCTAAAAATTCTATAATAATCTCCGATATTGCAATATATATAACTCCTAAACGTATTGTAAACATCAAAATGATTAATGCTAGTACCCTAACAGGAATATCCATTTTTAAAACAACATCAGATCTACCAATAGATTTTATAGCTTGCAAAATTGCAGTTTGTGAGGCTCTAATTAGTAAGCATACACATATTATCCTAATATAAGGAACAGCTGGAAGCCACTTATCTGTCATTACTACTGAAACTATTTGCTTAGCACATACAAAAAAACCTATTAGAATTGGACTCATTATGTATGAACTAACCTGAGCTGTTTTTCTTGTTAAGATTTTAATCCTAATTAAATCATTTTGTTCTCTAGACATCACCGGAAACATTGTTTTACTAACAGCAGTGTCAACATTCGTTACTATTAAATTAGGATATTGATTTCCTTTAGTGTAATAAGCTAAATCAGTAGGAGAATAAAAGCCGCCAATTAACAAACTCCTTATATTTGCATATATGGTATTAAATAGAGTTTGAATAAATATTTTTACTCCAAAATCAAAAAGTAACTTTAACCTTTTAAAAGAAAATTGGAATGTTGGTCTCCACCCCACAGAAAACCATAACACTACACTTATAGTTATAACATTTGATAAATCTTGAGCAACCAAAGACCATACACCAAAATTAGAGTAGGCCATAGCTACTCCTATAACTCCAGATACAACTGTTGCAGTTACTGTAGAAATAAAGAACTTTTTAAATAACATATTTCTAGAAACATAAGCTTGTTGTACCGAATTTAGGGCAGATAGAGGAATTTTCAGAGCTAATATTTTCAAAACCAATTCAAGCTGAGGTAAGCTATAAAATGTTGCCAATATTGGAGAAAAAACAAACACCCCTATGTAGAGCATACATCCCAAAAAGATACTAAAATATAAAACAGTTGAATAATCAATTTGTTCAACATCTTCTTGCTGAATTAAAGATGCACTAAAACCACTCGTCATGAAAACATTTAAAATTGTTATAATGACAGTAACAACTGATACTACTCCATAATCCTCTGGCGCTAACAGCCGAGTTAATATTATTGTAACAATAACAGATACTATCTGTGACATAAATCTTTCAGACAATGTCCAAAAAAGTCCTTTTATTACACTTTTTTTAGAATTTTTCATCAAAAAATAATCCCTTATGCTTTTTTTCAGAATATTTTGTATTAACGATTGTTTCTTCAATAGTTAAAGGAAGGAGAACAATTAATTGCAATAACAATTGATTAGTTACTTCTGTATAACCTGCAATAATATATACAAATATTCCAAATGAATAAACTCTAGATATTGGATTTTTCCATAAAACCTCCAGTTTCCAAAAGGCAGTATAGTAAACAGCAAGGGTAATCAGTATCAGTATAATTCCACCTTGAAATCCAATATTTAATAATTGATTATGTGCATGAGTTGCACCTTTCCAAATATAATTACCATAATTACCTAAAATATCAGCAACTTCATTTGATTGTAAATTTCCATATCCTTTAAAAAGAGATAAATGATTTATAGCATTCTTCCAAATTGTTGTTCTATTTGTAAAAGTTAAATCCTTCCCCAAAGCTCCCTCAACAATAGGTGCTAAAAAACTTACATTGTTCATAATAACTATTAAAGCTTGAATACTTAAAGCTAAAATAAAACAAATCATTGGCCTAAAAACACGATTTAAAAAAGGAGAAAATGATAAGATAATCATAATAGTAGAAGTAACTATCAATGTTGACGAAGTTTGGAAAAATTGAGTAACAATAATTCCAAGAATTAAAACAATCCAACGTTTGCTATCTCTATTATAGAATCTATATATCAACGCAACTACTAGACCAGGGAGTAACCAAACAATAAAACTATTCCTTGATCCAAGAAACCACTCATACGTTGCACCATAAGCAGAACTTGAACGACTAAATAATCTTTCTGGAAATAAGATAAGCGTTACCAAATTTAAGTAAATACATAATTCAAAATGTAGAATAAGAGCATCTAACAAAGAAACAAAATACTCACTATACAGTTCAATTAAGAAAATTATTGTACATAACATGATGAAATTTAAAAATTCCAAGGTAATTTGTCCATTGTTACAGAAAGTAAAAATGAATATTAATAATTCACCAAAAATTAATAAAAGTTCAGGTAAAGATAAACGCTTTCTCTGAGTAATAAAACAAATAAATACCAGAAAAGACACAACAACTTTCATAAAATTGTATACTAATCCTGCATAAGGTAAAGTCAAAATATAAATTGGTGAAAAAAATGGAATAAGCGCTATAAAAGCAACCACACTTTTTTTATTTAATTTTATCATACCATAAAAACCTATTCAATCTTCCTAACAACCCTTGCAGGAGAGCCGACTGCAACACTAAATTCTGGTATATCTTTAGTTACAACAGAATTAGCACCAATTACAGTACCTCGACCAATTGTCACATTTGGCATTATACTTACATTTCGACCAATCCAAACATTATCATCAACTATCACAGGACCTTTACTCCAGATTTCTCTCTCTGCTGGTGGTAAATGACAATCGCTTTCTAAACTTTTTCCATGGAAATTATCTGTTATAAAAACATTATCACCAATTAATACATTATTCCCCACAATAATTTTATTAGCACAAGTTATATAGCAATTATCGCCAAATGAAGTATAATTTCCAATCAATAAATCTGGATTATAAGAAGTTTTTTTTCCTTTATAACTTTCCCAAGCGTGTAATTTTAAAAATTTTCTAGCAACGACGCCATTTCCAATGGTTATAAATTTTGAGCCTTTAAATTCATAAAATGGGCCGATTGATACATGCGACCCAACTTTTTTAAACTTTCTTCTATTTATTAACCATGAAAGTTTATTAAAAGCAATAATTGGATGAAATACTTTCAAAATATAATTTTTCATAAAATACCTTATAATTCTAAATGATTAAAAAAACTATTTGTTAAATTTGAATTTCCTTTATGAGACCACGAAAGCTTTTGAGGAATTTTTTTCAATTGCTTTAAGGAATAAATATTAAAATCTTTATCATATAGTTTTGGCAATAGGAACATATCTGCAAAAGTAAATTTCGCTTTTGATAAAACTTCATTATCGATTTTATTAATTTTACATATAACAAATAATGCATCAATAAAGAAATAAAAAGGATATTTTCCATACAATAGGTAATATTCTTCAAATAAATTATTCATAACAGTTACAAAGTATCCTCCCCTTCTCGAGGCAATAAAATAACCTGACCAAGAACATACCTCATTTTTATATTTTAAAAAATTTTCACTTGAGCTAAATGATACAGTAGCAAATGATTTATCCTTAAGTTCTTCAAAAATATCAAACTCTTCAAGAAAAAGAATTGTTGCATCAATCCAAGCACCACCATTATTTTTTAAAAGATTAAACCTCAAAATATCAGAAAATGTTTGAATTGAAATATCTCCCTTATAAAATCCATTAAGTATTTTAGGATGAATGTCAGTATAGTTTCTGAAATTATCCTTAGAAATCTCAATAACATTTGAATTAGGATTATATTTCTTTACAGACTCTAAACACTTTCTTACAATATTTGGTGCATCTGCAAACCCATCCCACCAAAAAACAAAAATATTCTTAGACAAAACCGTTTTTTCTAATGGTACACTCTTTCCAATGTATTTTTCTAAAAAAGGAAATACCTCTTGTTCAACAACGGGAAGTTTGTCCAGCAGTTCTTTATGAGCATCTCTTCTATCTTTTCTATATTCAGCAAGTTTACAAGACTTATAAAAACCTAACTTTTTAATATCTCGCATTCTATGAGGAACTTCTCTTAAAAAAAATTTAGCTAGAGATTTGATATTACCTAGTGTAGTGAAACAGAATGAGTATTGATGTCCTGTTAATAGCTTCCGTGAAGCTAGCTCAATTTTTTTCATTTTATCCGAACACCCTACAATCATCTGATTCAATGCTTTTTGATAAAGCGAGTCACTTTGCAAATATTTGAATAGTTCATCAAAAGATTTGTCCATTACTTTTTTCTTCTTCTGAAATAAATTTTCAATTAAGAAAAAATAAAGTGCCAATGCTTGATTTTCATTGATATTTGATACCTGTTTTATCTTCTTATATGCAACTCTACTTTTTTGTATTCCTGCTCTAATATCGCTTGAATTCATCATTGAATTTTGATTTCCTACATTATAAAAGTAAGAATTAGGATATTTAATAACTTTCACTTTTTTACTCTTACTTAAAACAAGTGAAGTAAATATTGTATCTTCACCTAGGCTAATATCCCTACAAGTTTCAAAATCCTTTACAATTTCTTTTACTATTTCAGTTTTATATAATTTATTCCATCTAGAAATAAAAAACTTATTTGATACAGCTATATTTCCAGGTTCATAAATTAAATTACTAGTTAGCTCATCCAATTTATTTCCAGTATATATACCACTCTCATATAAATAACATGGTATCAAAGTTCCCAAATTATCTAAATAATATCCCATCGAGATAATATCAATATCAGCTGTCAATTCATTGATAAAATTCTCTATAAAATCGTCATCAACTCTATCATCTGGATCAAGAAACGCAATATAATCTCCTGTAGAATTTAGAATACCAGAAATTGATGCGTCAACTAAACCACCATTAGTTTTATTTACTATTTTAATTCGTTTATCCTTTAAACTGTATCTTCTAATAATTTCTCCACTTAAATCATTAGAACCATCATTCACAAGAATAATTTCTATATTAGTATAAGACTGTGACAACAATGATGGTATTGAAATATCAAGATACCTTTCTTGATTATAAATTGGAACAACAATTGAAATTTTTACATCTTCATTAATCATCTTCTTCTATCTCTTCTCTAAGTACTTGAATATATCTCTTTCCATAAGTAGTATCAGGTTCCATATAAGCTCCTTCAGCCCATTCATTCCAAGAATTTAAGAAAATCAATCTATGTTCTGGATCTCTTTTTCTAACACAACTAATCGCATTTTTCACAGCAACCCTGAATTCCTCAGGAGTACTTTCATAATAGATAACAGCTTTTTTTCCAGAACGCGGAGACCTATCACGGCCAGGAATTAACTGAGGATAAATATTTTCTTGAAAGTCTTCTTTAGTGTTAAAAGAACGAATGATATCCTTATATTTATATTTCTCAACAATGAATGATGAAAAATATTTTCTAACTAAAGCATAAAATACTTTCTTTAATTTTCCGTTAGCATTCAATTCAGCATACTTCAAAGTGTGAGAATTTATCGCATCAAACCCCATGTCCAAAACACTTTGATATTCATTTTGAAACTTTTCCTCAACATGACTAATATTATCTACACTCAGTGTACCGAGTGGGTCCACTTTAGCAATAAAATATATCCCTTTTAACCCATTCTCTATTGCTAACTCTTGCCATAATTCTATAAATTCTTTTGCACTCGGTAAACTTTTTGAATCCCATATATAAAACAATGGTTTCCCATCTACTGTAATGTAGCGTTTATCCTTAAATGCTGGCAACAAATTATAAAAGTGCTCTTTATAATCAGATACACCTAAATACTTCTGCTCAAAGATTACACTTTCTTTAGAATTACTTTTGTCCTTATCCCAAGTTTTTGTTGTCCAACTATGATTAGCCCACCCTAAACAAAAAGGAAAATCCGGTTTCCCAGAATTTAACACTTCATTAAAGGGACGCTCTAATGTTTGTATGCCATTACCAAACCAATAATGCCAATAACAAAATCCTTCAATACCAGCTTCCTTAGCTAATTTAGCCTGTTCCTCTCTAACTTCTGGCATTCTTAAATCATAAAAGCCTAAATCAGCAGGTATTCTTGGTTGATTATGTCCTTTAAATAACGGTTTAGCTTTTGCAACATTAGTCCATTCTGTAAAACCTTTTCCCCAGAATTTATCATTTTCTTTCGTAGGATGAAACTGAGGTAGATAAAATGCTATAACTCTTGCTTTCATTACTTTCCTCCAAAATTTTTTTATAAAATGTCCTAGCTTTTTCTATATCAGATTTTGAAAATTTATATGTAAGTTTATGAATTGAACTCTGATATAAAATTCCTTCCATAATCCTATCATCATAACTATCAAACAATCTTAATAAAAGAATATGTGGTGTTGAACTAGAAACAGGAACAACTTTCTTCCACTCATCTTCAAAATTCTCAATCACAAGTTGGAAAAACATATGAAAAATAAAATAATGAATTGCACTATCGTGCTTCTTCCAATATTCATATAACAATTCTTTTGTCATCATCAAAATTGGATTGTAAGTTGTTGAAGTGATAAGCCAATTTGAAACCGATAAAGGATTGCCATCCAAAGCCGGTTTTAACTTTTGATACATGAAAAAATCTGAATTGAGAATATAGTCAGGTATATTCTTATCAGATATGAACACGGTAGCATCAATCCATGTTCCACCATATTTTTCTAAAAGTTCCAAACGAAGTAAATCCGACATATGAGCATTTCCAATCATGCCTTTGTCAATTTTATTTTGAATATAATCTGGAAAAGTCACATATTCTCTGTAATTATCTTCTGTTAATAGAATAATTTCTCTATCTGATAAATTACTAATCAATGATTTATAGCATACTTTAACTATATCAGGAGCATTCTCTATTCCTTGTAACCACATCACCCAAACCTTATTAGATGATTTTCGCTCAATTGAATTTTTCAAAATTCTTTGTTTATTATTAATAATGTATGAAGTATATTTTCTTCTAAACTTTTTTAAAATTTTATTATCAACTGAGTTTCGAACAATTTCCAATGATTTTTTCGAAAAACCTTGAGATAAAATCTGAAAAATAGCAAAGAATAGAACTCCAGATTTAAGGTATTGTTTAATAATGTTAAATCCATCTACTTTTTTAAAAATTTTAGAAAAAGAGTTATTTTTTTTATTCATTATCAGACATCATACTTTCTAAACGATAATGCGTTTTTCGACTTTCAACCGGTGGTAATTCCATGTAATCACCATATGTATAAGTTAAATATTCATGATATTTATCAAATCCAACAAGTTCGATATCTTCGAACTTGTATTTTGTTCCATTTCCATACCACTCTTTTGGAACAATTTCCCTTGTGCGATACGCTCCCATTATGTTTCCAATATATTTAGAATTATCTACATCCTGACTTGAAAGCAATTTATCAATTTTTTCTTTCTCTTTATATGGATTGATAATTTTTTCAAAAGGAATCTTCTCCATTACCCAAAGGAATGCTTTCTCGACTGATCCTCGTTTTCGCTTTCTATCAATTGAATCCTTATAATGTAGCGACATCAATGCTCTATGTGACAAAACTCTAAAGAAATATATTTTTCTGAGTAGTTTATTATTTGGACTCCCATCAATTGGAAAAATATCAATTGAGGCATAAGTAAATTTAGAATCATTACCAATACGTTCTTCGATTACCTTGACATTTTTATCTTGAATTCTCGTAATATAATACTGATATGATGGTGTATTTTTATAATTAACTACCTGCAAATGATTCGGCAATTCTTTTCCTGCAATTTCTAAGAACTTTTCATAATCTTTTCTAGGCATTCCCAAATCGATATCATCATCCCATGGGATAAAACCGGCATGACGAATTGCGCCTAACATTGTTCCCCCAAGCATAAAATATTTTAAATTATACTTTTCACAAACTTTTATTACATTTTTTACAATTTCTAAATCAATTTGGTGTAATTTTTTAGCTGTACCCATCTTCTATAAAACTCCATTTTTAACAAATAATTCTTTAACTCGTTTTTCAATTAGCTTATACAATTTTATAAAACAAACTAAACCTAAAATAGTCAAGACAAATGTAATCAAATAACTCCAAACATTACTTCCCAAAACATAAATTCCTATTGTTTTTTCAATTAAACGAAATATCAACATCTGGGCAAGATACATTTCAAAACTAATTTTACTAAAGAATGCCATAAATCTATTATCTAAAAATCCATTTTTACCAGACACGGCAAATGTGAGCCATGTTCCAAAAATAATCAATGGTTTATAAATCCCTCCATAATTGTCAGGAATTATACAATAAATTGGTATACTTACTAGCGTTACAAAACCTAATGTAAACTTCATCAGTTTTGATAAATTAACAATTTCTTCTAAGTATAAATAAATTATTCCTCCAACAATAAAAAATGGAAGACAAAAGATAAAAGCATGTCTATACGGAAAATCATTGACAACAAACTTGGAAGTAAAAAAATAGTTCTGGCAAAATTGATTTAAAACAATTGAAATAGCCAAAGAAAACCATGCACTTTTTTTATCTCTAATTAAAAATACAAAAAAAGGAAATAAGAAATAAAATAAAAAGATTACACCAAGAGTCCAACTCACCCCTATAACAGATAAATTATTATTAGGAAGTAGACCAAATAAAAATGTTAACTCTGTAATACCTTCTATTAAATTATTAATATTAAAGTCATATAGTAAATCAATAGTTATTAATAAGGCAAAAAAAGGAAAACTTTTATATATCCTTTTTTTATAAAAAGTTTCTACATCAATACTATTATTTTTTATTTTTTGATAGTACCCAACGCTCATTGTAAAACCTGATATTATCAAAAATAAAAATACTAACATTGTCCACGAATCAACGACTTTATTATAGAAAAAAGAATTTATTTGATAAGAAGAATTAGCTTTAATATGCATAGCGATAATTAAAAAACATGAAATTGTTCTTAATCCATCTATTCCACCAAAATGTTGGCCTCTTTTAATCATTTTGATTTAAATCCTCCTTAATCTGTGTAGTTGAAATTTCAGGTGTTCTTGGTAAATAGACAACTTCAACTCCTTCTTCTTCAAGAAAATCGAATTTTCCTTTCCAATCATCACCCATAACAAAAGTATCAATATGATATTCATGCACATCTGATCTCTTTTGTTCCCAATTTGTTTCAGGAATAACAAGATCTACGTAGCGAACCGCTTCAACTAATGCTTTTCGTTGTTCATATGTAAAATAGCATTTCTTCTGCTTTTCGTTCCAATTAAATTCATCCGATGAAATAACGACCACAAGATAATCCCCTAGAGCTTTAGCTCTCCTTAAAAGATTAATATGTCCATAATGTAAAAGATCAAATGTTCCATAAGTAATAACACGTTTCATCTCTTTTCCCCTTTTATTTTTTAGTATTGTATTTTCAAAAGTAGTATCTAAAATTGACTTTTCACACTCAGATTTTTTATCTCGATTCATCAATTTTTTTACTACTTGAGCTGGATTGTGTCCTTTATTGATAACATCGTTAACCGCAAAAATAATCGGAAGTTCAATCTGATAAATCTCTGATAGTTCAAGAGCTGCTGGGAGAGCATTGACTCCCTCTACAACCATTTGAACTTTATCTAGCGCTTCTTGAACTGAGTATCCTTGACCAATGAGCTTTCCAGCTTTGTTATTACGGCTATGTTCACTAGTTGCTGTAACAATTAAATCACCAACACCAGCAAGTCCATCAAAAGTGCTTTCCAAACATCCCATCGCTAAGCCTAAACGTTTAATTTCAGACATCCCTCGTGTAATTAATGCTGCCTTAGCATTGTCACCATAGCCAAGTCCGTTTGAAATTCCTGCAGCTAATGCAACTATATTCTTAAGTGCACCGCATAATTCCACACCTTTAACATCGTTATTAGTATAAACACGAAGATTATCATTCATGAAGATATTCTGTACAAACTTTGCAATATCTTCATCCTCACAAGCCGATACAATTGTAGTTGGTAAGTCAACCGCAACTTCCTCAGCATGCGTAGGACCAGATAAGGCAACGACTTTAACGTTCTCGTGATTTCCGTCCCTTTTTATTTCTGTTGAAATTACTTCTGACAGCATGAGATGAGTCTTTTTCTCTATCCCCTTTGCAACATCAACTATAATTTGATTTTCTGGTAAAAACTCTCGAACTTTACTTGCTGTTTCACGAACAAACACAGATGGCACAGCGAATAGAATAATATCTTTATTTTTACATGCATCTTCAATTGATTTTGTAAAAATAATATTATCTGGAATATTCATATCTGGCAATCGACTATTTCTATGTGTTTCATTCAACTCATCGATTTCAGATGGAATGGCTGACCAAACAGTTACATCATTTCCATTTAATGAAAGTACCCGAGCTAATGCAAGTCCCCAAGTTCCTGAACCAATAACACCAACTGAAACCAATTCTATACTCCCTTGAATAATCCTTCATACTCATCAACAATAAAGTCCCAGCTAAAACGCTCTTTAACTTGTTTTGTTGACAATCTATCTAATTCATCAATTTGTTCCTGAGATAAAGTTTCTGATTTTTCAATAACATCATGAAGATTAACTTTATCCCAATAAATTGCACCATTTTCACCAACTTCTTTATTAAATCCAACATTAAGCAAAAGATTTAATTTTGTAGAAGATAAAGCTTCCAATAATGATGGATTAGTACCACCAACTTCATGTCCATGGAAGTAAGCAAATGCATTTTCACGGATATATTTTAAAAGATCTTGATTATAGACAGTTCCTACAAACTTAACTCGAGAATCTTTATCAAAACCAGTTTCTTTTTTTAATTTTTCATAAAAAGCATTTTGTTCAACATTAGTAATTAATACAAAATCTTTCTTAGAATTTGATTTCATGAATTCTCGAATCATTGCTTCATAGTTATTTTCTGGAACAAAGCGCCCAACAACTAGGTAGTATTCATTTTCAAATACTTTTTTCTCACTAAACCATTCACGAACAACTCTATCTTTTGATGTTAAGGTTGACTTATGAAGATCAGTTCCATAGGCGATATATGTTGTTTTAGGAGAGTATTTCTTATAATCCTCTTGAATATACTTTTCAATGTTTTTACTATCGCAAACTAGAAGATCTGCATTTTTAACCATTAAAGCTTCTGAAATTTTCCAATAACGACGAACAGGCGCACTCCACTTTTGACGTTTCCATTCGTGACCATCAGGATTCACAAAAAGCTGACCACCCATTGCATGGATTTGTTTCCTAAATTTACTGATGAATGGACCAATACGACAAGCTAATACATAGAAAATAGGATTTTTATCATTATTTTCTTTAGAAATTTTAATTGCTTTATTTAAAGCTTCAATGTCATATGCGATTGCTCTTGCTGGGCCAATATTCGGAACATCAATATTGAAGCAAGTAGCACCATTATGTTCAAAAACATCAGCAGTAATATTTGATTTAGCAGAGTTTTCTCGCATACATGCTACATAATACTTAATATCTTTATTTTTTTGATTTTCAGTTAATTTTTCAACAAAGGTTTCAAACCCTCCATATTTTGCGGGAATTCCTTTTGAACCAATGATATAAACGTTTTTCACTTTCTTCTCCTAAACTAAATAAAAAAGAGAGTTGCAGACTTTATCTGCTACCCTCTTTCATCAATACTACTTTAAATGTCTTCGCAATGATTTTAATATCTTCGCTGATACTCCAATTTTGAATGTACTTCATATCAAGAGCGACGACTTCTTCAAAATCAGTGATATCACTGCGTCCACTGACTTGCCAGAGACCAGTAATACCAGGTTTTGTCGTTAGTCGTTTGAAATGATGTAATTCATAATGGTGGTACTCATCAAGCGTTGGTGGTCGTGTACCGACCACTGACATGTCTCCTTTTAGGACATTGATGAATTGTGGCAACTCATCAATAGACCAATCGCGAAGTTTGTGTCCAAACGGAAAGATTCGAGGGTCATCTTCCATCTTAAACATCAAATTCGTATCCAAATCATTTTGCGCTAGCAATTCTTTTTTGCGTTCTTCAGCATCAGTATACATGCTTCGGAACTTGTAAATCTCAAAGACTTTACCATTTTTACCGACACGCTTTTGCTTGAACATCAAAGGCCCAGGTGATTGTTTTTTGACAATCGGAGTAATAATAAGGGCAACAATTCCTGTTAATATTATTCCCGCAATAGCAAAAACAATATCAATCAAGCGTTTTAGAACCAGCTGACGGCATTTAACAATATTGACTGCTGTTGTGACAAAGGTCAAGTCATTAAGTTTTTTTACAACACTATCAGTCACATAGTAGTCAGATAAATTACCTGCCTTGATGGTTGTTGGAATACCGAGCAATCGAATACAACGACCAATCTCCTTAAAGTCATTCTGATACATCGAATTGATAAATATCTCATCGACCTGGTGGTTAGCAACAAAATCACGAATCTCATCAACCTGCCAAATCACAGGATATTTCAAATCGTGTCTTTTTTCACGACTAATGTACGCAAGGACTTGGTAATTATTTTGCTTAAGAACTGCTTCAAGTTTTTCTTCGTCATTAAAGTCAGTCACCAAAAGGATCTTCTTACTATCTGATTTCTTAGGTTTAAGACACCTTTTGACAAATACACGACCAATAAAAGTCAATCCTGCCACTAGTAGAAAAAGAACCACTAAGAAATAATAAGACATGATTGAGATATCATTGATAAATCGAAACTTGCCAAGTATCAGTACAAAAGATAGTAAAACAACTGTCCTTGTAGCATACTTTAATGACGCTTTAAATTCTTGTAAATATCCTCTACTTAATACATTTGAATACTCATCACTCAGGACACTGATCAAAGCTAGAAGAACCGCAAAGATAACTGCAAAGAAACCACTTCCGAAAAAAGAATATGAATAAACATTTGCTAGAATCCCATATGCTACTAATAGCGCTACAATGTCAGAGAGAAGATAGAATAATTTCTTTTTCGAATCTTCGCTATACATTCCCCTAATCTCCATTAAATATCAAGTAATTATTTTTTCCCTTTTTTATTACCTGATTTTTCCTTTTTATCTTTTCCATATTTTCCATAACCGTAACCATAACCGTAACCATAACCATAACCATAACCATAGCCATATTTATCTGCTTTAAAGTCAAAGCGATTTAAAATAACCCCAAGAAAGACTGAACCACTTTGTTCGAGCTGTTCTTTCAGTTTGGTAATAGTACGGCGTTTGTCGACACCTGGTTTTGTAACCAAAAGGCTGGCGTCCGAGCTATGTGCGATAATAGCCGCATCTACCACACGACCAAGTGGTGGTGTATCGATGATGACGTAATCGTAAAGCCCACGAACTGTTTCAATCATCTTATCATAGTTATCGTTTTGGATAAGTGATGTCGGATTTGGTGGGACTTGTCCTGCTGGAATCACCATGAGATTATCAACCGTTGTATCACAAATGACATCTGACAATTCCGCATTACCTGATAGGTAGCTTGTCAATCCATCATAACGTTCTTTTGATTTAAAAGTACCAGACATGACAGAATTACGCGTATCAGCATCAATCAAAAGCGTACGAAAACCTGCTTTAGCAAATGAAATGGCAAGATTTGTTGCCGTTGTAGATTTTCCTTCACCTGGTTGAGCTGATGTTAAAGCAATAACTTTTAAGTTACGTCCACTGAACTGGATATTCGTACGGATGGTATTGTAATACTCCTCCAGTGTCTTAACCATTTGAGCTTTTGCTCTTACTAATTCTAATTGTGGCATTACAATTCCTCTCCCTTACATTTTATCTACATCTGGCACTACACCAAGAAGTGTCATACCAAGTGTTTCTTCGATATCTTCTGGACGACGTACACGATCATCAAGCACTTCGGCGACTAAGATTCCAACAATTGCTAAGAAAGCTCCAGCTAAAACTCCAATAACTGCATTTTTCTTAACATTCGGTGAAGATGGGTGACTTGGTTTTGTTGCTGATTCAAGTGTTGTGACATCATCAACTTTTGTAACAGCTTTAATCTTTTCAGCAGCCACTTGACGAACTGTATTTGCAATATCACAAGCTCTTTGTGCATCTGTATCAGTAACCGAAATTGAAATAACACGTGTATCAGTTGGAATAGTCACTGTAATTTCTTTAGAAAGTGCTCCAGCCGACATTGAGAGTTTTTCTTGATCAATAACTGATGACAAAACTTCACTTGACGTAATAACTTCCTTGTAATCATTAACCAAGTAAGAACCAGCTTGAAGGTCTTGGTTCGTAAGAGTTGCATCACTACTTCGGCTGACAACATAGATACGTGTTGTCGAAGTATATTTTGGTTTAATGAAGAAAACACTACCTAATAAAGCAATTGTCCCAACAAGAAGACCAACAAATACGATAAAGAATTTTTTACTCCATAACTTTCTTAGCAAGTAGAGAACGTCAATTTCGATACTTGCATTATCATTTGTGTTCATATATACTCCTATAAATCTTTATTTTCTAATAAGGTTTTAGCATTTCCCTCAAAAAGGTTATAAGCTCGTTTGCCTCCAAAATCTTTCGTGATAATTTCGCGTGCCTGATCCATATAAGGCGGACGAGCATTTAGATTATGCATGTCACTAGAAACGATATGAACTAAGTTCTTATCTAAGAAATAGCGTGCACGTTTTTTAAAGACACGGTATTTATCACCAAAAAGTTTTGGTTTTAAGACATGGGCGCTGTTTATCTGAGTATAGCAGCCCATATTAATCAATTCTCGCACGCGCTCCTCGTTATTTTCAAGAGCATTGTAACGTTCGATGTGAGCGATAATTGGAGTAACTCCATGCATAAGAGCTTTACTGAGTCCTGTATGGATTTCCTTCCATGAAGTTGTCATACTAAACTCTATTAAAGCAAACTGCGTATCATTCATGCGAGGAACTTTATGCTCATCCAGTTTTTCAAGCAGCGCATTATTATAGTAGAGTTCTCCACCATATAGAATTTCTAAATCCTTAAACTTAACTTCTGCGGCCTCTTTAACCTGCTTAAAGTTTGTCCAAATCTTTTCTTCTGGTGTTTTAAACAAGTCAGGTCTTCTGTGAGAGGTTGAAACAATAGTTCTTACCCCTTGGCGATAACTTTCTCCAATCAGAGCTAAACTTTCTTCTATAGTAGATGGTCCATCGTCTACATCAAAAACAATATGCGAGTGAATATCTATCATCTATTACTTACCTTCCATGACATCCTTGATGGCTTGCGAAGCTTTTGCCACACTTGCATCATCTAATTGAATCATATAAAGACTCGATGATGGCATAGCGTATGAGATTAACTGACCAGTCGAACCTGTCCCTGTCACTTCCTGAGAAGTAACGGTAAATTTCTTACCTGAATCTAATTGGTTATTGACTAACTTCATCATGGTATCTAATTTCATATCTGTCTGGATTGAATCTTGTACATTTGAAATAATCGTTGAATAATTAGAAACGGATTTCAATGAAGTCATCTTATCTAAGATTGCTTGAATGACTTTCATTTGGTTATTACCGCGGTCATAATCACCATGTTCGAGGCTATAACGTTCACGAACAAAACCAAGAGCTTTATCTGAGTCAAGTGTTACGTTTCCAACTGGAAATTCATAATTACCATGAAGGCTTGTAAAGGCCTGACTATTGTAAACCGTAATACCACCTAACGCATCAATTAACTTCAAGAAGGAATCAAAGTTAAGGCGAGCATAGTAATCAATATTAATTCCATAAAGATTTTCAAGTGTCTTTTCTGAAGTTTCAACACCATAAATACCTGCGTGGGTCAATTTATCATATTGATTAGCACCGCCATCAGGAATCTTAACGTAAGAGTCACGAGGTGTCTCTGTCATCAAAATCTTATGTGTGTTCATATTAACCGTCAAAATCAGGTTGACATCTGAACGTGAGACCGTTGAAATTGAACCGTAGGTATCAATACCACTGATGTAAATGTTAAAGACATTTGAATCATGTGCTTTGGCTTCGTCTTTGATACTTGTCTTAATCTTATAAGAATAGATGGTCTTAAGATTTGATTGGTAGTTCTCATAAGACATTTCAAGCAAGCTTGAATAAGCACTGTTAAAGACCATTGCCTTGCTTGAGCCATTAACTAAGTTCTCATAAGCAGCTTGATAAGAATCAACCTTTTCTGTCGCTAAGTCTACTCCCTTTTCTGACTTAATCTGAGACAACAGTTCATTGATATTGCTACCATCAGCATCTGTCGGTGCTTGAACACTTGTGAGGTCAGATACATCATTAACTGAGCTATTGCTTGGAACAACCACACTCATCTCAATTTCTGAGTAAGAAGCCGTCTCATTCATATTATGTGCAACATCAACCAAAGACTTAAAAGCAAAGAGGGATACTGCAGCAATGATTGAAAAGACAACCAAAAGGACTGTTGTTAAAACCCTGCTCTTCTTAAGAATGCTCAATGTTAAACACAAAGCAAAAATAGCTACTAATACAATAGTATAAACAACGTTAAGATGTCTAAAGGCCAAGATATGATGAGCATACATCATATAAGTGGCAAGACCAGCAAGTACAGCATACAAGACTAAAAGCGCCGCATTCACAATCTTCAAATCAGCAAACCTAGAGCGCCGCCGTGAGCTCTTATGATGCTTGTGATGACTACTGTGATGGTGACCATGGTGACTACCATGATGATGTGAGTAAGTCGGCATTTTAATAAATCTCCGCTTCCTAATTAATTGTTAACGTTCTTATTTTAGCACTTTATAAGACTTATTGCAATTTCTAAAAAATCTGAAACTTTACATGATAATTCGTATACTTTTTATAAATATTAGTTTTGACAACGTTTTACTTCCTTTAAAAATACCATTTTTATGGGTTTGTTACGTTTTGGTTACGTTTTTGAAAAAAAGTCATCTTTGTGTAATCATTCGGTTTTAGATGCTGTTTTTTGTACATTTTTAAAATTTTATCCATTTTTAGAGAATATTTCCAAACAAAACATTATTCCCACTATTAAAACGGCAAGCGCAATCATTAGAAAAAATCATTCTATTTTTATCTAAACCTTTAATCGAAAAGTTCGTTTTTTATCGCTTTCACATCTACTACATTTCCACTACTTGCGGGATTTGCGATTTTGAGCTAAACTAAGGCTATGAGAATACAACAATTACATTACATCGTTAAAATCGTGGAAACAGGCAGTATGAACGAGGCTGCAAAGCAACTCTTCATCACGCAACCAAGTTTGTCAAATGCTGTTCGTGACTTGGAACGCGAGATGGGGATTGAAATTTTTATCCGAAATCCTAAAGGAATTACCTTAACAAAAGATGGTGTCGAATTTCTATCTTATGCGCGTCAAATCCTTGAACAGACTGCGCTTTTAGAGGAACGTTATAAGAGTAAAAATACCAACCGTGAGCTTTTTAGCGTCTCAGCGCAGCACTATGCTTTTGTGGTCAATGCTTTTGTTTCCCTTCTGAAAAAGACAGATATGACACGTTACGAGCTTTTCCTTCGTGAAACCCGAACATACGAAATCATTGATGACGTCAAAAATTTTCGTTCCGAAATCGGAGTACTATTCTTAAACAGCTATAACCGCGACGTTTTGACTAAGATGTTTGACGACAATCACTTGACTTATACAAGTCTTTTTAAGACACGTCCGCACATTTTTGTCAGCAAAAACAATCCGCTAGCTGAAAAGTCACTTGTGACTATGGAAGATTTGGAAGAATTTCCATACCTTAGCTATGACCAAGGGATTCATAACTCTTTTTACTTCTCTGAAGAAATCTTGTCACAAATTCCACACAAAAAATCAATCGTTGTCAGTGACCGCGCGACGCTTTTTAATCTCTTGATTGGTCTTGACGGTTACACTATCGCTACAGGTATCTTAAATAGCAACCTCAACGGCGATGACATCGTCTCAATTCCACTTGACGTTGAAGATATGATTGATATTGTCTACATTCGCCACGAAAAAGCTAATCTCTCAAAAATGGGAGAACGTTTCATCGATTACTTACTTGAAGAAGTACAATTTGATAAATAAAAAGTTCTTGGACAGAGTCCAAGAACTTTTTATGCTTCATTGTCTTAATTCATGCTTTATTATCTCATTGATTTTGTCAAAATAGAAGGTCTTTGTGTCATATCTAACGCCTGCATAAATAGCTAAATCAATGATTTTATCTAGAAAGGCTTGCGATGAGAAATTCGTTGTGCGATGAAGTTCTTCTTCATCAAATGGTTTAATCAGATGAGCAAGAGGGTTTCGGACAGATTTCTCAAATTGACGAAGCTCTGTGATTAAGTTTTTAATATGATCTGGCAACTGACTGTATTGCAAGAGCTCTGCTAAACCACGAGACGTCACCTTTGCATCACGGCGAATCACCAAATACTTGTGAAAAATAGAATAGTCGCTCTGCTTCATTTCTGTAAAAAGCCAAGTATCATACTGATCATTTTTAGCATCATGGATAAACTCTTCTAGATTAGGAATCTCACGCTTTGCTAACCGATAAAAGAGTCTGTATAGAATAGGACTAACTGAGCGGACAAAATCAATGATATTACCATTTCTAATTTTCGCTTCTAGGTCCATGATATAGTTGGCCAATTGTTCTTCTTGCCTATGATTCGTAATCAAATCAAAATCATACTGACGCCAAATAGCCTTGTTTTCAGATTGATGAGCAAAAAGGAAATCAACGTTTAATTCACGACGCTCTTTTAGCATTTCTAAAAGATAGCGGCTTGTCGATGGAAAATCTGCATGCTGCTCTGCTATTTTCCAAGCGTGATTATAAGCATAGACATCCAAAAGGATGTCTATCGTCTCGTATATTTCTTGCATTAATCAGCAATAAGAGTCTCAAGACCGACTTTCATCATGTCTGTGAAAGTTGTTTGACGTTCTTGAGCTGTTGTGTCTTCGTCAGCAACCAAGCTATCAGAGATTGTCATGATACCAAGTGCTTGAACACCGTGTTTGGCAGCGAGATAGTAAAGTGCAGCTGCTTCCATCTCAACGGCTTTCACGCCAAGTTGACCAAGTTTGATGTTGTTTTCTGCGAAATCAGAGTAAAAGGCATCAACTGACAAGACACTACCTACGTGTGTTGTCATACCAAGGTCTTTAGCGATGTGGTAAGCTTTATCAAGCAATGTGAAGTCTGCGATTTGTGGGAAATCGTATTGTGGCCATTCGTTTTTAATCATGCTTGATGTTGTTGCGGCTGCTTGCGCAAGGACAAGTTCACGCACGTGAACGTCTTTATTAAGTGAACCTGCTGTTCCGACACGGATTAATTTTTTAACACCGTATGATTGAATAAGTTCAGTCGCATAGATTGAGATTGAAGGCATTCCCATACCTGTTCCCATAACGCTGACACGTTCACCTTTGTAAGTCCCTGTGAAACCAAGCATACCGCGGACATTGTTAAAGCAAACAGCATCTTCTAAGAAGTTTTCTGCGATGAATTTTGCACGGAGAGGATCTCCTGGAAGTAAGATTTTATCTGCGATTTCGCCTTGTTTGGCTTCGATATGGATTGACATAAAAATTCCTTTCAATACGTTTAAAAATATTATTTATACAAACAGCTACCGCTACCGCAATGAGTAAAACTGGCAAAGCTTGTAAATTTTGCCCTGTAAATGAGACAACTAGTCCAACTGCTGTTAAAGGAGCATTCATTGTAATGGCCAAAAAAACACTTGACCCAATCAACATGGCTGAGTTCATAGAAATATCTGGAAAAGCTAACTGACAAAGCGCTGCAAACAAGAATCCTAATACCGCCCCCATTGAAAATGACGGGGTCAAGGTACCACCATAAGCACCATTTTTTAGCGTCAGCAAGACCACAAACGCCTTGACGATAACAATCATAGCAGCATACTGAACAGTCATACCATCAAATACACCTTGCGCCAAAGCTCCGCCATTCCCCAAAATCTCTGGAAAATAAAGGGCAAAACTAGCTAAAAGCAAGAAAGTCAAGGGCAACTTCCACAAGATAGCCTCATGAGTCTCTTTTTTAACTTGTGCTTTTTGCGTCAGACGTCGAAAACCTTCTGCAAGTGGCGTGACAAGTACTGCCACCAAGACGGCTAACAGACAAGTGGCAAGATTAAGTGAAACTTGACCACCATGATAAAGTGGTGCATCTGATATAACAAGTCCTGCAATAAGGCTAGCAAAAATACTTGTAAGAGACACAGCCATAACATTCATCAATGAGAGCCCAACACCTAAAGTCTCAAAAGCAAAAAAGATGCTAGCAATTGGTACTTGATAAACTGCTGAGAGACCGGCTGAGGCCCCACAAGCAATTGCAAGGCGTCTATCAGGCAAGTTCAAACGCATATAATCAGAAATACGACCTGCTCCAAGAGCCCCAAGCTCTCGTGGCGCTCCTTCTTTTCCAATCGGAGATCCCGCACCAACCGAAGCTACCTGTAAGAAAATATTCATCAAGTGAATCCCTAAAGCTGGACGTTCAGAACATGGATTATCTGCTTTCATCTGAGATTTAACAGAGATAATGCGACGATTTTTTCGTTGCAACATATACCAGATTGACGCTGAAATAATCCCAGCAACAACAATCATTAGAAATTGTCTCTGAGAAATAGCTAGCATTTTTTCCTCTTCGCCGTATCCCAACACAATTTTCTCGACCATTTCTAAAAATTCATGAAGTAAGATACCACCTAAACCAGCCACCACACTAGTTGCCAGTAAAACTACTCCTAAACGTAAACAATAGCTGAAATTTTGAAATCGATTATTTTGTATAAGCATCTAAAAATTGTTCTAACAAATGATTCATCTGAGAATAATCATAAGTTAAAATTTCTTGTTTTGTCTGGATATAAGGGTGTGTGGCAACTTGTTCATCATAATCAACTTCTTGAGCCAGTAAATCCTGAACCATGTCTTTTGAAAATTCCAAATGACATTGAAAAGCGTAATGCTTGTCACTATACTTGATGATTTGTCGTGGGCAAGCTTGACTAGCGGCAAGAATTTGCGCCCCTTCTGTCATACCTGGCATATCACCGTGCCAATGACCAACAGTCACCGTCTTACCAAAATATGTCAAACGTTTATCAGTTTTACCAGCCTGAGTCAAGGAAATCGGAAAATTTCCGATTTCCTTTTCAGGACTATGTTCAACTGGTGCGCCATAAGCTTCACCCAGTAACTGTGCGCCAAGACAAACACCAATGATGCGTTTATCATGTGCGATAGCATCTTTAATCAAAGCTATTTCAGCTTGAGCATCAAAATGCGGGCATTCTTCTACTGTCGTACGAGGGCTCTGCGGTCCCCCCATGACTATGAGTAAATCAATTTTAGAGCTGTCAACTGGTAACTTATCTCCTTGATAAAGCTTTGTTAGGCTAACCTCATGACCTCGCTTAATCGCCCAATCGTAATAAACTCCAGGTGCTTCAAAAGCTTCGTGAATAACAAAATGAACTCGCACAGCACACTCCTTTTATCCAAAGACTAAAGATTGTAAATTAAAGTTCTGCCAAAACAGCTTTAACAAGTGTTTTGAAATCTTCTTTGATTTGTTGAGTCACTGCTACGACTTCTTCGTGGTTAAGTGAACTTTGGAAACCAGCTGCATGGTTTGTAATAGCAGAAATTCCCAAGACTTTCAAACCTGAGTGAGCGGCAACGATAACTTCAGGAACTGTTGACATACCAACTGCATCAGCACCAAGTGTTTGGAAAGCACGGATTTCAGCAGGTGTTTCGTAACAAGGACCTGATACACCAAGGTAAACCCCTTCGTCAAGTTTGATACCGATTTTTTCAGCAACTTTGTGAGCAATGGCACGGTAGTCTGCTGTATAAGCATCTGACATATCTGGGAAACGAGGTCCGAAATCATCAAGGTTAGCCCCAATCAATGGGTTTTGACCTGTCATGTTGATATGGTCTGAAATAGCCATCAAAGTACCAGGACCAAAGCCGATACCACCCGCAGCGTTTGTTACGATAAGACCTTTACAACCAAGGGCTTTCATCACGCGCACTGGGAAAGTTACCAATTCCATTGGGTTCCCTTCGTAGAAGTGGAAACGGCCTTGAAGAGCAAGGACTTTGTGTCCACCAAGATCACCATAAACCAATTGACCTGCGTGACCTGCTACTGTTGATTTACCCCAATTTGGGATTTTTTCGTAAGGGATGACAACTGCATTTTCGATTTCTTCGGCAAGTTCACCAAGACCTGAACCTAGGATAAGTCCGAATTCTGGAGCATCACAAGCTTGTGAGACTAAAAACTGACGTGCTTCTTCAATTTTTTCAATAATTGTAGACATGTATTACCTCTTATACTAATTTATCTAAGAATGATTGACCAATCATCGCTTTTTCAACGCCAAAGTTTTCGGCGATTGTTGCTGAGATATCAGCGAAGTGTCCGACTGGCAAGATACCATTGCCTTTGAAGGCTGGACTGTAAGCTAACAATGGGATGTATTCACGTGTGTGGTCTGTACCTGTGTAAGTTGGGTCATTACCGTGGTCAGCCGTAATCAAAAGAAGGTCATCTTCTTTCATGTTTTCCAAGATTTCAGGCATGCGTTTGTCGAAATCTTCAAGACAGTCACGGTAACCAGCTGCGTTACGACGGTGACCATACATCGCGTCGAAGTCCACTAGGTTTGTAAATGACAAACCTTTTGTGAATTCAGGCAACTGCATTGTTTTAAGAAGAGTATCAACACCGTGCATGTTTGATTTATTGTGACCCATATCATTTGTTATACCTGAACCATTGAAGATATCATTGATTTTACCAACACCGTAAGTTGGTACACCAGCGTCAGCTAATTTGTTAAGAACAGTTGGTCCAAATGGTGACAATGCATAGTCACGACGGTTAGCTGTACGCGTAAAGTTACCTGGTTCACCAACGTATGGACGAGCGATGATACGACCAAGAAGAGCTGGACGTTCTTGAGTGATTGAACGTGCGTATTCACAGATTTTGTAAAGTTCTTCTACTGGGATAACGTCTTCGTGGGCTGCGATTTGAAGAACTGGGTCAGCTGATGTGTAGATAATCAATTCGCCAGTTTCCATTTGACGTGGACCGAAATCATCGATAACTGCTGTACCTGAGTAAGGTTTGTTAGCTCCACGAATGACTTTACGTCCTGAAAATTCTTCGATTTTTGTCAAGATTTCTTCAGGGAAGCCATCAAGGAATGTATCAAATGGTTCTGTAATGTTAAGACCCATGATTTCCCAGTGACCAGTCATTGTGTCTTTACCAAGAGAAACTTCTTCAAGTTTAGTTGCATAACCTGTTGGTTGAGCTTCAGCTGGAACAGTTTTTAAAGGTGTTTCACGCGGAATGTTTCCAAGACCGATTTTAGCCATGTTTGGAACGTTAAGTCCGACTGTTTTTGAAATGTGACCAAGTGTGTCTGACGCACCATCAGGAACACCAGCATTGACAAAGTTATTGGCATCTGGTGCTGCACCAATTCCGACTGAATCAAGCACAACAAGGTGAATACGATTAAAAGTTGACATAGTTTTCCTAATCTAGGGTGGTTACGGTTGGCACCCAAAACCTCCTAATCAACTGCAAGGTATGCAGGATTAGAAATAATAATTTGATTTTTTGCGATAACATAGCAAACAGGAGACTATCGGCTATTCTTAGTCAAACCATCTCCTGTAAACTTTCTTTATTTAGCTTCTAAAATTTTAACGCCGTCTTTACCAGCAACGATAACTTTGTTAACCATACCATTGAAGAGACCGTGTTCAACAACACCGACCATGGCTTTCAATTCTTTACCAAGTTCGACTGGATTTTTAATAGCACCAAGGTCAAGGTCGATGATATAGTTTTTCATATCAGTGACAAAGCGTTCGCCGTTTGCCATGCGGTATGATGGTTTGTAACCTTTTTTCTCGAATTCACGGAAAATGCGGTCAGCACCATATTGCACAACTTCAACTGGCAATTTGAAAGCACCGAGTGTGTCGACCATTTTAGATTCGTCAACAACCCAGATGTATTCTTTACTTGGTGTAGCAACGATTTTTTCCATAAGAAGAGCACCGCCGCCACCTTTGATACCGTTGAAGTTTTTATCCACTTCATCAGCACCGTCGACAGTTACATCGATAACATCGATATCATCAACAGCTTTCAAAGGAATACCAAGGCCTTCTGCTTGAGCTGTTGTTTGGCTTGAAGTTGTCACACCGACAACTTTAAGACCTTCTTCTTTCATACGACGACCGATTTCTTCAACGAAGAAATATGCTGTTGAACCAGTTCCAAGTCCAACGACCATGCCGTCTTTCACATACTGAGCAGCTGTAACACCAGCCATTTTTTTAAGTTTTTCCATAACAACCTCACCTAAATTTATATGTAAAACAAAAATTACCTATTTCCAACTAACTATTATATCATGATTTAGGGTGTTTTCGCTACAATGGATTACTCAAAAATCGCTTTTCTGCTCCTTTACTTTCAGCCCTCTTCTATTGCTTGAAAAAATTTTTTGCGTTACAATTAAATAAGATATTTTTTGAAAAACTAGATTGGAATGACATAAATGATTACAAAAGAATTCGACACAATTGCTGCGATTTCAACACCTTTAGGGGAAGGGGCTATCGGAATTGTCCGACTTTCTGGAACTGATGCGCTAGCTATCGCCCAAAAAGTTTATCGTGGTAAAGATTTGTCAAAAGTTGCCTCACATACGATTAATTACGGGCACATTGTTGACCCTGATAATGATGAAATTCTCGATGAGGTTATGGTCTCTGTCATGTTGGCACCAAAGACTTTCACGCGTGAAAACGTCATTGAAATCAACACACACGGTGGGGTTGCTGTCACTAATGAAATCTTGCAACTTCTTCTTCGTCAAGGTGCTCGTCTGGCTGAACCTGGAGAATTTACCAAACGTGCTTTCTTGAATGGTCGTGTGGACTTGACTCAAGCGGAAGCTGTTATGGATATTATCCGTGCTAAAACTGACAAAGCCATGAATATCGCTGTTAAACAACTTGATGGTTCGCTTTCAAAACTTATCAATGATACCCGTCAAGAAATCCTAAATACCCTTGCTCAAGTTGAGGTAAACATCGATTATCCTGAATACGACGATGTGGAAGAAATGACAACAGCACTTATCCGTGAAAAAACACAAGAATTCCAAAACCTTTTGGAAAATCTCTTGGCTACTGCAAAACGTGGTAAAATTCTGCGCGAAGGCTTGTCAACTGCTATCATCGGTCGTCCAAACGTTGGGAAATCAAGTCTTTTGAACAATCTGCTCCGTGAAGACAAAGCTATCGTTACTGATATCGAAGGAACAACTCGTGACGTGATTGAAGAATACGTCAACATCAAAGGTGTGCCTTTGAAATTGGTCGATACCGCTGGTATTCGTGAAACAGATGACGTGGTTGAAAAAATCGGTGTGGAACGTTCTAAAAAAGCTCTAGAGGAAGCTGATTTGGTCCTTCTTGTCCTTAACAGCTCTGAACCACTAACTGACCAAGACCGTGCTCTTCTCGAACTCAGTAAGGATAGCAACCGCATTATCTTGCTTAATAAAACTGATTTACCAGAAAAAATCGAAGCTGATGAGTTGCCTGATGATGTCATCCGCATCTCAGTTCTTAAAAATCAAAACATTGACTTGATTGAAGAACGTATCAACCAACTCTTCTTTGACAACGCTGGTATCGTTGAAAAAGATGCAACATACCTTTCAAATGCCCGTCACATCGGCTTGATTGAAAAAGCTGTACAAAGCTTACAATCAGTCAACGAAGGACTTGAAGCTGGTATGCCAGTTGACCTTCTACAAATTGATTTGACACGTTGTTGGGAAATTCTTGGTGAAATCACTGGTGAAGCCGCACCAGACGAACTCATCACAAAACTCTTCACACAATTCTGTCTTGGAAAATAAGAAAAACTCGCCAGACGATGGCGAGTTTTTTAATACCTATTTTTCTAAAATAGCTTTGACACGCTTTTGAAGGTCTGGGATGACTTCTTCTTCAAACCATGGATTCTTGCGCTGCCAAATGTTATTTCGTGGCGATGGGTGCACCAATGGGAAAAATTCTGGCAAATAGTCTTTATAGTGTTTGACGGTATCCGTAAGCTTAGCTGAGGATTTTTGCTTCAAATAATAGCGTTGCGCATAAGAACCAACTAAAATATGCAACTCTATATTGGGTGCTAAAGCTAGGGTGCGCTTGTGCCATTTATCCGCAAAACCTTTTCGCGGCGCTAAATCACCTGATTTCCCCTTACCTGGAAAATAATAATCCATGGGTACTACCGCAAAAAGTCCAGAGTTATAAAATGTCTCACGGTCAACGCCTAACCATTTTCGTAAATTATCCCCACTCGGGTCATTCCAATAAAGTCCCGATTCTTGCGCTCGAATACCAGGAGCTTGGCCGACGATATTGATACGAGCGGCTTTTGGAACGGTAAAAAGTGGCTTAATGCCTTGCTCGGTGTATGAGGCATTTTGCTCATCAGCCATAATATCAGCCACTAATTGTTCAAGGCTATCCATACAATCACTTCTTCCTAAAAAATAAAGAAGAGTCTTTTGCTAACGCAAAAGCCCTCTTCTTTTTTCTGTATTATTTGATCAATTCGTAAAGTGCTTCAGCGTAGATAGCAGCTGCACGGTAAAGATCTTCAACATCTGCGAATTCGTTTGCTTGGTGCATTGTGTTCACATAGTCTGGGAACATCGCACCGAAGGCAACACCGCGTTTAAGAAGACGACCAAATGTACCACCAC
Organism: Streptococcus equinus; assembly: GCF_900101445.1. Lineage (GTDB taxonomy): Bacteria > Bacillota > Bacilli > Lactobacillales > Streptococcaceae > Streptococcus > Streptococcus equinus_B. The sequence goes on along the minus strand of NZ_FNKE01000001.1, from coordinate 299,507 downwards.
CGATAACTTGTTCGTAACCTTTCAAGCCAGTTTGTTTTTCGTAAACTGAAAGAAGTGTTGAAACCAATGGATCATCAGCTGGAACATAGTGTGGAGTGTGTTCGTGGTCTGACAATGTCACGGCTGTTACTCCGTCAAGTTTTTCAAGCTCAGCTTTGATTGTTTGAGAATCAGTACCTTGTGGGTAACGGAAGTTAAGAGTGATTGTGTTGTCATCTGAGTTGCGGTCAAATTTGAAGACACCAGCGTTCATGCTAAGTGCACCCATTTTCGCATCAGTGTAAGCAACGCCAAGGTTTTCACCAGCAAAGTCTTTGTGAAGAACGTTAGCTGTTGTGTCAAGGTAAACTTTAGCTGCGCCATCAAAAGCAAATTGATCCAAGAATTTAGCAAGGTAAGTTGCTGCATTAAGACCAAGTTCTGGAGTTGAACCGTGAGCTGATTTACCGATAACAGTTGCGCGGAAAGCGTCACCTTCTTGAACAAGTTCTGCTTCAAGGTTTTCAGCAGCCGCAAATGCAGCTAATTTTTCTTGAAGGTCAGCCAAAGTGCTGTCTGCTGTAAATACTGCAGTTGCTGATTCTGGTACCATGTTATCACGAAGACCAGCTTCAAAAGTATTCAAAGTGAAAGCACCGTTGTTTTCACCTGCGAAGTGAAGGTATTCAGTGATGTTACCTTTTTCACCATTGATGATTGGGAATTCAGCATCTGGAGAGAATCCAAAATCAGGATCTTTCAAACCGTTGTGTGCGAAATAGTATTCCATATCGCCCCAACCTGACTCTTCGTCAGTACCAACGATGAAACGAACGCGTTTAGATACTGGCAAACCAAGTTCTTTGATGATTTTAAGGGCATAGTAACATGCCATTGTTGGACCTTTGTCATCTGAAGAACCACGCGCATAAAGACGACCGTCTTTAATAACTGGTTCGTAAGGGTCAGTTTCCCAACCGCTACCTGCAGGCACAACGTCTAAGTGAGCAAAGATACCAAGTACTTCGTCACCTTCACCAAATTCAAAGTCACCAGCGTAGTTGTCGATGTTACGAGTTTTGTAACCATCGCGTTCAGCCATTGCAAGGAAGTGTTCCAATGCTTTTGCTGGACCAGGTCCGAATGGGTGCTCTTTATCAGCTTTGCTGTCATCACGTTCAGAGTTGATGCGCAAAAGTGCAAAGAGGTCTTCCATCATGGCATCTTTACGTTTTTCAACTTCTGCTTTAAAGTCTACTGTCATTTCTTATAACTCCTCCATAAATGTAGCTTCTCTTTCACAGAAAAGCTACGTTATTTTATCATTTGAGCCAACTTACCAATAGTAACTCATATTTTAAGATTTGTAAACCTAGTTTGGTAAATTCTTCACTAAGTTTTATGCATAAAGCTTAAAAAGTTCTGCTTATCGACGTTCGATGATTTCATCCACTGGCAAACGATAACTTGGTTCTGGTTTATCATCGCTGTAACCAACTGTTATCAAAAGTTCTGGACGGAAACGTTTGTCAATTCCTAGAATGTCATTTGGCAGAGATTTGTCAAAACCAAGAATAATATTTGATGAAATATCTTGGTCAGTCAAAGCTAGAACCAGATTCATCGCAACAATACCAGCATTGAGTGTTAGGTATTCGCCTTTACGTTTGTCATCATATTCTGCATAACGTGCTGGCAAAGTTTCCATATAATATTCTAGCTTAGCATTGTCCAATGATTTGACACCAATGCGAGCAATCTTGCGAGACCGTTGCACTAAATCAGTATCTGTAAAGAGTGCCACAACATATTGAGCTTCTTCAACTTGTTTTTTGTTAATATCTGGGAGATGTTCAGCCAGTTCTGCTTTTTTCTCTTCAACAATCACAAATTTCCATGGTTGAATGTTATTAGCACTAGGTGCTAAGGTAGCAATTTCAATAGCAGTACGCAAATCTTTATAGTCTACGGGTTTGTCATTGAAAGTTTTGACGGCATGGCGCTTTTTATTCAATTCTAGAAATTTCATAAGCGACCCTCCTTTTTTAATTCTATGCTCTTTTATTTTATCATTTTTTGGAAGAGTTTACAGCTATTTTGCACGGCTGCTGATCCAAAAATTAAGTCGACTTAAAAAGAAAAACCAGAACTTGCGTTCTGGTTATCAGTTATTATTTCATCGTTTTTTTCTTAATGAGGTAAGCTAGGGTTGCTAGCCATGAGAGGATGTTCACGACAATCAATACCTTAAACCAAGTGCTGATGTGGTAAGTAATGGTTAGCGTATTTTTTCCTGCTTTTTGCATCACGGTTGGTGTGCCAATACCAGACAAAGAATAATCCTTATCGCTCAGTTTTTTGCCGTTAAGCGTCAACTCAGTATCCTTATACTTAACAGCTGGGATAATCGCCCAATCGCTGGTATCTGCATACCAAGTGAAGGTTAGCTCATTATCTCCTTGTGTTTTTTTGAATAAATCAGTATGGCCTAAGACAAATTCTTCATACAAGACATACTTGTTTTCTTTGTTTGATTTGTCAGCCGGCAAATAATCAGGCGTTGATTTTGACACAATATCCAGCAGTTTAAATTTATCTGAGTCGTAAAAGCTTGCTCGCACATCGGCAGGATTTCCCCAGATAAAGGTGTGCTTCTTACGTTGAATTGGGTATTTAGTATTGTAATACTCATCAATCTTTTCGCTCTGCAATTGTGATAACTGTGCTAGGCTTAAAACATTGATGACAATTAATCCGACAGTAACGATTTTTGACCATTTTTTATCAAAATAACGATCCAAAACCATAGCCGCTGCTAAAAGCAACAAGACAGTGGCTGGCACAAAGAAACGAAATGGAAATTGAATCAGATTAACCAGCGGAAGATTCAATTGGTTGACCGTATACCAAGGGAAAATACTGCTTGATAGTACCAAGAAAAGGAAAAATGCCCCTGTCACCACGCGCAGCAATTGATCAAAATGACGCCAGTGTCTAAATGAAAAGTACAGTTGATACAAAAGTACCAAAACAAGCGCCTTAGGCGTTAACAACCACTCGATACTGCGTTGGTTGACGGTCATAATGTACAATTTTGAATTGATGAATGGCTCAACCAAATTGTTGCTACGTCCAACATCAACCAAAGCTGCCCAGACGTTTGCTGTTAGTAAAAGGCTAAGCAAAACAGCTTGAACGCCCTTAATAAAGACTTCTTTTTTCTTGTCAGATTTGAAAAAGCCGTACAAGTAAAATGGCAAGTAAGCCAAGATTAACAAGAAACAGCTAAGCATGTGGACTTGCATCATAACTGCCACTGCTACTGCCAAGCGCAGCACACCTACTTTTTTCGTTCTGATAAAGTCAACAGCTGGGATTAAACACCATGGCATAAAAGCTGCGCCCCAGCTTGAAAAACCTTGTCTAAAGGTCCAGTACTGAACCGAAAACGTCATCATGTAAAAGGCTGCGACACCCAAAGCTATCTTTGGCTTAACAAGTGCTCTGCGATTTAATCGATACATCGAAAAACCAGCAATAACACTTAGTAAGAAGCGCGATAGCAATTGGTAGGTGTACCAATTCTTACTGATAAGAACTAAAAGCCCTTGAAAATAAGCAAAATACGGACCATACAAAGCATTGACAATACGTCCTGAACTGTAAAAGCCGTATAAGGAAATGAAATAGCTAAAATTTCCAGTCTTAAGTTGCATCGCTGTCTCATAGAAACGATTGTAGTGAAAGAGAAAATCACTACCCGCAATAACTCCACGAGACATGATTTGGGGAAGCAAGAGCAAGAAAGCTACCACAAGAATAACAATACTTGGCAGCCAAGTGCTCCTTTGACTTAACTGAGAGAGGCCTTGCTTCATTTTTTTAAACATGCGTATCTCCTTAAAAATCCCTATCCATGTTAGCACAGTTTAAAATAGATTACAATCCTAGCAGAAAATTTCAAGAAAGTTTTCTGATGTGTTTTCAAATTATTTTTTCATTTCTTCAGTCAATTTTTCCTTAACAGCTACGGCAACGTTTCGTGGGATGCCGCAATTGATGATATCCTCAACGTCTGCTTTTTGCATGTTTGGCAAGCTCTTGAAATGTTTCATGAGTAATTGCTTGCGTTTTGGTCCTAAGCCAGCAATGCCGTCCAGTTTTGATGAGAATGAATTTTTAGAACGCAATTGACGGTGGAAGGTGATGGCAAAGCGGTGCACTTCGTCTTGAATGCGTTGCAGCAAGAAGAACTCTTCTGAATTTCGTGGCAATTCAACCACTTCCAAAGGGTCACCAAAAAGCAATTCATGCGTTTGGTGCTTATCATTTTTTTGCAGACCAGCAATTGGAATATCAAGACCTAGTTTATTTTCAATGACATCACGCGCGACGTTTACCTGACCTTGACCACCATCGATGATAATCAAATCTGGCGGTGTCAACCCGTCTTTCATGACACGACTGTATCTGCGGTAAATAACCTCGCGCATGCTGGCGTAGTCATCTGGTCCAACCACAGTTTTAATCTTAAATTTACGGTAATCTTTCTTACTAGGTTTCCCATTTACAAAAACAACCATACCAGCAACTGGGCTTGTCCCTTGAATATTTGAGTTATCAAAAGCTTCGATGCGCACAGGTTTTGGAATATTGAGCAATTCACCGATATTTTCAATAGCACCGTGAGTTTTACGAATGTCTTTTTCTAACAAATCAAATTTTTGTTGCAGACTGACACGTGCATTTTTTGTGGCTAGATTGACCAGCTGTTTCTTTTCACCGCGCTGTGGTTTGACGACTTTGGTATCTACCACTGCTTTGACCAACTCTTCATCAATATCCTGAGGGATAAAGATTTCTTTTGGAATAAAATGTTTGCTGTCGCGGTAAAATTGCCCGACGTAAGTCAAGAAATCCTCTTCAGGGTCATTGTAGTAAGGAAACATGTTGACATCACGTTGGATGAGTTTTCCTTGGCGAACAAAGAAAACCTGCACACACATCCAGCCTTTATCGACATAATAACCAAAAATATCACGGTCCATCATGTCTTGGTTCATAACACGTTGTTTGGTACGAAGGGTTGAGATGGCTTGCAGCAAATCACGATATTCTGCTGCGCGTTCAAACTCCAGCATGTCAGAAGCTTTTTGCATCTTCTCTTTTAAGCCATCAACGATTTTATTATCTTGACCATTCAAGAAATTCTTCACATCCTGTGCCATCTGAACAAAATAATCATGATCCACATGACAGATGGTATGAGCTTTACATTGGCCTAAATGGTAATAAAAACAAACTTTATTAGCTGGATTGGTACATTTTTTAAAAGGAAAAATGCGGTCCAAAAGTCGTTTAATCTCTGTCGCCGCCCCTGAATCAGGGTAAGGACCAAAATACATGGCACCGTCTTTTTTGATTTGGCGAGTAATCATCAAACGCGGGTACTGCTCATTCACTGTGATTTTGATGAATGGGTAAGATTTATCATCTTTTAGTTTGATGTTGTACTTGGGCATATTTTCTTGAATCAGGTTGATTTCAAGAAGCAGAGCTTCGGTATTTGACCCAGTAACGATGTATTCAAAATCTTCAATTTCAGAAACCAAAAGTTCGGTCTTGGTATTGTGGCTGCCGTGAAAGTAGCTACGCACACGATTTTTCAGATTCTTGGCTTTTCCGACATAGATAATCTTGCCGTTTTTATCTTTATGGATATAGCAACCAGGGCTATCTGGCAGCAACTCCAATTTATGTTTAATCAGTTCATTCATGGTTTTATTATAGCAAAAAGGCTGTTGCATTGCTTGTTAGGACTTTTAGGAAAAGAAAAACCACCTCCCGAGGCTCAGGCAGTGGTTTTCGTGTATGGGATTTAATAAAAGGAGAGCTGGTTAATCATTTGGGACAAAAACCAGGTGTTCGTTGACAAAAGCGTCAAAGCCAAGTTCGCTTAATTCGCGACCGTAGCCTGAGTTTTTAATACCACCAAATGGGATTTCTGGGTGTGACGTCCATCCTGAATTGATGAAGGACATACCAGTTTCAATCTTGGCTGCCACTTCTTTGGCGTGCTCAAGATTCTTAGAAAAGATAGTCCCACCAAGACCATAGCTTGAGTCGTTTGCAAGCTCAATGGCTTCTGCTTCGGTATCCACTTTGTAAATTGAAGCAACTGGACCAAAGATTTCTTGGTTATAAATTGGATTTTCTTTGGTAATATTTGTCAAAACTGTTGGCATGACAAAGTTTCCTGGGTGGTCAATTGGTTGGTCACCGTAAACGACTGTCGCACCATTTTCCTTGGCTAGCTTGATTTGGCCAAGAACTTCTTCTTTGGCTGCAGCAGATGACAATGGCGCTAAAGTTGTCGTTGGGTCCATTGGGTCACCCCATTTGGCTGATTTGAAATGTTTAACCACCATATCGACAAATTTGTCGTAGTTTTCTTGTCCGACAACGACAAATCGTTTTGATGACGTACAAACTTGACCAGCATTGTAAAGACGAGCAAAGAAGATGGTCTTATCAAGCAAGTCAAAATCAGCGTCTTCTAAGATAATAAAGGCATCATTACCACCAAGTTCCATGGATGATTTTTTGAGATTAGCCCCTGCTTCTGCCGCAATAGAAGCTCCTCCACGTTCAGAACCTGTCAAACAAACACCAACCACACGTGGGTCTGCAATAGCTTTTGAAACTTGGTCGTAAGACAAGAAAAGATTCTTGAAAGCCCCAACTGGAGCTCCTGCTTCCAAGACCAAATCATCAAAAGCTTGAGCTGACGCAGGACAAATTGACGCATGTTTTAGAATCATTGGATTTCCAATCATGAAATTCGGAGCAAAGACTCGCATGATTTGATAGAATGGGAAATTCCATGGCTCAACAGCTACCAAAACACCTGTAGCTTGCTTAATGTAATAAGCATCGCCGTTAATATTTTCTAGCGGACGAGGTTTGAGAAATTCCTCAGCTTTGTCAGCGTAGTAATCCGCAATTTGAGCACAAAGTTCGACTTCGCCTTTAGCTTCTGTGAAGAGTTTTCCCATGTCTTTTGTCATGACTTCAGCATATTTATCGACGTCACGGCGAAGCAGGTCAGCAATCTTATGCAATTGTGTTTTTCGCTCTGCTAAGCCACCTTCAGCACGCCACTTCTTATAAAGCGCATGCCCATTTGCCAAAGCAGCTTCTAAATCTGCATCAGTCGCATTATCAAAGCTTTTAAGAACTTCGTTTGTGTAAGGATAAGTTGTTTTGTATGCCATAATATCTCCCTTTCTTGCTTTTTTAGCTAATAGCTTCGCTATTTATTATGAGCTTTAAGCAAGTCCATATGAGTCCATTATAGCACTATAGGAAACGTTTTCAAGAAATAAGTGCATTTCTCAAAAATAAAAAAACAATGCTTGAAAAATGACAAACATTGTTTCTTTTTCACCTTTTACCAAATACCTAAAATATGTTGCATCAAGAGACTAACGCAAGTAATGGCTACCCAGCAGGCTGCACCGACGCCAATTGCTTGTCCACCTGTTTTTACTAATTTGACTGGATTTGTATTAAGTCCAATAGCTCCCATCGCCATGACGATGAAGAATTTTGATAGTACTTTAAGCTGGTCAAAAATCATAGTATCAAATCCGAGAGCACTTGCAAGTGTTGTGACAACTGAGGCTAGCAAGAAATAAAGCACAAACATCGGAAAGGCTCTTTTTAGACTGAAAGTCTTCTCAGAAGCTCCGCCATTTTTCGACGCTTTATAAGCCTGATAAAATGACAAACCAAGTGTAATCGGAATAATAGCTAGCGTGCGTGTCAACTTAACAATGGTCGCCCCTTCAAGGGTATTCGAGTGATGAATGGCATCCCATGCCGCTGCAGTCGCTGTTACAGATGAAGTGTCATTGACAGCTGTCCCCGCAAAAAGAGCAAAACCATGATTCGTAAGACCAAGCATATCACCCAATGTTGGGAAAATAAGCGCTGCTAAAATGTTAAAGAGGAAGATAACTGAGATACTCTTAGCCACTTCTTCGTCTTTAGCTTTAATAACTGGCGCTGTCGCTGCAATAGCTGACCCCCCACAAATCGATGAGCCAACGCCGACCAAGGTTGCTGTATTAACGTCTAACTTCAACCATTTTTGCAAGCAAAAGGCTACAATCAATGAGGTTGCAATGGTTGAGAAAATGATTGGTAAAGACTGAGCACCGACTCTCAAGACCTGCGTCAAATTAAGCCCAAATCCTAGTAAAACGACTGCCGTTTGCAAAATGTATTTTGAAGTAAAGGCAATGCCTTTGGCTGTTTTATCACGTTTCTGATAGAAACTTCCAACAAGCATGCCAAGTAAAATGGCAAAAACTGGTGCACCGACCAAAGGAAAGGCTTGCCCTAAAAACCAAGCTGGCACAGCTAAAATCGCACAAAGAATCACTCCTGGCGCTTTTTTCTGAATTGATAACATAATGAACTCCTTTTCACGTCACTCATTATAGCGCGCTCAATCCATAATGTAAAATTATGATTTATTATGATACAATAACAAATAATAATCGCAAAGGAGATTTGTCATGCTTGATTATCGTGTGTTTACTTTTATGAAAGTCTGCGAAACGCTTAATTTCACCCAAGCCGCAAAGGAACTGCATATCACTCAGCCTGCTGTCACTAAGCATATCAAGGCTTTGGAAACCGAATATCAGACCAAACTCTTCACTTTTTCTGGCAAGCACTGTCAGTTGACACAAAGTGGCAAAGAATTGCTTGATTTGCTGACGACTATGGACACTGACATTAAGCATTTCAAAACACAACTCAAGCAAGATTTGCAGCCACTAAATTTTGGGGCGACTTTAACCATTGGCGAGTATGTTTTGACCGATTCTTTAGTGGATATTTTGGCAAATCACCCAAACTTCCAAGTCAAAATGCTGGTGGACAATACCGAGACACTGCTGAAGGCTATTGATAATGGGCAGATTGATTTTGCCTTGATCGAAGGTTTCTTTTCAAAAGAAAAGTATGATTTTCTGCCTTATCGCACAGAACCTTTCATCGCTGTCGCTTCTCCTGACTCACCCCTAGCAAGCGGTAGCTATTCTTTAGAAGATCTACTAGCCTATCCTATCATCGTGCGCGAGCAAGGGTCTGGAACACGTGAGATGCTTGAAATCACGCTCAAAGAAGCCAATCTGACTATTTCAGATTTTAGCAAAATCACCGAAATTGGCAGCCTCAATACCATTTGTGAGCTGGTTCAAAAAAATCTGGGGATTAGTTTTGTCTATCAAAGCGTTGTTCAAAAAGAAATTTCGGCAGGCAAACTTAAAAAAATTGCTTTGGATATTCCTGCCATGAGCCATGATTTTACCTTTATTTGGCGCAAAAATAGCCACTTCAAACATCATTATCAAGATGTTTTTAAGCTCTTCTTCTAATTTTTTAGCTTGATAAAAACGCTTTTTTAACGTAAACTATATAGTTATATAGCCTATGTTAATTTAGAAAGGGCAATTATGCACTCTACACTAGATATTACAGAACTTTATCAATACGGCGAACGTGTGACCTTTAAAAAGGGAGATAATCTCGCACAATCCGTCGCTGGCGAAACAAGCGGTGATATTTATATCCTATCTTCAGGCATTTGTGCTCTTTCATCTATTTCTTGCGATGGTAGAGAAACAACCTACCTTTACTTTAAAAAGCAACAATTTGTCGGCTTCGTGCCATTGATGAACACGCTACACTTGAACTACTACGGAAAAAAATCATTTTCAATTGTTGCTAAAACGCCTTGCGTGGCTTACCGCATTTCTAATCGTCAATTTCAAGAATTGTTGGGCTTTCCTTCAGTTGTTAGCCTGATGTTAAATACATTGACTGAAAATCATATTTATCTTATGGAACATTTTCACAGCAGCAAAAATGAACCAGCATTGGTGCAATTTTGCCGCTTCTTACTTGATCAGGCTGAACCGTGTGAAGCTGGTAATCTAGCCTTAAACACATTCTTTACCTATCAAGAAATTGCCTGCTACCTAGGCATGCACTCAGTAACCATTGCACGAATGGTAAAAGCACTTCGCGCTGAAGAAATGATTGAAAAAACAGGCCATCAGATTCATATCATAAATCCTGATCAAATGGCAAAACTAATCACCGAAGAACGCAAAATCGACTATTAAAGATAAAAGCTAGAAGTTAAAACTTCTAGCTTTTTTAGTAGTTAATTAAGGTAAATAGGTTTGGTTCTATTTTCGTTATTAAGCGGGGATGAGCTCCTTAAATGCATCAACAATCGGTACCTGAGGATGCCCAAGCAGTTCTTCTAAATCACTATGAGACACTTCAAGCTGATGCTGTAAAATATCATTTTGAATACCAGCCACAATAGCAACAGCAGCCTCAGGAAATCCTGCTTTTTCAAGTCCCGCTTTATAATCAGCGATTGAGATAGAATAACTAGAAAAATCTGATCCAGTTGCCACTTTAAAATCTCTAATTAATTCTGCATAGCTAATTAACTTACCAGATAATTCATAGATTTTATTTTCCGTAAAAGGTTGTACGGCCGCATTAGCTATAGCTTCTCCGTATTCACGTCTAAGTGCCCAACCAACTTTGCTATCGCCAGCAGCGTAAATAAAATCTTGACCATTAGCTGCTGCTTCCAAGTTATTCAGTTCATTTTCTAAATACCAATTATTTCGTAAAATTTTATAATTCAAACCGGATTCTTGAATTAACTTTTCAGTAACAATGTGATCTGGTGCCAGAACCGCTGTCGAGTGCTCACCGTTTGAAATACTTGTATAAAGAATATTTTTAACCCCTGCTGCTTTTGCTGCTCCAATCACATTTTGATGCTGCTCAGCGCGAGAAAGATCTTGTCCTGGAATACCTGAAACAAAAATTAAAGTTTCAATACCTTCAAATGCCTTTTTCAACTCATCCTTATCTGAATAAGTTCCAATACGTACATCATAACCAGCTTCTTTAAAATATTCACCTTTCTGCTCTGACCGAACCAAGACCGAAATTTCTTTTAAAGATACTTGTTTTGATAAATGCTCTAAAATACTTGCACCTAGTCCGCCTGTTACTCCTGTTACTAAATAAGTCATACGTGAGCTCCTTTCAATTTATTATCTTATTTCACCTAACTAAATATCAGTAAGTCGAAGGAAAAGGATCATCAACGATACGTGATACCTTAAAATCTCCTATTAATACAGAATAAAGTTGAAGTAAGACTGAAGCCACCCCAGCTGCTCCCTCGTAAAACCCGATTGGAGCGGAAATATTGTCTGGTTCCAATCTCGTATAAGCTTCTTCCCATTTGATTTTTTCTTCTGTTTCATCATAATCACCGTCCTTTAATAATTCGATAGCTGTACGAACAGCATAATCGAGATATTTATCACTTCTAGTCACTTGCCAAACACTTAGGAAAGCATTAAGTAGACCAGCACTTCCGCAACAATAAGCGACCGTATGCCAATAACCTTCTGAATGAACTTCGGGTGCTCCTAATTCAACAATAGACTGAACTAGCTGCTCAATTTCAAGCACATCATCTTCATCACCACTTATTTTATAATCCTCATACAAATAACGAATAAGTCCTGCATTACCACCACAATACCCAAGATAATAAACTGGATCTTTACTTGGTAAATCATGTGGAACAGTAATGACATCACCTTGATGATGATAAATCGCATGGTAAAAATCCTTAACTCCATTTGTAGCATCTAAAAATGCCTTATCTGAGCTAGCTTGATAGAGTTTCAATAAAGTATAAGCTACACCAGCTGCACCAATTGGAAATCCTGGGATGATTTTACCGCCAAAGGATGATCCTTCAAAATAACGTCCTCCTCCTTCATAATCTATCCCTTTATTCAAAAGAACTCGACCAACATTCACCGTAAACTCTCGCCAATCTTCTCGGTTAAATTGCTGTGCTAATGCCAATAACTCTAATAAGATACCTGAGTCAGCTAAAATACCAAATGAACCTGTCCAAAAACCTCCAACACCATCTTCAGACTCTTTAACATCTTCTATAATGCTTTCAACAACTTCCTCAATAAAGTTTTTATAGATTTCTTTTTGAGTAAATTTATACAGCTCAGCTACAGCAAAAGCTACACCAGAATAGCCAGTTGTAAACGCCCATGGTGAGAAAGCCAAACTCAACTCACGCGCTTCTTTCCATCTATAGTTGATATAAGGGAAAGCATCTTCTGCATCTTGCAAATATTGTTCATCTCCCGTTACTTCATAAAAATGAAGAAGAAAATGAATAATACCTGAAGCCCCAGAATACAGAGAAATCTCATCAAAATACGGATTCGAATTTGCAGATCCTTCTAGAGAATAGCGAATACCATGTTCTGTTTGAACTCGTTTAGATTGAATATACTGATAAGCTCCTTCTACCGTTTGTAAAAGTTGTTCAGTTGTAATGGTTGGTTTAATTAAAGTCTGTGTTTCAGTCATAATTGATTCCTCTTTCTAACATCATATCGAATATATTCCAAAGTATTTGAATACATCAATTTTTTTCATAAATACCACATAATCTAAGATATCGTAAGCGAATTGTATTTCATTTGTCACAATGACAATGGTCTTATCCTTATTTTCCCTTACGGTACCTTAAATTAGTGCCAAAGAATATAACAATTCTTTTTAAATCAAAAGCAAAAGTTAGTTTATTCACCCCAAACCTTCTGAGAGATGAACTAATTCTCTAATCTTAAAAACAACATATTACTTCTAGCCTGAGCATTTTCCTGACCATAAGCATTGAGATAAATACATTCTATTCATGTAAAACTCCTCCGTAAAATGATAATCTGGAAACTTGATTAAAAATAAATGTTACCAAAAGGCATATACCCCAATAAACAATAGCCGCCGCTATATAAGCTTCTAGATATTTATAATTAATTTGACTAGCAATTAAAACGGCATTCAGCAAATCGACTACAGAAACAGCTGAAACCAACGCTGACCCTTTAATCAAGTTTGTGATAATATTTCCGAAAACTGGAATACTCGCCATAAATACTTGTGGCAAAACAATCCTAAACAGAGTCTGCCTTTGATTGAGACCAATAGAAGCCGCTGCCTCCCATTGACTTACAGGAACAGATTGCAAACTTGCTCGAATCGCTTCTGACACATAGTTAATCGCAAATAAACCTAAAACAAAAATCGCAATCCATTCTCTTGGAAAATTACTAAAGCTCCAATCTTGAGCAAAAAGATGTCCAAAAGCAGGAACTGCTGGAATTGTTAACAAATAAACAATTGTTAAGGTTAGCAAAAGCGGTATGCTATTGGACAAATTAACTAGCCATTCAAAGACTTGTGACCATATTGGAATCTTATAAAATCGAATTAGGGCAATCGGTAAACCAAAAACTACTCCGAAAACAAACGCCATTAAACTTAAATAAAGTGTTATCGGTGTGTATTTTAAAGCAACTTTGATGCATTCCCATATAAATTGATAATCCATTAAATCCACACCCTCTCTATTTTGTATAATCACCACCCAGATACTCTTCAGAAAGATTCTTCAAGGTACCATCTTCCTTAAATTCTTTTAAAACTCGGCTGACAGCCTTATTAAGTTTCGCTTCTTCCTTATCGTTTTTACGGAAAAGATAATAAGTAGAAGACTCATTAATGGCAGTCTTAGATACTTTATAGTCTGAACCCAATTGCTTATTTGTAAAATTAACAGTATATTTTGTAGCAAGAGTTGCATCTACCGTTCCATTTTTAAAATTCTGTAAAAGGACTTGGTCTGACCAACTACCATAAACAATCTCAAAAGCTCCAGGATGTTCCTCAAGATAAGCTTCTAGCAATGCCGGTGCATTACCACCTGCAATAGCATAAACTTTTTTACCTTTCAAATCATCAAGTGATTCATAGCCCCCTGTCAATGATTGGATATGAAGGTCATAATTTGTATAGCCAGTCTCACTGAAATCATATTCAGAACGACGTTCGTCATTTGATTCAATTTGATTGGCAATAATATCTATTTTTTTATTCTTTAACGCAGGGAAAAGGTTTGAAAATTCGTAATGATCGACTTTAAATTTATACTCAGGTAACTTCTTATCAATTGCTTGAATTAAGGCAATTTCATATCCTGTATCTTTGCCATCACCATCCTGATAGACAAATGGTCTAAAATTAGCCCCTGTACCAACAATTACTGTTTTAGCATCTGGATTATTTCCACTATCATCGCTTTTAGCTTCCGTTCCAGATAATCCATAATAAAGAGCTCCACCAACAAAAGCTAAAACTGCCAAACTAGCTAAAGTTTTTTTCAAATTCCACTGATTTTTCTTTTTACTCATATTTTAATTCTCCTTTTTTAATCATATTCTTGCTTGATAAAGTAAATACTGCTGTACTTTCACTGACTAGTTCATCATTAACTGTTACTTCAGATTTTTGCTCAAATAACGTTTTAAAACTTAAATGAATCAAAATACTTAGAATAATAAAAATAACTGCAGCATCGATATTAGCTTCAATTTGATGAGTAGTATTTGCACCCACTAACTGCGCTTTCCCCATAATATCGTAAATCCCTAAATAGGTTGCCAGTGATGAATTCTGTAATAGCGATATCACTGATAATTCAATATTAGGAAGAATTTCAGCAGTTGCCTGAGGAATAATATAACGACGATAAGTTTGATACTTTGTCATCCCTAAAGCATAGGCTGCATCAAATTGATCTCTCGGTACATTAGCAATACTAGCTCTAATCACCTCTCCTGTATAAGCGGTTGTATTTAATCCGTATGCAATATACATAAAGGTCAATTTGCTAATTTCTGAAGTATCAACTCCTATTTTTGAAAAAATATATGGTACACCGTAATAAACAACAAATAATTGCACAATAACAGGTGTCCCTTGAATAAAGGAAGTATAAACAATCGCTAATTGATTCAATATAGGAATTTTTTCCAATCTTATGACAGCTAAAAACAATCCTAAAATTAATCCAATAATAGTTGAAATACTAACAATAAAGAATGTTATTGGAAATGCCTTTATGATTTGCGGAAATAAATGAAACAAATAATGATAATCGAAAAACATAAAACTTCTCCTTGTGGTAATTTTAAAAAAAGCACCTTCGCCACACTCTTACTTCAATAGCAAGATAAGGACGAAAGTGCTCTTTTCCGCGGTACCACCTTAATTGAACAATACTAGATTGTTCCACTCTTTAAGTACTTTTTAGCCTTGACTTATATATTCAATTACTAAAAAATACTCAACCTCTATAACGGGAGTTCCCGGATGAATTTCACCTTAGCTTGATTCATCTAGCTACAAGACCATCTTCAACCAAAAGTCATTACTACTTTCCACCAAACAGCAGCTCTCTATCAATTCCTTTTGTTTTACTCATCTTTTTATCGCTGTGTGTATATTTAATTGATGATGCTATTATAGACCTATAAAAACTTTTTGAAAAATCTATTATTTTTATATCTAATCATAAATCAATTTTATAGTTCAAAAATTCATAAAAAGCTAGAAGTTTTAACTTCTAGCTTTTTGTTTTTATCGTAATAATTTTAGCAATTCTTGGTAGGTGTGGACGGTGTAGGTTGGGTTAGCTGCGGTGTGGTTAACTTTTTTATCTGGGTTGTACCAGACGGTATCGATACCAGCATTATTACCCCCTTGGATATCCGCCAGCAAATTATCACCAATCATCAAAGCTTTGTCATGATTAAATCGTGAAATGGCTCCAGAAATCGCATCATAAAAACCTTTATCTGGCTTTTGAAAACCAACTTCATCAGAGATAAAGACGTGTTCAAAATAATCTTTAATTCCTGAATTGGCCATACGACCAGTTTGAATCTTGGTAATGCCATTTGTTGCACCAAAAATGCGGTAACCTTCTTGATTTAGCTGGTCTAAAAGCTTATCTGCACCTGGAAGAATCTGACCTTGTTGACTAAGAAAATCTTGATAGCGCATAGCAAAGGCATGGCCATCAACCTCATGACCAAAATGGGCAAATAAACGAGAAAAACGGGTGTCAACCAATTCTTTTTTGGTAATTTTTTTCAAGCTTAAATCATTCCAAAGTTTACGATTCATGGGAATATAAACTTCTTTATAAGTCTCAACATCACCCACACGCGCTTCTGTCAAAAGCTCTGTCAAAGCAACATCTTCTGCCGCGTTAAAATCAAGCAAAGTATGGTCCAAATCAAACAATAAATCACGATAAATCACAGATCTTCTCTCACTTTCTTCTATCCAATTGACCCAATTTCTTAACCACAACAGCCAAAAAACTTGCCATGATTCCAAGGCCAATGACAGAGTATGCCATGGTGAAGATTTTGCCGACTGCCGTCACTGGGTAAATATCACCATAACCAATCGTTGTTAAGGTTGTAAAGGAAAAGTAAAGGGCATCCAAATAAGTAAAATGTTCTACGTGTGCATAAAAAAGTGTCCCACTAAGCAATAAAACGGCAGTGACGCCAGCAATTCCTCTGGTTTCATCATCCTTAAAAAGTGACCACAAGACACGCAATGTCCGACGCATTTGTAAGAAAAAAGTAATCATGACGTCTCCTTTACTAACGACCCTTTTTTAAATCGGTAAGATTTGACTTCATTATATCACACATCGCATCTCAAGACACATTACTGCTGATAAGCAGCAATCTCTTCTTCTCGCAAAACGCCGTCTTCCATGACCAACAGTCGATCACAATAAGCAACCAAACGTCTGTCATGCGTTACCATTAAGACTGCTTTATTCTTTTCTTTGGCTTCGTCGGCTAAGATTTTGACAACTTCCATGGCTTTTTCGGTGTCTAAACTCGCTGTTGGTTCGTCAGCCAAGATAATCGTTGGGTCATTGTACAAGGCTCTGGCAATGGCCACTCGTTGCCTTTGCCCGCCAGAAATTTCCTCGGGGTATTTGTTTGCGATATTGGCAATACCCAGCTGGTCAAAAAGGCTGTCAATCGATTCGCGCTGCTTTTTCTTATCGACCTTGTCAACCAAGCGCAGCTGATCTTTGATTTTTAAAAATGGCACTAGGTTGGAAGCTTGCAAGATAAAGCCAATTTGGTCAAAACGCATCTTAGCACGCGCTTTTTCTTTTTTCTGGCTAAAAGCTTGGCCGTTTAATCTCACTTCACCTTGTGACGGTGATTGCAGTCCACCGATAATGGTCAAAAAAGTACTTTTTCCGGAACCAGACGGTCCAATAACTGCGACAAATTCACCTTTGTTAATCGTCAAATTTGTCTCTTTCAGAGCTTCAATTTGCTCTGGACCATCTTTGAAATATTTTTTAATGTTGATTAATTCAATTGCTGTCATAAAGGTCTCCTAACCAATTGCTTTTAAGGGGTCAACTTTGACAATACTTACCACCGAGAAAAGGGCACCAAATACAGCGATAAGAACCATCAGCACGCTGATGCCTGCAAAGAAAAGGGGATTAATCTGGAAAGGCACACTAGTTGGCAACACTAAAGCGCTAGACATTGTCATCAAAAGCCCTAACCCAACTGCCAAGAGTGCCAGAATGAAGGTCTGTGCGAAAACCATCCGTGACAGATAGCCGTTAGAAATGCCTTGAGCTTTTAAAACGCCAAATATTTCTTTCTTCTGAAGGGTCAAAATGTAAATAAAAATCCCAATCACGATAGCTGCAATAACGATTAAAAAGCCAATCATGAAAGAAAAGGTCAGGTTTTGCGCTTTATAACCTGGGAGATTTTCGATAAAGCTTGCTGTGGTCATGCTTTCAAGCCCTTTTGGAACTTGATTAACCTTGCCACGAACCACAAGGGCACTGATGGTAGCAGCTTGACTATTATCACCAAGAAAACTTGTCAGCGTGTCCTTGCTCAGATACAAAACAGGTTGCACATTAAAGCTAGCATTGTCCGTAAACCCAGTGATGGTCAACTTTTTATCACTATCTCCAAGAGTAATCTCATCACCGATCTCTAGCTGATAAGCTTTTTTCAAGCTACTATCTGCGACAACTTGACCAGTTTTTGAGAAGAGCTTTCCATCACTAAGCTTTGGGCGTAAGAATTCATCTGACTTGATAGCAAATAAATTGACGTTCACCTTCGACTTATCTTTAACTTTCATGCTTGCTGAAGCTTGTGTCAATTCAGCGCTTTGGTCTGCCTTGACTTCATCTGCTAAGGCTGTAGAAAAACGTGACAAACGTAGATTTTTATTAGCTTGTTCGCTTAAGATTATATGGTCTGCTTTCCAAGAATCAACCGCCGAGCGATTGGTCTGGGCTAAGCCATTAGCTAATCCCGTCAGGAAAAAGACTAAGTAAGCAATCAAGAAAATCACTCCAATCACTAAGCCATAGCGCAACTTCGAGTGTTTCATTTCATTCCAGGCTAAAAACATAAATGCCCTCCTCTATTTCGAATACTGTAAGCTTACTATGATTTTCAGGTAAAGTACATTAATTTGATTGCAAATTTTACCGCTTTCATGAAAACGCAGACGCAGCAAGGGATAGAGAAAAAAGCACCTCAAAATGAGATGCTTTCTAAATCTTTATTTCCCTTCCAATCGTTCTTTGAGTTTTTCGACAAAGAGATAGGCTGCGGGGCAGAAAAGGGTATTTTTGATGGTTAGGTTATTGATTTGGTAGATTTTTTTGCGGTCTGTGTGAGGAAATTCACGGCAGGCTTTTGGACGAACGTCGTAAATGGTACAAAGGTTGTCATCGCCTAAAAATGGACAAGGCATTGATTGGAAAACCTTATCGCCGTCTTCATCCACGCGCAAATACATGTCTTCAAAAACGCCAAGTTTCATGCGAAAGACTTTTGAGATTCGCGTGATGTCAGCCTCGGTAAAAAGCGGTCCCAAGCTCTTACAGCAATTAGCACATTTGGTGCAATCAATCTCATTGAAAACTTCAGTGTGAATTTCTTGAGTGATTTTATCAAGGTTTTTAGGTGCTTTTTTCTTAAGGGTTGCCAAAAATTTACGGTGTTCTTTTTGTTTTTGTTGCGCTAATTCGTGATAGCGTTCAATATCAATATCTGTCATTTTCATACTTTCTAACATTGTTTTCAGTCAGAAAATATTATAGCACAAATAAAAAGAGGACTCAAAATCCTCTTTAATTGTCAGCGCAGCTTCAGTAAAGCCACGCGCTCTTGTTCCTTTATCTCTTGAACAAATCTTTCATATTCTGCTTTTGCTGCTCTGCTATTTTCAAAATGACTATCAAAAGTAAGATTTTCAAGAAAAACAGGGTCAGTGCCTTTTTCGCGGTAGATATTTCCTTGGAAGAAATAACGTCCAGTCTTTCGGTCAATGGCAACAACTGAGGAACGCCAACGCGCCTTTGCCTGATTGTCTGGTTTCCAGCTGATTTTGAGCTGCTGTCCGTGATAATACCAACCCATCAATTGAAGAGCAACTTTTTTCTTTCTTATCGGGTCTTGATAAGAACATGGGGTAGCAACAGCTTGATTATCTAAAAGAGAAAAAGGATGAAAGTCCTGAATCCCCTGATAATCATCGTAAGAGATGGCATTGTCAGAATCATCTGAGTAAAAAAGCGCCGAATGTGCATCACGAAAGGGATTATAAACATCCTCTAGATTAGCTTTCTTGCCAAAGGTCAACCAATCAATGCTTGCCTTATCGTAATACGTCACGTAATCCTTCAGCAACTTTTTATCGCTTGGCACCTGCAAAATCTGAATCGTCTCACGCGCCTTAATCGGGACAGACATCATTGCCTTATAAAGCGACTTTGTTGTAAACACCTTGATACGTTTTAAATCCTTGCTATAGCCTTTTTCAGAGCGATTAAGGACATATAAATCATCATCTTCTAGCTTGAAGACAATGACAAATTGTAAATTTTTTCGTTTCTGGTCTATTCTAAAAATCGGTGTGACGTATTGAGTATCTTTTTTAAAGAGTTTTAAAAATTTACCAGCCTGCACCAATCTCGTGTGTTTCATTTGCATCATGATTTCTAGTTTAACATGGTCAAAAGAAATTGTCACGATAAGAAGTATCAAAAAACGCCCAAGCTGTTTCTTGGACGTTATTATTGGATGGATAGTTTGGCTTTTTTATGAATAAAAGGTTAATTAGATTTTATAGGTTGTTATAATCTTCTTCGCTTACAGCTTCTAGCCAAATATTTGAGGTATTTTCACCTGGGACTTCTAGCGAAATATGACTAAACCATGAATCTTTCTTAGCACCGTGCCAGTGTTTTGTATTGGCTGGAATCACGATAACTTTTCCTGGTTCAAGACTAATGGCTTTCTTACCTTCTTCTTGGTACCAACCTTGACCTGCGGTACAAATCAGAATTTGACCGCCGCCTTTGTCAGCCTTGTGAATATGCCAATGATTTCTACAACCCGGCTCAAAGGTTACATTTGCTAAATGAAGTGGCGAATCCGCATCAACCAAGGGATTGAGAAATGAATTGCCATCAAAATATTGTGCGTAAGCGTCGTTTGCTTGTCCTTTTCCAAAGACATTTTCTTTATCAAAAAGTTCTTTATCAGTCATCGATTTCTCCCTCACTTAATCTTCGTTCCAAACTTCTTTTGCGAGATTGAAGACTGCCCAGGCCTTTGGCCAACCTGCATAGAAAGCTACGTGTGTGATAACAGCAGCCATTTCAGCTTTGCTGACACCATTGTTCTTAGCATTTTGTAAATGATAAACAAGAGAACTATCGGTGATACCAGATGACATAAGAGCTACAACTGTGATGATACAACGTGTTTTAAGGTCAATATCATTATTGTTCCAATTTTCACCAAATAAAATATCATCATTAAAATGCGCAAAATCTGGTGCAAAATCACCTAGTTGGTCGCGTCCTGCGGTTTGTTTAATTGCCATTGTTTTTCCTTTCTAAAATAAGAGTTATACTGCCATTGTACGCTTCTCACTTTTCATAACAAATACTTATACCATAATGCTATATGCCTTTTTAAGCAGCTTTTAAACCTTAAATGAACTAATCATTTTAACCGTCTCAGGGTCAGCATGCGAGAAAAATTGGCTTTCACCCATATCGAGTTTCAAGATTTCTGCCATATCTTCATCTGATAAAACAAAGTCAAAGACATCAAAATTTTGTGCCATACGATTTTTATGAACTGTTTTAGGAATGACAATCACATCACGTTGAATAAGATAACGAAGAGCAACTTGAGCAGCTGATTTTTGATATTTTTGTCCAATTGTAACAAGCGTTTCATTGGTAAAGAAATTATTTCGCCCTTCGGCAAATGGTCCCCAAGATTCGATTTGAACACCATATTCATCCATTGTTTTACGAGCATTTAATTGTTGATTAAAAACATGCGTTTCAACTTGATTAACCATTGGAATGATATCAGCAAAAATAGCTAAATCTGCTACACGGTCAGGTGCAAAATTACTAATACCGATTGCTTTGATTTTACCAGCTTTGTAATATTCTTCCATGGCACGATAAGCACCATAATAATCACCAAACGGTTGATGAAGAAGTACCAAATCAATGTAATCTGTTTGAAGTTTCGCTAAAGAAGCATCCAGAGAAGCTTTTGCTTTTTCATAGCCATAATTGCTAATCCAAATTTTAGTTGTGATGAAAAACTCTTCACGCGCAATGCCAGACTTGCGGATAGCATTTCCGACAGCTTCTTCGTTCATATAAGCTTGAGCGGTATCAATTGAGCGATAACCAACCGAAATCGCATCACTAACCACACGCTCACATTCATCAAGGTCTGGCACTTGGTACACACCAAATCCTAAAATAGGCATTTTAACGCCATTTGATAAAGTTTTGTATTCCATTTACTTCTCCTTTACTCATTTTTGTCATCTTCAAAAAGACTTTCTTCTTTTTTCAAAATGATGTTTTTATAATTTTCAATTTTATAATCTAGTCGTTCTTTGGCAGCTTGGAGTTCAGCAATACGGGAAATCAATTTTTCGCGTTGTTCTTCTAAAATTTTCATTCGTGCTTTTTCCGTGCCCTCACCTTCTTCGACCAAACTCATGTATTCAATCAAAGACTCCACGCTCATGCCAGCACTTCTAAAACAACGAATAAACTCAAGAGCAGCAATGTCTTGCTCAGAAAAATCCCTGATACCAGATTTATTCCGACGCACTCGAGGCAACAAACCAATACGCTCATAATAGCGGATAGTATCTGCTGAAACGCCCGTTTGCTCACTGACTTTTTTGATGTTCATAACTCATCTCCTCTCATCTTTCTAACACAGTATATACCTTAGAGTTAACTCCAAGTCAAGCAAATCGCACAAAAAAACTTGGGAAAACCCAAGTTTTTTACTCTTATTTCTTCTTATCTAAACGTGACAAAAGACTATTGAAATCAGGTAGCGGCAGATTTATCTTATCTCTGCTAAAGTTTCCCAAACGACTGTGCCCAACAAAAGCTTGCAGGAATAATTTGGCCGATTTAGCTAGCAAGAGCTTCTTTTCTGTTCCGATAGAATAAAATGAAGCGATGCTGGTAGCTAATTTGGCACCAAATTCTCGGTCGATTGTGACGTCATTGATGCTATGAATCCCGCTTGACATCAAGGTATCAAAGAGAGTGTCAAAAAGTATTTTTAATTCTTGGCTAGACAATTCATTCATCCATTGCTTGAAAGTCTTCTCAAGATTTTGACTTAAATCAGTTTGACGCTCAGCTAGGATTAGCTCGCCTGTTTCTTCATTAAATTGCCACGACGTAAGGGCATGCTGCATGATGCCTGAGGCATTGCTCTTAACCACAATCGGCTCAATGTCGTTGTAAAGCATAATGCCAACGATAGACTCTTCTGGTCGAATCACCGTCACGCGCTCACGAATTGCCTTATAGCCATCACTTTCAAGACCTTTTTTTTGCAACCCTGGCGCATCAAGCATATAAACTTTTTCGATTTGCTCACGAAGTAGGTCATTAACATGGGCCACAGCATAAAGGGCTAAATTTCCACCTTTTGAATGTCCGCTAACGGTCACCTTTCCAGCATATTTTTCAAGGTAAGCTTCAAGATAAGCCACAGCCGCACGATGAGCAGGGATTTCTTGAACATAAGTCAGTTTAAAATCTTCTTTCCAGCCAATCATGGTATCATCTGTCCCGCGAAAAACCAGCTGATGATGATTAATTTCAGGTAAAGTAAAGACCATAGCTGAAAACTGTCTTTCGTATTCTGCATCAACGTCATTGACATAATCAGACAAATTCAAATTGGCAAAACGTTTTGATGCCACAACTTTCTGCAAAAGCTTAACGCGCTCTTCAGTCACTAAAAAACTATGACTAAAGGCTTTTTCTCCTGTGATATAAGGTAATAAGACCTCATGCAGATTAACTGTCTTTTTAAAATCAATTGACGCATCCAACTCTTCAAAGCAAAAATAGCCGAGCTCATTTAAACACAAACTATCAGCTTCGTTAAATGCAAATTCGTCAAACGTACGACTGCCATTACAGTCTAAATAATCATTAATTGTTGCCATAATTCTCCCCTAACTCTTGAATTTTACAGAGATTTGCAAAGAGTGTCAAGGAAAAGCCAGACGACAAGACCAAATCACTTCTATTTTCGCATCAAGCGTTTTCGCCACTCTTCAAGACCAACAATGACAAATGGACACATCACTAAGTAAACCCAGTGCCAGAAGCCAAGACTTGCGGTGTTGAAAAGATTATGGAAAATAGGCACGTAAACCAAAATCACAAAGATAATCAATTCAACGATTAATCCGATATTAATCAATGGATTGCCAAATAATTGCAACTTACGAATGGATTGGTCAGAAGTTCGGCTGTTCATGACCATACCGATTTGACAGAAGATAATAGCACCCAAGGTCATGGTTGTTGCTTCTTGGTACAATTGACCTGAACCTGCAAGCACCGCTAAATTACCATTGTGAAGTAGATAAGTGATGAAGAATGCACCCATAGCAAGAGCTGATTCAATCAAACCATACCATAGAAAGGCTTTTATCAGCAATTTCTTATCCAGCAAACGGTCCGTTAATTTACGAGGGGGTTCTTGCATGACACCTGGTTCTGGCGGTTCAACTCCCAAGCCAAGCGCTGGAATCATATCAGTTCCCAAATCGACGGCTAGAATTTGCATAACAGTCAAAGGAAGTGGGACAAATCCTCTTGATAAGAGGAAGAATGCTGACGGTACAGCTTCTGGAGTATTTGAGTTAAAGATATAAGTCAAGAATTTCTTGATATTATGGTAAACCGCACGACCTTCTTCAACCGCTTTAACGATGGATGCAAAATGGTCATCCGTCAAAATCATATCTGCCGATTCCTTAGCGACATCTGTACCCGTGAGTCCCATTGCAACACCGATATTGGCTTTTTTAAGTGCGGGAGCATCATTGACACCATCACCAGTAACAGCAACGACTTCACCTAATTCTTGAAGAGCTGATACGACTCGATATTTTTGCTCAGGTGCCACACGCGCAAAGACAATTTCGCCCTTGAGCGCTTCTTTTAAGGCTTCATCAGACATCTTTTCCAATTCTAAGCCAGTCACGACACGCGCATTATCACCTCGGACAATACCGATTTTCTTAGCGATACTGAGCGCTGTTAAGCCGTAGTCACCCGTCACCATGATAATACGAATACTTGCGCGATGACATTTTTCAACCGCCTCACGCACACCTTCCCGAGGAGGATCACTCATGGCAATCAAGCCAAGAAATACCATATTGTGTTCCAGAGTTTCTTGCGTCCATTGTTCTTCTTGGGTCAAACGGTCACTTTCCAAAGTCCGATAAGCAAGCGCCAAGACCCGCAAGCCATCCTTAGCAAAAGTATCATTGGCAGCTAAGATACGCGCCTGAACATCTGCTGTCATTTCATGAATACCGTTTTGGTCTTTGTAAAAATGGCAGAGCTCTACCATTTCTTTTGGAGCACCTTTGGTGATGGACACCAAAGAACTGCCATCGACTAAGCTGTCTACTTTGTTAACAGTTGTCATGCGCTTGCGCACTGAATCAAAAGGTAATTCTTTCAAGCGTGGTCCCCAAGACTTGTTTTTTTCAAGGGTTAAGCCAGCTTTTTCAGCCAAAACATTCAAACAAGCTTCGGTTGGGTCACCAAGAACTGTGTAGGAAGTATTTTCCTCACTCGGTGGCAAGACTTGTGCATTGCTACAAAGGTGAGCGAAGCGGACGAGGTGTTCAAGTGGTTGACTTTCGATAAGCGCAGCTTTCTTACCACTGCTTTTGCGGATATCTCCGTCAGCAGCGTAACCAAGCCCAGTCACATCATATTGAGCAGACACTTGCCAGAGGTGATTAACCGTCATGGCATTTTGGGTCAATGTCCCTGTCTTATCCGAACAGATGACTGATGTTGCTCCCAAGGTTTCAACGGATGATAATTTCTTAACCAAGGCATTTGATTTTGCCATGCGTTGCACCGCCATTGCCAAAGAAAGGGTAACGGTCGGAAGCAAGCCTTCAGGGATAAAAGCGACAATCATCCCGAGAGCGAAAATAAAGGATTTGGCGAAAGGTTCATGGACAAAGAGAGTCGCCGCGATGAAGAAAATAACACCAACCGTAATGGCAATGACTGAAATTTGTTTGGTCAAGTGGTCCAATTCTTTTTGAAGCGGACTTTTGTCGTCAGCCATATTTTGGGTTAGGTGAGCAATTTGTCCAAATTGGGTAGCCATACCTGTTGCTGAGACAATCATCTTGGCTGAGCCTGAGGAAACGGTCGTTCCTGCAAAGACCATATTGTCGTATTCAAGAGCTGTTTTTTGTGGGTCTGTATCAGCTTCACTAGTTTTATAAACTGGATTTGATTCACCCGTTAACGCAGACTGGTTAACCTGCAAGTCCGTCGCAAAGATAACACGACCATCTGCGGAAATTCGGTCTCCTTCTTCGATTAAGACAAGGTCACCAGGCACCAGCTCTTCAGCTAAGACTTTTTCTTCTTGTCCCTCACGGATGACACGCGCGTAAGAAGGCAACATCTTTTTCAAAGCTTCGGTTGCTTGGCTAGCACGATACTCTTGAACAAAACTGAAGACACCATTAACGATATTAACAAACCAAATGGCTAGACCAAGTTCAACACTGTGAGACAAAATCGCCACAGCACCACCAACCCAAAGCAAAATCGCCATGAGACTGGTGAAATTCTTGATAAAAGTCACAATTACTGGTTCTTTTTCAGCCTCTTTTAGACGATTAGGACCATATTGTTTTTGACGTTCCTTGACTTGTTCGTGCCTGAGCCCAGATTGTTGCGTAGCAGCGGCTTGATAAACGTCCTTTGCTGCGTAAGTTTCAAGGTCAAGTTGAACAGTTTTTTCATTTGTTCTATCACTCATAACTTGTTCCTCGATTTCTAAAAACGGTTTCACGTCCTTAAAGCCATTATACTACTTTTCAAAATCATTGAGGCAAATCAAGCAAGCCTTTCACACCATTTTCAACAAAATTTCCAAGTTTGTACAAAAAACACCTTAGACTGATATATCTAAGATGTCTTTTTATTTTAGAAGTATACTCTAAATTATTAACGTACCATTCAAAATATCAAATAAATTATC
The DNA here is from genome assembly GCF_900101445.1 of Streptococcus equinus. GTDB lineage: Bacteria > Bacillota > Bacilli > Lactobacillales > Streptococcaceae > Streptococcus > Streptococcus equinus_B. Next base: position 272,823 of record NZ_FNKE01000001.1, on the reverse strand, counting down.
TTCTAAATATAATTCAATAATATGAAAATAAACTTCACCATTATGTATAAATTGGTACTCTTTTACTGGATACTTTGTAGTTGTTAGATTAAAAAAATCACAGTATTTGCTTAAATAAGCCGGCTTTCTTAAACCAGAAAAAATTTTTACTCTCCTGTAATCAATTTTTTCTAAAATTTTACCAATAGGTATTGAACAATTCTGAACACAAAAATCATCTAATTGCTTTACTTTATCAGCATCATAAATAACAATATTATTTGAGATGTCAATACCTCCAGCTTTTAATGTTGTAGCTCGCATAACCAAAGAATCTCCCCAATTATACTGAGTAGAATAGTCACTATCGCAAATAATACGTTCTTGAATTATTTCTACTTCAACTGTTTTATTCGTTATCGCTTCTAAAATTGAAGTAGTTGATCCAGTATTTTGAAATAAAATATCACTAAGAACCTTTTTCAAATTTCTTTTCATTTGCCCACCTTGTTACAACAAAGAACCATTAATTATCAACCTTCTTAAAAGCTCCTGCTTGATAATACAATAGCAACGAAAGAGCGATCATTACTGCTGCAAAAACAGCAATGCCAGAAAATCCTGCAAATTGTTCAAATAAAACACCACCAACGATACCCGCAATGGTTTCTCCTAAATACATCACGGCATTTGATAATGATGAAATCGTACTTCGAGCATTTTCTACAGTACTTTGCAATGTTGTCATAAATAATGGGAAAATAAATCCATTGTTCACATAAATAATGGTCAATAACACCTCTGCTACCCAAAAATGGTGAACAAGTAATAAAACCAAGTAAAGAATAACAAGTGTCGTCAATTCTGTTTTAAATGTTTTTTGTAAACCAAAACGCTTAACGATATGACTACCAAAAAGCGAACCTGCAAGATTACCTGCCCCAATAGCAATAATCGCTGTGCTAATATTAGCTAAAGACAAACCAAAACTATGATTATACCAAGTCGCAATAAACGTGATCGCTGTAAATGACCCTGTCTGAAAGACAAAATAAGCTAAAAGATAAGATACCGATTTTTTATTAGTCAAAACATTTTTATAAGCACTTGTAAAGGAGATTCTATGACCCTTTCCAATTTCCAATTTTGGCATATAAAAATTAATAAGAAGCAATAAAACCAAGGAAGCTGCTGAAATGGTAAAGAATGGGGCACGCCATGAAATTCCAGCAAGGTAACCACCAATCGGAACACCTGCCATCTGAGAAACAGATAAACCTGCCGTTGCATATCCCATTACCTGAACAATATTCTTTTTCTCAACCACCACTGGAATTGATGCCCAAACTTGAGGAGTCACAAAAGAAGCACTGATTCCAGCCAAAAAGCGAAACAAAAGCATCAAAGCAAATGAATTTGCAAAACCACATAAAAAGGTTGAAATCGTAAAGGCTAGCAAACCATATACCATCACTTTCTTGCGATCCCTTCCATCTGAAATTGGCCCTGAAACCAAAGCGAATAAGGCATAACCTATAGCATAAGCACTAACCATCCAACCAGAAATTGACGTATCAATATGGTAAAGACTAGATAAAGTCGTTAGCAATGGGGAAATCAGAAATGTATCTGTTCCAATAATAAACATGGTTAAAAAGAATAATGAAGCATATTTTTTCATTTTTTATAATCACACTTTCTATTGATAATAAATTTTCTTAATAAAAATTACGTTATTGTTGCAATCCAATATGGATTAATTTTCTTTTCTAACATATACGAAGCATGAATCGAGATAAATCCCTCGTCAGTAGTGTCTGATGGATGATTTAACAATTTTGAAAATCCACCATCTTTTGCTTGATGTTTTTTAAACCATTTTTTAGCCTCTAAAGTATATTTGGGTAGTTCACCTAACAAATACAAAGCAGCTATCGCATGATAAGTTCCAACAAAACTAATCGGTTGATTAGGTGTAATACGAAAACCGCCACTTTTATCCTGTAAAAGTTTTAACCATTCCACTGTTCGTTCTTTATTAGGAATTTTTACACCTAAAACATATAAACTATCTATTACACGAAAAGTAGAAAAAGCTTCTGATTTTTTCCCAGGTAAAACTGCAAAACCACCATCATCATTTTGTGATGATAACAAATATTGAATTAATCCCTCCTGATTGTCAGCCTTTGCGTTAAGAAGATGAAGAATTAGGACACCAAAATTAGTATGCCAAGTATCGCTTGGATAACCAGGGGCATTTCCAAAACCACCGTCAGCATTTTGACAATTTTTAACAAAGTTTATACACTTCTCAATATCAAAATCGTGGATTTTCAAGATAAATGAAGTTGCTACAACACAATAAGTTGTAAATAATTCCGACACCACTCCAGCCTGCTCACCAAAACCACCATCAACATTTTGCGCTGATTGCATATTTAAAAAAATCTTTTCTTTATTTTGAATTGGTAAACCAAGAACCTTTTTATCAGATATAACATGCATGGCTGAGAAATTTTGAGGACTTTTATCAGATTTAAAACCTAAAGGTGACGCATAAGGTGTTAACCCATAACCAAAACCAGATTTTGTTTTCTCTAACCATTTTTTATATTTTTCAATATTAATAAAGGAGTTTTCAAGCTTCCCAGTAGATACATAGTCTAGTGATTTATCAATTAACATTGTGTCATATTGAATCAACGGCTTCTTAATACTTGAATTCTCAATTTCTATATCTTTTAAAGCCAATGATGCTATTAGTTGAAGAGTTGCCTGTCTTTCGTGAAGTGGTAAATAATTTGTATTTCCTACAGAAAAACTACCTAAAGTATGAGGAGGTACCATAACGACCCTTGCCAGAGGAACTGATGGTGTTACTGGCGTTGAAAACCAACTTCCTTCTCCCATACAAATACTAGGATTTGATGAACTATAAAACCGTTTAACTTCTAGAAACAAGTAAGAAAAAGTATCAGAATTATTCTCGTACACTTTTCTTAAAACCCACAAAAAAGTAACATGATCTAACATTGATTTATATGGAAATGGTGATGTTGAGCAAGTGTAATAGGGTGTAATACTATCTACAGCAACAATATTATTTTTATTAACTTTATTCCAATAACCACCAGTGTGATGTTTATAATGCTGATTAATATATTGCAGTCTCTTTTCAAATTCCCTCTTATCCGTTGTTATTAGGAGTAAAAAAGCATTGTCTAATAGCATTTTTCCTTCAGCATATATTGGCTTGTTACTACTATCTAGATAACTCCAAATTCCTCCATTATCAGAATTAAATGAAACTAATTTTTCTTTTAACTCTTCTATCTTGTCACATTTTATCTCTTTTGAGATATAAATTGCCAAAATAATATTTAAAGCTCTTTGCCTTGAGTCCAAAACCTCATCTTCTAAACTCACAACAGAAGCAAAATTATTTTGAAACGCGCTTTCGATTATAGAATTAAAGTCACTTTTAGCTTGATTTAAAATTGTAGAGTCATTTTTAAAAATAGCATACTTGAAAAGCGAGTAACAAACAATCAAATTTACCAAAAGTGTTTTCACTTGACCAACATTAACCACGACTAAAGATGATTCTAAAATCTCAGAATAATTATCAGCAGTGATAAAAAAACTTAAATTTTCAAAATGTTTTTCCACTGCCTCTTCATCGCAATAATCAATTGCAGTCAGCAGAGCTAAAGCCGTATTAATAAGCTTTTTATCTTCAGTAATGATCTCATCTCCAGAAATCGCTGAATAGATTCCTCCTCTCTCATTATCAACAAATTTTTCATTAAAAAAATGATATATTGATTGGCCGTAAAAATCCATTTTAGTCCCCACTTTCAATGATAGATAAAATTTTATCTACACCTCTCTTCAATCCATCTTTATCGGGATTCAATATTCGATAAGCTTCAAAGATTGTATCTAGATTTCCATCTAAAATTTTTGAGGTAATATCACTCAATCCTTCAAAATCGTCACCAGAAATTGTCGGTAATCCTAAAAATTGTAGACGATTAAAAGCTTCAACTTCATGATATTCCATAAAACTTGGTAGATAGAATACCGATTTAATATTCAAATATGCCAGTTCAGTTACAGAAATCCAGCCTGGATGTGACCAAACCAATTTTGCATGTTTGATTAACTCTTCCCAGTTTGGAACATATGATAACACCTCGACATTTAAACGATTATCAATTTCCACTACATTTGGTACATCTCCAATTAAAAGTAATTTCAAATTAGGATACTTTTTACTTAACTTCTCAAAAGCTGAAATATAGGTATTAATTGCTAATAAAGAATCCTTCTCTAACATTGTTGTATTGGTAGAAGTTGCAACAATATAATCCTGAGAATAATCAAAATTTGTTAAAGTCTTTCCTTCTCGCTGTCTATACATAGAACCTACAAAATGAACCTTTGGATTATCTTCGTTCAATTTATCTAAAAAATCTGGGATAATCACCTTATCAGTGATTAATAAATCTATATTTTCTAAAATCCAATTAAAAACTTTTTCCAAATGCTCTTTTGCTTCTGTTATTTCATTATCATTGATATTAAATCCAGCTTTTTTCAAATCAGACAATGAAATATCGACTAGAGTGAAATTGTGACGTTCAGTAACAAAAATATTCTTTTTTCCAAGAATAATTGCTGCAATTGTTGCATTAATATTGTAATCACTTATCACGATATCAGTATTATATTTAGAAAATATACCAATATACTTAAGAATTTTATCTCCATTAAAAAAAGTCGGTACAAAATAATTAGAAATCATTGTTTCCCAATTAAGTTCTTCACTTAAATGAGATTTTTTGGATGAATCGACAACTCCTGATGGCGATAAATCCACAACATTAATCCCTGATTTTTCAAATAAATCAATAAAGACATCTTGCCTAGAACCTAATAAAACGGTAATTTCAAAATTGGGGTTACTGTTTAGTAATTGATTACCGATATTTAGCATCCTAACATTATGTCCAGTGCCAGTAGGATTAGGGGCTAAAACTACTCTTTTCATTTTTATTCTCCTTAGATATCATGTAACACAATACTTCCACTAGGAATTTCTGTGTTATCAGAAATAGAAATTCCTGGAAATACGAGAACGTTGTCTCCAATCACAACGTTCCTTCCAATACGCACAGAAGCAAATGTCATTGGTAAACTCAACTTTTTATAATCATGTGAATTAGATAAAATATGATTATTATTTCCAATCACAGAATTTTCACCAATATAGATTTTTCCTGCTCCTTCAAAAATATTCATATCTCCTATTGTTACCTTATCACCTATAGCAACACCTCCATTAAAACCTCCAATAAATATATTGGATTTTCCTAAATAACTCATTTCATTTGAAAGACTTGTAGAAATATAATTTCCGTCAACCCCTTCATGTATCCCGCACTTTTCATTCTGCTTTTCAAAAAAATAATCAAAAATCGTACCGAGTTCTGGAGCCTTATCCATATCAATATTCCTTGGATAAACGATATTTTTTTGCTTTACTTTATCAAATCTAATAATTGAAAACTCTGGCACATCTTGCGTAACATGAGTTCTGGCACCGACAACTGCTCCCTTATGTATCACAACACCTGGATCAATAATAGCCTGTGCCCCAATCCAAACAAAATCTTCAATAATAACTCTATCTTTAGTAAGCCGACCACAACTTACGTTAGAAGCAATCTGTATTCCTTGACCTAAACTTGTATTTTGTATATTTGAATAAAATCCAATAAAAATATTATCGCCAAATCTACAATTCTTTATTGAAGAATGCAATCGAATCCAGTTACGATTTCCTAAAACGCACTCTTCCACCCTAACACCTTCTTCAATTATCCTTTTCATATTTCCTCCTAATTAAAGAGTTTTAAAATCTTTGAACTATTGAATAATATATTACTACCCAATCTACATTATGTCAATATATTTTCTGAATTTTTTAATTATTATTTTGGATTTAAAAATTGACAAAACTATCATCTGATAGTACAATTATTATATGACTATTGAACAATATTCTAACTACAATGACGAAAACTTAATCAAAATTTTTAAAGCATTAGCTGACCCAGTTAGGTTAAATATTCTTCGTATTCTATCAAAAAGAGAAAGCGAACTTGGGTGTGGAGAAATTGGTGAATTGCTTGATATGAGCAAGTCTGCTGTCTCTTATCACTTTAAAACTCTTCGCGAAGCTGGACTTACTATCACTCGAAAAGCTGGACAAAATAAATTCGTTCGTTTAAATCATGAAACCCTTGAGAAATATTCGTTAACAAATTTGATTAATAACTTATAATTCAAAAAAGCTGGAAGATATCTTCCAGCTTTTACTTTATTCTGTTACTTCGACTGGCGCTTCTGCTAAAATTCCTTGTTTTTGAATTTCTCCGAGGAAGAAGCGTGCAATCGGACCAACGATTAAGAAATTATAAGGCAAGGCCACGACAAAGTTTGTAATCCATGTACGTCCATATAATGGAAGAGAAATAGCTGAAAAGCCATGACTAAAGACCATTCCATAAAATGACATACACGTTACCATACCAAGAACCATGCAGCCTGAAATCGTAAGGATTTTTACTAATTGGTGTTTTAAACCACTTGGTAGGATTCCAAAAGCAATTTTCTTAGCAATTGGACCAACGACTAAAGTATCTAAAATGAAAGCAACGATAAACCCTGGAATGAAACCTAAAAAGACATGTTTCCAAGAAAAAGCTCCTGCAACGAACAAGTTCCACATACTCATTCCGAAAACCATCATTCCACACATCAAACACGTAAATACCATTGCTTCTTTAAAATTACGAGGCATTTTATTCTCCATTCATTTCATTTTTTATCAACCCTCAACCTAGGTCGGCGTACAACAACATGTCCTCCGCTAGGATAGTGTCTGAATGGATTTTTTACTCCAACACTTCTCCAATCAACTCCAGTTTACAGTCAACAGGATTCAGTCTACCACAAAAAAATTTTCTTCGTAAGTGATTTTTGCCAAAAATTAAAAGTAAACGTTTTACAAATCTGCCTTCATAAATTTAATTAATCATTTGCCGTTCTTTAAGCAAGTAATCTACTACTTTAACTCTAATCGAGGATACTTGATATTGGCTCTATCTGCTTCATATTTTTGCTGTAGACTTTCTTCATTTTCATCAATATATCCTTTAAACCAGATTTTATCAATATTTTCATGATTAAAAAAGTAAGCTTGATTATCAACATTTCCATTTGGATAAAGACAGGCTGAATAATCAAAATAACCTATCTCACCATTATTATTATAAAGCGGAAAACGGCTAACAATCATCAGTTTCGCTTCACCTTTTTCTAATTGCACAACACTTCCGATAGGTAATAAAGTACTCATTTTAACTTCCTTTCTCGTAAGTTATCAGACAACTTTCCCGATTGTTCCATCAGGTTTCCAACATCTAATTCATCCATATTAACTAATACAAATATAGTCACTCCTCTATACCACCGATTGAGAATAATAGATAGAATCCCTACTATTAGTGAGAGTTCTGAAGATTTTTTTAATCTTTCTGTTTTTCCCTGTGCTTCAACGTATTCATTTTTGAACATACAAATTCTTCTCATTAATATCGTAATAATACGTTTTCTCTCCATCATGATGTAACTCAATTTTGTCTTGATAATTCATTTATTAAATACCCTTTTTAAAATAGCATATGGCTTTACTGTAGTTACAATAAAAAGATAACTTGTCATTAAAAACATCAAAAAATATAAGAAAAGCACTAATACATTTGAAAATAACAGAAAAACTAACCCTAAAACAATAGTTGGCACAATAAAAAGTAATCTAATTTTTAAAATTTTAGAACGATGCTGCTTCAGTTTTTCTAATACCTCTTCCTGGCAGCAATCAACTTTAATATATGTCAATGTTTTATAGTGTTCAGTAACTCTCTTTTTGAAATTTATCGCATACATCGTTATGCCATAAATACAGATCAACGTGACAATAGCTAAATTAACAATATTGACAAATAAAGTCGACCAAATACTATATTTATTTGTAAAAAATGCTCCTAGCATCAGGAAAATGGGAAGAAAAATGGGAATGCTTTTTCTAAGTATTGACATCTTTGAAACAATCTCTTTTTCTTTTGATTTTTCATACATTGACTGATTAAAGGCACGATAAAATGACTTATCATCAATGTCAAAATAAAGATAAAAATCTTTGTCAATCGGGTATAATGGTATTTTCGTCATTTAAATTCCTCACTTATTGAAAAACATTTCCTAAGTTGTTAAAAAATCCAGATACAGCCTCACCAACATCATCCATACACTCTTTTGGATTTCCCACAAAAGGTTTAATAACATTATCGTAAGTAGAATCAAAAAGCATCGCTCCACCTACACTTATTACAACACCAGCAACACCACCTATTACAGCTCCTGGAACAGCTCCAATAACTGGTATTGTAACAGCTCCTAACTCAGCCCCGATTACAGCTCCAGTTTCTGCCCCTGCTGTCCCAATGGCCACATGTGCTCCAGTCTTTACTCCAGCATCAACAACATCTTCACCACTTGATACCTGCATTCCAAAATCTATAGCTGATCCGACTACAACTGTACCATGTTTTGCAACACCAACAACAAAACGACTATAAGCAGGATTTACATCAATTGGAACAGTGTGAACTCCACCTCCAGCAAGTGCACCTACTGCAGCATATTGTGTGTTTTGAGTATTTTGTACCAACCACTCTAATGCTCCTTTAGTGAATTTTTCAGCAGCTTCATCAGTAATTTTACTCTGAGCTAATTCCTTCAAGAAAGATCCACCACTACTAGCCAATCCACTTTTAATTGACTGGTAAGTAGCTTTGGAAATAACTCCTTTATCTCTATCTTCTTTTGCTTTTTTCAAAAGTGCTTGTGAATTTCTATCAAGTTTCTCAGATTTCTTATAAGTTACCATAACTGCTTCAGGTACATTAGTAGATGATAAGATTTTTTCATCCATATACCCACTGTATTTAGAGTCATACAAATTCTTGGCGAGTTCATTTTTGAGCTGGTCACGTCTAGCCTTACCGCTAACAACAAGCTTAGTTTCTTTAACTTCTGTCTTGAAAGCTGTTTTCTTGTAAAAATCCTTAGCTTTCTTGCTAGTATACGAACCACTTCCTAGGTCAGACAAACTTGCAATTTGTGTATTTTGTTCATCTAGGATGTCGCCTGCTTCGCTGGTAAAGACTGTGTTGTTAAACGTCCCCATGTCCTTGATAGTGTTAGTTAGGACTTTCTTGGCACCTCTAAATTCTGAAATGGCATCATCCGTTGTTACTTTAGTTAGTGTGACAATGTCTGCGACATCGTCAATTGCCTTGTTAATCGCGTCTGAGCTTGTCTTTAATTGCTCTAACGGTGAGTCAAACTTGTCCACCGTTTGTTGCAAGACATCCGTGTCGATAATGGCAGAGTCACTATTTTCACTCACAATACTCTTAAAAGTGCTGATGAGATTGTCATAACCTTGCGAAATGACATCCAAACTGTTCACATAGTTCGTCAGCAACGGCACTTGGTAGTTATTGATTTTATTGTCAATCACATCTTTAACATCACCTTTTAGAGCCTCTGAATTGGCTGCGCTTTTGAGCTTTTTCTTTGCGCTTGAAAGCTGACTCTTTGTTTGACTGATAGAGCTTTTGAGGCTATCGCGCTGCGCTATTACCTCGCTCATCTTAATCTTCATAAATCTCTCCCCAAATTTAACCGATTTTTTCTAATCATTATATCATAAATTGAAACAGTTTTCAGAAATTTATTTCAAACAAAAAACAACCCTTGAAAAACAGCTCTGCTATTTTCCAAAGATTGTCTAAAACTATTATTCGCTAATGGCGTTACCTGTGTAGAGTTGGTAGTAACGGCCTTTTTGAGCGATTAATTCGTCGTGGTTACCACGTTCAATGATGCGTCCTTGTTCAAGGACCATGATACAATCAGCATTGCGAACCGTTGATAAGCGGTGGGCAATGACAAAGGTTGTACGACCTTTCATAAGAGCGTCCATACCTTCTTGAACGTGAACTTCGGTACGTGTATCGATTGATGAAGTTGCTTCATCAAGGATCAAGGCTGGTGGATTAGCCACAGCCGCACGCGCAATCGCAAGCAATTGACGTTGTCCTTGAGAAAGATTGCTTCCGTCACCCGTCAAAACAGTATCATAACCTTCAGGCAAGCGTTTAATGAAATCATGCGCATTTGCCAATTTTGCAGCATCGATACATTCGTCATCAGTCGCATTCAAACGTCCGTAACGGATGTTGTCCATAACTGTACCAGTGAAAAGGTGTGTATCTTGCAATACAATCCCTAAACTACGACGAAGATCTGCTTTTTTAATTTTACGGATATTGATGCCATCGTAATGAATCTTACCTTCTTGGATATCGTAGAAACGGTTAATCAAGTTCGTAATAGTTGTTTTACCAGCACCAGTTGAGCCGACAAAGGCAATCTTTTGACCAGGTTCAGCAAAAAGATTGATGTCATGAAGCACCATCTTATCATCATTGTATCCAAAGGTAACGTCTGTGAAAGTCACGCGACCTTCTTGCTTGTGATAAGTGACTGTACCATCTTCATGTGGGTGTTTCCATGCCCATGTACCAGTTGCTTCTTCAACTTCTTGAAGATTACCAGCAGTATCTTCTTTGGCGTTGACCAATTCAACATAACCTTCATCAACTTCTACTTCAGCATCAAGCAATTTGAAGACACGGTCTGCCCCTGCCATTGCCATAACTACAGAGTTGATTTGTTGGCTGATTTGAGTGATTGGGTTAGTAAATCCACGGTTCAATGCAAGAAAAGAAACCAAAGTCCCCAAAGTCAAACCAGCATAACCATGAAGTGCCAAAGCCGCACCGAGCATGGCACAAAGAACATATGAAATGTGTCCAATGTTAGCAGATACTGGCATCAAGATATTGGCAAAAATATTGGCATTTGTAGCCGAATGACGGAGTTCTTGGTTGAGTTTACGGAAGTCTTCTTTGGCACGTTCTTCGTGGTTAAAGACTTTAACGACTTTTTGACCGTCCATCATTTCTTCGATGAAACCATTAACGCGACCAAGGTCATTTTGTTGGTCATGGAAATACTTTGAAGATTGCGCAGCAATTTTACGAGCTACATAAAGCAAAACAATAACCATGAAGACTGACAGAGCTGACAATGGCACATTCAAAAATAACATGCTGACAAAAGTTGTCAAAATCGAAAAGCTTGAGTTGACCACTTGCGGGATACTTTGCCCAATCAATTGACGAAGGGTATCAACGTCGTTGGTATAGATTGACATGATGTCCCCGTGAGCATGTGTATCAAAGTACTTGATTGGCAAGCTTTCCATGTGCGTAAAGAGGTCAATACGAATACGACGCATTGTTCCTTGTCCCACATAAACCATCAAACGGTTATAAGTGTAAGTACTTGCTACCCCAATAATCCCAATAATGATTAGTTGGAAAATAGCATGCGCTAAACCAGAAAAGTCAGGATTTTTAGCAGCCAAAAGAGGTGTGACATAACTATCAATCAAGGTTTGCATGAACAAACTAAAACGAACCATACAAAGCGCAGCAATCAAAATCAAGACAAAGACAGCCATGAAACGCCATTTATAATTCTTAATCACATAAGCCAAAACACGTTTTAGTGTGGCCTGTTTGTTCACTTCTTTTTTAGGTTGAGCCATTAGTTATTACCTCCTTCCTCATCAAAATCACCGCTACCTTGTTGTTGAACCTCATTGATTTCACGGTAGATAGCGTTTGTTTGTAGTAATTCATCGTGACTAGCAAAGCCTGAGATTTTACCATCATCAAGAACCAAAATCTTATCTGCGTGTTGCACACTTGAAATACGTTGTGCAATGATAATTTTTGTTGTTCCTGGAATTGTTTCTTCAAACGAACGACGGATATTGGCATCTGTGGCAGTATCCACGGCACTTGTTGAATCATCCAAAATCAAAACTTTTGGTTTTTTAAGCAATGCGCGAGCAATACAAAGACGTTGTTTTTGACCACCAGAGACGTTGCTTCCGCCTTGTTCAATCCATGTATTGTATTTATCAGGGAAGCGTTCGATAAATTCATCAGCACAAGCTTGACGACACGCTTCCATACATTCTTCATCAGTCGCATTTTCATTTCCCCAACGAAGGTTATCAAGAATAGTACCTGAGAAAAGGACATTTTTTTGGAGCACTACGGCAACTTGGTCACGAAGAACTTCCAAATCATATTCGCGAACATCATGTCCACCAACTTTAACTGACCCTTCATCCACATCGTAAAGACGAGAAATCAAGTTAGCAAATGATGTCTTACCTGAACCAGTACCACCGATAACACCGATGATTTCACCAGATTTGACACTAAGGTCAATGTCAGATAGCACTTCTTCTCCACCACCGTGTTTGTATGAAAAATGTACGTGGTTAAACTCGATGTTTCCATTTGGAACTTCCATCAATGGATTTTCAGGGTTCACGATATCAGCTTTTTCATTAAGCACTTCTGCAATACGTTCGGCACTGGCTGTACTCATTGAAACCATAACCATAATCATTGACAACATCATAAGAGACATCATCATGGCAAAGATGTAAGACATTAGAGATGTTAATTCACCCGTTGTCAGTGTACCACCAACGATGAATTGTGCTCCAAACCATGATAAACAGATGATACAACCAAAGATGATAAACATCATAACTGGCACGTTGAAAATGATGATTTTCTCAGCTTTAACAAATAAACGGTAAATATTTTCAGCAGCCTTCGTGAATTTTTTATTTTCATATTTTTCACGTACAAATGCTTTAACCACACGAATGGCAGAAATATTTTCCTGAACGCTGGCATTCAAATCATCATATTTACGGAAAACGTAATTGAAAGTTGTCATAGCCTTACGCATGATAAATAGAAGCGATGCTCCCAAAATCAAAACAGCCGCAAGGAAAATCAAACTCAAACGTTGGTCCACCACAAAACACATAATCATACTAACAATGATTGTGAGCGGTGCACGCACAACGATACGAATAATCATTTGATAAGCATTTTGCACATTTGTAACGTCTGTTGTCATACGAGTGACAAGACCAGCTGTACTGTATTTATCAATATTTGAAAAGGCAAAGGTTTGAATATTATCATACATTCCTTCGCGCAAATTAGCGGCAAATCCTGCTGAGGCTTGCGCAGCGAATTTACCAGCCAAGAAACCAGTTGTTAAACCACATGTGGCAAGAACCAACATCAAAATTCCATACTTCATGGCAACAGCCAAATTCCCAGCTTGTACCCCTTGGTCAATTAACTTAGCAATGACAAAAGGGACTGACATATCGAAGAAAACCTCTAAAGCTGCACACAAAGGAGCAAGTAAAGATGGTGTCTTATACTCCTTAACTTGAGCTAAAAGAGTTTTAATCATTCTCGTCACCTCTTTCTACAACATTATAATAAGCTCTCTCGAGCAAAGAATGAAATGTTTCTTGGTCTTTATCAAAAAAGCCTCTGATAATATCGTCTTCGGATTCCTGCAAATGATCACACACAAGAATAATCAAGTCAAGTCCCTTATCAGAAATACGTACTTTCTTGATACGCTTGTCCTTGTCATCCTGAACCGTAGTAACCAACTCTTTTTGTTCCAAACGCGAAATAATTCCCGCCATAGTTGGTTGTGACACTTCAAATTCCTTTTCCAATTCCTTATAAGTACAGCATTCCTTAGTGTCTTTCAAATACAGCAAGACCCAAGATTGCATAATCGTAATGTTATAAGGTTTTAAGAAATTGTTCATATTTTGTTCCAAACGATGCGCGATTCGCTTAACAAGCCAACCGTATGGAGCATTTTTAGGATTCATACTAACCTCCGACAATAAAAAAGCAAGGTCTTAAAATATGCCAGAATTGATTGACATCTCTTAAGAATTGCTAAACATTCCATTTTATTCCATTAATTATTATAAAACATTGAATTCAAAAGTCAATAGCCTGCTATTGATTTTTTGAAAACAAAAAAATCCCGACATTTCTGCCGAGATTCGTCTAGCTTACCCTTCAACTTTTTCGCTGAGTTCTTCCCACTCTAACATGAGGGTTTCTTGTTTTTCTGTTAGTTCGTCGAGTTCTTTTTGCAAATCAATTAACTCGCTAGCTTCGTTTGTGGCAAGCATGGCTTGGTTGATTTCTTCTTCACGCGCTTCAATCTCTTCCAATTGGTTTTCAATTTCAGTGATGCGACGTGTGAGTTTGCGAAGTTCTTTTTGATTAGCTTTTTGCGCTTGATAATCATTTGCTGGCGCTTTTTCAACGACTACGGTTGTTTTTTCTTGCGCTTCTTCTGCTTTCATGCGAGCCAATTCTTCCAGCTCTGCTTTTTTCTCAAGGTAATAATCATAATCGCCAAGATAAAGGGTTGAGCCTTCTTCAGAGATTTCAAGCACTTTTGTTGCCACACGGTTGATGAAATAACGGTCGTGACTGACAAAAAGTAATGTACCGTCAAAATCAATCAAGGCATCTTCCAAGACTTCCTTGCTGTCGATATCCAAATGGTTGGTTGGTTCGTCAAGGATAAGGAAGTTGTTGTTTTGCATTGACAATTTAGCCAAAAGCAAACGAGCACGTTCTCCACCAGAAAGCATGCTGACCGATTTTTTAACGTCATCACCTGAGAAAAGGAAGGCTCCCAGACGATTTCTGATTTCCACTTCAGGTGTAGTTGAGAAATCATTCCAAAGTTCATCAAGAACGGTATTAGTACGTGTCAAGTTTGATTGCGTTTGGTCATAGTAGCCAACTTCGACGTTAGCCCCGTAAGTTGATGTTCCTTTGATAAATGGAATTTGCCCGACGATAGATTTAATCAAAGTTGATTTTCCGATACCATTTGGTCCAACGATGGCAATAGCATCAAATTTCTTAACATCGATGTTAATCGGCTCAGATAAGATTTGGTCATCATAACCGATTGCTGCATCTGCCACTGTCAAGACGACATTTCCTGACACCTTGTCCGCGTGGAAAGTCATGTTGGCAGATTTTTGTCCAGCTGATGGCTTGTCCAAGCGCTCCATTTTTTCTAGTTGTTTGCGGCGAGCTTGGGCACGTTTTGTCGTTGAGGCACGAACAAGGTTGCGTTGCACAAAGTCTTCCAACTTAGCAATTTCTTTAGCTTGTTTTTCATAATTTTTAGCTTCAAGAGCCAATTTCTCAGCCTTCAAATCCATGAATTTTGAGTAATTACCGACGTAGCGATCAAGTGAATGTTTTGTCAAATCAAGTGTCACTGTTGCGACTTTATCTAGGAAGTAACGGTCGTGACTGACAATAATCAAAGCGCCTTGATAGTTAACCAAGTAATTTTCAAGCCAAGCAATGGTTTCAATATCTAAGTGGTTGGTTGGTTCGTCAAGAACAAGTAATTCTGGTTTTTCAAGCAACATTTTAGCAAGTGCCAAGCGTGTGTTTTGCCCACCAGACAACTCAGAAATTTTCATTTGCCACATAGACTCATCAAACTTGAATCCATTTAAAATGGCTTTGATTTCTGCTTCATAAGTGAAACCACCTTTGACACGAAACTCTTCTGACAAGCGGTCATAGTCTGACATCAATTTATCAAAAGCATCGCCTGTTAGCTCTGCCATTTGCATTTCCATCTTGCGAAGACGTGATTCCATGCTGCGCACGTCATCAAAGACATGCAACATTTCATCAAAAATGGTATTTTCTGACTCAAAACGGCTATCTTGCGCTAAGTAAGACAAGCTCAAGTCACGTTTGGTATTGATTTCGCCAGAAGTTGGCGCTTCTTCACCGACTAAAATTTTAAGTAAGGTTGATTTTCCCGCACCATTTCGCCCAACAAGCGCAATGCGGTCCTTCTCATCAACTTGAATATTAATATTATCAAATAAGACATCGCCCGAAAATGAGCGTTCAATTTTGTTTCCTTGTAAAATAATCATATGTCTATTTTAACAAATCCTCACTCGTTAAACTAGGATAATATCAAAAAATCTGCTCAAATGAGCAGATTTCATTACTATTGATTATAAATCGATTGTACTTTTTGGATATCGACCGTTTGAATGCCGTAATATGATCCTGAAGACTGCATGACAGATTCTTCATTGTCATCGTGGTCAAGCCCAATCGCGTGCCCCAATTCGTGCTCTGCTGTGTAGACGATACGATTATGTGTGTAGCCATAATCATTGTCAAGCAAGTAATAAGTATTTAACTTAACGTCTACATGCGTAATCTGATTAGTCAGTGCATTGGTTTCGGTCTCAGCAAGCCCTGCTGCCTTAGAGCTGGCATCAGAATATTCTGTCGCCACAATATTAGCAGAACTTTCATCACTCACAAGCGTAAAGGTAAAAGCACCCGTCGCATTCCAAGCATTGATGGCTTCTTCATAAGCATTGACTAAAGTTTTATTTGTCGTCTTAATATAAACTGTCGCTGAATTACTTGACCAACGCGCACCAGAATAATGCGTGAAATCATCAGTCGATAAATCTTTTAAATTCTTAGCAATATCATCTTTATTATCCTGAAAATAAGCTGTCACACTATTAGCAGCATCTAAAATGGAATTTGCTAACTGTGAGCTACTGTTATTGGCATAATAAAGCAAACCAAAACACACAATCGCAATCAAAATGATTGTCTTAATAATAGCCCAGAAAAAATTCCAGATAATATTAATAATGAGGCTTGGAATGAAAAAGATAATCTTAAATAGTGTTCTCATACGTACCCTTTCTTTCTAGAATTCTAAACATTAACAAATTACCTCGGGCTTTAGTATAACAAGCCCAGCTTAAAAAAACAAGAAAAAATAAACATTTCGGTACACAACAAAAAAAGAAGCTAGTTTATTTACTAGCTTCAATATCTTTCTTATCTCACTTCCATAACGACTGGTAAAATCGCTGGGCGGCGTTTGGTTTGGTCAAAGAGGAATTTAGCCACTTCATCGCGGACAGCTCCTTTTAGTTCACCCCAGTCAAAACTATCTTGTTCCAAGTAGTTTTCAACGGTTTGGTTAACCAATTCAGCTGATTCACGAAGGATATCACGGCTCTTCTTAACGTAAACAAATCCGCGTGTGTGAATTTTTGCTTTTGATACAATTTTCTTTTCGCGTTTATTAACAGTCAAAGCAACGATGAAGATACCATCTTCTGACAAGACTTTACGGTCGCGAAGAACGATGTTTCCGACATCACCGATAGCATTACCGTCAATCATGACATCGCCTGCTGGCACACTACCTTCATGGTTGAAACCATTTTTACCAAGAACCATAACATCACCGCGTTTCACGATATAGATGTTTTCAGGATACATTCCCACTTCTTGTGCCAATTCAGCATGAGCAGCCAAATTACGGTACTCACCTTGAACTGGGAAAAGGTATTTCGGTTGAAGAAGGTTAAGCATCAACTGCAAATCACGTCCATTGGCATGGCCTGAGACATTAAGTGTCTTCGTAATAAGGTTAACCGTACCACCAGCTTTGTAAATAAGGTTTTCAACACGCGCAACCGCTGCTTCTTTTGAAAGACTTGGTGTTGTAACGATGTAAACCAAATCACCGTCTTTAATTTGAACATAACGGTGACGACCAAGTGCCATCTTGTGTAGACCATTGATTGGTTCACCCATACGACCAGCTTCAAGAATAATCAATTCATGGTCTTCGTATTTGTGCATGTCTTTTGGTTTAATGATTAATTTTTCATCAACCAAACGAAGACGTTTCATACGAATAGCTGTGCGGACAATGTTTTCAGCGTCAAAACCAGTCAAGACCACACGACGACCGTATTCAGCAGCTGAGTCAAAAACTTGTTGGATACGCACAAGGTTTGAAGCAACCGCAGCAATGATAACGCGACCTTCAGCATCAGCAATAGCACTGTCCATTTCAGCAGCAACTTCTGCTTCACTTGCTGTCATGACGTGGCTTGTAGCATTAGCAGAATCAGAAAGAAGGGCAAGCACACCTTCGCGTCCAATTTCAGTCAAACGTCCCAAGTCAGTGCGGTAATATTTACGCGCAGCTTGGTCAAACTTAAAGTCACCAGTGTAGACGATGTTTCCTTCATCGGTACCAACTACAATCCCTAGACTTTCAGGAACTGAGTGAGTTGTTTTGAAGAATGAAATCGTCGCATCCGCAAATTCGATTTCAGTTTCAGCGTCGATAACGTGGAAATTATTGAATTTCTTAACGTTGTTATTTTTCTTAACAAAGAGCTTCGCTAACTCAATAGTAAGTGGTGAACCAAAGACTGGCGCTTTAAATTCTTGCAAAATATAAGGCAAAGCTCCGATAGCATCGGCGTGCCCGTGTGTCAAGAAAATCCCTTGCACACGTTTTTTGTTTTCAATTAGGTAATCAAGGTTTGGAATGACTTCATCCACACCAAGTTGCTCATTTTCAGGATACTTCAGTCCAGCATCCAAAACGAAAATTGAGTCATTAACTTCTACCACATAGAGGTTTTTCGCATTTTCACGAACCCCACCTAGGGCAATAATTTTAATATCGCTCATGACGATGTTTTCTCCTCATTTTATTTTTTTATACGTGCAAACCATGTTTGCTTATTTCTTTTACTAACGGTCCTTGCCTCCAAAAAGGTTAGCAAGTCGAATTACAGCAACTTAATTGTAACATATTTTCAGAAGATTTTCTTCTTTATGATTTGGAAAAGTCGCTCAAGGCATAAAAAAACGCCCGAAGGCGTTTCGTTTTATTCAAATAATTGATAGTAATCAGCAATTGCCATTTGTGCTTTTTCATCTTGGTTGAGGTCTTTGATGATTTTCCCATCTTTCATGACAATCAAGCGATTGCCGTACTTCAGAGCATCTTCCATGTGGTGTGTAATCATGAGCGCTGTCAACTGATCTTCCGTCACGAATTCATCCGTCAGATTCATCAATGACACACTTGTTTTGGGATCGAGAGCTGCTGTATGCTCATCAAGTAAAAGCAACTCTGGACGTTTTAGCGTTGCCATCAAGAGGCTAAGGGCTTGACGTTGCCCACCTGATAAAAGACCAGTCGGCGTATCCAAATGTTTTTCAAGACCATTGCCAGTTCGTGCCACCAATTCTTTAAATTCATCCGTAAAACTGTGAATTTTTCGTGGCAAAAGACCACGTTTTTCACCACGGTATTTGGCAATCAAGAGATTTTCAGCCACTGTCATACGAGGCGCTGTTCCCATTTTAGGATCTTGGAAGACACGCGCAAGGTAATTAGCACGTTTTTCAGCAGGCAGATGCGTCATATCTTTTCCAAGGATTGAAATGCTTCCGCTAGTTAACATCAAAGTCCCAGCAATCACATTGAAAAGGGTTGATTTACCAGCACCATTTCCACCTAAAATCGTTAAAAAGTCGTGTTCATAAATGGTCAAATTCACATCATCAAGGATTGTTTTGACCTCATCAAGACCATTATTTACTTGAACTGTTGCATTTTTTAATTCGACAATTTTTTTCATCGTGATAAGGTCACTCCTTTAAAGAATTTATTTTTAAGAACAGGAACCATAAGACAAATGGCTAGGACAATGGCACTGAATAATTTGAGGTAGTTGGTATTGAAACCAAGAGCAATCACACCTGTGATTAAGAATTGGTACAAGATTGAACCGACCACGATAGCAATCAAACGTTCAAGCAGTGTCAAACCAGTTGAGTAAAGCACCTCTCCGATAATGATACTTGCAAGACCGATAACAATAACACCAATCCCTTTTGACACATCAGCGTAGCCGTCTTGTTGACTGACAAGAGCCCCTGACAAAGCAATCAAACCATTTGAAATGGTAAGTCCCATAACTTCCATGCGGTCAGTATTGATTCCAAAACTCTTTGCCATATCTCGGTTATCACCAGTTGCGATGTAAGCTTGACCAAGACGTGTGTATAGGAAGAAAATCAGCGCTGAGATGACAATGACCACCGCCAAAAGACCGATTACCAAAAGGTTTGTACTGTCAGCAAATGGAAGCAAAGCTTGCAAAGGTTTGATGTTAAGCAAACCTAGGTTGGCACGTTTCATAACCATAAGCATGACAGAGTTACATGACGTCATCACCAAAATCCCTGCTAAGAGTGTCGGAATTTTTCCTTTGGTGTAAAGAAGACCAGTAACAAGACCAGCTAAGCAACCAGCGAGCATACCTGCCAAAGTGGCTAGCAAAGGGTGTGCCCCGTGATTCATCAAAGTAACAGCCACTGCTCCACCAAGAGGGAAAGACCCTTCAGTCGTCATATCTGGAAAATTAAGAATTCGGAAAGTAAGGTAAATTCCTAAACCAAGAATCCCCCACAAAAGTCCTTGTGAAACTGACGAAATAATCATATGATGTTTTCTCCTTCTCTCCTAATTTTCATCTGCTTTAACAGCTACTGTTGCTTTTGACAACATGCTATCTGGAACCGTAATACCAAGCTCTTGAGCTTCTTTTAAGTTAAGGGTTGGAGTACCCGTATTGACAATGTTAACTGGCACATCTGATACTTTTTTACCAGCAAGCAATTTAACTGCCGATTTAGCTGTTTCAACCCCTAAATCATATTGACTTTGAGCAACTGAAGCAAGACTTCCTTGTTCAACCATAGTGTCTACACATGAGTAAACTGGAATCTTAGCAGCATTTGCTGAGTTAACAACAGTTGAAAAAGCTGAGGCGATGGTATTATCTTGTGGGACAAAAACAGCATCCACTTTACCAGTCATGACAGACATGGTTGTTTTAATTTCATTGGTTGATGGGACAGCGTACTCAATCACATTGATACCAGCTGCTTTAGCGTATTTTTTAAATTCAGCCACTTGAGATACGGAATTATCTTCGCTGCTAGCATACAAGACTCCGATTGTTTTTGCGTTTGGTGTAATTTCTTGAATCATCTCAACCGTTTGTTTAATCGGCACTTGGTTAGAAACTCCTGTTACGTTTCCTTCTGGTTTTTTAAGATTTTTAACCAATTTTGCTCCGACTGGGTCTGAAATAGCTCCCATCACAACTGGAATGTCTTTGGTTGCTGAAGCTAGTCCTTGAGCAGCTGGTGTTGCAATCCCAATGACCACATCATTTTTAGCATGAACCAATTGTTTACTCATGGTTTGGATTTTACTTTGGTCACCTTCGGCATTTAAGACAGTAATCTTAGTATTTGCTTTGTCGTAGCCAGCATCAGCTAAGCCATCTTCAATCCCTCTTTCGATTTCATCAAGAGCATCGTGGGTAACATATTGTAGAATACCGATTTTAATCTCTCCATTTTTCGCTGACTCATTTTTAGTCTGGTCATAAATCATTGAACCAGCTACTAAAATGACAAGGGCAATAAGTGTTCCAATAAGTGCTTTATTTTTCATATTTTTCTCCGATGAACAATCTAATTTATTTAATACCTTATTTTCAATCTGATGAGTCAACTAAAAAGAAAAGCGTCTAGTAATTGCTTACTACACGCTTTTTTATCTTGTAACTAAGATTAGCGCATAGATACTTTTTAGAAGTACTCCAAAAGTCGTATCTATGCAACAACATAAACACAACTTTTACATACGCCAACTTTGCCAACTTGTAAGAGTTTGTGTCATGTTCATATCTTAGCTTCCTCCTGTGTTTTTTAATAATTATAACCTAAATTCTGAAAATTTCAAGTTCTTTTCGAAATTTTCTTATTTTTATTCAAAACACTTATTTGCCAAGCTCAAACTTTAGCTTAAATGCTGGATAAAACTTCTAATAACCTTTGGAAGAGTGTGATAAGAATAAGGTTTGTAGAGTCTTTCTTTCCAAGTATGAGCTCCAATACCATAAACGCCCAAGTCAAGAGCTGGAATGTCAAGCTTTCTAATGGTATCAACTGGCAAAGGATAAATCGCATCCATCAGAGGAAAATTCGCTTTAAGTTTTTCAATGTCTTCTGGACTTTCTCGCATCGCAAGATAGCTAGAATCACTTAAAAATGGGAAAAATCGTCGTTTCACAAAATGTTCTTCAGGAAATTCTGCCATCATTTTTTCAAGCGCTTGGTCAACATCGCTATCTTTGTCAGTATAATTGTGGGGACAAAATGGCGGCGCTAAAAAGACGACCACTTTTGCATCATCAGACTGTGTTTTTGCCTCAAGGTAGTCAATTAAATCAAAACCAACTTCTCGTTTGTCAAAATCTCCGACAGTTTCAAAGAACTCCCTAATCAAGGCTTGGCTATCAAAACCTTTTTTCTCCAAAACATCTAGGTACTGCGCAAAAGTCATCACAGTAATGTCATGCGAAATCTGGCTATGAATATGACTTCTCTCCGAATAAATCTTAAATCGTTCTTGATAATGTCTTGAAACCTCATGGACAGCCTCACGACTGGCTTCCATTAAGGTGTGCAAAATGGTATCTGCACTTTTTTCATATAAGAAAGTATTGAAGTAAAGATTGGCACGCTTGTTGGTTTGGACATTATAAAAATCCTTACAATCTCGTTGTAAAAGCACAGAACTTGGCAATATATCTTCATTGTCAATTTTTTCAACTAAATCAAGGTTGGTATTGATTTTAAGATTAATCGCACTAGAAATCATTGTGGCATCAACGCCCATCAAACAACTGCCAACATGCGTTTCTCTCCCTTTAATGTAAAAACATGTCAGCATTTTTCCAGCTGCGCCCGTGTAGATATATTTCTTATCATCACCGTCATATGATGGCGAAATAAAATCTGTATTAATAGCCGCTTTGAAATCATAGCCAGCTTTACGCAAACGTAAAAGTTCACTTGAGGCTTGAATAGCACCCGTATGGTCATTTTCCTCAACACAATTGGTCATCACAAGTAAATTACAAGGAAGTTCATCCATGTGTTCCATGTAATAGAAAAGTGTTGCAATATTGACCGCATCGCCCGATTTCATGTCAAGAATCCCTCGCCCAAAGAGCCAATCACCTGATTTGGCATGCTCTTGAACGACTGGGTCATCGTCATAATCTTTAAAAAAATCTAGCAGAGCATCTGGGTCATTTGCGATTGTCTTTAGTGGGCCATAATCCTCTATGCCTACGGTGTCCATATGCGAGTGTAAAATGACAGTCTTAGCTGTTCCTGATTTTTTGAGCAGTGCAAAATTATTTTTTCGTTTCAAGGAGTCGTTTTCCAAAACCTGCTGCCAAAGGTCTTCTGGGTGAGCTTTAAAATAAGGTGCTGACTGCAACAACTCATAAATGGCATCTGCCAGCTTGACCTCTCCTGCTGTGCCATTTACCGAAAGAATGGACACCAAATATTTAGCAATCGCTTCAATGCGCTCTGGCATACTATAGGCTTGAATCGTTTCAAATTTCATGATGATACTCCTTTAAAATGGCAACTGCATTTTTAACCGTTTGAACTTGCAAGGTATTCAGACTTTCTTGACTATAAAAGGCTGAATGCGGCGTTAGAATAACATTCTCACGTCCAAGCAAAGGATTGTTAGTCAGGTCTGGATTTTCACTTTCTAAAACATCCAAGCCAGCACCAATCACTTTGCCCTCATCAAGTGCTTCTACCAAGGCTGCTTCGTCAACCAGACTCCCACGCGCCACATTGATAAAAAGCACCGGCTTCTTCAATTTCTTAAAGAACTCACGATTAAAGAAATGCTCATTTGCCGAGTTAGCAAATAAATGCAAACTAATCACATCAGCTTCTGCTTGGATAGTCTCAACCGAGACCAATTTGACACCAAGTTCTTCCGCTACTTCTTCTGGCAAAAAAGGGTCGTAGGCAATCACTGACATGCCAAAGCTTTTCGCACGTTTTGCCACTGCTTGACCAATTCGACCAAGCCCAAAAATCGCCAAAGTTTGTGAGGACAGACGTTTCACTTCGCCAGCCTTTTGATAACTCCAAAAACCAGCTTCGATGTATTTTCGATGAATAAAGAGTTTTTGATTTAGTGCCAGTAAGAGAGCAATCGTGTGGTTAGCAACATCTTCTGTCGAATACGCTCCTAAATTTCGGATAGCAATGCCTAACTTCTCAGCATACTCACAGTCAATGGTATTTGTTCCCGTAGCATTAACCGCAATACCCTTCAAATCTGGAAATTTCGCCAGAATATTTTCTTTCAAGGGAAGAAAGGCTGTCAAAAGGACATCCACACCAGACATTCGCTCGATGAACTCATCTTCGTTGATATATGGGTAAACAGAAATCTCACTATCGGCAGGTAAAAGTTCCTTTAAAAGGTTAACTTCGATACTCAAATCACGCTCCGCCAAAACATTTGGATAATCAGAAATTAACACTTTTAACATGGTCTTTCTCCTTTAAAATAGCATCTACCTCACTGACTAAACGGTGCATTTCTTGTTTGGTTCCAATTGTGATACGAACATAATCTTTGACCTCTGCTATGTCATAACGACGAACCAAAATATGACGCTCACGCAATTTCTCATACAATTCTTTCCCTGAAATCACAGGTGAAGAGGCATAAATAAAGTTTGTCTTGCTGTTTAAAACCTTGAAACCTAAAATTCGCAAAGCTGATGTCAAGAAATCACGATTTTCGATAATTTCCTTAACATGTCTTTCAAAATGAAATTCATCTTCAAGACTTGCTAGAGCGACTTCTTCTTGTAGCAAACTCACATTGAATGGATTAACCGCCATTTTTAAATCTTCCATATCTTTGATAAGTTCTTTACAAGCAACCGCGTAACCAATACGACCGCCGGCTAATTGACGCGATTTGGAAAAAGTACGAACCACAATGAGATTTGAAAACTCCTCAACCAAGGAAATCGCTGATTGTGAAGCTCCACCAAAATCAATATAAGCTTCATCAACAATCACCAGTCGTTCTGGGTTTGAAACAAGTAACTTTTTGATAGCTGACAAAGGTTTCAAAAATCCTGTTGGGGCATCTGGATTCACCACTAAAACAGCGTGGGGAAGTTTTTCATAATCTGATAAATCAACGCGTAAATCTTTTGTCAAAGGCACTTCTAACACATCATACCCAAAGGTGTCAGCGTAGCCTTTATAAAAAGGATAAGTCACTTTAGGAAAGGCAATTTTATCGCCTCGTTCAAAAAATGTTCTAAAGATTAAATCTAAAACATCATCTGCTCCTGTTCCAACAATGATGTTTGTTTCATCCAATGAATGTAAATCAGCCAATTTTTGACGTAATTTGTGCTGACAAGGATCATTGTAATAATTTAAATTCTGAGCATTTTTCAAAACCTCTAAGACACGAGGACTAGGCTCTTGTGAACTTTCATTGGCGTTTAATTTAAGGTAATCATCTCCAAGTTGTTCACCAGGTTTGTAAGCGACAATAGTTTCAAATGATTTAGCTAAAAATGTTGACATAACAAACTTTCTAAATTGTTTTTTACGTGGCAATCCACATCTACAAATGATAATTAAAAGTGATTAATAACGTTCAAGCGGGAAAGTCATGCAATGCAAGCCACCACCTGCTTTCAATAACTCCGTCATATCGACCTCTATGACTTCCATACCTTCACTGCGAAGTGCTTCGTTAATAAAAGTATTTTGTTTTAAACTCATCACACGATTATCCCCTAAAGCTTCAACGTTATAACCATGTTTAAAAATCATGTCCTGCGTTCCAGAAATGATTTTAATTCCTTTTTCCTTAACCAAGGTAATAAAATCCTCTGGCAATCCAGCTTCATAAGCAATGGCAAGTTTCGGTGCGACTAAGTTAAAGCACATATCCAGATGAAGATAGTCTGGATTTGCCTTAACAGCGTAGACCTTGTACCCATATGGCTCTAACTGCTTACGAATTTCATCAACACCTGTGAGATTGGTGCGATCAATCACCCCAATCGCTAATGTCTTCTCATCAATAAAAGCAAAATCACCCCCTTCAAAGTAACCTTCAGTGACTTCAGCAATTTTTGGAATGCCAAGTCCTGCCATAATGTCTTCGTAATGACGACGTTCCTCAAAACGAATAGGCTTTTTAAAACGCCCTAAGATATATCCTTCCTTAACATCACCTCCAAAATCTCTAGCAAAAACTGCATTTGGCATTTTTTTACCAGAAGTGACCTGGACCACTTCCACACCATTATCTTGGTATGCCTTGACCACAGCAGTGTACTCTTGCATCATTTTATCGTGGTCCAAAGGTTCAGTGTACTGCTCTGAAATCACATTAATCGGTGCCGCACTTACCAGAAAATCTGGTCGGCACATTAAAACTTTTCGTAAACGGCTGGTTCCATCAATTACTGCCATAAGAATTTCCTCCTACTCATTTTCTCCCGTATTTTTTTGCGCTAAAGCACTATAGGTTTTCATCCATTTATCAAAGCTACCATCTTTTTTATCTTTCTCAATCAACTTATCCACGTAAGCCTTGAGCGATTGATTGCCTTTAGTTAAGGCCATAGCCGTCTCAGTTGTCCCTGGCAAATCAATATCAGCATAAGTCAATTCATTGTTACTTGCGATATATTGGTCAGCTACCGTATCATCAGCAACAACAGCATCCACTTTTCCTTGTACTAAATTCAAAAATGCATCTGGCAAACTTGATAAGGCAACTATTTGCTTAGGTTTGATGTCCTCTTTGACCACATCTTCTTGCGTTGTTGATTTTTGTACCGCAATTGAGCTTGGTGCTAAATCAGTTATCGAAGTGTAGTGAGCTACTGAATCTTTACGAACAACAACTTTATTGATTTGCTTAACGTAGTTTTGTGTGAAATCGACCGACTTTTCACGTTCTTTTGTCTTTGTCATGCCAGCAATGGCGATATCAGCATTTCCTGATGTAATGGTTCCTAGAATCGAATCGAAATTCATATTTTTAACCACTAATTTCACTTGCAGCTCATCTGCTAATTGTTTGGCAAAGGCTAAGTCAACTCCAACAGCTTTCTTGTGACCTGATGACAAATCGTAAAACTCATATGGAGCGTAGCCAATGTTGGTCGCAACAACCAGCTGTCCAGAATTCTGAATCTTCTCGATGCTTCCAGCAGCTGTGTTTGTTTCCTTATGATTAAGAGCAAAAGCACCAATTATCATTGCCATAAAAGCTGCTGTCACGAGCAAACTCTTCCAGCTAGCTTTAATAGTTTGCACCAGCTCATCCCATTTATCACGCAAAGTTAAAGATTCTGCACTGCGATTCATCTTTCTTTCGTAATGTGCAACGATACGTGTGGTTGAAAAAGTAAAAGCCAAATAAACAATCCCAATGGCAATCACCGCTTGGAAAGGTTTATAAGAAATTCCCTGAATAGTGCTCGCTGTAAACATCAAATCAGCAACCCCAATCACCGATGCTTGCGAACTTGATTTAATGTTATTTGCAAATTCATTTCCCAAAGTTGGCAAAATATTTTTAAAGGCCTGCGGAATAATCACGTATCGATAAGCTTGAAATTTATTAAAGCCAATGCTTCTAGCCCCTTCAAATTGTCCTGAATCTACCGCTTGAATCCCAGACCGATAAATCTCAGCAACAAAGACCGATTCACCAACTGTTAAGCCCGTCAAGGCTGCAATCAAACGGTCTAAATCAACACCAAAAAGCGTACTTTTAGGAATATTTAGCCCCAGCATGGGCAAGCCATAAAAGAAGAGTGACAAAATGACTAGCATCGGCAAACCACGAATCACTTCAATGTAAAGTTTTGTCAATCCACTAATCAAAAGATTGTCACTCATCCTAGCTGCTGTGACAACACCTCCTAAAATCAGGGCTAAAACCATGGAAACCACCGATAAAAGGACCGT
This sequence comes from Streptococcus equinus, assembly GCF_900101445.1. Lineage (GTDB taxonomy): Bacteria > Bacillota > Bacilli > Lactobacillales > Streptococcaceae > Streptococcus > Streptococcus equinus_B. The sequence goes on along the minus strand of NZ_FNKE01000001.1, from coordinate 244,882 downwards.
CATCAGGGCACCGTCTAAAATAAATCCACCATAACTTTCCAGAAACCCACCAAACATAACACTCTCCTAGATTTTATAAAATTTGCTTCAAAAAACTTGCCACACGTTGATTTGGATAAGAACGATTCACCTCTTCAGGAAGCATGTCTGCGATTAACTCACCATTTTCAAGAAAAACAATACGATCTGCCACTTCTTTTGCAAAACCAATCTCGTGCGTCACAATAATCATGGTCGTTCCACTTTTAGCAATAGCTTTCATCACCTGCAACACCTCTCCAACCATCTCAGGGTCAAGCGCTGAAGTCGGCTCATCAAATAAAATAATGTCAGGTTGCATGGCCAAAGCTCTTGCTATAGCCACACGTTGTTTCTGACCGCCAGACAGATTTTCAGGATAAGCATCCTTCTTATCAAGCAAGCCAACTGCCATCAGCAAGCGAAAAACAATTTCATCCACCTCTTCGCTGCTTTTCCGGTGTAATTTTTCTGGACCGATACCGATATTTTTAGCAATGGTCATGTTATTAAAAAGGTTAAAGTGTTGAAAGACCATATTGACATGTTCCCGTAGCAAATTGTCATTCATGTTCAGGTCGTAAATGTTTTTTCCCATAACAGCAATTTGACCGCCATCAACTTTTTCCAATTTATTAATCGTTCGAATCAAGGTTGACTTTCCACTTCCAGATGGTCCAATCAAGACCACAACCTCACCTTTTTTAACAGACAGGTTGATATTTTTTAGGACTTCTTGTTTACCATAACTTTTTCGAATACCCTTCATTTCAATCATATACTTCGCTGTCAAATCGAAAGTCGCCAACTCCTCTTCCAAAGCAACCATAACGCAGACCTCTTTCTTAATTGATGTCAATATTTTATAATTTTCAGAATTTTATTTCAATAGTTTGTGTTAGGTTTTATGACATATGAGCGATTTTTTTCCTATTTTTTTATGATTTTGACGATTATTTTCCTTATTTTAGAATTCTTGTCTATAACTTTTGTTTATGATAAAATCAGAAATATGAAATCTAGTTATAAATTATCCATTTTCGACTTCAAATTAATCAAAGACATTTATGAAACACAAAGTTTCTCTGAAGCTGCTAAGCTTAATAATATCAGTCAACCAGCTGTTTCTAAGCGTGTAAAAGAGATTAATGTTAATTTATGTGAGGTTTTCTCACGTAAAAATAAAAAAATCTCCCTAACACCAAAGGGAAAAGACATTTATCAATTTGCCAATCAGACTTTACTCGCTTTTAACAGCCTGCTCGATAATCTGAACTCTACCTTTGAGCAAAGTATCATTCTTGGTTCTGACACTTCTTATCTCAAGACTTATCTGTCAGCCATTCAAAAATATTTGCCAGAAAACCGTAAACTCAACGTCCAAACTTACAGTAATTCCCATCAGATTTTTCAAGCGCTTTTGGATGACCAAATCGACCTTGGGATTATGTCAGGCAGCTACACCCAAAAGGGCGTGCTCAAACTCCCACTTCGTTCTGATAAATTGATGATTGTCGGGCAAAGAGAGCTCATCCAAAAATTTGACAAGGGTGAAGAATCGCTTTTCTTACTCTATCACATGACCAGCAGCTACCATAATTTCTTAAAAGAATTTATCAAGATTAATCAGCTGCCAACCCAACACCATATTTCTATCGATAACCTTTCGCTTATCGAACACGAAGTTCTTAAAGGTACTGGCATTACCATTGTCAGTCAAGACATCGCTGAACGTCTACTTGAAAATCCAAATATCATTTCAAGCTCTAAAAAACTAAAAGACATTTTCATCAAGACCTACGCCATCGTCAAAATGGAGAACAAACATTACCAAGACCTTCTAACAATCATTCAAAAATTAAAAAAATCGTAAGAGGCAAACTTTCCCATATTGCAGAGTCCAGATTTTGCAAGGGTTATGGTATAATAGAAGAATTGAAAACATGAGATTAGAAAGGAGACGTCGTAAGCTTCTTATCGTTCTCGGTTAGCTAGCATTACGGCAACTTTAATCATGTCATTTGATGGTTTTTTCCTACACCATTTAACAAAAGAATTACAGGACGAGCTTCTCTACGGACGCATTCAAAAAGTTAATCAGCCTTTTGAACACGAGCTTGTTTTAACCATTCGTAATAACCGTAAAAATTATAAACTGTTACTTTCTGCCCACCCTGTTTTCGGACGCCTGCAAATCACTAAAACAGACTTTCAAAACCCTCAAACACCTAATACTTTTACCATGATTATGCGTAAATACCTACAAGGTGCGGTTATTGAAAGCATCACACAAATTGAGAATGACCGTGTGTTAGAAATCGCCTTTTCAAATAAAAACGAAATTGGTGACAACATCAAGGTTACCTTAGTTGTTGAAATCATGGGTAAACACAGTAACATCATCTTGATTGATAAAGCTGAAAGCAAGATTATCGAATCTATCAAGCATATCGGTTTCTCACAAAACAGCTACCGAACAATCTTGCCTGGTTCAACTTACATTGCTCCGCCAAAAACAGATGCTAAAAATCCATTTACTGTTTCAGATGAAAAATTATTTGAAATCTTACAAACAGAGGATTTGGCACCACGTCATCTTCAAAAACTCTTCCAAGGTTTGGGACGTGATACCGCTGAAAATTTGGCAGCTCAGCTTAGCGATGACAAACTCAAACAGTTCCGCGCTTTCTTCGCTCGACCTGTTCAACCAAATATGACTGACAAATCATTTGCTGCTGTGCAATTTGATAAGAGCAATAAAACATTTGACAGCCTTTCAGAACTGCTAGATGTTTTCTATCAAGATAAAGCCGAACGCGATCGTGTTAACCAACAATCAAGCGACTTGATTCATCGTGTTCAAACTGAGCTCGATAAAAACATCAAAAAACTCGCAAAACAAGAAAAAGAATTGGCAGCTACTGAAAACGCCGAAGAATTCCGCCAAAAAGGCGAACTCTTAACCACTTATCTCTCAATGGTGCCAAATAATCAAGACCAAGTGGAACTTGATAACTACTATACTAACGAAAAAATCACCATTGCTCTTGATAAAAGCTTGACCCCTAACCAAAATGCTCAGCGTTATTTCAAAAAATACCAAAAACTAAAAGAAGCCGTCAAACACTTAACAGGGCTCATCGAAGAAACAAAACACACAATCACTTATCTTGAAAGTGTTGAGACAGCTCTAAGTCACGCTTCTATCTCTGATATCGAAGATATTCGTGAAGAGTTGGTGGAAACTGGTTTTGTCAAACGCCGCACGCGCGATAAACGCCACAAACGTAAAAAACCAGAACAATACCTTGCTTCGGATGGCAAGACAATCATCATGGTCGGACGCAACAACCTGCAAAATGATGAATTGACCTTCAAAATGGCTAAAAAAGGAGAACTCTGGTTCCACGCCAAAGACATTCCAGGCAGCCACGTGCTCATCAAAGACAACCTCAACCCAAGCGACGAAGTCAAAACTGACGCCGCTGAATTGGCAGCCTATTACTCAAAAGCTCGCCTATCAAACCTTATCCAAGTCGATATGATTGAGGCTAAAAAACTCAACAAACCTACCGGTGCCAAACCTGGTTTTGTCACCTACACTGGTCAAAAAACACTTCGCGTTACACCAACCGAAGAAAAAATCAATAGCATGCGCATTGAAAATAAAAAGTAATTGGCTATCAAGATTACTAAAAAGACATTGGCTAAAAGCCAATGTCTTTTGTTTATTCTTCTGTTTCATCAATTAATTTTGAGTGACGGTAACCATAAGCAAAGTAAATGATTGTTCCAATCACAAATGCGATGACAAAGCCATACCATGTCTCAAGCTTACATTGTGTCATCAAAGCAAAGCAAACCACAATTGATAGAATTGGTAAGAATGGCACCCAAGGTGTTCTGAATTCTCCTTCTTTTGGCTCACCAAAATCTTTACGAAGTTTGATAACACCAAAAGCAAGCAAGATAAGGTAAGCCAGAGTCACAATATTTACCAATAAAGCTAGGATTTCCAAAGGAAAGACACCTGAGAAGAACATTGTGACAATCCCAACAAAAATAGTTGCTTTTTTAGGAACTTTGCTCTTCGGTGTTAATTCTTGGAATTGTTCAGGCAAGAGCCCATCACAACTGATGTTGTAAATCACACGTGACAAGGCAAACATCATAGAAATACATACCGTCACCAGTGTCAAAATCACCACTACAGAGACAATATTACCAACCAAAGGGAAACCAATGCTACGTAGAACAAATGGCACCACATCAGCCGTGTTCAATTTTGTATAATGAACAGTTCCTGTCAAAACCAAAGTAACCAAGACATACAACAAAGTTGTCAATCCAATTGAAAAGAAGATACCTTGTGGGATTTTCTTTTGAGGTTCTTTGGTTTCATCAGCCGCCATAGAAATAGATTCAAATCCAAGGAAAGCAAAGAACATCAATGACGCTCCTGCCATGATACCAACTTTACCACCATAAATTTGACCAAATCCGTACGGTGCAAAATCACTCCAGTTTTGCGTATTGATTGCTGTTAAACCAAGAGCGATAAAGATAATCAAAACGGCTAATTTAAAAATAACCAAAACCGAATTAAATCTTAATACCGTTTGAACCCCTAGCACAACAAGAGCAGTCACACAAAGCAATAAGAGAACTGGAACAATATCAATATAAGTTCCTTTAGCAGGATTGAAAGGTCCACTCAAGGCAGTCGGCAAACTAATACCGAAAGTTTTTAAGAAAGCCTTTAAATATTCTCCCCAACCAGAGGCTGCCGTTGAAATCGCTCCAGCAAATTCAATCATCATAAACCAACCTGCAATCCAAGCTGGGTACTCTCCAAAAACAGTATACAAATAGCGATACACACCACCTGAATGTGGCAAGCGTGAAGAAAATTCTGCAAAGAATAAAGCTGACATGGTTACACAGATAGCAGCAACAATAATCGAAATAGTAATCGCAGGTCCTGCATACTGAGAAGCACCTACACCTGTTATCGTGAAAATCCCTGTCCCAACAATCGAACCTACCCCTAAAAAGATAAGTTCAGCAAGCCCCAGGCGTCGTTGCAAATGGCTTGTCTTTTGCGCCATCGGGGTCTTTCGAAAAATATCCATACATTCTCCTGTTATTTGTTTGAAATCGTCATACAATTCTTATAATTCTATCAATTCTTGATACAAGATTCACATGCACAACGTCTTTTATTTTAGGATAAATATAAGTAAAAATCAACTCTATACCTCATTTTTATCCGTAAAAAAACACATTACTAAAACAAGATAGACTCGTTTTTAGAAATGTGCCTTTTTCATATGCGATAACTAGACGATTTATTCGCTTTTTTTGATGTCTTCTTTTAATTCGTCCATGTTAAATTTTGCAAAAAGGTATTTGCGGTCTTGAACTGGGAAACGTTGATCAAGTTGATCAACTGGTCCTACTTCAACCACACCTTCTGAAATCACAAAATCCATCACATGACCACCAAAGGTTAAATCATCTGAAATAAAGTGTAAATGATAACCAGCAACACTCACACCATGGAACATCTTAGGTGTCCAAATCCCCACAATAGTCCCTGTGACATTTTCACGTGAATATTCAGGTTGGCGTGTTGCAACTTCTGCAAATTTTGTATTTGGCGCAGATTTTGGAATCATGCGAACATGCATGTTAGAAAAAGTCCCTTTAATTTTAATCGAACGGAACAAGTTTACCCCATCATAATATGACTCGATACGTTTTTTCAACTCTGCATCTGTCATTTCAAAACGTTGTTTGAAAATCACTTCTGCTTGATGAGGAACAACTGCAGCGTAAGGAACTTTGACATCATCAGAAACCTCAACAATTTCAGGTTTTCCGTTTGAACCGATAGCTTGATAGGCTTTCCCGTCTAGAATAATCAACTCTCCATCAATAGAATCGAGTGTCCCGATTCCCAAATCACCGTGCTCTAATAGCTCACCAATGGTTAAGGTACCACCATAAAGACCAGCCATTAAGGCACTCAAGGTATTGTATTGAAAAAGTTTAATTGCTTCTGACATATTCTCCTTCACTTTCGTCATTTAAAATTAACTGTCATTAATATTTTATTGCCAAATAAACTAAATTGCAAGCTTAATAAAATTCGTCTGGTAAGATTGTTTCACCAAGCTTGATGTTATCTTTGTAATCGATTGGAATATCGATAAGAACTGGACCGTTTTCTGCTTCAGCAAGGGCTTTTTTGAAGGTTGCTTCAAAACCTTCTTTGCTATCAACACGGTAACCTTTAGCACCGAAGCTTTCTGCGTATTTGACAAAATCAACAGGACCAAAATCAACACCTGAAGAACGACCGTATTTCATCTCTTCTTGGAATTCAACCATGTTGTATTTACCATCATTCCAGATAATGTGAACGATTGGCAAGTTAAGACGAACTGCAGTTTCTAATTCTTGAGCTGAGAAGAGGAAGCCACCATCACCTGAGACAGAAATAACGGTTGTATTTGGACGAACAAGAGCTGCTGAGATTGCCCAAGGAAGCGCCACACCAAGGGTTTGCATACCGTTTGAGAAGAGCAAGTGACGTGCTTCATATGACTTGAAGTAACGTGCCATCCAGATGTAGTGACTACCAACATCAACAGTTACAGTCATATCATCTGTGATATTTTCTTGCATAACATCAATCACATCAAGTGGGTGAACCACACCAGGATTTGAGTCACGGTCAAATTTCACATCTTCAACCACGTTCTTCTTAAGATTTTGAAGGTAATCTACTGATGTTTGTGGCAAAGTGTAACCATTAACCGCTGGCAAAAGCAAATCAATCGTATCAGCGATGTCACCAATCAATTCACGTTCAGGTTGGAAATAAGTATCAACTTCAGCTTGAGCCACGTCAATAACAATAATGCGTGCGGAAATTTCTGCATTCCAGTTACGAGCTTCGTACTCAATTGGGTCATAACCAATCGCAATAACAAGGTCAGCTTTTTTAAGCAACATATCCCCTGGTTGGTTACGGAAAAGTCCTACACGACCAAAGAAAGTGTCTTCTTCAAGTTCACGCGATACGATACCAGCCCCTTGGAATGTCTCAACAACTGGCAATTTAACAGCTTCAAGTAATTTACGAATTGATTTTGTGACCGCACGTGTTGAAGCACCATTTCCCAAAAGTAAAACTGGCAACTCAGCATTGCGAATCGCTTGAGCAAGATAGTTCACATCATCAACAGATGCCGAACCAAGTTTAGGGTCAGTTAGTGGCTTAATAGCTTTTACAGACACCAAACTATCCGTAACGTCTTGTGGAATTGAAATAAAGCTTGCGCCGCGTCGGCCAGATTTTGCCACACGGTAAGCATTAGCGATGATTTCAGAAAGTGTATTTGGGTCATGCACTTCAACAGCAGACTTCGTTACTGGTTCCATCATCGCAACGTTTTTCATTGATTGGTGTGAACGTTTCAACAAGTCACAACGTTTTACTTGTCCTGAGATGGCAAGAACTGGGTCACCTTCATCAGTCGCCGTTACAAGCCCAGTTGCTAAGTTTGACACACCAGGACCACTTGTTGTAATTACAACACCTGGATTACCTGTGATACGTCCGATACCTTGCGCCATAAAGGCTGCATTTTGTTCATGACGTGCAACAATCAATTTTGGCCCTTTGTCTTCAAGTGTATCGAAAACTCGGTCAATTTTTGCACCCGGAATACCAAAAACGTATTCGACGTCATGGTTAATAAGGCTATCTACAACAAGATCAGCCCCATATTGCTTTTGTTCAGTCATTTTATCTCCTATATGTCTTTAGATGACTAATTAAGAACAGATTTTAAAGTTCCAATACATCACAATTTCAAGAAAATCTGGCGATAAAATTAGTCAAATCTAAATCACAAATTTTTATTTTTTCACAAATATGAATCAATTATACCATAGTTTTACGAAAAGTTTGTGAAATTTCGCTTGTGAAATTTTTCTTTATCTTTCTCAAGCAGGTATGAAAATATTCTTGAAAATTACAAGAAAAAAGCGACGAAATTGCCGCGCTTTTGCTCTATTTTTTTCGTCTCGTTCTGACAAAATCATAGATGGTCATCAAGATGAAACCACCAAATACAACAAGAATGTTGCGCAAAGGTTCACCACTTTGATCAAAAAATGATAGCAAAACAAAAATGATAATAACCGTTATCAGGTTACTAGCCAAAAGACTCTTAAAATTCATCTTCATTTAAAAATTCCACCATATTGACATCATCTGGAACCATGGTTAAGTAACGTTTAGCCACATCTTTGGCACGATCTGTATAACCAAATTCGCGCAAAATATAAGCATAGTCTTGCAAGAATTCTGGATTGTCTGCCAAATCCGTTGCCAAGTCATCGTAAATCTTAAGAGCTTTTTTGTCAGCCTCAAGCGCTTGATAAGCTTTGGCAATGTTCCATTTAGTAAGCACATTATCAATGTTGTCACGATTAAGGGCAACAACATCGTCATAGCGTTCTTCTTCTAAATACAAGTTAGTCAAACGCATCAAAACATCTTCATCATCAACCGCTACGTCTTTAGCTTTCAAAAGATAGCTTTCGGCTTGTTTGGCATCGTGTAATTCATATGAAAATTGTGATGCGGCGAGCAAAAGATTGGTATCAAATTCATTTTTAGCCAAACCTTTTTGAACCAAACGAAGTGCTTCTTCAGTTTTATTTTCTTCATGAAGAGATTGTGCGTAAACATACTCATACCCTTCAAAGTCAGGATTCATTGTCTCCAATTGTTTGAAGTAAATATTTGCTTTTTGGTATTCATCTTGGTCATACAAAATTGTCGCTAATTCAAAGATTGTATTGTCATCATATTCAATCTCAACAGCTTTTTCAAGAAACTCGATAGCTGCTTCAAATTTCCCAAGACTAGCATAAGCACGACCGATACGTTGATAAGTTGACACACCAGTCAATTCAAGAATATCTCGATTATCTAGCTTAGCGTATTCTTTGATAGCTTGGTTGTAATTACCAAGTTCCATTTCGATTTCAGCTAAACCAAAAATGACCAAAGGTTCATCGCTAATCTGACTCGCTTGAAGAAGCTTTTCACGCGCAACGTCAGCTAGCCCTTCCATTTCATAGATATCTGCCATAACAAGCAAAGCAGACAGATAAGCATCGCTCTCAGGCGAAATAGCATCAAGATACAAGAAAGCTCCTTCGATGTCACCATCTTCAGTCGCAATCTGAGCTAGGTTGATATTAACTTCAGGATAATCTTCACGTTCTTGCAAGTAAATTTCTTTTGCTTGTGGCAAAAACCCAATGCTCTCAAGATACTCTGCCAATTCCAAAAGAGTCTCAGCATCGTCTTCTTTCAAAGCTCGTTTAAAATATTTATTGGCGTGCTCTAAATCTTGACTCTGAATTGAGGCAACCATTTTTTCACTATTTAACATCTTTTGATTCTTCTTCTCCTTCTTCTACAATTAACTCTTCTTCATATAAACCACTGACAGCTTTGTACCAGTCAAAAATTTCTTTAACAACCACCTTGATAGAGGCATAAACCGGAATTCCAAGGAACACTCCCCAAATACCAAACATAGAGCCAGACGTTAGCAAAATAAACATAATGGTAATCGGATGAATACTTAGCTTGCTTCCCAAGACCAAAGGAGCTACAAAACGCCCTTCAATCGTTTGTTCAACCACGAATGTCACAAGAACCTTAATCAGCATAATTGGTCCTTGAACAATCCCCATAATCACAACTGGAACCATAGCTAAAAAACTACCAAGATAGGGAATCATATTAAGGAACCCTGCAATAATACCAAAAGTTGCTGCATAACGCAAACCAATCATATTAAAGAAGATTGTAAACATAATTCCAACAACAATCGCTACGGTCACTTGACCTTGAACATAACCAGCAAGCTGTTTGTTGATATCTCCAAGAATACGTGACGTTGGGCGACGCATTCTAGTCGGAAGTGCCTTAATCAACCCCTCTTTCATCTTATGACTATCTCTTAAGAAATAAAAGAGAATGAAAGGCGACATGATGATAGCTAAGGTCACGCGAGCAATAGCACTAGCAAAGCTTGATGCCCAGTCAATAGCATTCTTAGAAAAGCTTTCCGCATAATCAACAGCTTTATTACTGATATTAGCCAACATGTCCTGCAATTCTGACTGATAATTAGCCAACCAAGGACTCTTCAAAAGCTTAGAGCTTTCGACGTTAACACTTTTAACATAAGCAGGCAAATTCTCAACAAATGATGTCAATTGCCCTTCAATCATAGGAATAAAACTTGCCACAGCCCAAATGAGTAAAGCCACAATAACTGCATAAACAATGAAAATTGAAGCCGTTCGATTAACACCACGTCGTTCAATCAATCCAACCAAAGGCTTAATCAGATAGTAAAGAATTGCCGAAATCACCAAAGGAAGCATGATGATGGCTAAAAAAGACAAAACAGGTTTAAATAAAAATGAAATCTTAGTGAACAAATAAAGGGTCAAAAAGACAAGAAATGTGACCATAACTGTCACAGTAGCTTGACTGTTTAAAACCCATTTAAAAAACCAAGACTCCGTAAATTTCTTTTCTTGATGACGATCCATAAAAACTCCTCTCTTTAGACAACTTCAATTAAGACTACTTATTGTCATAAAAAGTAACGCTCTTATCGACCAAACGTTGCTTGTCATCATAAGTAAACTTAGCTGAGAAGAATGGCACATCATCTAAAATCCATTTAAAGATTTCATAGTCACCTTCCCAAGTTGGTTTTGATAATACCTTATCATAAGGAACCCACTCAAGAGTACCTTCACGTGATTCTTCGTCAGAGATTAATTCACCTTCAAAATCAGTCACCTTAAAGACATAAGTATACCAATCGTGACCTGGCGTAAATTCAGGGAAAGTAATCACTCCCTTAAAATCCATTTCCTTAACTGTAAAATGCGTTTCTTCAAAAATTTCACGTTTGGCACATTCATCAGGTGTTTCACCCGCTTCAAGTTTACCACCAACCGAAATCCATTTTCCCTCATGAACATCATTTGGCTTTTTATTACGATGTAAAAGCAAAAGTGCCTCACCATTATCAATATAACAAATCGTTGCTAACTTTGTCATCTTTCTCTTCTTTCTCGTTTTCTTCTATTGTACCAGAAAACCAAACACAATTCTTGAATCAAAGCATAACTTGTAAAATAATTCTAAGTTTTTATAGGTATTTTTCAATTAACCCTATCTTAGCTTTGCTTTTTTCTCAAAAGCTAAAAAAAGCCCCGCACCAAGCGTGGCTTGATACGATAGGCTTTTTAAATTATTTATCAAGAACTTTTTGAGTTTTAGCGTAGTTAGCTTCAACTGCTTCTTTTTCAGCTTTCCACCAATCTTGGTTATCTGTATACCATTTGATTGTTGCTTCAAGTCCTTCTTCAAAGTTAGTGTATTTTGGTTCCCAACCAAGTTCTTCACGAAGTTTAGTTGAATCGATGGCGTAACGAAGGTCGTGACCTGCACGGTCTGTTACGTGATCGTAAGCATCTTTTGGTTGACCCATTTTTTCAAGGATAAGTTCAAGAACTTCTTTGTTGTTCTTTTCACCATCAGCACCGATAAGGTAAGTTTCACCAATACGTCCTTTTGTCAAGATTGCCCAAACACCTGTTGAGTGGTCGTTTGTGTGAATCCAGTCACGAACGTTTTTACCATCACCGTAAAGTTTTGGTTTAATGCCTGACAAGATGTTTGTGATTTGACGAGGAATGAATTTTTCGATGTGTTGGTATGGTCCGTAGTTATTTGAACAGTTAGAGATTGTTGCTTTAACGCCAAATGAACGTACCCAAGCTTTTACGATCAAATCTGATGCAGCTTTTGTTGATGAGTATGGTGAACTTGGGTTGTATTTTGTTTCAGCAGTGAATTTTTCACCTGGGCCTTCACCATGTCCTGGAAGGTCTTCGCGAAGTGGAAGGTCTCCGTAAACTTCGTCAGTTGATACGTGGTGGAAACGGATATCGTATTTACGAGCAGCTTCCAAAAGTGTGTAAGTACCAACAAAGTTTGTTTGGATGAATGGACTTGGATCTTTTAGTGAGTTATCGTTGTGGCTTTCTGCAGCGTAGTGAACAATAGCATCAGCTTTTGCAGCCAATTTATCTACCAATTCTGCATCTGCGATATCACCAACAACCAATTCAACACGGTCACCAAGGATTTCTTCCAAGTTTGCACGGTTACCAGCATATGTTAATTTATCAAGAACAGTAACGTGTACATCTGGGTGATTGTTGTAAACATAGTGTACGAAGTTTGAACCGATGAAACCTGCACCACCGGTTACAATGATATTTTTGTATTCAGACATCTTTTAAATTTCTCCGAAATTTTATTTATTTTTGATACTCGACTTATGTGGTGCGGACGGCAGCGACTTCCTACGGAATTCCATGCCTAAATTTTGAGCCAAAAGTCTCAAAATTTCCGGTGAAATCTTGATAATATCAAATTTCACTTTCACCACTGCGTCAACTATCGTTTAAAGCTCGTTTCGCTCGTTATTCAACTAACAAGTCTTATTTTAAACGCTTTATTACAAATCTTCTTTACGTAATGGTTTTACGTCTTTAAGCAATGGGTGGTTTTTATCTGCTTCAGAAACTTCTGCTTCTTCCAAGTTTTCCCATTTGATACCAAGAGTTGGGTCAGCATAGTTTACAAAAGCGTATTTTGGTTTAAGTTCAAGTGCCCAATAGTCATTAACCAAGTAGCTGTATGATACTTTATCAGACAATACTTGGAAACCATTAGCGACTCCACGTGGAACAAAGATACCTTTTGAAGCGTCGATAACTGTTTGGTAAACATGACCAAAGCTGTCACCTTCACGTAAGTCAACCCATGAACCTAGAACTTTACCTTCGTCAGCAACTGAGATGTATTTATCCCAAGGTTCTGCATGAAGTCCACGCAAAACGTTTTTATGTGAAAAGCTAACGTTATTTTGTAATTTTCCTTCTGCAAAGAATGATTCTGGGAAACCAAGAGGAAGCATTTTTTCTTTTTGGAAGTTTTCTTTAAACCATCCGCGGTTGTCACCATGAACAGGAATATCGAATTCAATCATTCCTGGGATGGCTTCAATTTTACGTGCTGCTAATTCTTTACCAAAAAACTGTTCTGTCATTAGTCTTCTCCAATCAAACGAAGCAAGTATTTTCCGTATTCGTTTTTCTTAAGTGGTTGTGCAAGGTTGTAAACATCTTCTTTTGTGATGTAACCCATGCGGTATGCGATTTCTTCCAAGTTTGCAACTTGAAGGTTTTGCATACGTTGCACTGTTTCGATGTATTGAGCTGCTTCAAGAAGGCTTTCGTGTGTTCCTGTATCAAGCCATGCAAAGCCGCGTCCCATAACTTCTACAGAAAGGTCGCCACGTTCAAGATAGACTTTGTTAACATCTGTGATTTCAAGTTCACCACGTGCACTTGGTTTGATGTTTTTAGCGATTTCGACAACGTCGTTATCGTAGAAGTAAAGACCTGTTACAGCGTAGTGTGATTTTGGATGTTCTGGTTTTTCTTCGATTGAGATAGCATTGAAATCTTCGTCGAATTCAACAACACCAAAACGTTCTGGGTCTTTTACTTGGTAACCAAAGACAGTAGCACCTTTTTCTTTGCTTGCTGCTTTTTGAAGCATTTTACTTAGACCTGCTCCATGGTAAATGTTATCTCCCAAAACAAGAGCAACATTGTCATCTCCGATAAATTCTTCACCGATGATAAAGGCTTGTGCCAATCCATCTGGACTTGGTTGAACAGCGTAAGAAAGTGAAATACCAAATTCTGAACCGTCGCCAAGTAGTTCTTCAAAACGATGAATATCAGTTGGTGTTGAGATAATCAAAATGTCTCGGATACCAGCCAACATCAATGTTGATAGTGGATAATAAATCATTGGTTTATCATACACTGGCATAAGTTGTTTTGAAGCCGCACGAGTCAAAGGATACAAACGTGTTCCTGAACCTCCTGCAAGAATAATACCTTTCATAGTTAGGTCTCCCTCTTTATTAATTAAATATCAATTATCAGAACTATTTTATCATTTTTTGCAAATGCTGTCACTAAATTTCCTAATTTTACAGGGTTTTAACGAAAATTACTGACAAATGTCAGTAAAAATTTCAAAATACAGACGAACTACTAAAAATATGATAATTGATATAACCACTACTGTATTTTTAATTACAAGCTTAAAAAGACTGAAGAAAGTTATCCAAAATGGATTTTTTCTTCAGCCTTAATTTCTTTTTATAGATGATAAAACGGATTTGTTTCTGCTTTACTAGCTACAAAATCAACTGACCAGTGATTTTCACTTTTCCAAGCATTAAATTTTTCAAGTAATTTATCAACCATGAGCACTTCAATATGATGCCCTGGGTCGATAGCAAGCATACCATTTGTAATCATCTCTTGAGCAGTATGATAGTAAATATCTCCAGTAATGTAGACTTGCGCCCCTTTTGCCATTGCTTCACGGTAAAAACTTTGACCACTACCACCACAAATAGCTACGCGATTAATGAGTTTATCTTGGTTTCCATAAGCAACTAAACGAACACTATCTAAGTTGAATTTTTCTTTAACCTTAAGAGCAAATCCTGAAAAAGATTGCTCTTCAATCGTTCCAACTCGACCAATCCCGTAACCATCAGCCGTAGGGCTTAAAATCTCTGTGTCAGTAATGTCTAACAGCTCACAGAACCAATCATTTAAACCATCTGGCACAATATCGATATTTGTGTGACTCACGTAAACGGCGATATCATGTTTTACCAAATCAAGGTAAATCTGATTTTGAGGCGTCGCCACAAGGTCTTTTAGTGGACGAAAAATCGGAGCATGCTTAACGATAATCAGGTCAACATTTTTCTCGATTGCTTCTGCCACTGTCGTTTCACGCACATCAAGAGCAATCATGACACGACTAACTTCTTTATCAAGTGTTCCAATTTGCAGCCCAGAAATATCACCTTCCATAGAAAGCTCACGCGGGCAATAAGCTTCATAGCGTTCAATGATTTCACTTGCTTTCATTGATAGCCTCCTTGATAGCTGCCATTTTTTGTGAAATAGCTGCGCGGTCATCGACACGGTTTTCTGGAACGTGAGGCAAAGCGATTTCTAATTTTTTCAATTCTCGTTGCCAACGTGCTTTAAAAACAGCAGATTTTTCTTGGTTCAAGAAAGGACCAAAGCGTAGGTCTGTCTCTGACAAAGTCATTTGACCGTGTTCAACAACCATGATTTCATAAAATTTGTCATTTTCTGTCATGATTTCTTCAGTGATAAGTTTGAAACCATTGTTCATCAACCAAGCACGAAGTTCATCTTCACGATTGTTGGGTTGCAAGATAAGACGGTCTACACTTGCTAATTTTTCAACTCCTGCCGCCAAAATATCAGCAATCAAGCCACCACCCATACCACAAATCGTAATCGTTGTCACTTGGTCTGACGCTTCAAAGGCTGCTAAACCATCTGCCAAACGCACAGCGATTTTATCTGTCAAACCTGCGCCAGCAACATTGTGAACTGCTGATTCATATGGACCTTTGACAACTTCACCAGCAATGGCGAAATCAATTTTTCCCTCTTCCATCAAGGCAATCGGTAAGTAAGCATGGTCACTTCCGACATCCAGTAAGCGTGCTCCTTGCGGTACAAAGTCTGCTACGGCAGCCAAACGCTTAGATAATACTGTTTGCATAATTCTTCCTTCTAAAATATCATTCCTTTTAATTATATCAAAAACAACTTCTCCTTACAAAAGCATAACAAAAGCAACTCAAGTGAGCTGCTTAGTTATTTTTCACATTGTCTTTATAGTATTTGCAGTAGGCTTGAACTGGACAAATATCACATTTAGGCTTTTTAGCTAAACAATGATAACGTCCAAAGAAAATCAAGCGATGATGCGTCAAAATCCAATCTTTCTTTGGGATTTTTTTCATCAAATCTTCTTCGATTTCTTTAACGTCAGCATCTGGCGCAGAAATATTCAGACGCTTAGCAATTCGTGACACATGTGTATCCACAGCAATCGATGGAATACCGTAAACTTCTGCTAATACAACATTAGCCGTTTTTCGTCCCACTCCTGGCAAGGTTTCTAACTCTTTGTGGGTCTTAGGGACTTGCCCGTCGAAGTCTTGTAAAATCGCTCTTGCTGTCTTAATGATGTTTCGAGCTTTGTTCTTATAAAGTCCGATAGTTCGCAAACACTCCTCAACATCAGCCAAATTTGCCTTAGCCAAATCCTCGATTTCTGGGTAATGTTTCCAAAGATTTGGGGTCACCTTGTTGACTGCTTTATCCGTCGTTTGAGCAGACAAAATCACCGCGATAAGCAGCTGAAACGGCGTCTCCCATTCCAACTCGCCACGCGCTTCTGGATACATGTCACCAATAATAGCTAAGATTTTCTTTAAACGCTCACGTCCAACTCTCATTAGTCACTCCACAAATCCATTGCAGCCAAAAAGTCATCTGATACATTGACTTTGCCTGCTTTTGAATCTTCATGCTCTTTGCGACGTTCCTCAACTTGGCGCATTGTTGTAATGCCTTCACGACGCCAATTTCGCAAAATGGCATTAATGTAATTCCAGTTTGTCTTGCCATTAAAGACCGCTTCACGTAGGGCAGCGCGCACCAAATCAGGGTCTGTTTTATCCTCACGAATGGTCTTTTGTAAATCTTCCAATTCAAATGGGCTCAGCATACGACCTAGCTCACGTTCAAAATCTTCAACAAGTTCTTTTACAGGATTTGACTCTTGCTTTTCAGGAGCTTGTTTAGGTTCAGATACCAATTTATCCAAAAGGGCTAAAACAGGACTAGCATCAAAAATTACTTCGATTTCGCTACCAAGTTCAATAGTCTTCATATCAAGCAAACCTTGAGCAGTCAAATCAGAAATCGAGCGGTTAACTTCTGCCACTGTTTTATTCAGCGCACTAGCAATTTGACTAGGTGCCAAATCATCCATCTTAGTCGTGTTTTGGAGATAAATAAACTGCCAAATCAAAAAATCATCTGCACGTTTAAAAATATCTTTGTAATGAAAGAGAAGAGCACTCGGCAATACAAGATTGCCTGATTTATAATTTTCCAAATAACTCATAATATATTCCTAAAAAATCATCACATCTAAAACTGAACCTGACAAAGATTAAACAAGATTTGACCGATAATCACCCCATCACAAGTAACCGTAAAAAGATGGTTCTTTTTCCAATTGCTCCAACTGATAAGGCGTCTCTTGGTAAACAGCATAATTAATCCAATTACTAAAGAAAGTTGTTGCTGCTAAATTCCACTTCATCGGAACGTCTTGTTCAGGATCGTCATTGACGTAATAATGCGCAGGCACATTAGGATTTTTTCCAACTTTAACATCACGCTTGTACTCACGATCCAAAGTTTCACGGTCATATTCCAAATGTCCAAAGCTATAAACTTCGCGCAAATCTTTACTAGCTACGATAGACAAACCAACTGTGGGACCTTCAGCAATTACTTCTAATCGATCAACCTTAGCAACATCTTCATGACGAACTTCTGTATATCTAGAATGTGGCGCCATGAAGCAATCGTCAAACCCACGGACAATCGGGTTAGAAGGTTGTTTGACATTCTGAGAAAAGATGCCTGATAATTTTTCCTCTAGCAAAACCTTCTTAATACCATATTTATAATAGAGCCCAGCTTGCGCTCCCCAACACAGGTGCAAGGTTGAATAGACATGAGATTTTGCCCAATCAAAGATTTGGCACAATTCATCCCAGTAATCCACTTCCTCGTAAGCCAAAGTTTCAACTGGAGCACCCGTGATAATCAACCCATCATAATACTTGTGTTTAACATCCGCAAAAGTTTTATAGAAGGTTTCTAAATGCTCAGCCGTCGTATTTTTTGACTCGTGACTAGTCATATAGAGAAATTCAACATTAATCTGCAAAGGCGTATTAGCCAGCAAACGCAAGAGCTGTGTCTCTGTCACTTCTTTTGTCGGCATCAAGTTAACAATGAGAAAATCCATCGGTCTAATATCTTGATGCTTTGCACGTTTATTATCCATGATGAAGACATTCTCTTTGCGCAAAATGTCTAAGGCCGGTAATTCTTTATCAAGTTTTATTGGCATGAAAATATCTCCACTCTATAATATTATATTTAAGTAATATTATAAAAGATGGAGATATAGTTTTCAATTATATAATTTCTTTAGGTAGTTATAGTTTTTAGCTATAATTATCCTGGGAAATTCATTAAGACTTTCGTATCATAACCTTCAAGTGCTTTACGTCCGTTCAATCCGTCCAATTCAACAAGGAAAGCACATCCAGCAACGATACCACCAAGGCGTTCTACCATTTCGATAGTAGCTTTCACAGTACCACCTGTTGCCAAAAGGTCATCAACGATAAGGACACGTTGTCCAGGTTTGATAGCATCAGCATGCATACATAGTGTATCAATGCCGTACTCTTTTTCGTAATCAGCTGAGATTACTTCACGTGGTAATTTACCAGGTTTACGAACTGGTGCGAAACCAATTCCAAGTTCAAATGCAACTGGGCATCCGACGATAAATCCGCGTGCCTCTGGACCAACAATCATGTCGATCTTCTTGTCAGTAGCATACTGTACAATTTCGCGAACAGCATAGCTATAAGCATTTCCATCTGCCATCAAAGGAGAAATATCACGGAAAGTGACTCCTTCTTTAGGATAGTTTTCAATTGTAGCGATATAATTTTTTAAATCCATTTTCTTCTTTCTATGGGCTTTTTGCCAAAAAATGTTTTACATTTCATTATAGCATATTTTTTGAAAAAAGGAAGGAATTTAAGTAATATTTTTTTAAAACCTTAATTTTGGTAATTCACTTGCCAATCTTTGATTAATGGATAAGTAACCAACTTGTTATCATCCAAATTTTCCTTATGCATATCGACAGCCGTAATTTGTGAATTATCGTAAGTTGTGTAGTAGTAAATACCTTTTTCTGTATTGATACATGAACTGTAAATAGTGTATTCGTATTTGCCACTTTCATCCACATAGCACAAACCTTTTTGTTGTTCAACGGATTTCAAAATATGGAAGAATTGGTTAACACTAGATGCTTCTGTATCTTCTGCCACTGAATTTAATTTAGTAAAGGCTACCTTAACATAGCGTGACATTGATGATAAATCACCAGGCAAACCAAGGCCACCCATTCCTCGGCTGTAAGTGTCCAAGGCAATCTCTGTAGAAAAGAGATTGTCAGAAACTTTTGGAGAAATGTGACGATAATTGTTCAAGTTAAATAATTGTTTGTCAAATGTTGGATTGTTCGTCAAAACACCTGTTGGATTATCATAAACCTTTAATCCGCTGGCTACAGATTCGAGTACAATAGCTTCATTTCGGTCAGCAATCAACCAGTGCAAAGGACTTGGTTGAAAATCAGCACTGAACGCTTCATTTGTCACATTAAGATTTTGGCAAAGTTTCTTAACGTCAGCAACAGATTGGCATTGTGATAAGAACCATGGAATCAATTCAAAAGATGCAAGGTTGTCTTTTCCTTCTGCCACTTCTTTGTAATCAGCATTTTCAGGGAAATTCAAGCCAGCCATTCCCAAGCCTTTTTCATTAACAGCTTCGTAATAAAGTGGGTAATCAGCCACTACCGTCGCCATCCCAATCATGGCATAGTGGTTCTTATTTTCACCCTTATGCTTAAACGAGAATGGGTAAGTTCTAGGACAAATGGTCACCGTTTCATTGTAAGAAAAATCCAAATCAAGATTACGACCAAAGTAACTATCCTTAGTTGTATAAGTAATCGCAGTACACATAAGAAACCTCCTTATTACAAGAAAATTCAATCAGTCATTTAACGTTTTTGTAGCGAATCATCCCTACATAACCATATTATAGTTCTGTCTCAATAGAAAAACAAATATTTAGCAACCGCTTACTTTTGGTTGACAAAAAAAACTACGACAAGCTAAAACTTGTCATAGTTTTCAATTATGATTTATTAATAGAAAAATTGACCTGACATTGATCGTTGCAAACCATCGTAACCATAGTTCATTGATTTATCAGATGAATCAACCATCCATTTCTTATCTTTAAGTGATACAGAAATGCTATTTTCATCAGTTTCAGTAGCTAAATCTGTTGAACTAAAACGGCTAGGGACACTAGCAAAAACATATTTTTCAGCATCTTGCATCACTGCATCGTCATCTGAGAAATCTTTACCTGTTGCTTGTTCGATATAATCATCAACCAAATCACTCATATCAACTTTACCAAGATCAATTGATTTAGATTCTACTTTAATTTTTGCAGAAGTTGGATATAATTCTTCGATTGAAACATTAACTTGTGCACGTTTGGCGTTAGCTTCCATGTATTTATCAACGAAGGCATCCATTTCACTGTCGCTTGGTGTGAAATAATCAAAACTTGAGCCCAATTCTTCTTTGAAACGTTTCACAAATAATTCTTTATCTGCTTCGATATTGTTTCCAAGTTGGAAGTCGTTTTCTTTTTTCTTGTCAGATTTATTTGACAAAGTTGTCACTTGGACATCATCTGATGCATCAAATCCAACTGATGCTGAACCACTAATTGATGTTGATTGAGA
Organism: Streptococcus equinus; assembly: GCF_900101445.1. Taxonomy (GTDB): domain Bacteria; phylum Bacillota; class Bacilli; order Lactobacillales; family Streptococcaceae; genus Streptococcus; species Streptococcus equinus_B. The sequence goes on along the minus strand of NZ_FNKE01000001.1, from coordinate 224,091 downwards.
CGCCAAAAAGACTTTATTAATATAATCAGATGCCATTTTTTTAATATCATCTCGATTATCTGTAACTTTAACTTTTGAGAGTGACTCTTCTGTTTCTTTCTTATCGTAACTATCATCACCTGTTACTGTACACTCTGCTTCAATTGAATAGTCTTTACTTTTCTTAGGATCAATTTTATAAACAAGGTATCCTGTGCGTTTTTTACCTTTTCCTAAACCAGCACCAACAAGATCCATATCCTTAAAATCATCAGTAGATGAATAAATCATCTCATTTGAGAGAGTTTCACCATCTTTATCTACCAATTGAACATCTGTTGAATTAAGTTCAATCTTTTGGCTACCTTTATTTTCAAAGGTAATATTATAGGCAACGTAGGTGCTACCTTTTTCCGCATCTTCAGGCACAATAACATCAGCTGAATTAACTGTAATTTTTAGTGGGCTACCAGTCACAGCACTTGTTACTGTTGTTCCAGTCGTTGCTTGGTATACCGCAACACCTGCTACCCCAACTATTGCAAGACCAGCAACACCTGCAATGATTTTCTTGGTTTTACTCAAATCATTCCACTGTGATTTTACTTTACCAGTAAAGTCAGAAAACTTATTTGTTCCCTTTTCATTTTGATTCGAATTCTTTGAATCCATTTTTATCTCCTTTTCCCATTTTTGGTCACGCTTACCATTATACCTTAAACGAAACTTAAAATAAACCCTTATTTCACATTTTTATTAAATTTTCTTAATATCTAATTTAGTTTGAACCTAGAAAGTATTTAAAAACTCCTTTGGTTTTAATAGTACCCAAAGGAGTTTTTTCTTAATTATTATCCATTAACCAATCGTAGATTTCTTGTGGAGTACCAAGTGCCATAAGTTCTTGATACTTCACTTCTTGTTTCAGATTTTGATAGATTTGGCTGTCTGAGATGCTGCGTTTTTGGGCATCTTTGTTAACGACCATAACACCATCTGTGATGGTTACGAAGTCTAATTCATCAAAGATTTGAATCATTTTTACCAGCAAAATATCTGGGATATTGAGGTATTGACTCAAGTCTTTTAATTTATAACGAACGTCGAATTCAGGGAATTGGTAAATGGTTTTATACAATTTAGCAAATTGTTCGCGAGTTCCATAGCCAGTCAAATAATAGGCACGTTTGATGTGGTTTTTAAAATAAACAGCATCAAATTGTCGACCGACAAAAAGGGATTTGAGTTCTTCAGCCTTCTCAGGAATATCTAGAACAACCACTTCGCTGGCACTAGTGTCTTCACTCAAAACAGGAACACGTTCAGGAAGACTAGCATTTTTGGCACGAATATCAATCAACTGAACGCCGTCAACACGCGCATCTTCAAGCATCAACTGAACAGTAGTTTGCCCATTCCATTTGTTAATTGACAAGGTAACCGCAAGACAGAGATTCTGCGCTTGTTGAAATTCTTGTACCAAATGACCTTGGTTAAAGGCAACAAGGTCAACTGCCGTGCTTCCTTGAGCAATTTTTAACTTCAAGTGAGCACCATTTTGCCCCATGGTACGTGCTTGTTTAACGGTAAAGTCTTTGATTTCAAAGACTGGCTTAGCATTATCCATCCCAAAAGGTGCAATCTTCTCAAGACTTTTAACAGTGTCCAAGTCAATTTCTGACAACTCTAGCACTTCATCAATGATCAAAGTCTTTTTCTGAGCTAAATTAATATCATTTTCAGCAATATAATCACATAAGACCTGTGACAATTGCTCTAGGTTATCAACTGGCAAGGTCATCCCAGCTGCACCAGCATGTCCACCAAAGGCTTCAAATAAATCACGGTGTTCATCAAGCGCATGGAAGATATTGATTGCCTCAATACTTCTAGCAGAACCTTTTGCCATGCCGTCTTCAATGTTTAAGACAATAACTGGCTGAGCAATATGCTCCAAAATACGACCAGCGACAATCCCAAGAACACCTGGATGCCAACCTTCTTTTGCTAAGACTTGAACAGGCTTATCAAGGTCAACCATGCCCATGGCTTCGTCATAAATCTTTTGAACGATTTCTTTACGTTCTTCATTTTTGGCATTAATCATTTGCGCAATGCTTAGCGCTTCTTCATCATCAAAGCCAGTCAATAACTCAACAGCTGGATTTGGATCATCTAGACGACCAAGAGCATTTAGCTGCGGAGCGATTTTAAAGCCAACAGTTTCTTCGTTAACATCTGACATGTCAATATCAGATACTTTCATTAGTTCCATTAAACCAATGCGTTCGGTCTGCTTGAGCATTTCAAGACCGACCTTAACCATGATACGATTTTCATCTGTTAGGCTAACCATATCAGCAATGGTTCCGATAGCAACTAAATCTAGCATTTCTGTGGGAATTGATTCCAGCAAAGCACAAGCGACTTTGAAAGCTACGCCACATCCTGCTAAATATTTGAACGGATAATCCGCTTCTGGATGCTCTGGATGTACAATGGCAAATGCATCTGGAAGCTCTGCTGGTAAGCCATGGTGGTCAGTAACAATGACATCTACTCCTTGACTTTGTGCATAGTTAATAGCTTCGTGTCCAGCTACGCCATTGTCCACCGTAATAATCAAAGAAACCTGTTGTTGCTCAATAAAGTATTTATAGACCGATTCATTTGGTCCATAGCCATCAACAAATCGGTTAGGAAGATAGACTTGAACTTCAGCCCCAAGCATTTCCAGTGCTTCTTTCATGATACTAGCGCTAGTCATCCCATCGGCATCATAGTCCCCATAAACCAAGATTTGTTCGTAATTTTCAATAGCTTGACGAATACGGGCAACTGCTTTGTCCATATCGTGCAAAAGATATGGATCATGAAGTTGTGACAAATCATTCGATAAAAATTGAGCTAGTTTTTCGTCGTTGTCAATGCCACGACTGTATAGGATTTTGCTGGCTAAAGCTGTAATATTTTCTTTTTTTGTCAGTTCAAAAAAGCCATCATCTGGCTCTTTTTCAATGTTTTTCCAATTGTATTTACTTGTTATCATTCACTTCTCACTTCTTATGTAGAATTGAAAGGAGGTTATTTATAATTAAAAACTTTTCGTGCTAAAAAATCAGCAACCTTAGGGAAAAGGGTGTAAAACTTATGCGCTGCAGCCATTGACCAAGGCATGTTCACTTCACGTTTATTTTTACCTAAAATAGCAACTGTACGTCTGGCAACTTCTTCTGGTTGTAAAACAAAGCGTCCAACACTTTTTAGGTATTCTCCAGATGGATCTGCCTTGTCAAAAAAAGTTGTTGCAATCGGTCCTGGATTAATCGTTGTCACGTAAACATTGCTATCAGCTAATTCCAAACGCAGAGCATTTGAAAAGCCAATCACCGCAAATTTTGTTGCAGAGTAAACTGATGATTTCGCTGATGCAATCAAACCAGCGATGCTGGCAATATTGACAATATGCCCCTGTCCCGCTTCTTTCATCTTGTGACCAACTAAACGTGAAAAAGTCATCGTCGCAAAAGTATTGATATCAAACATGTCACGGATTTCAGCCGTCGTATAGGCATCAAACTCACTAAAATCACCATAACCAGCATTGTTGATAAAGACATCGATATGACCATGCTCAGCGTATAGTTTTTCAACCATAGCACCAATCGCTTCATCACTTGTCATATCAAGTTCGTAGCAAACTGTGTTAGGACGTTCAGCATAACAGGCTTCAAGTTTTTTTACATGACGTCCTAAGGCAATCACAAAGTCATCAGCTGGTAACTGTTTGACAATTTCTTTGGCTAGTCCACCTGTTGCTCCTGTAATAGCAATTATTCTCATAAGCTAATTTCTTCCAAATCTTTAACCAAGTGTGTATTTTCAAAGATTGCTTGAGCATCCGTTTCAATTTGTTTGCATTCGCGTCCCAAGAAACGAGCACTGATGTGATTAAGCAATAAACATTTAGCTGACGCTTCTTTAGCAATCTGGGCAGCCTGAGTTCCTGTTGAGTGTCCGTGCTTGCGGGCGATTCTCTCATCACCTTTTCCATATGTTGATTCGTGAACCAAGATATCAGCTCCCAAACCAAGACGCACACTAGCATCAGTCTTACGTGTATCACCTAAAACAGTGATAACTTTTCCTTTTTTCGGTGCTGAGATGTAATCTTTGGCGATAATTTTTGTGCCATCTTCTAAGACAACATCTTGACCGCTCTTGATTTTTCCAAATAATGGACCAAATGGCACACCTGCAGCTTTCAACGCTTCTGCATCAAGTGTTCCTTCCAAATCTTTTTGCATCACACGATAACCAATACAGAAAATAGTGTGATCCAATTTCTCAGCATATACCACAAACTTGTCAGTTTCCATGATTTTGCCAAGACTGTTTTCGTCAAATTCATGAAAATGAATACGGTATGGCAAACGAGCACCAGACAAGCGCAAACTGCTCAAAACGTATGAACGAATACCGACTGGACCATAAATATCAAGGTCAGTTTGTTCTTCATTTGCCTGGAAAGCGCGACTTGCCAAAAAGCCAGGAAGACCAAAAATGTGGTCACCGTGCAAGTGCGTGATAAAAATGCGTTTCACTTTACGAGGACGGATAGTTGTTTCCAAAATCTGACGTTGTGTTCCTTCACCACAGTCAAACATCCATACCTCATTAATCTCGTCAAGTAACTTTAACACTAAGCTTGACACATTACGTGACTTTGAGGGCTGACCCGCTCCTGTTCCCAAAAATTGTAATTCCATATATACCTATAAAAACCGAAGTTTTTACTTATCCTTCCTATTACGATACTTTTACATAAGCGATAAATTCACGTTGATCAAACGTGTAATAAACTTGCCCTTGGTAATGAGCTAGCAAGTCTGACAATTCATCGCGATTAAAACTTTTTAGCTTAACCATATTTCCTTTTAATTTTGAAACGTGGCTGAGCAGACTACTTTCTGGCGTGAGGTCTTCAAGTTCTTGGTCATCAAAAGTTATTTTTGACATTTTGATTTTGCCATCTTCAACATAAATTTTATATTGAGGAAAAACTTGAGCCAATTCAAACAAGACATCTCTTGTCAAAGCTTCATCTTTTTCAGAAAAGACACGAGCAACCTCTTTATCATTTTCATAAGTGAAACCATATGATTTACCTGATAAATTCAAACGAATAAAAGGTTTGTGTTCGTCAAAAGATGGCTTATCATTTAACAAGTGCAATTCTTTTGATAGTTCAAAATAGTAATCTGTTGCGGCTTGCGGAGATTGTTTTTGATACATTTCTGCAAAATAAGCATTGATAACACTTGGAGGCGGTGTGATGAAGCTCAATTTTTGCTCATCTGTTAACTCCTCCAAAACATTTTGCAAATACACTTTATCTAGTGACGTAAAGCCACCATATTTTAAAGCTAAGCTTATATAATCAGTCATAGAATTCTTCTAGTCTCCATTTATTTTTTGGATTAATGTAACCAGTGATGGTTTCGTATTCTTCTGCAAAATCATAGCGGTCAAGCAGAGCGATTTTATTTAAATCGTATAACTTATAGGCTTGATTTTGGTGAACACGAATGCTAAATGGTTCAAAAATCTCACGAATTTCATTGATAATCAAACGGCGCAAAAGTGAACGAGCATCTTTATCACGCGCAGAAATACGCACATTTGGGAAAGCTGTCGCTGCAAAGTGCTCCGCCACATCCATCTTGTTATAAACAGCTAAACGCGGAATATCCAACATATCCAACTCTTTTAGCAAATTTAAAACAACTTTTTCGTGTTCCGCATGATTTGGGTCGCTGGCATCAATCACGTGTAGCAGCAAATCAACATGACGACTTTCTTCCAAGGTTGACTTAAAGGCTGCCACCAACTCAGTTGGCAAGTTTTGAATAAAACCAACCGTATCTGTAAGCGTCACTTGAAATTGATTTTGCAAGTAAATCTGCTTAGTTGTCGCATCCAAAGTCGCAAATAATTCATCAGCTTCGTATTGTTTATCATTGGTTAGGACATTCATAATGGTTGATTTACCAGCATTTGTATAACCAATGAGTCCAATTTTAAAGACTTGTGATTCTGTACGTTTTTCACGCCCAGTCTCACGATTCTTTTCAACCACCTTCAATTGGCGTTCAATATCTGAAATCTGATTGCGAATCGAACGTCGGTTCAATTCCAATTGACTTTCACCAGGTCCTCGGCTACCAATTCCACCTGCTTGACGGCTTAGCATAACCCCTTGACCGACAAGACGGGGCAACATGTATTTGAGTTGAGCCAGATGAACTTGCAATTTTCCTTCGTGACTACGAGCACGCATGGCAAAAATATCCAAAATCAACTGCATGCGGTCAATGACTTTAACCCCAAGCTCTGATTCTAAGTTAACATTTTGACGGGGTGTTAAACGGTCATTAACAATAACAGTGTCAATCTCATCAGCGTCAACAATCGCTTTAATTTCAGCTAATTTTCCTGAGCCAATCAATGATTTACTATCGTATTTTTCGCGTTTTTGGCGATAAGAGGAAACCACCTGCGCTCCTGCTGTTTTAGCCAGCGAAGCTAACTCTTCCATAGACATGTCAAAATTTTCAGTGTCTGGCAGCTCAACGCCCAGTAAAATCACGCGCTCTTGATGTTCGCTTGTTTCAATCATGCACTCACCCCTCTTCTTAATTAATCCGTAAATCTCATTATATCATAAAATTTCTACAAAAAGTGAAAGGGAGCGTTTTACTCCCTTACAATTTCTTATCATTTAAAAAACAATCAACATCACTTGTAACACTAGCTTTAAAATCAGCTTCTGAAACATTGTAAAACTTAACTGCCATACGGTTTCTAAACCATGTTAACTGGCGTTTTGCAAAGCGACGTGTGTTTTGTTTTAATTTTTCAACACAGTTTTCAAGAGAATCTTCCCCAGCAAAATACGGGAAAAGTTCCTTGTAACCAATAGCTCGCGCGGCTTGGACCTCACGATAATTGTCATAAAGCCATTTTGCCTCATCTAAAACACCATTTTCAACCATAAGGTCAACACGGCGATTGATACGGTCATAAAGCACTTGACGGTCATCATTTAAACCAATCAAATAGGAATCATAGTTAGTTTCTTTATTTTGCAAATCTTGTCCAAACTTAGCTAACTCCAAAGCACGAATGGCACGACGGCGGTTGATTTGAGGAATCTCAATCTTCTGCTCTGCTATTTTTTCAAAAAGCTCTTCATCACTTAGCAAGTCCAACTCTTTTCGGTATGCAAGAACTTTTTCTTGGTCAACCTCACCACCTAAATGATAACCTTCTAGCAAACTTTGAAGATAAAGGCCAGTTCCTCCGACGATAATAGGAAGCTTTCCTCGACTAACAATATCGTCAATCGCAGCCTTAGCCTCAGTCACAAAGTCATAAACTGAATAAGTCTCATCAACATCACGCACATCTATCAAGTGGTGAGGAGCTGCTGCTTGTTCTTCAGGTGTAGCCTTAGCTGTTCCAATATCCAGCTTACGGTAGACTTGTTGACTGTCACCGCTGATAATTTCTCCGTTAAATTGCTTAGCGAGTTCGATTCCTAAAGCTGTTTTTCCAACAGCTGTCGGCCCAACTACAGCTAGCAGTTTTATTTTTTTTGACATCTATTTTTTATCCGTCCTAAGCCTGATTTTTTAGTAAATATAACGTTTTCACTTGAATTTTTAGGCAATTTTCGTTACCATTATTATAACATAAGGTGGTAGGACAAGAAAACAAATCCTACTGCCATAAAAGAGTATAAAGACCTCTTTATACTCCCTGTTCTTATCAGTGAGGAGGAAATTATTATGGCTAAAAAATTTGCATTCGCTAAAGGTCTTGCTACTGGTGTTGTAGCCACTGCAGCTACTGTCGCAGGTGCTATTTTCGCAGTTAAGAAAAAAATCATTGACCCTGAAGAAGAAAAAGCTGCTTTCATTCAAGAAAATCGTAAAAAAGCAGCCCGCAAACGTATTTCTCACTAATTTTTAAACGTTAAAAAGCCCTGAGCCTTATGCTCACGGGCTTTTTGTTTTACAAAATTTCCCAATCTTCAATGCCAAACTCATCTAAAAGGTTTTGGATTTTATCAAAGGCTAATCGGAAATGCTCCAACTTATGACCGTCTGAACCGATAGAATATTTGTGGCAGCCCAATTCTCTAACCAAGCCTAAAGCATAACGGTAAAGATCTTCCTTGCCATACAAGTACATCGATTTGCTATTTAACTCAAAAGCCAAATCATAATCAATCATCTTCTGGAAGATACGTTTAAGTTGAGGTTCGTAAGCTTTTAAATCCGCAACGGTCATATCAAAAATGCGAAAACCATAGTCAAAATGTGCTAAAACATCCGCATCCACGCGTCCAATCGCATACTCCAATCTGTCCAGATACTCTTGGATAATCTCATCTCTATCCATATCTGCCACTTCATCATCAAGATAATCATTTGTCCCATTGTGATGAACCGACAAGAGTTTCAAATCATAGTCCTTATCCGCCAAATAAGCAAGAATATCCGCTTCACGTGGCTGATAATAACCAATTTCAATGCCTTTTTTAATACGATTGCCGTATTTTTGATTAAGCTTAGCTATTTCACGCGAGTAAGCCTCGTAATCTGGCACATCATCTTGCTTGGTATATGGATTTGACAAATCATAATGCTCAGTCGTCACAATATCCCCTGTATAATGGTCTAAATAATCTTCAAACCGCGCATCTGAATCATAAGAAAAATGTGTGTGTAAATGATTATCTCGCATCCTATCCCTCGCTTTGTTATTAATCTTCTAATTCTTCAATGCCTGCTGCCATTCGCTCTGTCCCCCACCATAATGGCATCAATTCACCTAAGGTGATGGTTTCACGTTTCTCATAATCAAGCATAAATTCCAAATCTTTATTTTTCGGTGACAATTGCATCAAGAACTCACGGCAGGCTCCGCAAGGCATTCCCGAACCTTCTCCGTAAGGTGGTTTATCGCGAAACGCAATGATGCGTTTGATAGTGGTTTGACCAGATTGTTGAAACATGTTAAAAGCTGCTGCGCGTTCTGCGCAAAGGTGAAAAACACCAGAAGTTGCTTCAAAACAATAACCTGTAAAAATCTGACCATCTTCTGCTTCAATTGCTGCAACCACGTGATTTGAATAGATAAATGGCGTCACATAATGAGGATTATAATCCTTTTTTGCTGCTTGATATAACTTTTCCCAAATATCCATTCTAAATCTCCTTGTAATTGTCTGTATTTTCTTAGTATACCAAATTTTCTGTTAATTAGACAGAGATTTTTATTTTTTTAGTTATAGTTTAAAACTATACATAGTCCTAAAAAAATAACTATTTTTCAAAATGGCAAAGCTCCGCTACAATAGGAATCACAAAAAAACAAACGAGGTACATGAAATGGCAAAATCAAGATTTCAACTAGTTGGTTCGCTCCTACGACCAGCTGATTTACGCGAATATAAAATCGCAATCGAACATCGAGATGATATCACATACCCTTTCTACGATGCTTTTGATGGCTACCATGAAACAGAAACAGCTGACATCAAAAAAGTTATCGCAAAAGAAAAAGCAAATGGTATCGATGTGCTTACTGATGGTGAATTTTCAAAATCTATGTGGCACCTCGACTTTGTCTGGGGTCTAAAAGGGATTGAACGCTACATCGCAGACCATGGCTACAGCTTCAAAGACCATGATGGCGGGCACTTCGAAACACGTAAAGACATTGGTATTCGCATCACAGAGCCACTTTCAGGTAAAAACCACCACTTCCTTGACATCTTTAATTTACTTAAAGAAGAAGCTGGTGACTCTGATACCAAATTAACTATCTGGGGGCCTGCTCACGCTTACACAGAATTCACAGTCTTTAATCAATTAGTTGGCGAAGACCAAGTTTACAAAACTAAAGAAGAACTAAAAGCTGGTCTTACAAATGCTTATAAAGAATTCTTGAAAGAATACAAAGAAGCTGGCGGAGAAATTATCCAATTTGACGATTGCCTCTGGGAACTTTTCGATGAAACAAACCCAGCTGGTTTCTTTGCTCAAGGAAATAGCGCTCTTGCTAACCTTGCTGACGAATTCATCGCAGTAAATAACGATGTTGCTGACTATGGTCATGAACTTGGCTTGCAAGTCTGGACTCACAACTGCCGTGGTAACTACGAAAGCCGTTCTGCTGCTGGTGGTACTTACGAAGCTATCGCAACAAAATTCTTGAAAGACCAACACTATGACCGTTTCTTCCTTGAATGGGATAGCGAAGTAGCTGGTGACCTTAAAGCGCTTGAAAGCTTGAAAGACTCAGATGCTGAGGTTGTTCTTGGACTTCTTTCAAGTAAAACAACTGACCTTGATGATGAAGACCGCGCACTTAAAATGCTTGAAGAAGCTAGCCAAATCATCCCTAAAGACCGTCTTTTCCTTTCTCACCAATGTGGTTTTGCATCATGTGATTCAGGAAACGAACTTGCTATTCCACAACAATGGGCTAAAATCAAGCAAGGTCAAGACATCGCCGCTAAATTCTGGAGTTAATCCAATCAACTCGCCTTTATTTTTTCAATATACAATAATACAATATACTATACCAAAAACGGCCGCAAGCTTTATGCTAAACGGTCGTTTTTTTAATTACTTTTAAAGTTTAACTACTTCCAGACGCTCTCCACCAAGCAAAACAAGGTATTTATCAACTTGATCAATATGATATGACTTGCTGAGTGCTTCGGCATAAAGTGCCATTTGGCCTTGGTATCGATCTTTGATTTCCTCGCTGTTTGTGTATTTATCAGTCTTGTAATCTAAAAGAACCAAACGATCCTCTAAAAGAAGATAAGCATCGACAATCCCACGAACAACGAATTTTTCTTTGCTCTCAGGGTCTTCTTTTAACATGGCAAATGGAGCTTCGCGGTAGATTTTATCGGTATTTTGCTGAATCAACTGTCCAAGAGCTGACTTCTCAAAGAAATCCAAAACATTTTCTAGACGAATACGCGCTTTAACTTCATCTTCAGCAGACACTTGTGTTAGGGCTGTTGAAATATCCTCTAGTGTCACTTTTTGAGACAAGGAGATGCGCTGCATGAGCTCGTGCATAGCAGAACCAATCGCTGTTGCTTCGACCTTGGCTTTTTTCGAAAAATCAGGTAAGGCAAAGCTTGGTTTTACTTGGTCCTTCTTAGCCATCACATCAACCCCATCAGTATCCATGACAGGCTCATAAAGCTTCTTGACCTGACTAGGTGTTCTTAAACTTGGCAGGTTAATGGCTGATTGATATTTGGCATTCAACTCTTCAACTGCCTCAAGTCTATCCAAAGCTTCTGCGATATTTTCAGACTGACGGTTATTTGACAAATCATCAGGTGTAATAGCTGATTTGACTTCTATCTGACCGATTTTTTCTTCTGTCAGGTCTTCATCTGTGACGAATTCAACTTTAAATGGCAAGTTTTCATAAGCTTCATGAATGGCTAGCATCCAATCTTGGAAAGTCATGAAAGCCTCACGTTCTGCAACTGGAAGGTGATTATTTTCAGATTTACCGCTGTATTTATCAACCAATTTTTCAGAACTTGCTTTTCCGACTAAATACAATTTCTTTTCAGCACGAGTCATGGCAACATAGAACAAACGCATTTGTTCAGACAAGGTTGCTAAGCGCAGTTCACGTTTATTAAGCTGATAAGGCAAAGTGTCCATGCTGACTTTAACGGTTGGAAAAACATCCGTATCCAACTCTTCTCGCATGTCAGCCAAATATTTGATACCAGCTCCATTTTGTCGTGACAAAATCAAGGGTGACATCATGTCTTGAATACTGAATTTCTTGTCAATATTCAAAATGAAGACATACTTGAACTCAAGTCCTTTACTCTTATGGATGGTCATCAAATTCACAGCATGTTTTGGAAGGGCCACTTCAACATCAGCCAAATCATTTTCGCTTTCTAAGACGCGATCAATCATGCGAATAAAGCGTGACAAGCCTTTAAAGCCAGTCTTTTCAAAATTATTAGCACGAAGGGCTAGAGCGTAAAGATTGGCTTGACGCTGCTCGGCACGAGGAAGATTGCCAACGTAATCATAATAAAAGCGCTCATTGTAAATCTTCCAAATCAAATCATAAAGCGAATGCCATTTAGCAAAATCACGCCACTTGCTAAAGCAAATCATAAAATCTTTTAATTTTTGACGTAAAGCTGGTGTGACTAGCTCTGCATGTTGCCCTTGATTAGCCAAAGCGTGTTCTAATTTTTGGTAAAGATTGGCTCTGGCCTCATCCTCAGTTGTTTGAAGGGCAAGACGAGCAAGGTCATCTTCGTTAAAAGCAAACATTGGCGAGCGCATTAGAGCCACCAAAGCGTAGTCATTAAGCGGATTATCCAGTGCTCTAAGAGTATCTAGCATCACCATGACTTCAACAGATTTTAGGTAATTTTGCTCACCGCCATCCGTCACCAAAGGAATGCCATGATGCTCGAAAGTCTGTAAAATGCCATCATTACGTGTACGCGATGATACCAACAAAGTAATATCTTCAAAAGCAACACCTTCTTCATTATGCAGGCGAATAATTTCTTTAGCTACCAGCTTAACCTCGTTCGGATTGATTTGCTCCTCTTCTGGGCTACTTGCAAGCTCACCACTTTCATCAGTGTCGTAAATAAGAACTTGAGTTTCATTTTCTGGGTGAGCTTCTTTTTGTGCAGGGCTTCCTGCTACCAGCTGGTGCATGCCATCATACAAAATTTCACCAACAGCCTCATCCATCAAGTGCGTAAAGACGCTATTTGTCGCATCCAAAACTTCTGACTGACTACGGAAATTTTCTTTTAGCAGAATTAACTTTCCGTGTTCTGGATGCTCTTGAAAATCCTTAAATTTTTGGTTGAAAATCTGCGGATCAGCCTGACGGAAACGATAAATGGATTGCTTGATATCTCCCACCATAAATCGATTATGCCCATTTGACAACAATTCCAGCATGCGTTCTTGTGTGTGGTTATTATCCTGGTACTCATCGACCATGACTTCATGATATTTATCTTGATAAAGTTTACGAATATCTGGATTTTCTTCCAAAATCTGGATCGCAAAATGCGCGATATCTGAAAACTCAAAAGCATTTTCTTGGATTTTAGCTTGCAAATATTGCTCTGAAAAATCCTGCATGAAAGCCTGCAAGAGTTCTAACAAAGGCAAACTTTCTGATTGGTATTTGAAAATCGTTTCCAAGTGTTTCAGACCAGTTAAACGACCTTGTAGAGTCTTAAAGATTGGATATTTTACTCCCGCAACCGTCACCGCAGGACCAGATGGAATCAAATCAGCCACATCTGTCGCCAAACGACCAAGACCGTCACGACCGTAAAGCGTCTCAAAATGCATAGCCCACTCATGCAAATGCTCAATCATGTTCAAATGCTTTTTATAAGCTGCCGTAGGCGTCCCCTTAGCCGTTTTTTGCTTGTAATCTTCTAAATCAGTCACGTCTTGCAATTGATTAGCTGTCTCATGCATGCAAGCTAGAAAATCAGCAACCTCTTGGTCGGGAATAGCTGAAAAATCCGTATAGGTTATAGCACCCTTCAAGAAAACCTCAGTCAGCCATTTCTTCGGATTATCCGTTGCTTGACTGAAATCATAGATTTTGTAAACAATTCCTCTAAAAGCTGTGCTATCTTTACGATTGCCAGAAAAATTACGAACTAATCTGCGGAAAATGTCTTGATTTTGCCCCGTCATGTAATCAGCAAAAAGGTCTGCGAAAACGTCATTTTTGACAAGGTCTTGTTCACTCTTATCCGTCATAATACGAAAAGTAGGTGAAATTCCCAACGTGTAGCCGTATTGGTTAACCAACTTTTGCGTAAAGGCATCCATGGTTCCAATATCAGCAGTCTGCAGGGCTAGCAACTGTTCGTTAAGATAAGTTTTTAAATCATTATTCGTCGCTTTTTGCAAAGCTTGGCTGATTTTTTTCTCAAGACGTTCCTTTAATTCTCCCGCTGCTTTAACCGTAAAGGTCGAAATAAAGAGCTGGTCAACGGTAATACCACGCAAAATCTTATCAATAATGCGCTCAACCATAACAAAGGTTTTCCCAGAACCAGCCGATGCTGAGACCAAAATATTATTGCCATAACTATAAATGGCTTCGATTTGTTCAGGTGTTCGTTTTTGCGCTTTGGATGACTGAGCCTCTTTTTGCTGTAGAGAAGAAATAGCTTCAGCCGTTAAAAATGGTTTAAAGGTCATCTTTTTCCTCCTCTTCTTGCATCAGGCTCAAAAAGCCTTGACGTCTATCTTTTCTTGGTAATTTAAACCACTTACGTGCATATGGCATGTGACGGTCTGCTTCAAAGCGTGTGATGGCTTTTAATTGGTCACCCTTAACCGTCTTACCATCTTCACTGTAAGGATTAATCAAAAAGTGTCCTTGTTTAATTTGCTCAGCTGCTTGAAGGAATAATTTTTGATTGTAAGCAAGTAAAATATCTAACTCTTCTTGCGTGTAAACAGAGTCATTAAGATGGTAATTTCCATTTGATAAATAACCTTTTTCATCTTCTAAGAACAAGCCACGGTAGCGCAGTTCTTTAGACAAATTCTCTAGAATTTTCTCTGTGGTTGCTACCGATGACAAATCCACTTTTGGCTCCTGCATGTGAAGGTACATGGCTCCAAAAATCTTATCTGACTCACTTTTAATTTTTTTATCGCGAAGAGCTTGCATGTAAGTCACTAACTGTGGGTTGAGTCCGTTGTAAAATTTTTGAATGTCAAAAGTGTTGTGACTTGATTTATAATCAACCACCCCAAGACTACCATCTGACAAACGGTCCACACGGTCAATAATGCCTCGAATACGAACGCTATTTGCAAGCATTAACTCAAAAGGTTCTTCTTCATTTTCCACCTGGATCTGAGTATCTTGACGTAAAATTGTCGCCGTGCTTCTAGCAATATCTTCTAAGACTGTCAATGAGTAGCGGCTTTCCTCGTCTTCTTCGTAAACAAATTTGAAAGCATCTTCGGCGTTGGTTGTTTGAATGGCTCGGTCTAATTTATTATCAAACGGCTGGTTAGAAGCATCTTTCATGACCAATTCAAAGACACGGTGCAGATAAGTCCCGTGATTTCTAGCATCAGGGTGAATAGTTTCAACCTCTTGCAAACCAAGCACATACTGTAAGAAATATTTGTATTGGTTGTTATAGAAAGTTGTCACCGCTGAAGAAGATAAATTAATCGGCTCATCACTTGGAAAACGTGTCTCAATCACTTCAGCAGAAACTGGCTTGGTCTGCATATTATCCTTAATCAGTGGCAATTCAACACCTTCGTTAGACAGTTTTTTACGAAGATAACGTACAGCTACTGACCAGAAGGTTTGCTCTTCTTTGTTAAGCTCGCGATCTTCTTCAATAACCAAGCGATTAACCTCAATCACACGAGACAAGAGCGCTTTGTAATTTCCAATATCTTCAGCATCTGTCGACAAACGATTTCGTCCCTTAACCAAAATAGGCACACCAAAGCTAGCTAATTCCGCAAGATAAGAAGATTCCTTATCTTCTGACTCGTTAGCAATTTGTGGCAAACTAAGCACCAATTCTTCCGTGGCTGAATTAAATAGTGACAAGGCGGCAAAATGATTTTTCTTGATGTTTTCACGACTAATCACATCAAAACGCTGATTTTCAGCTGTCGTTTCATTGACCTTGGCACGTTCCTCATCTGAAATCAAGCTACGATTTTGCGCAATTTTTGGGAAATGCGACTGCGTCATACCAAGTGCAAAGACAAATTTATTGGTGTGTGGTTCAACCAAATCATAAGATTTTACAGAAACCACATCAACACTTGCTGGCACCACACGGTACTGGGCAGCCAACATGCCACTTCTTAAAAGAGCTAAAAATTCATCCAAAGATAATTTTTCTTGCCCAAAAATCGTTTGAAATTGCTCGAGAATGCCAGTAAATGTTCGCCAAACTTGCTCGTGCTTTTCTTGTTCATTTTCTGAGAAAGTGGCTACCATACGCTCTAAATTCTCAGGCAGAGAAATCGCACCTAAGAAAGTCATCAATTTTTCAAGCAGGCTTGAGCCAAGCTGCTTTTGTGCCTTAAATAAAGCTAGCAAGGGCGTCATGATTTGCTCGCGCATGCGATTGACATAAGCTAAATGCTCTTCACCCTTGTAAGCAATCGTGAACTCCTTAGCAAATTTACTTTGTCCCTTGATGTCCGCATAAATCAAATATTGCTCAAAAAAGTCCAGATCATCTTGCTTAAATGAGCCATAAAGTCCTGTCTTCAAAAGATTAACCACGTCTTCCATACGAAAACGATAACGTTTCACGCGCTCCAAGGAATCAACAAAATGCACCAAAGGATGGTCACTCATCGACTCTGCTTTCCCAAAATAATAAGGAATTTCATATTTATCAAAAATTTTACCGATCTGCAGACAATAACTATCCACATCACCTAAAAGCACTAAAATATCCTTATAGCGATAGCCTTGGTGAAGTTTATGACGAATAGCCTTTGCCACATGCTCCACTTCTTCTTTTTGATTAATAACATCCCAGATAGCATAATGTTTCTTATCATCTTGCGTTAAGGTGATATCTGATGTTGTAAAGTCGTGCTTAGCTTCAAAGAGTTTTGACAACTTAGCAAATGCTTCTTGAGATTTTTGATAACTCTCAACATACTCTGGTTGTGTTTGAAATTTTACTGCCAAAGAACGCAAAAAATCCAAACTTGCCTGATAGACATTTCCCGTTGAAAATGTAGCCTTATAAGCCTTTTGACTACTGTAAGTTCCGATAATCACTTGAGCACATTTTTCCTCTAAAAGGCTGACTAGGTCTTCCTCTTCTGCTGAAAAACGAGTAAAGCCATCGATAACCAAAACAACATTTTCAAGCGCATCATCCAAATGCCCCGATGCTACCTGCTTAGCAAAAAATGCAATTTTTGACTGATTGTCATACTGGTTAGCTAACAAAATGTCATTAACTGCCAAAAAGATTTTCACCAAATCTTCTTGCTTCTCAGCCGAATGCAATTCCGTCAAATCAAGCACAGTCATGTTAGCCGTTTTTAATTCTTTATACAAATCAACCAATTGCTTGATGAAATTTGTATCTTGCTTTAAACGCCCGAAAACTTTCAAATCCGTATCAGAAAAATGAGACAGCGCACGATAAAAAATCATGGCTAAGCCATTGTCATCAATCGTTTCTTTGGTCTGAGATTCATTTAAGACAAAATAGCGCGCCATTTGAGCAAAACGTGTAATGGTAATGGCAAAAGACGCTTGGTCAGGCAAAAGTTCCAGAACCGACCTTTCCTTTTCAAAAGACAAAGAGTTTGGAGCGATGTAAAAAACACGCTTTCCAGCTTTAGCCTCTTCCATCGCTTTTCTTGCCAAAATTTCAGTCATATCAAACTGAATATCTGTATATAATAATTTCATAATAATCCTTCGTCATGTCACTAGATAATCCTATTATACCAAATTCTGCTGTTGGTTTGGATTTTTGATAAACAAGAAACCACCACTACTTTCGTAGCGGTGGTTTATCTATATTAACCCAAATAGCCTAATATTGTATCAAATGATTAACGAACTTCTGCTCCGAGTTGTTCAAGGAAAATAATTTCTGAATCTTTCATTTGCTCTACAAATTGAGAATAAGTTCGACTGTTTTGTGGTATTAATAATGATTGTTTAAAAATCTCACCACCAAATCCATCTAACACTCCTTGAATTTCATATGTTGTATCATTTGTACTTGGATATAGAATACCAGCCTTCTGAGACTTTAGAATATGTAAATAAGTAATAATCTGATACAAATCTTCTCTATTTATTCCTTTTCTAGATTCTTCAAGTTTTTTATACTTAGCGTCAAGTACCACATTGTTCTCTTTACCGATAAAATCAGGATACAGAGGATGCTTTTGATTAATAAACATGAACACTTTATGACTTCTTTTGCGATTTTCAGGGTGAATGAACCAATCTTTTAATAATGTATTAAGATACTCTTCCCAAAGCCAAGCTATGTCAATTAATATTCCAAATACCTTACTTTTCTTGTTCCCAACAGTATGTTTTCTTTTATTTAAAATCATCAGACATAACTGTTGTAATTTATGGTAATCTTGAAAATAAGCATGTCTCACAGGATTGGATTGATTGTATTCAATAATTTTCTTTCTTTGTTTAAGGTTATATTCAGGCGTCAGTCGCTTAATTTCATTAATAACTCCTGCTACTTCTGCATCTGACTTTAATACTTTTTGCCCTATTTTAGAACTTTTCAAATGTTCAATCGTAAGTCTTATTAAAAGCATAACATTATTTTGTGCAGTCAATTCCCTAGTTGAATAAGCAATGTTACCTGTAAAAGGGATGTTATGCTTCAAATGTCTTACAATATTAACATTTCCTCTAACTCGATTATCGTTATACTCAAATCGTTCATACTCTTTATAGACACCTTTTTTAAAAGCTAATTTTAAATATCTTGGAAATAAATAAATTATAAAATTATATAACTGTTCTTCAAATGAAATATTAACAGGTAAGTTAATAACATTAATCGACAAAACTTTTTGTAACATGTAGTGGAGAAAGAAGTCATCTTCTTTAGAAAAACGAGATTGAATGGTTAAATACTCGTCCTCTAAGCCAATAAAACCGACTATATTATTCGTTTTAACTTTATCGTTCATACTTTCAATAACTTTACTATCTTCGAATAACCCCTCTGAAGTTGCTAATGTATCAGGGAAAACTATCAAATTTTCTTTTTGTATTAGATAGCCCAATGTCTTATCTAATAATTTGCTTGAAAGCTGAGGATACTCTTCACAAAATTCAACTTTGGAGATGTTCCAATTATTGTCCGTCACTTTCATCTGCATCACCTGTATCATCAATTGTATTATAAGCGTCATCCAGATTGCCTAGAATTTCTTGAAAATCATAGCTACCGCGTAAATATTCAATCAAAAGCGGTTTAATATAGTCACTCCATAAAGCATCATAATTGTAGTCTAAATCTTTTAACTTCAAAAAATAACTTGGCCCAACATGATAACTTTCACTTAAACCTTCAGTAGCTGAAATACTTCTATTAAGATTTAATAATCTAAATTCTGCTTCTTCACGTTTTTCTTCATCAAGTTCCTCTAACATTGATAATCGTTGCTTAGCCTTTATTTCAATAAATCTAAAACGACGACGCATAGCAAAATCAAAAGAATCCACGGAACGGTCAA
This sequence comes from Streptococcus equinus, assembly GCF_900101445.1. Classification (GTDB taxonomy): domain Bacteria; phylum Bacillota; class Bacilli; order Lactobacillales; family Streptococcaceae; genus Streptococcus; species Streptococcus equinus_B. The sequence continues at coordinate 204,733 of NZ_FNKE01000001.1, read as the reverse complement.
TATCGTTCATAGTACCAATGATATAAACATTTTCAGGAATATAAAATTTATCACCTAGATTTTTACCATCTGTCCCATCATAAAGATTTGAAAATTGAGTAGTCACCGCTCCTCTAATTCCTCGATAACTAGGATCAATTGAGAAAAATAATTCTCCGAAAATTTTAGATATATCACCGCGATTAATTTCATCAATTATAAAAACATATGGTTTTATATCGCTACTTTTCTGAGGCCCTTTATAATCTAGTGAGCTAATTTTAGCCTTTTCACAAAAATTCATAAAAATACCATTTCGACGTTCAAAACCAATTGTTCCATTATGGTTAACAGGGCGTAGTCCCTCAACAAAATCACTATAATCATAATTAGGATGAAACTGAACAAAATCAAACTGTTCTGAATCATTTAATTCACCAATAGAACAACCAATCATATCAGCAGCAATTTGCTTAGCTAAATATGTCTTACCCGTCCCAGGTGCACCGTGAAGGATGATATTGTGTGAGGATTTTAAACTGTCTACATAAATATCATCTTCTGATACTTCATCCACTTCTTGATTTATATTATCATCAAAATTCATAAAGTAACTAAATTCTTGTTCCTCATCTTTAAAAATAAAATTATAAAGTTTTTGAGCTTTTTCATCGTTTTCAATATTAGGGAACTTCCACATAGTAGGCCTACGTGTATAAAAGAACCACTCTCGTTCTTTAAAACTTTTATCCCAGTCAACAAGTATAGTATGACCATCTCCAACGAGTTTAGTAACTTTTCCGACTGCCTTAATCTTCATGACAGAAACAAATCTTCCCTGATTATTAAAAGGTAAATTCTTCTTTTTAGTGTAAGTAGATTTAATTACCAAATCATCTCCAATTTTCACCTGATTAAAAATTCTTAGCATTGATCTATATTGCTTATGATTTTCATTTCCTTTCCACCCCAGTTCCCACTTTCCTTTTTTTATAAAATCTTTTGATACATCCTTACCAAAATTAGCACCAACTAAAAAAACACTATTCATGTACAACATTCCTCGAATTCACTTTAAAATTAATAACATCATTATTATACACCTATACATCAAAAAACCACCACTACTTTCGTAGCGGTGGTTTATCTATATTAACCCAAATAGCCTAATATTGTATCAAATGATTAACGAACTTCTGCTCCGAGTTGTTCAACAAGGACTTTAGTGATTTTATCCATGTATTTAGTAACTTCTTCATCAGTCAAGTTATCGTTTGGATTTTGGAATGTAAGGCTGTAAGCCATTGATTTCATACCTTCAGCGATGTTTGCACCAGCATACACGTCAAAGAGTTTGATATCAGTCAAACGTTTCACTTTAGCTGATTCAATAGCAGCAACGATTTCTTTGTGAGTAGTAGTTGCTGGCAATAGCAAAGCAATATCACGAGAAACTGCTGGGAATTTAGTGATTTCAACAAATGCTTTATCAGCTTGAAGAGCAGCTTCAATGATATCCAAGTTCAATTCAGCTACATAAGTTTCTGGAACGTTGTAGTTTTTAGCTGTTTGTGGGTGAATTTGACCAACAAAACCAACCAATTGACCATCCAAGTAGATGCTTGCTGTACGACCTGGGTGCATGCTTTCAAGACCTTTTTCAGCAACATATTCAACTGTCAAATCAAGTTTGTTAAAGATAGCTTCAACGATACCTTTTGCATAGAAGAAATCAACTGGAGTTGCTTTTGTTTGGAAGTCTTTTTCAGCAACCAAACCAGAGATAGCAAAGGCAAATGTGCTGATTTCGTTTGGTAATTCTTCTTTTGGATTACCTTTTTGTTCAAAGACTTTACCAATTTCGTAAATAGCCAAGTTACTGTTTTTACGAGCAACGTTGTAAGCAATGGTATCAAGCATACCAGAAACAACGTTTTGACGAAGAACTGAACGTTCTACTGACATTGGCCACATCAATTCAGTCAAGTTGCTTGGTTGCAATGTGAATTCAGTTGCTTTTTCAGGTGTTGTCAAAGCATATGAGACGATTTCAGTCAATCCAGCACCTTCAGCAATTGAACGCATTTTACGACGTAGTTTTTGTGTCGCTGTTAATTCACCTGCAGTACCTGCAGCTTGTGGAAGTGTTGTTGGAAGGTTTTCGTAACCGTAAATACGAGCAATTTCTTCAACCAAGTCAGCTTGGATAGCAATATCCCAACGACGACGTGGTACTGAAACTGTGAATTTATCAGCATTTCCTGACAAACCAAAACCAAGTTTTGCAAAGACATCTTCGATATCAGCAAAAGTCAATTCTGTTCCCAAACGAACGTTTACATAATCAAGTGTTGTTGATACTTCAACGTCTTCAGTTGGTACAGAACCAGCTTCAACACAACCAGAAAGAACTTCACCTTCAGCTAATTCTGTAAGCATTGCTGCTGCAAAATCAAGAGCTTCGTCAACAGTAGCGTAGTTGATACCTTTTTCAAAGCGAGCTGAACTTTCAGAACGAAGGTTCAAACGAGATCCAGTACGGCGGATGGCTGTACCATCAAAGACAGCAGCTTCAAGAACAACGTTTTTAGAAGCGTTATCGATTTCAGTTGCTTGACCACCCATCACACCAGCAAGAGCAACTGGTTTGTCAGCAACTGTGATGACAAGGTCTTCTTCTGTCAATTCACGTTCTTCGCCATCAAGAGTGACCAATTTTTCACCAGCACGCGCATTGCGAGCAACGATTTTATTGTCTTCAAATTTATTCAAATCAAAAGCATGCATTGGTTGACCGAAGTACAATAGCACGTAGTTTGTCACGTCGACAACATTATTGATTGGACGAATACCAGCGTTCATCAAAAGGTTTTGCAACCATTGTGGACTTGGTTTCACAGTCACGTTTTCAACGACACGTGCTTTGTAAGTCAAGACTTTGTCAGACTCGATAGCAACATCGATAACGTCTTTTGCAGCTTTAGAAACTTCTTTAAGTTCTTTTTCTGGGAAGTGAACTTCTTTTCCGTAGATAGCAGCTACTTCGTGAGCAACACCACGCATAGAAAGAGCATCTGCACGGTTTGGTGTGATTGACAATTCAACGATTTCATCATCCAAATCAAGGTATGGGAAAATGCTGTCACCTGGTTTAGCATCTTCTGGCAAGATTTGAATACCGTCTGAGAATTCTTTTGGAATGATTGATTCTGGCAAACCAAGTTCTTGGAGTGAGCAAATCATACCAAGTGATTCCATACCACGGATTTTACCTTTTTTGATTTTGTAGTTGTCAGCAATACGTGCACCTGGTACAGCTACGATAACTTTGATACCTGCAGTAACATTTGGAGCACCACAAACGATTTGGCGCAATTCATCATCACCAGTATCTACTTGGCAAAGGTGCAAGTGTGTTTCAGGAACATCTTCACAAGATACAACGTGACCAACAACCAATTTTGTCAATCCTTCAGATGGTGATGAAACTCCTTCAACCTCAATCCCTGTTGTTGACATTTTTTCAGAAAGCTCATGTGTTGTTACATCAACATCAACAAGCTCTTTTAACCATTTATAACTTACTAACATAATATGTGTTAAAAGCTTTTCGCAGTCAAAATACGTTTGACAGGTAAGCTTCTTTATCCCTTTCTACTCTTATTCTTTTAAGGCTTTTCGCATAAGCCAATCTGTGTCTACTTTATCGCCAACTTTAAATGAGTGCTCTGAAAATTTTTCAAATCCATATTTGCGGTAGAAACCTTGAGCTTTGACATTGCCTTCCCAGACACCTAACCAAGCCCAATCAAATCCGCCTGCCTTAGCCATATCAAGCGCCAGCTCAAATAATTTCTTACCTAAGCCTAGTCCCTGACATTCACTAAGAATGTAAATACGTTGGATTTCAAAAGCATTTTTTAGTTCATGCTCTGTCTGTGCTGCGCCCCAGTTCACTTTCATAAAGCCAACCTCACGCCCATCAACTTTGACAAAGCGAACATCAGATTCTTTATCTGTCACGTCTTTTTTAAGTTGCGCTAAAGTATAATTCTCATCGAAAAATTGTTGAAGTTCCTCCTCGGTATTATCAAAACCAAAGGTTTCACGGAAAGTATCGATACTAAGCTTTTGTAGCACATCTAACTTATCCAAGGTCACTTTTTCAACTTTGATTTCTGCCATGATGACCTCCAATTCTTTTTCTTACTAATTAATTATTTAAATTGATCTGAGAAACGGACATCGCCTTGATAGAAGCCACGGATATCATTGATACCGTAACGAAGCATCGCAATACGTTCTTGACCAAGACCAAAAGCAAATCCAGAATATTTTTCTGAGTCAACGCCAGACATTTCAAGAACACGAGGGTGTACCATACCAGCACCAAGGATTTCAATCCAACCAGTTTTCTTACATACGTTACAACCTTTACCACCACATTTGAAGCATGATACGTCAACTTCTACTGATGGTTCAGTGAATGGGAAGTATGAAGGACGAAGACGGATTTTACGATCTTCACCAAACATTTTCTTGATAATCATTTCAAGAGTTCCTTTAAGGTCACCCATAGAAATGTTTTCACCAACAACAAGACCTTCGATTTGGTGGAATTGGTGACTGTGTGTTGCATCATCTGTATCACGACGGAACACACGTCCTGGTGAGATCATTTTCAATGGACCTTTAGAAAAGTCGTGTTTATCAAGTGTACGAGCTTGAACTGGACTTGTGTGAGTACGAAGCAAGATTTCTTCAGTGATGTAGAAAGTATCTTGCATGTCACGAGCTGGGTGATCTTTTGGCAAGTTCATGCGTTCAAAGTTGTAGTAATCTGATTCAACTTCATAACCATCAACAACTTGGAATCCCATACCAAGGAAAATATCTTCAATTTCTTCACTTGTTTGTGTTAAAACGTGACGGTTACCAAGGTTAACTTGACGTCCTGGAAGAGTCACATCCAAGCTTTCTGATTCCAATTGTGCTTTGATTTTAGCAGCTTCAACAATTTTAGCTTGTTCTTCAAAAGCTTTTGTCAAAACGTCACGCACTTCGTTAACTTGTTTTCCGACAACTGGACGCATTTCTTTAGAAAGATCTTTCAAACCTTTCAATAATTCTGTCAATGATCCTTTTTTACCAAGAACTTGCACACGTAATTCTTGAAGTTCTTTTGCATTGTTTCCACGCATTTCAGCCAATTTAGCTTGCGTAGATGATTTTAATTCTTCTAACTGCGCTTGTAAATCCATTAAAATTCCTTCCTTGGGGCAACCCCTAATGTTTTTAAACGAAAAAAGCGTGCCACACTCCAATAGCGGAGCGTTGACACGCGGTACCATCCGTTTTTTATCTGACTAGCAGACCTTAATTCATCGTCTTTAACATGAGTGAATTCGCCAAACTTTCATCTAGGAAGCTTCCAGTCACGACTTCCATTCCCTGTTAAACTGCCATAAGGTTACTAGTCTCATAAGACACTATTCAATTTACACCCCATTCTAGCAAATTTTTTGCCATTTGACAAGGTTGAATATAGCAGCTTAATTCACACTAACCTGACCTGAATAATAATCAAAGCTTAAACCGCTTTGCACATTCGGAATGAAAACATTAAACTCTAAACTACTATCAGATGATTTTGCTTCCAAATGTGTCCCGCTAGCAAGAATATTATCGCCATCATAAATCAAGGTCACGCGGTAACGAACACGTTTATTCTGATCAAGCGCCCTTCTGACTTGACCCTCGTAGTAATTTTGACCCGTTGAGTCTTCTGAACTAGCTTCATTTGCCCAAGCTGTCTGAGTGGCTACATTTTCAGGATTACTTGTTGAAGCATCAAATCCTTTTAAGCCACCAACTAAAGCATAGCCAAGCAAATGCCCACGGTCCACGGCGTGACCATAAGTTCCAGATAAATTTTGAACTTGATGCCAGCCAGCTGGTGTCCAAGAGGTTGAGCCATTCCCAGTTTCCTCACGGCTTCTGTATTGACGTGTCGCCTTACTCAACAAAGCATTTGCGACGGTTGGAACAGTCTGACCTTGCACAATTTTTGTCTTGTTATTAGCATAAGGTTTGCTGGCCACTCTTGCATTCAAATCGGTTTTATTTCCGTTAACCAAATAAGCTCCCGCACCGTTCCATTCTAAGTTTGAACCAAGCTGTGCTTTAACACTGTCTGTTAAGACCGTATCTGCCAATTCTTGACTTGGTGTTGCTTGATTAGCAGACGTTTGATTTGACACAATTTTTGCAGAAGATTGACCTGTAATCAAGGAAATCACCTGATTAACAGGGTCATTTGAGTCTGATGTTGTCAACCAACCCGCACCAATACTAACCAATAAAACTAATAAAGAAATAAATGATTTTGTCTGTTTAGACAGTTTTGATTTCTTTGCCATAAAATCCTTTCACTAAAAAAGTGGAATATCGTGCTTTATCAAAACCATAAAGTCGATTATCCCACTTCTACATTTTCGTCAAGCTGCTCTAAAATACAAATAGCTTATTGACCTGTAAATTTGCCAATAATTGCTTGCCATTTATCAAGCGATAAAATTGAGAGTGGATTTTTCCCGTCACCAATGACGCCATATCCAATCATCAATCCAATTGCTAAAAATAAACAAGCCAAAAGAGCAACCACTAGAACTAATCCTAACTGTTTTGCTACGTATTTCCAGCCACTTGTCATTTTTTAAGCCTCACTTACACGTTTAATATTTGCACCGAGTTTAGCCAATTTTTCATGGAATTTGTAGTATCCACGGTCAAGGTGATTCAAGCGACCAACTGTTGTTGTTCCCTTTGCCACCATCCCTGTCAAAATAAGGGCTGCGCTGGCACGAAGGTCAGTTGACATAACTGGAGCACCTTGAAGTTCTAGACCACCATGAATCATAGCTGTATCACGCATGATTTCTGATTGCAAGCCCATACGGCGCATTTCTTCCAAATGTTGGAAACGATTCTCAAAGACCGTTTCAATCATTGTTGATTCGCCATTGACAACTGCCATCAAGGCTGTAAATTGTGCTTGCATATCTGTTGGGAAACCTGGGTGAGGAAGTGTTTTAACTGTTACAGGTTTCAATTTTGCTGTATCTGCAACAACACGAATGCCTTCAGGTTCATCAATAACGGTAACACCCATTTCAATCAATTTTGAAATCAAAGGACGATTGTGTTCCCAGATAGCATCCTTAACAAGGACATTACCTGACGTCATAGCTGCCGCTACCATGAAAGTTCCAGCTTCAATACGGTCTTGAACCACATCGTGTTCAGCACCATGAAGACTATCAACACCAGTAATGGTCAAAGTCTCTGTACCAGCACCTTTAACGATAGCACCCATTTTATTAAGCAACATAGCCAAATCAACGATTTCAGGCTCACGTGCTACATTTTCAATAACTGTCACACCTTCTGCCAAAGTTGCTGCCATCATCAAGTTTTGAGTTGCACCAACTGATGGGAAATCCATGTAAATTGTTGTCCCTTTAAGTTTCCCATCAACAGTCGCTGTGATATCACCACCAGCTTGTGTGATTTTTGCCCCCATAGCTTCCAAACCTTTAAGGTGAAGGTCAATTGGACGACTACCAATCGTGCAGCCACCAGGCATTGATACTTTTGCATGACCTTTACGTGCTAAAATTGGTCCTAAAACAACGATTGAAGCACGCATTTTGCTAACATATTCATATGGGGCAATATCCAAAATATCTCCTGAAGCATCCACTTCAATCGTGTTATTCGCTTCATCAAAATCAACTTGAATATCTAAACCACGGACAACATTATTCATCGTAAAGACATCTGAAAGGATTGGGACATTAGTTAAAACTGTCTTTCCTTCCTTCGGTAAAATTGTCGCTGCAAGAAGAGGAAGAACCGCATTCTTTGCTCCTTCAATGATTACTTCTCCTTCTAGGCGTGTATTACCGCCTTCAATAATAATTTTATCCAAAATGAACTCCATTCTTATATTATAATACCAAAATTATATCATAGTTTAGCGATTATTGCTTTTATTGAAAACCAAAGAAGAAAGTCTGACTAACTGTAATGATTTCTAAAATAAAATGGCTTACCATATAACCAAGGGCAATACTAACCAAAAGAATAAACACCCTAAGGCGACCGATATTCTCAGGCGTATTTTTAATCAATTTTGACCAATCAAATAAATTTCGAAGAATTTGATGTGTCATTGCAATAAAAACAAGGTGACTAAACAAAGTCACTGAACTATTTAAAATTTCCATAGAACTATTATATCAGATTTCATTTTCGACAACAAAAAACTGCACAAGTGTAAGCTTTCTTCATGAAAAAATCATCAAAAAGTAATAAAAAAGTCTGAGATAAACTCTCAGACCTTTTCATTTATTTATTACCAACACTGATACGGTTCAAAGCACGGCGAAGAGCAACTTGTGCACGACGTACTTCGTCGATATCGTGAGTACTTTGAGCTTGTTCCAATTTACGTTCAGCACGAATCTTAGCACGTTCAGCACGGCTAACATCGATATCGCGTTCACGTTCTGCAGAATCTGCAACAATTGTCACAAGATTATCTTTAATCTCAATAATACCACCGTTGATAGCCACCCAATCCACGTGATTAGGATCATCTGTACGATGAATTTTCATCTCGTGAACTGTTAGCGGAGCAATGAGGTTAATGTGTTCTGGCAAAATCCCCATCTCACCATCCGGTGTTTTTACTGAAATAAAATTAGCATGGTGATCATAGCGAATACCATCTGGTGTTACTACCTGAACAGTCATAAATGTCATGGTATCACCTCATTAGTAATTCATTTTCTTAGCTTTTTCAACTACATCCTCGATTGGACCTACGTTACGGAAAGCATCTTCTGGAAGATCATCGTATTTACCTTCCAAGATTTCCTTGAAGCCACGAACAGTTTCAGCAACTGGTACGTATGAACCAGGCATACCTGTAAATTGTTCAGCAACGTTGAAGTTTTGTGACAAGAAGAATTGGATACGACGAGCACGTCCAACCAATGTTTTTTCTTCGTCTGACAATTCATCCATACCAAGGATTGCGATGATATCTTGCAATTCACGGTAACGTTGAAGAACACGTTGAACTTCTGTTGCTACTTCATAGTGTTCTTGACCAACAATTTCTGGTGCAAGGGCACGTGAACTTGAAGCAAGTGGGTCAACGGCTGGGTAAATACCCATTTGAGTCAACTTACGTTCAAGGTTAGTTGTTGAATCCAAGTGAGCGAATGCTGTTGCTGGCGCTGGGTCAGTGTAGTCATCGGCTGGCACGTAGATGGCTTGGATTGATGTAACAGAACCTTTTTTAGTTGATGTGATACGTTCTTGTAATTGACCCATTTCAGTAGCCAATGTTGGTTGGTAACCAACGGCTGATGGCATACGACCAAGAAGGGCTGATACTTCAGAACCTGCTTGAGTGAAACGGAAGATGTTATCGATGAAGAGAAGCACGTCTTGTCCTTCAACATCACGGAAGTATTCCGCGATAGTCAAACCAGTAAGTGCAACACGCATACGTGCTCCAGGTGGTTCATTCATTTGACCGAAGACCATGGCTGTTTTTTCGATAACGCCAGATTCTTTCATTTCCCAGTAAAGGTCATTACCTTCACGTGTACGTTCCCCAACACCGGTAAATACTGAGATACCACCGTGTTCTTGGGCAATGTTGTGAATCAATTCTTGGATAAGAACGGTTTTACCAACACCGGCACCACCGAAAAGTCCGACTTTACCACCTTTTAGGTAAGGGGCAAGAAGGTCAATAACTTTGATACCTGTTTCAAGGATTTCTGATGATGTTGATAATTCATCAAAAGCTGGTGCTTTTTTGTGAATTGGTTCGCGTGGTGCATCTTCTGCGAATGGTTCGTCAAGGTCAATTGTATCACCAAGAACGTTAAACACACGACCCAAAGTTTCTTTACCAACTGGTACACTGATTGGACGACCAGTATCGAAAACTTCTAATCCACGTGTAAGCCCATCAGTTGATTCCATAGCGATAGTACGTACAAGACCGTCTCCAAGTTCAAGAGCAACTTCGAGCACGATTTTTTGAGATTTATCGCCATCTTTATAAACAATCAATGCATTATTAATCTCAGGTAGTTTGTCACCAGCAGCAAACGCAACGTCTACAACTGGACCTACAACCTGAGCAATTTTGCCTGAGCTCATGTTTTTCTCCTTTTAGATTTTTTAGGGAGTGGCTCCCTTTTTTATGAGGCTAAAAAGCACTCACATTTTATTCTAGTGCGTTAGCACCTGCTACAATTTCTGTGATTTCTTGTGTAATAGCAGCTTGACGTGCACGGTTGTACTGAATGGTCAAATCGTTAATAACGTTTTTGGCATTATCAGTGGCTGTTTGCATAGCTGTCATACCAGCGGCATGTTCAGCAGTTTTAGCATCAACAATGGCACCATAAATTAGGCTTTCAGTATATTGTGGCAAGAGTTGTTCCAAAATCATTTCACGATTTGGTTCCAATTCAAATCCACTTACACCTTCTTCTGCTGCTTCATCAGCATCCAATTCAGCAATTGGAAGCATTTGTTGCACACGAACTTGACTAGTCAAGCTGTTCACGTGGTGATTGTAACATACATATAATTCATCGAACAATTCGTTTTTATACATCTCAACAGATTTTGCGATGATATTTCCAACTTGTTCAAATGATGGCTGATCTTCCAAACCACGCAATTCAAAGACAACGTTCATTCCACGAGCTTTAAAGAAATCAGCACCAATACCACCGATGGCAATAATAGCATAGTTACCATCTTGGTGATATTCCTCAATAAGATCCATCATTGCTTTCAAGATTTTTGAGTTATATCCACCAACAAGTCCTTTGTCAGACGTGATAACAATGTAACCAGTCTTTTTAACCGGACGAGCGGCTAGCATTGGATTTTTTGAACCATTAACTAGTTCTGATTTCAATAAGTCAGTAGTGATTTGACGAATTTTTGAAGCGTAAACTTGGAAATCTTTTGCTGCTTGCTCAGATTTAGTCAATTTCGCAGCAGATACCATTTGCATGGCACCTGTGATGTGACTTGTTTTCTGAGTTGAAATAATTTTCCCTTTGATTTCACTAAGAGAGCCTGCCATATGCTACCTCCCTCTTATTTGAATTCTGACTGATCTTTAAAGGCTTGAATAGCTGCATCTAAGACAGATTCTTCTGGTAAATCTTTGGTTGTACGGATAGTTTCAAAGATTGATTCGTAGTGTGCATCAAAGTAATCATACAAAGCTTCTTCGAATGCTAGGATATCATTTACTGGCACATCATCCAAGAAACCATGAGTAAGTGCATAAAGAATTACAACTTGTTTTTCAACAGGAAGTGGTTTGTGAACAGGTTGTTTAAGCACTTCAACTGTACGACGTCCACGGTTAAGTTTAGCTTGAGTTGCGGCATCCAAGTCAGAACCAAATTGAGTGAAGGCTTCAAGTTCACGGTAAGAAGCCAAGTCAAGACGAAGTGTACCAGCAACTTTCTTCATTGCTTTGATTTGTGCTGAACCACCAACACGTGATACTGAAGAACCAGCATCGATCGCAGGACGAATACCTGAGTTGAAAAGATTTTCTTGCAAGAAGATTTGTCCGTCAGTGATTGAGATTACGTTAGTTGCGATGTAAGCTGAGATATCACCAGCTTGTGTTTCGATAAACGGAAGGGCTGTAATTGAACCACCACCAAGAGCATCAGAAACTTTCGCAGAACGTTCAAGCAAGCGGCTGTGAAGATAGAAGACATCACCTGGGTAAGCTTCACGTCCTGGTGGACGACGAAGAAGAAGTGACAGTTCACGGTAAGCTACCGCTTGTTTTGATAGATCATCATAAACAATCAAGACATGTTTTCCGTTGTACATGAATTCTTCAGCCATTGCAACACCAGCATATGGAGCGATGTAAAGTAATGGAGAAGGTTGTGAAGCTGAGGCTGTCACAACGATTGTGTAATCAAGGGCACCGTATTTACGAAGTGTTTCAACTTGTGTACGAACAGTTGATTCTTTTTGACCAATCGCAACATAGATACAAATCATATCTTGTCCTTTTTGGTTCAAAATTGCGTCAATCGCAACAGATGTTTTACCTGTTTGACGGTCACCAATGATCAATTCACGTTGACCACGTCCAATTGGAACCAAAGCGTCAATCGCTTTAAGACCTGTTTGGAGTGGTTCAGAAACTGATTTACGTTGCATAACGCCTGGTGCAGGTGTTTCAACTGGACGTGTAGCAGTTGTCTTGATATCACCAAGACCATCTACTGGTTGACCAAGTGGGTTAACAACACGACCGATAAGAGCTTCACCTACTGGTACTTCCATGATTTTACCAGTACGTTTTACTTCATCACCTTCACGAATTGTAGAGAAATCTCCAAGAATGATGATACCAACGTCATTTGACTCAAGGTTTTGAGCCATACCGAAAGCACCATTTGAAAATTCAAGAAGTTCTCCACTCATGGCATTATCAAGTCCACGAGCACGAGCGATACCATCACCGATATAAGTGACAACACCAGTTTCTGTGACGTCAAAATTTGGCTGGAAGTTTTCAATTTGCTTTTTAATTAAAGCGCTAATTTCTTGTGCATTAATTGCCAAAAGTCACACCACTTTCTATTTCAAATTCATTTTAAATTCTTGCAATTGACGACGAATACTTGTGTCAATTACTTTATTGTTAACATTGATAACAAATCCACCTAGGATTGATTCATCAATGTTTTCAACGAGTTTTCCAGCTTTAACACCGAATTTTTCAGCAACTAAAGCTAGGATACGTTCTTTTTGTTCATCAGTTAAAGCTACTGCGGTTGTCACAACGATATCGTGTTGATTTGTAGCAATAACAAAATCTTTTTGAACACCTTCCAAGATGTCTTTCAAGAACGCTTCTCGTTCGTTTTGTAAAATTACCTCAAGAAAATTGTTCATGTAAACTGAACTAGACTCTTGAAGCAACCTAACAAGTTTTACTTTTTCATCACGTGAAACGACTAAACTTGACAAGAAGTCAGCTAAGTTTGTCTCTTCAAAAACAGACAACAAAGCTTCTGTTTCTGATTGGAGTTCAGCTAAACTGTCTTTTTCAATAGCAATTTCTACGAGACTTTTCGCATATTGCTCAACAAGAGCTTGTGTCTTTTTATCCATTAGGCATCTCCTAGCTTGTCAAGATAGCTATCAATGAGATTGCTTTGAGCTTCTTTGTCAAGATTAGCTGTCATGATTTTTTCTGCCAAAAGGACAGTTAAATCAGCGACATCACCTTTAACACTTGAAAGAGCTTCTGCTTTACTTTGTTCGATATCTTGATTAGCTTTAGCTTTCAAGCGGCTAGCTTCTTCGCGTGCTTCAGCGACGATTTTAGCCTCTTGATTTTTACCAGTTTCTTTGGCATCATCAATAATTTGAGTTGCCTCAGTACGAGCGCCAGCTAACTCTTCTTGGCGTTTAGCAGCAAGAGCTTCTGCTTCTTTACGTGCTGCTTCTGCACCATCAATATCATTAGCAATTTTTTCTTCACGAGCGGTAAAGATCCCTGTCAATTGTTCCCAAGCAAAAAGTTTGATGAGAACCAACAAAAGGATCACTGAACCAGCAGTAATAATAATATTACCAATACTTGTACTATTGATTAGTGTTTCCATTGATTATTCCTTTCTTAAGATTCATCCTCATCTTCTGGGAGTTTTTCTGAGATATATTTAGATGACAAAATAGTGAATACGTACGCTTGAATGCATCCGATAAAGGCTGAGAAAGCAACCCAAGCCAAGTTAAGGGCAAAGGCAAATGGCGCAAAAATTAAGCTTTTTGTACCAAAGCCGACAATCAAAGCTGTAACAACTTCACCGGCATAGATGTTACCAAATAAACGTAGAGCAAGTGACAAAACGTTAGTAAATTGCTCTAAGATGTTCATTGGAAGCATCATTGGGAAAGGACTTAAGTAACCTTTCAAATATGCTTTGACACCTTTCTTTCGAACACCTTCAACATGGACAACAATTGCGACGATTAAAGATAAAGTAAAATCGACCATGAAAGTTGATGTTGGAGATGTCCAAAAGTTATAATCTTCAGACTCCAATTTAACTAGCAAACCAAGGTTGTTAGCAATCAGAATGAAAAAGAAGAATGTGAACATCAACAAGCTGTACTTAGGAGTGTATTCTCCAAGATTAGGTTTAATCGTATTTTGTACGAACTCGTAGACATACTCAATGAAATTTTGTTTTCCTTTAGGTTTTAAAGTCATTTTTCGAGTTGCCCAAAAAATGATACCGAAGGAAATAATCACCGTCAAGAGAGACATCGCTAAAATGGTTAAGTCAAACTCAATACCAAAGACATGCGCTGTTGGATTTACAGATGTTTCCAACTTTATCCCTCCTTCTTTTTATAAGTTCTTAGTTAGAATTATCCAACGAAGAATGTAGATGCAAGAAGGACGAAGAATGTACCTTCGATGAAGGCTACTCCAAGGAACATAAGTGTTTGCAATTTGCTGAACATTTCAGGTTGACGTGCTGCAGATTTTGCAATGTTGGCAACGAGGATACCTTCACCAAGACTAACTCCTAGTACGGCAAGACCAAGTGCTAAGATTTTTAAATTCAACATGATATGAATCTCCTTTTAAAATTTTTTACTTCGTTATTTTAGTCCTATTTTAAGGAATTGTCAACGAAATCACTGTTTTCGGAAACGTTTTCCCGAACTATACTTAACCTTTGTTTAGTTTTTGAGCAATAAAAAAAGGAAAACGGTCAAATCCGCTTTCCTTTAGGCTTTATGAGCCTTATTTACTAACATTTTATGATAGATTTTCTATACAAATCATGTTGGAAAATACGTTTTTAGACAGAATGTCCAGAAACTGCTTTCATAGACAATTTTCCATATGAATTTGAAAACACTTTCTACTATTTAAAGTGTGAATTATTTGTCCATTGACTCATCTAAATCTTCAACTTCATGGGCAAATTTTTGAGCAATTGCTTCTAGCGCTAAATCTTCTTGATCCCAAACCAAGGCATCATCTGAAATTTCATCCGTGTTAGCAAAGAAAGTAATATGATTTTTAAGATTACGAAGCACGATTGGCGCATCACCACCATACTCACCATCCAAATTAATCATCATTTTCTTGTCTGATAGAGGTTCAATTTCCAAGAAGTCTGTCTTGATG
This sequence comes from Streptococcus equinus, assembly GCF_900101445.1. Taxonomy (GTDB): domain Bacteria; phylum Bacillota; class Bacilli; order Lactobacillales; family Streptococcaceae; genus Streptococcus; species Streptococcus equinus_B. The sequence continues at coordinate 189,453 of NZ_FNKE01000001.1, read as the reverse complement.
TACTCAATGCGCTTATCACCGATATGTTTACCACCATCAAGAACTAGTCGAATCAAACGTAAAATCTCAATCAAGTTAGCAGTCTTCACTAAAATCAAAGTGAACTTACCATCATCAAGTTTAGCGTCTGGAGCGATTTGTTCAAAACCACCAACTGAATTAGTGATGGCAGCAAAAATCATTGACACATCACCTTCAAAGACACCTTTTTCATGTTTGATACGAACTGGAACTGTACGAATTCCTGGTAGAAGTTCAACCCCTTTTGCCAAATAAGCTAGGTAACCAAACATGGTTTTCAACTGACTTGGCACACTGTAAGTCAATTCTGTGAATGACCCTGCAGCAGCGATATTAATGAAATAAGTGTCTTCACGCGCTTGACCAATATCCATGTGAATCAATTGGTTTTTACCAATAATTTTTGCAGCTTCAACTGGATTTCCACGAGGGATTTTAAGGGCACGCGCAAAGTCATTTGTCGTACCTGTTGGAATGATTGCCATTTTTGGTCGTTTTTCTAGCGGAGCAATTCCATTAACAACCTCATTAATCGTTCCGTCACCACCTGCAGCGATGACTAAATCAAAACCAGCCTTTGCTGCTCTCTCAGCTTCATTGCGAGCTGAATTTTCTTCAGGTGTAGTTTGAAAGGCCGAAGTTTCATAACCAAAGCCTTCTAAAATATCTAGAACTTCGGCAACATTTTTCTTCATAATTTCCTGGCCAGAGGTCGGATTATAGATTAAACGTGCTCGTTTTTGTTTTTTGACCATATTATATTACCTCAAAAAGATTATAAACTTTCTAACCAAGCTTCATCACGAACGTCAATTCCAAGAGCTTGGGCTTTTGTCAATTTTGATCCAGCATCTGCTCCTGCAACGACAATATCTGTCTTTTTAGAAACACTGCCTGTAACCTTAGCTCCTAAATCCTGTAACTTTTCTTTAGCTTCATTTCGCGTTAAGCGTTGGAGTTTCCCAGTTAGAACCACTGTCAAACCAGCTAATTGAGCATCTTTGGAAACTTTCTTTCCAAGATAAGCAAAATTAACACCAGCATTTTTCAATTCTGCCAAAAGTTCTTCGGCTTCTTTTTTTGCAAAATAGCTGCGCAGTGACTTAGCAATAACTGTTCCAAGACCGTCAATATTAGCAATAGCTTCTTCGTCTGCTGCCACAAGATTTTCGATACTTTCAAAAACTTCTAGGAGCTGACGACTCGCTTTAGCACCAACATGACGGATTCCTAAACCAAATAATAATTTTTCTGCTGAATTAGCTTTTGATGCTTGGATAGCATTGTAAAGTTTTTCAGCTGATTTTTCTTTAAAGCCATCAAGAGTCAGCAAATCTTCGACACTTAGTCGATAAATATCTGCTACGTCATGAACCAAATCTGCTGTAAAGAGTTTCTTAACGATTGAAGGTCCTAGACCAGTAATATTCATGGCATCTCGACTGGCAAAATGCGTTAAGCGCTCTTGAATCTGACTTGGACAAAGTGGGTTGATACAGCGAAGCGCTACTTCATCCTCATAGTGAATCAGCTCACTGCCACATGACGGACACGCCTCAGGAATTGGCATTGGGACTTGCTTATCACGCTTACTTTCAACCACGTGAAGCACCGCTGGAATAATATCTCCCGCTTTGTAGACAATAACGGTATCTCCGATTCGGATATCTTTTTCAGCAATATAATCGACATTGTGCAAAGTCGCACGACTAACAGTTGTTCCTGCAAGCTGAACTGGCGTCAAATTAGCTGTTGGAGTAACAACACCTGTACGCCCAACGGTCCAATCTACTGACAAAATCTCAGCTTCTTTTTCTTCAGCTGGGAATTTATAAGCAATCGCCCAACGTGGTGCCTTAACTGTGAAACCAAGTTCTTCTTGCATAGCAAGGCTATTCACCTTAATAACGATACCGTCAATATCATATGGCAGACTATCACGCTCTGCAGCCACTTCTTGAATGAATGCCCAGATATCTTCCATCGAAGATGTTGTAATGCGTTTTGGATTAACTGAAAAACCATAACGAGCCAACTCTTCTAAGACATCATTTTGTGTGGTCATGCTTGTTGAAGCCACTTCTTGATACAAGAAAGTTGCCAGATTACGCTTTGCAACAACTGCAGTATTTAACTGACGTAGTGTTCCAGCTGCGGCATTACGAGGATTGGCAAATTCTGACTGACCACTTTCACGACGTTCTTCGTTAATCTTATCAAAAGATTCTCTTGGCAAATAAGCTTCGCCTCGAACCGTGATTGTTAAAGGCTCTTCCAATTTGTGCGGAATATCTTTGATGCGTTTGACATTTTCAGTGATATTTTCACCGATTGAACCATCACCACGTGTCGCACCAACTTGAAGCACACCGTCTACGTAGACTAAGGATACTGAAAGTCCATCAATCTTAAGCTCAGCCATGTAAGATGCATTTGGAAATTCTGCCTTGACGCGACGGTCAAAATCATCTAATTCCTCGCGTGAAAAAGCATCTTGTAAGCTATACAGTGGTGTTTCGTGTTGATATTTTTCAAAACCATCTAAAATAAGACCACCAACTGCCTGTGTCGGACTATCCGGCAAAACCAAGTCTGGATTAGCTTTTTCAAGCTCTACCAATTCACGATAGAGCTTGTCATACTCACTATCAGAGACCGTTGGTTGGTCTTGTGTATAATACTCTTTTCGATACTGGTTGAGTTCATCAACCAATTTTTGAATACGTTCTTTCATATATACTATTTTAACACATCTAAAGAAAAATACTCTTTAAAACTTATCATTTTTTGAAGATATTATATAGAAAAAAAGAACTTCCACTTTTGGAAATTCTTTTGGTATATCAAGCAGTCAATTCAATACGACTGGCTAATTTATCCATGACAAGTGAGCCGATTAGAAGTGATGCAAGTTCTCCCACAGCTGAGGTAAACCATGTCATCAAGAAAGGTGCGTTAGCAACAATATGCAACTCTGTGGCAATGGTAAACATTGAAGCCGCAAATAATAGTGAGAAATAAAAGAATGCTTTGTTAAATAAACCATTAAAGAGATATTGATCTTTATAGCGGTCAAACAAGGTAACACCTAACATCAAGAAAACAAAAGTCTGACTACCACCGACAAAGACATCGATGAGACCAAAACTATATAAATTAGCAATCATACAACCTGCTGTTAAGCCGATAATATATTTACGATTATAAAAAGCCAAAAATACTAACATTTCAGATACTCGGAACTGATAAGCACCGTAAGAAATCGCATTTAAAGGCGGTGTGATTGTTAAAACAACATAAAGTGCCGCAACAAGGGCAACTCGAACAAAATCACGCATAGTGAATTTTTCCATTTTCTTCTCCTTTGACGTTTGAAAGCTTAGGTTTCAACGTTTGTAATATGCTTGGCGAAAGGGAACTAAGCACCAAGGGTCGTCAAGACAACGCTTAAAAGTATAGCACATTTTTCTAAAATTTGATATAGTAGACCTATGAAAAAATTAATCACAAGCGAAGTTTTTAAGTATCTCTTTTTTGGTGTTCTAACAACTCTTGTCTACATGGGAACACGTTTACTTATCTTTTCATTGACTAGCTCGGCGACTTTTTCAGCTGTCATTGCTAATATTGTTGCTATTTTATTCGCCTTCTTTACCAATGATTATTTTGTTTTCAATCAAGTTCGTAAAGGTTGGTTTGAGCGTTTGGTCAAATTCACCATTGCACGTTTGTCAACACTCATTTTAGATTTAGCTTTGGCATTCTTCTTGGTCACAAAATTCCCGCACATCATCGGACAATTTGTAAATGACAATCTTTCAATGGTTAATGCTATTGAAACACTCTTTTCTCAAGTCTTAATCATTGTGCTGAATTATGTTCTTAGCAAGCTGTTAGTTTTCAAAGACAAAAAATAACACCCAGAAGGTGTTATTTTTTTTTGCCTCGTTGTGCCAAAAGTGACAACAAATCGCCTCGTCTACTTTCCATTTTTCCTTGACGTAATTCTTGATAAGTTGCGTTAAAAATAGCTCCTAAAATCAGGATATGAGCTAGGAAAATAAACCATAACATTAATACAAAAATCACGACCGATCCAAATGTTTTAATGTCAACCATTCGTTCAAAAGTTCGTAGAATATAGCTACTAAACAAGTTATTCAAGAACACAATGACGACTGAGGTAAAAATAGTTCCTGGCAAGATATAGCGAAAACGTCGAATTCTGACATTAGGTAGAATAAAATACAGTAACATCAATCCAATAACAATGGTTAAGACTGTCACCGGCTGTGCCAGATTCAAAATCACAGTAGCCATCGTGTCACTTAAATCATAGTATGAATTGATTACTTGCAAGACAGCTTTTGAAAAAGTCGAAAAGATTAAAACGAAAGTCAGTAAGAAGAGAATCAAAAGACTCCCAATAACTCCCACTAATCGACCAATCACAAAATCTCTGTGTTGTGCTACACCATAGGCTTTATTAATTGCTTTTTGAAGAGAGGTCAACGATTTAGACATAGTCCAAAATGCTGTTAAAGTGGCAACTCCCAAAATACTACCTGAAGGTTTTGAGAAAATGTCAATCGTAATAGCCGATACCGATGGGTAAAGGTTGGTTGGCAAATTTTTCTTCATAAATGCCAACAAAATATTAACATCAATGTTCAGATACGGGAAAATATTAGCTGCAATGACAATCAGCGGAAAAGCTGTCAGCAGTAAATAGTAAGCAACAGCAATTGCTGATAAATCAATCTCAGCACTACGATAATGTTTTAAATAAACTTGCAGCGGTTGCCACTCTAATTTAGACCATAATTTGTCTAAGAATTGCTTTCGCTTCATCTTAGTAAGTTCTTTCTTCTCCTTGGCTTGTTAGAATAACAGGACCGTCTTTTGTGATAACAAATTGGTGTTCGTATTGACATGATAGCCCACCATCAAGGGTTTTGTGAGCCCAGCCAGTTTTCATGTCAGTATCGATTTCCCATGTTCCTGTATTAATCATTGGTTCAACAGTCAATACCATACCTTCGCGCAAACGAAGTCCACGACCTGCTTTACCATAGTGAGGTACCATTGGTTCTTCATGCATTGTAGGACCGACACCGTGACCTACCAAATCACGAACGACACCGTAGCCGCGGCTTTCAGCATATTCTTGAATCGCTGCACCGATATCACCAATACGGTTTCCAACGACTGCTTTTTCAATACCGATATAAAGGCATTCTTTTGTGACGTCCATAAGATCTTTAACTTCTTGTGAAACCTCACCAACTGCATATGCCCAGCATGAGTCAGCCACACCACCAGAATATGATTGCGTGTATTTTTTAACTTGTTCAACGTTATCAAAGTTTAGTTTTGATACGTCAACCACTGATTTATCAAGCGGTTCACTCATAACCATATCAACTTTAAGCAAATCGCCTTCTTTTAGGATGTAGTGACGTGGAAAAGCGTGAGCCACTTCATCATTAAGACCACAACATGTAGCATATGGGTAATCCATGATTGAACCATCAACACCAATTTGAAGTGGAAGAACATTTTCTTCTTTACAACGGCGACGAACATATTCTTCAACTTCCCACATGTCAACACCTGGTTTAATAACATCACGTAAACCGATGTGGATAGAAGCAAGGAAATCTCCTGCGCGATCCATTGCTTCGATTTCACGAGCTGATTTTAATGTAATCATATTATCTATCTCCTATAATAAACTCTAAAAAGAATCAGTACTCTTAATTATACACTGATAGTCACCAAACTGTCAAAAAGGTAATGTTCTAGTCACTTTTTGATAGAAAAAATTAATTTATTTTTGTCGTTACTAAGGCTTTGGCGACAATTTGATCGTCTAAAAGAATTTCAAAATCAATCACCGAGCTACGACGTTTTTCCGTAATAATGCGTGGTTGAATGACCAAGCGATCATCAATCTGAACAGCTTGCACGAAATAAAGCATCAATTGTTCAATAATAATATTCTTTTGATGTTTTTTAGTTAAGACCCGAACACTGATTTCTTTGATAAATTCGGTCAGAACACCTTGCGCAAAGTTCCCTGCATGGTCAATCATCGCTGGCTCAACGATGAATTGGTAAACACCATCTTCTTGCTTCAAATTAGAAAGCATCTGATCACTGTAAGTGTAGGGACTTGAATGCTGTAGGTTCTGTAGATTCTCAACAGCCTGACGGCGTGTAATCACCCCAAGCAAAGTCAAATCTTCTGCTACAACTGGCAGCATATTAAGGTCTTCAAAAATCATTTTTTGACTAATATTAGCCAGACTTGCTTGCGGTTTAGCAACAATCAAATTGCGAGACATGATACTCTTGATATCGACGTTATTTTCCTTATCAACAACGTCAAACATACTGACAACACCGACGACTACATTTTTACTATTAACAACTGGGAAACGAACATTCTTGGTTTGCTTAATCAAGGTGTTAAAATCACGCACGGTGTCACCTTCGTGCAAAAATCCGTATTCTGCTTTGACTTGATAAACTTGCTCAACCGTTGTCAAATCTGTCTTAATGCGCAAATTAGACAAAGCATGGTTAATCATCGTGGCAACTGTAAACGTATCGTAATTAGTCACCATGACAGGAATACCAAGCTCATCAGCTAGACGAATAACAGCTTCTGAGACAGAAAATCCTCCAGTTACCAAAATGGCGTTATGTTTTTCAAGCGCTAGCAATTGAATGTTTTCACGGTCTCCAACAATCAAAAGCCCACCCTTAACCAAATAACGCAAGATATTTTCCTGAGTCATAGCACCAATTGAAAACTTGCTAAACTCTCGGCTGAGCCCTGCTTTTCCTGCTAAAACCTCTGAATCACTGATACGAGCAATTTCTGAATAAGTCAATCGCTCAATGCGTACGGCAGGTTTCTTTTCAATACGAACCGTTCCGCTTCGAGGTCTAGTCTCAACGATTCCACGATTTTCAGCTTCTTTAATGGCACGATAAGCGGTCCCATCACTAACATTTAAGTGATTAGAGATACTGCGCACACTCACGCGCTTACCAACCGCCAAATTCTCCAGATACTCTAATATTTTCTGATGTTTACTCATAACGATAGTCACCTTTACTCAACTGATAATCAACATAATCGCGCATTTTTCGGCTATAACGGTCGCTTCCTTTGAATTGACGCTTCAAACGAAACCCTGATTTTTGCGCTACTCGTTGACTGGCTATATTTTCTGCATGAGCAATCACATGTAACCTTTGTAAACCAAACTCCTGAAAGCTCAAAAAAGCAAGTGTTTTTAAACACTCAGTCATTAATCCCTTGCCCCAAAAAACTTGATTCATAAAATAACCAATTTCTGCTGTCATGTGATTAGAATCAAGTTTTTCAAAACGAATACAGCCAATCATTTTACGAGTTTTTTTGTCTTCAATCGCCCAAACACCGAGCGGTTCCTTCATAAAATAATGAACCATGAGAAAATCACTTTCCTCACGTGTGGCACGACTTGGAAAAATAAAACGAAGATTATCAGGATTGCTACAAATCTCAAAAAAATCCTGACTATCCTTATATGTAAAAGGACGTAAATACATGCGTTCTGTTTCAAAAGAGGCATAACGTCCCAAACGCGTCCAAATATCCATGACCTTATTATAACACATGACTTTAAAATTTGGTTTAGCAGAATTCAAACAAAAAAGAAGCCCTAAGACTCCTTCTTATTCTTCGATTAATTTAATATCAGCACCTAAGGCTGTCAATTTTTCGATAATATTTGAGTAACCACGTAAAATAAATTCAACGTTGGTAATTTCTGTTTGACCTTCTGCCATCAAACCAGCTGTCACAAGAGCTGCACCAGCACGCAAGTCTGACGCTTTAACAGGTGCTCCTGTCAATTTATTAGGTCCTTGATAAGCAATACGTCCGCCAACAATTGAAATATCCGCACCCATTCTCACCAATTCAGCGACGTGGTTAGTACGTTTTTCATAGATGGTATCCAAAATCGTACCACGGCCTTCTGCCACTAACAACAATGGTGTGATTGGTTGTTGCAAATCAGTCGCAAAACCAGGGTATGGTGATGTTTTTACTGATACAGCTTTTAGAGTTGACTGTTTTTCAACAAAAATAGCATCTTCTTCAACGGTCATACGAACACCCATTTCTTCGAGTTTCGCAATATAGCTCTCTAAGTGTTCATAAAGGACGTTAGTGATACGAACCCCTTCACCGATTGCTGCTGCCATAGCAATATAAGTACCTGCTTCAATACGGTCAGGAATCACTTGATGACGTGTTCCATGAAGGCTTTCAACACCTTCGATAGTGATAACGTCAGTACCTGCACCGCGTACGTGAGCTCCCATATTGTTCAACAATGTCGCAACATCAATGATTTCTGGTTCACGAGCAGCATTTTCGATGATAGTACGACCTTTAGCTTTTGTCGCAGCAAGCATAGTGTTGATCGTCGCACCAACACTAACAGTATCCATATAGATGTGAGCACCATGAATTGGTTCACCATCTGTTGCAAGACGCATTGCTTCGCCTTCATAAGATACTTGGGCTCCCATAGCCTCAAAAGCTTTCAAGTGAAGGTCAATCGGACGAGGACCTAGGTCACATCCACCTGGAAGTCCAACAGTCGCTTCACCAAATCGGCTAAGTAAACTACCATAGAAATAATAAGAAGCACGCAAGCTATTGATTTTTCCATATGGCATTGGTTGATTTTTAACACCACGTGGATCGATTTCAAGCGTTTCGCCTTCTCGCTTAATCTTAGCTCCCATCACTTCCATAATCTCAATCAAACTATCAACATCGGAAATGGCAGGAACTCCATCCAAAATAACAATATCATCAGATAGAATAGCTGCTGGAATCAAAGCCACAACACTATTCTTAGCACCTGAAATAGCAACCTCTCCCTTTAAAGGTTTGCCACCATTAATAACAATTTTACGCATACATTCAAAACTTTCTGCTAGAATTCAACCTTTTCATTTTATCATAGATTATGACATTTGACAAACTGATTATGGTGAATATTTTGACACTTTGTTAAGATTTTGTCATATTTTTTCGTGTTTTAATATTATAAGCAGAAACTATTACTTTTATTTTTCAAACTTTTTTAGTCAAAAGCCTTTAAAATCAAGCTCAAAACCCGTTTCAAATGTCTATTTTATGGCAAGTGTAACAAACTGATGGACTTTATTAAAAATATTAGTCAGCTATTTGGTCTCCTCTTTAACAATTGGTATCCATAAAGCCATTTCGTAATCATCAGCATGGATATCACCAGCTGCATAAACTTCAAAATCTGGAGTTCCTGAGTGTCGATACCCATTTTCTGGGAAGAAAACCTCAAGAACATATTTCCATGCTTCATGAATAGAATCAGGAACATTACCTCTAACTGGCACGATAGCATATTGTGCTTCAGGAACTTCTAACACAGTAAACCCTAACTCTTGTGCTTTCTTTATATCTCTAGTATCATAGCCTGCCAAATAATTAATCCCCGAACCCAATGAAAGTTCTGAACAGACACCAAAAGTTTGACCACTTCCTAATTTTTTTAAAGTATCACAATGCCGATTTGCATAAAGTTTATCCCAAACACCTGGGCAATCTTTGCTTTCAATCTGCGATGCTAAAACACCAGCAACCGCAAAAGCCGCTTTCTTTTCAATCGTAATATTCATAGACTTACCTCCACTTATCGTTAATGATAAGTAAACTTTTGGAAATACTTTGTAGGGCATCCCCTTACGAACTTCAGTTGGCGTTGAACCGTGGAATTTTTTAAAAGCAGCGCTAAAACTATCCGCAGAATCATAGCCGTATTTAAGAGCGATATCAATAATTTTATCAGACGACTCCTTCAAATCATTAACCGCTTCTGACAATCTACGATTACGCAGGTACTCCGATAAGGTCATATCTGCTAAAATGGAAAATAAACGTGAAAACATAGCGTATGAATAGCCTGATAAGTGTTGAACTTTTTGCTTGTCAATTTCGGTCGTTAATACACTTTCAAGGTAGGTCATCGTTTGATTAAATCGTGAAATCATTACCCTCACCTCCTATTTATAGTCTATCAAAAGGGCTCAAAATTTTCCCCATATTTTTGAAACAAAAATTCTAGGATAAAAAAACGCCGCACTAATGTGCAGCGAATCTTTGTTTATTTTACGGCTTCTTTCAAAGCATCGACTTTATCAAGTTTTTCCCATGGAAGATCGATATCAGTACGTCCCATGTGTCCGTAAGCAGCTGTTTGACGGTAGATTGGACGTTTCAAATCAAGCATCTTAATGATACCTGCTGGACGAAGGTCAAAGACTTCACGAACAGCAGCTTCCAATTTGCTTTCAGCAACTGTGTTAGTACCAAATGTATCAACACGAACTGAAACTGGGTGTGCCACACCGATAGCGTAAGCTAATTGCACTTCTGCTTTGCTTGCAAAACCAGCAGCAACAATATTTTTAGCGATGTAACGTGCAGCGTATGATGCAGAACGGTCAACTTTTGTAGCGTCTTTACCAGAGAAAGCACCACCACCGTGACGTGCATAACCACCGTAAGTATCAACGATAATCTTACGACCAGTCAAACCAGAATCCCCTTGAGGACCTCCAATTACAAAACGACCAGTTGGATTGATGAAGAATTTAGTCTTGTCATCAAGGTATTTAGCTGGAATAACAGCTTTGATGACTTTTTCAATCACGTCATTGTGAATTTGTTCGTTGGTTGCTTCTGGGTCATGTTGAGTTGAGATAACGACAGTATCGACACGAACTGGGTTGTCGTTTTCATCATATTCAACTGTGACTTGTGATTTCGCATCTGGACGAAGGTATGAAATTTCGCCTGATTTACGCAAATCTGCCAATTTTTTAACCAATTTATGAGAAAGTGAAATTGGTAATGGCATCAATTCTGGTGTTTCATCAACAGCAAAACCAAACATCAAACCTTGGTCACCAGCACCAATCAAATCAAGTGGATCTTGATCAGCATTTCCACGAACCTCTAATGCTTCGTTAACCCCTTGTGCGATATCAGGTGATTGTTCAACCAATGATGGATGAACCCCAACTGATTCAGCAGCAAAGCCGTACTCAGCATTTGTATAACCGATTTCTGCGATAGTATCGCGAACAATACGGTTAATATCAACATAAGCTGTTGTTGAAATTTCTCCAAAAACATGGACTGATCCAGTGTATACAGCTGTTTCCGCTGCAACGTGTGCATCAGGATCTTGTTCCAACACAGCATCTAAAATAGCATCTGAAATTTGGTCTGCAATCTTATCTGGATGCCCCTCAGAAACTGATTCAGACGTGAAAAGTTTACGTTCTGACATAAAAATGTCCCCCCTTAAAAATTTTAAAAATTGCTTAATACGTTACCATAAAAAGCACTTGTTAAAAATTCCATGGTTTCTTCCAAAATCAACTTACCTTTCAAGTTACGACGGTAAAAAGCAGCATTCGATAACAATGATGCTTTTTGCCTAGTAAGTCTCTTAGGAAAAATCCCATAGGATTTTCCGTTGTTTTATGAGTGAGTTTACTCACCATAAAACAAAGAGAGTTACAAAGTACCAATCTGTATTATGGCACGGTTAATGGCGGGTTAGTCAAGGCAGCGAAATCGCAGATAATACTGAAGTATATCAAGATGAGCTAACGAAGAATAACACGTTATTAAACCGCCAGATTGTCTTATCGGGACTCATTAACTAGAATATTGTACCACGTTTTACCCAAATTGCCTATAGAAAAATTCTTACCATTTCGTAACAAATTCATTTTTCATTAAGAATATTTAGAAAAAATATATTATACTATTGGTATGAAAACCTACGAAAAAATTTATCATTATTTACAAAACCAAAATGATTATATTAGCGGAGAAACGTTAGCAAGTGAGTTTGAACTCTCTAGAACCGCTATTTGGAAAGCCATCAAAACTTTAGAAGAAAAAGGCGTTCAGATTGATTCTGTTAAAAAACGTGGCTATAAAATTCTCTCAGGTGACTTGCTACTTCCGGAAATCATTTCTAAAGATTTAAAGATAGCCGTTAGTCTCAACGAAAAAAGCCAATCAACTCAATTAGATGCTAAAAATCATTTAGATGAAGATAAAGAAGCGCACCTCTACTTAGCTCCAAGTCAAGAGCAAGCCAAAGGACGCTTTGGTAGACAATTTTTTGCCTCAAAACAAGGTGGCATTTATATGTCACTTCACCTTAAACCAAATGTTCCTTTTGAAGAAGTAAAACCTTATACACTCATGGTAGCCTCAAGCGTTGTTAAAGCCATTTCGCGACTAACTGGCATCGAAACAGACATCAAATGGGTCAATGACATCTATTACAATGGTAAAAAAATCGCTGGCATTTTAACCGAAGCTATCTCATCGGTTGAAACAGGCTTGATTACCGATGTCATTATCGGCGTTGGCATTAATTTTAACGTTACGGATTTTCCAGATGACATTTCCGAAAAAGCTGGCTCACTTTTTTCTTGGCAACCAAGTATCACGCGCAACCAACTCATCACCGAAATTTGGAAACTCTTCTTCACTATTCCAGAAAAAGATTTGGTAAAAGTTTACAAAGAAAAATCACTTGTCTTAGATAAACAAGTGACTTTTACAGAAAATGATTGTCTATACTCAGGAATTGCCCAAGACATTACCAATCAAGGGCACCTGATTGTCAAACTTGACAATGGTCAAGAAAAATTGCTTCGTAGCGGCGAAATCAGTCTTTCTTCTTGGTAGTTGATGTCAAAGTTTGCAAGACCTTATCAACCGTGTAGGCACGTTGAAGGTCACGTAGCAAAAATAACCCCCAAAAGAAAGCAAAGAAATAATCACCATTAAATAAACATTCATTAAAAAAGTAGGTTTCAAAGGCGCACATGAGTGCCATTAAAATAAAACGTTTTATAGTCATACGTTTATTATAGCATAGATAACCGCTTTTAGCAGTTTTCACTGATATGTTTTCACGTTAAAAGGAAGTTTCAATCGAAACTTCCTTTTAATCTTCTACTTTGTTAATTTTATCTGCTAGAAAATCAAAGCCTTCTGGGATGAAAGAGTCATCTTTGACTTCTTCCTCTACTGGGGGTTGTTTTTTCTTTTTTAGATTTTGAGCAAATTCAGCTCGAATGCTGTTAAAGTCTTTTCGTGGCACTGCCAAAATATTTGGTGAGAAACCAGCAGCTTTACTCATGATATTACCAAACATGTCATTAAGGTCTGTTCGTTTCATGGCTTGCTCAGCATTAAAGGCTGCATCAAAAGCTAAAATGGCATTTTCGCTATTTGCAAGAACTGGTTCAGAACCAAGCAAAAGTGCGCGGTCTTGAGCTGAAATGCTATCCAAAATTTCATTCCAAGCGCCTTTAAGAGCTTCAAGATATTCTCTTGATTTCTGACTATCAACAATTGTTTCTTCCATGATGGTTAAAATCTTGACACGGTCAACCTTGTAGCGATAGCTAGAATTTGCTTTTGGACGTTTGTTTGATTTCTGTGAAATCGCAGAGCTGTCCAGATTAGCTAGTTGATTTTTCAAGTCTTTGATTTCTGACTGTAGTCTAGCTAACTCATCTGACAAGCCTTCTGGTACCTGAGCTAGAGCAGTTTGTTTCCCTGATTCTGATAACTGAATGGTTAACATTTCGGCGTAAATCTTAGGCTGAACACCATTTTTGATTTCAGGTAAAGCTTTGGTCACCAAGTCAATCATTGCAAAAATACGCTCTTGTTGAACATTAGTCAAATTCTCTTGGAAAACTTGACTCGTGTGGGTATTTTCACCACCACTTTGAACCACTAATAAATCACGAAGATAGTTCAATAAATCTGTCGCAAAACGACTCATGCTCTTGCCACTATCGAAAATTGTTTCAAGATTTGTCAAAGCTTGGCTAGTTTGATTGGCTAAAACATTTGCCACAAAATCATCCAAAGCCGTCATTGAAATGCTTCCTGTGATTTCTTCAGCAATGCTAAGTGAAACATAATTATCACTTGTAAGACTTAGCGCTTGGTCAAGAATAGACAAAGCATCACGCATTCCACCTTCTGCACAGCGCGCAATCAGGGTCAAAGCATCTTCTTCATACGTAATACCTTCTTTGTCAAGAATGTTAGCCAAATGGTCACGAATAGCCGCTAACTTAATCGCTTTAAATTCAAAACGTTGAACACGTGACAAAATTGTCGCAGGAATTTTATGAAGTTCAGTAGTCGCTAAGATGAAAACAACATTTTCTGTTGGTTCCTCTAAGGTTTTCAGAAGCGCATTAAACGCCCCAGTTGAAAGCATGTGAACTTCATCGATGATGTAAACCTTATAAGTGGCACGGCTTGGTGCGTAGGTTGACTTATCACGAATTTCACGAATTTCATCAACCCCATTATTAGACGCCGCGTCAATCTCAATGACATCTTCAAGACTACCATTTGTAATATCACGACAAATATCACACTGATTACATGGCTCACCATTGACTTGGTGAGGACAGTTCATAGCCTTTGCAAAAATTTTGGCGGCACTGGTTTTACCAGTTCCTCGTGGACCTGAAAACAAGTAAGCATGGCTGATTTTACCAGAAGAAACTGCTTGTTTTAAAGTCGTTGAAATAACCGTTTGCCCAACCATTTCTTCAAAGGTTTGGCTACGGTATTTTCGATAGAGGGCTTGATACATTATTTTTCAACTCCAAACATATCTAGATTCCAATATGATTTTTCGACAAGAATAGCTGCAAATTTTTCAAGATACTCTTGGTCAACAGCATCATAATCATCTGTCAACCGTGAATCCAAATCTAAAACACCAACAAGTTTGTCATCTTTGACCATTGGAACAACGATTTCACTCATGGCAGCAGAATCACAAGCAATGTAGTTGGCATGTTTTGTCACATCTGCGACAATCATTGTTTCGCGTTTAGCTGCTGATTCTCCACAAACACCTTTACCAAGTTTAATGTGTACGCAAGATACCCCACCTTGGAATGGTCCAAGAAGCAACTCTTCACCATTGAAAAGGTAAAAGCCAGTAAAAACAGAATTTGGCAAAGTCATCTTCAAGAGCGCACTTGCATTTGAAAGGTTAGACAACAAGTTTTTTTCGTTAGCAAACAAAGCATTTGCTTGCGCTAACATGATTTCATAATTCTCAATTTTCTTAGTATTTTCCATAAGCTTAATTATATCAAAAAAAGCCTACTTCGTCATACTTTGAAAAAATGATATTTTGGTGAATTTGACGTAAAAAAGAGCTGAGACAATGGCATCTCAACTCAGTTTATATTAAAATGACTGCTTAGTTTGGTTGCCTACTGCTTAATACTTTATTGCCAATAACTTGGACGATTTTTTTCGTAGGCTGAAATCAATTCTTCATACTGAAGAGTAATGCCGATATCATCAAGCCCAAGAACAAGCTTACGTTTCCACTCACTATCGATATCAAACGGAAAATCGCCAGCTGATGATTTGATGACTTGGTTTGGCAAATCAATGGTAATTTCTTCTCCTGCTGGTAGCGCAGCTAATTTTTGACGCACTTCCAAAGGTTGAACAATAGGAAGCATTCCATTTTTTAATTCATTATTGTAATGAATGTCTGAAAATGACCCTGCAATCACACAACGAAAACCATAATCTTCAAGTGCCCAGGCAGCGTGTTCACGCGATGACCCTGATCCAAAATTATCTCCAGAAATTAAAATCGTCGCATCACGATATTCAGGCTGATTAAAGATAAAGTCAGGATTTTCATCGTAATTATCATTAAGGTAGCGCCATTCAAAAAGAAGATTTTTCCCGAAACCTTTTTTATCAACAGCTTTTAAAAATTGCTTTGGAATCAGTTGGTCAGTGTCAATATTATCATTCATCAAAGGGACAGACTTCCCTGTATAGATGGTAAATTTTTCCATGGTCTCTCTCCTTTATTCTACTTCTGATAGTTGACGAACATCTACAAATTTACCAGCAATTGCTGCCGCTGCTGCCATTGCAGGACTACAAAGATGTGTGCGAGCTCCAAATCCTTGGCGTCCTTCAAAGTTACGGTTACTTGTTGAGGCACAGTGTACACCTTCTGGCACATGGTCTGGGTTCATCCCAAGACACATCGAACATCCTGGTTCGCGCCATTCAAAACCAGCATCTAAGAAAATCTTATCAAGTCCAAGGCGCTCTGCTTCTTTCTTAACAGGACGAGAACCTGGAACAACGATAGCTGTCAATTTGGGTGAAATGTGTTTTCCTTTGACAATCTTAGCTGCTAATTGAAGGTCTGAAAGACGAGCATTGGTACAAGAACCGATAAAGACATAACCAAGGTCAATGTCTTCTGCTTTCTCACCTGGTTTCATATCCATGTAGTGATATGCACGTTCGTCATTCATGTCTTTGATTTCTGGGAATGGTTGACCAAATTCAACACCCATTTCAGGGTTTGTTCCCCAAGTCACCATAGGTGCCAACTCAGAAACATCAATTGTAATCACCTTGTCATACTCGGCATCAGGGTCAGAAACCAATGTTTTCCAATCTTCAACTGCTTCTTCGAATTTCTCACCTTTTGGCGCAGCTTCGCGCCCCTTCACATAATCAAAGGTCTTTTGATCTGGGTTCATCAAGCCCATTTTGGCACCAAATTCGATTGACATATTAGCAATCGTCATGCGTTCATCCATTGAAAGGGCATCAATAGCTTCGCCACAATATTCAACAGCATACCCCACACCAGCATCAACACCGTATTTTGCAATCAAAGCCAAAATAAAGTCTTTTGAATAAACCCCTTTTTGTGGTTTTCCGACAAATTCAACCTTCATTTTTTTCGGTTTCACTTGCCAGATACATTGGGTCGCAAATACGTGCTCCACTTCTGATGTCCCAATACCAAAAGCAATGGCTCCAAAAGCGCCATGTGTTGCCGTATGGCTGTCCCCGCAGACAATAAATTTACCTGGTTGACTGCGTCCTGTTTCTGGACCGACCATATGAACAATCCCTTGACGTTCCGTACCGTGCGTTGCTGCATCAATACCAAATTCTTCAACATTTCTAGCAAGAGTATCAATTTGATTTTTTGAAATCAAATCACGAATGTTAAAAATATCAACCGTTGGAACATTATGGTCAGTTGTTCCGAACGTCAATTCTGGACGACGTACTTTACGCCCAGCATCTCTAAGACCTTGAAAGGCCTGCGGACTTGTTACTTCATGAATATAATGCTGGTCAACATACATAAGCTGTGGTTCGCCTTCTTCGCCTGTAATCACATGGCGTTCCCAAAGCTTATCAAAAATCGATTTTCCGCTCATATTTTCCTCCACTGTCTTTATTCTCATTTTCCCTAAGATTAGTGCCAAACAGCTAAAAGCCAGTATACAAAAGCAATGTCAACGATAATTCCTAAATACCAAGATGCTTTAAAATACCACTTTAAAGTTTTATGATGAAAAAGCTTGCCGCCAAGAAAAGCTCCTAGACCACCAAGCAGAAGACTTTCCCACAACAAAGTCTTTTCAGGAATTCGCCAATGGCCTGACTTTGCTTTTTGCTTATCAATCCCATAAGTGATAAACACAAAGGCATTCCACAACATGAAAACAAGGACTGTATAATCTTTTAAACTCATAGATTTGCAATAATGGCTTCCGTCATCTCTGTCGTTGTCGCTTGACCACCTAGGTCACGCGTTAGGATACCTTGGTTAAAGGTCTTGTCGACAGCTTCCTCAATCATCTCTGCCCCAGCAAGCTCACCGAAGCTTTCACGAAGCATCATCGCAACTGACAAAATCATGCTGACTGGATTTGCAATCCCTTTGCCCGCAATATCTGGTGCTGAGCCATGAATTGGTTCATAAAGACTTGGCCCATTTTCTGAATGGCTAGCTGAAGGCATTACACCAAGAGTTCCTGGAAGCACGCTTGATTCATCAGATAAAATATCACCAAATAGATTTTCAGTGACCACAACATCAAAACGTGATGGATTAGTAATCATAATCATGGCTGCGCTATCCACCAATTGGTGTTCCAAAGTCACATCTGGGAATTCCAAGGCCACTTCTTCAGCCACTTTTCGCCATAATTTTGAAGTTGCCAAAACATTTTGTTTGTCAATGCTAGTCACTTTTTTGCCACGAACTTGTGCCAATTCAAATGCTTTACGAATGATGCGGCGGATTTCTTGAGCAGAGTAGTCGTTGATATCACGCGCAGCTTCATCTCCTAATTTGTGTTCGCCAAAATAAATTCCACCTGTCAATTCACGAACCACAACAAAATCAACCCCTTCAATGCGTTCAGGTTTTAATGGTGACAAGTGTTTGAGAGCATCAAAAATGCGAACAGGACGAATATTAGCAAAAAGATTCAATTCTTTACGAATAGCTAGTAAGCCTTGCTCTGGTCGAACTGTTGCATTATCGTATTTTGGTCCACCAATAGCAGCAAGCAAAATAGCATCCGCAGCTTTGGCAGCATCCAATGTATCTTTTGGTAGGGGATGACCACAAGCGTCAATCCCTGCACCACCAAAAGGTTTAGCATCGATATCATAATCAAACCCAATCTTATCTGCAACAGCTTCAAGAACTTCAAGCCCTGCTGCCATGATTTCTGGCCCGATACCATCACCAGCCAATGTCACAATTTTTTTAGTCATCCTTGTATCACTCGCAAGAAAACAAACTACTTTCTTGCTCTATCCTTTCTTAATCATTTGTTGGCACATCACGGAATGAAACAGCCTTGCCAATTTCTCCCGCATTTTCCTTTTGAACCAAAGCATTAGCATTCACATAAGCAATGGCACCAGCTTTCAGAACATCGAAATCAATACCTGAGGCGTTAAAAATAGTACCTGTATCATCATTTTCGACTGAAACGGATACGCGCGCTTGAGAATCGATACCATCTGTCACAGCATCCATAGTGTAGCTAAGCAGACGAACTTTTTGGTTGAAGAATTTATCAACGGCATTGTAGACAGCTTCAACAGAACCTTTACCATCTGCTGTTACATCGACTTCTTCATCCTCAGCATTAATCATTGTCACTTCAGCAGTAACCGTTTCGTCTGGATTAGACGTCAATTTCAAATCACCAAAATGGAAGCCTTCTGGATTTTCGATTTCTGTTCCAGCAACCAAAGCACGAATATCAGCATCTGTAATTTCTGTTTTCTTATCAGCCAATTTCTTGAATTTACCAAAGAGTGGTTTAATTTCAGCCTCTTCAAACGCAATTTCAAGTTCTTTTAATTTTTCAACAAAGGCATGTCGACCTGAAAGTTTTCCAAGAGGAAGTGAGTTATGCTTAACCCCAACAAGCTCTGGTGTAATGATTTCATAAGTAAGTGGATTTTTAAGCACACCATCTTGGTGAATCCCTGATTCGTGTGAGAAGGCATTTCCACCAACAACTGCTTTATTTTTAGGAATTGGAATACCTGAGAAACGAGAAATCAATTCTGAGGTATTGACCGTTTCGTTAAGAACAATATCTGACGTTGCTTGATAGTAATCTTCACGGATATTAAGAGCCACTGCAACTTCTTCAAGGGCAACGTTACCTGCACGTTCACCGATACCATTGACAGTACCTTCAATACGTCCTGCACCATTTTTAATAGCAGCAAGTGTGTTAGCTGTTGCCATCCCAAGGTCATCGTGACAGTGCGGACTAAAGATAATTTCACGGTCAGATGTTACATTTTCAATAAGGTATTTGAAAATATGACCAAACTCTTCAGGCGTTGTAAACCCAACAGTATCAGGAATATTAATGTAAGTCGCGCCAGCATCTACCGCTGTTTGAACCACTTGAAGAAGATAATCAAGCTCTGTTCTAGTAGCATCTTCTGGAGAAAATTCTACCACATCAAATTTACTACGCGCATAAGTTACATGTTCTTTGATAATATCAAGAATTTCTTCTTTTGTCTTTTTCAGTTTGTATTCACGGTGAATTGGACTTGTCGCAATGAAGACATGACATTGTGGGTATTTAGCATCTTTCAAAGCTTCATAACACGCATCGATATCAGCTTTGACTGAACGTGCCAAACCTGATACAGCTGTAGTTGTCATAGCGGCAGCAATTTGGCGAACAGCTTCAAAAGAATCTGGGCTGGCAGCTGGGAATCCAGCCTCAATTGATGCAATGCCCCATTTTTCAAGTTGCTTAGCAATTGCAACTTTTTCTTTAACTGAAAAATTCACCCCTGGCGTTTGTTCGCCATCACGAAGAGTGGTATCAAGAAATTCAACTTTACGCATAGTAACCTCTTTCTAATTCTAGCAAAAACATTAAGATAAAAATAAAAACATCTCACGGTCAAGCGAGATGTTTTTATCCCGCTTGGTAAGCCAAACAGGACTAATGCTTATGCTGCACTAGCCCTCATTACGCAATAGCAAGACTGTCATTGTTGCGAATGTCATTGACTTATTTCCCTTCGATGTTTTTCGTTTTTTAACATAATACCCCTTTCTAAGGTAAAAGTCAACAGAATTATCTAAATTAAATAAATTTTCTGAAAATAACTACCAAAAGTAAAAAGAGCTGGATTTTCCAGCCCTTCACTTATTCTTCATTTTCTTTCAAAATTGCAGCAATTTTAGTGTTGATAAGGTCAATTGCGACAACGTTTGAAGCACCTTCTGGGATGATGATGTCAGCATAACGTTTTGTTGGTTCGATAAATTGGTGGAACATCGGTTTAACCACTGAAGTGTATTGTTCAATAACACTATCAAGGCTACGTCCACGTTCTTCCATATCACGTTTGATACGACGGATGATACGGATATCGTCATCAGTATCAACAAAAAGTTTGATATCCATCAAATCACGAAGACGTTTGTCTTCAAGAACCAAGATACCTTCAACGATGATAACATCTTGAGGTTCTTGACGATATGTTTTTTCACTACGAGTGTGTAGTGTGTAGTCGTAAATTGGAATATCTACTGGGCGACCTGCAATCAATTCATTGATGTGTTCAATCATCAAATCAGTATCAAAAGCAAGTGGGTGGTCATAGTTAGTTGAAACACGTTCTTCAAAAGTCAAGTGGCTTTGATCTTTGTAGTAAGAATCGTGTTGAATCATTGCAATTTTTTGGTCTTGGAAGTTAGCCAAAATTGCTTTAGAAACACTGGTTTTTCCACCTCCAGAACCACCAGTCACACCAATAATAATAGGTTTTTTACGCATTTATTACTCCAAATAAAAAATATTTCCTATCTATTCTACTACTTTTTTTAAAATTTTCAAACATTGAAATCCCTTACTTGCCCTTTAAATAAAAAAAGTTAGCTTTTTCTATGTTATAATGAAGTAAAGACTAGATAGAATAGAAAAGGAAACCTATGATTTCACAATTTCCACAAGTTTGGCAAGAACAGCTAAAAACACTTGGCTTTTCTGAGCTAACAGACATTCAAAAACAGGTATTTGAACCTATTTCACAAGGAGATAACTTACTCGGTATTAGCCCGACTGGTACTGGTAAAACCCTAGCTTATCTCTTTCCAGCACTCCTAAAATTAAAACCTAAAAAATCTCAGCAATTGCTTATCTTAGCTCCAAACACCGAGTTGGCTGGGCAAATTTTTGAAGTTACAAAAACATGGGCTGAGCCATTAAACCTTTCTACACAACTCTTTATTTCTGGTTCAAGCCAAAAACGTCAAATTGAACGTTTGAAAAAAGGTCCTGAAATTCTTGTCGGAACACCTGGTCGTGTCTTTGAACTCGTTAAACATAAAAAAATCAAAATGATGAATGTTGACACAATCATCTTAGACGAATTTGACGAATTGCTTAGCGATTCACAATATCACTTTGTTGAAAACATCATTCATCGTGTGCCACGTGACCACCAAATGATTTACATGAGCGCAACTGACAAAGTCGACCCTGAAGTTCTTGCAGAAAACACTTTGACAATTGACCTTTCTGATCAAAAACTTGATCAAATCGCTCACTACTACATCTCTGTTGACAAACGTGATCGTCTTGACTTACTTCGCAAATTCTCAAATATCCCAGAATTTCGTGGCTTGGTCTTCTTCAACAGCTTGTCTGACCTAGGTGCTGCCGAAGAACGTCTACAGTTCAATAATGTTCAAGCTGTTTCTCTTGCTTCTGACATTAACGTTAAATTCCGTAAAGTCATTCTTGAAAAATTCAAGAACCATGAGCTTTCACTTTTACTTGCCACTGACTTAGTAGCACGCGGAATCGACATTGAAAACCTCGAATACGTCATCAACTTTGATCTTGCACGTGACAAAGAAACTTACACACACCGTGCTGGCCGAACAGGACGTATGGGAAAATCAGGTGTCGTTATCACTTTCATTACTCACAAAGAAGAATTGAAAAAACTCAAAAAATACGCACCTGTTTCAGAAGTTTATCTTAAAAATCAAGAATTACATTTAAAATAAAGCAAAGCAAAACGAGGCTAGGACAAAATGTTCAGCCTCGTTTTTTATGTTCCTAAAATATAATGCCAACCTTTTTCGTGATTTTGATTGTCCTATTTCAAATTATTAATCACTTTTTCCAAACGTGAAATAGCTTCTACTGGCAAAGCGAGTTTTGGATTATTTTGGTTGAAAGAAAGCAAATAATTCAAACGGAACTGCATACGTGAACGGATGAGTTGTTTGTACTTACTGTCAAAATGATGAACAGGGTATTCTGCTAAATCCAAATATTGGAAGCCTTCAATTGGTCCGAAATCTTTAAACTCTGCATCGCCATCAACTAACTTTTCAATGATACCTAAAGAAACTTCTTTTGGAATACTTTGTCCCATGTAAGTACCTGTGTTGATGATGTAGCAATCCACATCTCCTTCAAATAGTGAACGGAATTTTTGATAATCTTCAACGAGCGGATAAACCCTAAATGGGTTGGCGAATGGTTCGATGACAAGTGTTTGTTTATTTCCTTCAATGTTTTCAGCACTTGAACGCTTAGTCATCAACGTACATCCCATCGTTGCCGCCATAAGAGGGTCATTAACCTTAATCAATGGAGGTAGAGAATCGTCTTTCATAATCCAGAAGATAGCATTAATCGGCTCTTCAATATGGTCAACACGATTTGGTGTGGCAAAACGAGACTTAACCGTTCGACCGTTACCATTTCGGATATCTTCTGTCATCAATTTCTTACGACCATTTTCATCCAAAGTCACCCCACAGTTTTGAACTGTTACAAAGAAATCTTGTTCAGGGTGTCCTGTTGGGTAATCATTTGTCTTATCAAAATATGATGGTTCTAGGGCAATTGATGAGCCATCTTTTTCGGAAATGACGAAGGCATCGTCGTGCAAAACTTTGATATCATATTTTCCATTGTGTTTAGCGTGAGTCAAAGTTGATTTTCCTGAACCTGACAAGCCAAAGAATGAAGCAACATAATCTTTTTGACCTTCTTTTCCTTGGAAAATTTTCAAACCACCATGGCATGATACATAACCATTACGTGCAGCTGTTCCCCAAGCAAGAGTCAAAGTAGCTTTCTTCAATTCACCAAAATAATTGAGCCCTAAAATAGCCACGCAGTTGTGATTAGTATCAAAATAAACTAGACCATCTGGGTAGTCTGGATGAGACCATCTCGGATTAAAGAAGACAAAAATATCATCTTCATTGTAGACCTTAGAAACTTTCAAGCGATTTTTGAATTCTTCATCTAGAATTTGAAAATTCAATAACCATGAATAGAGATTATTGACTTCTTCTTCTGGCACCATCAAATGGGCGCGTACCATGAATTTTTCATCTAACCCAACAATAGCATCAGCTTTGTAAAACTGACGGCGATGTGCTTGATAGACAGCACTTCTGACAATGGATAACAAACGCTCATCTTCCTCTTCGTCTTGCCCAAAAATTCGACGGGCTTTAGCCGTTCGTCCAACCACTGCCCCTGAATTTGTCAACAATACACGAGCGTAGGATGGCAGACCCAATTCCTTAGTATGAATGACAGGCATATCCAAAATCACTGTACCTGCAGCATTCGAAGCCAACTGATAAGCTTCTTCCAAGGTTTTAATCGGGTGAACCTGATTTTCATAAAATGCTGTTTCGACAATAGTTTTTAATGCAGAAAAATACGGACTTGATTTGCGCATTTCTAAAGTTGAAAATTGATTACGTGTTACCATTTTCTACCTCCTATTGTATGGTTAATTTAATTCTACCAAAAAAGTATGCGTTTTCATAATTAAAAGTGTAAAAATATTAGAAAAAAGAAACAATTTCTAAAAATTTTCAAAAAAAGCACAAGCCTACTTACGTCTATTTCAGAAAAAAACAAAAAGGCTAGAACAATGTTCTAACCTTTCAATTTATTATTTGGCAATATCAAATACAGTAGATTTGACAGTTGTCATAGCTTCGATAGAGTATTTCACACCTTGTACTCCAGCACCAGATTTCTTAGCACCAAGGAATGGGAAGTTATCTGTACCACGTTGTGTTTTGTTGTTAATGTGAACAGTACCCACTTCAAGTTGTTCAGCAATCTTGAATGCCAATGGGAAGTTATTTGTAAATACAGAAGCTTGAAGACCGTATTCAGATTTGTTTGAGATTTCGATAGCTTCTTCAACTGAGTTCACACGGATAAATGGAAGGACTGGACCAAATGGTTCTTCCCAAGCCAAGCGCATGTCAGTTGTAACGTTATCAAACAAGACTGGGCTGATGAGGTTACCTTCACGCTTGAATGAGATAACTTCTTTTGCACCTTTTTCTTGAGCGTCTTTGATAAGACCTTCAACATAGTCAGCAGCTTTTGTATCGATAAGTGGTGTGATGTCAGCATTGTCTTCTGGCATACCAACAGTCAAGTTGTTTACAAGGGCAGAAACTTTTTCAACCAATTTGTCAGCAATGCTATCCATAACAAGAACACGTTTTACGGCTGTACAACGTTGACCTGAGTATCCATAAGCACCAGCAACGATATTTTTAGCAGCCAAGTCAAGATCAGCATCTTCAAGAATGATAGCTGAGTCTTTACCACCAAGTTCAAGCATAATTGGACGCATACCAGCCAAGTGACCAATGTGTTCACCAACTGGTGTTGAACCTGTAAAGTTGATGTAGTTAACAGCTTCGTGTTCTACAATGTAGTCACCGATAACTGAACCACGTCCTGTAATTGTATTGAAGACACCTGCAGGAAGTCCAGCTTCAGCAAATGCTTCAGCCAAAAGAAGACCTGAGATAGAACCTTGCGTAGGTGGTTTAAGGGCAACAACGTTCCCTGAAATAAGGGCAGGAGCAATCTTAGAACCTGCAAGGTTGATTGGGTAGTTAAATGGTGAAATAGCAAGCACCAAACCTACTGGTTCGCGACGAACGATAGCGATTTTTTTCTTGCTTGCTGGATCAAAGCTACCACCTTCAAGAACTTCACCTTCAAGGCGAACGCCTTCTTCAGCGGCATAGTTAATGATTTCAGCAGTACGAATAACTTCACCAACAGCTGATTTGTAACCTTTAGCGATTTCTTTAGAAAGAACAGCACCGATTTTTTCAGCGTCACGCATCAAAATATCTGCTGCTTTGTGAAGGTATTCAGCACGTTCAACGTATGAAAGAGCACGCCATGCTTTTTGAGCAGCTTTGGCTGATGCATAGACGTAGTCTACTTCTTCTTGGCTCATTGCAGGAACAGAACCAAGTTCTTCACCAGTTGCGGGAGCGTAAATTTTAATTTCTTCTTTAGAAAGTTTCCACTCACCGTTGACGTAATTTTTATATTGTTTAGTCAAG
Source organism: Streptococcus equinus (assembly GCF_900101445.1). Lineage (GTDB taxonomy): Bacteria > Bacillota > Bacilli > Lactobacillales > Streptococcaceae > Streptococcus > Streptococcus equinus_B. The sequence continues at coordinate 163,519 of NZ_FNKE01000001.1, read as the reverse complement.
CGATATCTCCTTTTAAATGTGATAACTCCATTTTATCACTTTTTTAGCTTTTTTCAATATTTTAACACGAAAAAATTCTGAAAATTTAGACAAAAACTTTGCAGTGTCAAATAGTTATAATTATAAAACTTATAATTAATGTTTATGAATTCTAAAAGAATCCATTCTACCAACTATGTTTAGTGGTATTGGCAGAATTTATAGAATTTTTTAAATTAAAACAATGTTTTGTTTTGTTCGATAATTGTATATTTTTCCATTAGAAAAAGATTGGCTTTACAAAATCAATTCGACATGATTTGCAGATTTTTAACATCAAAAAAAGCTTTTAACATTACGTTAAAAGCTTTCTCATGTTAATTAGTCAACATTAACATATTCTTTGCTAAGCTCAAGAACTTCTTCCATTGTTGAGCATTCTGTAAGAGCGCGGTTAGCGTATTCTTGCATTTTAGCAGTGTCAAGTTTCTTCATCAAGCTACGTGTACGAAGAATTGATGTAGCTGACATAGAGAACTCGTCAAGTCCCATTCCGACAAGAAGTGGAACAGCTTTTTGGTCACCGGCCATTTCACCACACATACCAGCCCATTTACCTTCAGCGTGAGCTGCTTTGATAACGTTGTTGATCAAACGAAGGATTGATGGGTTGTATGGTTGGTAAAGGTATGAAACTTGTTCGTTCATACGGTCAGCAGCCATTGTGTATTGGATAAGGTCGTTTGTTCCGATTGAGAAGAAGTCAACTTCTTTCGCAAATTGGTCAGCAAGCATAGCTGCAGCTGGAATTTCAATCATGATACCAACTTGGATATCATCTGAAACGGCAACACCTTCAGCTTTAAGGTTTGCTTTTTCTTCATCAAAGATTGCTTTAGCAGCACGGAATTCTTTAAGAAGAGCAACCATTGGGAACATGATACGAAGTTGTCCGTGTACAGATGCACGAAGAAGTGCACGGATTTGTGTACGGAACATTGCATTTCCTGTTTCTGAAATAGAAATACGAAGTGCACGGAATCCAAGGAATGGGTTCATTTCTTTTGGAAGGTCGAAGTAAGGAAGTTCTTTATCCCCACCGATATCCATTGTACGAACCACAACTGGTTTACCATTCATGCCTTCAAGAACAGCCTTGTATGCTTCATATTGTTCATCTTCAGTTGGGAAATCTTGTGAATCCATGTACAAGAATTCTGTACGGTAAAGACCAACTGCTTCTGCACCATTAGCATTAACACCTTCAACGTCTTTAGGTGTACCAATGTTAGCTGCCAATTCGAAGTGTTTACCATCTGCTGTCACTGTTTTAGCATCTTTAAGAAGAGCCCATTCAGCTTTTTGTTTAGCATATGCTTCACCAGCAGCTTTAAATTCAGCAACTTGTTCATCTGTTGGGTTGATGATAACTTCACCAGTGATACCGTTTACAGCAACGATATCGCCATCTTTAACACGGCTAGTGATATCGTTTGTTCCAAGAACAGCGGCAATTTCAAGTGTACGAGCCATGATAGCTGAGTGACTTGTACGTCCACCAATGTTTGTAACAAAGGCTTTAACAAATTGTTTGTTCAATTGGGCAGTATCAGAAGGTGTCAAATCGTGTGCAATAACGATTGATTCTTCATCAATTGTAGCAGGGTTTGGAAGTTTAGCACCAAGAAGGTGAGCCAATACACGTTTAGCAACGTCGCGGATATCTGCGGCACGTTCTTGCATGTATGGGTTATCTTCCATTCCTTCAAAGATAGTGATGAACATGTCAGTCACTTCTTTAAGTCCTGCTTCTGCGTTAGTTTGTTTTGCACGAATAGTTTCTTTAATTTGGCTGATCATTTCTGGGTCAGCAAGAACCATTAAATGTGCGTCAAATACGGCAGCTGCTTCTTCGCCAAGTGTTTCTACTGCTTTTTCACGTATAATAGAAAGCTCGTCTTGTGATGCTTTCAATGCGGCATCTAGGCGAGCTTCCTCTGCACTTGTATCTTCAACTGTAACAGTTTCAAATGACAAATCAGGTTGAACGAGTAGATACGCTTTAGCAACAGCAACACCATCAGATGCGGCAATTCCTTTAAGCATTTCTGTCATTTTCTTAAGCCAATCCTTCTTTTGTCATTGTTTCTTCGATTGCTGCAAGTGCGTCATCAGCGTCAGCACCTTCAGCAGAGATAGTTACGTCAGCACCTTGACCAACACCAAGACTCATAACACCCATGATTGATTTAAGGTTTACTGCTTTACCTTTGTAGTCAAGAGTGATGTCTGAAGCGAATTTGCTAGCTGTTTGAACAAGCAAAGTAGCTGGACGTGCGTGAATACCTGTTTCTGCAACAATGTGAAAATCTTTTGAAGCCATATTATGGTTCTCCTTTTATTTGTGTTTTTTCGGATTACCTTATGATAACCCTTACAAGCTATGATTATAGCATAAACGCTTTTTTATTTCAATAGTTACACACCTTGTATGCGCCTTCTTTTTTGAAAAATTAAGGAAAAACGCCACTTTCAAGCTGTAAAATTACCTGTTTTTTTCAAAAATAAATAGAAACAAGTTGAACTCGCTTCCATTTATGATTTAATCTTTTTTCTCAGCTTTTTTCTTTTTTAGGGCTGCTGTTTGTTTACGAATCTCGTTAAAGAATGGTGCTGTTGTCAAACTGAAATCTTTATAGTTTCGCAACATACGTCGTTGGTTAAAGCGAAATGGCTGAACACCCTTAACTTTCAAATTCTCATTTAGCTGAAGTCTAAATTTCTCCAAGCGTTTACTAAAGGCTTCTCTTTGTTTAGTCCAGTCGTCAAATTCCGCTTTAACAGATCGAAGTAATCTTTCTTGCTCAGAACGAACATATTTTTCAACCGTTGCAGCTGCTTGTTGGAATTTCACAGTATCCATAACTGTCCAAATCAAATCTGCTGTCATGATAGAAACAATCGCTAGGGCAAACCAGACATTCAAACGATTGATAACAGCCATGACCGTCGGCTGGACAAATTTAACAAGTATCAAAATACTAACTCCCCAAAAAAGTGAAATTTCAGGAGCAATCCAACCCTTAACATTGCCGAATAAATTACTATAATCCCAAAGTTTCATATGAAAGAAATGCTCTAAAAACCAGCCAGCCAGAAATTCAAAAATCGTCGCAATGAGCATGCCGCTGATAAAAAGGCCTAGTAGATTGTCTTGAAATGGTTTGGTCCCGATTAAAACCGTCGTCACCGCAAAGCCATAAACTGGACAATAAGGTCCAGCTAAAAAACCACGATAGGCAAACTTTTTATCATGGATGGAGCAATAAATGGTCTCCCATAGCCAACCGATAAATGAATAAATAAAAAATAGAAAAATAATATCCGTTATAGAATAGCCCATAAAACGTCAACCTCTAAATTTCAAACTATTCTCATTATAGCAAAAAACCTAGAACAAGACTTGTTCTAGGCTAGCTTTTACATATTTTCAATGAGTTTAGCTGCAAATTCACTTGTTGAGCAAGCGGCTTTTCCTTGCGCCAAATCTGCTGTAAATTGACCTTTGGCAAAAGTTGTTTCAATTGCTTGAGAAATCAAGCTGGCAACTTCTGTCCATCCGATATAATCAAACAACATACAACCAGACAAAAGAACAGAACATGGATTAGCAATGTCTTTTCCAGCAATATCAGGAGCTGTTCCGTGTGTTGCTTCAAAAATGGCATGACCAGTTACATAGTTGATGTTAGCACCTGGTGAGATACCGATACCACCAACTTGAGCAGCAAGAGCATCACTCGCGTAGTCACCGTTTAAGTTTGTCAAAGCGACAACATCAAATTTTTCTGGATTTAGTAGGATTTGTTGCAAGAAGTTATCGGCAATAATGTCATTTATAACCAATTTTCCACTTGCCAATTCATCTGCGTATTCACGTTCTGCAAGTTCGTAACCCCATTTGCGGAAACCACCTTCAGTGAATTTTTGGATATTTCCTTTATGGACGATTGTTACGTTTGTCAACTGATTAGCAAGGGCGTATTCAATAGCTGAGCGAATCAGACGTTCACTACCTTCTTTTGAAATCGGCTTGATACCGATACTACTTGATTCAGGAAAACGAATCTTGTTGACAGACATTTCATTTTGCAAGAATTCAATGACTTTTTTCACTTCTGCTGTACCAGCTTCCCATTCAATTCCTGCATAAATATCTTCTGTATTTTCACGGAAAATCGTAATGCTTGTTTTTTCTGGTTCTTTAAGCGGGCTTTCAATCCCTTTGAAATAACGAACTGGGCGAACACAAGCATACAAATCCAATTCTTGACGAAGTGTGACATTTAAAGAACGAATCCCACCACCAACAGGTGTTTCAAGTGGTCCTTTGATAGCAATCAAATCTTCCTTAATGGTATCAAGTGTTTCGGCTGGCAACCATTCGCCAGTCGCTTCATGCGCTTTTTTACCAGCTAAAAGCTCATGCCATTCAACTTTTTTCTGACCTTGATAAGCTTTTTCAACAGCGGCATCAAAGACAGCACGCGCATTTTTCCAAATGTCACGTCCAACGCCATCCCCTTCAATAAAAGGGATAATTGGATGATTAGAAACGACCAATTGGCCATTTTCTAAAGTGATTTTATCTGCCATAATTTCCTATTTTCCTTTCGTAATGCTTTTAACGATCTTCAAGTGGAACATATTTCAAACCAAGTTCACCTTTATAACGTGAACGTGGGCGAATCAATTTATTGTGTTTTTGTTGTTCTTGGATGTGAGCAATCCAACCAGCCACACGACTCATTGCAAAAATCAAGGTAAAGATTGAACTGTCAATACCAAGCACATGATAAACCGTCGCTGAATAGAAATCAACGTTTGGAATCAAACCTTTAGTGTGTTTCATGTATTGTTCAATTTCACAAGACAAATTAAACCAAATTTCATTTTCAGTTCCTTCTGTCAAAGCTTGCGCCATTTCACGAAGGTATTTTTCACGAGGGTCTTGTGTTTTATAAACACGGTGACCAAATCCCATGATTTTTTCTTGTGAATCGAGTTTTTCTTTAAGGTAGGCTTTGGTATCACCCATTTCACGGATTTCAGTTAACATGTCAAAGACACGTTCATTGGCACCACCGTGAAGAGGGCCTTTAAGAGTACCAATTGCTGTTGTCACACAAGAATAAATGTCTGCCAACGTTGAGGCACAAACACGCGCTGCAAAGGTTGAAGCATTTAATTCGTGGTCAGCGTGTAGTACCAAAGCACGGTTAAGAGCTTTAACTTGCAAGTCAGTTGGTTCTTCGCCGTTTAACATATAAAGGAAATTCGCTGCAAAACACAAATCTTTACGTGGTGCTACTGGAGTTTTTCCTTCACGCAAACGTGCAAAAGTTGCAATAATCGTTGGCATTTTAGCCATTAATTGAATGGATTGTTCGTAAGTTGCTTCTTCTGAGTTATCTTCTGCATTAACGTTGTAAACACCTAGCAAGCTAACTGTTGAACGAAGAACACTCATTGGATGCAAGTGATTACGTGATTGAATCATGATACATTGCACAACAGCATCACTGATTTCATAGTTATCACGAAGCAATTTCACAAAATCATCGAGTTCTGTTTTATTTGGCAAATGAAGGTTCCAAAGAAGGTAAATCACTTCTTCAAAACTAGCATCATTGTCCATTAATTCTGAAATATTGTAACCTGCATAAGATAAATTATCATTAATAATCGAACTAATACGGGTATTACAGGCGATTAGATCTTTTAATCCACTTGATCCTGTCATATATTAAGCACCCCCTAATTTCTTTCTAACAACCATTGGTAGAATTCCGCCGTTTTTGTAGTAACGGATGTCAGCATCAGCATCAAAACGCACCATGGTTTTAAAGTGTTTTTCACCTGATTCATCACGCGCAATCACATCTACAATATCGTGAATACCAGGATTTTCTGAAAGGTTAATATCGTATGTTTCGTAACCTGTTAATCCAAGACTTTCAGCTGTATCACCTTCTAAGAATTGCAATGGCAAGACCCCCATCATGACAAGGTTTGAACGGTGAATACGTTCAAAACTCTCAGCAAGAACAGCTTTAACTCCAAGAAGATTTGACCCTTTGGCAGCCCAGTCACGACTTGATCCCATACCATAATCTTTACCAGCAATGACCAAAGTATCAACCTTATCTTCTTTATAATGCATGGCTGCATCGTAGATTGGCATTAATTCACCATCGTATTTTGTATAACCACCGATTTTACCATCAGCCAGTTGGTTTTGAATACGAATATTGGCAAATGTTCCTCGCATCATGACTTCGTGGTTACCACGGCGACTACCATATGAGTTGAAATCAAGATAATCAACACCATGCTCAGTCAAGTATTTGGCAGCTGGACTGTTTTTAGCAATATTACCTGCTGGTGAAATGTGGTCAGTTGTGACGCTATCACCAAATTTGGCTAATGGTTTAAGGTTTTTAAGTGGTTTAATCGCCAAATCATCACCCAAATTATCAAAGTATGGTGGGTTTTGGATGTATGTTGACGCTTCGTTCCAGTGATAGATTTTACTTTCTTCTGTTGGAATTTGATTCCATTTTTCACTGTCAGTGAAAACATGCTCATACTCGTGTTCGAACAATTCACGTGTGACAAATTGGTCAACGTATTTTGCCACTTCATCATTTGTTGGCATGATGTCTTTAAGGTAGACTGGTTCATTGTTTTGATCAAAACCAAGTGGCTCAGTTGTCAAATCAATGTTAGTATTTCCTGCTAACGCATAAGCCACAACAAGTGGTGGGCTAGCAAGGAAGTTTGCTTTGACCAGCGGATTAACACGTCCTTCAAAGTTACGGTTACCTGATAAAACAGCTGACGCTAGCAAATCAGTATCTGTAATTGCCTCAGCAACTTCTGGGCGAAGGCTACCTGAGTTACCGATACATGTTGTACAACCATAACCGACAATGTTAAAGCCAAGTGTATCTAGGTAAGTTTGCAAACCAGAGTTACGAAGATAACCTGTCACCACTTTTGAACCAGGGGCAAGTGATGTTTTGACTGTCGGAGCTACGCGTAAACCACGTTCAACAGCATTTTTGGCAAGCAAGCCAGCTGACATGAGCACGTAAGGATTTGAAGTATTCGTACATGATGTGATAGCTGCAATAGCCACATGACCAGTCTTGATTTCAACATCTTGGTCTTCAAAATGAACGGTTGCTGTTTTATTAATCTCATCAGCTGTCAAACCAAATCCTTGAACACCTGCTTCGCGTGTCAAGCTTTCTTGGAAAGTTTGTTTGGCTTGTGTCAAATCAATCAAATCTTGTGGACGTTTTGGTCCAGAGATACTTGGTGAGATAGTAGACAAATCAATCTCAACAACTTTAGTGTATTCAGCTTGATGCTCTGGATCATAGAAAAGGTTATTGCGTTTAGCGTATTCTTTTGTCAATGCGATATGGTCTTCATCACGGTTTGTCAAACGCATGTAGTTAAGAGTTTCATCATCGATTGGGAAATAACCACATGTTGCCCCGTATTCAGGAGCCATATTAGCGATAGTCGCACGCTCTGCAAGGCTAAGATTTGAAAGTCCATCACCAAAATACTCAACGAATTTGCCGACAACTTTTTCTTGACGAAGAACTTGTGTCACTTTAAGTGCCAAGTCAGTCGCAGTCGCAATCTTAGGGAGTTTACCTGTCAAACGTACACCGATAACTTCTGGAATTGGGAAGAATGAAGCTTCACCAAGCATAGCTGCTTCTGCTTCGATACCTCCGACACCCCAACCAAGTACACCGATACCATTGATCATTGTTGTGTGACTATCAGTACCAAACATTGAATCAGGGTAAAGCATGCCGTCTTTTTCAATGACAACATCACTCAAATACTCAATATTAACTTGGTGGATAATACCTGTTGCTGGTGGAACAGCACGATAGTTATCAAATGATTTTTCAGCCCATTTCAAAAATTCGTAACGCTCATTGTTACGTTTAAATTCCATATTAATGTTATCTTCTAAAGCTGTATCACAGCCAAAGAAATCAACTTGGACACTGTGGTCAATAACCAAATCAACTGGAATTTCAGGGTTAATAAGCTCAGCATCACCACCATTGGCAACAATGGCATCACGCATTGATGCAAGGTCGACAACAACTGGAACACCAGTGAAATCTTGTAGGATAACACGACTTGGTTTGAATGGCACTTCGCCTTGGATGTTTTTAGGATTGTAAGTTGCTAAATTTTCAATGTGACTTTTTGTAACATCTACTCCATCATACTTTCTGAGTAAACTTTCAAGTAATATACGAATAGTGTAAGGGATTCTTTTGATATTTCCTCCATAATGAGAAACGGCTTCTTCAAGATTTAGGTAAGAATAGTCATTCTCTTTGAAAGAAAATTTAGATAAGAACTCTGTCATGCACGGACCCCCGATTATAATTATAGTGTTTTAATTATACAAAATTCAGAAAATTTTGTCAACATTAATTTACAGGTGCGTGTCAGCTTTCCTGACATGGTGTGTTACTTGAAAACAGAAAGTCTGACAAACCCCGATATCACTACATTTTGTACCAACTATTCTTACCAGCCACTACATATGGTGTTTTTGTAAGCCTTTTTGGTTGCTTTTTTGGTATATTTTGGCTATTCTAATTAAACATTGAATTAAAAAAAGATAACGATATATGGAGGAAAGCCTAATGGCTAATAAAATTACACTTTTTTCAAAAAATAATTGCATGCAATGCAAAATGACCAAAAAACTTTTAGAAAAAGCTGGGGCTGATTTTCAAGAAATCAACATGGATGAACGCCCAGATATGATTGATTACGTTAAAAGTCTTGGTTTTACAGCTGCTCCAGTTATCAAAGCTGGCGATATTGCCTTCTCAGGTTTTCAACCAAATAAACTAAAAGAACTGATTTAGTTCTCCTTCCATCTTGAATTAGAAAGGAATTACCTGTTCAAATCTATGAACTGGGTAACTTACTTTATTTATGAGTCTTAAAAATCTCGGCGATGTTTCTTACTTTCGCCTCAATAATGAAATCAATCGTCCAGTTAATGGACAAATCCCTTTAAACAAAGACAAAGAAGCTCTCAAAGCTTTCTTTCTTGAAAATGTCATTCCAAACACCATGACATTTACGACTATCACAGAAAAAATTAATTATCTGATTGCCAATGATTACATTGAAGCTGAATTCATCCGTAAATACTCACCAGACTTTATCGAAAACTTGGCTAAGGACTTGCAGGCTCACAAGTTTCGCTTCAAATCTTTCATGGCAGCTTACAAGTTCTACCAGCAGTATGCTTTAAAGACAAATGACGGCAGTCAATATCTTGAGAGTATCGAAGACCGTGTGCTCTTTAATGCCCTTTATTTTGCTGACGGCAATGAGGAGCTGGCACGCGATTTAGCGCTTGAGATGATTAACCAGCGCTATCAGCCTGCGACACCTTCTTTTTTGAATGCTGGACGTAGTCGTCGTGGCGAATTTGTGTCTTGTTTCTTGATTTCTGTGACGGATGATATGAATGCTATCGGGCGTTCCATCAATTCAGCCCTGCAATTGTCACGCATCGGTGGTGGTGTCGGTATCAGCCTTTCAAATCTGCGTGAAGCTGGCGCGCCAATTAAAGGCTACGAAGGCGCAGCATCCGGTGTTGTCCCAGTCATGAAACTCTTTGAAGATAGTTTTTCATATTCAAATCAACTCGGACAACGTCAAGGTGCGGGAGCTGTTTACCTCGATGTTTTCCACCCAGATATCATGGCCTTTTTGTCGACTAAGAAAGAAAATGCTGACGAGAAAGTGCGTGTTAAAACCCTTTCGCTTGGCATTACCGTCCCAGATAAATTTTACGAACTAGCTCGTAAAAATGAAGACATGTACCTCTTTAGCCCCTATAGTGTCGAGCGCGAGTACGGTGTCCCATACAGTTATGTTGATATTACAGCAGAGTACGACAAAATGGTCGCTAATCCCAACATTGTCAAAACTAAAATTAAAGCGCGTGATTTGGAAACTGAAATTTCCAAACTCCAACAAGAATCTGGTTACCCTTATGTGATTAATATCGACACAGCTAACCGCACGAATCCAATCGATGGCAAAATCATCATGTCAAATCTGTGTTCTGAAGTGCTTCAAGTTCAAAAACCAAGCATTATCAACGACGCTCAAGAATTTGTCAAAATGGGAACGGATATTTCATGTAACCTTGGTTCAACAAACGTGGTTAACATGATGACTTCTCCTGACTTTGGCCGCTCTATCAAAGCCATGACACGCGCCTTAACTTTCGTTTCTGACACATCATCAATCGAGGCAGTACCAACAATCAAGCACGGCAATGAACAAGCCCACACTTTTGGACTTGGCGCTATGGGACTTCACACTTACCTTGCCCAAAATCACATTCACTACGGAAGTCCAGAATCTATCGAGTTCACAAACATCTACTTTATGCTGCTCAATTACTGGACTTTAGTCGAATCTAATCAGATTGCTCGTGAACGCAAACAAACCTTTGTGGGCTTTGAAAAATCAAGCTACGCTGATGGCAGCTATTTTGATAAATACATTACAGGTGACTTCGTGCCAAAATCTGACCGCGTCAAAGAACTCTTTGCTGGGCACTTTATTCCTAGCGGCAAAGATTGGGCTGAGCTCCGTGAAGCAATTATGACCGATGGACTTTACCACCAAAATCGTCTTGCCGTTGCTCCAAATGGGTCGATTTCATACATCAACGATGTCTCAGCATCACTTCACCCCATTACGCAACGTATCGAAGAACGTCAAGAAAAGAAAATCGGTAAAATTTATTACCCAGCAGCTGGATTGACTACAGACACAATTCCTTATTACACGTCTGCTTACGACATGGATATGCGTAAGGTCATCGATGTTTACGCTGCAGCCACTGAACACGTCGACCAAGGATTGTCCCTCACTTTGTTCTTGCGCAGCGATATTCCAGAAGGGCTCTACGAATGGAAAACGCAAAACAAACAAACCACTCGTGACCTTTCTATCTTGCGTCACTATGCTTTTAACAAAGGACTCAAATCAATCTATTACATCCGCACCTTTACAGATGACGGTGAAGAAGTCGGCTCAAACCAATGCGAAAGCTGTGTGATTTAACTGAGTAAGTCTGACTAGACGTTAAAACGTCTGTCAGACTACGCTATTCGCTATAGCGAATAGCTAACTCACTTACTAACTCCAGCAATCGACTGGCATCTAGCCGATCGCTTACGTGTCGTAACTTTTTTAACAACTTTTGTTAGTTTAAAAATGATAAGTGTCACGTCACGGCTGCTCCTATCACTACTAGATAAATGAGCTAACCCGAACCTAGTCAACTGACTGGTCTTCTAAACTATTTTTACGGAGAAAAAACATGTCGCAAACTTATTATAAAGCCATTAACTGGAATGAAATTGAGGATGTGATTGACAAGTCAACTTGGGAAAAGTTGACCGAACAATTCTGGCTCGATACGCGTATTCCGCTGTCAAATGACCTCGATGATTGGCGCAAGCTTTCTGACCAAGAAAAAGATTTGGTTGGCAAAGTTTTTGGTGGATTGACTCTGCTTGATACCATGCAATCCGAATCTGGTGTGGAGGCGATTCGTGCAGATGTCAGAACACCTCACGAAGAAGCCGTCCTCAACAATATCCAATTTATGGAATCTGTCCACGCTAAATCTTACTCTTCTATTTTTTCAACCCTTAATACAAAATCAGAAATTGAAGCAATCTTTGAATGGACGAACAATAACGAATACCTGCAGAAAAAAGCCAAAATCATCAACGATATTTATGAAAATGGCACTCCTCTGCAAAAGAAAGTCGCCTCAACTTTTCTTGAGACCTTTCTCTTTTATTCAGGATTTTTCACACCACTTTATTACCTTGGGAACAATAAATTGGCAAACGTCGCTGAAATTATTAAACTAATCATCCGCGACGAATCTGTCCACGGAACTTACATTGGCTACAAATTCCAACTTGGTTTCAATGAATTGTCTGAGAAAGAGCAAGATGACCTGCGTGATTGGATGTATGACTTGCTCTATCAACTCTATGAAAATGAAGAAAATTACACCAAATCACTCTATGACCAAGTTGGATGGACTGAGGAAGTTTTGACTTTCTTACGCTACAATGCCAACAAAGCTCTCATGAACTTAGGGCAAGATCCGCTTTTTCCTGATACCGCTAATGATGTCAACCCAATCGTCATGAATGGCATTTCAACAGGAACTTCAAACCACGACTTCTTTAGTCAGGTCGGAAATGGATACCTTCTTGGTTCTGTCGAAGCTATGCAAGATGATGATTACAATTATGGTCTTGACTAAGCTTTTCAAGAAAAGGCGGAAATGATTAGAATTTTCAAAAAATATTTTCAAACTGTCTTGACAAGAAACTTTCTTTCATGCTAGACTATAAACAAATTGAATTCACAAAGGAGTGCCATTGGCTGAGATCGCATTTGCGAAATCCTGATAACCTGATCTCGTTAGGACGAGCGTAGGGATTGTGATATGACTTTTTTAAACGTGATTAAAATAGCATTGAACATATTATCAGAAAAAGCTCCTTTGTGTTAGAAGGAGCTTTTTTATGTCGTCGAAGAATTCTCAATTGTCTGCTTTAATTGAGACTGCATTGGTTGCTGCTTTTGCTATGGCTTTATCTTATATTCCAGATTTTGCTACCTGGTTCACCCCTTCATTCGGTGCGGTGCCAGTCGTCCTTTTTGCCCTACGTCGCGGTCCAAAGTACGGAACTCTAGCTGGTCTTATTTGGGGCTTACTTCACTTCATTTTAGGTAAAGTTTGGTATTTGGCTTTGTCACAAGTTATCATCGAATATATCATTGCCTTTATCTCAATGGGCTTGGCTGGATTTTTATCTGCGCCATTTCAAAACGCTCTTTCTAAAGACAATAAAGGACGTGCTTTGATTTACTCAACTATCGGTGCCACACTTGCTGTTTTTGTGCGCTACTTCTGGCACTATGTCGCTGGTTTTATCTTCTGGGGAAGCTACGCACCAAAAGGCATGTCACCTTACCTTTATTCGCTCAGTGTTAATGGCACAGCTGGACTGTTAACTCTAGTCTTCGTCATTTTAGCGCTAGCTATCATCATCCCAACACAAGGAAAAATGTTTTTAGTAAAAAAATAATCCTTTAAACCTCTAAGCTTAACACCATAAAAGCTAAGACATTTTGTCTTAGCTTTTTTCTATTACAGTTGTTTTGCCAAATTAATCATCTCAAGCACACCTTGGGCGCATTCGCTACCTTTATTACCAGCTTTAGAGCCTGAACGTTCGATAGCTTGCTCGATATCTTCAGTGGTAATCACACCGAACATGACTGGAATATCGCTGGTGAGATTGATTTGTCCAACACCTTTAGCCACTTCGTTGCAGACCAAATCATAATGACTTGTTGACCCGCGAATAACACTACCAAGGGTGATCACACCATCGTATTTGCCACTGGCAACGATTTTTTTCGTCATAAATGGAATTTCAAAAGCACCTGGGACCCAGTAAACATCGATGTCGTCCTCAGCCACTTCATTTCGAACCAGACCGTCCACGGCACCACCTAATAATTTTGAGGTGATAAATTCATTAAAGCGCGCCACAACGATAGCGATTTTCAAGTCTTTTCCGATAAATTTTCCTTCAAATATTGTCATGATTATTCTCCTTATACGATGTGTAATAAATGATGAAATTTTTCTTGTTTGGTTTGTAGGTAAGCTTTATTTTCTTTGTGGGCTGGCATCTGCAAGGGCAAGCGTTCCACAATTTCTATACCTGCCATTTCAAGCTGCTCCAACTTATCTGGATTATTGGTCAAGAGTTTAACCTGCTTGATATCTAAAAAGCTCAAAATATCCGCTGCAATCTGATAATCTCGCTCATCGGGAGCAAAGCCAAGCTCAAGATTTGCCTCATAAGTGTCCAAACCTTCTTCTTGCAACTGATAAGCCTTTAGTTTATTTTTTAAACCGATACCTCGACCTTCTTGACGAAGGTACAAAATAGCTCCGCGACCAACCTGGTCAATTTTTTCCATAGCAGCGTGTAACTGCTCTCCGCAATCACAACGCAAAGACCCAAAAATATCGCCAGTCAGACACTCTGAGTGCAAACGCAGTAAAAGTGGTTCATCTGTCGTCAAATCTCCCTTTGACAAGAGAACATGCTCGCGCTTTTCTTCATCTTCAAATAACTGAAGGTCAAAGTCACCATAACTTGATGGCAACTTTACCTTAGGACTATCTTGAAAGCTCACATAACGAGCGATATCACCTACTTCAATCATGGTCAAATTCCACTTGCTAGCAAAATCACGCAAGTCAGCTTTACGAGCCATCGTCCCATCATCTTTTAAAATCTCGCAAATGTAAGCTGCCTCTTTACCACCTGAAAGGCGTGCCAAATCAAGACTAGCTTCCGTATGCCCACGACGATCTAGAACGCCACCACTTCGTCCCACCAATGGAAACATGTGACCAGGTCTGTGAAAATCACTTGCTTTACTAGTTAACGACGCCAATTCTTGAATAGTCTTAGCGCGGTCAAAAGCTGAAATTCCTGTTGAGGTTTCTTTGTGGTCAACGCTAATGGTAAAAGCTGTGCCATGTGCATCTGTATTTTCTTCTGACATTGGAACAAGTTCCAAACGATTAGCAATCTCTTCAGACACTGGTGCACAAATCAAGCCACGCGCGTGCTTGGTCATAAAATTCACATTTTCTGGACTTGCTAATTCTGCAAGACCAACCAAGTCCCCTTCAGCTTCGCGGTCATCATCATCAACCACGATAATTAATTTTCCTGCTTTCAAATCAAAAAGAGCCTTTTCAACATCCTTAAACATTTATTCTCCTTTCATCCTTGCCACTTGTGCCTGCATGTATTTTGCCAAAATGTCAGTCTCGATATTGACCTTGTCGCCTTTTTTAAGACTAGCCAAGTTGGTTTCTTTTGCCGTATGCGGAATCAAAGACACGCTAAATTGTCCCGACGCAACAGACACCACCGTTAGGCTAACCCCATTGACTGCGATTGAACCTTGTGCGACAATTTGCCCTTCAAGTTCTTTTGGAAAAGCAAAGCTAAGCACCAGAGCAGTTTCATCGCTTTTTTTCTGGACAAGAGTTGCCACACCATCTACGTGCCCCGTCACAAGGTGCCCTTCAAATCGAGCATTGGCTGACATAGCCAGTTCTAAATTAACCAAATCGCCTACGCGACTGGTTGAGAAAATCGTCCGCCTAAAAGTTTCAGGCATGACATCAACAGTAAATAAATCACCTGATTTAGCCACGCAGGTAAGGCATACGCCATTAATTGCCATACTGTCACCAATTTTATAGTCTGCTAAAATTTTTCGTGAAGCTTTGCAAGTTAACTTGATATGGTGTTGGTGTTTGACAATCCGACTGATACGACCTTGTTCTTGAATTAATCCTGTAAACATCACAAACTCCTTTTCGCTGACAATCTGATTGTATTTCCAATTTTTTGACATGAAAAATCTTGCAACTCTAGCACTTCTTCTACCAAACGAAAACTTGACATTGCCGCTTTGCCATTGCCCCCAATAAGCTTAGGCGTCACATAAGAAATGATTTCATCCCAAAGTCCACTATCCAAGAAAGCATCATGAACAGCAGCTCCGCCCTCGACATAAACTGATTGAATCTTTTTGTCATAAAGTACCCACAGGATATTCGCAATCGAAAACTCAGGCAAATCAATCACTTTCACATGACTAGGCAAGTCTGAGAACTTGCGCTTGCTAAAAATGAGAACTGGAGCTGAATCATCTGCAAAAATCTGCAAATCTCGTCTCTCAAAAACACGACCAGCTTCATCCAAAATCACACGAACAATAGGATACAAGCTCGTTCCCGCCCCCAGTAAACGCGGATTATCAATCAAGACCGTTTCAGCACCAACCAAAATAGCCTGATAATCATCGCGCTCATCATGAACAAAATGATTAGTCTTAACGTCCGTCAAGGCTGTGCGTTTGCCAAGCACTGCTATTTTCCCATCTAAGCTAACCGCTTGTTTCAAAACCACGTAAGGTCGCTGGTGTTCGTAGTAAAAATTATAGTGAGGATTAAGGCCTCTAGCCTCTTCTTCTAAAACACCAGTCACCACTTCGATGCCTTCTTCTTTCAAGAAAGCTAGCCCTTTTCCAGCCACCAAAGGATTGGGGTCAAGTTGACCAACCACCACTTTTTTGATGCCAGCTGCTAGAATCGCTTGAGTACAAGGAGGCTGTTTTCCCTTGTGATGACAAGGTTCCAGTGTTACATAAAGTGTTGAATCGACTAGTTCTTCAGGAGTTTGACAATGTAAAATAGCATTCTTTTCAGCATGTTCGTGCCCATACTGCAAATGCGCACCGCGAGCAATCACATGATTATCTTTAACAATCACTGCACCAACTAAAGGATTGGTATAAGTTTGACGAAAACCTTTTTTAGCTTCTGCAATTGCCTGCGACATATAATAATTATCCATAATCGTCCTCCTTTCCAGACTAAAAAATCCCGACAAAAATCACTAAACTAGAATGGCCTAGTTAGTTATTTTCATCGGGATAACACTTGTGATATTATCTAAAAATTCTGGCAATACCGCAAAGTCACTAAATTAAAATCCCCGCAGCTTACACCACGGGGAATTAAAGACAAGTAAAAAAGTATTCCAAAAAGCAAGAGCTTGCCTTTTGACACTCTATCAATTCTTCTCTCATCCAGACTATACTGTCGGTTCTGGAATCACACCAGATCAGCTTGCGCTCACGGACTTAACTATCTCGCTTGGTTATCAAACCAAACAAAGTTGATTGGTGATTTGCTTTTAGTCTAGGCAACAACCTCGCAAACATAACTGGTGTTAGGCAAAAGTGTCAACAACGAATAAAAGCAAATAGCAATCAACGAGACAACATCACCGTCGGTCGGGAATTACACCCTGCCCCGAAGAAAACTATTCAATTCTGTTTTAGATTAGCACGAATTAAAAGAGCTGTCAATCATTTTTATTATTTTCTGAAATATTTATTCACAAAACGAATGTTAGCAAGGTTGATATAGATATAAATTCCTGTCGTTACTAGCAAACCCGAAGTAACATCAAGCGAACTCACAATAGCTAGCACACACAAGATTGCATAAACAAATGGTAAATACTGATTAAGATTGAAAACAATCAAGAAAGCTTGTTCATAATTTGCTTGAAGCTCACCTTCATCATAAGAATAAGCAAATTCTTTAACTTCTTTAATTGTCGGAAATGCTGACAATTTGTAATGACGAATTTTTTGAGTCAATTTAAAAATTGCTACTTGAAGTACAAATAAAAGAATAAAAAAGATAGCTTCTACGACATAGGTCGTTATCTTAAAGGCTAAACCATTACTAATTCTGTCATGAAAATCGCAAATACCAACATCTATTGAAAAGAAAATAAATGCTACGGAAACATTATAAAAAGTCGATGCAAATCCTAAATTTTTAAATGTCTTACGATAAATCTCATAACTTTCATCTTCATCAGCATCTTCATCCATAGCCTCATAACAATTTTGATAATGATTCGCTTGGTACATAAACCACAATGTCACAAGAATTGACATAACAGTCAGTATGTAGACAAAAGTCATAAAAATAGCAAAATTAAACGATAAAACCTTATCACCAAGACCAAGCCCTAAAGCACCAGTTATTCCTCCGACAAGAGCACTAACAGTAACAATTCCTAGATAAAATAAAACACGTTGTTTTGTTGTTAATTTTTTTGATGTGTTCATAAATCTTCTCCCTCTTCATCAAGACTAAAAACATTTTCTACAGGTTCATTAAAGATTTTTGCGATGCGCAACGCAATAATCACCGATGGCGTATACTCATTACGCTCCAAGAGACTAATCGTTTGTCTAGAAACTTTCGCCAACTTAGCTAACTGAGTTTGATTTAAACCATCACGCGCTCGCAATTCTTTCAGACGATTTTTTAATACCAAATTACCCTCCATTCTAGTAATTGATAAAAGATGTTTCTTTTTCAAAAAACGTCTTCTTAATAATTCATTTCTCCTAGGATTGGGAGTTTCTGATGTAAGATAAGCACCAAAGATAGCAAGAAAAATAAAAATCCAATCATCTTTAGAAGACATCCAATCCCCCTCCCTTCGATGAATTGATTATAGCACTACCTTTTGAAAATGACAAGTATATTTGTCAAAATTATAAAAATAATTGTCAAAAAGAATATGATTTTTGTCAAAAAAAGACCCAGTTAATAAAACTGAGTATTTACTTCTACAAACTTTCAATCATTTCTACCAATTTCTTGGCATGTGCTTGAGATTTTTCAATCATTTCTTGGGCTTTGTCAGCGTCCTCACGCAGTGAATAAGACACACCATGTGTGACAACATGACCGACAAAGTTAAGCTGCGTCAATTTGGCTGTCAAACGAATTGGTGCTAAAAGGTCTTCAACAGTTGTGCCAGATTCAGCGCTATAAGCTGCTTCTCCTGCACCAGTCGTCAAAGATGCAATCAAGTATTTATCTTTTAAGGCATTGCCATTTGACCCATGAGAAAAGCCATGCACAAAAACTTTTTCAATCCACTTGTTCATCAAAGATGGGGTCATGTACCAATAAAGCGGGTATTGGAAAACAATGACATCCGCCCAACGAAGCTTATCTTGCTCAACTGCCACATCAATCTGATAATCAGGATACAAATTGCTCAAAATATCCAATTCAACTTCTGGATAGAGCTTTTTAATTTCTTTTAAAATAGTTTTATTCGCCAGCGAATCATTTTTCAAATCAGGGTGTCCTGAAACAACAAGAACTTTTTTAGCCATTTTTTCACCTCTTCTATTATTAGAAAATTCTATACAATTACACACAATTTGTCAACCTAAAAAAAGAAGCTGACACAAACTGTCCAGCTTCTTAAGTTTTATGCAAAAACATCTGCCAAAATGGCTACACCTTGGTCGATTTCTTCTTTTGTCAAGGTTAATGGTGGCAAGAGACGAATGACATTGGTTCCTGCTGTCAACACAATCAAACCTTTATCACGCGCTTTTTCAACCAAGTACGCTAGGTTTTCACTGGTTTCAATCCCAATCATGTAGCCAAGACCGCGAACGTCAGTCACTTTAGGATTGTCAGCCAAGACTTTTTTCAGTTCCGCTTGTAAATAATTACCATTTTCAAGTGCTTGTGGTAAGAAACCGTCAGCCAGCATAATATCCAGTACGCTTGAGGCTGCTGACATGACTAATTTATTACCACCGAAAGTTGAACCGTGACTACCGTATGAAAAGGCTGAACCAAGTTTTTCTTTGGCAATCATGGCACCAACGGGAACACCATTTCCAAGCCCTTTAGCCAAGGTGAAAATATCTGGTTCAATGCCATAGTGCTCAAATGAGAATAGCTTACCAGTACGTCCCATACCAGTTTGCACTTCATCAACAATCAGCAAAATTCCTGTTTCTTGACAGAATTGGCTCAAAGCTGCCACAAAATCTTTGTCAGCTGGACGAACACCTGATTCTCCTTGAACTAATTCTAACATGACAGCTGCCGTATCTTCCGTTACCAAAGCTTTAACGCTATCCAAATCATTGTAAGTAGCGTAGCTGAAATGTGGTACACCATCACCAAAGCCGGTCTTGATTTTATCTTGACCAGTTGCTGACATAGAACCAAAGGTACGACCATGGAAAGAATTGACAAAGGTAATAATTTCTTGCTTACCAGTGGATTTACGAGCGATTTTAATGGCTGCTTCATTTGCTTCTGCACCGCTATTAGCAAAGAAAGCCAGGTAGCCTTTGTCACCGATTAATTTGCCGGCCACTTCTTCTTGCAAAGAATTATGATACAAGTTAGGCATATGCCAGATTTCTTCTGCTTGTTTTAGAAGAGCTGCCTTAACTTGTGGGTGAAAACCAAGGTTGGTTACCCCAATTCCTGTTGAGAAATCAAGGTATTTTTTACCATCTTGATCAAACAGATAATTTCCTTGCGCCTTAACAAATTCAATAGCTGCGCGTTTATAATTTTGAAATAACTTTGTCATTACTTGCTCCCCTTATCCCTAGCAGATGATTGAAGTTCCTGTTACAAGATTGTCGCCAATCAATACTTCACCAACACCTGCTAAAACAGTGTTCACTGCTGACTCAATTTTTGGAATCATACCGCCAGTGATAATGCCTTGATCGATCTTTTCTTGAAATTCTTTCGAAGTCAGGCTATCAAGCACTTCACCATTTTCCAAAACACCTTTCACATCTGTCATCAAAACCAATTTTTCAGCATTCAAGGCAATCGCAACCGCTGTTGCTAAATAATCAGCGTTGATGTTGAGCATATCGCCTTCTTTTGAATAACCAATTGAAGCAAGTACTGGCAACATTTGATTATCAAGCATTTGCTCCAAAATCGGTGTCTGAATATGTGAGACATCACCAACGTAACCATAAGTTTCCTTATCAAGAAAATCAGCTGTCACCACTCTTTTGATATTTGATAGCAACTGAATACTATCAATAGATGATTGGTTTAGTTTTTTAGTCAAATTTTCACCAACCATGTGAAGAAGAGCATAGCTGACCAACTTCATATCAGATTGACTGGTTACACGAAGACCATTGATTTTTTTAACTGGTACTTGGTTATCTTCCATTAATTTATTAATAGCATAGCCGCCACCATGCACAATGACCAAATTTTTATGGGCATCTTTCCATTTTTTGACTTGTGCTAAAAAGTCTTGCGACAAGTTTTGGCTAGCAACGCCACCAATTTTAATCACAATTGTATCTTTCATAGTCTTATCCCTTTATGTACGATAGAGGGCATTGATTTTCACGTAATCGTATGACAAATCACAACCCCAAGCTTTTCCTTGTGCTTCACCCGCATGCAAATCAACAGTGATAGTAATCTCATCTTCGTGCATAACATCTTGCATTTCTTCTGCTTCAAATTCAACGGGACTTGATTTTAGCATGACTGGAACATCGCCAAGGAAAATGTCAATATTATCAACAGGAACATCAACCCCTGCATAACCAACTGCTGCTAGAATACGTCCCCAGTTAGGGTCTTCACCAAAAATAGCCGTCTTCACAAGGCTTGAACCCACAACAC
Organism: Streptococcus equinus; assembly: GCF_900101445.1. Taxonomy (GTDB): domain Bacteria; phylum Bacillota; class Bacilli; order Lactobacillales; family Streptococcaceae; genus Streptococcus; species Streptococcus equinus_B. The sequence continues at coordinate 142,233 of NZ_FNKE01000001.1, read as the reverse complement.
TTTTAGCCATCATACGAGCATCAAGGGCATTTGGAGCATTTTTAACATTTACTTCAATAAGTTTGCTTGCCCCTTCACCGTCTTTGGCAATCATTTTAGCCAATTCTTGCATCACGTAATTAAGCATGGCTGAGAATTTATCAAATTCAGGCGTATTTGGCAAAATTTCTTCGTTCAAAGTACAACCATTTGACATGACAAGAACCATGTCATTTGTTGATGTATCACCATCAACGGTGATTTGGTTAAATGTCGTTTCAACATTTTGGCTAAGAGCTAGTTGCAAAGTTTCACTTGAAATATTGGCATCACAGGTGATAAAAGCAAGCATGGTTGCCATATTTGGGTGAATCATGCCTGACCCTTTCGCGACACCTGCCATGGTAACTTCATCACGACCGAATTTTTCCGTAACTGCAACGGTTTTAACCATAGTATCTGTTGTCAAAATAGCTTTTGAAAAATCATCTGAATTCCCATTCACCACAAGTTTAGAAAGACCTGTTTTAAGAGTATCCATTGGTAACAAATCACCAATCACACCAGTTGAAGCGACACCGACCAAATCAGGTTCAACACCAAGTTTTTCTGCTGTCCATTTTTGCATCGTGTAAGCATCTTCCATTCCTTGCACACCTGTACAAGAATTGGCAACACCTGAGTTCACCACGATGGCTTTCATTTTTTGTGCTTTTTTAACAGACTGACGTGTCACAATTAATGGCGCTGCAATAACTTTATTTGTCGTATAAACCCCAGCAACGCTTGCTGGCACTTCAGATACAATCCAACCAAAATCAAGTTTTCTTTTCTTAAACCCTGCATGTAATCCATCTGCTGAAAATCCAAGTGGGCTTGCTACATTACCTTCAATAACTTTCATATTTCATACCCTTTCTAGACTATAAATAATTTGGTGAAATCAATAATCCTTCTGTTTCATCCCAACCATTCATCAAGTTGAGGTTCTGAACAGCCTGCCCAGCCGCTCCTTTAATCAAATTGTCAATAACTGAAACGATGGTTAAGACATTTGTGACCTCATTGTAGAGGAAACCAATATCTGTAAAGTTCGAGCCAATAACATTGTGCAATTCTGGTAAATCATCTTGCACACGAACAAAAGGCGTATCTTTGTAAGAATCTTCATAGATAGCAAAAAGATTTGCATTTGTTAGTGGCTTTTTCAACTTAACATAAACCGTTGACATGATACCGCGATTAACTGGCAAAAGTGATGTTGAAAATTGAATGTGATTAACCTTGTCATCGAACAACTTCAACTCTTGTACAATTTCTGGAATGTGCTGGTGATGATTCAACTTGTAAGTCACGTAATTATCATGCACATTAACAAAATGACTTGATTCAGAAAGTGCCTTACCAGCACCTGTCAAACCACTTTTGGCATCCACAATAATAGAATTTTCTTCAACCACACCAGCTTTTAGCAAAGGTATCAAAGCTAATTCTGTTGCTGTCGCGTAGCAACCAGGGTTTGAAATGAATTTTTTACCTTTAACATCTGTAAACTCAGCCAAAGAATATGTAAAATTATTCAACGCTTCATCACTAGCAGGTGTTTTTTTATACCATTTTTCATAAAGATAGGCTGGCAAGCGATGGTCCCCTGACAAATCTATCACTGGAAAATCAGCTTCCACAAAAGGCTGTGCCAACTTGCTTGCGACCCCACTTGGTGTTGCAAAGAATACCAAGTCTGATTTTGCCATGATTTTCTCGGCATCAAATTCTTCGATAACCAAGTCACAGACACCAACTAAGTAAGGGTATAAGTCTGATAATCGTCGACCGATTTCCTTAGTTGCATGAATCGAAGCAATCGTTACTTTTTTATGATTATTCAATAATTTAACTAATTCTAGACCACTGTATCCAGTGATACCAACAATCGACACTCTCATAATATACACTCCTTGAATAAATATGTATTCAATTTTATAGTATATTTATTCATAAGTCAAGTGTTTTTTGCATAAAATATTAAAAAAGCACGAATTTTCATTCGTACTTTCATTATTTTTCAAATTTATGGATATTAATCAATTTTTCTATTTTTCTGGTAAGCAAAATAAAGAGCAATCGACGTCAAGATAATCCAGCCAAGTAATACAAAAATGGTTTTATCCGTTAACTGGTAATCTGACAATTCTTTAAAATATTTAGCATTTGCTCCGATAAATGAGTAATCCATGACCGTACTAACAGATTTAGCAAATTCAGAAAATATTGGCAAAAAACTCGCAATAAACACTAGAGTGAGACTACAAACAGTTGTTTGAGTTTGATTCTTAGCCAAAAAGGCAAATAAGAGATTTAGTAAAACAAAGACAAGACTCGTCAAACTAACCACAACTAAATAGTTTCCCCATTCCATGTCCTTAATTTGCATCAAGATTGGAATTAAAATACTTTCAACCAAAGAAAAGATAATTGGGAAAATAATAACTGTCGTGATATATTCTCCTTGTTTAACACCCGATAAAATCAAACTTTTTAAATTTTTCTTTTCTTTCTCTTCTGAAATCATGGTAGAGACAAAAGAACCCGCTGTAAAACTATAAACCATATTAAGTCCCATTCCAACAAGGAATTTGTTGATATCAGAATCAAAAAAAGCGCCAAATAACCACATATAAAAAACTGGAGATATGATTGAAATAAGAAAAAGCTTGTTACTCCATATGAACTGCCAGCGTAACCAAAGTAAACTCATAAATCTATTATTCCCCATGCCATTTTTCTCCTGTCAATTTAATAAAAATAGTTTCCAAATCAGGCTCTGCTGTATGCATACTGACCACATTTGAATTAAGATAGCCAGCTACCTCGTCTCTTGGAACAACTTTCTCTTCACCATTTTTGTAAAGAAGGTGAACATTATCATCAACACGATATTTTGAGATAATCTCTTCAGGGCTACCATATTCCAAAATCTTGCCTTTATTCAATAAAGAAATCTTATCACATAATTTCGTTGCTTCTTGCATGTTATGAGTCGTCAAGAAAATCGAAATGCCTTTAGCCTTTAATTCCAACAATAGCTGGTGTACTTTTTGAGATAAGGTTGGATCCATACCAGATGTTGGCTCATCTAAAAAAACTATCTCAGGTTCATGCAAAATGGCACGAATAAGCAAAAGACGCTGACGCATACCTGTTGAGATTTTTTTGGCTTTTTTATTGCGGTCTTCATATAAATCAAGACGTTTCAAGAGATCGTCAACTTTAGTCATGGAAACACCGTGGAAGCGAGCAAAAAATTCTAAATTTTTGTAGACAGTCATATTTTCATAAAAGCCCACCGTATCACTCATGATTCCCATTTTTAAATAATCATCAGGCGTGATTTGCTCTGGATTTTTACCAAGAATCTCAACCACACCACTATCTTCTTTTAATTGATTCGTTAAAATATTAATCGTCGTTGTTTTACCAGCACCCGAGGGACCGAGAAATCCAAAAATCTCCCCCTCTGCCACACTAAATGACACATCATCCAATGCTACAGTATCCTTAAACTTTTTTGATAAATTTTGAACAGTAATCCTAGCCATAACGTTCTCCCAATCTTGTTAAATATTATTTCCATTCTAGCACAAAACCTCAAGCCCAAACGTTCATGTCATAAACAGTCGTTTTTCCGTCGTAAACTGCAAAAAAATTGACTGGCTAATAAAACTAGTCAATTTTTCTATTTTTCTTATAAGCAAAATAAAGGGCAATTGAAGTCAATAAAATCCATATCAATAAAGCAATAAAGGTTTTATCAAATAATTGGTAATTAGGCAACTCCTTTAAATACCTATCATTTGCCCCGATAAATGATAAATCAACTACTTTATCCATTCCTTTTATTTCTACAGCAAAAATTGGCATAAAAGTTGCTAACAAAAATAAACCAAGACTCAATACCATTGTTTGACTCTGACTCTTCGATAATAGTGCAATTAATAAATTAAGTAAAATAAAAACTATAATTGTCAATCCGGTTATCGTAATAAATATTACCCAATTAATACTTTTAACGTGAAATAGTATTGGTATAAAAATACCAGAAAACATGGAAAATAGTATTGGGAAAAAAATAACTGATAATATATATTCCCACTGTTTCACACCTGACAAAATCAAAGTCTTTAAATTTTTCTTTTCTTTTTCTTCTGAAATCATAGTAGCAACAAAAGAACCAGCTGTAATACTATATATCATGTTGAGTCCCATACCAATGAAACCCACATTATCTGTAAAACTAAGTAAATTCGCAAATAAAGCCATATCAAAGACTGGAGATAAAACAACAAATAAAAATAGTTTGTTGCTCAACATGAACTGCCAACGTAACCAAAGCAAGCTTCTGAATCTACTTTTCATATAAAGCTCTCCTTTTCGACTTCATAGTTAACGTTTTCATTATATCACAATTATCTTTTAGTAGATCTTTTCAGATTAATCTTCCCTAATATTTGCCAAATACTCCCAATTTACCGATACGTTCGACAGCTTCAATGAGACGTTCTGGTTCGACCAATAAACCGATTCTAACATAACCGTCTCCTGCTTCACCGAAACCTTTTCCTGGTGCGACCGCTACATGAGCTTCATTTAACAGTAAATCTGCGAAACTTTCACTGTCATAACCTTCAGGCACGGGCATCCAAGCATAAAATGATCCTTTTGAATCAAAAGCATACCAACCAATTCGTTCTGCTGCTTGAACAAAAGCATGGCGACGCTCATCGTATTTCTGATTTAATCCTGCGATGGCTGACTTCGCTTTTTTATCTAGTAAGGCTACAGCGCCAGCGTCTTGGATTGCCGGAAAAATACTAACAAAGAGGTGATCTTGTAGGAGATTAAGAGCTTCAATCATCTCAGCATTTCCTGCAGCAAATGCCAAACGCCAACCTGCCATGTTAAAAGTTTTCGAAAATGTGTAAAGTTCAATACCTACTTCTTTTGCTCCAGGTGTTGATAAAAAGCTTGGATTTTGGTAACCGTCTGCTCCCAAAGCCCCGTATGCAAAGTCGCTAACAACACCGACCTTGTATTTTTTCGCCCAAGCAACCAATTCCTCGTAGAATTCTGCTGTCGCCACAGCTCCCGTTGGGTTATTAGGGTAATTAACGTAGATAAATTTGGCACGTTTGGCCACTTCTTTTGGAATAGCTGGCAAGTCTGGCAAGAAGTTATTTTCAGCTTTCAAAGGGAAGGTTTCATATTCAATTTTCCCTAATGCAACACTAGAAAGATAGTCTGGATAGCCTGGGTCTGGCAACAATAGCAAGTCTCCTGGATTCATCATTGCCAAAGGAAACTCAACCAATCCAATCTTTGCACCACCAAGAACACAAATTTCCTTTTCACTGTCAAGACTTACCTGATAATTTTCCTTGTAGAATTGACTAGCCGCTTCTTTAAAATTTGCATTCCCACGAAATTGCGAATATTTATGAGAAGCTGGATCTTTAGCCGCTTCAATCAAAGCCTCGACAATGTAATCGTAAGTTGGCTGATCTGGATTTCCTTGTCCAAGATTGATAACGTCATAACCTTCTGCCACTTTGGCATTAACTTTTGCGACAAGACTTGCAAAAAACTGTTCTGGTAATTCTTGTAAAATATTTGATTGTGAAAACACCCTAATGCCCCCCCCTTTTTAATGATACAAATCTGGTTTGCGGTCTTCAAAAACTGGAATGTGACCTCGAATTTTTTCAACCTCTGTTAAATCAAGGTCAGCCGTAAAAATACCTTCTTGATTGTCTGGCGCCTGCAAAATCACCTTCCCTAAAGGATCAATCACCAAAGAATGCCCTGAAAAATGATCAGCAAGACCATCACCCACACGATTGACCGCAACAACAAAAGCTTGATTTTCAACCGCACGCGCACGCAGTAAAATCTCCCACTGTTCTACACGTGCTTCTGGCCACTCAGCAACGACAAATAAAAGCTTAGCTCCGCTTGCCATCAAGGTTCTCACCCATTCTGGAAAGCGAATATCATAACAAATGACACTAGCAGCTTTGACGCCATCTAAGTCAAAAGTACTCTCTTTACTGCCTGATCGTAAATACTCATCTTCTGACATTAAGCCAAACAAATGTACCTTATCGTATTCAGTCAGTATCTTTCCATCCCGATTAAAAACGTAAGTCGTATTAAAAAAGCCTGTTTCTTTCTTTGTTGCAACAGACCCTGCTACCAGATTTACACGATGCTGTTTAGCAAAGGCAGCTAATACAGCTTTTGTTTCTTGTCCATCTTCATCAGCAACACTTGATAATTGATCCAACGCGTAGCCTGTATTCCACATTTCCGGCAAAACAATCACATCTGGCTCATCAAGCAGAGCTTTTTCCAATAATGCCAAGACATTTTGGATATTCTGCTTTGGCTTGGCCTCCTGAATAGACATCTGAATTAGTGAAACTTTCATGATTTCCTCGATTCTATCTGCTATGAAAATTTTCTGAAATCTTAGTGACTATTATAACAGTCTGCTAAGCCCTCGTAAAATAGTTATTTTAAATGGACTTGATAGTTAAAAACTATAACCAAAAAAGCCCACCTCCAGGTGAGCTTTCGGGATATTTTACGCTAAAAAACGTTGTTCTGCTTGAACTAAAATTGAATTTGGTTCATTATACGATGCCAAAACTTCTTGAAATACTAACTTACTTTCACTTATACCTTGTCCTCTTTCCAGATAAAGACATGATAAATAACGCAGACGCTTTTGGCTAATCTTATCTAATTTATCCAGATTAACTTTAGCAAATAAGTCACTAGACATCCTCTTATACACTAATGCTTCTAAACTTACTAGAAGGCTATAGTAATAATTTCGGTTAAACTGATTGCTTGGCTTTATCTCTGTCAATCTTTGATAACTATTTCTAATCTGCAACATTTCTCCTTGCAATAACCAAGCATAAATCAGATACAATAAAAAAGTATTTATCATATAGTCAGGAATAATTTTGTTTTCTAAAGTGCTACAAACTTTTGAAACTTCATCAAAAGTCGTAACGCTGTAATCTTGCAATAATTGATTAGATACTCTTTGATATAAAAGAAATAAGTCATCTTTCATTAACAATTTATATGCCTTAAAACCATCGTTGCATAAGCCAGAAAAGTTTATTGGAGCTGCCGTTGCTATAAATAATAATAGGCTAGAATATCCAAATACTTTCAAAAATTCCAACTGTGAAAACAAGACAAATGAACCAATCAAACTAAATAATGGACCGCCAACTAATAATTTTAGAATGGCTTTTTCTGGATAATTTGTAACCTTGTAGCGATAAATACCACCATAATACATCCAGTTATCATTAAATCTCACACGAAATCCATTTTCAAAATCAAATTTGATAAAGCCAACTATCAAATAAGAAGGTTTAATTCCATTTAAGTAGCCAACTATCAGATGCCCTAATTCATGAAAAAGATTCGCAACCATGATACTAAAGTAGCTAACCATCACATCTTTTCGTGCAGTTGGTAATAGTAATAATAAAAAAGATAATACTAAAATCGTTAGAAAAAATGGCGAATATAATTTTCTCATATCGTAAATCTCCAGCTCCCAAATTTCTAAAAATATATCAACATTTTACCATATCATCATTAACCAAAAAAGCCCACCGTTTGGTGAGCTTTCATTTTATTTTCTTTCTTGCAAGGTTTTAATCAGGCTATTGAGTAGGCTTGCTTCTGCAAAGAGAATGACAATAAGTACCCAGTTTACCTTTCCTTGGATGCTATTGACAATAAGCACTCCAGCAAGGATTATGATTGTTACACTGATTAAGGCAATGGCGAGTTTTAGAAAGATATTTTTTGATGTCATCTTATAGATTTTCTGCTACTGCTGCAAGAAGGTCAGCGATTTTAGCAGCATCTGAACCACCAGCCATGGCCATGTCTGGTTTACCACCACCACGACCTGATACGATTGGTGCCAAAGCTTTAATCAAGTTACCAGCGTGAACATCTTTTGATTTGCTTGCTACAAGAACATTGACTTTTTCACCAATAGCTGCTGCCAATACAAGAACATCAGAATAATCTTTTTGTTTCCAGTTATCAGCAAATGTGCGAAGAGCACCAGCATCAGAAACAGTTACTTGGCTAGCGATAAAGCGAAGACCATTTGCTTCTTTAACATCTTTGAAGACGTCACCAGCTTGAGCTGCGGCTGCTTTTTCTTTCAATTCAGCGTTTTCTTTTTGCAATTTGTGCAATTGTTCTTGCAAGCTAACAACTTTCTTAGTAACTTCTTTCAATTGAGGCACTTTAAGTGTTTCAGCAATTGCTTTAAGGTCTTCTTCTTCTTGGCGGTATGCTTCAAAGGCTTCTTTACCAGTTACAGCAAGGATACGACGAGTTCCTGAACCGATACCTTCTTCTTTAACAATCTTGAAGATTCCGATTTCTGCTGTATTTGAAACGTGTGTACCACCACAAAGTTCGATTGAGTAGTCGCCAATTGTTACGACACGTACGTTTTTACCGTATTTTTCACCGAACAAGGCCATAGCACCCATTGATTTAGCTGTATCAATGTCAGTTTCAACAGTAACAACAGGGATAGCGTTCCAGATTTGTTGGTTAACTTCTTCTTCGATTTGACGCAATTCATCAGCAGTTACTGCTTCAAAGTGAGTGAAGTCAAAGCGCAAGAATCCTTCTTCGTTAAGAGAACCAGCTTGAGTAGCGTGTTCACCGATAACGTGATGAAGAGCTGCGTGAAGCAAGTGAGTTGCAGTGTGGTTTTTAATAACACTGTGACGACGTTTAGCGTCAATTTCAAGTGTGTATGTTGTACCAACTGACAAGCTTGCAAGTACTTCAACTGTGTGAAGAGCTTGACCATTTGGTGCTTTTTGAACATCAATCACACGAGCAACGATGTCGCCTTTATCGTTTTTGATAACACCGTGGTCAGCTACTTGTCCACCCATTTCAGCATAGAATGGTGTTTTAGCAAAGACAAGCAATGCTTGACCTTCCGAAACAGCTTCAGTACGTTCGTTATCAGCGATAATAACTGACAATGTAGATTCAAGAACTTCTTCTTCATAGCTAAAGACTGATTCTTCAGTGATGCTTGACAATGTTTCGTTTTGCATACCCATTGAACCACCTTTAACAACACTTGCACGCGCACGTTCTTGTTGTTCTTTCATAGCAGCTTCAAAGCCAGCGTGGTCAATCTTGAATCCTTTATCTTCAGCCAATTCTTCAGTCAATTCAACTGGGAATCCGTATGTATCGTACAATTTGAAGATGTCTTTACCTTCAACAGTGTCTTTACCAGCTGCTTTCAAATCAGCCAACAATTGGTCAAGCATGTTTGAACCAGCATCGATTGTACGTGCGAATGTTTCTTCTTCACGACGAACAATTTTTTCGATAAATTCACGTTTTTCAAGTACTTCTGGGTAGTATGATTCCATGATTTTACCAACAGTTGGAACCAATTTGTACAAGAATGTTTCGTTGATACCAAGGCGACGACCGTGCATAACTGCGCGACGAAGCAAACGACGAAGCACGTATCCGCGACCTTCGTTACCAGGAAGAGCACCATCACCGATAGCAAATGAAAGTGAACGGATGTGGTCAGCGATAACTTTAAAGCTCATGTTGTCGCCATCTGGATCATAAGTTTTACCAGATAATTTTTCGATTTCACGAATGATTGGCATGAAGAGGTCAGTTTCAAAGTTTGTTTTAGCCCCTTGCATAACCGCAACCAAACGTTCCAAACCAGCACCTGTATCAATGTTTTTGTGTGGCAATTCTTTGTATTCTGAACGTGGAACAGCTGGATCAGCGTTAAATTGTGACAACACGATGTTCCAGATTTCGATATAACGATCGTTTTCGATATCTTCAGCAAGAAGTTTGATACCAACGTGATCTGGGTCAAAGTCTTCACCACGGTCAAAGAAGATTTCAGTATCTGGTCCTGAAGGTCCAGCACCGATTTCCCAGAAGTTATCTTCGATTGGAATCAAGTGGCTTGGTTCAACACCGAGTGAAATCCAACGGTTGTAAGTATCTTTATCATCTGGGTAGTAAGTCATGTAAAGTTTGTCTTTAGGGAAGTCAAACCATTCTGGACTTGTCAATAATTCAAATCCCCAAGTGATTGCTTCATCACGGAAGTAATCACCAACAGAGAAGTTACCCAACATTTCAAACATTGTGTGGTGACGAGCTGTTTTACCAACGTTTTCGATGTCATTTGTACGGATAGCTTTTTGAGCATTAGTGATACGTGGGTTTTCTGGAATTACTGAACCATCAAAGTATTTTTTAAGTGTAGCAACACCTGAGTTGATCCACAACAAAGTTGGGTCGTTTACAGGAACCAAGTTTGCAGAAGGTTCAACAGAGTGACCTTTTGATTTCCAGAAGTCTAACCACATTTGGCGCACTTGCGCACTAGTCAATTGTTTCATTTCATCTTTCCTTTTCTTGTTACTAAGCGATGTTACAACGCTTGCCATAGATTGAAATCATCTTTTATGCCATTAAGGATACAAAAAACGACAAGTCCATTTCACAGAGGGTGACGTTAGCCACGGTACCACCTCTTTTCAATGAACCTGTCATTCTTCATTTATCTCTTAAATTGTTTTTTCTTGTATTTGACCATGGTAACTCGGTTACCACTTCTGACAATTAGAAAACATGAGTAGCACATTTTTAACTTCATCCATGGCTCGCAGCAACCGCCACTTTTCTGAATCTGAATGTTTAAAAACGATTCTCAATCCTTTTAATTGTACTGTATTTTAGGCGTCTGGTCAAGTAGCTTATTCAGCTGAATCTGTAGAACTTGATTCTGCTGTTGAAGAGTCTTCAGTTGAGCTAGCTTCTGAAGAACTTGCTGCACTTGAGCTTGATGAAGCTTTTGAAGATGATGAAGATGTGCTTGTAGCATATTGTGAAAGAATGCTTGCGAAGCTACGATCTTTGATTTTCACATTAGCTTTATCAAGTGCTTTACCGATAACTTGGTTTTGGAAGCTTGTATCATTTTGGTATTTAGCCATAATGATTTTCTTCAAACGTTTTTTATAAGTTTTCCAATCAGCATTTTTTTCTGTTTTCTTAGTTGTTTTAACGATGTAGTAAGTGTATGAATATGTTGATGAGTTCATCACTTTAATCACATCTGATACTGACCCTTCGTCTTGTTTGAAGGCAGCTGCCATAACATCTGATGGCAATTTAGTGTCTGCTGAATCGAATGTGTACTCAGTTTTCTTAGCTGTTGTGTTTTCTTTAGCGATTTTATCAAAATCAGCACCGTCTGCAGTTGCTTGATCGTGAACTGAGTTTGCTTTATCTTCGTCAGTTAATGCGATAACAGTAGCAGTTGTGTCTGCGTTGTAATCTTTATAAGCGTCTTTGTAGTTTTTAGTTGTTAATTTGTCTTTGGCAGCTTCTTTAACAGCGTATTCGACAAGCATTGATGTGCGGATTTGTTGTTTGTAAGTATCTGTTGTCAATCCTGCTGCTTGAAGAGCGCTTGAGAATGATGAACCGTATGATGAAGCTGTTGTGTTATAAGCTTTGGTAACGTCTTTGTCAGAAACTTTATCACCATATTGATCTTCAAAGACACGTGACAAAATCAAGTTCAACATTGTTTGTTGAGATGATGATGTGCTTTTAGCTGCACTGTAGAAGTCTGATACTGTAATTGTGTTACCTTTCATTGTAACAAGAGCTTTAGTTTCAGAATTGTTGTTTGTAGCAAGGTAAGTTACACCAGCACCGATAAGAGCTGACGCTACGGCAATAGAAACACCCTTAAAAGCCTTGCTTTGGATCATTTTTGAAAATCCTGATTTTTCTTTGTTAGCCATTGATATTAAACTCCTTAATTTGTCTTTAACTCCATTAGTATACCACAATAACTTAAATGTTGCTTAATTTTACAGTTCTACGTCTTCTGCATTTTTACGGAGCATTAGCAGTCCGTCACTAAGTGGCAAAAGGCTTGCTGTCAGATTTGGATTATCAAGCGTTGCGTCAAAAAGTCGTTGAAGACCACGGTAAATCGTGCGCTGTCCGCGACGCACTTCTTCGATTGATTTGACAATATCGCCACCTTGGAAAACATCGTCAAAAATCACAACGCCTCCAACTTTCAAGTGTTTCAAAACTTCTGGCAAAAAGACGATGTATTTTGATTTTGCAGAATCCATGAAGACAAAGTCATACTCACCTTCAAGGGTTGAAAGAGTATCAACGGCATCGCCTTCAACCAATGTGATTTGCTTGCGAGTGTCGTATTTTGCAAAGTTTTCCTTGGCAAAAGCAATCATTTCTGGATTACGATCGAGTGTTGTAATCTTAGCTTCGGGTGCATTTTCTGCCATCAAAAGCGCTGAAAAACCAATCGCTGTCCCAATTTCCAAGATATTCTTAGGTTGCAAAGTTTGCAACAAGAAACGGAAATAAGCCACTACTTCGTGCTGGATAATCGGGATATTTTCTTGATGTGCAAAAGCTTCTAATTCCGCTAAAAAGCCATCATTTTGCTTTTGACGTGTTCGCATATAACGCACGACACCCTCTTTGACAACAGGACGTCGCATATTGTGATTTGCTGTTTTTGAATATGATTTAACCATAACTCTTATTATATAGCAAAATAAAGCTGATGTGAATAGCTAGTTTTTTATGCTTTTAAAAGTGCCATAATCTCAGACAAATCAGCGATTTTTTGATTGATTTTTGAGTTTGGTTGACCCAGATTGATTGACTTGACGCCTGCATTTTCAGCTGCTTCAACATCAATACGACGGTCACCAACATAATAAGTCTCAGCTTTATCAAGATGGTATTTTTCAAGCAGGTAGTTAATAGCTTCTGGCTCAGGTTTACGTGCAAAGCCATTGGCTGATGTCACTACTTCTGTGAAATACTGACGCACCCCAAGTCTCTCTAAAACATCATTAGCCGTAATACCCTTATGAGTGTATACAAAATGGCTAACGCCAGCTTGCTTAGTTTGCTTTAAAACCTCTGCCATGTGTGGCATTGGGTTAATCATGTGGTCACGCGCTTCTTGCTCTTTTTTAAAGAAAGTAGACAGCTCAGCAAAATCCAAATCTTCCTCTTTGGCTACCTTGTAAAGCAAAGCCTTGACCGATTCTTTGATGATAAACGACATAACCCATTCTTCGTTAAAGTCTAGGTCATAATGTGCATAGGTGACTTTCAAAGCTTCACCGATTGCCTCATACGAGTCCACCAAAGTTCCATCAAAATCCCAAATCAAAGTTGTCAATCTATTTCTCCAATCTAATCCAATAACGTGCTAAACGATGCCCGTCTTCTAAATCAATGCTATTTTCTAAAACCCCGCCAGCCTTTTCAATAATGTGACGACTGGCAATATTATCTTCACGCGCTGTGATTAAAACGGGACTAATCCCACGTTTACCATATTCTTCAAGGGCGAAGTTAAGAAGTTTTGTCATAATGCCTTGTCGTCTAAATTCTGGTGAGGTTTGGTAGCCGATATGTCCACCAACAGTCGATAGATTTCCTTTTTCAAGTTGCCAACGACAAGCAATCCGCGCAGCAATGCTTCCATCTACAAACGCATAATAAGTGGTCACCGTCGAATAATCTGGATGAGCTGCTTTTCTTTCTTGAGCTCTGCTATTTTCAACAAACGCCTTAAAGTCAGTGACTTCACGCGTCGTCTCAGGAGCGACAAAAGGATTATCATCATTTTTAAAAGACGCTAGAAAAGAGCGGTAAGCTTCTTCATCACAAAAGTTAATTGGTCGAATTTCCATGCCAGCACCTCCAAATTTTTTCCATTATAGCATAAAAGAGACTGGAATCATCCAGTCTCAAAAACTATTTTAAAGGTGTGCCCCTTTTTCAACCAAGGCTTCTAGTTCATCTAGACGATCTTCAAAAATCTTGAAGGCAGCATCCAAATAATCACTGCTTGTCATATCAACACCAGCTTTTTCAATAACATTAAGTGGGTAATCAGAATTACCAGCCTTGAGGTAATCAAGGTAACGGTCAATATCAGCTTGTGTACCGTGAACCACTTTATCAGCTAGGTAGCTTGCTGCAGCAAAACCTGTTGCGTATTGATAGACGTAATAATTGTAGTAGAAATGCGGAATACGTGCCCATTCGTATTGAATTTCTGGATTGTCTTCCTTGCTAAGACCATAATATTTTTCATTTAGGTCTGCATAAAGATTGTTAAGGTATTCGCTTGTCAATACTTCACCAGCTTGGTCTGCTTTGTGAATCATATCTTCAAACTCTGCGAATTGTGCTTGACGGAAGATTGTTCCTTTGAAGCCATCCAAGAAATGATTCAAAATCGCAAAACGAGCTTTATCATCGTCAACTTCTTTCAAAAGTGTTTCCGTTAAAATATTTTCATTGGTTGTTGAAGCAATTTCGGCTAAGAAAATGCTGTAATCACCGTAAACATATGGTTGATTTTCACGTGTGAAAGTTGAATGAAGGCTGTGTCCAGTTTCGTGTACCAAGGTAAACAAATTATCAAGTGTATCTTGCCAGTTCAAAAGCATAAAGGCATTGGTATCGTAAGCCCCACCAGAATAAGCTCCTGAGCGTTTTCCTTTATTGACATGAACATCAATCCAACGTTCTGTGAAAGCACGATGAACACGCTCAGAATAATCTTTACCAAAGACAGCCAAGACCTCTCCTGCTTTTTTCAAAGCTTCTTCATAAGTGAAGCTCATATCCATTTCAGACAATGGTGTGTGAATATCATACATTTTCAAATCATCTAATTTAAGAACTTTTTTACGAAGTTCCACATAACGATGAAGCAATGGCAAGTGTGCATTTACGCGGTCAATCAATGTATCATAAACTGCTTCTGGAATGAAGTTAGCAGAAAGTGCTGCCTCACGTGCTGACTTGAAGTGGTGAACACGCGCATCGTAATTATGAACCTTAACATTTGTCTGCAATGTCTTAGCGTAAGTGTGTTGGAATTGTTCGTAAGTGGCATACATCGCTTCATAAGCTGCTTTTCGGACGTCGCGATTTTTTGATTCCAAAAGACTAATGAAATTACCATGTGTTAATTGCACTTCATTGCCTTCATCATCTAAAACCACTGGGAAAACAATATCAGCATTATCTAGAATTTCAAAAGTTTCACCAGCAGCACCAAAGATTTCATGTGCACCAGCTAAGAGCTCTTCTTCTTTTTGTGACAAGACGTGTGCTTGGCGTTTGAAAAGTTGTTCAAAGAAATGCGCATAAGCTGACAACGCTGGCGTTTCAGCAACAAATGCCGCAAAGCCTTCAGCTGATAATTGCATCAATTCTGGTTCATAAAAGGCAAATACTTCGCTGTATTTAGCATAAAGCGCTGTGGCTTTGGCTTGGTATTCTTGGTATTTTGCCACTGTCGTATCTTGGTCGTTTTTCATTGATGCATAAACGTAAACTTTTTCCAATCGGCGTGACAAATCAAGATAATGCTCCGTAATAGCTAGCAAATCCTTACTTGATTGTGTCAAATGACCTTTGTATTTTTTAGCATCTTCTAAATCAGCATCTAACTTAGCTAATTCAGCCTCCCAAGCGTCATCAGTCGCAAAAACAGTGCTTAAATCCCATTTGTATTTATCATCGATATGACTACGATTATCTGACATTATGTTCTCCTTTTCTTGGCATTATTAACCATTCTACCATAATAAGCTGGTGGGTAAAGTTTTTGAACACCTTTTTCACTTTGATTTTGATAATAACGCCTAAAGGTCTCATAAAAGGTTGATAAATCTTGTGAAATTTGACAAAAACCATCCTTAACTTCTGGTGGCCTAACTTGCGGAAAATAAGTCGACAAAGGAAGGGTGAGAAGATTTTTCCCTTGGATATAAGCTTTTTCCTGACGCTTTAACCAAGAAGTATTTCGAGAAGATAATTGTCTTTGAATATAGCTTAATAGATTTGGATCTTGCTTAACGTCGTAAGTTGAGAGTTTTTGTTTTTGAAAAGGAAGCCTGAAAAATGCCATCAAGTTTCCTGAGAACGAGCAGCTTTTCGTCAAATAATGCACTTTACCATGCCAATCTTCATAAATCAAATAATGTAGTCGAACAAGATTTTTCTTGACATCTAGCTCCCACAGATGAAATCCCATGTTCTGTGAAAAGTATAAAAACTGTCGATGTAGCGGCGTTAAACGCTCGCCAAGCCACAGTTTTTCTCCCAAAAGCCATAAAACATTAAAATCCGCCTTGTGATAAGAAGCCGTACGTTCTCTGAGACGCTTTTCTGATAATCTGGAGCACTGAACTTCCAGAGCAAGGGTATCATTGACCAAAATATCTGCAACCTGATGCAGCTCTGGCAAAACAGCCTCAACGACCACTTTTTCACTTTGCGAAAGCGACTGATAAAGTCCTGCTTTTAACTGCAAATGTTCATCACTTTCATTTTCACTATAAAAGTCACAATTTTCCAGTGACACATGCGCAAAATGCGGACGCATAATCTGACCATGCCTCAGTCGAACTGGTGAATGACAAGCTGGACAAGTAAAAGCTTGCTTTTCAGGAATCTCATCTAACAAGAAGACCAAACGACCATTTTCATCAAGAGCAGACAGCATATTAAACCTCCTACTTCTTTATTCGAAAAAAATCCTGAAAAAACACCGGATTAATCCAAATAATTTTTCAAGATTTCTTTTTCTTTCGTATTCAATTCTCGGTATTGTCCCTTTGGCAAGTCACCAAGTTCAAAGTCACCAAAAGTCATTCGTTTGAGGTAAATGACCTTGACCCCATAAGCCAAAAACATTTTCTTAACTTGATGAAATTTTCCTTCTGCAATCGAGATATAAGCGGAGCTTTTTTCAGAATTTGTCTCGATAATCTCAAGATTAGCAGGTTTACAAACCGTTCCGTCATCAAAGGTCACTCCATTTTCAAAAAAGGCTGGCGCATCAGCTGCTAACAAACCATTAACCTCAACATAGTAAGTCTTTGTAACGTGATATTTTGGATGCAACATGCGAAAACCCAAAGGACCATTATTGGTAATCAAAAGTAGACCTTCCGTGTCGCGGTCTAAACGCCCAACTGGATAGAGTCTTGGCACTCGGTCTGCTTCAGCAATCAAATCAATGACCGTCTGATGTTCCTTATCAGAAACCGCAGAAACCACACCAGCTGGTTTATTTAAAATGAAATATTTTTCTGTAGATAGTGTAACCTGTTTTCCCGAAACAGTTATCTCTTGCAGACTTGGCTCAACATTCAAATTGTCTGCCTCAGCTAGCCTGCCATCCACATAAACTTGACGACTTCTGATGAGCTTTTTGACTTGATTTCGAGAGCCAAATCCCGCTTGTCCTAACAATTTATCTAAACGCATGCTCCTATTTTACCATGTTCTGAAGCAATTTTTTAGTCTAATTCACTCGCTGCAGCCTCATCAACAATCACCACAAGATTTGGGTGATTTTGAAGAACGCTTGCTGGCAAATCTTCGCTGATTGGGCCATTAATCATTTGATTGATAGCGTCAGCTTTATCCTTGCCATAAGCCATTAAAACAACCATTTTTGATTGCATGATTGAGTGAATTCCCATTGAAATAGCTTGTTTTGGCACTTCTTCCATGCTGTCAAAGAAACGACTATTTGCCTCAATCGTATCTTCAGCCAAATCGACGATATGAGTCGTCATATCAAATGGTGTGCCAGGTTCATTGAAACCAATATGACCATTTCGTCCAATTCCTAAAATTTGAAAATCAATTGGGTGCTCAGCTATCACTTGATTGTAACGGCGAGCTTCTGCTTGTAAGTCAGTCGCCAATCCATTTGGTAAAAAACTTTTTTTGAAAGGTTTATATTGGAAAAGATTTTCCTTCATAAAATGATGATAACTTTGTGCGTTATCTGCTGCTAAGCCGACATATTCATCAAGATTAATGCTTGTCATTTCTGAAAAATCAAGGTCACTATTTGCAATTTCTTTATAGAAACTAAGAGGTGTGCTACCTGTTGCCAATCCTAATGTTTTAGCACCATTTTCCAAAGTTCCTTTTAACAAAGCAAATGCTGCTTTACCACCTTCAATTTGATCATTAACACGAATTACTCTCATCTTATTTCCCCATTCTCGTTTTTTGGTATATACCATTCATCTAAAATTATTATATGGTATATACCAATTGTTGTCAAGGAAAATGTTTTAAAAATAAAAAAAGAGTTTGAAACTTAAATTCCAAACCCTTTTTACAGTTAAAAATCCATAAGGTAGCCTAATTGCTCAGCTTTATAAATAGCTTCTTGCTTATTGTTCACTGACAATTTTTCATAGATATGACTCAAATGGTTAAATACTGTTCTACGACTTATGTAAAGCTTCTCCTCAATTTCTTTTATAGTATGTCCTTTTCGACTTAAATCTAAAATGACAACCTCTTGCTTGGTTAATTCTTCTAGATACTCTTTACATTGGTAAGACTCAAAATATTTCCTTCCAGAATAAATTATTTTCAAAACCCTCAAAAGTTTATCTGGCTCAATATTTTTGTCAATAAATCCATAGGTACCAATTTTTTTAGCTCGTTCCTCATAAACTGATTTTACATAACCTGTTAACATAGCAATCTTCATTTCAGGATTTTTCTGAATTAATTTTTCAGCTAAATCCAAGCCATTTTCCTTAGAAATATTTGTTAAATTAATATCAAGTAAAACAATATCATAATAGGCTGAATTAATGTCAAGATTATCAAAATTTGTCGTTAAAGTATCCAAAACATCAATTTCATCAAATTGTTCACACATCAATTGAATACTCTTTGCAAAAAGCTTATGATCATCAATCAATAAAATTTTCATAACATAATTTCCAATCTACTGGTAATAAAATTTTTACTACAAAGATGTTGTCACTAATCTGAACACTAATATTTCCTCCAAAAGCTGATAAGGTTTCCTCAATTGATTTAAACCCTCGTCCAAAAGTTATTGATTCTCTATGACCTAAACATTCATTCCATTGCTTAATTACTATCGTATCTGATTGAATATCTAAAGATAAATCAATACTGTCATTTGTTGCATATTTAATTGCGTTATTAGTCAATTCTTTTAAAAATCGATATACCATAACATCATATGGAGGAAGCAAATACAAGTCATCAGAGCAATTAAAAATGATTTGTCTACTGCTCTTACGTTTTTGCACTAACTCAGCTAAAAGCATCTGATAATTATCCTTTAAATTTTTCTCTGGCAACAATATAGGATGATAGGAATCAATTTCATTTCGAATACTAACAACTAAATCATTTAATTCCTCAACAACATATTGACTAGCAAGCTTCTGATTTTCCAAGGCTAGTAAATTTTTAACGGCTATAATATTTTGCAAAATATCATCATGAAGGTAATTCGAAAAATCCTGTCGAACACTTTCTTCTGTTTTCATAAAACGTGACAAACGTTGTCCATCGATTAGCATTACCCGCTCATTCATTTTAGATATATAATAAATCGACCATGATAGCACCATCAAAATGAATAATACATTGATACTTGTAACAACAAAAAATAAGAGAAAATCTGTGATAAAAAAGCGAATAACTATTATCCATACAATTATAAAAAATATCAGTGATACTTCAACTCTTGGTCGATAATCACCCCAGCATCGCTTTATTTCCAAGCGAAGTTTATCATGAATCGTTCTAAAATAATAAATTACTCCCAATATAGAAGGAAATAAATACCAACCTAAATTAGTATAAATTGGACTAACACCATGTACATCTCCGTAAAACTCAGTACTTAATATGAACAGTAGAAGAATTGCAAAATAGAGGCATGATTTTTTTACTGGACTAATAACCTGCTTAAAATGTGAACGATAAACTACCAATAATAACAATGGGTAGAAATGTAATAAAACAAATATAAAGAAATATAACAAATTAAACAGAGAGGGATTAATAAAATAACATAATATAGTTACTAAAATACCACTAATAAGTACTGTATCAAATTTTCTTTTAAAATCTTTTTGATTATATAGTATCAAGTTAATAATTTCTACAGTATATCCATACATCAGCAACGGCTGAAAAAGAATTCCTACTATATTGAAAACATCATGATTTGATATTGTAAAATAGTATTGCCATATAGTCAAAGAAATAATAAAAATAATCTTTTTAAAAATACTATCTTTATCTTGACGTAAAACTGAAGCTAACCATACAAAAATACCATCAAGTAAAATCGTAATAATAGCAAATTTTTCAGAAAAGATTAATCCATCAATTTTTTCGTCATAAAACAACAATAACAAAGTGATTAATTGTTGAAAAAGTACAACAAAGACCCATAAGTATTTTTTACTCCCATTTTTAATCAGTTGTTCCATATCTCATTCCCACTAAAATATAATTTTCTTCATTGTATCATATTTTAAACTCTAACTATAGAACGTGCTGAACGATTTGTCAAAAAGAAAACAATGAAATAAAGTAATAAAAATACTAATAAACAAGTCCCTATTGAAGCAAAAATAATTTGATTTGCTACTAGACTGTCTGTAAATAAATATTTGTAAAAAATAAGTAATAGTCCTCCGTTAAGAATACCTACTAAAACAGGCACAACAAACAATACTCCAATTTCACATTTAAGAATTTTGTCAATCATCTGTCCATTATATCCTAATTTACTTAGATAAGAATATTCATCTTTATTTTCCATAATCTCAACCAAACTTGTAAAATACAAAATACTTCCTGTACAAATAACAAACAGTATTGATAAAAATGAAATAAAGATATAAGTTGAAATATTTCCCGTTTTAACTAGATATTCACGCTCATAGCTACTCTTAACATCATCTAGATTCTTAAATTTTTCATAAAAAGTTTTACTATGACGAATATCATTCCCATTAAAAGTCCTAATGATCATTTCCTTACTTGGATAACTTTCTCTCAAATTATCATAAAATTTATCACTCACAACCAGAGTAGTCACACTAGTTGCAAAACTAAAAATATTATCAGTTGTTACTTTTTTTACAGTTACTTCACTACCATTTTCAAATTTAAATGTTTTTCCTAAACTTTTTTTAGTAGGATAATAGTTAATTAACAGAGGAGCTGATGTATCAGCCAATACTTTTTTTCCTTGAACTTTAGCAAGATGCTCATAATCACTATATTTTACCAAGTCAAAATATGGTATTGTTTGTCCACTATCTGTAATAGTTATTTCAGGATTGCTATTAAGTCTTAAAAGGTGAATATCTAATTGACTTACTTGATACTTACTAAGAATTTTATCAATGTTAACCGATTCATTTTCATCCTGTAAATTATATTCAATAACTGATGGGTTTAAACGGCTAATACCATTCACACTATAAGTAATAAGCATTACCATCATACCACTAATAACAATCGTCAATGTTAAAAGCCCACTTAAAATGATTAATAATTTACTTTTTGTTGCAATTCTAAAACTAAGTTTAGGATATACAACATTAGCTACCGGTTGATAGAGTTTTTTTCGATTTTTCTTTAAAAGGGATAATATAAAAACTAGACCATAACGAATTGTAAAAATACTTCCTAGTGAAATAAGAATAATCACTAAAAATGAAATTGGCATAATCCCTATTTTCAACCAGATACGCTGTGTCACACTAAACATGCTTGTTAAACACAAACAATATGCAGCTCCTAAAGCCATAATTGCTAAAATTGAACGAATCCTTTTCACCTTAATTTGTTTTTCAGCTTTTTTAGAATAATTAACAAACTCAATCAAAGATTGACCTTTGATAATACTAATGTTAATCAAAAAATTAATAACAAAAATGATTAATACAATTCCAAAAGATTTTACAATCATCTCTGATGATATAAACCACTGATTTGATATTTCAATTCCTAAAACATTAATAATAAGAGATACTACCACTGAGTACAAAGTTGGCCCAACAATAAGACTAATAAGATAACTCACCGATAAAATAACAAGATTCTCCATAGTTAGTAGAGTAACTAACTTTTGTTTAGAAAATCCTAAAATTGCCATAGCTCCTAATTCATGACTTCTTCTTTTGATGAAAAAATTATTGAAATACATCAAAAAAATAGTTAAAAAAACAATCAAAAAAACAAGTGAAATATTCGCTATCGCTGAAGCCTGCCCGCTCTCTGCTATTTTTGCCAGAGTCATCTTATCAGAAGTAAACGTTAAAAATGCTGTAAATACACTTAAAAGTCCAATGGTAGCTAAAAAATAGACTCGATAAAGTGAAAAATTTTTTATAATATTTGCTTTTGTTATTGTCCAAATCATATTATTCACCTACTTTTGATAATGCTTGGCTAATTTCATCATGATATGAAGAACCACATT
Source organism: Streptococcus equinus (assembly GCF_900101445.1). Lineage (GTDB taxonomy): Bacteria > Bacillota > Bacilli > Lactobacillales > Streptococcaceae > Streptococcus > Streptococcus equinus_B. The sequence continues at coordinate 119,735 of NZ_FNKE01000001.1, read as the reverse complement.
CTGATTTTATGATTTCTTTATCAAATTGACCATCTTTTAAAACAACCACTCGGTTAGCATAAGAAGCTGATAAAACATCATGAGTAACCATTAAGATAGTGACATTAAATACTCGATTAATTTTACTCAATAACTTCATTGTATCTTCTGATGATTTTAAATCTAATGCTCCTGTCGGCTCATCAGCAAAGACGATATCCGGATTTTTTATAACTGCTCTAATAATACTTGCTCTCTGTTTCTGTCCCCCTGACAATTGATATGGATATTTTTCTAACTGGTCATATAAGTTTAACTCCATTGCATAGTCATCAATTCTACTGTCTATTTTTGCCCTATCAACATTTTGAAGAGATAAAGCAACTGCGATATTTTCTCTAATAGTTAAACTATCTAATAACATGTAATCTTGAAAAACAAACCCAACATTATTTTTTCTAAATTCAGTTGCCTCATTATCATTAAGGTGACTAATATTTTTACCACCACAAAAAATATCACCACTATCAATACTATCAATAGTTGAAGCAGCATTTAAAAATGTTGTTTTACCGCTTCCACTTCTCCCCATAATGGCTACAAAATCACCTTTTTCAACTGCTAAATTAATATGATCTAGCGCATAGCGAGATTGACCAGTATATTTTTTACAAACATTTTTTAGTTCTAATTGTACCATGTTTATTCACTCCTTTTTGGTATTTATTCATGTATGAATCGTACATTTGTCTATATGACATATTTTTGTTGTACAAATTATTATGATTTCCACAATCAACAATTTTTCCTGAATCCATCATAATAATCTTGTCAGCTTTTTTCTATCGTATTAAGTCTGTGTGTTACTAGAATTCTTGTACATTTTAAAGACTCCACACTTTCCTGAACAATTCTTTCAGTCTTCACATCTAATGCTGAGGTGGGTTCATCTAAGACAAGTATTTTAGGTTTTGTGATTATTTCTCTTGTTTACTTTCTAATAATTTAAAGAACTCTCCTAATTCAAATACAAGAATTATCAGTAGAACCAATCCAATTTGAATTGATTTAGATGAAACGTAGAATAGACTTAAAATCATCAAAGCAACATCCAACCAGATAGAAATTGTCTTTTCCGAAATCAATTCCTTTATTATTAAAATACTATTGTATCTATGGATAACATCACTCTTATCTAATTTAAAAACTTTTTCCAATGGAAGCCTTAATAATTTTTCTACAAAGATAATCGATACATCATTGTGTATATTTGTTTTCAAAAATGCTAAAAATACATTTTTTATAAAAAGAACAAGACTTTGAAATGAAACAACTCCTACAACTAACATTAACAGTTTATTATAAGAAATATTCTGTAGAATTTCCAAATTATGATCAACTATTTTTCTTACACCAAAAGGAATTGAAATTGTTATGGCTTGAAATAATAATGTAAAAATGATTATCACTATTATTGATTTTTTATATTTCTTAACCATCTGTTTTAGACTATTGATTACTAAAACTTTTGAAATACTCCTATTACTATCTTCCTTTAGCGCAGGATTGTAGAAAAAAATTGTATAGTATTTTGGAGACATATTTTTAAATTCTTCTTCTCTAAAAATAATAAAGATTAATCCTTACACTTTTTAGTTTACATTATCTAAATTACTTTTTAATGAGTAAATAGTGCAATATAAAAAATCCACCCATCTAAGATGAGTGGAAACTCCTTATCTTGTTCCTGCAAGCTGCCCTAAAAAGTCACCAACATAATAAGCAAACAGCGCAGCAATTAAGCCAATCAGTAGCGTTCTAAAAATTTCTTTGAATTTGCTTTTTTTGGTTATCAAAGCTTTGACAAAGCCTAAAAGGGTTAAGGCAAGTGATACCAAAATACAAGCCATCATGAAAGTGTGAACTCTAAAAATGCTAAAAACATTAATCAAAAGGTAAGACAAAAGAGGAATCAAGCCAAAAAAGATGAATGAAAGGAAAGTTGCGCCAGCATTCTTAACTGCCTTACCTTTGACGACTGATTCTTCAGTCGTTGAGCTCAAATAATCTCCGACTGCCATTGAAAAGCCATCAGCCAGAAGATTTGAAAAGCCAAGAATGACAATCGGTGTGATTCCTAGGTTACCACCGACTGCTCCTGCAACAACCGCAAATGTCGTCACAATCCCGTCCATGCCACCATAGACGATTGATTTTGCGTAATCTCCAATTTTTTCTTTCATCTATTTTCATCACTTTCCATTATTTTTAAGCGTTTTCTTTATTGTTTTCATTATACCATCTCTTTAGAATTGTTACAATTAAAACAAGAGCAGATGACGGAAAATGCTTATCGTGTTATAATGATTAGTTGAGAATATAATATTAAGGAAACATGTTAGATTATGCATACCGACGATTTTGATTTTAATTTACCAGAGGAGTTAATTGCCCAAACGCCTCTTGAAAAACGAGATAGTTCTAAACTTTTAGTCATTGACCACAATACTCACGAAATGGTTGATGCACACTTTGACCACATTCTTGATGAGCTAAATCCTGGTGACGCTCTTGTCATGAACAACACACGCGTTCTCCCAGCTCGTCTATACGGTGAAAAACCAGACACACACGGTCATGTTGAATTGCTTCTTTTGAAAAATACTGAAGGCGACCAATGGGAAGTTCTTGCAAAGCCAGCTAAACGCTTGCGCGTGGGAGCAAAAGTATCATTTGGTGATGGTCGTTTGACTGCCACAGTTGTGGAAGAATTGGATCACGGTGGACGTATCGTTGAATTCGACTACGATGGTATCTTCCTTGAAGTTTTGGAAAGCCTTGGTGAAATGCCATTGCCACCATACATTCACGAGAAATTGGATGACCCAGACCGTTACCAAACCGTTTACGCCAAAGAAAATGGTTCTGCTGCCGCTCCAACTGCTGGGCTTCACTTCACCAAAGAATTGCTTGAAAAAATCGAAGCAAAAGGCGTGAAACTTGTCTACGTGACACTTCACGTTGGACTTGGAACATTCCGTCCAGTTTCTGTTGACAATGTCGAAGAACACGAAATGCACTCTGAATTCTACCGCTTATCTGAAGAAGCTGCCCAAACCCTTCGCGACGTAAAAGCTGCTGGTGGACGCGTTGTTGCAGTTGGAACAACTTCGATTCGTACCCTTGAAACCATCGGTTCAAAATTCAATGGCGAAATCAAAGCTGATAGCGGTTGGACAAATATCTTCATCAAACCAGGTTATGAGTTCAAAGTGGTTGATGCCTTTTCAACAAACTTCCACTTGCCAAAATCAACACTTGTGATGTTGGTTTCAGCTTTTGCCGGACGTGAATTTGTCTTAGAAGCTTACCAACACGCTATCGATGAACGCTACCGCTTCTTTAGCTTTGGCGATGCCATGTTCGTCAAATAACAAAATTACTTAAAAAGAACTTCGAAAAAATTCGAAGTTCTTTTTTCATTATTAATCAGCCATGTTTGTGTAAACATCTTGAACGTCATCGTCATCTTCAAGTTTATCGACCAATGTTTCCAAAATGTCTGCTTGTTCTTGATCAAGGCTAACGTAGTTTTGTGGAATCATGCTGAGTTGAGCTTGCGCAAATTCAAGATTTTGTGCTTGCAAAGCTTCCTTAACAGCTGGAAACTCTTTTGGTTCGGTAAAGATTTCAAAAGCGTCATCTGATGTTTTCAAATCTTCTGCTCCAGCATCCAAAATCATCTCAAGCATGCTATCTTCATCCAAGTCTAGATTTTCACGGTCAATGACAATGTAACCTTTGCGGTCGAACATATAAGCTACAGAACCTGTTGAGCCCATGTTACCGCCATTACGTGTGAAAATAGTGTGCATGTTCGCATCTGTACGTTTTTTATTGTCAGTTAAGGTATGAACGAGGATAGCTACCCCACCAGGTCCATAACCTTCATAAGTGATTTCATCGTAATTTGTTGTATCACCAACATCTGTTGCTTTCTTAATCGCACGATTGATGTTATCTTTTGGCATATTAGCCGCACGCGCTTTATCCAAAACCATACGAAGGCTGGCGTTCATTGATGGGTCACCACCACCAGCTTTAGCAGCTACAAAAATTTCACGTGACAATTTGTTGAAAATCGCACCACGTTTAGCATCTGCTTCACCTTTTTTATTTTTAATTTTGCTCCATTTATTATGTCCTGACATGCAAAATTCCTCCCTATTCCTTGCTATTATATCATATTTAGACGTAAAAAGAGGATAGACAAATGTCTATCCTCTAGATTAGAGAGTGCTATGTTAAATTATTAGTCAGCAAGTGCTGCTTGGTATAATTCAGCAACTTTTGCCCAATTGATAATATCAAAGAATGCTTTGATGTAATCTGGTCGAACATTACGATATTTGAGATAGTAGGCATGTTCCCAGACATCAAGAGCAAGAATTGGTTTCTTACCTTCTGAGATTGGGTTGTCTTGGTTAGCTGTTGAGGTTACTTCAAGTTTGCCATCTTTGTTAACGACAAGCCATGCCCAACCTGAACCAAAACGTGTTGTTGCAGCTTTTGTAAAGACAGCTTTAAACTCATCAAATGAACCAAAAGCTTCTTCAATCGCAACCAAAACATCTGCTGTCGGTTCTTGTTTTTCAGGAGAAAGGAATTCCCAGAAAAGTGAGTGGTTGAGAGCACCACCACCGTTGTTAATCACCGCTTGGCGAATATCTGCTGGAATCTTGTCTACATCTGATAAGATAGCTTCCAAATCATCTCCAAGTTCTGGGTGTTTTTCAAGAGCCGCATTGGCGTTTGCTACATAAGTGGCATGATGTTTATCATGGTGCAATGTCATTGTTTCTGCATCGATGTATGGTTCAAGCGCATCGTATGCATATGGTAATTCGGGTAAAATAATAGCCATGCTAGTTACCTTCTTTCTTTTCGTTAATTCTTATCATCATTTTATAAGAATTCATCCTAGCTAGCAAATTATTTGACCGCTTTTTTAAGCTTGCTTAATGATGCTCATGAGCAATTTTTAAAATAGCAACATCAAAGAGATAATCTTTGTCATAAGTTCCTGTCTTAATGGCGTAATCTGTCTCAATCAAGACAGCAATAGCTTTTTTCAAGAAAGTCATTGACAATGTACGTGAATCGCGCACAGCAAATTTGACTTGATAAGGATTGACACGGCGTCCCAGATAATCAGACAAGGTTGCTACCATCTGCTGCTCTGTTTTTCCTTGACTGGCTAAAATGCTGACTTGCAAAAACATGCGAAATTGCCCTAGCATAATGGCAATCAACTTGATTTCGTCTTCACCTTGCAGGCGCAAATCACGAATCAAGTCACGCGCCTCATCAATTTTGCCATTCAAGACAAATTGCGTCAAATCAAAAATATTATCCTGAAGTGTTTTCGGAATAGCTTGATTTATATCTTCTGAAGTGATATGACCATCTTTTTTATAAGATTTCAAAAAGGCAATATTTTTCAAAATCTCGCTGAAATCATAATTTGATTTCAAAAGCAAAGCCTCGAAAACGCCAGAATCAAAAACTAAGTTCTCTTTGTGAGCTAATTTTTGGAAATAAGTCTTTAGCTCTGCTTCTTTTAATTCTCTCGCTTCAAAAATCTGCGCATCACGTTTAAGAATTTTCACCAAGCGACGTTTGCCATCTAATTTTCCTGGGGCAAAAATAATCAAGCGCGTCGTGTCCAATGGATTTTCCAAATAAGCCTCAAAACGTTTGAGCGCCTTATCATCCAAATAAGACTTCTTAGCTGTCGTGATGTCAAGCAGATTATCAAAAATAACCACCTTTTGGTCCGCAAAAAATGGCAAACTTTCAAGGTCCATCTCCGCATCCTGATAATCCACCTCAGCCATATCAAAATAAGAATAAGTCAAATCATCCTTATCATAGCCAACGCGCTCCATCATGCGCTCTTTTAGCTGAGAATATTGTCCCAAATCCTCACCCGTCACCACCGTAATCAGGCTGAGATTTTCTTTTCGTAATTTATCAATTTCTTCGATTGCAATCATAAAGATATTATAACAAAAAACCATGAGAAAAACTCATGGTTCATGCGAAAGTTAACTATGGAATTTTTTATAAGCAAACTGCTTTAATGTTTCATCAAAAAGACAAATTCTACTTCTATCGCTATCCAATCCCTGCTTTTTCAAGCTATCTTGAATAATCTTACCGTAGTTCTTGCTAATGCGACAATGTTCAGGTAAAGCCATTAATTCCTTTAAAGCTATAAGTTTCTCCTCACTAAAAGCTTCTAGCTCAATAAAAGCCCCAACATGACTAGGAAAAAGATCAAAACAAACAGCCGTATTTCCTTTTTTGTACTCATGACGTTTCTTCTGAGAAAACATGCGACAACGTGTGAACCCCAAATCGTACAATTGATTTATCAGATAAATACAATTTTCGGATACGTTTTTTCCTTCTAGAACAATCCGAGGAAGTACTACACCCAATTCCTTTTGTAATAAACATTGAATATCAGAAAAAGCAAGACTATCATCAGAATCACTAGAATACTCTAATTCTACATATTCTTGGCAATGATTATTTTGACGTTTGAGTTTAATCGTCAACAAGTATCTCCCAACACTTATTATGCGATAGCGAATGACTATTCCTTTAGATTTGCTTTCAAAATTAGGTAAATCAACCGTAATATCTGTTTCAAGACATTCACCCACAGAGACAAAGCCCGCCTTTTTCACTTTCTCTTCATAAATACTCAAAACTTCTTCAGATAGCTGATATTTCAATTCCAATTCATTTTTAGCGTTACTCAAACTCTTCACCTTCAGTCATATAGTCCTTTTTCAACACTTTTTTCGATTAATTCCTTTGTTAATTGCCACAAAATTTCTGAATCTTCTTTAATGAAAGCTTTCTTAGCCAAAACTCTATCAGCCGTTAATTTATCGGGATTATAACCTTCTTCTGAAACAACCAAATGATTAATCAGCGGTACCAAAGCATCAATAATTCTAGCATATCTTGATTCTGGACTATTTCCTTTTTCAAATTCAAGCCACAATTCTGTAAATTTCTCGCCTTGAATGATTGGTAAGACTGCTAAACTTTTCTGTAACGATAAGTATTCCTTATCATGTGATACGGCTTTGCCTGTGGTATCATACACCCAAGTATCACCTGCGTAAATTTCTCCCAAATCATGGATTAAAAGCATTAAAGTCACTTTTCCTATGTCCAATTTTTCAGGAAAATAATCTTGAAAAAAGTTTGCTACTAATGCAACCTGCCAAGAATGTTCCGCACTATTTTCAAATCGCCCATCCAATGTCCTATTAAAACGCGTCACAGTTTTTAATTTCTCGATTTCTTTAACAAAATCAACTTTGCTCTCTATTGCTTCCATTCTCGCCCTCCTTTTTATAACATAGTATATACTTATGCTAATCTAATTGCAAAGCAAAAACAGCAGTCAATCGACTACTGTTATTATGCTTTCAATTTTAACTCTAAAGCTTCGGTTAACACTTGTGAGAAATTAAGATGTTTTTCTTCGGCTAATGTGTTTAAATACTCTGGAATGGTGACATTTTTGCGGACTTTCTTAGAATGATATTTTTTCATATAAGCAAGCATATCAATGGGAATCAGAGCAATATCACCGTCTGGATAACTTTTTTTCAATTCAGAAATAGCTGTTGGCTTAGGATAATCGGTATAATCTTCAAGCACCATTCCTAGTACCTCTTGAGCCATTTCATAGGCTTCTGCCCAATCCTTTCCTTGAGTAATCGCTTCTGGAATATCTGGAAATGTAATAGTGATATTATCTTCATTTGTTGTAAAAATAGCTGGATAAATTTGCATCGTACTCTTCCTTTCGCCTTAGGATAATAGACTAAACGTTTATTTTAATCCTGCTTGTTTCAAAATAGCTTCTTCTGTTCCTTTAGCAAGTTCTTTACTATGCATAGGAACGGTCGTCACCTTTCCTGTTTCAAAATTTTTCATTAAAAGATGACTACCTCGCTGACGAACTTTAATAAATCCACTTTGTTTGAGAAGTTTTACCATTTGTTTTGGTGTTTTTGGCATAACTTACCTTTCTTAATTATACACATTTTATACATATTGTTCAACTATTTCATTATTCCCCCTACCTCACCGTTTCAATTTTCCAGTGGTTTAATCCTCTAAAGCGGATAGCGCCTTGTTCGTCTGTGCGGTAAATGGTCATGTTTTGAGCTCGGAAGCGTTCAAGCGTTTCTTGGTGAGGGTGTTTATAGCGGTTATTTTGCCCTGCGGAGATTAATCCTATTTGCGGGGAAATGTGAGCGAGAAATTCTGGGCTCGATGACCCTTTTGAGCCATGGTGCCCTGCTTTTAAGACATCAACTGGCAGATTGGGGTAAGTTGCTATCATCTGTTCTTCGCCTTCTTCCTCCAAGTCTCCTGTAAATAAGAAATTCTTACCCAGAAGATTGCCATAAAGGACCACAGAATCATTATTTCCGCCGTCACCAACGGCATTTGGATAGAGCACCTGCAAGTGACTTCCCATAATCGGCAAGCTATCTCCTGCAGAAACTGCACGAACTGGCGTCTTCATTTGTCGAAGTTTAGCCACAAAATCTGGCTTTGTGAGGCTCCCTGGGCTCACCAGAACTTGACCAATTTTCAGCTCTTTGGCAACGTCCAGCATATCACCCATGTGGTCAGTATCCGTATGCGTCAGAACCAGCTGGTCAATTTTACCAATTCCTCGGCTTTTCAGATAAGGAATCAATGTCCGCTCGGCATTGCTATCAGACAAGCGCTCCTGCCACGTCTTTTTCTGGCTAAAACTCACTTTTCCGCCCACATCAATTAGCAGCGTCCGCCCTTTCACATCTCGCACCAAAATACTATCTCCCTGACCAATGTCAACCACCGTCACTTCATTTTCCAGCGGATGCTTGATTTGGAAAAATAGCAAAGCTACTAAGCTAAAAAGGAAAAATGCCACTTTTTTGTGTCGATAACAGTCATAGAGGAGCCCTATTGTTAAAAGTAATAGCAACAAAATTCCTAGACTTGGTCTGCCAAAAACGAGCGGTGTACCAATCAGCGACTTGCTAAATTTGATGATAGTTTCTAGAAAAACAAAAAATGGATTTAAAACTGTAACTTTAACCAGAGGTGATAATAGAAAAACAAAGGTCAAAACAGGCAAGATAAGCACATCAAAAGCCAGTGAAAAAATGGCTGTTAAAAGAAGCGACAAGGGTTGAAATACTGAGAAGAAATATATCAAAACCGGTAAACTTCCCAGTGAAATCGCCAAACATTCTGTAAGGATTTTTCGATAATGACTAAGCTCATCAAAATCAATAAAACTTAGGATAAAAGCGTAGGTAAACGAAAGAATTCCTCCCGTCGTCAGCAGGAAATTTGGCATCAAAATAAAAAGGGTCATTAAAGTAAAGGCAAGATTATCTAATTTTTTAATGCCAAGATTTGCAAAAGCAGACTGAATCAAACTTCGAATCACCGAGACAGAAAATCCTGTCAAGCCAGCATACACCAAAGAAAAAGGAATCTGAAGTATGCCCACCAAATCACGCCTTAGCCCACATCGCAAAAAGATAAAACGAAAAAGTCCGACAAAAAAGCCAACTTGCATGCCAGACAGAGCAAAAAGATGAATAATCCCTAAGCTAGTGTAAACATCACTCATCTCATCAAAAGACTTATCCAAATATCCAAACAAAAGGCCGGTCATGTAATGTCGCATGGGAGCAGGAAAATTCCTTTGAATACTGACAATCGCCTTTCTCCTCAGTTCATGTAGCCGCTCAAAAAAACTTAAAGAGCTCTGCTGCCTCATCTCAGTAATCGAAGAAAGATTAGCAATCCGATAAATCCCTTCATGTTTAAGATAAGTACGGTAATCAAATCCACCAAAATTTCGCTGTGGCGTCGCCTCTTCTAAGTCCATCTGCCCTGATAAAAGCACTGTTTGATTAAGATTTTTAAAAAATTCCTGCTCTTTTTCTGACTTCAAGGTATAAAAAACTTGGTAAGTCTGCCCAGCTTCCTTACCTCGAAAGGATAACAAGTCACCATTAACCGAAATCGTATCTGGAATTATCTGGATTTTTGATAGCTGAGCTGGTGCCGCTTGATAAGCCTGTTCTGTCTGATTAGCCTTAGTCAGGAAAAATATCGCAAAGAAAGCCAAGCACAGTGAAATCTGGCACCAAACTTTCCACCCGTAATATCGCCATAAAAATAGCAAGGCTAACAAGAGTAAAAATAGGCATAACAGAACTTTTTCAAAACAAAAATAATAAAGTAAAATGAGCAAAAAAGCCAATTGAATTGGCTTAATGGGAAAATGCTTAATCAACAGTCACCTCTGCTTTTAATTTTTCCAAAGTCTTCTCACCAATGCCAGAAACATTTTTCAAGTCATCAACGGATGAGAACCCACCATTAGCATCACGATAATCAATGATATCTTGCGCACGTTTAGCCCCAATCCCAGAAATAGTTTGGAGTTCTTCCATAGTTGCGGTGTTAAGATTGATTTGCGCTGAATCGTCACCTTGTACCCCGCTAGCTGTCGTTGTTTTAGCTTGAGATGGTGTACTTGCTGGTGTGACTTCTTCACCAATTTTTGCCACATAGACAACCGCTTCGTCAGCTAATTTTTCGGCTAAATTGACTGACTTCTTGTCAGCATCATCTGTAAATCCGCCGGCTTTTTTGACCAAATCCGTGACACGGCTGCCATTTGACAATTCATAAACACCTTCATTTTTAACGGCACCCTTGATATCAACAAAAATCTTGCCAGAATCATCTTGAGAATGTGATGTCATAGTCTTTGTCTTTGATGGTTCAAGACTTGAACTTGCTGAGATACTACTAGAAAGCGCAGGTAAATCACTTTGTAGCTGCGCTTGTGGTCTAGTCATACTAGACCAAACAAAGAATGCCACAAGCATAACAAGCACCGTTCCTAAAACCGCCGCTACCGTCTTATGTTCCAAAAGTCTTTCTTTCATCTCTTCAATCATCCTATTACCTCACCTTTTTAGCATTAGAAAAAGGCTCCTCGGAGCCCTTACTTAATTATTCGAAAAAAAAACTCGGAAAATCCGAGCTTTTTCTTATTTATTTCATTTTACGGTGTTTATCAGGATCCCAGACAAAGCTTGCAATGTAGCTAAAGAGTAATGTCAAAAGAACAACGACAATAGCTACCAAACCAAGTGGAACACGATAAATGTATGTCAATGGATTTGGTTTTTTATCGATGTGGTAAGTTGCATTTTCAGCATCCAAGCGGTCAAATTCAGTTTGAATACGGTTTGCCACTTCTTCGATACCTTCATCGTTCATGCGTTTGATGTCAGAAATATCAATTGGGTTACCAAAGTTCATGTCAACACGTTCACCAGTCAAAAGACCTTTTAGTTGCATTGGTCCTGCGTAAACAACTGGCATGATTTTAACTTTTGCCATTTTAGCGATGACAGCAACCCCACCTTTAACATCTGTTGAATGACGACTTCCACTTGGAAACATGACAAGTGAACGATTGCTTTTTTTCAACATGTTAATTGGGTATTTGATGGCTTTTTGACCAGGATTTTCACGGTCAATTGGAAAGGCGCCACACATGCGAATCCACCAACCAAATATACGATTTGTGAACAATTCCTTTTTAGCCATGAAAATGAATTGTTTTGGACGAGCAGCGAAAGCCATATAAACAGGGTCCCACCATGTACGGTGCGGTGCAACCAAAATATAGTTTTCATCTTTGCTCAAAATTTTGTCTTCATTGTGATAATGGGCATTACCATTGATAATCCAAAGAAGGAAAACCACTAGCCCGCGTAAATAAGTATAAAACACAGATTTACTCCTTTTTTTCTCATTACCTTACATTGTACCATGCTTAAGCGGTTTTAGAAAGTAAAAATTAACGACCTCGCTAGTGAGAATAGGCAAAATCTGCTATAATAAATGTCATGACTAAATCAATTTTAAAAGAAGGTGAGCGTATTGATCAGCTCTTTTCGACAGATGTAAAAATTATTCAAAATAGAGAGGTTTTCAGCTATTCTATCGACAGTGTCCTCTTGTCACGTTTCCCAAAAATTCCATCACGTGGCTTGATTGTTGACCTCTGTTCTGGAAATGGTGCCGTTGGACTTTTTGCCAGCACCCGCACTAAAGCGCCAATCATCGAAGTTGAAATTCAGGAGCGCTTAGCTGACATGGCAGAGCGTTCAATCCACTTGAACCACTTAGAAGACCAAGTTCAAATGATTAATGATGATTTGAAAAATCTTCTAACTCACGTACCGCGAACTGGCGTTGACTTAATTCTGTGCAATCCACCATATTTCAAGGTGTCAGAGACTTCTAAGAAAAATGTATCTGAACACTATCTTCTAGCTAGACACGAAATCACAACAAACCTTGAAGAAATTTGTGACATTGCAAGACACGCTCTAAAATCAAATGGAAGACTTGCTATGGTGCACAGGCCAGATCGCTTTCTAGACATCATCGATACCATGAGACAGTACAATCTGGCACCAAAACGCATCCAATTCGTTTACCCAAAAATGGGAAAAGATGCTAATATGCTTTTGATTGAAGCTATCAAAGATGGTTCAACCGATGGTCTAAAAATCCTTCCACCACTTTTTGTTCACAAAGAAAATGGCGAGTATACCGACGATATTTTTGAAATCTATTATGGAAAAAACGGAAAGAAAGACTAAAAAAGCTTTTATGTACGTGGTAGAGTGTGCAGACGGTACGCTCTACACTGGCTACACTACAGATGTAGAACGCCGCATCAAAACGCATAATGCAGGTAAAGGCGCTAAATACACAAAAAGCCGCTTACCTGTCAAACTCATTTACCAAGAAAGTTTTGATAGCAAAGAAGCCGCCATGTCTGCAGAAAGCTATTTTAAACAAAAAACACGACAACAAAAACTCGATTATATTAACGAACACACTTTGTAAATTCAAAGTGTGTTCGTTTCTTATGGATGTAATAATTGATATAGAGCTCCAAGTAGGTTAGCGTCATTTTTAAATGTAGTTGCCACAATTTTAGGTCGTGTTAACACGTGCTCTGTCACCTTATCTTCATCTAAAAGTAAATCATATTGATGATTAATTTCATCTACCAAAACAGGCTGAGAGCTAATACCGCCACCTATCGCAAAGCATTCCAAATCCAAAGTTGTATGAACGTTCAAGATAATCTGAGCAATAGTTCGACAATAAGTTTTAAAAATAGCAAGTGCTGCTAAATTTTTTTCAGTGATAGCATCGAAGGCTTGCCGACCATCTTTTTCATCACTATTTCCGACTGCTCTATTAACAGCAGAAACCATTCCTACTGCTGACCCAAGGTAACCACTTGTACGTTCAAAACCTTGCCTTTCAAGATTCAATGCCAAAAAACTTAATTCGCCAGCTTGAAAATGTGAACCATTTCGGAGCTTTCCATCTAGGATAAGACCTCCACCAACCCCGGTTCCTAAAACAATAGCTGCACCATCTTTAATTCCTCTTAGACTGCCCTGCCATACTTCTGCGAGAGCTGCTGCTTTTGCATCATTAACAACAGCTACTGGTAAACCATATTTCTCGAAAAACATATCTTTGATATGAATATTTTTCAAATAATCAAGTGCGCCACCAAGATAGATAATACCGTTTTGAGTGTCTACACAACCAGGTACGCTAAAAGCAATACCACTTATTGCATCCTTATAGTTTTTAATCACAACATCAATTGTTTTCCAAAATTCTTGGCTATTATCTGGAGTACAAGTAGAATCTTTTTCAATGATTTGCCTATTCTCAGTAATCAATGCATATTTTATGCGTGTTCCACCGACATCAAAGATTAAATATCTAGTCATACTGCCCCCCTTAACTATTCTTGACATCATTTCGAATTTGTCTAGCATTTTTTCCAAAATTGTCCTCTAATGCACGATTCATTGATCTTAATCCACTAAATCCATGCTCTAAAGCTATATTTGTAAAGCTATCTTTAGTTTCTATTAAATGATCACGCGCCTTCTGAGCACGTATATTTCTCAAATACTGTCCCAAGGTTACTCCAAGATGTGTTTTAAAAAAACGTGCCATGTAAGATCGTGAAAGATGGCAGTGCTCTGCCAAATCTTCTAAATGAATACTTTCCTGGTAGTGAAGCCGTAAAAAATCATCTATTTTCTTAATTCGCTCAGCAATCTGCAAACGATTATCCTGGCGAACAGTTGAATAATCATCCACCAGAAAAAACTCAACTAATATTTCTAAAACCTTCAAAATTCCAAGATTTATTTTTAAATTCCTATCAGAACTATCAGCTTGAGAATCTGAAACTATTTTTTTCAAAATCTCTTGAAGTTGACCATACGCCTTTTTTTGTGCATTTGAAAATTGCTCTGGGTGATTAATATCAAAGCGACTATACGCAATTCTTTCACACTGCCCAATCAGAAAAGGATAAGGATATGTTATCGTGAGTGCAAGATTAGACTCTTCCTTATGTTTCAAAACACGAATACTATGAACCTCTTGCGTATTAATCACTAAAATGCGACCAGAATGCGTTTGAAAATTTTCACCTGCGACATAAAACTGGTCAATCGAACCTTTTAAGGTATAACTCAGCTCAACTGCCCTATGCCAATGTGGCGAAATATAAGTTGAATCCTGATTATCATGAACGATTAAAAAAGAAAGTAGTCCTTGGTTAGGATTGATAACTTCATGCTGACTTTGTTCCAAAAAATACCTCCTTATAAAAGAATTCACTCTCAGATTTTTTCTTCTTTGACATTACTAACGTGAAGTTTATGTACTCTCACGTAATGAGCAACAGCATAAATTGTGATAAAAGCAAAACCAATTGCTGAAATCAGCAAAGTATTGCTTGCTGCTGTGCCTAAAAAACTTGAAAGAAGTCCCATAATACTTGGTGACAAGAAACAACCAACATTTACCATGACAAGAACAATTGTTGTTGCCAAGTTAACAGAATTTTGAGGAGCTGCCCAACCAAGCCAATTATACATATATGGTACCGCAAATCCAAAACCAATACCACTAATAACCATAGATAAAAGCAATGTAAACAGATTATGAGAAATCGCTGTCAAAAAGAATCCTAAAGTCACTAGCAAAAAGCCAATTGGAAAAATTTTATCACGCAATTTCTTGAAGAAAAATCCAAATGATGCCCCAATTGGAATTCCGACTAAAGTTGAAAAACCTGCGACCATGGCTGCTGTCGAACTTGTCCCGATACCATTTTCGATAATCATATTTGGCAATTTATAGCTCATTGGCAAATAAAACATGAAAATAAAGAACATCAAAACGGCGATAAGAATTACCTTACCATTAACAGATTGTTTTTGAGTGCTATCATTTTGTACTGCTTGCCCACTTTCTTTTTTCAATGGTACAAACAAAGTGAACAGAATCAAAGAAGGAATAACAAGGAAATAAATCACAAAAGCAGCATGCCAACTAATTGTGACTAGGTATCCTACCAAGAAAGAAGAAATTGCTGCACCAATACTACTCATAACATTTTGAAAACCAAGCATCGTTGCGCGCTCTTCTTCATTGTCATCGTAAAATTGAGGAATCAAACTAACTGCCAAAGAATTAAACAAACCAATCCCTGCCCCAAGTAAAAAACGTGAAATCAAAATCGGCGTAAAAGCTGTTGCGTACATTGGAAAAGTTCCAGCTAGTAAAGTAATTACCAAACCTGCCAAAACTGTCGATTTTTGCCCTAAAAAACGAATCAAAAATGGGCTGATAAACAAACCAACCATGATACCAAAATTCGGAACGGTCGCCAAAGTTTCAACACTGCTCTGGCTAACTCCCGGAAATGCATCATACATTAGTGGCAACGCCGCTGAAATCTGCGGTGCTATCATCAAAAAGAGAGAAATAGAAAGCAAAGATATTTTAAAAGATAATCGATCTTTCACTGGTTTCATAGCAAAATCCTCCTAAAGTACAAATCTTCCTTATTCAAGAGCCTTGCAAGCGCTTCTAATTTTTTACAATCTTATTATAGTAACTTAGACTCTTTGTTAAAATAGCAATAGTCACCAGAAAAAGGCGCTCAGTAACCTTTTTTAAAATAACTACTACTGCTATTTAGGTCACTGTACGCCTATTTTTAGATAAAATAATACTAGATTTTCCTTCTCTTTTAACTTAAAATCAAATTAAAAAAATAGAAAAGAGGCCTCAAAATGGTAGTTAAAGAAGATATTTTAAAAGCTGCTAAAGCTATGAATGCTATTTGTAAAGAAAATGACGATAAGCGAGACGAAGGCTTACCACATGACATTCCAGAAGTTGAACGTTTTGATGATATTTCCTATGGTCCAAAAGAAAAGTGGAATCTTCTGGACATCTACCTTCCTAAAAAAAGAGGTGAAAAAATTCCAACAATTATCAGTATTCATGGTGGGGGTTGGGTCTATGGAACAAAAGAAACCTACCAATTCTTCGGACTCAGTTTAGCTAAAAATGGTTTTGCCTTTGTTAACTTTAACTATCAACTAGCACCCGAAGTTGAATTTCCAGGTGAACTAGATGATGTCAATCGCGCTATGCACTGGATTGCAGAACATGGCATGGATTATCATTTAGATTTAGATAATATTTTTATCATTGGAGATAGCGCTGGTGGTCAAATGGCAATGCAATATTTAACGATTTTGACCAATGATAAATTTCGTCAAAAATTTGGTTATGAAAAACCAAACTTCATCGTTCGTGCTGCTGCTATTAATTGTGGTGCTGCTTTTCTTAACCTTCCTGGTATGATTGAAGGGGCTCCTCAAGCTTATTTTACTGATAATGTTTTAAATTCTAAAAAGGACATGCTTGAAACAGAAAAATACATCACTCCTAACATTCCACCACTACTTCTCACAACAGCAAACCAAGATTTCATTCGTGATTGTACTGTTCGACTAGATGGTTTCTTAACTGCTAAGCACATCAATCATGTTTTTCGTAGTTATGGTACACCTGAAGAACCTAAAGCTCATGTCTTTAACTACAATGTCAAAGACCCGGTAGCAACAAAATGCAATTTAGAAATTTTAGACTTCTTCAAGCAATATCTTGCTTAATATCAACCGCTTCTGCTGATTTGCAGAAGCTTTTTTCATACAAAAAAACACCCTGCTTAAGCAGAGTGTCTCAGTTATTATCTTTCACCTTTATTTCGGATAACAAATCCAGGTTTCTTTTCACTTGATGTGCGGTGTGGGCGCTTGTTATCTTTATTTTGGAAATCACGTTTGTTCTTAGATGATGTACGTTTAAAATCGCGGTAGCCGTTATCACGGTCATCACGTTTACGGTCACGTCCACCACGACGATTATCACGACCACGACCGTTATTGCGTCCACCTTTACGGTTGTTAAATCCACCACCTGAAGGTTTAAATGGTAATGGTTTTTCACGCGCAATTTCAACTTTTGGAAGAGTTTCAGGGTCTTTCACTGTTAAGCTCAAAATGTAAAGAGCTAACTCTTCTGGTGTGAATTCTGCTGCCAATTTAACCGCATCACCCTTAAATTTATCAAAGCTGTTACGGATTTTTTCATCAGCAAAATCACGTTCAATTTTCTTAAGAGCAACTTTTTTCTTAGCTTTAAAGGCTTCGTCAGCTGTAGCTGGTTTCAAACCTTTCATGCGTTTTTTCGTCAATTTTTCAATAATTGACAAGTAACCCATTTCGTTTGGTGCTACAAAAGTGATAGATTGACCATGTTTACCTGCACGACCTGTACGACCAATACGGTGCACATAGCTTTCTGGATCTTGAGGAATATCGTAGTTATAAACGTGTGTAACACCTGAAATATCAAGACCACGAGCAGCTACATCAGTTGCAACCAAGATATCGATGTTATCATTTTTGAAATCGCGTAGAACACGAAGACGTTTGCCTTGGTCAAGGTCACCGTGAATACCTTCTGCACGGTAACCACGCAATTTCAAACCACGTGTCAATTCATCAACACGACGTTTTGTACGTCCAAAGACGATTGACAATTCTGGTTGGTCAACGTCCATCAGACGAGTCATTGTATCAAATTTATCTTGTTCTTTAACACGAATGTAGTATTGATCGACAAGATCAGTTGTCAATTCTTTAGCAGCTACTTTAACGTGTTCAGGATTTTGCATGAATTTAACCCCGATACGTTTGATTGCTTCAGGCATTGTAGCTGAGAAAAGAAGTGTTTGACGTGTCTCAGGCACACGGCTGATAATAGCTTCAATATCTTCCAAGAATCCCATGTTAAGCATTTCATCTGCTTCATCAAGAATCAATGTTTCTACGTGTTCAAGTTTCAAAGCTTTACGTTTAATCAAATCAAGCAAACGACCTGGTGTTCCGACAACAATATGAGCACCTGAGCGAAGAGCTTTAATTTGTTTTTCAATGCTTGAACCGCCGTAAACTGAACGAACTTTAACACCTTTTTCACGACCAAAACGGAACAATTCTTCTTGACCTTGAACCGCTAATTCACGTGTTGGAGCAATAACCAAAGCTTGGACAAGATTACGACTTGTATCAATTTTATCCAATGTTGGTAGACCAAAGGCAGCTGTTTTCCCTGTACCAGTTTGCGCTTGTCCGATAACATCCTTACCTTCCAATGCCAAAGGAATTGTCAATTCTTGGATTGGAGAAGGCTCAACAAAGCCTGCTTTTTCAACAGCAGCAAGGATTGCTTCCGATAAGTTAAGTTCTGTAAATTTCAAATTTTTCTCTTTTCTAAAAGGCAGTGCGAAGCTGCCTTATTAAACTTTAGTTTCGTTGTTTAACAACTTAACTAGTGTAACACATTCTAGGTCAAAAAGATAGGAAACAGTTTTATTTAATATGAATAACACGTTTTCATAGTGTCAATTATTTAAATATTCTGTAAAAAAGTTATTAGCGCTTTTTTTGACGATTTTTAAGTTTTCTTTAAGCTACAACAGATAAAATGTAGACATCCTAAAACTTTTCTTTTTCATAATCTCAAGGAAACAGCTCTGATTTGTCAGAGCTGTTTTTTTATGCTGATAACCAAAAAAGCCTGAGCAATGCTCAGACTTTTTATTATTACATTTTTTCTTCCAAATCAACATCTGGGTATTTATCCGCAAACCAACGAAGTGCAAAGTCGTTTTCGAAAAGGAAAACGGGTTGGTCGAAACGGTCTTTAGCCAAGATATTACGGCTTGAAGACATGCGTTCATCAAGATCTTCTGGTTTAATCCAACGAACAGTCTTTTTACCCATTGGAGTCATAACAACTTCAGCGTTGTATTCATTTTCCATACGGTGTTTAAAGACTTCAAACTGCAATTGACCTACCGCACCAAGCATGTATTCGCCTGTTTGGTAGTTTTTATACAATTGGATAGCCCCTTCTTGTACCAATTGTTCAATCCCTTTGTGGAATGATTTTTGTTTCATGACGTTTTTAGCAGCAACTTTCATGAACAATTCTGGTGTGAAGGTTGGTAGTGGTTCAAATTCGAATTTATTTTTACCGACAGTCAAGGTATCACCAACTTGGTAAGTTCCTGTATCATAAACCCCGATAATATCACCGGCAACGGCATTTTCAACATTTTCACGTGATTCAGCCATAAATTGTGTCACGTTTGATAATTTCACTGATTTTTTCGTACGTGCTAGGTTAACGCTCATTCCACGTTCAAATTCACCTGATACGATACGAACAAAGGCAATACGGTCACGGTGACGTGGGTCCATATTGGCTTGGATTTTGAAGACAAATCCTGAGAAATCTTTATCGTAAGGATCGATTTCATTACCTTCAGTTGTTTTGTGACCATGTGGTTCTGGAGCAAATTTCAAGAAAGTATCTAGGAAAGTTTGCACACCGAAGTTTGTAAGGGCAGAACCGAAGAATACTGGTGTCAAATCACCAGATAAGATAGCTTCTTCTGAGAATTCATTTCCTGCTTCTTCTAGCAACTCAACATCTTCCAAAACTTGTTGATAGAATGGGTTGTTAGCAAAAAGTTTATCCCCTTCTTCCAAATCCGCAAAACGTTCATCACCTTTATAAAGTTCCAAACGTTTGTTGTACAAGTCGTAAAGTCCTTCGAATGATTTACCCATACCGATTGGCCAGTTCATTGGATAACTTGCGATACCAAGCACTTCTTCCAATTCTTCCAATAAGTCAAGTGGTTCACGACCGTCACGGTCAAGTTTGTTAATAAAAGTGAAAACTGGAATATTACGGTGTTTTACAACTTCAAATAATTTTTTAGTTTGTGCTTCGATACCTTTAGCTGAATCGACGACCATAACCGCAGCATCCACGGCCATAAGCGTACGGTAAGTATCTTCAGAGAAGTCCTCGTGCCCTGGCGTATCAAGGATATTCACGCGTTTACCAGCGTAATCAAATTGCATCACTGATGATGTCACAGAGATACCACGTTGTTTTTCGATATCCATCCAGTCAGATTTAGCAAAGTTACCTGTTTTTTTACCTTTTACGGTACCTGCTTCACGGATTTCTCCACCAAAATAAAGTAATTGCTCTGTAATTGTCGTTTTACCAGCATCCGGGTGACTGATGATGGCAAAGGTACGACGTTTTTTAATGTCATCTTGAATTGTCATTTTATTTCCTTATTAATCTTAATTATCTCTTTAAAAACGTATCACTCATTAAAGATTATAGTGGCCACATTGGTCCACTCCTTTTTCACTGCAATACAAAAATAGAGCCATGGACTCCCATAACTCTATTATTATAACGAAAATTAAACGCTATTTCAATATTTCTCCTCTAGCTTATCATCAGAAACCGCAAAATAATTCAGCAATAAGATAGTGCAGATTTCAACACTTGCTCCATAATGTTCCATAGTACCAATAAAGAATGTCAACAAGAAAAGTAAACTATGGAAAAGTGTGAATTTCTTCCCTTTTAACTGAACCAACAAAAAGATTGGATACATGCAAAAAAGGATAATTCCTTGTCGCAAAAGCGCATCAACATAGAAACTATCATCATACATTGGAACACCGTTAATCTCTGTAAATGTTGGAATATTTCTTGGCATCCAATTGAGACCAAATTGCTCTAGATACGCATGACCAATGCCAGTTCTTCCAGTAAATAGATGATTCAATGTGACAAAGATAGGATTATCTGGTGTAAAATATCTCGGTAAAGCAAGACCAAGTGCAAACATTCCTATAACAAATGGCATGATAATATATCCTGAAACTTTAATTTTCGATAAAAGTGGTTTCAAGAAATAACACAAGATAATACCAAGCGCAATGAAAAATGATGTCCTTGAATCCGTCACCGAAAAGACAAGCAAAGCAGCTAGCAACATGATTAGACCACTGACAAAGCGATAAGGCTTTCTAAGCAGTGAAAAATCATAAATTAGAGTAATGAAGAACATTCCAAGTGAATTTGGATGCATAAAACCATAAGAATGTCTTACAATATCTGTATGTGGTCTTACTCCAGAGACATCATGAATAAGATGTCCATTGTAAGCCAATAAAACCATAATAGCCACGACTAGCTTGAAATAAAAAAGTGCGGTGATTAATTTATCATCATCTTTATCAACACTTTCTGATAGTAAGAAGAAGACAATCATGCTTAAATCATCAATTGCCGTATCCAGATAACCTGATGCTGGCAATAGAATCATAAAAGCAATCGCGAAAACCCCAGCTAAAATTTTATCAAGTGAAAAGCCTGTTCGACGGAAGTTCCATAAATAAATGGCAAATCCACCAATAATTGACAGGCTAGACATAAACAGGAAGACCTGTTGTGGAAATGGATAACGTTTTAAAAACCAAGCTAAAAATAAAATACAACATTCAAGGAAATACAGCGCTCGGTAGATAATAACCGAGTCTTTATTTCCCTCCTTAACACTTTTCTCTACCATCTCCACCTCACTAGTTTTCCAATGCTTCTACAACTTTAGCGAGATGCATTGAATTACTACCTTTCAGTAAGATTTGGTCAGCTGGTTGTAAAACTGTTTTAACCGTTTTTAGCATATCATCGAATTGATCTTCATCAGCTGTTTTCTTAAAGTAATAGACTTTACCTAGTGGGAACATTTGACTAGCAAGTTGTGCCAGTTCAGCAATGTCTTCACCGTAGAAAATGAGTGTATCTAGTGTTTCCGGTGACAAGCTCATAATCATACGCTTGTGAAGTTCAACAGATTGCTCACCTAATTCTTTCATATCAGCAAGCACAGCGATTTTTTTACCGCCTTCATTAGCAGGAATTTTAGAGAATGTTTCTAAAATCAAACGCATTGCTGTTGGGTTAGCATTGTAGACATCTGACAGAATATCTGCACCATTAGCTGCTTTCT
Organism: Streptococcus equinus; assembly: GCF_900101445.1. Classification (GTDB taxonomy): domain Bacteria; phylum Bacillota; class Bacilli; order Lactobacillales; family Streptococcaceae; genus Streptococcus; species Streptococcus equinus_B. Next base: position 97,249 of record NZ_FNKE01000001.1, on the reverse strand, counting down.
TCCATTCTGTACGGTTACGTGTCAATTCAATGTTTTCTAAGGCTTCAACAATATCATCATCTGAAATAGCTAATAATTTACCAACATAAGCTGCCACCATAGCATTTGTCGCATTGTATTTTCCTGGAACAGGAAGTGTAATCGGACGGTCAATCACATTTGTCGTAAAAGTAAGTGAGTCTTTGCTTTCTTGCAAATCTTTGACAAAAATCTCAGCACCATCACCGAAGCGGATAACCATTTGACTCTCTGGTAAATATGGATCAACAATAGCATCAGCAGGCGCAATCAAAATACCGTCTGAGTCCATCCCATCAACAATCTGAAGTTTACCTTTAGCAATTTTCTCACGGCTACCAAAGAATTCCAAATGAGCCTCACCTATCAGAGTCACAACACCAATGTGTGGCTTAGCCAGTTTTGACAAGAGATGAATATCACCCATGTGATCTTGTCCCATTTCAAGGACAATTTTTTCTGTGTCATCAGGCATGTGAAGTGCTGTATAAGGTAAGCCAATTTCATTATTGTAGTTACCTTGTGTTTTGTATGTTTTATATTCTGTTGAAAGTACCGCAGCAATCATGTCTTTGGTCGTTGTTTTACCATTTGATCCTGTTACTGCAATCACATCAACGCGTTGTTTTTCAAGATAATAACTTGCTAGAGCTTGAAAAGCTTCTAAACAATCATCAACTAAAATATAAGGATGACCTTCTACTTCGCGCTCTGAAAAAGTTGCAACTGCTCCATTTTCAAAAGCTGTTTCAATAAAGTCATGTCCATCACGCGCACCCTTTAGAGGTAAGAACAAATCGCCTTTTTCAATCTTGCGACTGTCAAATTCAATTTGTCGCAGGGGAACGTCATCAAACTCCGAAATCGTATTCTTAGCGCCAACAACTTTGGCGACTTCATGTAATGTTAATTTCATTTTTGAATCCTTTTTTATTTTAAAAAATCTAGTGTGTTAACGCTTTTTATTATACCACATTTTAGAAACCATGCAGGAATTTTTATGATACAATTAGAGATGCAAAGCTTGTTTTGCACAGAGTAGATGATTCGCGTCAAGTGTGTGTGAATGGGATGTCGTCACACAACGAAGCAATTTGCGCGGTGAATCGTTGCATCCGCTGTTATTTTTTAACAGCTCCAGTTTTCAAATGTAAAAAGGAGCAAAAAATGAAAAACATTTTTCAAACACCAAAACTCACATCAAAGCGCCTCGTGACCCTAGCTATGCTAATTGCACTGGCATTCATTGTTGGAAAATTTTCTATTCCAGTCATTCCAGAACAGTTGGTCGTAAGCTTTACTTTCATTGTCAATGCTATTATCGGAATGGTTGCCGGTCCTATTTGGGGATTTATTAGTTTTGCCATTCTTGATGTCGTTGATAATCTCTTAAGTGGTCAAGGAAACTTTATTATCTGGTGGACTTTGATGGAAGCTGTTCAAGGATTTTTTTATGGACTTTTCTTCTATGGAAAAGAGCTCAAATGGTCAAATAAAAAAGATTGGCTTCACGTCACTCTAGCAGTACTTGTTACCATGCTGATTAGTACTTTTATCTTCACACCACTGCTTGTTCAGATTTATTTTCACGTTCCATTTTGGGCACAATATCTAGCAGGTCGCTGGTTAAAAATCTTTGAAATTCCAATTCGTATTATCGTCATCATGCTTGTTGTTCCAAGGTTGCAGCGCATCCCTGAACTACGCAAGCTTGCTAATTTATAAATCAAAAACCTCAGAGAGTTATCCCATCTCTGAGGTATTTTTTTGCAACAAAAAAGCACCTAACGGTGCTTTTCATTTTTAAATCAAATGGCTTTCGCGTTTTTCAAACATCTCTTTAGCCAGCTCAACCAATTTTTCAATCAAATCTGAGTAAGCAAGTCCCATGTTTTCCCAAAGAAGTGGATACATTGACCATTGTGTGAAACCAGGCATTGTGTTCAATTCATTAAGGTAAACATGACCATCTTCTGTCAAGAAGAAATCACAACGTGACAAACCGCATCCGCCGATAGCACGGAAGGCTGTTGTCGCATAAGCACGCATTTCTTCCATAATGTCGCTATCAATATGAGCTGGAATATCCATGGTAATCTTGTTATCGATGTATTTAGCATCGTAATCGTAGAAAGCAACGTCTTTAACAACTTCACCAGGAAGCGTTGTTTTCACGTCAGCATTTCCCAAAATTCCAACTTCGATTTCTCGAGCGTTAACACCAGTTTCGATAAGAATACGGCTATCATATTTAAGAGCAAAATCAATAGCAGTGCGAAGAGCTGCTTCGTCTTCAGCTTTTGAAATACCTACTGAAGAACCCATGTTAGCTGGTTTAACAAAGACTGGATAAGTCAATTTTTCATTAACTTCTGCTACTGCTTCATCAAGATTAGAACCTTCAACGTAAGTCACGTAAGGTACCAATGGAACACCTGCAGATTCTAGAACATGTTTTGTTGAAATTTTATCCATCGCAACACTTGATGACAAAATGTTAGTTCCAACATAAGGCATTTTAAGAACTTCAAGGAAGCCTTGGACAGAACCGTCTTCACCCATTGGTCCGTGAAGAACTGGGAATACTACTGCGCCAGGTTCATAAATATCACTTGGTTTAATTTTTTGACTTTCAACAACTGTGTCGTTAGTCATCAATTTTTCATCATCAGCAGGTTTGCTAAAGAATTCTTGTGTTTTAATAAAATCACCAGATTTTGTGATGAAGTAAGTTTTCACAAAGAATTTATCATAATTAATCGCACGCATGACGCTTTCAGCTGATAAAACAGATACTTCACGTTCCGCAGAACGTCCACCATAAAGTAAAACAAGCGTTTCTTTTGCCATAAACTTTAATTACCTGAACAGAAAAAAGGTACCAAGTTTTAATATACTTAATAACATTTTTCATCGAACCAAGAAGCCTCACAAAATAAGCAAAATCTCAGTTCAAGTTCAATTCCTTTTCTATTACAATTTCCTAATTATCATACCACAAAAGAAGCCGCCTTTCAAACAAGATTGGGCATTAGATGGAAGAAAAGATGACAAAGAAAAGAAAGAAATTTTTTAGTCATAAGGAAAATAATGTTCAGTTTTTGATTGAAACTCCGAAAGTTTGATAATCTTTTTATCTTCATCAAAATCTGCTATGGTTACACCATCAAAATTATCTATACCTCCTTCATAACAACATTTAAAATACCACTCAACTACTATTGATTTATCATTTTCAATAATACGTTTTATTGTCCACTCCAAAACTTTTCCTTTATTATTCCAATTTTCAAACCAAGTTATAATCTGTGATAACCCATGATACTCTGGTCCATAACTTTCAGAATACACCGCTTGTTCTGCAAAAACATCTTTAAGTACCTCAGCATCATTATCTAGCCAAGACTGAAAATATGCCATTATAATCTCTTTCATAAAGTACGCTCCAATTGTATTGATTGTTTTACTTTATTGTATAACTACTATCCAATAAGTTCAATGACAAGCAAAAAAGCAGCATTTCGCTGCTTTTCTCGTATCCTACAATTCTGTTCGGTTTTCGATGGCACGAAGTAGGGTAACTTCATCGGCATATTCGATATCTGAACCTACCGCTAATCCACGCGCCAAGCGTGTTACTTTGATTCCTGCAGGTTTTAGGACACGTGAGATATACATAGATGTTGCTTCACCATCTGCGGTGGCGTTGGTTGCAATAATAACCTCACTAACCTCACTATCCATCAAACGTGTAATCAATGACTTCAAATTAATATCATCAGGACCGACACCATTCATCGGTGAAATAAGCCCGTGTAAGACATGATAAAGTCCGTGATATTCTTGGATTTTTTCCATAGCTGAGACATCTTTTGAATCCTCAACCACCAAAATCACTGAACGATCACGTGTCTGATCATTACAAATTTGGCAAGGATCTTCATCAGTCAAATTCCCGCACACTGAACAATAAGTTAATTCTCGTTTTGCAGCCAACAAGTTTTTAGCAAATTCATTCACGTCTTCATCAGACATACCAATCGTGTAAAAGGCCAAACGCGTCGCCGTTTTAATCCCGATTCCTGGTAACTTTGTAAAACTATCAATTAGCTTTGCAATCGGTGTTGGATAAAGCATTTTTTCTCCTTTCTTCTGATAAAGTCACGAGCCGACCTTCGCCGACTCGAAATTTTCTTTTATTTATTAGCGTATGTTGACATGTACAAGTTAATAATGTCACGCGCAATTAATTGGTTAGGGTGATTATCATCACTTGTCAAGTGAGGGATGATAACCGCAACCGCAATTTTAGAATCATCATTTTTTGAGTAATCGTAAGCAAGAACACTCAAGTTAACTGTTGTCACTGCATTACCATTGGCGTCAATAGCATAAGTTTCGGCAGTACCTGTTTTACCAGCGATAGTGACATTTCCACGCATGTGGGTACCAGTAGCATAACCACTTGTACTGTTAACCACTTGATAGAACCCTTGTTGAAGAAGAGCCATTTCATCATTTGAAATGTTAACTTTGTTTAAAACATTAGTATCAATCGTTTTAGACAAGTTTCCAAGTCCTGTTGTGCCATCATTATCATAAACACTATCGACAATGTGTGGAGCAACACGGTTACCACCATTTGCGACTGTTGCAGCGTACTGAGCAAGTTGCATCGGTGTGTAAGAATCGTACTGACCGAAAGCTTCTGTCAAGACATTACCAGGACTGTAATCTTCTGAGAGGTAACCAGTCGTTGTTTCTGGCAAATCCATTCCAGTGCTTGTTCCTAATCCATATTCGGCATAAGTAGCACGAAGTTCTTCCATAGCTTCTTTTGTTCCAGTTGTGGCAAGTGCCATTCCAGAATAATATTCTTGTCCCATCATCTTAAGAGCTACTTGAACCATGTAAGTATTTGAAGAATACTCAAGGGCTTGAACAGCTGTGATATTCGTTGCGCCACTACCTGTGAACCATGATTTAATAGCTGGAGAACCCGCAAGGTTGATTGACTGGTCGGCAATGACTTGGTTACCAGAAATGGCATTGTTTTCCCAACCTGAACTAATGGTTGCAGCTTTGACAACTGACCCTGGAACAAAGAGGTCATTAATTGTTCCAAGAGCGTCTAGAGTTGTTGTTGATGAACCAGTGTCATGCGACAAACCAGCCATGGCTAAAATAGCACCGGTCTTCGGATTCAAAGCCACCGCATAAGCTCCTTCAGAATAAGTGGCAAATCCAGCAGCAATTGAGGCTCCATAGTATTGATTCAAAATATTTTCAACACCTGATTGGAAATCAGAGTTGACAGTCAACTTCAAATTTTTACCAGCTTTACCTTCGCTAGTAACATCGTCTGAAACAACATTACCATTCTTATCTGTAGTGATTTCACGGACTGTGTGTGTGCCTTGCAAATCATCTTCATAAGCTTTTTCAAGATAAGATGTTCCGACACGGTCATTCATTGAATAACCTTTTGCTAGATACTCTTCTGCTTCTTCGGCTGGCAAACCTGATTGTTTTGAAGAAACTGTACCAATAAGGGTTGATAGAGAACCTGTTGATGTTTGACGATCCCAATCAGTTGCAATAGAAATGCCTGATAATTTAGAACGGTTAGCTGTGATATAAGCAATTTGCTCATCTGTCAAATCACCAGTTGTCAAATTAACTGTACTGAAAGTCGAGGCAGCATTCATCTGACTGAAAATGTACACCAACTTCAATTCGTCTTCTGAATAATTAATCTCATCATCAGTTACAGCCTTAACAGCATTGGCATAAACCTTAGATTCTGTTAAGTTATTACCGTAATTATCATATTTTTGATTATTTGGAAGACTCTTAACGACTTTTGCATAAGTGTCTGAATCAGCTAAATAATAATCTTTTTTCTGACGCGTTGTAACATTTGTTTCTGTAAAATCAACCAAGGTCGATAGCGTTTTTGCCAAGTTTTTCATTTCCTCAGCAGTGATGGTATTACTACGTGTGAAAGCAACGACTTGTTTTACATTGTTTGATACTAATAAATTTCCTGCGGCATCAAAAATCTGACCACGTGGACTCGATGACGTTACTTTGTAAGTTGTTGATGAATTTAACTTATCATCGTAAAAAGATTTGTTTAAAATTTGCATCTGTGCCAATCTTAAAATAATAATTGAAAATAAGACGACAATGACTGCAAAAATCAAATAAATACGTTTTGTGATACTAGTTGTTTTTTTGGCAATTTTGATTTTGCTCAATCTCTTCTTAACTGACATTCTTTCCTCACAATTAAAAGCTTCGTTTTATATTTTATCACAATTTACTTAAAAGAGAGTGACACAAAATGTAAAACTTTTCACTTTTTTACATCCCCACTTTTCAAGAAAAAAAGCACACCAAAAAAGGAGCGATTTAACACTCCTTTTACTCTATTTAGCATCAACTGAAAAATCAACGCCAACTTTATCACGTAAGAATTTCCAAAGGAAATACGCAATGTAAAAATCAATTGTTCCATGAACAAGAGAACCTAGTCCAATCAAGCCTACCAAAGACCAAATATAAGCTGCTCCTGTATGTGCACCAGCTGTTAAAGCAAGAACAACAATGAATTCTGCTAAACCATGCAAAATATTTAAGAAAATAGCTAATCCAAATGTCAAAACTGGTTTTTCAAGCAGTGATGGACGTTTTTTAATCATGACAGCACCAACGACTGCAAATAACAAATGCGATACAGCTCGCAAAACGATGACAATTGGAAAACCTGCTAACAAGAATCCAAGACTTGTTCCCAAAGCAACTAAAACAGCCACTTGTGGTGAAATGAACATAGCCATAAAGACTGGCACGTGACTAGCTAGTGTAAATGAAGCTGGACCGATGACAACCTTAACCGGCATAACCATAGGAATTAAAATTCCAAAGGCAACTAAAATAGCTGTAAAAGCAAGAGACTTAGTTTGATGACGTCTCATATGACAACTCCTTTTATATATGATAATACCTGAATGATCCCCAATTATCACTCAGGTATGACGATAGCTTTAATCAATTAACTAACAGGCAATACACACGTTTTTTTGAAAGTAGCTAACTGACCTTGCCTATTATAAAGAAAAAAAGAACAGGTGTCAAGACACCTGTAGCTATTTTAATTTGATTTCAAAAGCAAGCCCTTATCAGACAAGTCAGATTTGATTTCTTCAAATTCATCTTTTGAATGACAAGACAGGGTATGTGTATGGATACCATCTGTTAAAGATGAAAGGAGTGTGGCATTTGAATGTTCAACCTTCTCCATAAAGTTATCAATATCTTCCTGACTTTTAATATTAAGTGGTGCTGTCAGCATCCCGTAAATAGGATGTTCAACTTCTACATCAACCATAATGCCACCTTTTGAGATGACACTCTCCAGTTCCTCTTTAGTATGTTCTGGACCGTGTTGACAAGCAATTTTCCCGATAAATTGGTGAGAATAAAGTGCCTGAGACAAGACATAACCTCGTGGCGTAGAAATCACATCATGATTGGCTGCTCTCAACAAAGCCACATCTCCTACGATAATTTGGCGACTCACACCAAGTTGACCTGCTAAAACACTCGCTGAAATGGGAACTTGCGTCTGACTCAAAATATCAATAATTTTTTGACGGCGTTCTGCTGCTTTCATAAAAGCCCCCTTTACAAAATATAATACTTACTACTAATCATACCACAAATTAAGCGAAAACAGAATTTCTCCGAACTGATAACAAAAAGGGTAACAAATTCAAAAAAAGCACCCTAGAAACTAGCCTAGAATGCTTTTATATCAAGGGTTTTACGCCCTATAATCTCTTATCAGATTATTTACCCAAGAAGTATTCGTCAGTAACGTTCAATTTTTCGTCAAATTCGAATACAAGTGGTGGGAAGTTAGGGATTTCAACATCCATAATTTCGTCATCTGACAATTGTTTGATGTGTTTTACAAGAGCGCGGATTGAGTTACCGTGAGCACCTACAAAGACGTTTTTACCATCTTTAAGAGCTGGAGCGATTTTATCTTCCCAGAATGGAAGAGCGCGTTCCAAAGTAACTTTCAAGTTTTCTGCATCTGGAACAACTTTGTCATCAAGGTTAGCGTAACGACGGTCAGTGTGTGCTGAGTATTGGTCGTCTTTAGCCATAGCTGGTGGCAATACATCGTATGAACGACGCCAGATGTGAACTTGTTCGTCACCCCATTTTTCAGCAGCTTCAGCTTTGTTTTGACCAGTCAAACCACCGTAGTGACGTTCGTTCAAGCGCCATGATTTTTCAACTGGAACCCAAAGTTGGTCAGAAGCTTCAAGAGCAAGGTTAGTTGTTTTGATAGCACGTTTAAGAACTGAAGTGAAAGCAACATCGAATTCGATTCCTGCTTCTTTGATCAATTTACCAGCTTCAGTAGCTTGTTTAGTACCTTCTTCTGTAAGGTCAACGTCAGCCCAACCAGTGAAAAGGTTAGCTTTGTTCCATTCAGATTGCCCGTGACGTGCAAACACTAATTTTACCATTAGATAAAGTCTCCTTTAAAATAGTCCAAAGGCTATAAATACACAGCGAAAAATAGATCTTAACCCTTACCAAGATGGCAAATCATTAAACTATTTTTGGCTCAGCATTTTAACCAATTATTATTACGACAAAAGTCGTTTACTCTTACTATTCTACCCAAAAAGCTCTAAAAAAGCTAGTATAATTGCTAATTTTCTGTAAAAGAGTCTGCCTTTACCAACCGTTTACTCGCATTTTTTCCAAAATAAAAAATGGCATGACCAGCAATTGATTCTCAAAGAGAGAGATTCAAAAGCGGTCACACCACCCCACTTTCTAACGAAAATGGTAGCTTTCTATATGATTAAGGCTATTATAGTTCAAAAAATTTTCTATGTCAATTTCATTGTTCGCATGGCATTTAAGGTCGCAAGTACTGTAACACCAACGTCGGCAAAGATGGCTAACCACATATTAGCTAAGCCTAGACTAGCGAGTATCAAGACTAAAACTTTGATACCGATTGAGAAAATAATGTTTTCTCTAGCAATAATGATTGTCTGGCGTGCAATCTTGATAGCCTGCGCAATTTTTGACAAACGGTCATTCATGACAACAACATCTGCTGCTTCAATAGCAACATCACTACCAAGTCCGCCCATCGCGATACCGACATCAGCTCTAGCTAGTACAGGAGCATCATTAATCCCATCACCAACAAATCCAACTGTAGCACGAGGAGATTTTTTCGCCAAATAACCTTCCAGTTCACTGACCTTATCAGCTGGCAATAGCTCCGCTTTGTAATCTGTCATTGACAAGTCATCAGCAATTTTTTCAGCTACTTCATGACGGTCTCCTGTTAACATGACAAGATTTTTCACACCAGCTTTTTTAAGTTGTTCTAGAGCTTCCTTGGTATCTGATTTAATGCAATCTGAAATAACAATATGACCAGCATAAGCACCATCAATAGCCACATGAACAATCGTTCCGACTTTATGGCAAGATTTCCATTTAGCTCCTAAGCTATCCATAAATTTAGTATTTCCGACAGCTACATCATGACCGTTTACCTTAGCACTAATACCGTAACCAGATTTTTCAGTCACATCTGTAATCGAACAATCATCTGCTTCTTTTTCATAAGCTTCACGAAGTGATTGAGCAATTGGATGACTTGAAAAACGTTCTACGTGACTAGCTAAATGTAGTAAATGCTCTTTCTTAATATCATCTGAATGAAGAGCCGTTACCTCAAAAACACCTTCTGTCAAAGTCCCTGTTTTATCAAAAAGCAACGTTTCAAGTGAAGCTAAACTTTCAAGATAGTTTGAGCCTTTAATGAGAACACCAGCTTTTGAGCTTGCTCCCAAACCGCCAAAAAAGCTAAGCGGAATAGAAATGACCAAAGCACATGGACAAGAAATAACAAGGAAAGTAAGCGCACGGCTCAGCCACTCTGGAAAGTTCCCTACAAAATCACCTGAAAATACTGGCGGTAAGAAAGCTAAAATCAAAGCAGCAATAACTACCGTTGGCGTGTAAACTTCTGCAAACTTAGTCATAAAACGTTCGCTCTTTGATTTATTAGCTGTTGAATTTTCAAGCAAATCTAAAATCTTACTCAAAGTAGAATCTTCAACACGATGCAAAACTTTAACACGAATCACACCAGTCATGTTAATCATCCCTGAGAGAACTTGGTCACCAACCTGAACACTTTGCGGTAAACTTTCTCCTGTCAAAGCTGCTGTATCAACCGAAGACTCACCAGAAACCAAGATACCATCAATCGCAACCTTCTCCCCAGGTTGGATCACAATCACCTGACCTTCTTGCAAGGTTTTCGGATCAACATCAACTGTTTGACCACCTTCTTCCAAATGAACAAGATTTGGTCGCAAATCTAGTAGTTCTGAAATTGATTTTTCACTGCTACCTTCAGCAATATGCTCAAAGAATTCACCAACTTGGTAGAAAATCATTACAAATACAGCTTCGGCAAATTCAGCCTCACCAGTCATAAAACTAAGAGCAAATGCTCCAAGTGTCGCTAGTGACATCAAAAAATGTTCACTAAAGACTTTCCCTTGACTTATTTTTACCAAGGCTTTTTTCAAAACGTCATAGCCAGCCATTAAAAATGGAATGGCATATAAGAAAGCTTGAGCGACTAAACCAAGATGGTTCAAGCGAACCACAAGGAAAACGATAAGAAAAACTAGCGCTGCTAGCAAGATGCGAGCGAGCTTCTTTTTATGTTTATGTGACATGATTAATCCTCCTGATAATGCTCTACAACAGACTCCAAAACTTGGCTAATATGCTTATCAGCAAGGGCATAAATCTGATTTTTCCCTTCACGTCGAACAGAAACAATCTTGAGATTTTTTAGCATAGTCAACTGATGTGAAATCGCTGATGGCGTCATCTCTAAAATTTCTGCTAATTCACTAGATTTTAATTCTCCCTTGCTTAAACAAGAAATAATTTGCAAGCGTGTCGTGTTTCCCAAAGCCTTAAAAAAGCTGGAAACATCCGTTAGCAAATCACCTTTTAGCAACTTTTGTGATTCATTAGTCTCAATCATCTTAATTATCTCCAATATCTTTTATAAAACATTTGAACAATTACTCAAATGTTCTACTGTATTCACTATATCACTTTCACAAAAACTATGCAAGCATGAACTAACTTTGGTTAACCCGAGAGGTATTTTTCATTTTTTCAGTCTATTAACAAGATAAAAAATACAAAAAGCACCCTAAACCAGGCAAAATCTTTCTATTTTTTATAAAATTATCAAAAATGTTCGGAAAAAGACTTGCTTTCGAGTTACTGAAATAGTAAAATGTTTCTTGTAATATCAGAAAATTCACTATTGTGTGATAATAGATTTTTGGAGGACTTTATGGTTTCAACTGCAACTAAAATTGGAGCTTTCGATTTTGACAACTGCTTGATGAACGCTGCTGGCGTTTATTGTATGACTCGAGAAGAATTAACTGAAATTGAAGCTTCTGCTGCAGGCTCTTTCGTCACAAAAACTGGAACATTGGCTGCACGTCCAGGAAATCCCGAACCACGTTACGCTGATACAGCTCTTGGTTCAATCAATTCTATGGGACTTCCAAACAATGGTTTCCAATATTATCTTGACTACGTTACTGAACTCCAAAACACACCAAATAGTAAAAATCACTTTTTATCACTTGTTGGTATGTCTGAAGAAGAAACACATACTATCTTAAAAGCAGTTCAAGAGTCTGACTACCAAGGACTTGTAGAACTAAACCTTTCTTGTCCAAATGTCCCTGGTAAACCACAAATCGCTTATGATTTTGAAACAACTGAACGAATTTTAAAAGATATCTTCACATACTTCACAAAACCTCTTGGAGTTAAATTGCCTCCATATTTTGATATCGCACACTTTGACCGTGCGGCAGCTATCTTCAATCAATTTCCACTAACTTTCGTTAACTGCATCAACTCAGTCGGAAATGGTTTGGTGGTTGACGATGAAACTGTTGTTATCAAACCTAAAAATGGTTTTGGTGGCATCGGTGGCGACTATGTCAAACCAACTGCTCTTGCCAATGTTCATGCCTTTTACAAACGCCTAAATCCTTCTATCCAAATCATCGGAACTGGTGGTGTCAAATCAGGTCGTGACGCTTTTGAGCACATCTTATGTGGTGCAAGTATGGTTCAACTTGGAACAATCCTTCATCAAGAAGGTCCTGCTGCTTTTGCACGCATCACAGAAGAACTTAAAGCTATCATGGAAGAAAAAGGTTATGAAACCCTAGAAGACTTCCGTGGCAAATTGAAATATATCGACTAAGAAAAAAATAAAAAGAGCAAGGACATGTTGTCCTCACTCTTTTTAGGATTTGCCACCTCCTACAGTTGACATAGAAGCTCTTCTCATAAGAGAAAGAGTTCCTAATTGATTAATTATTACGCATTAAGTTCAAAATTGGTTTTTTGATAAGTAGCAACAATGCACCAATACCAAGACATACAAGTCCTAAGATACCGAAGAATGCTACTTCTGTGTCTTTAGTAAAGTATGGTGTAATCAAAGCATTCACTGCTTGTGAAGTTGAATCTGCCAAGAACCAAAGTGCAACCATTTGTGATTGGAATGCAAGTGGTGCAAGTCTAGTTGAAACAGATAGACCTACTGGAGAAACTAACAACTCACCAGCCATTTGAACGGCAAACATTACTACCAACCAGATAAAGCTTACACGGTTGTTTGTTCCGTACAACATACCTGGCAAAGCCATGATCATGTATGACACACCAGTTAACAACAACCCTAATCCAAATTTTGTAACCGCTGATGGTTGACGTTCACCCATTTTGTTCCAAATCCAAACAAATAATGGTGTCAAGATAACGATAAACAATGGATTAAGCAATTGATACCATGAAGGGTCAATATAAAGGTTAATACCAAAGATTGTTGGATGCAAGTTTGTACGAGTTTCACCCCAGACAGCAATAACTGTCGCACTTTGTTCTTCAACTAACCAGAATACGATAGAAGACAAGAACAATGGAAGGTAAGCCAACAATTGCTTACGTTCTGTGCTTGAAACTTTTTTAGATGCGAACATCAAGATAAAGTAGATAAATGGGATGAAGATACCAGCCATTGATAGAATATTGATGAAGTTATCAACGAATTTAGCTGGATTTGCTTGGTAAAGCAATGTTCCAGCAATAGCTAAGATAACAAAACCAATAACTGATTTAATTGCTAACCCTTTTTTCTCTGCTGTCGTTAATGGATTAGAAGGTTTGTTTCCAATTTCTGGGAATTGCTTCATTCGTCCATACCAATAAACAAATAGAGCAAATACCATACCAATAGCGGCAAGAGAGAAACCTAAGTGATAGTTGATACTTTGTCCAACTGTTCCTACTACGATAGGAGCAAGCAATGAACCAATGTTGATACCAATGACAAAGATATTGAAACCTGTGTCACGACGAGGATCGTCTGGTTCATACAAGTGACCAACCATATTTGAAATGTTTGGTTTTAACATCCCTGTTCCCAAGATAATCAAGAATAGTGAGATGAAAAGAGACGTCAAGCCAAACGGAAGAGCTAAAACAATGTGCCCTAGGGTGATAAGAATACCACCGATGAAGATTGTTTGAGATGCGCCAAGGACGCGGTCTGCAAACCATCCACCAATAATACCTGAAAGGTATACAAGAGCTCCATAGATACTTACAATAGCCATTGCTTGTGGCTTAGGAAGTCCTAACCCTGCGTTAGCTGAAGTAACAGATGCGTACAAATAGTAAATTAAGATCGCACGCATTCCATAGTACGAGAATCGTTCCCAAAGTTCTGTTTGGAATAAAGTAAACAAAGCCTTAGGCTGTCCAAAAAATGTTTTTTCTTTATTTTTTTCCATACAATCCATTATATAGATTTTTTTTAATTTGGGCAATAGAAATTTTATTTAAAATATTAAGTAAATTCTTGAAAATGGATATAATCACAGCAAATTCCTCTCAAAATCAACATCCTTTTCAAATAACTTACTCAAAAAAATAGCGCCATAAAGGCGCTATTTTTGGGCTTTTAAAGAGGCTGAGTCAAAAATACTCACCCCCTCAATTTATAAAATTGTAATAAATATACGCATTTCAACAATCTGAAAATAAATTTTTAAAAATGACTGTCAAAAATATGCCAACTTTAATTAACTTAGTTCATTTGGCTAGTTAGATTTCCTTCTTTAGACAATTTTTAATTATTAAAGCAAGTAGTCACTGCTAACTTAGCCATAATCGGCTGAGAAATCAGCTCTCACCCCAAACTTCCTTATTCTTTACCAATTATCCCAAAAATCACTGTCGTCTTCGTCTGGGCTTGTTTTATCGTCTTCTTCTGCTTGATCTTGAGTGATGATATTTCCATTCTCATCAACTTTTGGTTTCATGGCAAGTCCCACCATAATCAACATCACAGCCTTAAAAAGTGAAAACGCCCCTAAAAAAATAACAACTAACAAAAGTGTTTTATCCATGATTTAACTCTTTCTTTACATTTATCACACGTAAATTCACGATATTTCTATGTTCGATTATAACATAAAAGCATGAATTACCTTGACTTATTACTGTAAAACTTTTCTTCTTTACAAGAAAAAAAGAGCCTTGCCAGACTCAACAACGGTTGATATGACAAGGTTCTTTTCTATGTAATTATTTTACAGCGTCTTTAAGTGCTTTACCAGCTTTGAATGCAGGTACTTTTGAAGCTGCAATTTCAATTTCTTCACCAGTTTGTGGGTTACGACCTTTACGAGCTGCGCGTTCGCGAACTTCAAAGTTACCAAAACCGATTAATTGAACTTTTTCGCCTTCAGAAAGGAAGCTTTCGATTGCTGAGAATACTGCATCTACAGCTGCTGCTGAATCTTTTTTAGTAAGCTCAGTTGCTTCTGCAACTTTAGCGATTAAATCTTGTTTGTTAGCCATTTAACAAATCCTCCAATTAATTTCTAAGCGTTAACACTTTAACAAAGTCTATGATACCCAAAAAAAGGCTTAAGGTCAAGTATTAAACGTTTAATTAGCTGTTTTTCTTGTAAATATCAAAGTTAAATTGATCGCCTACAAGATCGATTGTTGTCGCTTTCAAAAAGATGCCAGCATCGTTTTTTATGTTCTGAATATTGATATTAATAACAGACTCTTTTGGCAAAACTTCCACAAAATTTGGAAGGTCAACACTTGATTTCAAGTACTTCAAAACTTCTGATTCTGGCAATGTTAGTGTTCCAACTGAAAATGAAGTGATTTTTAGCTGAATAGCACCTGATTCTAGGCGACTTGGTTGGAAATAAATGTAAAGTGGCACTTCATAACCCAAGAAAGTGTAAGTTCCTTCAAACAAAATCGCTGATGAAGTTGCGTAAACATTGTAAGATGAATTTTTTGTTTGATAGTCTTTCAAATATGAGGCGACTGTGTCATTCAATTGCTCACGTGTTGTTGAAACTGTTCCAACTTTGACACTTTTAGCTTTTTTTGAAGTAATCGTTTGTGCTGCTGGTTCTCTGACTTGGATTAAGCGGCTAGCAATCACTCCCACAAAAGCCACATTAATAGCTAAAATGAGAAGGCACGCCCACTTCCACCAGTTAGTCTTTGTTCCATTCGTTTTTAGTTTCATTGATTTTCTCCATTGTTACGTCTGACATAATTTGATAGCCAATATTATTCGGGTGGAAATGGTCACCACTAAACAGCGCATCGTTGATAACCGTTGTTTGGTCACCAGATGTTGACACGATTCCTTCTTGACCATCAATTCCTTTATAGAGCTGGTCGTTGATTGGAACAAAATAAACATGACGGTACTCTTTTGTCACGCTCTCAGTAGCATCATTCCAATCATTGATGATTTCTTGCATCTCCGTCATTTCAGGGAAATTCAAGTAAAACGGATTATAAATCCCCAAAATATAAATTGGCAAATCCTCATTTTCTGAGCGAGCTAGCTCAATAATCTGACGTAGACGTTCTTGATATGATTTGGCAGGCTTTTTAAAGGTTGCCACAGATAATTTCGTCAAATGCTTGCGAATAACTGCCATGACATCATTTCCCCCAACAGTCAGGGTCATCATATCCGCTTTAGCCAAGGAATTTTGGATGTCTTGCTTGTCTTTCATTCGCGTCAAAATCTGATTGCTGGTATTTCCTGAAACCCCGTAGTTATCATGAGTAACTTGATAATGATAAGCATCTGTTAAACTTTGGGATAGAATTGGGACAAAACCACCTTGATTAGTCGTATCACCAACCCCTTCGGTCAAGGAATCACCGATAGCTACATAGCGAAAGGACTTTGTCTGCTGAGCTAGGAAATCCTTCTTGGTTAACTCTTGATCTGACTTTGGAATAAGCACATTAAAAATGACAATAAACAGAAGAAGGCTTGCTAAAAAGAAAGCAAACCCAGTTAAAAAATTCTTTTTCTTATTCATAGCGTACCATAACCGCAAAAGCGTCTTCACCAGTGTGCGTTTGGATGATTGAACCAGTTTCTAAAACAGCAATTGGGGCACCCAAAACTTGCAGCTTTTCTTTAAAGCCATTTGCCATATCAGACGTTCCACAGTATGAAATACCGATTTCAGCGACTTTTTTGCCAGACGTTTGTGCATGCTCAATAAAGCTATCAAGCCATTTGTTAAATGTTTTAACACCACGACCTTTGATAACTGTGTTCAATTCGCAATCAATCATTTCCATAACCACTCGAATGTTAAGAAGTGAGCTGAGAAGACCTGTAACACGTCCAATACGTCCACCCTTAACCAAATTTTCAAGGGTTGAAACACCAATGTAAAGTTCTGATTTTTGGCGAACTTCTTCTACTTTAGCAATAACTTCTTCCAAGCTAGCACCTTCTTGGGCTAATTTTGCAGCTTGCACCACTTGGAATTTTTGACATTGGTCAGTAAATGTTGAATCGATAACCGTTACGTCTGCTCCAGCAAGGTTAGCTCCTTGACGGGCTGCCTCAACAGTTCCTGAAAGGGTGTGCGTGATGTGAATTGAAACAATGTGCTCAGCACCATTTTTCATCAAGTTTTCGTAAACTTCTGCAAATACACCAACAGGGGGTTGACTTGTCTTAGGCAATTCTTTGCTGTTGCGCATCAAGTTGAGGAATTTTCCTTCCTCTTTCATGTCGTTATCAGAATAAACAACACCATCAATCATAACTGACAATGGCACAACTGTAATATCATATTTTTCAACTAATTCTGGTTCAATCGTTAAAGATGAATCTGTAACAATTTTAATTTTACTCATTTTTTATCCTATCATACTTTCAAAACTTTATATCAAAATTTTATCCTAACAACCATTATACCAAATTTTTAGCAGTTGGGGGACATTTTATCAGGATGGTGTCTAGAAGACAAAAAAAGAAGCCCTGAGGCTCCTATTTTATTTCTTTAGCAATTCACGCGCTTGTTCACGCGCCATTTCCGTAATATCACTACCTGCAAGCATTTTTGCAATTTCTTCCACACGCTCTTCTTCACTTAACAAACGCACTGTTGAAACTGTTGTATTTTCATCACTACGTTTTTCAATAAAGAATTGATAATCCGCAATCGCAATCACTTGTGGTAAGTGTGAAATCGCCAAAACTTGCCCGTGACTACCGATTTTATAGATTTTTTGGGCAATAGCTTGCGCTACACGTCCAGAAACTCCTGTATCAACCTCGTCAAAGACAATACTTGTCTTGTCTTCTTTACGTGAAAAAGCAGATTTTATAGCCAACATCAAACGGGAAATTTCACCACCAGATGCCACCTTAACCAAAGGTTTGAACCCTTCTCCAGGATTGGTTGAAATGTAGAATTCAATAGCTTCATTCCCGTCACGGTTGAATTTTCCTTTGCTAAATTGCACTTGAAAATCAGCTTTTTCCATGTACAAATCAGCCAATTCTTGCTTGATTTCAGCTTCTAGGTCCTTAGCTAAGTGATGACGTTCTTGGCTAAGATTCTCAGCAGCAACAATCAATTCTTTTTCTAGGCGTTTGAGCTCTTTTTCCATATCATCAGATGACTCATCGTTGCCGGTCAAAAGATTGTACTCTTTGGTGATATTTTCATAATAATCTAAAACATCATCAACACTGCCACCGTATTTACGTGTAATGCTGTAAATCACTTCTAAACGAGCTTCAATTTGTTGAAGACTTCCAGCATCAAAATCTAGCTCATCAATGACATCACCAAGATGCTTAGTCACTTCTTCTAAAATATAATAAGCTTCAGAAACATTCGATGACATTTCTTTGTAATCCGCATCGAATTCTTCCAAGGTCATCAAGTCGTTCATAGCTGAGCGAATGTTTGACAAACTTGAAAACTCTTCATCATCAAGCATGACATAAGCATTAGTTAAGGTGTCTGCAATATGCTTGTGATTTAACAATTTGTCACGCTTTTGGTTGAGCGCTTGGTCTTCACCTGATTTTAGGGCAGCTGCTTCAATCTCTGCAATTTGAAATTCCAGCATTTCGATACGCGCTTTGTGTTCCTGCTCGTTTTTTTGCTTAGTCAAAACACGTTTACGCAAACGGCGATAACGCTCAAAAAGGTCTTGGTAGTGTTTCTTGACCGAAGCAAAATGGCTATCCCCAAATTCATCAAGCATACGAATGTGCATGTTTGGTTTCATCAATTCTTCTTGGTCATGTTGCCCATGGATATCAACCAAATATTGCCCAACAGCACGAAGGGTTGTAAGGTTAACCATCTGACCATTAATGCGACCAATTGAACGACCATTTTGCAAAATTTCACGGCGAATAATTAATTCTTCCGTAACTTCAATGCCGTTTTCTTCCAGAATTTGCGTGAGCGCAGCATTTTCACCAACTGAAAACAGACCTTCAATTTCAGCTTTATTTGCCCCGTGACGGATGACATCAAGACTGGCACGCGCACCAAGCATGAGATTCATGGCATCGATAATAATAGACTTCCCTGCACCAGTTTCACCCGTCAAAACGGTCATGCCATTTTCAAAAGTCAATGAGATTTCTTCAATGATGGCAAAATTTTTAATGGAAATTTCTAAAAGCATAGAACGACCTTTCTTACTTGTGGTCAGACATCCATTTACGAACTTCTTGGCGAATGGCTGCAGCATCTTCTGCTGTTTTTGCGACCACTAACAAACTATCATCATCAGCAATAACGCTAAAAAGACTATCTTTGAAATCTTCTAACAAGAAACGTTTGATTAAGCGACTGTTTCCTGGAATGACATCAAGATTAATCATATTTTCAAGACCTGCAGTTTCTTCTGAAACAGCAAGGACAGTGCTTTTAATTGGAACAGATACTTGTCCAACTTTTTTAGTTTTATCTTTTGAAAGACCGTAAATGTATGGTCCATCAACTGACGGCACTTTGATGATACCAATCTCATTCATATCACGAGAAATGGTAGCCTGTGTCAAAGTGAGTCCTTCAGCTTCAAGCAACTTTAGCAAATCATGCTGTGTTTCAACAGCATTTTCAGCAACAATCTTTTTAATTAATTCTAAACGTTCACTCTTTTTCATCTTTAAATTCCTTATGCGCTTTTTCAACAATTTCTGGAATCATAGTAGCAACTAAATTTTTCGCATCAGCTGATTTTTGCAAATGCGCCAAAAATTCAATATTACCATGTCCACCTTGGATAGGTGAGAAATCAAGCCCTTTAACTGTAAATCCGAAATCGACAGCAAAACTTGTCACAGTTTCCAAAACTTTTTGGTGAACAGCTTTGTCACGAATGATTCCATTTTTTCCGATTTGGTCACGTCCAGCTTCAAATTGCGGTTTAATAAGAGCTACCACTTGACCATCATCAGCCAAAATATTATGAAGTGCTGGCAAAATCAAATTCAGCGAAATAAAGCTGACATCGATACTAGCAAAAGTTGGTTGCCCTTCGGTAAAATCAGCTAATTCAGCATAGCGGAAATTATACTGTTCCATGCTACGCACACGTTCGTCTTGACGTAGTTTCCAAACCAATTGGTTAGTTCCCACATCAACAGCATAAACCAATTTTGCACCATTTTGTAGCATCACGTCTGTGAAACCACCTGTTGAAGCCCCAATATCAATCGTTGTTTGGCCATCAACAGAAATCTCAAAAACTTGCAAAGCTTTTTCGAGTTTTAGTCCACCTCGACTGACGTATTTTAGTTTTTCACCTTTTAGTTTTAATTCTGTTGCGTCATCAATTTTTTCACCTGGTTTGTCGTAGCGCTCGCCATTAATAACATTGACTACTAAACCAGCCATTACTCCACGTTTTGCCTGCTCACGTGTCTCAAAAAGCCCTTGTTTATAGGCTAGTACATCAACTCTTTCCTTAGGCATTTAGTCGTAACCTTTCTATCATTTCTGTGATTTTTTCTGCATGTAAGCCATGAGTGGCTGAGAGATTTTTGAAAATCGCTAGCGCTTGGTCAAGCGATTGATTTAAAATTTCATAAGACTTATCTAAACCAAGTAAGCTTGGGTAAGTCGCTTTATCAGCTAGCAAATCTTTTTTCGGTGTTTTTCCAATTTCTTCAAAACTTGCTGTTACATCTAAAATATCATCGCGAACTTGGAAAGCAAGCCCAATCAAGCTTCCTGCTTTGCGCAGCTCCTCAAGTTCTTCAGCAGCTACACCCGCTACAATACCAGCCGCCACAACAGGGAAGGTTAATAATTTTCCTGTCTTGTTGGCATGGATCAACTGCAATTCTGAAAGGCTGAGTTTGCGTTCTTCCCCTTTCATATCAAGCATTTGACCACCGACCATACCATAAGTTCCTGAAGCATGTGATAATTCTGCAATCAAACGAATCTTGATGTCAGCTGCTAGCGCAGCATTTGCCACCAAATCAAATGGGTCTAAAAAGAGACTATCTCCAGCCAAAATCGCTGTTGCTTCATCAAATTTTTTGTGGTTTGTTAAGCGTCCGCGACGGTAATCATCATCATCCATGGCTGGCAAATCATCGTGAATCAAACTACCTGTGTGAATCATTTCAAGAGCGGCAGCCACATCATAGTGAGCATCTGTCAATGAAATTCTAAAACCTTCTAGCAATTCTAGGAAAATCAATGGACGGATACGTTTGCCCCCAGCATCAATAGAATACAAGATTGACTCAATCAAGTCAGGTGATACTAAGTCTTTTTGTTCGTAATAACGATGAATGGCTTGACCAATTTTACTTACTTTATCCATTAGGCATCCATTTCTGTTTCAGTTCCGTCAGCTTGCATCACTTTAACAAGTGTTTTTTCAGCTGAATCTAGTGTTTTTTGCAATTCTTTTGAAAGAAGCATTCCTTTTTGAAATTCAGCGATAGCATCTTCAAGAGCTACGTCGCCGTTTTCAAGTTTTGTCACAATCGCTTCTAAATCTTGTAAATTTTCTTCAAATGTTTTTTTACTTGGCATCTTTTACCTCCACTTCGAGTTGACCGTCTTTTAATTGAACCGTCAATTGGTCTCCTGGATTGACATCGGTCACACTTGAGATGACTTTATCATCTTTTTGCACCATCGCATAGCCCCTAGCAATAATACGGCTAGTATCCAGAGACAATAAGGCATCTTGTGCCTTTTCAAATCGCGCTAACTTACTATCGTATTGACTAGTCATATTTGATAACAATAAACGTTTTAAGCTTTGCAAATTGTCTTTGTAATGCTTAATCTGACTATCAAAATCCAAAGCAAGTAAACGCTGGTGTAATAACTCTTGACGTTGTTTAGCTTGGCTAAATTGGTTTTGCATGGTATTTGTCAAGGACATGGTCAAGCGGTCCAGTTTTTGAACATAGCCATCATATAAACGCTCTGGCTGCCTAAATATCACTGAATTTGCTAATTTATCAAGACGTTCTTGACTTTGCTTAATGCGACGCAATGTCGCTTGATAGATTCGATTATCACGCTCAGCAATCCAAGAAATAATATCAGCCTTAGTCACAGGTGTCGCAAGCTCAGCAGCCGCTGTCGGAGTCGCTGCACGACGGTCGGCTACATAATCTGCCAAGGTCGTGTCCGTCTCGTGTCCCACACTCGAAATCACTGGCAAACGAGATTCAAAAATCGCTTGAACAACAATTTCTTCGTTAAAAGCCCACAAGTCCTCGATAGAACCTCCACCACGACCAATAATCAAAAGATCTAAGTCATCACGTTCGTTTGCCTTAGCGATATTAGCAGCCACTTCCTGACTAGCACCTTCGCCTTGAACCTTTGTCGGGAAAAGCAAAATCTCAACCCCAGGAAAACGACGCGACACTGTCGTGATAATATCTCGAATAACCGCACCACTTGGACTGGTTACCACACCGATTTTCTTCACAAATTGAGGCAGTTGACGCTTATGACGCTCATCAAAGTAGCCAGCTTCTGCTAATTTCTTCTTCAACTGTTCAAATTGCAGCGCTAAAGCACCAATACCGTCTGGCTCTGCCTTTTCAATAATAATAGAATATGACCCACTCGGTTCATAAAGTTGGACACGTCCCACAACATTGATTTTCATGCCTTCTTCAAGCTCAAAACCAAGTTTTTTAAAAGTCCCTGCCCACATCGTCGCTTGAATCACCGCATTTTCATCTTTCAAAGAAAAATATTGATGCGTTGGACGACGTCGAAAATTGGAAACCTGACCTGTCAAATAAACCCGCTCCAAATAAGGATCGCAATCAAACTTTAATTTAAGGTATTTAGTTAAGGTCGAAACACTTAAATAATCTGACATGACAGGCTCCCTTCCATAGTATTTTTGGCTTCATACAAATTTTGCATATCATTTACTATTATAGCAGAAAAAAACTGTCCAGTGGACAGTTTTTTCATGAGCCTAGAAATTCAAAAGCGAGTTATGTCCACTGGACAGTTTTTTCTCGAGCCTAAAAATTCAAAA
This sequence comes from Streptococcus equinus, assembly GCF_900101445.1. GTDB lineage: Bacteria > Bacillota > Bacilli > Lactobacillales > Streptococcaceae > Streptococcus > Streptococcus equinus_B. The sequence goes on along the minus strand of NZ_FNKE01000001.1, from coordinate 74,188 downwards.
GCGAGTCTATTGAAAATCGAAAATTTTTTCTAATTCTAGAACCTCTAACTAATGCACACTAACGATAACACCTTCTGGCATGTGTTCAAAAAGCCACTTGGCATCTTCTTTTGATAATCTTACATTTCCATCAGTACATGCCCTTCCGAGTTTCTTCATCTCTCCTTTCAAGACCTTTCCTTTCCAATCTGTCGGAAGACTTTGAAACTGACATGCTCCATGGTCTTTAAAGGATACCCAGTAACAAACACCTCGGTTCAAACTATCATCATAAGAAAAGTCACCACGTTCTGCCTCGATAGCAAATTTCCCCGTTGGTGTTGGCGTATCTTTAGCGCCAGTCGATACTTTGGTTTTAAAAATGACATCATTTTTAGAATAAACAATCATTTTCTGCTGTGAAATTGACACTAAAATACTTAAATGATCATACTTTGACAAGTCAGGATAAATTTTCTTCTGAGTTTTCTTCATGCTTTTTTCAAAAGCATACTCATCAAGTCTAACCTCAGATTCTTGATGAGTAACCATCAGTTGTCGACAAAGACTATAACCAACCACTAAGTTAGCAAAAGTCAAAAGTAAGATAAGAACCTTTTTTGAAAACTTCTTTCGCATTCCCTTTTCCTAAACTCTACCTCGACCAGTTTAAGCACTGGTAGAAGCCCCTTCTCCTTTTAATCTATTAAAACGTAACGTCTTAAACCACCATAGCTAAGATAAGAAATCCATTGATGACCATCCGCATACAAAGCCTTGTCATAGCGGACTTGGTAACCTACATCAAGCGTGAATTCTGTTGGTGCTGATAAACGCGGTTGACTCTTGACCTCTTTTGAACTTGTAAAAGTATAAGTCCCACTTTGTGGCATCGCTGGTGCCTTAGGTGCTTCAAGGGTTGTTTTAACACCACCAACACCTCTCAAAGAACCATCTGCTTGCTCATAATAAAGGTGGATATTGTACTCACCATAATTATTTTTATGGTCACTAACATTAACTCTTGTCCTATAACTACCATCAGCTTGTTTAGTTGCAGTGTACCAAATAATGTCATCTTGTCCTCCCTGCGTTGACCAGACAGGTACCTTAACCGCTTTCAGTGAACCAGGATTAGACACATTAGTTACCAAAACATCAAAACCTGCTGCAGACTGATTGCTAATGTGTAAATCGCCCGACAATCTTGCTTCAGGAATCGTCACTTGAGTTCCTGCAACACCTTGCAGCTGCCCATTTGATTCTATATAATAAAGGTGAATATTATAAGCACCTCGTTCATTACGATGGTCTGAAAGTTTAACAGTTACCTTATAAGTCCCATCGTTTTGTTTGACACCATCGTACCAAATGATATCATCTTGGTCATTCTTGACGGTCCAAATAGGAACCTTGACAGCTGATACACCGTTGGCATCTGAAATATTCGAAATAACCACATCAAAATCACCGTTAGCATGATTATTAACCGAAATATCTCCTGTTGATTTTTGATTTGTCAAAGTTGCAATTGGAATATAGCGACGAACGCCACTATGGCTGACATAGGAAATCCATTGATGATTATCAGCCTCTAAAACTTGGTCGTAGTAATCTAATTTATAACCCTTTTCAAACGTAAATTCAGTCGGTGCCGACATACGAGCTTCATTTTTTACTTCTACTGTATTTTCAAATGTGTAAGAACCTTGAGCAGGAAGCGTTTGGGCACCTGTTGCTTTTTCTGGTAAGGTAACTTGCTTTGCTTCTACTCCTTGAAGGTGTCCGTCACTTTCTTGATAATACAAGTGGATCATAAAGGTTCCAGTTTCACCTTTATGATCCACTGTATTCACATGAACTTTGTAATCGCCATTACTTTGTCTAGTAGCATCGTACCAGATGATATCATCTTGATCGTCCTTAAGAGTCCAAACAGGAACTTTAACACTTGTAATCCCCTTAGGATCTGAGATATTTGTTACTAGGACATCAAAGCCTTGGCTTGTCACATTTTGAAAATTAAGTGAGCCAGATAATTTTTGAACAACTTCAGCTGTTAATTTAGAAATAGCAGCATAACGGCGTTGACCTGAATAAGAATTATAAGAAATCCATTGATAACCATCTCGTGTTAAGACTTGGTCATAAAAAACACGGTCACCAGCGTTAGCATAAAAAGCAACTGGAGCTGAGACACTCGGCTCATTTTTTACTTCTGTCTTTTGAGAATAAGTGTAATAACCTTGGCTTGGTAAATTACTTTGAGCAGTAACAGACACTTTTGATTCTCTAACAAAAGACTCTTGATTGGCTTTTGCTTCACCTTCTAAAGTAGTCGCATCAACAGTGACAGTCTCAGGAAAGTCCGCTGACTGATTAATTTCTTCGCTAACAACGGTCTCTTGTTCTGGCTGATTTTCTTCTGTAGATACTTGATTATCCTTTAAAGCTAGGTTTTGATCAGCATTCACAGCTTCTTCTTTAGCACTAATATCAAGCACTTCACTAGGCTGATTAACTTTAGAAACAAGTTCTCCCTCATTTGTTTCCTGCTTAGTGTTTTCATTAGTTACTACCTGATTATTACTTGATTGAGTGACTTGTTCTTGTAACATGGCATCCGCTGACAACATATCCTCAGCTGCTACAACATGTCCTCCCATAAATAGCACACTTGCTACCAAAACAGATACAACTCCAATGCTATATTTACGAATTGAAAAGCGTTGTGCTCTTTGACTAAAATTACCTTTTTTCATAATATCTTTCCCCTCTTAATCTTAAAAAATTCCCAATTTAATGTTTAAAATATGGATGCTCAGAATCAGAAGCACATTGTCCAATAATAAGACAATCACTTGTCCTTACTTCTCCCAAAAACGGATCACCAATTCCCTTCGGTACCACAATAAATGCTGCACTTTCAGTCAATGAATTGGGATCATAAATTGTCCCAAAACAAACATTACCTTTAACAATATTTGTCTTGACTTGATAAGGTGACTGTGTTCGTGAAAGACTTGCCTGCCCATCTTGCGCTAAGGTGACTGATTCTCCCAAATCATTACTCCAAGTCCCAGAAAGGCTAGAAAAATCACCATAGGCAAGACACTCAAAATCAATATCTGACTCACTTGGTTGATTCGCCTGATCTTGACTAGGTGAGACCACCTTAGTTTCATCATCTTGCGCTTCATTTCCTGCAGCAGTCATATCCGTAACAGAAGGTGATGATGCCACAACTTCTTGATTGGTTGAAACGTTTGGCTTCATCACTTTCTTTTCAGCTCTACTTTTACTTGTTCGAGTCACTTTTATGTGACTACTACTAGCAGGTTTGGCCCTTTCAGTCCTTGAACAAGCTCCCAATAAGAATAACGAGCACAGTAATGTTACAGTTACTTTACATTCTTTTTTCATAAAAATCTCCTGAACCATTGCTGATAAACAAGCGATAAATATCGTTGTATCAGCATTTAACAGCTAAATTATTTTATAGAATCGGCCAATTCTGCCAATATTATAGAGTAGTTTTTTACAGAAGTCAATATAAAACTGTAATATTTGTAACATTTTTGAAATATTTTACTTTGTTAGTATTTTGGAGAACAAAAAAGTACACTTTTTACAATAAAAAGTGCACTTTCCTATTTTATTCTGATAATTTTTTCATGACTTTTGGAAGAGCAGCGCTGATTGTTGTCGGTAAAACGACATAAGCTTCTTGACTGAGTTGTTCAGCGATTGCTGAGTGCAGATAAGTTGCCACTGCTACACTCTCAAAAAGATTTTCCTTAAATTGTGCTACAAAGCCTGCAATCATCCCACAGAGGGTATCGCCCATGCCACCAGTTGCCTGATAAGGACCACCAACGGTTAATTCTCCAACTTGGCTACCTTGCAAGATTTTGGTGTGATGACTTTTAGCTACTAAAATCGTCTCTTTTGGAAAATTAGCTAGAGCTGCTTGTGTCTTTTCAAGACTTTGGGCAGCAATTGTCAAACCAGACAGACGTTCCCACTCCTTTTGGTGCGGCGTTAAAATGATGTGTCCTGCCTGACAGAAAACTGGCATAGCTTTGGCAAGAAGATTTAAAGCAGAGCCATCAACAAGCAAAATCTGATTTTCAGAAACTTTAGAAAGCACTTCTTCAAACACACGTATAGCTTTGCTATTTTCCCCTAAACCAGGACCAATCAAAACCACATCTGCCTTGGCAAGATTTTCTGCTAAAAATTCTTCGTCCTCACAATCAAAAGCCATAGCTTCTGGTAAGTGAGCGTGAAGCGCTGCAATATTCTCGCGCTCCGTCGCTACTGTCACTAGGCCAGCACCACTTTTAACCGTAGCTAAGGCACTCATGATAATAGCCCCGCCATAAGGATAAAAGCCACCAATCAAGAGCACACGCCCATAAGTTCCTTTATGAGAATCCGCTTGACGTTTAACAACAACCTTGCGCGCTAATCGTTCGTCAATAATCATGCTTTCACACTTCTAAGAGCTGATTGATAAGTTTGTTCCATCAGCATAGTGATTGTCATTGGACCAACGCCCCCAGGAACTGGTGTGATGAGACTAGCTACTGGTTCTACTTCATCAAACTTAACGTCCCCAATTAATTTGCCATTTTCATCACGGTTCATACCAACATCAATGACTACAGCACCTTCTTTGACGAATTCCTTAGTCACAAAATGTCCTTGACCGATTGCCACAATCAAAACATCTGCTTGTTTTGTCACACGCGCCAAGTCACGAGTACGTGAATGCGCTAGTGTCACTGTTGCATTTTTATCAAGCAAGAGCTGCGCCATTGGTTTTCCGACAATATTTGAACGACCGATAATAACTGCCGTTTTTCCTTCTAAATCAACTTCGTAATCACGCAATAATTCCATGATTCCAGCTGGTGTACATGGAACCATGACTGGACGTCCATTCCACAAATGACCTGTGTTGATAGGGTGAAAACCATCCACATCTTTTTTAGGATCAATTGCCAAAATCACACGTTTATCATTGATGTGGGCAGGAAGTGGTAATTGCACCAAAATCCCGTGGAAGCGATCATCGTTGTTGTATTGCTCAATGACTTGAATCAATTCTTCTTCGCTAGTTGATTCTGATAAACGAACTGTTTCACTCAAGAATCCAGCTTTCTTAGCAGAACGCTCTTTATTACGCACATAAACCTGACTAGCGGGATCATCACCAACCAAAATCACCACCAAACCAGGCACAATACCAGCTTCAGCTTTTAATTTTTCAACCTTCTCAACTAATTCATTTTGCATTTTAGCAGCTAAAGCTTTACCATCTATAAGTTTTGCCATGAAATTCTCCTGATATTTATTTCCTCTATTATACCAGAAAGCGACTTCATAATAAAATATTTTTTAATAAATTATCAGAATATTCTATAAAAATACAATAAAAAAATACCTGCTCAGATGAGCAAGTACTTCTTTTCTTATTTCACTTTTGCATTTTTATGTTGGCTATCTTTTACGGGACACGAACAATTGCAATCACCACAAGAGCCTTTACCCTTGATGAAACTTCGTAAGCCCATAAAGACAGCAAATGCAATTAGCAATGCAATAATAATAGTCGCCATAAACATTATTCTCCAACTTTTTCTAGATTATCTAATGTAATCACTTCTTCTTTTTCTTGAGCTGGTTTTCTCACGATAAAGTAGATAATCGCAATTAATAGAACAACTGCTACGATTGTCCAGAAGTTAATACCTTTACCGTAGAAAGCAACAAGTCCAAGTTGATAAATAATCAGACTAACAACGTAAGCAAGACCTGTTTGGAAACCAATAGCTCCAAGTGTCCACTTAGCATCACCCATTTCACGTTTGATAGCTCCCATTGCGGCAAAACATGGTGCACAAAGAAGGTTGAAAATCAAGAATGAGTAACCTGCAAGAGCTGAGTAATCCAATTGCAATGCGTGGTACAAACCATGAGTTGTACTGTCATTGTACAAGATACCAAATGTTCCGACAACGGCTTCTTTGGCAGCAAGACCAGTTGCAGCAGCCACTGTTGCTTTCCAGTTACCAAAACCAAGTGGGGCAAAGAGCCATGAAATCAATTTACCAAGTGAAGCCAAGATAGAGTGGTCAGTATCAACAGCTTGGAAAGTAAAGTTATAAGTTGACATGAACCAAATAATAACTGTCAAGCTAAAGATAACTGTACCAGCACGTTTCACAAAGCTAAGAGCTTTACCAAAAGCGTAACGTAACACACTCATGATTTTTGGCATGTGATAAGCTGGTAATTCCATGATAAATGGACTGACATAGCTGCCGAGTAATTTCGTTTTCTTAAGAGCAATCCCTGAAAGGATAATTGTAATCACACCAATGAAGTAAGTTGATGGGGCAACGATTGGATTGTTAGGGAAGAAAGCTCCTGCAATCAAAGCAATAATTGCCAATTTAGCTGAACATGGCATGAAAGTTGCTGTCATAATTGTGATACGACGGTCACGTTCATTTTCAATGGTACGACTAGCCATAACCGCTGGAACACCACAACCTGTTGCAATCAACATTGGAATGAATGATTTACCAGACAAACCAAAACGTCTGAAGACACGGTCCATAACGAAAGCGATACGGCTCATGTAACCAATATCTTCCAAAATACCCAAGCAGATAAAGAGGACAAAGATTTGTGGCAAGAAACCAAGGACAGTTCCGACACCAGCCACAATACCATCAATGATAAGTGACTCTAGCCATCCTGAAACATGAAGAGCATCAAGACCAGATTGAACCCAACCAGGAACCAATTCACCAAAGAGAACATCATTAACCCAGTCAGTTCCCATTGTACCAACAGTTTGAATTGAAAGATAGTAAACCAAGAACATCACGACAGCAAAAATTGGTAGGGCCAAGATACGATTGGTAACAATTCGGTCAATTTTATCTGAGACTGTCATTTTGAAATTGCTATCTTGGTTTTGAGCCATTTTAGCCACACGTTCGATAAATTCATAACGTTCATTAATGACGATTGATTCAGAATCCTCAGTAAAGAGTTCTTCTGTAATCTTAATGACTTGGTTGATTTCACCTTTTTGGAAATCTGACAAGTTAATTTCGTCTTGAACCAAGCTATCACGTTCAAACAATTTGATAGCGTAGAAACGCGCTGAACGTTCTGGAACAACATCTCCTAAAATATCGATAATTTGCTTAACAGCTGCTTCGAATTGGTCACTGTAAGTTGGGTATTGAATAAAATCAACACTTTCTTTTGTCGTATTAGCTGCTTTTTTAACAGCTTTATCGACACCTGTATTTTTAACCGCACTAGTTGAAACAACTGGAACACCTAATTGATAAGAAAGTTTATCAACATTAATTGTTTTACCTTGAGCTTTTAGGGCATCACTCATATTAAGAGCAACAGTCACTGGAATACCTGTTTCAATTAATTGAGTTGTCAAGTAAAGGTTACGTTCCAAGTTTGTTGCGTCAACAACATTAAGAATGCTGTCAGCATCATTACTCAATAAATAATCACGCGCAACCTTTTCTTCAGGCGTGTAAGGTGACATTGAATAAATCCCTGGTAAATCTTGAACTTTCCAGTCTGCATGTTTCTTAACTGTTCCGCTTTTACGCTCAACAGTAACACCAGGCCAGTTACCAACGCGTTGACTTGTTCCTGTCAATAAGTTAAAAAGACTTGTTTTACCACTATTCGGATTACCGATTAAGGCTATCTCTGTCATTTTTCCCCCTCGCTATCTACTTTTACGACACTAATCATTTGCGCTTCAGACTTACGAAGTGTCAATTCGTAACCGCGTAAGCTAATTTCAATTGGGTCTCCTAAAGGAGCAACTTTACGTAAGTAAACTTTTGTATGGCGAGTCAAGCCCATATCCATAAGACGACGTTTTGCTTCATTCATTGCATAAATACCGTCAACGTAAGCATACTCACCTACTTTTAACTCTGAAAGAGGAAGGGATAATAGAGCACCTTCTTCTTCTGTGACATCAATTTGACTTAAAATCGATTGATCAAAAGCCAAACGACTTGATTTAAGCATAACAATCGCACTAGTTGGCGTTTTAGAAACCACTTTAAGTGAGGCTCCTACTTTTAGCCCCAAGTCTGACAAGTGTCTAACACTCTCATCAGGTAAATCAATACTGACAATAGTGTAAGGAATACCAACTTTAGCATTCTGCAAAATCAAAATTCTTGACCTCCCCAAATTTTTTTGATAAAATATTTGACCTTCCGTCCGAATCATTATATCATAAACATAAGCGAAAAAAACCATAAAAATTAATTTTTTTCTTTATTTATACATTGATTAGAATCATTCTAAATAAAACCACCCCTTATTTAGAATCGTTATAATATAGCTGTTTTCACAGTCCTTTCATAGACTAAAACACTCTTAAAAATAACTAAAACATAAAAATTAAGTGTGCTTAATGTATAAAATCTACTAATTTATAGTTAATATTCCACTCATTTTTAAGTGCCTTTAACTTTCGTTTTTTTATAATAAAAAAACCTCAGTCGAGTTTGTAACTCAACTGGGGTTATTTTTTCTTACAAAACTTTACTCAAGAAATCTTTTGTACGTGCTTCTTTAGTGTTTTCGAAAACATCTTCTGGTGAACCTTGTTCAACAATCACGCCACCATCCATGAAGATAACACGATCAGCAACTTCACGCGCAAATCCCATTTCGTGCGTTACAATCGCCATTGTCATACCAGATTTCGCCAAATCTTGCATAACGCCAAGAACTTCACCAACCATTTCTGGGTCAAGTGCTGATGTTGGTTCATCAAAAAGAAGAACATCTGGATCCATGGCAAGACCACGCGCAATAGCAATACGTTGTTGTTGACCACCTGATAGACTTGTTGGGTAGGCATCAGCTTTATCGCGAAGACCAACTTTATCTAGCAAATCATAGGCTTTAGCTTGCGCTTCTTCTTTAGGAACACCTTTTGTCTTAATTGGTGACAAAGTGATGTTATCAAGCACAGTCATATTTGGGAAGAGGTTGAATTGTTGGAAAACCATTCCCATTTTTTCACGCATTTTGAAAATATCATTTTTCTTGTCGGTAATATCAACACCTTCAAAGGTAATCACTCCTTTAGTAGGTGTTTCAAGCAAGTTCATTGTACGAAGGAAAGTTGATTTTCCAGATCCTGAAGGTCCAATGATAACAACAACTTCACCTGCTTTAATATCAAGATCAATGCCTTTAAGCACTTCATTTTTTCCGAAATATTTATGAAGGCCTTTAATTGAAATAAGAGTTTCTGACATTAGTTGCTACCTCCATTTCCCATACGATTTTCAAGTTTTTTAAGCAAGAATGACAAGACTGTAGTCACCATGAGGTAATAGAATGCAGCAAACAAGAGTGGAGTGATTGGTAGGTATGTAGCAGTTACGACTGATTGCGCACCGTTCCACAATTCCATAACACCAATTGTTTGAAGAAGTGAACTGTCTTTGATAATCGTAATAAATTCATTACCAAGAGCTGGTAAGATATTTTTAAGAGCTTGCGGCAAAATAACATAGCGCATTGCATTCACAGGGCGAATTCCAAGTGAATATGCTGCTTCAAGCTGCCCTTTTGGCACTGCTTCGATACCGGCACGAACAATTTCAGAAATATAAGCTCCGCTATTTAGCGAAATGATAATAATACCTGGAAGCAAACGTGAAAAGTCAAGGTCCAAAACACCAAAACCTACGATAGGCGCATTACTAAAATGCATCCAAGCAAAGGCAATCATGATTTGCACGACCATCGGAGTTCCACGAAAGACCCAAACATAAAAACTAGCAATCCAATTTAAAATTTTAATATTTGTACGTTTAACTAAAGCAACCAAGATACCAATGATTGTCCCGAAAAAGACAACACAAGCTGAAATCATAATGGTTACAAGGACACCGTAGTTAAAATAAGCCCAATACTTTGGTAAAAATGAAAAATCCATTTGTGTCTCCTATAAGCAATAATCAATTAATTATAACATATGTTGAATAAAAATACCAATCACCACTAAAGGATGATTTTGCTCAAAAAGATTGATATATAGGGATTTTAGACACTTCTATTCAAAACGATTAAAAAGAATTTTTGCCTAACTATCAAGCATTTATAAAAAACAAAAAAGCCTAGAAAATCCTAGGCTTTTATCAATTCAAAATAGCAATATAAGAAAGCACAGAAACCACACTTAAAAATAGGATGGAAAGGACTTAAAATCCTTTGCCCTTATACTGTGTCTGAATTTTTTCTTTATCTTAGTAAAGAAGATCGTAAATTTCCATTGCGATCAAATCAATGCTGTCAAATGAGTAAGACTCACGTGCTTCAACATCACGCAAAGTGAAAACTGGACCATTTTCAGGGTCATTGCTGAAAGACACTTCTGCCACAACGACACCATCACGTTCAAAATTACGTTTAAGATTGCTACCATCAGTCGTCATTAATTCAAGACGATTGATAATTCTCACCAAATGTGATTCCATGACTATTCTCCTCTTCGTTTATTGTCCCTACTATTTTAACATAATTTCTCCTAAACAAACAACAAGAGAGTGCATTTTCTCACATTTATCACAATTTCTCGTCAAAAAAGAACGTTTTAAATCTCTTTTAGGGAATTATACATAATCGCTTTGATAGAATGCATGCGGTTCTCAGCTTCTTGGAAAATGACTGAGCTGTATTTTTGGAAGACTTCATCTGTGATTTCAAGTTCAGCTAAACCATATTTATCATAGATATCTTGACCAATTTCTGTGTTTAAATCGTGGAAAGCAGGCAGGCAATGCATGACAATTACATCTGGATTTCCTGTCTTTTCAACCAAATCAGCATTAATTTGATAAGGTAACAAAAGGTCGATACGTTCTTTAAAATCAACTTTTTCACCCATTGACACCCAAACATCTGTGTAAAGCATATCAACGCCGCAAACAGCATCAAGGTCATCAGTAATAGTTAATTCAGCTCCGTTATTGTGTTCTTGTGCGATCTCAATGATTTCTTTTTCTGGCTGTAAGCTGGCTGGCGCAATGATTTTTACATTCACACCAAGAATAGCTGAGGTAACTAGCAAAGAATTTGCCATATTGTTGCGTCCATCCCCGACATAAGCGATTGTCAAACCTTCTAGTTTTCCAAAAACTTCTTTTAATGTCATAAAGTCAGCAATCATTTGTGTTGGATGCCAAGTATCTGTCAAACCATTCCAGACAGGCACACCAGAAAATTCTGCCAAAGCTTCAACATCAGATTGCTTGAAGCCACGGTATTCAATCCCATCAAACATTGAACCTAGAACTTTTGCCGTATCAATTACGGATTCTTTTTTACCAAGTTGAATTTCACTGCTTCCAAGATAGGTCACATTCATCCCTAAATCTTGCCCTGCTACTGTAAAAGCAGAACGTGTTCTGGTACTTGTCTTCTCGAAAATAAGAGCGATATTTAAGCCTTCTAAATATTTATGAGCAATTTTCTTCTTTTTCAACTCTTTAAATTTCAATCCCAAATCAATCAGATTAGTCAGTTCTTCCTTAGTAAAATCAATCTCTTTCAAAAACGAATTATTAAAAACCATAGGCCAATCCATCCTTTTCTTCTTGAATAATATACCTAATTTTAGCATAATTATACACTTTGTCAAGCCTATTTTGAATAAAAATAAATTTTAATTCAGAAAACCATGTCACTTATAATTGACATGTCATATATATTGTACTATACTTAATGCAAGAAAGATTAGGATGGAAAAATGAACCGAGTTAAAGAATTTCGAACTAATTTAGGTATTTCTCAGCTAGCCCTTGCTAAGCAAATAGGAATCGCAAGGCAAACCGTTAATTTAATTGAAAATAACAAGTACAATCCTTCACTTGACCTTTGCATCAAGTTAGCCGAGGCATTAGGAACTGATCTAAATACACTATTTTGGGAGACTCGCCATCTTTAAAAAGAAATTGGGAATTAGGAGATTTAGTCATGAAAAAAAGTAAAGGGCCGCTATGGCCACGATTCATCAAACGATTTTATGGTATTAATGGAGCATTGGACGAATACCGTGAGCAAGAAGTTAACCGAATTGGAAATAAATTATTTATCTTGCTCTTCCTTTTCGAATTTATTTCAACAGCTCTCACTTTTCTCTTGAGCACTGTCTGGAAAAAATCTGCTGAATTTTTTCTCTACTGCAATGCTTTTTTCATTATTTTTATCCTGCCAATGGTGTTGATGACAATGCTGACAAATAGAGACTTGCAAGGACCTTTTGAAGTCCCAAGAGATAAACTTGAGATAGAGCGTCAAAAAGCTAAGAAAAAAGGTTGGCTTAGTGGAGTTGTTTTTACCATTTTTATGCTTGTTTTTAATATGTTTAGCAAATGGCAAGAAGGTGAAAATCCTTTTGAAATTTTGTTCAATCCTCTCTTCTTAAGCATCCTCATTTTTTCTGGTTTTATTTTTGGAGCTGTTATGGGGTCTATGGCTGCTAGCCAATTGACCCTGAAAAGGATTAGCACTCTTTTTATAAGAGTGCTAATTTTTTAATGCTTTTTACTTGATTTCCTAGTGGCTAGTGCTATAATGTAAGTATGAAATCTGACTATCTTTGACCTTTATTACTTTAGTCAGACATTACGAAAGGAGGGTATTTTATATGCTCTGTCAAAATTGTCATTTAAATGAATCTACTATTCACCTGTATACAAATGTCAATGGTCAGCAAAAGCAAATTGATTTGTGTCAAAATTGCTATCAAATTATGAAAACTGACCCAAATAACGCTATTTTAGGAGGATTAGGAGGTAATCCTCAATCATCTTCTAACCAAACAAACCAATCATCGAATCCTTTCGACGATTTCTTTAGTAATCTCAGCGGATTCCCAGCATTTGGTAGCCAAGGATTCCAAAATACTCCTCCAACTCAATCTGGTGGAGGCAATAATAACGGACGTGGTGGCAATGGCAACAACAATTTCCGCCCAAACGGACCAGCACAACAAGAGCCTAAAGGCTTGCTAGAAGAATTTGGTATCAACGTTACTGATATCGCACGCCGTGGTGATATCGACCCTGTTATCGGACGTGATGCTGAAATTGTTCGTGTTATCGAAATCCTTAACCGCCGTACAAAAAATAATCCTGTTCTTATCGGGGAACCTGGTGTTGGTAAAACAGCCGTTGTTGAAGGCTTAGCCCAAAAAATTGTCGACGGAAACGTTCCACAAAAACTCCAAAATAAACAAGTTATCCGCCTAGATGTGGTAAGCCTTGTTCAAGGAACTGGTATTCGTGGTCAATTTGAAGAACGTATGCAAAAGCTCATGGAAGAAATCCGTGAACGTAAAGATGTTATCCTCTTCATCGATGAAATCCACGAAATTGTCGGTGCCGGTAATGCTGGTGACGGTAACATGGATGCTGGTAACATCTTGAAACCAGCTCTTGCTCGTGGTGAGCTACAATTGGTTGGTGCAACTACTCTCAATGAATACCGTATCATCGAAAAAGATGCTGCGCTTGAACGTCGTATGCAACCTGTAAAAGTTGACGAACCAAGCGTCGAAGAAACTATCACTATTCTTCGTGGTATTCAAAAGAAATACGAAGATTATCACCATGTTAAATACAGTGATGATGCTATCGAAGCTGCTGCTACCCTTTCAAATCGCTACATTCAAGACCGTTTCCTTCCAGATAAAGCTATTGACCTTCTCGATGAAGCGGGTTCTAAGATGAACTTGACACTCAACTTTGTTGATCCAAAAGAAATTGACAAACGTTTAGTTCAAGCCGAAAACCTAAAAACTCAAGCCACTCGTGAAGAAGATTACGAACGCGCAGCATATTTCCGTGATCAAATCGCTAAATACAAGGAAATGCAAAAACAAACCATCAACGAAGATGATATTCCAGTGATTACTGAGAAAACTATCGAAGCAATCGTTGAAGAAAAAACAAACATCCCTGTTGGTGACTTGAAAGAAAAAGAACAATCACAATTAATTCACCTTGCTGATGACTTGAAAGAACACGTTATTGGTCAAGACGAAGCCGTTGATAAGATTGCAAAAGCCATCCGTCGTAACCGTGTTGGTCTTGGTACACCAAACCGTCCAATTGGTTCATTCCTCTTTGTCGGTCCTACTGGTGTCGGTAAAACAGAACTTTCAAAACAACTAGCTATCGAACTCTTTGGTTCAGCTGACAGCATGATTCGTTTTGACATGTCTGAATACATGGAAAAACACGCCGTCGCTAAACTCGTCGGAGCCCCTCCGGGATATGTTGGTTACGAAGAAGCTGGTCAATTGACTGAAAAAGTTCGTCGAAATCCATACTCACTCATCTTGCTTGATGAAGTTGAAAAAGCACACCCTGATGTCATGCACATGTTCTTGCAAGTTCTTGATGATGGTCGCTTGACTGACGGTCAAGGACGTACCGTAAGCTTTAAAGATACTATTATCATCATGACATCTAATGCTGGTACTGGTAAAACAGAAGCTTCAGTTGGTTTCGGTGCTGCACGCGAAGGACGTACTAATTCTGTTCTTGGACAACTTGGTGACTTCTTCAGTCCTGAATTCATGAACCGTTTTGATGGTATTATTGAATTTAAGGCATTAAGCAAAGATAACCTCCTTCATATCGTTAACCTTATGCTTGACGATGTCAATAACCGTTTAGCAACTAACGATATTCATCTTGAAGTAACTGATAAAGTTAAAGAAAAACTTGTCGACCTTGGTTACGATCCTAAGATGGGAGCTCGTCCATTACGTCGTACTATCCAAGATTATATCGAAGATGCTATTACCGACTTCTACCTTGAACACCCAACTGAAAAAGATTTGAAGGCAGTGATGACAAGTAACGGTAAAATTGTCATTAAATCAGCTAAAAAAGTTGAAAAAGAAGAAACTGTCTCAGCAGAATAATAAATTTAGCCTAGAAAATCAGATTTTCTAGGCTTTTTTATATCAACCAATTATCAAAATCAAAATATTCCGACAATTTTCTAGCAAAAGACAACTTTTTTTAGTATAATAACAACAATAGCCACTCTTACAAATCTACTTTAGAGATTAATCATTCCATCTCCACTCATTCGGACACTTGTTTTATAGGAGAATATTATGTCAAATCCAACTTTTGGTGAAAAACTTGATAATGTTGAATACAAGGCACGCTATGGAGTGTATGCCATCATTCCAAATGCAACTAAAGACCAAATCATTTTAGTTCAAGCCCCTAACGGCTCTTGGTTCCTTCCAGGCGGAGAAATCGAAGCGGGCGAAGATCATTTTTCAGCCTTAAAACGCGAACTTATTGAAGAACTCGGCTTCTCAGCTGAACTTGGTTATTATTACGGACAAGCTGACGAGTACTTCTATTCACGTCATCGTGATACTTATTTTTATAACCCAGCTTACCTCTATGAAGTCACACATTATGAAAAAATTGGGGCACCGCTTGAAGATTTCAATCACCTTGCTTGGTTCCCAGTCGATGAAGCTATTGTAAAATTAAAACGTGGCAGCCATAAATGGGGTGTTGATGCTTGGAAAAAAAATCATCATTAAAATCTCATAATCTAAGTTTTTCACCTAAAATAGTGTTATAATAATGGTAGAAAGTTCATAGGAGGAAATTTATGAGGTTAATCAACACAACAAGTAGTCATTCCGAGCTAGTTCGTAACCAGCTTCGAAACACGGACGCTAAACTCGTTGAGACTTACTCTGCAGGAAATACCGATGTTGTTTTCACTAAAGCACCAAGTCATTACGAACTGTTGATTTCAAACAAGTATCGTGCTATCAAAGAAAGTGAAATCGAAGCCATTCGGGAATTCTTCCTCAAACGCAAAATTGACAAATCTACCGTTCAATTAGATCAGTTGAAAACCTTGCATACAGCGAATCTAATTGAAATTTCCTTCCCAACAGTTCACTAATCAGGTTTTAAAAACCTGATTTTTTTAGTTTACATACAAAAAAACGAACTCAAATGAGTTCGTTTTTAGTTATTATAGGTTATCGCATTATTTTGCTTTAACTTCAAAGCCTTCTGCAACTGCTTCTGGGAAGTTAGCTTCAACGATTTCAGCACAGTGGTCACAAATTGTAACACCGTATGAACGTTCTTTAGCTGTTGGGTCTACGCGACGGCAACGATCACAAACTTCACCTTCAGCATGAGCTACTGTAAAGGCAACACCATCAAAGGCAACTGCATCTGCTGGAGCAGCTTCGTCAGTAACAGTCAATTGTGATACGATCAACAATTGAGCAATGTCACTATCAAGGGCAGCAAGAAGAGTTTTCACTTCTTCACCAGCGTAAATTGTCAAGTGAGCTTCTAATGATTTACCAATAACTTTAGCGTTACGAGCTTCTTCCAAAGCTTTTTGAGCTTGGTTACGAAGTGTCATGAAGGCATCCCATTCTTCAAGAATATTTTCTTGACCTTCGAAGACTTCAGCATCTGGTAATTCTGATAATTGAACGAATTCTTCTGGTTCGAATTCAAGGTATGACCAGATTTCTTCAGCTGTGTGTGGAAGAATTGGAGTCAATAATTTAGTGATTTTAACCAAGATATCGTAGAAGACTGTTTGCATTTGACGGCGAGCAATATTGTCTGCTGCTTCGATGTAAACAACGTCTTTGGCAAAATCAAGGTAGAATGCTGACAAATCAACTGTGATAAAGTTAACAACAGCTTTGTAAATTGTCATGAAGTCATAGTCTTCATAAGCTTTACGGATTGTTGCTACCAATTGGTTGAATTTAACAGTCATGTATTTATCAACTGAACGCAAGTCTTCATAAGCTACAGCATCTTTATTTGGATTGAAGTCTGTTGTGTTAGCAATCAAGAAACGAAGTGTGTTACGGATTTTACGGTAAGTTTCTGAAACTTGACCAAGGATTTCCATAGAAACACGTACGTCAGCATCAGTATCTACTGAAGCAACCCACAAACGAAGGATTTCAGCACCGTATTGTTTTGCAACGTCGTTTGGTGAAATGATGTTACCTTTAGATTTAGACATTTTTTCACCTTTACCATCAAGAACGAAACCTTGTGAAAGCACAGCTTTGTAAGGTGCATGTCCGTTAACAGCAACTGAAGTGATCAATGATGAGTTGAACCAACCACGGTATTGGTCAGAACCTTCAAGGTAAAGATCAGCTGGATATTCCAAACCTTCACGAGCATTCATAACACCATTCCATGAAGAACCTGAATCGAACCATACGTCCATGATATCAGTTTCTTTAGTGAATTCACCATTTGGTGAACCTGGGTGAGTGAATCCTTCAGGAAGAAGGTCTTTGGCATCACGTTCCCACCATACGATTGAACCGAATTCTTCGAACAAGTCAGCCACGTGATCAGTCACTTCTTTAGTCATGATAGCTGTACCATCTTCAGCATAGAAGATTGGAAGTGGAACACCCCATGCACGTTGACGTGAGATTACCCAGTCACCACGGTCACGAATCATGTTGTAAAGACGAGTGCGACCCCATTCTGGATAGAATGTTGTGCGATCAATTTCATCAAGGATGTCTTGACGGAATTTAGAAACAGATGCGAACCATTGTGGAACAGCACGCCAGATGATTGGTTTTTTAGTACGCCAGTCAAATGGGTATGAGTGAGTGATAACTTCGCTAGCAAGTAAAAGATCACCAAGTTTTTCTTTTACTGTTGGAACAACTTTATCATAGAATTGACCTTGGAATTCAGGGCCAGCATTTTCCATCATGATACCGCGTTCGTCAACTGTAACAGCAACTTCAAGGTTGTATTTGATACCTACATTGTAGTCATCTTCACCAAAACCTGGGGCAGTGTGGACAACACCAGTACCAGAATCAAGTGTAACGTGGTCACCCAAGATAACAAGTTCGTCTACTTCTGTATCCCATGGGTGTTCAGTAACGATGTATTCAAGTTCAGTACCTTTGTGTTTTGCAAGAACTTCAAATGATTCCCAACCGAATTTTTCAGCAAGGCTATCAAGAAGAGCTTCCGCAACAACAAATTTACGATCATCGTTAGCAGGTTTAACAACAACATAATCCATATCAGGACCAACAGTCAAACCACGTGAAGCAGTTACTGTAAATGGAGTTGTTGTCCAAACAACGATATAAGTATCAGTATCAAGCACACCTTTACCATCTTTAACTTTGTTAGCATAGTAAAGTGATGTTGAGTCAATATCGTGATATTCAATTTCAGCTTCGGCAAGAGCTGATTCTGATGACCATGACCAGTAAACTGGTTTTGCACCACGGTAGATATAACCTTTATCAGCCATTGCACCAAAGACACGAATTTGTGCAGCTTCGTATGCAGGGATAAGTGTTACATATGGATTTTCCCAATCAGCAGACACACCAAGACGTTTGAAGTCTTCACGTTGTTTGTCTACTTGGCTAAGAGCGTATTCACGACACATTTCAAGGTATTCAGTCAAAGGAATTTCTTTACGTTTTACACCTTTTTTAGCCAATACTTGTTCAATTGGAAGTCCATGTGTATCCCAACCAGGAACATAAGGAGCACGGAAACCAGACATTGATTTTGAACGCACAATAATGTCTTTAGAAATTTTGTTCATGGCGTGACCAACGTGGATATTACCATTGGCATATGGAGGTCCATCGTGGAGGTTGAATGAAGGTTTGCCTTCGTTTAATTGTTGACGTTTAGCATAGATGTCTGCTTCTTCCCATTCTTTTTGCCATTTAGGCTCTTTGTTTGGGAGTCCAGCACGCATTGGAAAAGCAGTTTTTCCAAGATTAAGCGTTTCTTTTAATTTCATGACTACTCCTTATAATAAATAATATTCAACTGCCCATGATTGACTCATTGACAGAAAAATGACTTTTTGAAGTGGTAAAACAAAACGAGCTCTCGTCTCAATAAGGACGAAAGCTCGTGGTACCACCTTAGTTTAGAAATTTAGCTACACTAAAAATAGGGTAGAAATCTAAATTTCCCTCTTTAACCCGTAAGGTGAGTTTATCCCTTTTATCTTACTTTATTCAGATAAAATCTTAGAAAAGGATAACTGATATCCCAGTGATTGCAGACCTCGCACCATCGTCCACTCGCTGTTAATATAGCATATCAATCGCGTTTTTCTTATTCTTCAATATTTAATTTAAATGTTTGTGTTTCGTTAAGATTGATGTCATCAGCATCATCAATAACAGGAAGTTTTTGTGTTTCTTCAAGGTGTTTGTTTCCTGCTTCTACACGACGTTGCAATTCTTCCATTTCTTCTGGAGTGAATTGACGTGTAGCATCCATTGACAATTCATCATCAGCTTCAGGCATTTCTTCTTCCAAAACTTTTTCAACAACTTCACGGAAAGCTGCATCTGAATTTTGAAGGTAAACAGCTGTTGGTTGCAACAATTCTGTCCATTCTGGTGAATTTGTCAAACCAAGTTGACCTTCGATAGCAGCAACCAAACGTTGGTGGAAGACACGAGTTTGACGTTTCAAGTCTTCTGTTTCAACTGCAACACGTTTAGCTTCATCTGTTGCATCACGCAAGATTTGGTTTGCTTTAGATTTTGCTTCGTCAATCAAATGTTGTGCATCGTAGTTAGCTTTGCTAACAAGGTTAGCAGCTTCATCATTAGCTGATGTTTTAACTTTTTCAGCAGTTTCTTGAGCAAGAATAACAGATTGGCTCAAAGATTCTTTCATTTCATCAAAGTAAGCAAGTTTGTCTTCCAAATCTTTGATTCTGTTTTCTTGTTCATGATTGCGACGAACCAAGTCTTCGTAGTCATCGACAACAATATCAAGAAATTCATTAACTTCTTCTTCGTCGTATCCACGAAATTTTAATTTAAATGTTTTATCTTTAATATCAAGTGCTGTAAGTGCCATTGATTTCTCCTTATTTATGTATCATCTTATCTACGGTCAATTTGTATTTTCCATTCTTCGTAAGTCCATTCTCACTTAAGATAGAAAAACGACCAAATCCTCTAACACTAATCAAATCTCCAACTTGAAGCATTTCTGAAGGTCTATCAAGCGTCTGATAATTAAGCTTTACCTTTTCAGCACTGATCAACTGAATAGCTTGACTTCGTGAAAGCTTCAAAACTGTTGCTAGAACTTTATCCAAACGCATACTTGAAACCATGATATCAAGCTGATGAGATTCCTTTTCTCCCTTAATCAACTGATCAAGTGAAATCTCTTTTAGGCTTACGCTTGCTTTTGCAATCTTTGTAACATTAGCTCGAAAATAATCAACCATATTTTCCGTAACTAATAACTGTGCGTAGCCTTGTTCAACTAAAATATCTCCAATAATCGTTCGCTTAACTCCAAGCTTGTGAAGTAAAGTTCCCATTATTTGAGCGTGAGTCAATTGATTAAATTTCGAATTATAGTTCACTTCTAGCAGTGCTAACTCGAAATCTTCCAAATTTAGCTCATAGTAATCAGGTGCAACTAGTATACGTGCGTACTCTGCAGGATAATAATCACTCGAAACAAAGTAACGCAAGCCTCGATTTCCAAGAATACTTTTAGCAATATCAACTTGGCGAGGATTTAGAAAATCTGTTAATGAATAAGCGTATGTCTCTTCGACCCTCTGAGCGATGTCATCCATTTTTTCAATGAAGTCATACTCTTCAGGTCGAAAATGTTGGTAAATTTCTTTTTTCATCGAACCAATAACATAATAAGAAAGCGACTCAAGAGATTTAAGGCAATAACCGCGGCCCAAATCGTAAAGTCCAATCCCATAAATTGAAGATTTAAACGTTGAAAAGTTTTAATTACTGGTTCAACAATTTGAACCAGTAAACGACCAAATCCAGTGTTATACGCACCAGGAAACCAAGATAGGAGCGCATACGCAATTAGCAGATAAGAGTAAAATTGAATGGTTTTTAATAGTACAATTAATACAAAAATCATATATTAGCGTCTCTTCATGTCAAAATCGAACCCAACATCTTGTCCCGCATTTGGGATTGGAAGTTCTTCGAGATTGACGATCACATTTGATGGTGTCAACAAATACATTGAACTACCAACTTTTTGAAGACTACCATAAAGAACTTTACTTGCACCATCAATAAAATCAAGACAACGACGTGCTTGAGCATCAAGCATATATTGAAAATCAATCAAAACACATTCGTTAACAATCAACAAATCAACGATTTCTTGAGCATCCTCATATTTACGAGGGTATTTCAAAGCAATTGTTGTAGTCGTTTGATTGTTTCGAACTTGCAATTGTTCTTCACGACGTTGATTCAATGAATGAACGTGCGGATTTTCATCAGCTGCACGTCTTTGTTGAGGTTGCACACGCTGACGAACAGCTCCACCAGCTTGAACTTGTTGAGCTCGTGCTGATGAAAATTGCTGTTCTGCTCGTCTAGGTGCTGGCTGTGGCTTAGCCTCAACTTGTTGTTGAACACGAGGTTGTCTAACCTCATCTTCAACAGTTTCTTCAACATCACTTACCTCATCAGTATCGAAATAAGAGATTAGTTTGTCAAATTTATCTTTAAAAGCCATGTTTTTCTCCCGTTATTTAAAGAATGATGAACCAATTCTAACAAAAGTTGCCCCATTGCGAATAGCAATTGGAAAATCACCACTCATGCCCATACTTAATTCGGTAAATGGCATATGAGCTAATTGTCGTGCCTGCAACTCTTGTCTAAGTTTGTCGGCTTTTCCAAAAATGTCGTCAATTTCACTTTCAGAAGCATTCTTAGGCGCCATCGTCATCAATCCTACAATTTCCACTTTATCAAAGTCAGAGATTTCAGCTAAAGCTTCATCAATTTCTGAAACTTTAAAGCCGTGTTTACTCTCTTCCTCGGAAATATTAACCTGTAGGAAGCATTTAATGGGATGCTCTGCTCTTTTCTGGATTTCAGCAGCTAATTTAACAGAATCTAAAGCGTGAAAATAATCAACGTAATTAATGACATTTTTTACCTTACGACGCTGTAGAGTACCGATTAGGTGCCATGTTAAATTTTTATCTTTTAACGCTTCATACTTATCCAGAAACATATCGACCCTATTTTCACCAATATGTTCAATACCTGTGCCAATAAGACGAGCAGCAACACCACTATCAACATACTTCGTCACAGCAATAATCTTGACACTTTCTTGTGAACGATTGGCTGCTTTTGTTGCTTGCGCAACCTGTTCAAAAACAAGGTCTTTATTTTTTTGAAAATCGGTCATTAACGATTTTTGAAGAATGGTGGTGTTTCAAGTTCATCATCAGCATCTTCATTAGCTGTAAATGTTGACATTGTCAATTTGCTATCAAGTTCGCCTTCTGTTGGACGTGCGATGTTGTCGCGACGAAGGTCCCAATTTCCAAATGAATTATCTTTTTGTTGTGATTGATTTGCTGTTGGTTGTTGTGGAGCTGGCATTGCATGGTTTTCGCTCATATCATAGTCAAAGTTTGAACGACGTTCAAAAGCTGCTTGACCAGGTTGTTGAGCACGTTCTGAAGCGTATTGAGCGCCAGCTGCTTGTTGTGCGTTGTTTTGTGCAAATGAACGAGTTGCTTGTGGACGGAATCCTGCTACTTGTTCTGCACGATCTTGATGAACACCTGTAGCTACAACAGTTACACGGATTTCATCTTTCATTGTGTCATCAATAGATGTACCAAGCCAGATGTTAACACCTTTACCAGCTGCTTGACTGATGATTTCAGAAGCTTCTTCTGCTTCAGTAAGAGTCATGTCAAGACCACCAGTTACGTTAACGATAACATCTTCAGCACCATCGATTGTTGTTTCAAGAAGTGGAGAGAAGATAGCTTTACGAGCTGCTTCAGTGATACGTTCTTCACCAGAACCGATACCGATACCCATAAGAGCGTTACCTTTGTTAGCCATAACTGTTTTAACATCGGCAAAGTCAAGGTTGATAAGACCTGGATTTGTAATCAAATCAGTAATACCTTGAACACCTTGGCGAAGCACGTTATCTGCTTCTTTAAGAGCTTCAAGAAGTGGAGTTTTCTTATCAACAATTTCAAGAAGGTTGTTATTTGAAATGATAAGCAATGTATCAACTTGTTCACGAAGTTCTTGGATACCTTCTGCAGCGAAGTTACCACGTTTGTTACCTTCAAAACCAAATGGACGTGTTACAACTGCAACTGTAAGAGCTCCAAGGCTTTTAGCGATACGTGCGATAACTGGTGCAGCACCTGTACCAGATCCACCACCCATACCAGCAGTGATGAAGACCATGTCAGCACCTGTAAGAGCTTCAGTCAATACTTCTTCGCTTTCTTCAGCGGCTTTACGACCAACCTCAGGTTGTCCTCCAGCACCGAGTCCACGAGTCAATTTAGGGCCTAACTGAATAACAGTTTCAGCTTTTGAAGAGCTCAATGCTTGGATATCAGTGTTTGCTGCGATAAATTCAACACCAGCAACACCTTCATCAATCATGCGGTTGATGGCGTTACCTCCGCCACCACCGACACCAATAACTTTAATAACTGCACCTTGTACTGATGCTGTGTCAAATGAAAATGCCATTTTTATTCCTCACTTATTATTAGTCAAACATACTTCCGAAAATACCACGAACACGTTCGCTAAATTTTGATTTTGGTTCTTCGTGTCTTTGTACAGGCTGAACTGGAGCTGGTTGTGGTACCATGTTTTCATTAACTGGTACAGCAGGTTCATTGTTATAAACCACTCGTTGTGGTGCTTGTACTTTTGGTTGTGGTTCGAAATCAACTGGTTTACGACGAAGTAATTCTTCACCAGACACCGCACGTTGAGCAATAACATCAACTTCGCTCATTGTACCAACGTATTCAACTAAGCTAATAACGTTAGCAAACATTGGATTGCGGATACCAACTTGATTTGGAACGTGTAGTTTGACAGTTGTTCCAAAGATTTCTTGAGCAACTTCTACCACACCTGGCATAATTGCTCCACCACCAACAAGGATAATTCCTCCTGGTAGGTCAAGTAAACGTCCACGTTCTAGGTCTTGTTTAACACGATCTAAAATGTGGCGAACTCGTGCAGAAATGATTTCTGATAAGTAGCGTTCACTAACTGAAATTGGAGATTCGCTACCAACAACATCTACTTGAACAGTTTCTGAAGAGCTTGCTTCTTCTAAGTTTGCTTGACCAAAGTTAAATTTAAGGGCTTCAGCAATTTCCATAGAAGTTTTCAAGACTTTAGAAATGTCTTTAGTGACATATTCGCCACCTTCTGCATAGATGTTTGTGTATTGTAATTCTTGTGCTCGCATAGAAGCAACGGTTGTTTGACCGCCACCCATATCAATCACAGTAGCACCAAATTCACGTTCACCTTCGTTAAGAACTGATTTTGCCAAAGCAAGTGGTGAAATAATAACATTTTCAACACTGATACCAGCGCGTTCTACTGTTTTACGAAGGTTATGAAGAATTGTTGTTGGTCCAGTGTAAATCAATCCACGCATTTCCAAACGAATTCCCATCATACCACGTGGGTCACGAATACCTTGGAAACCATCAACGATAAATTCTTCTGGAATCAAAGAGATAACTTCACGTTCTGGAGTGATGCTCTTAGTCAATGCTGATTTAACAACGCTATCAACATCTTCATCTTTGATTTCTTTTGATTCACTAGGAACAGGAATCATCCCTTGAGTTGGTTCGATTTGAAGTAGGTTAGCAGGAAGACCAACATTAATCTTATCGATTGTCATTCCAGCTTTTTCTTCTGCTTGTTCAACCGCTGTTTTGATTGCTTCTGCAGCTGCTTCAATATCTATAATAATACCGTCTTTTACTCCCGTGCTGGGAACGTTACTCACACCAATCACGTTCATTTCGCCAGAAACAAATTCTGCTACTAGAACTTTAATCGAGCTTGTCCCTATATCTAATCCTGTAAAAAAGCCATTTCTAGCCATTCACTCGACCTCACTATCTTTCCAATCATTTACTATTCTAAAATCTGCATAAAATCAGAATTATTCAGAAAATATTATATCATAAAAAAACGTAAAATGTTATCATTTTACGTTTTTTGTTATAGAATCTTAATTTTATTGTTGAGCTACTTGTTCAACTACTGCAGTTTCGTTCGGATGCTCTTCATTTGTAGCTTCTGGAGCTTGATTTTCTGCACTTTCAGCTTCGCTTGATTCCGTTGCTGTAGCTTCCTCACTCGACTCGGTTTGAGAGTTTTCTTCGTCAGATTTAGAATCAGATTCTGATTCTTCTTTGTTTTCGTTTTTAGCTTTTTCTTTATCCGCTGCAACAGATGCTTCAATGGATTCAGAAGTTGCATAAATTCCCACTTCCATATCAACAATGCTGTTTTCTGGTAAGCTATCTTTTATCTTCAAATAATATGGTAATTTCTTAGCTACTTCAGATAATGGCACACGAACAACATTTCCGTCATGCATCTCTAGTTTTAGCAAATCTGACGTAGTCGCAGAATCTGCTGAGCTGACAATTTGAATTTGATTAACCAAATCTTTGTCTAATTTTGAAAAAGCGTTAACGAGTTTTTGAATATCTTTTTCCGATGATAAATTAATCGTCAAGAAACTATCTGGCAATTCAGAAGCTCCTACAAGACCAATACGAGTCCCGTTTTCAAGGATTGGCTGATAACCATCATCAGTTTGAGCATAAGCAATAATGCTGTACTCTTTAACATCAATGTTTAATTTATTTGGGAAACGGTAAGTAAACTTAGCGCTTTTAACCATTTTATTCTTACTAATAATATTTTTTTCATAAGTTGAATGGTGGAAAATTAATGAAAAGAGATAGTTTGACGGTTTAATTCCTGAATCTCTAATCACTTCTTCTTGACTAACCGTTGATGTCCCCGTAACTGTAATGATTTTCTTTTTACTAAATGGGGTTACTAAAAAGATTGAAATCAACAGAATAACTGTAGCAGTGATGATAACTGGTAGCGCATGATGAATCGCTTTTTGAAGAGGTGTTTTCTCTTTTTTGGCTTCCAGTTTTTGTAATTTTTTAGCCTCTTTGGCTTTTCTAGCTTCTTCTTTTTTAGCTTCTTTAGCCTTTTTCTTTTCTTCTGCAGTCAAAGCTTTTTCTTCGACTTTTTCAGCTTTGGTATCAGTATCTGTTGCTTTCGGCTTGCGCTCTAAGCGTAATTTTTCTTGGCGTTTTTTCTTTTCCGCTTTTTCAGCTTCTTTTTTCTTTAGAAACTCAATATTACGTTTTTGCCATTCTGTCAAAGCTGATTTTTTTTCTGATTTATCTTTTTGACTTTTTTTAGGCTCTTTCTTTTTTGTCATTTAAATTCCTTTTGCAGTCTTAGAAATATCATGTTTAAGCAGATCATAAAATTCTTCTTGTGACTTGATTTCAGTGGAATTTTTCATTTGTGTGTGATAACTATTTTCTTGTTCAAAGAGTTGAGTGAGCTCTTCTTGCAAATGTGTGAAAGTGAGTTGATCCTCAGAAAGTTGGCGAGCATAACCTTTTTTCTCAAAGTAAGCTGCATTTTCAAGCTGATCTCCTCGGCTTGCTTCTTTTCCAAGAGGCACAATCAAGTGCAATTTATTCATAGCCACTAACTCAAAAATAGTATTCGAACCACCGCGTGTCACAACAGCATCTGCCATATCCATCAAAGGCTGATAAAGGTCTGTGACATAATCAATTCGATAGAAATTTTGACTCAATCCGTTTAAACTTTTATCTCCTGAAATGTTGATGACATTATAGTGGTCAACTAATTCTGGAGTATTTGTAATAAAGTCATTGAAAACACGTGCCCCGGCAGAACCACCGATGAAAAGAAGTGTTTTCAAATCTGGGTTAAAGTGTTTTTTGATTTCTTCAATTTTGCTGTTATCGTAAGCAACTTTGCTACCAACTTTTGTAATCGCACCAACGTGTTTTGCTTTCACCAAGCCTTTGGCTTGTTCAAAGGTTGTGTACATTGTAGTCGCAAATTTGTAAGCAATTTTATTAGCTAATCCCATTGATAAGTCAGATTCATGCACAAAAACAGGAACTCCTAACGTTTTTGCAGCAATGACTGGTGGGACAGACACAAAGCCACCTTTTGAGAAAAGGGCTTGTGGACGAATTTTAGCAATGATAGCAATTGATTGAAGAATTCCAAATGAAACTTTGAACACATCAAGCATGTTTTGCCATGAAAAATAACGTCTTAATTTTCCTGTTGCAATAGAATGGAAGGTAACATCTAGACCTGACTTTTCAATTTGTTCGTGTTCAATTCCATGTTTATCACCAATGTAGTGAACTTCCCAACCATCTTTGAGGAATTTTGGGATAAGAATCAAGTTCAAGGTAACATGACCAACTGTACCACCACCGGTAAATACGATTTTTTTAGCCATGCTTATTCTCCTTTAATAGCTTCAAAGGTTGCGATAAATTCATCACCACGAACTTCAAAGCTCTTATACATATCCCAGCTTGCGTTGGCAGGGCTCAAGAGAACAACGTCGCCAGCTTCAGCTTTACTGTAAGCAATACGAGCAGCATCTGCGACATCTTTAGCATCAACGTAAGGAACTTGTGCTTTGTCAGCTGCGCGTTTCACACGTGGAGCTGATTCCCCAAGGATGACCATCAATTTAACACCTGTAATATCAGGAACAAGCTCATCGAATTCATTACCACGGTCAAGACCACCAGCAATCAAGATAACTTTTGAGTTATCAAATCCTGAAAGAGCTTTTTGAGTTGCTAGAATGTTTGTTGATTTAGAATCGTTATAGAATTTAATACCGTTAACTTCACCAAGAGCTTGAAGACGGTGTTTAACCCCACCAAAATGTGACAAAGTTTCTTTGATGGCTTCATTTGCAATACCTGAAAGTTTTGCAATTGCAATAGTTGCCAAAGCATTTTCAACGTTGTGGCTACCAGGAACACCGATTTCAGATGCTTTCATGATAGCTTCATCTTTGAAGTACAAAGTATCACCATCTAGGTAAGCACCATCAACTTTTTCAGTTGTAGAGAATGGGACAACTTGTGCTGCTGTTTTTTGTGCTAATTCTTTTGCCAAATCTTGGTTGAAGTTAAGCACCAAATAATCATCTGCAGTCATATTCTTTTGAATATTCCATTTTGCAACAACATATTCTTCAAAGCTACCGTGGTAGTCAATGTGTGTTGGCATAAGATTTGTAATAACAGCCATGTGTGGGTGGAAAGTATCAGTTCCCATCAATTGGAATGATGACAATTCCATAACCAAAGTGTCTTTGTCTGTAGCAGTTTGTGCCACTTCAGAAGCAGGAAAACCAATATTTCCTGAAAGAAGACCTGATTTACCGCCGTTATTCAATGTTTCAGCAATCATAGTTGTTGTTGTTGTTTTACCATTTGAACCAGTGATACCAATAATTGGGGCATCTGAAATCATGTAAGCCAACTCAACTTCTGTGATAACTGGAATATTTTTTTCGATAGCGCGAGCTACCATTGGATTATCGTAACGAATTCCTGGGTTTTTAACCATCAATTCAAAGTTTTCATCCAAAAGTTCTAGTGGATGACTACCACAGATAACTTTAATACCTTCTTCAAGAAGAGATTGTGCAGCTGGATTTTCATCAAATGGTTTACCATCGTTGACTGTAACGATAGCACCTAATTTTTCAAGGAGACGCGCTGCAGCTTCTCCAGATTTTGCTAAACCAAGAACTAAGACTTTTTTATTTTCAAATGTTTCAATTTTTTTCATAATATATCCATTCTAACATTGCAAATATAATAATATTCTACCTTTATTTAAGGCGTTTTTCAATCATTCTACGGCATTTAAGACAATCTTAGTGTCGCAATGTCTGATAGAGTGTTTATGACAAAAAAAGCTGAGTAAATACTCAGCCTCTTTCGCTATATTGCTCATTTTCATTTTTCTTAACAGGTAAGCGATAGACATCCCTTAGCGCGAAAAATCCCAAGGCAACCATAGCAAGTGCAAGAAAAATTTCAGGTGGTGATTGCATGATTTTAACAAAGCTCATTACTGCTAAAACAAGTAGCATTGCAACTAAGCCAACAAAACCAATCATCCCAAGAGTATTACGAATTGTTTTAGGAGCCATGAAAATATAGTATGAAATAATTAAGATTGCAATAATTAAATAAAACATTTCATGATTCCTTCCTACAATTCAAATTTATGTGTATTGTTTTCCGAGTTTATTTTAAGTTTGGAACTAAAATAGTCTAGCAGACTATTTTACTCTTCAGCTGATTTTTTCTTTTTAGCTGCTTTAGCGCGCAAGTTTTTATCAAGAATTTGTTTACGCAAACGGATTGATTCTGGTGTAACTTCCATGTATTCGTCATCGTTCAAGAATTCAAGTGATTCTTCAAGAGTCAAGATACGTGGAGTTTTGATAACGGCAGTTTGGTCTTTAGTAGCTGAACGAACGTTTGTCATTTGTTTAGCTTTAGTGATGTTAACTGTCAAGTCGTTTTCACGTGAGTTTTCACCGATAATCATACCTTCGTATACTTCAGTACCTGGGTTAACGAAGATTGTTCCGCGTTCTTCAACAGACATGATTGAGTATGTTGTTGCTTTACCAGTATCGATAGATACAAGAGCACCACGACGACGTCCACCGATTTCAGCATTGATAACTGGCATGTATTGGTCGAATGTGTGGTTCATGATACCGTAACCGTGAGTCATTGAAAGGAACTCAGTTGGGTAACCGATAAGTCCACGAGCTGGTGCCAAGAAGACAAGACGTGTTTGACCGTTACCAGTTGATTGCATGTCAATCATTTCACCTTTACGTTCTGACAATGATTGGATAACTGAACCTTGGTATTCTTCTGGTGTATCGATTTGAACACGTTCGAATGGTTCGCATTTCACGCCATCAATTTCTTTAATGATAACTTCTGGACGTGATACTTGAAGTTCGTATCCTTCACGACGCATTGTTTCGATAAGGATTGATAAGTGCAATTCACCACGACCTGATACAGTCCATTTATCTGGTGAATCAGTTGGGTCAACACGAAGTGATACGTCAGTTTGCAATTCAGCAAGCAAACGTTCTTCAACTTTACGAGATGTTACGAATTTACCTTCACGACCTGCAAATGGTGAGTTATTTGCCAAGAATGTCATTTGAAGAGTTGGTTCGTCAATGTGAAGGATTGGAAGTGGTTCAACGCAATCAGTTGGAGTGATTGTTTCACCAACGAAGATATCTTCCATACCTGAGATAGCAATCAAATCACCAGCTTTAGCTTCTTGGATTTCACGACGTTCAAGTCCGAAGAAACCAAACAATTTCGTAACACGGAAGTTTTTAGTTGAGCCATCAAGTTTAGAAAGTGTAACTTGGTCACCAACTTTAACAGTACCACGGAAGATACGTCCGATACCGATACGTCCAACGAAATCGTTGTAATCAAGAAGTGACACTTGGAATTGAAGTGGTTCTTCTGAGTTGTCAACTGGAGCAGGAATGTGGTCAATGATTGTATCAAAGACTGGAGCCATTGTGTGTTCTTGATCAGCTGGGTCATCAGAAAGTGATGATGTACCGTTGATAGCTGATGCGTAAACAACTGGGAATTCTAATTGATCATCATCAGCACCAAGTTCGATGAAAAGTTCAAGAACTTCGTCAACAACTTCTGCTGGACGAGCTGATGGTTTATCAATTTTGTTAACAACAACGATTGGTGTCAAGTTTTGTTCAAGAGCTTTTTTCAACACGAAACGTGTTTGAGGCATAGTACCTTCGTAAGCATCGACAACAAGAACAACACCATCAACCATTTTCATGATACGTTCAACTTCTCCACCGAAGTCCGCGTGTCCTGGTGTGTCCATGATATTGATACGAACACCGTTGTAAGCAACTGCAGTGTTTTTAGCAAGGATTGTGATTCCGCGTTCTTTTTCAAGATCGTTTGAGTCCATTGCACGTTCTTGCAATTCTTTACGTTCGTCAAGTGTGTGTGATTGTTTCAATAATTCATCAACAAGGGTTGTTTTCCCGTGGTCAACGTGGGCGATAATCGCCACGTTACGAATATCTTCTCTTAATTTAGTCATGATTCCTCGATTTATTTTTAATTTATTCTAACTTTTGAATTATATCATATTTCACCTAAAAAAACATCGTCAAAAGCCGTGTAAATGTTTTCAGAAATAGATTTTACTATTAAATATTCATCAAAGGCTCATAAATGTTCTTTTTTGAAAAGAAAAAAGAAAGTCAGATAGACTTTCTTTTTATTAACCTTCTTTAATTTTACCAGTCCAATAATCAAAGCCGTCTTTGAGGACGTAAAGATTTGTGTAACCAGCTTTTTTCAGTATTTTGATAACACGTGGAAGGGCAGCACTTCTACTGCTGTCATATAAAAGAACTGGTTTGTCTTTACGAATAGCTGAGTAAGACAATTGAATTTGGCTAGCTGGGAGATTACGCGCTCCCATAATGTGTTTTGTTTTGAAAGCAGCTGCTTCACGAACGTCAATCAATTGACTTGTGTGAATCATGCTTTCAAATTCTGCATTATCAATGAATTTAGCTGAACGACGAACACTAATGTATGTCCATGCGAACCAGCCAATGATAACGACTAAAGCAATTAGAAAAATCATCCAGTTCATTTTTTTGCCTCTTAATCTACAAATTGGCTTGCAAGACTTGCAGCACCGATGATACCAGCATCGTTACCAAGTTCAGCGATTTTAACTTTAGTTGTTTTACGAACTTGTGGGAATGCGTATGTTACGAAGTATTTTTCAACACGGCTACGCAAGAATTCACCCGCAGCTGATACACCACCACCGATAACAACTGAGTCTGGGTTCAAGATGTTTGCGATGTTTGCAGTTGCTTGTCCAAGGTAGAAACCAACTTTTTCAACAACTGAGTCAGCAAATTTATCACCAGCTTCAGCAGCTACAAAGATATCTTTACTTGTTACAACGTCACCATTGTCGATAGAAGCTTTGATTTTTGAATCACCTTCGTATTCTTCTGCCAAGTGACGAGCTACACGAACAACACCTGTTGCTGAAGCAACTGTTTCAAGACATCCTTTGTTACCACATGTACATTCAAAGCCATCAACTGGTTCAACGTTCATGTGACCGATTTCTCCACCAGCACCAGCTACACCGTGGATAAGGTTACCATCAGCGATAACACCACCACCAACACCAGTTCCAAGTGTTACGAAAACAACATCAGGGTTGTTAGCACCAGCACCTGTCCAACGTTCACCAAGAGCAGCTACGTTAGCATCGTTGTCGATAGCAAATGGAATACCAAGTTCACGTTCGATAACTGAACCAACTTCTTCAGTGTGAGCCCAGTTCAAGTTGAAGGCACCTGTAACAGTTTTGTTTTCACGGTCAACAGCACCTGGTGAACCCATACCGATACCAGCAAAATCATCTTTTGTCAAACCGTAAAGGTTCAAACGGTGTTTGATTGATTCAACAATATCAGGAACGATGTGTTTTCCATCTTCAAGTGTATTTGTATCGATTGCCCACTTTTCTTGAACTTCACCTTCAAGAGTTAGGATACCGAATTTAATCGTTGTTCCACCTAGGTCAATCCCTAAAAGTTTTTTAGTCATTATTTTCTTTCTCCATTTCTAAACGGTGCTCGCGACGCAAAATTAATTCTGCATTCAGGTAGTCAGCCTTGTCAATCAACCCATTTTCATACAATTTCTCAAGTTCAAGTTTCATGACTTCTATATCATAAAGACGTTTACCGATATAGACAAAAATGCCGAACCGTTTCAACAGTTGCTGCACGTCAAATAAAGTTTTCATACAAAGCATTTTATCAAAAATAAGACTCTTTTTCAATAGGATATGCAATCGTTTTCTTTATTTTCACGTTTTCATTTGTTTTCATGAAAAAATAGTGGACCTTTCGGCCCACTATCACGTTTTTTCTTAATTATTTAAGTCCTGGAGCTTGTCCGCGTTCGGCTTGAAGCATCCAAATTGTTTTTTCAGCATCAGATTTCGCTGCTGTGAAGATGTCATTTGATGGAGCATCTCCTTCTTCGTCAGTCACATCAAGACCGACTTGGTAAAGAGCTGTAAGGTAAGTGTAAACTTCAACCAAACGAGCAAGATTTTCGTCCATTGTCTTATCAAATGAACCAGCAGTTTCTTCTAGTTTAGAATTTTCATCGAATTCTTTAAGTGTAGAGAATGGTGCGCCACCGATTGTAATCAAACGTTCGCTGATTTCATCCAAGTTAGCGTTAAGTCCGTCCATCAATTCATCCATTTTTGGGTGAAGGTAGAAGAATCCAGCACCACGCATGTACCAGTGGATTTGGTGAACGATTGAAGCAGCTTTTGAAAGATCTGCTACTGCTTGATTAAGCACAGCCTTTGTTTTAGCGTTTTTTGTATTTTGTGAAATGTTATGTGTTACAGATGCGTAAATAGTTTCAGTCATTGTTTGAGTCATAAGCGACCTCCTCTAAAAAAATAATCAGTTGTTCTAGGAATATTTTCCTTTTCTTTATGCTTCTATTTTAGAATAATTCTAAATAAGCTGCAAATAATATGCTCACAAATTTTAAAAAATTTTTTCGAATAATAAGGTATGGACACTTTATTATTCTTTTTTCTTGGAGCATCGCTGGCTTCATTTATCGGATTAGTTGTTGATCGCTTTCCAAAGGAATCTATTTTATTTCCTGCTAGTCATTGTAATGCCTGTGGTAAACCGCTGAGACCGCTGGACATGATTCCAGTTTTTTCTCAGATTTTTAACCGTTCTCGCTGCCATTTTTGTAAAAGTAAAATTCCTTTATGGTATGGCATTTTTGAATTTGTCTGCGGACTTTCAACTGCTCTTTGCTACCACGAAGTTATTAGACCAGCTACTCTCTTTATTTTCTTTTTTAGCATGACGCTTAGTCTGTATGATTTAAAATACCAATCCTTTCCTCTATTAATCTGGTTACTGCCTAGTGCTTCTTTACTCCTTTTTCTTCCCCTTAATACGGTAAGCATTATTCTTCTGTTACTTGGCATCATAGCTGAGCTCTTTGACATAAAAATCGGTAGCGGTGATTTTTTCTACCTAGCCAATTTGAGTCTTTTTCTTGATTTAGAAAGCATTTTGTGGATTATTGAACTGGGTTCTTTAATGGGAATTCTGTATTGTCTTTTTTATAAAAATAAACGCATTCCCTTTGTTCCTTTTCTATTTTTAGGCTATCTTTTGGTTGTGTTTTTTAAGCACACTTAATTTTTTTGTTAAATATAGTTAAAAATACTTTATTTTTAAAATTCTTCTGCTATAATAGGCCTTAAATAAGAGTTTTAGAAAAGAGGGCTGCTTTTGGAAACTATTGTTACTTCTCAAAAATCACTTAGTGAGGTCAATCAAAGTATCGCTGTTCCAAAAAATGCCTCATTTTGGCGAACACTTCGAGCCTTTATTGGACCAGGAGCTTTAGTAGCTGTTGGTTACATGGACCCTGGTAACTGGATTACTAGTGTTGTCGGTGGGGCAACTTATAAATATCTTCTTTTATCAGTTGTACTGATATCGTCTTTGATTGCGATGCAACTACAGCAAATGGCGGGGAAATTAGGAATCGTAACGCGAAAGGATTTGGCGCAAGCAACTGCTGCTCATTTGCCAAAAAAATTACGCTATCTTTTATTTGTCATCATCGAGTTAGCCTTGATGGCAACCGACTTGGCTGAAGTTATCGGCTCTGGGATTGCACTGCACCTGCTCTTTGGCTGGTCCTTGCTGTTTTCGATTTTAATTACTATTTTGGATGTGTTTATCCTGTTATCCTTGATGAAGCTTGGCTTTCGCAAGATTGAAGCTTTGGTTTCAACTTTGATTGCAACGATTTTGATTATTTTTCTTTACTTGGTCTTGCTGTCAAAACCAAATCTTGCAGGCATTTTACAGGGCTATATCCCACATCCATCGATTATCGATTTGCATCAGAGCGGTGTAAATAGTAAGCTAACGCTGGCTTTAGGGATTATCGGTGCTACGGTTATGCCACACAATCTTTATCTTCATTCATCAATTTCACAGACTCGTAAGATTGATTACTCTAGCCAAAAATCCATTAAACAAGCCGTTCGTTTTATGACTTGGGATTCCAATATTCAACTGACGGTAGCCTTTGTGGTTAACTCACTTCTTCTTATCTTGGGAGCTTCGCTTTTTTATGGGCATGCCAATGAAATCAACGCTTTTTCACAAATGTATGAAGCTCTTCAAGATTCAAATATCGCAGGAAGTGTCGCAAGCGCAGCACTATCAACTTTATTTGCTGTTGCCTTATTAGCTAGCGGGCAGAACTCAACCATCACTGGAACCCTAACAGGGCAAATCGTTATGGAAGGATTCTTAAAATTACGCTTGCCACAATGGCTTATCAGACTGGTCACACGATTAGCTGCGTTAGCTCCAGTTTTAATCATCGCTACTCTCTATGGTAGTCAAGAAAGTGTCCTTGACCAACTGATTGTTTACTCACAAGTTTTCCTTTCGCTGGCACTACCATTCTCCATTTTCCCTTTGGTTTACTTCACATCAAATCGCAAAATTATGGGAGACTTTGTAAATAGCAAATGGAATACCATTTTAGGATACCTTGTCGCCGTTATCTTAACCGTCCTAAATTTAAAATTAATTGTTGATTTGTTTTAAATATCATAAAAACCACTCAATCGAGTGGTTTTCTTCTATTTTTGATAATTTGAGCCGTATGTTACAAATGCTGCGACGTCGTCTGCTTTACCTTCGTGTAAATCTCGAACAATTTTAGTTCCAACAATAACGCCATCTGACACCTTATTAAAACGCTCGATATCAGCTTTTGTTGACACTCCAAATCCTGTTAATACTGGAATGTCAGCAACAACTTCAAGATTTGCTAAATGTTTATCCAAATCATCTCGGTAATTGCCAGTTTTACCTGTAACACCATTGATTGCAACTGCATAGATGAAACCTTCAGCATTTTGACACAAAGTCTTTTGGCGTTCAATGCCAGTAGTCAAGCTGACCAATGGAACAAGAGCGATATCTGTATTATCAAGATATGGTTTGATAAGATTTTCATGCTCATGTGGCAAATCAGGAATAATCAAACCTTTAACAGAGGTATTGGCCAAATCTTTAACAAATTTTTCAATGCCGTATTGGTAAACGGGATTGATGTAAGTCATGATGACCAAAGGCACTTCAACTGTTTTTTCTTGTAATTTTTCAACAATCGCAGTCAAATTAACGCCTTTAGCAAGACTTCTTTGGCCAGCTAATTCAATAACTGGGCCATCAGCGACGGGGTCAGACCATGGAATTCCCACTTCAATGGCAGAAGCTCCGCTATTTTCCAATAAATCAATAGTCTCAAATAAACCATCAAGTCCTTTATCATGGTCACCTGCCATGATGTAAGGAACAAAAATTCCTTTGCCGCTAGCTTTAATTTCTTGAAGATGTTTTGTAAGTGTCTTAGTCATCGTTTACTTCCCTTCTGCTTCCAAACGTTCTTTTACTTGAACAACATCCTTATCTCCGCGTCCTGATAGACAAACAATAATTGATTTGTCTGGGCCAAGTTCTTTAGCCACTTTTTGAGTAAGGGCAACAGCATGACTTGATTCAAGTGCTGGGATAATGCCTTCTAGGCGTGACAAAAGCATAAATGCATCAAGTGCTTCTTCATCTGTAATTGAATCATATGTCGCACGGCCGATATCTTGGAAGTGACAGTGCTCAGGACCAACCCCAGGGTAATCAAGACCTGCTGAAATTGAGAAAGCTTCCATGATTTGTCCGTGACGGTCTTGGAGAACATTCATCAAAGCTCCATGCAAGATGCCTGGGCGACCTTTGGCAAAAGTTGCTGCGTGTTCTTCAGTATCAAGACCATGTCCTGCAGCTTCGGCACCATAAAGGGCAACAGATTCGTCTTCAACAAATGGATAAAAGAGTCCGATTGCATTTGAGCCACCACCGATACAAGCTAGAACAGCATCTGGTAGTTTGCCACCTGAGATTTCTGCGTATTGTTTTTTAGCTTCTTTACCAATGACTGATTGGAAGTCACGCACGATTTCAGGAAATGGTGCAGGTCCAAGAGCTGACCCCATAATATAGTGAGTGTCTTCGATATTTGCTACCCACGCGCGAAGAGCAGCATTAACAGCGTCTTTCAAAACACGTGAACCATCTGTGACGGCGTGTACTTTAGCACCAAGCAGCTCCATACGAAAAACATTGAGAGCTTGACGTTTGACATCTTCCTCACCCATGTAAATGGTACATTCCATATCAAAAAGTGCAGCTGCTGTCGCTGTTGCCACACCGTGTTGACCGGCTCCAGTTTCGGCAATGATTTTCTTTTTACCCATGCGTTTTGCAAGAAGAACTTGCCCAAGGGCGTTGTTGATTTTGTGAGCACCAGTGTGGTTAAGGTCTTCACGTTTAAGGTAAATCTTAGCACCACCGATATGCTTAGTTAGGCGCTCTGCGTAGTAAAGCGGTGTTTCACGACCAACATAATTTTTAAGCAGTTCATCAAGTTCAGCTTGAAAACTTGGGTCAGCTTTTGCTTCGCGATAAGCTTTATCAAGTTCAATAACAGCCGTCATCAGCGTTTCTGGGACAAATTGTCCACCAAATTTTCCATAAAATCCATTAGTATCTGGTTGGTTATAGCTCATTTTTTCACACTTTCTATAAATCTCATAATCTTCAATAAATCTTTTTTACCATCCGTCTCAACACCAGAAGAAACATCAATAGCGTAGGGTCGAAAGAAAGTTATAGCTTGTCCGACATTATCGACAGTCAATCCACCTGCTAAAAAATATGGCTTCGCAATTTTAGTATCTTTTAGCAGATCCCAATCAAATGTCTTTCCGGAACCAGCTAGGGGGGCGTCAAATAATAGAAAATCCGCTTTAGTATGAATTTCTCCCAGTGTTTTTTGGACAGGAATGGCACGAATACTTGGAACTCCAATTTTGTCAAAGTCCTCGTCCGCAAATTCTCCGTGAATTTGCACCAGATCAAGAGGCACTTGGCTAATTGCTTCTTGAAGTTCCAAGAGAGTCGGACTTACAAAAACACCCACTTTTTGGACAGTTTCTGGAATCAACTGAGCTAAATGGCTAGCTTGTTTTATGCCGACTTGACGTTTACTTTTGGCAAAGACGAAACCAATATAATCAGCTCCGCTTTTAACCGCTTGTTCAACAGCTTCTTTGGTTGAAAGTCCGCAAATTTTAACCTTTGTCAATTTGCAACTCCTTCACTTTTTCGGCTACATTTTCAGCAGTCATTAAAGCCGTACCAACCAAAATGCCATTGAAAAATGGAGCAACGAGCTCAGCATCTTCTTTGGTAAAAATAGCTGACTCTGAAATATAAACAGGACCTTCTTTAAATGCGGTTGATAACTCCAAGCTTGTATTGATATCCGTTTTAAAGGTCACCAAGTTACGATTGTTAACGCCGATAATCTTAGCGCCAATGCGATGAGCCACTTCTAACTCTGCTAAGTTATGCGTTTCAAGTAGAACTTCTAATCCTAATCCTGTGGCAAAGTCATAAAGTTCTTTCAAACGCGTCTCAGAAAGAGCTGCCACAATCAGTAAAATAACAGTTGCTCCTGCATTTCGACTACGAATAATCTGTTTTTCATCGATGATAAAATCTTTTGCTAGGGTTGGAATTTTTACTTGATTTGAAATCTGACGAAGATAATCAATGTTCCCCTTGAAAAAGAAAGGGTCAGTCAAAACAGAAATCATCACTGCGCCGCTATCTTGGTAAGTTTTGGCTTGCTTGACAATATCAACTTCAAGGTTAATGTCACCAAGACTGGGACTGGCTTTTTTTACCTCAGCAATAATTTGCAGCTTATTCGCATTATTTTTAAGGTAATCGTAGAGTTTATAAGTCTCACGAAGAGGCTGCAGTGGCTCAAGTTCTAGAGAGGCAACTTCTTTTTCTTTTTGCTTTAAAATGGTTTGTAAAAATTCTTTACTCATACTTGTACCTCTTGCAATTGATGAAGTTTAGCAAGAGCAGAACCATCCGCAATTAATTGACGAGCAAGGTCAATCCCTTCTGCTAGACTATCGACTTTACCGTTAGCATAAAACCCAAGGCCAGCATTTAACACGGTTGTTTCAAGATATGGACTAGCCTGATTTTCAAGAACACTGACTAGAATATCTGCATTTTGCTTAGCATCACCGCCAACAATGTCATCTAACTCAACTCTTGGCATGCCAAGGTCTTTGTAAGTAAAGCTGTGTTGAGTGATTTGACCGTCTTCTAACAATGTATAAGTATTTTTGCCGTAAAGAGCTGCTTCATCCATGTTATTTGGACCTGTGACGATAATGGCACGTTTACGGCCTAATTTTTGCATGACTTGTGCTGCTGTTTCTTGGAGGTCTGCCCGATACAAGCCCATCAACTGCGTTTCAAGGTCAAGAGGATTTGCCAATGGACCAACAATATTCATAATAGTTGGAATTCCAAGTGTTTTACGTGCAGGACCGATAAAACGCATGGCTGGGTGCATGGTTTGCGCAAAGACAAAGGCGAGTCCAACCTCATCAAGAGCTTTTGATAATGTCGCTGGTGAAGCAGCAATATTAATACCCAAAGCTTCAAGAACATCAGCAGAGCCTGATTTTGATGACACCGAACGATTACCACCTTTGGCAATACGAATACCACCTGCTGCTAGAATAAAGCAAGCTGTTGTTGAAATGTTAAAGCTATAAGACTGGTCACCACCTGTTCCGCAGTTACACATAGCATCCCCAAAATCCTGCGGTAAATCAACAGCGTGACTTTTCAAAGCTCGTACAATCCCAGTAATCTCTGAAGGTGTTTCACCTTTCACTTTGAGTCCCATCAAAAAGGCAGCAATCTCACTTTCTGAAATCGAGTTATTTAAGATACTATCAAATAAACTTTCAACTTGTTCTTCTGATAAATCTTCCTTATTTGCAATTTGGTTAAAGAGTTCTTTCATTGTCCATCCCTCGCTTTACTTTTCAACAACTAATCGTACAAAGTTTTCAATCATCTTAAGACCATCTGGTGACCCAATACTTTCTGGGTGAAATTGAAGGCCATAAATCGGTAACTGTTTATGCTGGATAGCCATAATTTCTTGGTCATCAGTTGTTTTGGCAGTTACCTCAAAATCTTCTGGCATGTCTGTCACAACAATCGAATGGTAACGCATGATTGGCATATTTTTAGCAAGCCCTGCAAAAATAGGTGATTGGCTAAGAACATCAATATTGCTTTGCTTACCGTGCATGACATTTTTAGCCAAACCAAGCTTGCCACCAAAACTTTCAGCAATAGCCTGATGTCCCAGACAAATTCCTAGCATTGGCTTTTTACCAGCAAAAGCTTGAATCACCTCTTCCATTTTTCCAGCGTCAGCCGGCCAACCTGGACCTGGTGATAAAACAATGGCAGAAGCCTCTTTGGCTACTTCTTCTAATGCGTCAGCATCATTTCGCAAGACCTTAACTTCGGCAAAAGTCCCAAGGTATTGCGCTAGGTTATAGGTAAAAGAATCGTAATTATCAATTAATAAAATCATTTGCTATCCCCTATCCGTGTCATGGCTTTGGCTTTATTGATGGTTTCGTAAAATTCATTTTCTGGTACACTGTCGTATACAATGCCTGCCCCTGCTTGAACATAAGCCTTCTGATTTTTGAGAATCATCGTGCGAATGGCAATGGCAAAATCCATATCTCCAGTCGCCGAAAGATAACCAATCGCACCAGCGTAGACGCCTCGTTTTTCACGTTCTAACTCATAGATGCGCTTCATCGCGCGAATTTTTGGTGCGCCAGAGACCGTACCAGCTGGCAATGTCGTTTTCAAAGCATCAATACTCTGCACATCTGCTAGCAACTGCCCCTTCACCACGCTGGTTAAATGCATGACGTAACGGAAGTATTCTACTTCCATGTACTTGGTTACCTTGACCGTACCGTTTTGGGAAATTCTTCCAATATCATTTCGACCAAGGTCAACTAGCATGCGATGCTCAGCTGTTTCTTTAATGTCAGCTTGCAAGTCTTTAGCTAGCGCAGCATCCTCAGTATCATCGGCACCTCTTGGACGAGTCCCTGCAATTGGATTAGTGGTCACTTCACCATTTTTCACAGAAACCAGACTTTCTGGACTAGCACCGATAATCTGATAATCACCAAAATCATAGAAATAAAGATAATTTGATGGATTAGTCACGCGCAAATTACGATAATAATCAAGCGGGTCTCCGTCAAATGGACTTGAAAAACGTTGGCTCAGCACGCATTGGAACATATCTCCTTG
The DNA here is from genome assembly GCF_900101445.1 of Streptococcus equinus. Classification (GTDB taxonomy): domain Bacteria; phylum Bacillota; class Bacilli; order Lactobacillales; family Streptococcaceae; genus Streptococcus; species Streptococcus equinus_B. The sequence continues at coordinate 32,663 of NZ_FNKE01000001.1, read as the reverse complement.
ACGAATCAACTTCTTAGCCCTAGCAACCATCTCTTCAAAAGCTGCCTTTTCAATGTGATTATCAAAAGTCAAAGGATGAAGATTTTGTGGACTAAATTCATTTGGTGCTTGCGTCTGCAAATCTTTGACAACCTTGCCAAGTGCTTGGCGCGTTGCATCGTTATCTCGTTTGCTGTAAATATTATCTTCCACCACGTAGACTTTTTCAGTCTTGTGGTCAAAAATCAGATAAGACTCGTAAACAAAGAAATGCATATCTGGCGTTCCAATGGTATCTTCTGGAATCTCACCAATATTTTCATAAAGCCCAATCATGTCATAGCCAACAAAACCAATTGCGCCGCCACCAAATGGCAAATCACTACTAGCTCCTTTGACTGTTACTTGATTAAGGTAGTCAAGCGGGTCACCAGCAATAACTTGACCATTTTCTGTCAGTTGACCATTTTCATATTTGATTTCAAAGACCGGATTGTATGCCACGATTGAAAAACGCGCATTCTCTTTTTCTCGTGGAATTGATTCAAGAATAACCTTATGCTCGCCCTGAACTCGCATATAAGCAAGAATGGGGGTTAAGATATCAGCAGTTAGAATTTTTCGCATGTCATGTCCTCTCTACATGAAATTTTAATAATGTTTTTCCTTTTAATTCTAGTTACTGATTCGCCAGCCTTTATCTTTTCTTTTCATGATTTTCTCCCCTTTTAAACAAAAAATCCCCACACAGAAAAAACTTCTGTGTGAGGGCGTCTAATGATAGCGCGGTGCCACCTCATTTAACGAAAAATAGTTTCGTCATCTCTATCTCCTCTAACAAGGAGTCGCACGATAAGGGGTGCTTCCCTGAGACTTACCACTACCAACTAGTGTTTGCCTCACTTGTATCTTGAAATCTTTTTCACTTCCGCTTAATTCACTAAACAAAAAACCTCACACAGAAAGAACTTCTGTGTGAGGACGTCTAATGTATAGCGTGGTGCCACCTCAATTTAACGGAAATATATACTCCGCCATCTCTATCTCCTCTAACAAGGAGCTGCACGATAAGGGGTGCCTACCTGAAAAATATTTCTTATCTTCAACAATATACCATCAGCCCAATTTCACAACCACCTGCTACTCGTTCACAGTAACCACGAGCTCCCTGTAAGCAAATCCTTGCTACTTTCTGATTGTTTACCATTATAAACACCCTATTCTTACTTGTCAAGTATTTTTGTGAATTTTCTAAAAAATTGAACATTTTTCATTATTTTGTTGATTTATTTAAAAATCTCTAAGTTTTTCCTAGCAAGTGCGCTAAGTCAAACTCAGAGATTTAGAATTTATTCAAGAATTAATGTGATTTCTTTTCTTTCAGGAGACAAGAGCCCTTCTAAATGAGTGATTAAACGAATCAACCAAGCAAAAGCCAACAAGAAAGCACTCAACTCAAAAGCAGTTAAAGATAGGTAATGAAGACCTTGAAAAGCAATTTCTAGTCCGACCAGCATGCCACCAATCGCATAGGACATAACCAAGAAATCACGTGTCACTTCTGGCAAAAGCCATTTGACACTGATAATCAAGGCGATGATAATCAAAACCAAATAACCTGCTGCTCTAGTATGCAAAAGGTGCGAACTAGAGTCATTCGGGAAAAAGCCAACCGCTCCCAAATCAATCCCCAAAATGGTCAACATGATACGTATAGCTCTTAATTTCCAGTTTTTACCATATTTTTCACCTAAAGCGACAAACAAGTAATCCACCAAAGCAACCAAAACCAAGGCTGACAAAATCAAAGTCAGATTAAATTGCCAACTTTCCTTAGCAGCTTGTGTTCCCAAAAAGCTTAGGTTGAAATGCCACCACTGCAAAGAACGATTCGTCGCCATTGCGACAAAAACACCACTGACCATAATTACTGTAAAAACAGTTGTCAACCAAGTCGCCCTAATCATCTCTGCTATTTGCCCCCAAAAAAGACTGACCGCATAGATAGAAGCTCCTAAAATCAAGCTCGAAGTTAATTTATCAAAAGAGGCGCCCGTGAAAATCTGCTCCAGCAACCAGCCAAAACCGAGAAGAGCTAGCAGTAAAATCACTGCGAATGAAGCGACGATAACGGGAAGCATGCGCCAAAAAACACGCGCTTTGATGCCTCCAAGAAAGACCGTTCGGTTACGAATAAGCGTTGTTGTAAAAATAGTCATTCCAAGTATCCCACCAAAACCAATTAAAAAAGTGATGATAGAATAATCTCCAACCAACAAAATCTGGTCCATCTTCTCAATAGAACTCACACCATAAAATAAAATACACAAAATAACAGTTGATAAAATCAAAACCCAACTTGACAAGCGACCTTGTTTTGGAGTTTCTTCTTTTTGAAGGATTAATTTATCACTGTATAATTCAGCTTTTAATTGCTGCCCTTTACTCAGATTTAACTGATTGACAACTGCCTGATCTAGCACAATACTTAATTTTTTATTTTCCATACCTTCATTATATTATGCTAATGAAATCTTGTAAAACAGGAACTGTAAACAAAATGTCAAAAATCAGAAATCGTTTTTTAACTGAGAAAAATAAAAAAGAACCCATTTGACTGAGTTCTAATTTACTTTATAACCAACCTTTGTCTTTAGCAATTCTAGCCGCCTCAACACGATTATTGGCTGATAATTTATTAAAAATTGATGATGTATAATTTCTCACCGTTCCATTTGAAAGATAAAGGGTATCAGCAATGTCTTGATTCGATTTTCCAAGTGCAATCAATTGTAAAATGCGCTTTTCTTGAGGACTCAACGGATTATCCTGGCTTATCATAGATTCCATCAATTCTGGTGAATACTCTTTTTTGCCTGCAAGCACTGTGTGGATTGTTGACATCAACTCAGAAGTTGAACGATCTTTCAATACATAGGCATCAACACCTGCTTTTACTGCACGTTCAAAGTAACCAACTCGTTTAAAAGTAGTCACTATAATCACTTTCAAATCCTTGTGTTCTCTAATCCATTCTAAAACATCAAGACCCGATTTTTTAGGCATTTCAACATCAAGAATCGCTACATCTATTGAGTTAGTTTTGACTAGTTCAATAGCCTCTTCACCATCTCCAGCCTGCAAAACGTCATCGACATCATCTTCCATAAGCAATAACTGACATAAAGCATCTCGCAACATGGATTGATCTTCAGCAACTAATAATTTCATCCTAATTCTCCTTTAACCCCAGCTCAGCCTGAATAAGGGTAGGCTTTCTTGGTGATAGTATTTGAACATTTCCTTTTACTAAAAGCAAGCGGTCACGAATAGATTGCAATTCATCTCCAGAAAGCTTTTCAAAGCCGACACCATTATCTTTAATTTCGACAACAACTTTGCCTTCTTTTTCAAATAAATGAAGTTGACACTGATTTGCTTGACTATGCTTGATAACATTATTACTTAATTCGCGCAAAATCATGCAAAGTGTCGACTGCATCACAGGCGGCATAACTGATAAATTTAACTCATTTTGCAAATGATAATCAATATCAGTCATCGCAAAAAAATGCTCTAACTGATCAATCTCTTCTTCCAAAGTTCTAAATTTGAGATTATTAATGATATTTCTAACATCATGCATTGAAGAACGACTACTTTGGTTTAATTCTTCTAATTCTTTTTTGACAAGGTCATATTTTCCTTTTTCTAATTGTTTGAGCGCTAACTCTGTTTTTAAAGTCATGGCTGCAAAAACATGGCCCAAAGTATCATGTAAATCACGGCCGATACGATTTCGCTCATTTTCAGCCAGCAAAAGATTAATCGTTCGATTCTTTTCCATAAGAGCTCTTTCCTGAGCTTCTGTCTTTCTGGCATTTATCCAATGAAATAAGACAGCGTAATTGACAAGTGGAACTAAAAGAATCATCACTCGTGTCATGATATCTTCTGCCAAAGTCATTCCTACCACCATCATCAACAGCATGGCTAGATTATAGGAAACAAAGCGAAATGACCGATAATCATCTTGAAATCGAAAAACTAATAGACTATTAAAATAAAAAGTAAACCACATCATCCCACCATCCACACAAAGTGTCATGTAGATAATGTATAATAGCATGAAAATCCAGACAATATTGGTTAACACATTTTTTTCATAATTAACAAGAAATAAATAGCCAATCAAAAAAGCAAGTGTTATCCCTAACGTCCATATAGGGTAACCAAAAAAGAAAACACCCAAAAAAGGAAAAGCCAAAAAAGCTAATGGCAAATAAAATAAGGGATGAATTCTTTTAATTCTTTTGAACATCATTTAACCTCAGTATTATTTTTAATCAAAAGCGCTAATGCTGCTACTATTATGGCATAGCCGAGCACGATAATCAAGGATTGCCAGTTTAGTTGAGCAGTCTTAGCAAAAGTTGTTACCAAATGATTGACATGATAAGTTGGTGTTAGTTTCGAGATAGTTTGCATCCATTCTGGAAAAGTCTCAATCGGCATCCAAGAGCCACCAAGAATTGCTAAACCAAGAAAGGCAATATTTCCAACAAGTGTCATTAATTGTTGGGATTTTAATTGTGAAATTAATAACCCAAATGCTAAAAACAAAAGACTTGATAGCAGTAATAAAGCCGCTGACCCTAACCAATGATTAATCGGCATCATCACATCACGAAAAATCATACCACATAAAAATATTAACAAGATAGAAAGTAAGAAACAAAATAAAACCCTAATCACTTTTGATAAATAATACTGCCAAATAGAGACAGAGGAATGCTCAATAAAACTCATCCAGTGACTTATCTTATCTTCTGTAAGCATAGCTGGAAAGGTGAAAAAGCCAAAACTCGACATGGAAAAAGCAGTCATCGTTAACATGTAACTCGTAATATAAGATTGTTGCTCTTGGTGATTGGACGAGAACTCCATGCCTGAAAAAAGTAAGAAAAAGAAGACTGGCAACCCAATAGATAATACAAAAGTCATCCACGTGCGTATCATTTTAATCCATTCAATTTTTAGTAAAGCAATCATTTTTCAATCTCCCCAGTCTGTTCAAATAATGTGTTTAATAGGCTTTTATTTTGAATTTCAATATCAGAAATCTGGCAACCTTGCTCTTGTAAGTCCTGCCAGACATTATCAATCTCTTTAGTCATAAAAGTTACTGTGTCATTTTTTAATTCAATATTAGTAATATGAGGTAATTTTTCTACAATTGGCAAAAATGTTTTTGGTAAGGTCAACTGTTTTTCGTGCTCAGCTTCTCGCATAGCAAATGGTGTGGTATCGCTAAGCAGACGCCCTTGATGCAAAACAAGAATCCGCTCTGCTGTATGCTCCACTTCTTCAATATAATGACTAGAGTAAATAATCGTCACCCCTTTGTCTTTCAAAGATTGAATCATTCGCCAAAAATGCTGACGTGTCGTTGTATCCATACCAGCCGTTGGTTCATCTAAAAAAAGAATTTTTGGCTGAGCAATCAAACATAAGGTAAAAGCTAACAATCGTCTTTGACCACCAGATAATTTTTCCGTCAACTGAGCTTTTTGTGCCTCGCTAAACTGTAAAATTCGATCAATATCTTGGTCACTCAAAGGTGTCTTACTAATCGTTTTGAAAAAATGAATCAACTCTTTCACCTTTAATTTCTCTGGTAGCTGATTTTCTTGTGGCAATACTGCTACTATTTCCTTTAACTGGTGATGGCGAGGTGGTAATCCATTCACTAAAATCTCTCCCTTACTGGTTTTTAAATCTCCTAAAAGACATGACATCAATGTTGTTTTACCTGCGCCATTTGGTCCAATCAAAGCTAGACAATCTCCCTCAGCAACTTCAAAAGAAATATCCTTTAAAATTTCTTTTTCCTTGATTATCTTTGAAATATTATTAACCGTAATCATCTTAACATCTCCATTTTTATCTTTATTCGATGATTTAATTTTAGAAAACTATCACTGATTTTTTTAGCTCATAATGTCATGACAATACATGACTTTTGTCATGTTTTTGAAAAATTTTCAAATCACTTCTTTACGTATACAAAAAAAGGTCGGGAAAACCCGACCTTTCATTATTATTTATGATAGTTTCGATAAATTGCTGAGTAAAGCCACAGAGCTAGAAGACCTCCTAGGGAGTTGGTCCACAAGTCATCAATTTCAAAGACTCGATTAGCATTATAAAGTAAATCGACAAGCAACTGTGTTGTTTCAATTGTAAGGCTGACTCCAAAAGCTAACAGCCAAGCTCGCTTCCACTGACGCAATTTGGGAAATAGCCAAATCAATCCCAACATCAAAGGAAAGATAAGAAACATATTGGTAACATTTTGTGCAAATACCCAAAATGCTTCAAAGGCACTATCAAGCTGACCGATACCAATCAAACTGTTAAATGGCACCAACAACAAGCGCAAGCGTCCATAATAAATGATATTAGGTGTCTCAACCCCATCGATTTTAAAGGGTTGCGGACTAAAACACAAGAAACAAAGGGCAAGGATGTAAATCCCCACCAAAGTTAGGGCTACTTTACGCCCTAAACTTGTCAACTCAAGTTCTTCATCAAATAGCTTTCTCATTTTACCTTCTTATTTTACTTTAGCAGCTTTTTGACGGTCACGTTTCATTGTATTTGAACGCAATTGACCACAAGCGGCATCAATATCAGTTCCGTGTTCTTGACGAACGACACAGTTAACACCATTTTTCTTAAGAACATCGTAAAAGGCTGCAACGTGTTCTTTACTTGAACGACGGTATTGGTCGTGTTCAGAAACTGGGTTATATGGAATCAAGTTGATGTAAGACAATTTGCGGATTTTTTTCGTCAAATCAGCCAATTCTTGTGCGTTTTCTGGTGAGTCATTGACGTCATTTAACATGATGTACTCAAATGTCACACGACGGTTAGTTGTTTCAACGTAGTATTCAATCGCAGCAAAGAGTTTTTCAAGTGGGAATGAACGGTTAACACGCATGATTTGTGAACGCAATTCATTGTTTGGCGCGTGAAGTGAAACAGCCAAGTTAACTTGCAAGCTTTCGTGAGCAAATTCACGGATTTTGTGTGCCAAACCTGATGTTGAAATTGTGATGTGACGTGCACCGATAGCAAGACCATTGTCATTGTTAATCGTACGCACAAAGCGAAGCACGTTGTCGTAGTTATCAAATGGTTCACCAATCCCCATAACAACGACGTGACTCACGCGCTCATCTTGACCACGTTCATCAAAGTATTTTTGTACCATCATGATTTGTGAAGTGATTTCACCACTTGTCAAATCACGTTGTTTTTTAATCAAACCGCTGGCACAGAATGAGCAACCCATGTTACAACCGACTTGTGATGTTACACAGACTGACAAACCATAGTGTTGGCGCATCAAAACTGTTTCAATCAGCATGCCATCAGGCAATTCAAACAAGTATTTAACGGTACCATCTGATGCTTCTTGGACGACACGTTGTTTCAATGGGTTAACGCAGAAATTTTCATTTAAAATAGCGATAAAATCTTTTGAAATGTTTGTCATTTCTTCAAAAGATTGGACACGTTTACGGTAAAGCCAATCCCAAATTTGTGTTGCACGGAATTTCTTTTCACCGTGTTCGATTGCCCATTCGATGAGTTCATCACGTGTTAAACCGTAAATAGAGGGCTTCATGTCCTTAGTTTCTGTTTGCATTCTGTAAATTTATTTCCTTCCTATTTCTCTTTGCGGCGAATGACAAATTGTTTTGCCGACTGAATTTCTTTTTGCTGTTCACGTTTTTGGTGACGCTCACTGCGTCCTTTGCTTTCTTTGCGTTTTTGGCTGGTAAAATGTTGATTTCCTGAACGGTCAGTTTTTTTCTTACCAGACGAACGTTTTTGTGATTTATGACGTCTTGTTTGTTTTTCTTCTTCAGACTTCACAGCACGTGGCTCTTTATTTTCAAGAACAAAATAAGCACAGCCAAAGTTACAATATTCTTTAAGGTAATCATCTAAACGTGAAATACGATTAGCCTTTTTAACGTCGCGGTCATCTTTGTAAAAACCTTTTAGACGTAGCTGTTCATTTCCCCAATCTCCGACGATATAGTCATATTTAAGTAAGATATCTGAAAAACGTTGACTAAACACAGTTGCGTTAAAAGCATCTTTTTCATTGGCTAAAATCAACAACTCGATATCATCGCTTTTGACACGATCAGAAAATGCCACGAATTGTGGACCAGGAAATTTATTGTAATTGTACATTTCAGGAGAGATATCTTTTCTCATCGGTCTCCTCTCTTCATCCATCGTAAAACTTATTCTTTATGTATGAGGTAGTCTTCTACCAGTTCTCGAAGCAATTCAGGAAAAAGTAGCTCTGCTTGATGTGATTTGATGCTCTCAAAGTAGCGTGCAAAATAATATTGATCAACCAAGACTAGGCTGACAGTCTCCTTTTCATTCGTAACCTTTTCATTATACACTATTTTTCCATTTTTGTAAGCAAAGCCACTCGTTAAAACGGTCCCAAATTCCTTACCACGAAATCCCATGCCACGGATTTGTTGTCTTGCTAACAATTCTGCTTGCGAATAAACATCCTGACAAATCTCCTCAAGCTCAGATGTCGTTACTTCTAGCCTTGCCAAACGCATTTGATGTGGAAGAGAATGATGGAGCGTATCCTTTGTCACTTCTCTACCGAATGCCTCAACCACCAAACCTGAGTTAATCATGGCAACATCAGCCCTTGCATAATCTTTCATGGCATCCATGACTAGTTGACAAGATTGCTCCAAAGTCAACTCAGTATCAAATTCTTTGACAATTTCTTTTCTTAAAAGACTGCGACCATCTGAAACGACTTTTTCTATCCATTCTTTATCGCCAGGCTTACTTGCCATATGACTCGTTTCATGGGCATGAATCGTAATATCTTCCAATTCATGATTTTCAAAAATCAAATTAATCTCACCAACAAACTGTCCGTATTTTCCTGCGGCAGCCATATAAGTCCTATTAAGGCACGCGCCATCCTCAAAAACATGATGCGTATGCGCACCAATAATTAAATCAATCTCTGGAACAGCTGCAGTAATCTTCTCATCTATTGGTAATCCAAGATGGCTTAACAAAATACGAAAGTCTGCATTTTTCACCTCTGGAATCTCAACATCACGTTTCAAGCATGCCATCGGGTCAAGGACCGTCCATCCACCAGGCTTATAAGTCAAATAATACGGAAAAGTATAAGCTAAAAAAGCAATCCTTGTCCCAGCTTTTGTCTCATAAATCTGATATGGCTCAGCCCAATTTGGACGTCCATTTTCATCTTCTAAATTGCCTAAAATAACTTTGAAATCAGCGTCTTGGTAAACGTGATTTAACCAATTTTTAGCTAAACCAATTCCTTCATTATTACCAATCGTCGCAAAGTCAATCTTAAGCTCATTCATCAACTGAACATTAAAACGCCCTTTAGTAATATCAGTCATGGGATGCCAGCGGTCAATACTATCTCCAACATCAACCCGAATCACTTCTTCATCAGACTTAGGAAATTCTTGAAGATATCGCTTAATTTTTGGATAGTTCTCAAAGTGAGAATGCAAGTCATTTAAGTGCAAAATCGTTAGCTTTTCTGTCATAGCAATATTATAGCATTTTCCACCACAATAGTGATATTTCACTGCCTTTACAAATCCATTATCAACCAAAAAAGCCAGATAAAAATCTAGCTTTTTCAATACTCAGCGGTTATTTTGCTGTTCTCTTACCAAGACGAAACGCTTAATAAGCATATAAGCAATTCCCTGAATCGTCCATAAAGAAGCATAGCAAAGCACCCAAGCTGAGAAGGTTAGCCATTTCATACCTAAGGTCTGATAAACACCATGACCATTAACCGACCTAATAAAGATTAACAAACTAACATCTAAAAAGATAAACAAAGCTGCAATATTAAATCCTATCACTAATCGCTTCTGCCAGTTTGTCATATGCTCCTCCAATCTTTTTATGATTCTACTACTTCATTTTAAACCATTGTAATCAATAAAGCTTAAGAAAAAGTTAACTGATGCATCAAAAAACACCTCTTTAGACTAGCTAAAAGAGATGCTTTTTGTATTTAATTTGTGCTTCTTAAATAATCAATCGCTTCTTGGACATTCTTGACAGGGACAATTTTCATGTCAGTATCAAGGTCTTTAGCCGCTTCTTTGGCTTCTTCATAATTTGTCTTAGCATCAGGATCTTTTTTCAATGTTTCCTCATCAACTGGATTATTTGGAACAAAGAAAATATCCGCACCAGCTTTGGCAGCTGAGACGACTTTTAAGCCAGCTCCACCAATATCACCGACAGAACCATCTGATTCAATAGTACCAGTCCCAGCAATTTTACGACCTTTACGAAGATCTTCGTTATTAACTTGGTCATAAATATCAAGGGTGAATATCAAGCCAGCACTAGGTCCACCAACACCACTGGTATCAAAAGTCACATCGACATCAGATGATACTTTTGTATGGTCGACCAGACCAATACCGATACCATTTTTACCATTTGGCAATTCAATGATTTTACCAGAAACTTCTTTCGTTTTACCGTTTGAAATTTCTTGAACAGTGACTTTAGAGCCAAGATCCAAGTCTGCTACATAAGCCATCAATTCTTGTGAACTCTTGAACGTTTTACCATTTACGCCAGTAACCGTATCAGCTAAATGTAAAAGCCCTTTAAAGGTTGAATTCTTAGTTACATTTAGGACATAAACGCCTTGATAATCAAGCTTAACGTCTTTTCCAGCTAAGGTTAAAGCTTGGTAGGTCGCAGTATTTTGGGAAGTTTCCATGTAGTATTGATTGATACGCATGTAATCTTCATTACTGTAACCACCCGTTGTTGCGGCAGCCGTTGAAATCTCAGTATGCGGTGTTAACCAAGCATAAACCAGCTGAGCAAGTGTTGCTTGACTCACCGTCACCGCTACAAAGTTATAAGAACCTTCGTCTTTATCTGTTTTATTATTAACAGTTAAAACACTACGAACATCATAAGCACCGCCAGGCATTTCAACATAATAATCAAGGGGATAAAATAAACTAAAGATGAGAAATACAGTTCCCACTACTCCTAGAATCCACCATTTAAAGCGGTATAAAATACGACCTAACTTTTTCAAAATCCCTTTAAATGCGTTTAAGATTGTCATATTTTTCCTCCACTTTTTTCACAACGCTTTCTGGAACAAAGGCCGAAATATCCGAATGAAAATGCATCAATTCGCGAATACGACTAGATGAGACATGAAGCCACTCTGGTGAAGTTAACAAAAAGACAGTCTCAATATCACTTGCCAAATGCTGATTATAAAAAGCAAGGTCAGCTTCATATTCCAAATCCTTGGCATTGCGAATTCCACGCACTAAATAGCCAACATTCAATTCTTTAGCTACATCAACCGCCAAAGAATCATGCGCTGTCACGACCTTTACATTTGGGAAAGCAGGGACTGCTTCTTCTAGCATAGCCTTTCTCTCAGCAATGCTAAACAGCCCTGTTTTATTTTTATTGTAAAAAATCCCTACATAAAGCGTATCAAATAGTCGACTCGCACGCGCTATAATATCAAGATGTCCATTTGTCACAGGGTCAAAAGATCCCGTCACCAAACCAATTTTTGTCATATTGCCTCCATCAAGGATATCATGACATTTACTATCTAATGTAAACCGTCACCTTACTAATTCCGTATGTTTTTTGTTTCCAAATGCCAAAGTTTGAAATCTCTTCTGGCAAATCCACAGCTTTGTCTGTTTCACATACAATCATCACATCTTCAGACAAAAGTCCAGCTTCTTCCATGTCAGTGATATTTTTAACGATTTCCTCTTTCGCATAAGGCGGGTCCAACAAAACCAAATCAAAAGGCCCTTTGACCATGCCGAGCGCTTTATTAGCATCCATCTTCATCAAATGAAATTGCTGTTCAGATTTCGTCATTTTGATATTTTCTGTGATAATAGCTTGCGCCTTACGATTACGTTCAACCATGACAGCTTCATCCATCCCACGTGAGATAGCCTCAATAGCAAGGCTACCGCTACCAGAAAACAAATCCAAAACACGCCCACCATCAAAGAATGGGCCAATCATATTAAAAATAGCGCCCTTAACCTTATCAGTTGTCGGACGAGTAATTTTTCCATCGAGCGTCTTCAAGGGACGCCCACCAAATTTTCCTGCTACAACTCTCATAAGAACCATTATAACAGAATTAACCTAAAATGCCTTAAAAAATTATTGATAAGGTTTACACTAAAAATAAGATTTGATATGATGAATAGGATAATTTTAATTATCAAAGTTTTTTAGGATAAAGGAGTTATGATGGATTTTAAAAAATTCTTTAAAGACAAGAAAAATATTGCCCTTACTGTCTTGTCAGTCTTATTGATTGGTAGCTTCTCTGCTCAAGGAAGTAAAGATCATGAACTTACCCTAGCTGAAACTAAGATTGAACAACTCAGCCGAGAAATTGACGATACCAAATCAGACTTAATTGACAGTCAAGACGAACTCAGCGATTTCAAAGAAGAAAACGCCAAATACATTGAAATTGGTAAAAAAGAATACCAAAAAGTTAAAGCTATCGAAGATGAAGCCCTAGCTGCTGTCACAAAGCTTGAAAACGATCAAACCCAAGCTAACCTCGATGCTGCAACTAACAAAGTGAATGCTGTCACAGATAGCAAGCTGAAGGAAAAACTCCAAAAGCGTATCGCAACTGTAAAAACAGCCATCGAAGCTAAGAAACAGCAAGAAGCTATCAATGCGGCTGAAACAGCTGTTAAAAAACTCGAAAGCGACCAAAAACGTGAAAACGTCGATGACGCTAAAAATAAAGTAAACGCGGTATCTGATTCAGCTAAAAAAGAAGCCTTTAATAATCGTATCAATGCTGTCGTTTCAGCTATTGATGCCAAAGAAGCTGAGGCAGCGAAACAAGCCGAAGAGGCAAAAAAAGCTCAAGAAGCTGAAGCCGCACGTCAAGCCCAAGAACAAGCTGCCGCTGCTGCGCAACAAGGTGATGCTACTACCGTTTACATCACAAACACAGGTCGTCGTTACCACCTAAGCCCATACTGCCGTGGTCTTAACCGCTCAAACAGTACTACACCAACAACACTATCAAATGCTATTGCTGCTGGATATACACGCTGTAAATTTGAATAACAGTCTAGTCGTTAGAAGTTTTTCTAGCGACTTTTTTCTTAGCCATATTTACAGAATTATTTCAAAGTGATATTCTTCTATTGTAATTAGTTTTATATTTCAAATTATTTGGAGGATACAATGAAAAAGAAACTAAGACTTGCCCTATTATTAATGACTGCCCTTGTTCTCGGCACATCTCAAGACCTTGGACTTCTAACCCCTGCATCATTTGGAAACAATCACGTCGTTTTAGCTGATACTAAAACCAAAAGTAAAGTGGCTAAAAAAGAAGACAAAGCAAGCAAAGCGGCTAAAAAAGCTGTCAAAAAACTTGAAAAAGAGCAAACTCAAGAAAATCTTGATTTAGCTACAAAAAAAGTTAAATCTGTCAAAGATAAAAAAGTAAAAAAACAACTTAAAAAGCGCATTGCAACTGTTAAAGCGGCCATAGAAGCTAAAAAACAAGAAGAGGCTGCTCAAACTGCTGCCGAAGCCGCCGTTGCAAACTTAGAAGCTAATCAAACCCGTGAAAACGTCGATGACGCTAAAAATAAAGTTAACGCTGTAAACGATTCAGCTAAAAAAGAAGCCTTTAACAACCGCATCAATGCTGTCGTTTCAGCTATTGATGCCAAAGAAGCTGAGGCAGCAAAACAAGCCGAAGAGGCTCGAAAAGCTGAAGAAGCTAGACAAGCTCAAGAACAAGCTGCTACTGAAGCTGCACGTCAAGCCCAAGAGCAAGCTGCCGCTGCTGCGCAACAACAAGAACAAGCCGCTAGTGGATATTCAAGAGATGCTCGTGGTAGATGGCATCGCTCAAATGGACAATACGCTTCAAAAGCTGAAATTGCCGCTGCTGGCTTGCCATGGTAAAAAAATGATTAACTGAGATAAACATCATCTCAGTTTTTTATATTTAAAAAAGTCGACTGAGTCCCAGCCGACCTTTTTTAGTCCTTAAATTAAGTTTCTTCTATTAAAGAATGTTTTCGTAAGTATCACGAACATCTTTTGGCCAAACACTTGATTGTACTTCACCAATGTGTTTTTTACGAAGCAAGAACATTGCCATACGCGATTGACCGATACCACCACCGATTGTAAGTGGGAAGAGACCGTTAAGAAGAGCTTTGTGCCATTCTAATTGCAAACGATCTTCGTCGCCAGTGATTTTAACTTGACGTTTAAGAGCTTCTTCGTCAACACGAATACCCATTGATGACAATTCAAAAGCTGAGCCAAGCACTTCGTTCCAAACAATAATATCACCGTTAAGACCATGGTATCCATTTTCAGATTCAGAAGTCCAGTCATCGTAGTCAGGTGCACGACCATCGTGGCGTTGACCATCTGGTAAAATACCACCAATACCAATAAGGAAAATCGCACCGAATTCTTTAGCAGCAGCATTTTCACGTTCTTTTGGTGTCAAATCTGGGTAACGTTCCACCAATTCTTCTGTGTGAATGAAAGTGATTTTCTTAGGTAAAACTGCTTCGATATCAAAGCGAGCTTCTACTGCCAATTCTGTCAAACGAATAGCTTTGTAAACTTGTTCAACAGTTTCTTTCAAGTATGCGATGTTGCGACGACCATTTGGAATAACTTTTTCCCAATCCCATTGGTCGACATAAATAGAGTGGATTGGGTCTAATTCTTCTTCATCTGGACGGAGAGCTTTCATGTGTACGAAAAGCCCTTCTCCTTCATTGAAGCCGAAACGTGCTAAGGTATGACGTTTCCACTTAGCAAGTGAATGAACAACTTCATATTCAGCATCAGGAATACGTTTAACGTGCACAGATACAGGATGTTCAACGCCGTTCAAATTATCTTGCATACCATCCCCGACCTGGCTAAGAATAGGTCCTTGCACTTCAACGATGCCAAGTTTATCAATCAAATATTGAGTAAAAGTATTCTTGACAAAAGAAATCTCCTGCTGTTGATGAATAAAGCTTTTCTTCATATGCTCCTCCTTAAAAATTTTTTTAAATTTGAAATACCAAAATGATAATGAACGATAGTGAGGTATATTTTGTATTTCGTGATCGCTTTACAACGATAGAGCTATTATACACCTATGTTTTTAAAAAATAAACACTTTTTTGAAAATTTTCGCAATATTTTTGAATTTTATGTTAGATAACCTAACAAAGGATGGAAAATCAGCTATTTATAAGCATTTTTTAGAAGAAAATTTCACTTTATAGTATTAAAAAAATTGAACCATCAAACAAAAATAGCTCAACTTTTTTCTAATAATTAAACCGTTGTCAAAATAGTGTTTAAATAGCGACAGTTATCAAATATCACTCTTTTGACCCTTGTAACAATTTTAAAAAGATAAAACTCAAAATAATAACCGAACAACCAATATAGAAGAAATTAAATGGATTACTTGGTGTGAAAATCAGCGTGAAAAGAGCTGTTCCAAGTGGCATAAATAAAATAGCAACGGTAAAAACTATTCCCAGTACTCGCCCCAGATACTCACTTGCTACTTCTCTTTGAACAAGCGAAAAAGAATGAATGTTAAACAAGGTCATAAAAATTCCAGAACCAACTGGCGACAGTGCCAAAAGAAAAATACTCGGTTTCAAAAAATAAAGAACGGGAGCTAAGGCAACAAATCCTCCAAAAATAGACAAAAGTGCCATTAATTGACCAGTCGATAATTTGTATCTAATTTTTCCGCTAATAACCGCTCCAATCACTCCACCAATCGCCTCAGCTGTTAAAAACATAGCATAACTATTTCCAGTGATTTTTGGGAACATTTGATTACTATAAGGCAGTAAAAGACTGTAACCAGCCATAAAAAAGTTAACCCCAGCAGAAAGAGCAATCAGAAGATAAATCTGGCGATTTTTCGCTACATAGTGAAACCCACTAACCAAATCCTCTAAAATTATCTTAACTGAAAACTTATCTGTTTTACTGGCTTCTTCTAAAATCGGTTGAACAAAAGCAACAATCAAAGCTGACAATAAAAAGGACAACCCATCAAGACCCAAGGCTCCTCGGATACCAATCATGTGGTAAATTCCTAAAGCAAGCATCGGGACAATGATTTTAACCAGAGTCGCAAGCGTTTGAAGGTAAGAATTCACTCGAGTAATATTGTCCTTTTCGACGATTTCTCTGGTAAAGGCATTGTAGGCTGGTGTCGAAAATGCTGACAAAAATGCTAGTAAAGCATTGGTTAAAATGACCGCATAGATGAGCCAAGTTTGCTTGGAAATAAGAGACAAACACAGACAAATTAAGCCACTCAAAAAATCACTTAAAATGATAATTTTCTTTCGTCTGAAACGGTCCGCAATCACTCCACCAAATAAATTAAACAGCGCTCCAATGACATTTTCAAGTGCTTGGTAAATTCCTACCAAAACCATTGATTTCATGTTCATACTCGCTAAAAACGAATTATTCACATAATCAAATAAAGTATCACCTATCTTTGAAATCGTACTGCTCGTTACTAAAAGACCTGTATTTTTTCGTTCGATTTTCCTCATAAGCACCTCCCGATTGTTAGATAGTATACTCTTCAAAAGTTATTTTTGCAATATTCTTTCAATTTTATTTTCAAAAAACCGCACCTAACGGTACGGCTTATCTATTAGTTTCTGAGTGAATCGATTTTTTCAATTAATTCTTTTGTCATACGACGTGGGCCACGAACTGCTCTGACACCACAAAGTTTTAAGGTATCAAACGTCACTTGCTCATCAGAAAAAGTGTGGAGTAGCTGAATCTTCATTAATTTTTTGATGGAGGCTTCATCTCGATAAGCATCATTTGGCAAATCAGCTTCTAAGACTTGGCAAAAATACCGCACTGCCTTAGTCGGTGCTGTCATGTAAATCGCCACAAAATCACCTTTTTTAATGCTTGCTTTTTGTGTCCATAAAATAACCTTGTTTGCTGCAAATTCAGCATCAATATCATAATACTTGGGGTTAGCTGGAATAATCCAATAATCTGGACCACTACTGCTCCCCAGGGCCTTTCCAGCTACCAAAGCTCTGCTATTATCCACCAAAGAAAAAAGGAGCTCATCAGGAACTGTCTCATCTAAAACCACACTCACCCAAGACTTCTTATTCATGTGGTAAGACGGATAAACGCCCTTGATTTCAATCAATTCAGGCAACTTAGCTTGTTCAACCTTAATATTGATTATTTCAACTTTCTCGTCTAGCTCTTCTTGCGACCACTGCTCATTACCGAGGTTTAATTTGCCACGCACAAGCGTCATCACAAGACCATACCACTTCTGATTTTCAGGATAGCGAAAAGAAGAGAACTCAGGATATTTTTCAAAAGGATGGTCAAAATCATCGCCATAAGTTGCCTTTAGATGATTTGCAAGACGATTCATTTGGTCACTAGCAAATGGCAGAGCTTCAAAACAAGCTTCAGCCACTCTTTCAAGAACCTCTTGATAAGCTTCTCTGACCTGTCCGACAAAATTCCCACTCGCTGCTAGCACATGAAGCGCCAAATACTCTTCTCCTAGGTCTGTGTCCATCACTTTGCCACTGACCTGACCAAGCGATGAGATGTGAAGCCAAACCTCAAAATCACCATTTAAAATCTTCTCACGATAATCATAGCCAGCCTGCGACTTCTCAAAACCAAACGGTACCAAGCGTTCAAAGTCCACCCGCTTCTTAGCAAAAAAATCTGACTCAACTGACATAGAAGCTCCTTTCATTTAGCATAAGTATAGCAAAAAAAGACTGGAATAACATTTTCCAGCCTTTTCTTTTCATTATTTAATCAACTGATAATCTCGTAAAATTTTTTCGATGTCTGTTCCTTCAACTTTTCGCAAGAATTGCTTTAAGATAAATTTTTCAACAAAATTTAAGTTCATCTCAGTAATCGGCTTGCCATCCCTTAGAGCAACTGTCGCATGTAAAAGATCACGAATATCATAAGTACTTGCCCAAACTTCTGGGACTGCTCGATCAACATTAAACAAAGTATAAACGGCTTCCATGGCAGTTCGGATAGAATACTCTGTCGTAAAAATAGTATCGCGTTCTGTCTCAGCAAATTGACCTAAGAAAGCAAAATTAACAGCGCCATCAGGAACAACATCAGGACGGTCACCTTTTTCGCGTGGCATAAAGAAAGCTGTAATGTAAGGCATCATACATGGAACGGTTTTCGCACTATTTGCAGCTAACTTGTCAATATCTTCAACTGGAACTCCTAGATGATAGAGCCACTCAGCACAAATCTCTTGTCCTGTACAATCACGCATTGGCTTTTTAATATAATTACCTTCCTTATCAGTAAATAGCGCATATACCCAGACAGTTAACTCATTTTTAGGTTGATTTCTAAATTGTGGTTGTCGGTTAACAGTCCAACTCAAAAGCCAATTTGAATCTTTTACCGAAACAATCCCCCCAGTCACAATGTTGCCAGAAAACGGATCACGTTTACAGATTTTTTGAATAAATCTTGGAATCTTATCATCCAGGGTAGTCACGGTCGCGCTCATCCAATTTGATTTTTCAGGTGACGAACAAAACTTATCGGGATGACCAAATGACTCATCTTGCACCGCAATTTTCCGCCACATATCCCAGCCATTTCCTTCTTTGATATCTTTATTAAAGCAAGCTGGCTTATCTTGACTACCATAACTTGAATTTTCAACACAACCACCATTTGTAATAAATACAAAATCATTTTCCGTCAAATCAATACTACTTTTTTCAGCATCAGAAAGAATATCAAGTCGTTTAGCAACTTTTTTATCTTTTTGACAATCAAATTCGACGTTAATCACCTTTGTGTTGTAATGAAAAACAACTCCAAATGATTCTAGGTATTTTACCATGGGCAAAATCATTGATTCGTATTGATTATAACGTGTGAAACGCAAAGCAGTAAAATCTGGTAAACCACTAATATGGTTAATGTAGCGTTTAAGGTAACGTTTCATTTCTAAGGCTGAATGCCAATTTTCAAAAGCAAACATTGTTCGCCAGTATAGCCAAAAATTTGATCCAAACACTTCATCATCAAAGAATTCATCAATTCTTCTGTTATACAATTCTTCATCTGGCGTAAAATAAAGTTTCATAATTTCAAGAGCTGCTTTATCAGACAATCCAAATTTTTTATCCGTATGAGCATCTTGACCTTGCTTTTCAGTCGCTCGACAAAGAGAGTAGTTTGGATCAGCTTTATTCAACCAATAAAACTCATCTAGAACACTTACCCCTTCTGTCTCAATAGATGGAATAGAGCGGAAAAGCTCCCACATACACTCGAAATGATTATCCATTTCACGACCACCGCGCATGACATAACCAATGTCGCTATATTGGTAACCATCACAAGCACCACCAGAAATGGGCTCTTTTTCAAGAATATGGATATTTTTACCAGGCATTTGAGCATCTCTCACTAAAAAGCATGCTGCAGACAAAGCTGCCAAACCAGCACCTACAATATAGGCTGATTTGTGATCGACACCTTCTGGCTTCAACGGATGGGCAAACGCTTCATAATTACCACTTGAATAATACATATCGAGAACCTCCATCTTTTTTGTTACCTTCATTATAGATAATTCAAAGATTTTACTTCAATAAACAAAAAAGACCAAATGATAAATTTTTTATCATTTAAAGTCTTTTGATTAATTATTTTTTTGATGATAGTGATTTAAAGCTGACACAATATTGCCATGAACTAGAATAGCTAGCCGTTCAACGATATCTTCTGGCTTTTCTTTCATATCATTTTTTATCCAATCTAACATTAATCCAACCAAAGCATACTTGTAAAAATCAGCAATAAATTCTTTTTGCTTATCACTTACCATTAACCCGACAGCTTTTTCTTCAACAACATCAAGCATTAATTGATAAGTTAACTGATAAAGGTAACATTCGATTTGTTCTCGACTAACAGAATGATAGACATTCATAATAAAAGGCTTATTCTCTTTAACTGCCTTAAAAATGTCAAAAAGCCCATTTTCCCAGCTATCATAATGCCTATTTTCACCCAAAGCTTTTTGAGCATCCTCAACACAAGACCACTCCACCAAATCATAAATATCCTTGAAATGATAATAAAAAGTCATGCGATTAATCCCACAATCCTCTGCAATATCTTTAATAGTAATCTTAGTGAGTGGCTTTTTTAACAACAAATGCTTCAAAGACTCTTCTAAAGCCCGCTTGGTAACCTGTGCCATAATATCCCTCTCATCCCTTTTTCCTTTATTATACTGCTTAGAATTATTAAAATCACTGTTTAGGGGCATTCATTCATATTTTTTTAAAGATTTCTGTCTAACTCTCAAATCTAATATTCAATAATGACTAACATACCAAAACCCCCACCTCAATTTCTTGAAGTGGGGGCTGTTGTTTGATAACTATTTGGATTTAGGTTGTTTGTAGTTATCTGTGAAAAAGAAAGTTAACTAGGATTATTTATAGTATAGATTTCCTTACTTAAGGCAATCTTAACGAATCCTTGTAAAAAGCTTAACTTATTTCACCAATTTTTTCATGTCTTCGATACGCGCAACAGTTGCGTCGTATTTAGCTTGATAGTCGACTTGTTTGTCGCGTTCTTTTTGGACAACTTCTGGTTTAGCGTTAGCGACGAATTTTTCGTTGCCAAGTTTGCGTGCAACCATATCCAATTCTTTTTGCCATTTAGCAAGTTCTTTGTCAAGACGTGCCAATTCTTCTTCAACGTTAAGAAGGTCAGCAAGTGGCAAGAAGATTTCTGCGCCAGTGATAACGCTAGACATTGCCAATTCTGGTGCTTCGATATCAGAAGAAATTTCAAGTTTTTCAGGGTTTGTGAAACGTTTGATGTAGTTCACATTGCTGTTGAAGAAGTCTTCCAATTCTTTATCGCTTGTCTTAACAAGAAGTGTGATTGGTTTGCTTGGAGCAACATTCACTTCGCTACGTGCGTTACGAACAGCGCGGATAAGGTCTTTAAGACTTTCAACACCTTTGTGCGCAGCTTCATTTTCAAATGCAGGGTTAACTGTTGGGTATTCAGCTGTTACGATTGAACCTTCAGAAATTTGTTCAAAGATTTCTTCAGTTACAAATGGCATGATTGGGTGAAGCAAGCGAAGGATTTTATCAAGTGTGTAAAGAAGAACTGAGCGAGTGATAACTTTTTCATCTTCGTTATCGCTGTAAAGCACTTCTTTAGTCAATTCAACGTACCAGTCAGCAAATTCATCCCAGATGAAGTTGTAAAGGATGTGACCAGCTACACCGAATTCAAATTTATCAAAGTTTTCAGTGACTTTAGCGATTGTTTCGTTCAAGTTGTGAAGGATCCAACGGTCAGTCACGTTACCAGCAGTACCAGCAGCAACTTTTTCAACGTTTGCACTTGCTTGGTCAAGTGTAAGGTCTTCATTATTCATCAAGATGTAACGAGAGATATTCCAAATTTTGTTAATGAAGTTCCAAGCAGCGTCCATTTTTTCGTAAGAGAAACGAACGTCTTGACCTGGTGCAGAACCGTTTGACAAGAACCAACGAAGGGCATCAGCACCATATTTTTCGATAACGTCCATTGGGTCAATACCGTTACCAAGTGATTTAGACATTTTACGTCCTTGTTCGTCACGGATAAGACCGTGGATAAGCACGTTTTCAAATGGACGGCGTCCAGTGAATTCCAATGATTGGAAAATCATACGTGATACCCAGAAGAAGATGATATCGTAACCAGTTACCAATGTAGATGTTGGGAAGTAACGTTTGAAGTCTTCTGCTTCTGTATCAGGCCAACCCATTGTTGAGAATGGCCATAGCGCTGAACTGAACCAAGTATCAAGCACGTCTTCGTCTTGAGTCCATCCGTCACCTTCTGGAGCTTCTTCACCGACATACATTTCACCTTCAGCATTGTACCATGCTGGGATTTGGTGACCCCACCATAATTGACGAGAAATAACCCAGTCGTGAACATTTTCCATCCATTGAAGGAAAGTATCGTTGAAACGTGGTGGGTAGAATTTCACTTCGTCATCAGTGTCTTGGTTAGCAATGGCATTTTTAGCCAATTGGTCCATTTTAACGAACCATTGTGTTGACAAACGTGGTTCAACTGGCACACCAGTACGTTCTGAGTGACCAACGCTGTGAACCATTTTTTCGATTTCAACAAGCGCACCGATTTCTTCCAATTTTTTAACGACAGCTTTACGAGCTTCGAAACGATCCATACCAGCAAATTCACCAGCAAGTTCGTTCATTGTACCGTCGTCGTTCATCACGTTGATTTGTGGCAAGTTGTGACGTTGACCAACTAGGAAGTCGTTAGGGTCGTGTGCAGGAGTGATTTTAACCACACCAGTACCGAATTCTGGGTCAGCGTGTTCGTCACCAACGATTGGAATAGCTTTATTAACGATTGGAAGGATAACATTTTTACCAATCAAATCTTTGTAACGGTCGTCATTTGGGTTAACCGCAACGGCTACGTCACCGAACATTGTTTCAGGACGAGTTGTTGCTACTTCAAGACTACGTGAACCATCTTCCAACATGTAGTTCATGTGGTAGAAAGCACCTTCGACATCTTTGTGGATAACTTCGATATCAGAAAGAGCTGTACGAGCTTTTGGATCCCAGTTGATGATAAATTCACCACGGTAAATCCAACCTTTTTTGTAAAGTTGAACAAAGACTTTACGAACAGCTTTTGACAAACCTTCATCAAGGGTGAAACGTTCACGTGAGTAATCTACAGAGATACCCATTTTACCCCATTGTTGTTTGATAGTTGATGCGTATTCATCTTTCCATTCCCAAACTTTATCAAGGAATTTTTCACGACCAAGATCGTAACGTGAAATACCATCTTCAGCAAGACGTGCTTCAACTTTTGCTTGAGTTGCGATACCAGCGTGGTCCATACCTGGCAACCACAAAGTATCGAAACCTTGCATACGTTTTTGACGGATGATAATATCTTGCAAAGTTGTGTCCCAAGCGTGACCAAGGTGAAGTTTACCTGTTACGTTTGGTGGTGGAATAACGATAGAATACGGATGTGCTTTCTTATCGCCAGAAGGCTTGAAAACATCTTCGTCTAACCATTTTTGATAACGACCAGCTTCAACTTCAGCTGGGTTATATTTTGGTGAAAGTTCTTTTGACATAATGTGTCCTTTCTACATTTTTTCAATAAGTCAATCAATTCAATTTATCAGGTGCTGCTGACAGCTCCTCCCACTCACTTTTTAACAATCCGTAACGCAGTAAATCGCATCGTTTTCCTTGTGCGTCTTTACGGTCACGGATACGTGATTCCAGAGTGAAACCAAGCTTTTCAGCAATACGCTGGCTAGCTTTGTTGTAACTATAACATTCAATTTCGATTTTATGGAGATTAACCAGATTAAAACCAACTTCTAAAAGAGCACGCGCAGCTTCCGGCATAATCCCTTGTCCCCAATAATCTGGGTGAAGAAGATAACCCATTTCAAGCACATCATCAGCATGACGGTTATTGAAATCAATCGAGCCGATAACTTTATCAGATCCTTTGGGACAAATACCGTAACCAGCTGGAATCTTCTGCTCACTCCAGCGTTTTGGCATAATGTTTGCTAGGTAATTCTCCTCTTCTGCCACATTCTTAACAGGCGGAAAACCAGCTGGCCAAGTCACTTCTGGCAAACTGGCATAATCAAAAATATCTTTAGCGTCTGATACCAAACGCTGACGCAAGTAAAGACGTTCTGTCTCTACCTCAGGAAGTTTATTGTCGTTTATCTGACCTAGTATCTTAATCATGGCAATTCCTCCACTCTAGGATAAAAAAATCGCCCCTGTCTTTCGACAGGGACGAACTTTTATAAATCCGCGGTACCACCCACATTCGAGTGACTAGCACTCGCAACTTTGTTATTCAGTTACAACCTTCAGCAACCAGCCTCGACATTTGTGCGGATTTCTCAGCGCCACCGCTTTCTGTAACAAATGGTCTTCAAGACACCTCTGAATGTTTTTATTTTAACAGATTTGGTCAGCTAACGCAAATGGATTAAGCTTTGAAAGCTACGCCATTTTCTTTAAGTTTATTAACTGTTGCTGGACCAATTCCTTTAAAGGCCAAAACTTCTTTTTCTGTGTAATTTTGGAAATCAGATACTGATTTAATTCCTTCATTGTAAAGTGTTTCAACAAGTTTTGGTCGAATGCCTTCTACGGCAGAAATCGCTGAAAATTCTTCCAAACTAAGAGTTGCTTTTGAAACAACGTTAGCAGCAGCCTTAACAGTTGAAGTTGCAGCTGTTTTGATGATACCTGCACGTTTTAATTTCAATAAGTACTCTTTTTTTCGATTCTTTTTCTTTGCCATTTTAGTAATTTCTCTCCCCTAAAAGATTATCTGGTAATTCGTGGAAACCTTTGCCGGCTTTATAATTAGCAAATTTGCCTTGGATATAACGGTAAGCATCAAGTTTGCTTTCGTAACGGATGTAAGCATCAGCAGCACGTTCATCCTTATCTTCTTCCACAATCTTACGGCTGGCTTCCATTGCCATCTCATTAACTGTAATTTGTGAATCAACCCAAGCTTCAAATTCTTTTAAAAATTCTTGTTCGTAAGTCATAAATACCTCTCGTCTGATTTCCTAGGTCATATTATAACACAAACCTTGAAAAAATGAGAGCCTTGTAAAGGATTTGTAACATGATTTCCATGAATCCCCTTCCTTTTTTAGAAATTTTTCTGAAAATAAGTTCAGATGAGACTAAAAAAGAGTCCTTCAGCTTTTTTCTCACATAAACTTGTCTTTTTCTACTATTTAAAGTAGAATATTAAAAATATTTCGACATACTTTATAAAGGAGATGCATTATGATTCTATCGCAATTTGACCCAGAAAAAAGAGCCATCATCAATCCCAGCGATATCGTGGCAAGTCTTCCTCAATTTCCAAAAACAGTTGTGACCTGCTTTGCAAGAGCAACCTTTGCTAGAATTTTAGCCGAAGTTCCTCATCGTCAGATTGCTAAAACAAGTGTGGCTAATCTCGAAATTCCAATTTATGAACTTGACTTTCAAGGAGAAAAAATCGGCTTTTTTAACTCCTACGTTGGGGCAAGTAGCTGCGTTGCCGTCTTAGAAGATATCATTGCCATGGGAGCAGAAAATCTCCTTGTCTTTGGAACTTGTGGCGTCCTTGATAATAGCATTAAAGAAACCTCAATTATCATTCCAAGCTCTGCTATTCGCGACGAAGGAACAAGCTATCACTATGCTCCTGCTACTAATGAAATTGCTCTTAATCCAACTTATCGTGAGCACTTTAAAAACTTTCTTAGCCATCAAAACATCTCTTATACTGAAGGCAAAGTCTGGTCGACAGATGGCATTTACCGTGAAACAAAAGTAAAATGCTAGCTAGAAAGGCGCAAGGTGCTATCGCTGTTGATATGGAGTGCTCTGCTATTGCCGCGCTGGCTAATTTTAGACAGATTAATCATTTTCAGTTTTTCTATTCTGCCGATAATCTTGACAGCGAAAAATGGGATCCGCGTAGCCTTGCAAATGACGCTGACCTTGAAAGAAAAGACCGCATCGCTAGTATCGCCTTACACTTTGCCACACAAGTCTTCAAATAAGCTCAAAAACTCTCAGCTTTTTTAGCTGAGAGTTTTTAAAAAATTTTTGCTTACGCTAAAGCCTGATTTTTAGCCATCTTTGACTTTTTAGTCAAAAATAATTGAGTTTTTGCTCTTGTCAAACACAAAATATAGTGCTACTATTTTATCCGGGCACAAGATATTGTGCTTAAATCATTTATTATGACAAATACAAGGCCTTGACTTTGTCACATATAGATACTTTACTGGGAAAGGAGGACTTGTTTCACCTATTTCCAAACCATAATAACTCACCAAACATACATTTACTAACCTTACTCTAGACAGATAGCTTTGCTATCAAAATACATTTTACACATTACATTTTTAAACAAATACTACAGAATTAGCATATTGGAGGTGCATTACCATCGTGATTATTCTAGCAGGAATGATAGGAGTCGGAAAAACTACCTACACTTCTCTCTTAGCCAAAGAACTTGGCACAACAGCATTCTTTGAACCTGTTGACAATAACCCAATTTTAGATAAATACTATGAAGACCCTGAAAAATACGGGTTTGCTTTACAAATTTACTTCTTGAACAAACGCTTCAAATCAATCAAAGAAGCTTACGAAGCAGACAACAATGTCTTAGACCGCTCAATCTACGAAGATGCTTTATTTACTTACATCAATACCCTTCAAGGAAGCATCAGCGATCAAGAATACAATATCTACTTGGAATTGCTAGACAACATGATGGAGGAAATTGACGGACTTCCTAAAAAAGCTCCTGACTTGCTAATCTACCTCGAAGGTAGTTTTGACCACATCATGAACAACATCAAAAAACGTGGACGTGATTTTGAACAACCAGATAACGAAAATGGTCTAACAGATTACTACAAACTCCTTCACAAGCACTACACAAAATGGTACGAAGATTACCAATACAGTCCAAAAATGAAAATTAACACTGACAACCTCGATGTTACAAAAGCTGAGGACTGGGATAAAGTGTACAAAATGATCCGTCAAGAAATGAAATCAATTGGAATTGGAGATTAACATTTTTTGAAAAAAGAACTTTCACTTAAAGAATCATTTAACAACGCTTGGAATCGTTTTGACTTAAAAGAAAAGATTTTCGTAATCTTTGCCTTCTTAGTCTCTCTCGGATTTACCCTATACGGGATGATTCCGACACTCTTTTCAGGAGACCTTAACATCTTACATGTCCTCTCAATTATCATGTCTATCTTTGGTTTTATTGGGACATGGACACTAGCGATTCAATGGCAACACACCTTCAAAGCAAATGGTGTTCAAAATATTGCTGGTATCTTAGTCGCTGGTATTCAAGGTGTTTACGGTGAAATGTTCAAAAGTTGCTACTACCTTGCAACCGAATTTATCGGACACTATAACTGGAAAAAACGCCGCAATGATGACGGTGAATTAGTCGTTGATAAAAAATTCAGTCTAAAAGACGTGCTTATCGCTGTCTTCTTCTGGACATTTGGCTTAGGATTTATTTCTTACTGGATGGGCGGACAAAAAATCGTCCTAGATGCCATCACAAATGGTCTTTCCTTTACTGCCCAACAACGTCAGGTAAAAGGACACCTCGATGGTTACTACATTTGGCTAGTTGTCGATTTGCTTAGCTTTATCCTTTACCTATCTATCGGAAACCCAATCGTTGCCTTTAGTTACCTAGGTATGGTGGCACAAGGTTTCGTAGGTATTATTATCTGGAAGAAGAGTCAAGGACAAGAAAGCCTTGCTCAAGAAGCCGTTACTGAATAAAAATAGAAAACTCTGAGACTACGTCTCAGAGTTTTTTTATAATCTCATGAATTGATTTGACCGGTGCAACATCTGCTCCATGCTTACCCAACAATTTTTCCATCCAAATCATGTCATACCAACGGTTAAATTTATAACCCGAATCATGAAATTTTCCCACCAATTGATACCCAAGAGCACGATGGAACTTCTCACTTCCATTTGTCAGGTAGGCATCTTCAACATCCGTTGAAGCAATACAAGCATTGAGATTAAGGATGCCCATTTGGGTTAAATAATCTTCTAGTTTCCCATAAATCTGACGTCCAACGCCCTTACCACGCGCAACCTTATCCAGATAAACTGTCGCTTCTGCTGACCAAGCATAAGCAGCTCTAGGATGGAATTTAGAAGCATAAGCATAGCCTAGAATCTTGCCATCTTCTTCTGCCACAAGATAAGGATAAAAAGCCATGATTGAGCGCATACGGCCCGTAAATTCCTCTAAAGTCGGCATATCATATTCAAAAGTAATAGCTGTTTCTTCAACATAATAACGGTAAATATCAAGAAGAGCTTTTGCGTCATCTAAGCTTGCCAAGCGAATCGTAATGGCCATTCTCACAAGTCCTCCAAAAATAATCAATAATTAAGTATAACGATAAAGCAGCTAAGTGTCAAAATAAACATAACACCACTTGTCAAATTCAAGATTATTAAAAAACGTAAGGAAGCCCTTACGTTTCATCATTTTCTTATTTCTTGACCAGTTTCACAACTGCTTCAGTTCTTGCAGTATGCGGGAACATATCCACCGACTGAATGTAGTGAACGTCGTAAACTTTACTTAATTGAACCAAATCACGAGCCAAAGTCGCCGTATTACATGACACATAAACCATTTTAGCAGGTTGGTATTTCAAAATAGTATCCAAAAGTTTATCATCAAGTCCCGTACGAGGTGGGTCAACAATCAAAGCATCCGCACGATAACCTTCCTTGTACCACTTAGGAATAATATCTTCGGCTCGACCAGCTTCGTAATATGTATTATCAAAGCCCATACGCTGTGCATTTTTCTTAGCATCCTCGATAGCTTCAGGAATGATATCCATCCCACGAACACTCTTAACCTTACCTGCAAAAGCAAAACCAATTGTTCCGACACCACAATAAGCATCGATTACATGGTCATCTTCTGTCACATCAAGCGCAGCAACAGCTTGACTATACAAGACCTGCGTTTGCTCAGGATTCAACTGATAAAAAGCACGCGGAGAAAGACTGAAATGATAATCCAAAACTTCTTCTGAAATATCAGCATCTCCCCAGATAACCTCTGTTTTTCCGCCGTAAATCTCACTTGATTTTGAACGGTTAAAGTTAACTGCGATTCCCTTAATAGCCTCAAATTCAGCCGTTAATTGCTTAATAAGCGGTGCTAAAAAGACATCTCGACTAGTAATAAAAATAATCTGAACTTGTCCAGTAGCCTTTGCCTTACGAATCATTACTGTTCGAATACCAGCTACCTTGCGCTCATCATAAATCGGAATTTGATGTTTTTCTAGCAATTCTGCCACACGATTAATAATAGCTTGCGTTAATTCATCTTGAACAAAACATTCTTTGATATCAACCAAACGGTGGCTACCTTCCTCAAAGAGCCCCGCCTTAACATTTCCCTTAAAAGAACGAGTTTGGAACTGCAATTTGGCACGGTAATGATACGGCACTTCCATTCCAAGTGTGTGCCTGATTTCATAATTTTCATAACCAGCAGGTTTGAATTTTTTCAAGGATTGACCAATCAAATCATCCTTAAACTCCAATTGCTTATCGTAACGTAGGTGCATAATCTGACAACCACCACATTTTTGATAAATGGGACATTTCGGTTCCACACGAAACTTAGATTTCTTATTGATTGTCAAAAGTTTTGCCTGAGCAAAATTATGCTTAACCGCCGTAATCTGACAAAAAATATCTTCTCCCTTCAAAGCACCTGGGACAAAGACCAAAGTCTTCTTATAAAATCCAATTCCTTCGCCATTGATTCCCATACGCTTGATTTTCAAAGGAATTCTTTGTTTTACTTTCAAATTCATTAGTGACTAAATATAACTCCTGCTTCTTTCAATTTTTCTAAAGTCGCCTTACCAAACTGAGGTAAAGCTAAAATTTCTGTTTCTGTCCAAACTTGAAAATCCTGCAAATCATAAATATCATGTGCCAGCAAGATTTCAATTTGGTATTCTGATAAAAAGGCTAACGACTCAACTTCTGCCTGACCTGCCTTGTGCTCTGAAAAATAATCATTCAAGTAAGCTTGCACATAATTTCCAGCAGTCATCAGTAAAGGCAAAATACGATAAAGTCCCACATAGACCGCTTCTAAACTATCTGGACGATGAATGCCAGCTGCGCCGATAGACATAATATCATCCATCAAAAGCTCGGGTGATTGACAAAAAATAGCAAAATCCTTAACATCAGCACTCAAAACTTCAATCAAATAATGAGCCATCTCATCATGACCATCTAAAATAGCTCCAACTAACAAAGGAATTTCCAGTAAAATATCATGTTCAGCATCAGATTGCTTTTTAAAGAAAGCCAAAGCCTTATCATATTGAGACGTCAAAATATACAATGCCATCATCTCATGACGACAAGCAAATAAATCCGATGAATCAAGCTCATAAACCGCTTCAAATTGCTCAAGAGCCCTCTGATAAAGACCATTTTGCTTATAAAGCATACCAAGATTGACCTTTGAAAAATAATAATCTTTCTCTGAAATCTCACCCTTCTCATGAAGCTCTTGGTAATAATCCACACGCTTTCTAAGTTCTGCTAAATCCTCAAATAAATTCCAATTTTCAGAGTCTAGCTCATCTTCTTCATCTTCTAAAAAGTCATCATCAAACGGAAACTCTTCAAGCTCATCGTCTAAAGCTTTAAGCATGCGGTATTCATCTAAATCAACGATTTTACTACCTTTCACCATATCACCTCCCTACACTTTAATCACTACTATTTTAACATTTTTGTTATAATGAATGTATGAAAATCACTAAAATCGAAAAGAAAAAAAGGCTATATCTTTTAGAAATTGACGAAAAAGATAAACTTTACGTAACAGAAGACACTATTGTTCACTTTATGTTAAGTAAAAATATGGAAATTGACGAAACAACCTTAAAAGATATTCAAAGATACGCTCAATTTTCATACGGTAAAAACTTGGCACTTTACCAAATTTCTTTCAAGCAACGTACCGCAGATGAAGTCAAAAAATACTTGGAAAAGCATGAAATTGATAGCCAATATATCCCAGAAATCATTGAAAACCTCAAAACAGAAAACTGGATTAACGACTCTCAATATGTAGAAACCTATTTATCTCAAAATCTATCATCAGGAGACAAAGGTGGCTTCGTTTTAAAACAAAAATTACTTCAAAAAGGAGTTGATGCTCAGCTTATTGACCAAAAATTAGCTCAATTAGACTTTTCAGACCTAGCTGAAAAAACTGCTCAAAAACTTTTACGAAAATATCAAAACAAGCTCTCAACAAAAACGCTTAAAGATAAAATCATCCAAAATATGATGAACAAAGGTTTCTCATACACAGAAGCAAAAGATGCCTTTGAAACACTTGACATCGAAAAAGATGAAGAACAAGAATTCGAACTTTTAAATAAAGAACTTGATAAACAATATCGAAAATTTAGTAAAAAATACGAAGGATATGAATTAAATCAACGATTAACGCAAGCTCTTGCTCGAAAAGGCTTTTCATATGATGACATTAAGAGTGCTCTTAGAGATTATTTGTGAAATAAATTGCATTTCTAAGTGTCCTTTTTCAGAAAATTATGATAAACTATAACAGATAAGTTTAATTGTAGAAAGTTGGTAAGGCATGAAATTACCTAAGGAAGGCGACTTTATTACAATTCAAAGTTATAAGCATGATGGTAGTTTGCACCGAACATGGCGCGACACTATGGTACTAAAAACAACAGACAATGCTGTTATAGGAGTTAACGATCACACACTAGTAACAGAAAGTGATGGGAGACGTTGGGTTACGCGAGAACCAGCCATTGTTTATTTCCATAAAAAATACTGGTTTAATATCATTGCGATGATAAGAGATAACGGTGTTTCATACTACTGCAATCTTGCTAGTCCATACGTCATGGATGAAGAAGCTCTTAAGTATATCGATTACGACTTGGATGTCAAAGTCTTTGCAGACGGTGAAAAAAGACTACTTGACGTCGACGAGTACGAAATACACAAAGCAGAAATGGGCTACTCTCCAGACATTGATTTTATTTTAAAAGAGAATGTCAAAATCCTTGTTGACTGGATCAACAACGGAAAAGGACCATTCTCAGAAGCCTATATTAATATTTGGTACAAACGTTATCTTGAACTTAAGAATCGTTAAAGTTGCGAGCACTCCAATAGGGGTGCTTTTACGCTAAAGAAAGGAAGATTTATATGGCATTTGAAATCAGTAAAGAAAGATACGCCAGTTTTGGCGTAGCAACAAGCCTTCCACATGAAATCATTGATACCTTCTGGGATATCTTAGACAACTACCTAAAAGGTGTTATCCCACTAGAGTCAATCATCAGCTTTCGCTTAACTGAGAAAAAAGGAAAATTAACGATTTGCTACCAAAATCAAAAACAGAAAACCGCTATTGCTTTTGACTACAATTACCCGTATGACCCATTCTTTCCAAATATTGTCTATCTGATTGATCAATCAGGAACCGAAACACTTCTATTACCACATGAACTAGACTAAAAAAGAAGGCTTTCGCCTTCTTTTTTAAACCTTTTAAACAAAAATAAATAAAATAGTCCGTACGGGATTCGAACCCGTGTTACCGCCGTGAAAAGGCGGTGTCTTAACCCCTTGACCAACGGACCATATTAATAAATGGGCACAAGTGGACTCGAACCACCGACCTCACGCTTATCAGGCGTGCGCTCTAACCAGCTGAGCTATGCGCCC